>CAVPWD010000001.1:0-81999 GCA_963709385.1 uncultured Acidobacteriaceae bacterium
CCCACTCTCTCCGCCATAACCTTAGTTTCCATAGTGTTACGGGCGGTTGTACTACGACTGTATGGTTTTAAGGTATGGTTCGCCTTATGGCGAACCGCCGGGTCGCGATCTATCAATCCGCAAAAGTGAACGGCGTCTGGTCGTACTACAGGCCCGTCACAGGCCGGAACAACAAGCTCAAACCGGACTGGTGCCACGTCAACGGGCACACCGAGCACCACCCCGATTCCGACTACATCATCAAGTGGTATGAGGGGAAGCAGCAGCGTACCCGGAAGTGTAAGAACGCGGCTGATGCCCAGAACCAAGCCGAGATCCAGCGAAGCATCCTTCAAACAAAAGCCCTTGGTATCGCAGTCAAGGAGCCGGACGGCCCCTCTCTGCTTCTCTCTGCCGCCGTCTATGGCTCAGGTGGACTCGGTCCTCTCCGCGGACGCCCGACGCCTGCCGCCCGACGCCTGCCGAAAAGGTGTAAAATGGTTCCAATCTGTCGTCCGCCCCTTCGTAGTTTGTTATTCAGAGGTGCAGAGTATGAGCGACTCCCCCGATCGTCCCTTGATCCCTCCGTACCGCTGCCGGGATTGCGGTAGCGAAACCGGCTTCCGCTCGCGGCGCCGTACGTGGTCCGAACGTCTGATCCTGCCGCTGTTCCTGTTGCAGCCGGTGCGCTGCGGGGAATGCTTCCGCCGGGATTACCGGCTGATTTTCACCCCGGTGCGCGACCGGCTATCGGACACGCCGCCCCGGATACTGCCGGGGAAACCGCCGGCTACGTCCAACCGCAACGTTGCCTAGCGGCGGGTATCGCCGTTATACTGCGGGGGAGCCAGCAAAGTTGGCCGTGTGGGCGCCATGCCGCTCCGCGCGAGTATGAGGAGGCCGTCTTCAGCAGTAGTGAGGACCGAATCCGGGCCAGTCAGGCCAGTGTCGCAGTAGTAGGGCCGAGTATTGTTCCGCCAAAGGCTTCGTCTGCTCATCAGACTGCCGGTTTTGAGCGCGCCTGGGCCAGTCAGGCTTGGGTTCGCCGGGTCGGCGAGAGTCTCTTCTCTGTTCTGTTTCCCTCCGACTGCCGCATTTGTGCGGCGCCGCTGCTGAATATTTCCCGGCTGCCGGTGTGCCCGGAATGCCTGGATCAGATCCACACCATCCGCGGCAAAGTGTGTGACGTTTGCGGGGAGCGCGTGCTGTCCTCCTTCGCGGTAGAAGACCCCGATGGTCTGCGGCGATGTCCCGTCTGCCGCCGCGTGGAGCGCCCCTTTGAGCGTGCCGTGGCGTATGGCAGCTATGACGGCGGACTGCGCGAACTGGTTCACTTGCTGAAGTACAACGGAGTGCGTCCGGCCGCCGCAGTTTTGGGGCGCATGCTGGCGGAAGCGATTGCGGCGCTTGATCCTTCTTTTGAGCAGGCCTCGGTCTTCGTGATTCCCGTGCCTCTGTTCAAGACCCGGCGGCGACAGCGCAGCTTCAACCAGGCGGAACTGATTGCGCGAGCTGCCTTGAAACTTCATCCAGCCGGCGAGCGGCTGCAGCTTCGCACCGACATTCTTCTGCGCACGCGGGACACGCATTCGCAGATTGGGCTGACCAGCCACCAGCGCCGCGAGAACCTGCGCGGAGCGTTCGCCGTGGCCCGTGCCACGGAAGTCACTGGCCGCGAAGTGCTTCTTGTGGATGATGTTTACACCACCGGAACTACGGCATCGGAATGCGCCCGCGTGTTGCGGCGCGCCGGAGCCGCGCGCGTATGGGTCGCCACAGTAGCGCGTACGCTAAAGCTGGCATCTAAGTACGCTGAGCTTGGCATGGATGAGGTTGCGGCCAGCGAGGTGGAACGCGAAGCTCTGGCGGCGAAGGACGTGGCGAGCTAGGGTAATCGTGGCTTTAGGCCAGTCGGGGTTTTGGGAAGGGCACGACTTCAGTCGTGCCGTTGCGAGGCAAGTAGGATTTGGGCTTTAGCCCGTGAGGGCTCGAGAGCGAACGATTATGTCACCGAGGATGGAACACGATGCAGGACCAACATCCCGGCTTGCCGCCGGCTTGTTCACGCCAGCGGCGGCAGCGCACCGCGCTGGTGACGGCCATGCGCTGCTCGCGCCCGTGCTCGTGTTGAACGCGTCCTACGAGCCCATCAACGTTTGCGCTGCGCGCCGCGCGCTGGTGCTGGTGCTCAAGGGCGTGGCCATGACCGAAGAAGAGAACGGACACTTCCTGCACTCGGCCCGCGTGGCCATGCGGTTGCCCTCGGTGATCCGGCTGCTCGAGTACCGCCGCATCCCGCACCAGAGCCGCGCCCTCTCGCGCAAGAACATCCTGCTGCGCGATCGCAACACCTGCCAGTACTGCGGCACGGTGCTGCCGTCGAGCGAACTGACGCTGGACCACGTCATCCCGCGCTCCCGCGGAGGCTCGTCCACCTGGGAGAACCTGGTCGCCTGCTGCCACTCCTGCAACCGCCGCAAGGGCAACCAGACGCCCATCGAATCCGGCATGAAGCTGATGCGCGAGCCCCGCGCGTTTAACCTCCACACCAGCCGCCACATCATGCGCCTGATGGGACGGAGCGACGACAAGTGGCGCAAGTATCTGTTCTACTAGCGTTTTTGCGGACAGGGCCCTCAGCTAACTATAGGAGGCAAGCCTTGAAAACCTACCTCTTCACTCTGATTCCACTGCTGGTCTTGTGTGGGACAGCGTCTTTCGCCGGACAAGACGAGCCTAAACCCGTTAACCGTACTTCGTTCATCGAGAGCCGGCAAGGGAATCATCCCGACGGACCGGACACGATCGCTTGTTTTCGGGGCTGAGATGCTTAGATTTCATCGCCAATCCGTGCCGAATTTACGGAAACGGAACGGAATCGCATGCCCTAGAATTTCACACCCATTGATATGCCTGGATTGTTCTGTTCTCGGCTGGTCTGTTTTGACGATGCTCCGTCAGGGTCCCCGAAATAAGCGTAGATACATCCACGGAGGGCACAGATGGTAAGAGGATTAGCTAGCAGCCTTGCGGTATTGCTGGTGGGCGCATGCAGCGTCCCTTGCAGTGGACAGTGCGCGGATGGCTTCAACACCACCGAGATACATTGCTACGGGCCTGATGATTGCGAAGACGTGGTCCCTATAAACTACCCGAACGAGAGCCAGGATGGGGTCGTAGTGTCAACCTACGCAGTGGAGTGCTGCGGGCAGCTTATCACCTCCTCGTTCGGCTCTGGAAACTGTGAACCGCTGGCGCTTCGAAGTCCCAATGTAAGGCGCCAATTGGCCGAGCTCGCGCAAGTCGCCGAGGTTTTGGTGGCGGACTGCAGGGGGCGCTACGTTCTCTATAGCCCGACGCCCGGACGTACAGCCAGACGAGGCCTGGCGCTGGTCGATGACCACATCTTAAGGTGACCTATGAAAAAAGCTGGACGCTGGTCCGTTGTGTTTCTTGCTGTGTGTCTGCCCGTCCTAGCGCCGGGACAGTCCCTCAACGATTCGGCGTCCGGTTCTCAGTTGTCCCCGCCGATTTACAGCCTTGCCTTCGAGCGTCGGGAAGAAATTCCCGGCTTTGACGCGCCGGCTATTGTTTTGCCGTACCAGTGCGCTGCGGACGGCACGGTCTTCTTCAGTCAGCCGAGGCGCCCAGAGCCAGCCGCCCCCTTTGAGCCCAGCCTCGAATTGAGCTCGCTTTCGCTTTCTCGTGAGGTTCGAACTTTTCCTCTGAGCAAGGCCGCCGGACTCTCCGATATCCGGGAAATGGGATATTTCGGCGCCACGACGAAAGTCATCTTCCTGGTGAAGGCGGTGCCAGAAAATGGGCAGGCGTCGCAGGGCCTGATCGCCACGGACCGCGCTGAGGGACTCTCGATCAAAAATACCGCTGAACGCCATCTCTACGCCGTGGCCTTTGACCGAGATGGTAGGTTTAAGGGTACGGTGCAGCTTGACGACGCCTTCCCGATCACGAAATTGGCCGTCCTTTCCTCGGGTGATTTCCTAGCCTATGGATACGATAAGTCACGGCGCTCCCCAAGACTCGCATTGCTTAGTGAGGACGGCAGGCTCACAAAAATCATTGACATACCTGATGGAGAAGTGCCGGCCACGGCCTTCAGCACATTGCCGAACGGCCAGGAAATAGTTGCGCCGGTGCAGCTTCTGGGACGAGGCGACTCTGTCCTCGTTGTTCGGAATAAGACTAAGTTTCCCCTGCTCGAGGTAAGTGCGGGCGGGAGGCTTAGGTCGATCAACCCCAAACTTCCTGAAGGCGCTCTGATCGACACGGTCATTCCCAGCGACCGCAAGCTCTATGCGCGCCTAAGCGGGGCGAGCCCGGGACTTCTCTACGAGCTTGACCCAGAGGACGGAACGGTCATTGGGCGGTTCCAGATGACCGATGATCGGCAACTCGCCAACGTCGCCTGCGTCCACGATGGGAAGTTTCTTTCCTTCGATCGCGGGCACGGGAAAGTAATTCCGTTGGTCGGCGCAGCGGGGCCCACGAGCTCCGCGGAAGAACAGAACAACGTCGCGCCACCTACGAATTGAGCTTCACTGGAGCCGAGGTGGTCCGTTGGCCCTCACGCCTTGGCGTACTTCAGCCACTTCAAAATTTCCGGCAGGTTCGGCCGTTTCCCGTAGATGAGTACGCCGATGCGGTAAATCCTGGCGCACAGCACCAAGATCCCCGCGATGGTCGCGATCAACAAGACCACCGATAGAGCGATCTGCCACAAGGGCGGGGTCTGAATCACGATTCGCGCATACATCAAAATCGGCGAGAAGAATGGAATCATCGAAAGCCACACGATCGCGGGGGCGCTGGGGTTGCGCAACGCGGGAGCCAGCATGAAGACCGAGAGGACCAGCGGAATCACGACAATGAACTGGAGTTGCTGACCTTCCTGTTCCGTCGTGGTGATCGCGCCGATGGTCGCGTACATCGCGCTGTACAACAGGTAGCCGAAAAGAAAGAATGCGGCAAAACCGATCAGTGCGACCGGCGGAATCTGCAGTTCGCTGAGCGAGGGCAGCATCGCCATCGCGGGTAAAGCGAAGACGCCCGCAATTACCACCCACACCAGAATTTGTGTGAGTCCAACCGCGCCCACACCGAGAAGTTTCCCGGCCATCAATTGCGTCGAGGTCGCCGAAGAGAGCAGCACTTCCAGAATGCGCGAGGTTTTTTCTTCCAGCACGGAACGCATCACCGAAATGCCGTACAGCAGCACGGCCATGTAGAGCAGCATGACCATGATGACGACTTCCAGGAACTTTCCTCCACCGCTGCCCTTTGCCTCCTGACCGTGTTCCATGCGGACCGCTTCGACTTTGATGGGTTTGAGTACGTTGTCCGCCTGATCGCTGGATAAACCATTCTTGGACAGCCGTTCATGTTGAATAATCTGGCTCAGAGTTTCGCCGAGGCGCGACCTCTCCGAGAAATACGTCATGTGGCGGCTAACCCAGATCACCTTCCCGGATGCGATGGCGTCATCGCTCAGCCAAATGTAGCCGTCGATCGCCTGGGAGTTGACCCTTTCCCGCAAAGAAGTACGTTCCGCCTCGGTGGCATTGGCATCCACATCGATGATGTATTCCTCCTCCGGTTTCGGCTTGGAGGAAGTTGTTTCGGGGTTGGACTCTTGGTCATCGTCCGCGACGGTCATCGCGGACAGGAAGCGCTGGCGGACTGCCTCGCCGAACTGCGGCGTCGATGTCACGACTACAATGTGCTGCGCTTTATTTCCCATGGTGGCGAGCTTCGCCGGCAGAATCATTACCACGGTCATGATGCCGGGCACCAGCAGAGTGAGAATCAGGAACGAACGCGTCCGCACGCGTTCCAGATATTCGCGCTTGATGATGATCCAGAGGTTACGCATTCTGACTCACATTCTGATTGGCATTCTGACTGACAGCCGGTTTACTCACGGCTTCAATGAAGATCTGCTCCAACGACGGTTCCATCACTTCAAACTTGCTCAGCCGCGCGCCCGCGGACGCCAGCTTCAGTAACTCCTGTGCGTCGGCGCCGGGTGCGAGCCGCACTTCCACATAATTGCCGTAATCGTTGAACGACTGCACCAGCTGCGATTCCTGCAGAAACCGCGCATCGCCGTCGTACTTGATCTGCACGTTGCAGTTGCCGTAGCCGGCCTTGATCTGGGCCAGGTCGCCTTCCAGAACGGCGCGCCCGTGATTGATCAGGCAGATCGAGTGACACAGACGCTCGGCCTGGTCCATACCATGAGTCGATAGCAGGATGGTCTTGCCGTTTTTCGCCATCTCGAGCAAAACGTCTTTCAACACGACCGTGCTCGCGGGGTCGAGCCCGGAAAAAGGTTCATCCATGACAATCAATTCCGGGTCGTGCAGAACCGCCCCAATAAACTGCACCTTCTGCTGCATTCCCTTGGAAAGTTCTTCGACTTTCTTTCCGGTCCACGCGCTCAACTCGAAACGCTCGCACCAGTTGCGCGCGCGCTTCAGAGCCTCTGCGCCGCTGAGTCCCTTGAGCTGACCGAAAAATAGCAGATGCTCGAGCACTTTCATTTTCTTGTACAGTCCGCGCTCTTCGGGGAGATAGCCAAAGCGATCCTTGTGCTCCAGCGTGAGCGGCTCGCCAAGAACGGTGATTTGTCCGGTGTCCGGCACGATGATGCCGATGATCATGCGCAGCGTGCTGGTCTTGCCCGCTCCGTTGGGACCGAGCAGGCCATAGATTCTGCCGGGCCTGATGCTGAGGGTAATGTTGTCGACGGCGACAAAGTCACCGTAGGCCTTGCGGACGTTGTTGAGTTCAACCGTGGCCGCAGCACGCGTGTTCCGCGCGGGAACCGCTGCGACCGGGACAGGTGGCTGGATCGTCGCCATCACAAAACAATAAACTATTTTGGCGAGTTCGGGTCTTTGTCGTCGGGTTTTTTCTGGTCGGGGGGCTGCTGCTTCTGGTCGGCCTTCGGCACTTCCTTGCCTTCGTACAGGATCTTCACGTTGGTGCCGAAACGCTTGTAGTCTTCATACTTCAATATTTCGCGGATGTGAATGTCGTTCAGGTTGAAATGCAGCGTGTCGTCGGCGCGGGTGTAGGTGGGGAACCAGTACTGGCCGTCGATCTGCTGCCGCCAGGTGGTGAACTTGGGATAGAGATGTTCTTCCTTGTTACCCTTTTTCTTGGTGTCGCGAATTTCCGGCACCGCCTGGCCGTATGTTTTTACGATCTGCAAGTCGTGGCTGTCGACCCAGATGCGTCCCTGAAAGTATCGCTTCTTGCCTACGATTTGCTTGGGGGCAATGTCAAATACATAACAACGCAGCTCGTCTTCCTGCTGCTGGCCGACGTAGAGAATGTTGTACTCGGGAATTTCGTCGCTGGTCAGGACAAAAGGCAGGCGGTTGCGAAAGTCCTGGATGTCGCCTTCGTCGAGCGAGAGCCCGCCTTGCTCCAGCGTGGATTGCGGCGCGAACACAACGTTTTCGATGCGCCGCCCTTTGTCGTCGTAGAGCACATCGAACACTTCATGGAACTCGCCGGTCGGGGTGTCGCCGTCGAGCGTCATGACCTTAATGTCCTGGCGGTAGGTGTACTGGTCGCGCGCCGCTTTGAATTCTTTTTCCTTGGCGGCGAATTTTTGAATGATCTCTTCGACGGTAGTGCCCTGCGGCGGAGTATTTTCCAGCGGGCCTTCCTGGGCGCGGGCGGGCAAACTCGTAAGGGTAAGGGCCAGGAGCGAGAAGGAAAACGCAATACCGCGCGACGCCAGTTTCATGATGTCCAGTTTATCGAATCGTAACGAGAATGTCGCAGAGGCGCAACCGGCGGCGTCTCCCGCGCGGTGAAGACAAGACAAAACAGGCGGAGAGACGGAGTGACGGAGTCGGCGTCTCACGAACTGGCGACCGCGGCGGCCTTCCCCTCCAACCCCTCTCCGCTCAGCGAGGCCGAAGGGGAAGACGCTGCAGTTCTGCCATTTACTTGGATGCGAAAAGTGGAAAGAGGTTGCCGGGGCTGGAAGCAGCAATAAATACGGGAACGGGCTAGGTCTTCGGTGTTCGGTGTTGGGTCGCAGGATTTCATGCATCGCTCTGATATGGCCACCCCGTATCAAGCTGCCGTCCCAAGAGCCAAGACCCAAAACCGGATGCTATGCAATCATTGATTGCAGTGCTATCATTGCAATCATGGCCAGCATCACCATTCGGCGCTTGCCCGAAAACACCAAGCGCAAGCTCCGCATGCGTGCCGCGCGCAACGGCCGCTCCATGGAGCAGGAAGCCCGCGAACTTCTGCAGACCGTGCTCGCCCAGCCCGAGCCCCAGCCGGAAAATCTAGGCGAGGCGATTCGCAGCCTGTTCGCGCCCTTTGGAGGCGTCGATCTGAAAATCCCGAAGCGTGAGACGATGCCCGAAAGCAGAATCAAGAAACTGTTTCGATAGTGCTTCCGATGATTGTGCTCGACACGAACGTTCTGTCAGAGTTGATGTCGTCATCGACAGATCCGAAAGTTCGTCAATGGCTCGACCAGCAGCCGAATCATCAGCTATCTACGACAAGCATCAGTATGGCCGAGATTTTTCAGGGAATCGAATTGCTCCCTCAGGGCAAGCGCCGTGCTGGGTTGCTCATCGCCGCGCAAACCATGTTTTCAACACTGTTTCCCGGCCGCGTTCTCCGGTTCCACGAAGACGCCGCACGCGCCTTCGCGCCCATCGCAGTGAACCGGCGCACGCTCGGGCGTCCGATCAGTCTGTTCGACGCCCAGATTGCAGCCATCGTGCGGGCCTACGCCGCGACTCTCGCCACCCGCAACAGCGCCGATTTCGAAGGCTGCGGCATTCGCCTGGTGAATCCCTGGCAGGGCTGAAGATCCGATAGAAAGCGTTCTCATCCTTCGTCCCGCAAAAACCGCGGGCCTCACGATGACAAGGTTTCTTGAGAGAAGCTGGCACCTAGAAGCTTCCCGCTCTCCCCTGCTACACTTTCCCGTTTGCCGCTGGAGGATTTCATGCGTCGTTTCTTCCTGACTCTCCTCGTTCTTGCCTTCACAATTCCTGCCTTCCCTCAGGCCAAACATCCCTTCACCTTCGAAGACATGATGAAACTGAAGCGGGTGGGCGATCCGCAAGTGTCGCCTGACGGCAAGTGGGTAATCTTCAGCGTGGTTGACGTTGATCTCGAAGCCAACACCAAGACGCCGCACATCTGGATCGTGCCCACGGCTGGTGGACAGGGGCGGGAGATCATTGCCGATCAGGATGCCGACCGCCCGCGCTGGGCGCCGGATGGGAAGCGCTTCGCGTTCCTATCGACGAAGGAGGGCGGATCGCAAGTCTGGATCGCGGATTTCTACGGCGAGGCGGGAACAGTTAAAGGCGTTACAAAGCTAACGTCGATCGCGACCGAAGCTAGCGGTGAGCTGTGGTCGCCCGACGGAAATAATATTCTCTTCACTTCAGATGTTTATCCCGAATGCGACGGTGCGCTAGCCGAAGAGACAGCTTGCAACGCGAAGAAAGCCGACGAAGCGAACAAATCAAAAGTGAAAGCGCAGATTTTCGACCGTCTTCTCTACCGTCACTGGAACGCTTACAAAGAAGGCAAGCGCAGCCACATCTTCGTGATCCCTGTCTTCGATCTTTACGCTTATCCTGGCGGGCGCGGACCGATCACAGTAGGATTTGACCAATACCGCGATCTGACTCCGGGCGACTACGACGCGCCCGTGTTCTCGCTCGGCGGTCAGGATAACTACGCCTTCTCGCCCGACGGGCAAGAGATTTGCTACACCTCGAATCACGACAAGAATCCGGCGGCTTCCACCAACAACGATCTGTGGATCGTCCCGGTCAGCGGAGGGCCAAACGAAGAACATCACCGCCGACAATCCCGCCAGCGACTCGACGCCGCTCTATTCACCCGATGGCCGCTACATCGCCTACCGCGCCCAGCAGCGTCCGGGATACGAGAGCGATCGCTTCCGGCTCATGCTGTATGACCGCAAGACGGGTGAGAAGAAGAATCTCACCGAGAGTTTCGACAAGTGGGTAGGAACATACGTCTGGGCGCCGGATTCTTCGCGCCTCTACTTCGTCGCCGAGGATAAGGGCACATCGCCTGTTCACTCGATCAGCTTCGGAACAGAAACAATTGGAGGAGCAAAAGGGGACGATGTAATAATTCACCAGACCAATATTAAGATCGATGCGTTCCTTCCTGGTTTCAACGATGACTTAGCTCTTACGCCGAACGGGAAGGTGCTCGTGTACTCTGCGATGTCGATCGACTCTCCTAGTGCAATATTCAAACAAGATTTATGGGTTCATAAAGAGGGCGTCTCTGCGCCCCATTCCGTCGATGCCCTATGCGGAGCAAATGAAAAGGGAGTAATCGATGGCAAACACTGCACTGTCAATGAGTGGTATGGGGATTTACTAGCGGACCCGAACAAGGAAGTTCTTTCCCAAGTCTCCATGTCTTCGCTGGAATCCTTCTGGTTCACCGGTGCTCACAACGACACGGTCGAAGGCTTTCTGGTCAAGCCGCCGAACTTCGATCCCGCGAAGAAATATCCCGTAAAGTTCCTCATCCACGGAGGGCCGCAGGGGGCGTGGGGAGACGACTGGAGCTACCGCTGGAATCCGGAACTGTTTGCGGCGCCAACTTCTGCGACACCCAGCGGATACGTGGTCATCATGATCAACTTCCACGGGTCGAACGGGTACGGGCAGAAGTTTATGGATGCCATCAACGGCGACTGGGGCGGCGCTCCGTTTGAAGACCTGATGAAGGGACTCGACTACGCGGAGAAGACGTATCCGTTCATCGACAAAAACCGCGAGTGCGCGCTGGGCGCGAGCTACGGCGGATACATGGCCAACTGGATTCTGGGGCACACCGATCGCTTCAAGTGCATTGTGTCGCACGACGGCATGTTCAATGCGGAGTCGGCGTGGGGCACGACCGAAGAACTCTGGTTCAACGACTGGGAGTTCAAAGGGACTCCCTACGACAATCGCGCGAGTTATGAGAAGTGGTCGCCGCACCAGTACGCCAAGAATTTCAAGACGCCCACGCTGGTGATTCACGGCCAGCGCGACTACCGGCTCGACGTGAGCGAAGGCTTCCAGCTTTTCACCACGCTACAGATGGAAGGGGTCCCGTCGAAGATGCTGTACTTCCCCGACGAAGGCCACTGGGTGCAGAAGCCGCAGAATTCGCAGTTGTGGTACAAAACGGTGAACGACTGGGTGGATGAGTGGACGAAATAGGTGGGCGTCAGGCGGCAGACGTTGGGCGTCAGGCGTCAGGCGGCTGGCATACGATGCAGTCCTTGTGGGGACAGGATCTATATGAGTGATGCACAGAGCGCCGCAAATGCACGACCGTCGGTCGCGCCGATGTTGTCTGTTCGCTATGGCACGCGGGCCGTGGCTTTCTACAAGGCTGCTTTCGCCGCGCGCGAATTGTTCCGCTTTGAATCGCCCGACGGTGCTGTGGTCGCGCAGTTGGCGATTGGCAAAACGGATTTCTGGGTCACCGACGAATCGCCGGAGAACCTTAACTTCAGTCCTGAGACTCTGGGCGGAGGATCGGTCCGCATGGTCCTGGTGGCGGACGATCCGGACGCCATGTTCGCGCAGGCCGTCGCGGCCGGAGCCACGGTGGTTTGGCCGGTGGAGGATCAAAGATACGGCTGGCGCGTGGGACGAATCGTCGACCCGTTCGGTCACCACTGGGAAATCGGCAAGCCACTATAGAAAGCGCGGGCCTGAATGCAAAAGCGAAAATCGCCAAGCCGCCCAAAGAAAGCGGGCGCTGAACTTTCGCAGGCCGACGCCAAGCGTCAGCTGGATTCCTTTCTCGCGAAGTACTCCCCGGAGATTGCTGCGTTCGCGCGCCGCGCGCTGAACAAGATGCGCAACCTGGTTCCAGGCGCGATCGAAATGGTCTACGACAACTACAACTGGCTGGTGATTGGCTTCAGCCCGAGCGAGCGGCCCTCGGAAGCGATCTTTTCGATCGTGTTGCCGCCCGGTGCCGTCACACTTTGCTTTCTGCAGGGCGCGGGGCTGCCCGATCCCGCAGGACTTTTGCGGGGAAGCGGCAATGTGGTGCGAAATATCCGGCTGTTCACCAGCGGAGTGAAAGACGCGAGAGTACTCGATAACCCCGAAGTGCTCAGCCTGATCAACGTGGCCCTGAATCGTGCCAAGGTTCCCTTGCCGGCCGGGGCACGACGCAAGATCATCATCCGGGCTGTTTCGGCGAAGCAGCGCCCCCGCCGGAGCGCGAAGTAAACCGGCGAGCTGCCACGGTTACCTGTCATCCTTTCTCCCCACCTCTCTCCCGACCTCTCTCCCGACCGGACCGAGGACACGGATGGGGATCCTCACGATTGACCTCGGTGGCGTCGTTGTCGAGCTGTTGCCGCTGACCGGCGAGGGCAGCATTTCCAGCGGATTGTTGATCTGGGCGCTGGTCCCTGCGGTGATCCCTACATCCACTTCCAGCGGCGGGGCAAAACTGCCACCCGACGGCACGATGCTCGCCAACCCGTTCAGGTCGCTAGTGGCGGCGGTCTGGGTCACGCTCAGGATCACCGGCATCACGGGATTTCCGGAATTGGTCTCGCCGTTTCCTCCAGTCGCAGGATCTCCTCCGGGCCGCAGCACGGTGGTTTGAAACAGCACGCCCGCAGCGATCACGGGATTCGGGGGCGAAGAAGAGTCCGTGACTCGCACCACCAACGGCTGAAACGCCTGGCCTGCCGACACCTGGCCGGCTCCGGCCACAGGCTGCAGGTTTTGTTGCGCAAGAGCTACCGGGTTGGCGTAGATGGACTGGCACGGACTTGCGGGAGCAACGCAGGCGCTCACCTGCACGGCGCCGCTGAGTTGCGTGAGCGACAAATTGACGGTCGCGTAGCCGTTGGAGTTGGTTTGCGCGGTGGTTGCGCTAAGCGCCGCCGAGCCCGCAACGATGGTGAAATTCATCCTGACGTTGTTTTTCGGCGTTCCGTTGCCGAGGGCACGGGCGGTGAGCGGTACGCTGACCGTCGCTCCCTGTGCGATCCATAGGATTGGGTTGAGGACTCCGATATCAGAGGCTGACTCGGTCGCGCTGAGCGTCGCGCTCACCGATTGCGCGGGATTGTAAACGCCGGGAGCGAGGGTGGCCGTAATCGTCGCCTTGCCCACGGCCGCCGGGGTGAGCCAGGTGAACGCGCCGCCGTTCTGGTCGGTGGTCACGCTGCATGCGGACATGCCGACGCAAGTGGAGAGCTGCAGGGCGTTGCTGGCGCTCCATCCGATGGTTGCGCCGCCCACCGGGGTGACGCCATCGGCCTCCAGAACCCGCACAACCACCGGATTCGGAGCTTGCGCGCCCACGGGAGTCGACGGATTGATCGCGGTGATGAGATGGATGGTATCGCTGGCCGCTGCGCCATAGGTCAGAGCGTTGGTCATCGTACTGGAGGCTCCGCTCACCGGGTCCGTAATCGTAACGTTCTGCTGTCCGTCGCCCAACGGAGGTGCAGCGAGCAGGACTTGTCCGGCTGCAATGGCGAGTGGGACAGCCGCAGCGCTGCCCACCGATGCGGTGATTCCCTGAGGAAAGCCGGTGCCCTGAACCGCAACCGCGCCCCCGCCTACGCCAACGCGCGAGGGAGAAACAGAATCGGCGTAGAGAACCTGCGTCTCGTAGTGGTAGTCGGGGCGTCCGTCGCCGCGCAGATCGGAAATGCCGATCAGGAAGCTGCCGGCGGTGTTGACCTGTGCGTCCAGCCGGGTCAGGCCCGGCACCAGGGTGTTGAACGGAGACGGAGTGAGAGCGGGCGCGGCAGTACCTTGGGGATCTCTGGCAGCCCACATTCCGATGACTGGTTGTGCTTTCCGTTCGCTGGGGTTATCGGACTCGTCGAGCGCGGTCACGCCTATGGATAAAGTTCGGTTCGCCTGCACCGGCAACAGGAAGAATGCGACATCGCCGTAGCCGCTGAGCGATCCCGACCAATCGCCGGCGCGGGGAACGGGAGCGGGCGCAGTCCAGCTCTCCGATGCGGACAATGCGGGGACTGGCTGTGCGCTGCCGGTCATGAGGACGTCCTGCGGTAGATCCTGCCCCGCCGTGAGTGTCACCAGGATCGGTTGAGTCGAACCGGACGGCGCGACCAGCCAGGGTCCATAGGAACCCACGCCTGTCGACCAGATCGGATCGAGCGCTTCCACGGACAACTGATATTGGGCACTGCCGCCGTTTGGCAACTGTAGCCCGTTGAGGTCGAAGAAGCCTTCCTGGGATGGCACGGTCGATCCCCATTCGCTGAAAGGGGTTCCCAGTTGATCGGCGAATCCGGTGATGGGATTGCCGGCGTTTCCGGTGAAGAGAAATCCCGAGACTGAGGAAGCGGCGTACTGTCGCGACGGCAGATTGGTCGTGGGATCGATCCAGCGGGCGACCACGTTCACGCCCTGCATGGGCTGGGTGGGATTTCCCGACGGGTCGGTGAACCAGACGGAGCCGTGGATGCGGGCGGTGGCGGCTGACAGCACCTGTTTGCCAGAATAACTCGACTGATTCTGCCCAGTGACGGGATAGAGGCGCGAAATGGCCGCAATATCATCCGGTGCAAGCTGATAGGGGTTGGCATAGCAGCGCGTAATGGGAACGCAGTTCAGGGGGTCGCTGAAGTGCATTACAGGGAATCCCGCGAAGTCCGCGGAAGTGGGCGGCGGGTGGTTCGTCAGCACGTTGGGATTCACTTGCGACCATCCGACGCCCAGAACGCTGCCCAGCACGCGTACCAGGCGGTATTCGACGTCGACCAACTGCGACGACTCCTGGGCGCACTGGCCGTTGATCACGACCAGCGCGTGCAGGTACGTGGCGGGTGGTCCGTAGTTGTCGTCGCCACCAAAAGCGGCGTTGAAAAAGCACTGGCTGGGGTCACCCGCGCCACTGCCCAGAAGAGCGCTGGTGACCGAGCCATCGTAGTCGTAGACGATGCCGACGGGCGTGCCAGTGGCCGTGGGCTGAATATCGGCAGGCATGGAGATGGTGCCATCCGCATTGACCGTGACGTTCCTGCCGTTTACATCTTCTGCAAGCTGGCCGGCGCTGGTGGCGGCTACGGCGGCGGTTGCGACCGAGTTCCACTGGCTGAACGCATCGGCGACAAAGGCGTTGGCCGAAGCGTTGGGCAAAATCGGGCTGAGGTCGCCCTGGTCGGTGTAGTAGGCGACCTGTCCCTGCAGCCACACCAAAGGTTGGCCAGTGGCGTTCGATTCGAAATAGCTGGTGCCGGCGACCGCCTTGGGGCCACCGGCGCGAGAGAGCAGGGCAAACACAAGGACGATTGCTGCAGCCAGAACCAGCCGCAACAGGAATGGGCGGACGATGAATGGCGTGCGATCCGCTAGCGTTACTGGTCTTTCAGATGCAGATGCCGCGTCACGCCCGCTCATTGCTCCGCACCCGCGCGCTGCACCGCCAGCGCGAAGTCGCTGAAGCTGACCAGCGACTTTCCCCCGAGAACGGTGTCGCCACGGAAAGCCAGGAGATGTTGTGGGGAAAGCAGGACTCGGTCCACGGGATCGACACTGAAGCGTCCCATCGTCGAAGCGACACAGCTGGTGAGCCCGAGTTTGCTGGGTGGGTAAAGAAAAAGAAGCACGCGCTCCCCCACGCGGTAGCGCTGGCCGCTTGACCAGAGTCCCATCCACTGGGAAATGGTCAGGTTCTCGCCAGGAATCGCGCCCCGGATCGCCCTTTCCACATGAAAGGTGATGGCGACGGTCTCGACCGGCTGGCGCTGGCTAGGCGGCCGGTGAGTAATCGCGGTGACCGTGCCAGAGAAAATGGTTCCCGCGGCGCGAGCGATTGGAAAGAAGCCGAGGGTTCCGGGTGGCTGAACAGGCCGCGCGGGCAAACCAGTTTCAGAGGCTGAACTCTGCGCGACCCGCGCCGGCGCCGAATCAGGCTGAATGCGAGCCGACTGGCCGCGCAGCAGAACTGGCGTCAGAATCGCAAACGAGATGGCGAGCAGACACAGGCAACCTCTCCCATGCATGGGGAGACCTCGGAAATGAAATGTCCGCTCGGAGAGATACCGGGAAACCGGACTCCAGACTAAACTGGTCCCCGTGAGAAACGCAGTGACGGATGTCACAACGTCCTGTGGATTACCCCGCAATAATGAGTAGCATTCTTGAGTAGCAGGTGAGCCGGAAGATGGAAAACACGAGTCTGCCTCGACGAGTGGTACGGCGGGTCCTGACTACCCTGCCTTTTATGGCTGCGTTGCTGTTTCTGCCCGCCGCGACCCTTCGCTTCTGGCCAGCCTGGGTCTACTTAGTTCTGATGGTGGCGTTCTGGATATTCTCCTTCACCGACCTGATCAAACGTGACCCGCAATTGCTGGAGCGCCGGCTGCAAAGGAAAGAAACGCAACCAGAACAAAGACTCTTTCAGAAACTGTGGTTCGTGATCCTCATTCTGGGAATCATGCTGCCGGGATTCGATTACCGCTTTGGCTGGTCGAGTGCGTGGCTGCGTCCGGTACCAGTGTGGCTGATCGTGGCCGGACAGGCGGCGGTCGTGGCTGGGAATTGGATGGTCTTCCGGGTGATGAAAGCCAACAGCTTCGCGGCCAGCGTCATTCAGGTCGAGGCGGAGCAGAGAGTTATCTCCAGCGGCCCCTACGCGATCGTGCGCCATCCCATGTACTCCGGGATGTTGGTGATGATGCTGGCCACGCCGCTGGCGCTCGGCTCGTTCGTGGCCTTGCCCGTGTTTGCCTTGATGATTCCGGTGCTGGCGTTTCGTCTGACCTATGAGGAGAAAGTTCTGCGCCGCGATCTCCCGAGTTATGCGGAATACTGCGAGCGCACGCGCTTCCGGATCGTGCCTTTCGTATGGTAGAGACACATCCCGCTCTTCCACGAAATTCGTGTAGACTTCCATCTTCAAAGCGGTTGGAATCGACTCCTGCACTCCGGCCCCGGGCTGACTGCAATGGACACTTTAGCTCTCAACGATGCCCAGGGGTCGGGAAGGCCCAGACTCTCGGCGACCGCCATGCTCGCAGTCGTGGTGCTCGCCGCTTTCACCATCCTGATTACCTGGCGCGCCCGGGTTCTCGAAACTACTCTGCAACGCGAGGATGAGCAGCCGGCGTTAGTGTACAAGCCGGCGCCCGATTTTTCGGCGTCCACCCTCGATGGGCGAACCGTGTCCCTCGCGGATTTCCGCGGACAAAAGAAGATAGTGGTCGCCTTCTGGGCGAGTTGGTGCGGGCCCTGCCGGCTGGAGATGCCCGGCCTCATCCAGTTCTACAAGCGAAACCACAGTGACTCGAGCGATTTCGAAGTTCTCGCCGTCAGCATCGATGAAGATCCCAAGGAGGCCGAGAATTTCGCCAGCTCGATGAAGCTGAACTTTCCCGTGCTCATCGATCCCCGGCAGAAAATCGCGAATGCCTACGAGGTCGACGGAATCCCCACCATGTTCGTGATCGACAAGGCCGGCAAGGTTATCTACGGCCATGCGGGGTTCGACGCGGCCATGGAATATCAGCTGGCCCGCGAGCTGGGGATCACTTTGAAGACGGGTCTGGAAGGAGCGGCCGATGGCAGCACCAGCCATTGAATTCTCCGGCGTCAGCAAGATCTACCAGCGCCGCTTGGGCGGAGTTCCGGTCGCCGCGCTCTCCAACATTTCTTTCGAAGTGGCGCGGGGCGAGGTGTGCGCCTTTCTCGGTCCAAACGGTGCGGGAAAGACCACCAGCATGAATATCCTGATGGGATTTCTTTATGCCAGCTCGGGAAGAAGCCGCGTCTTCGGCTACGAACCGGGCGATGTTCGAGCCAAGCAACGAATCGGATTTCTGCCGGAGAATTTCGCGTTCTACCGCTATCTCAACGCGGAGAAGCTGCTGCAATTTCATCTTCGGCTGAGCGGGCGCAGCGCTGGACGATCCGGCGGCATTGATCGCCAGCCTGCTGGCCAAGGTGAAACTGGACGGCTACAAGGGATTGAAGATCGGAAAATATTCGCGCGGCATGGTGCAACGGCTGGGCATTGCGCAGGCCCTGCTCGGCGATCCGGAATTGCTGGTGCTCGATGAGCCGACGTCAGGCCTGGACCCCGCGGGGCGGAAGGAAGTGCGCGACCTGATTCTGGCATTGAAAGCCGAGGGTAAGACGATCTTCCTGAGTTCGCATATTCTCTCCGAGGTCGAGCAGATTTGCGATCGCGTGATCATCATTGACCGCGGCCACATGCTTCGCACCGGGACTATGCAGGAAATGCTGGCGGAAGACAATCGCGTGGAGATTATCGTCGACCAGTTGCCGGAGGAGTTGGAGTTGGCCATCAAGGAACGGGGAGCGATGGTGGAGCGCGAGCCGCACCGGATACGGATTGCAGCCGATGCCGCCCAGAAGCGGGCGCTAACGGAAATGTTGTGGGCGGGTGGCTGCGACGTGATCAGCCTGACGCCCATGAAGTCGTCGCTGGAGGAAACGTTCCTTAAGCTGGTGACGGCGGGAGGCGCGCAGTGAGCAGCGATGCGGAGACGGCAGGCGTAATGAAAAGCGTAACGTGGTTCGACGAAAAGAAAGATCCGCACCATTGCGTCAGCACTTTTGGCAGCTTTCTGCGCAATAAGGTGATCCTGCTGTTCTGCAGCCTGTTTGTTTGCATCGTGCTGCTCATGATGACCCCTCTGCTTGGGTTCAGGGCCATGACCACCTCCAGCAACGCGCAGCAGATGCAGGGGTTCATTCTGAATGAAGTGGCGGCGGTGGTCTCGATGGTGAGCGCCTTTGGCAGCCTGCTGGCCGCGTGGGCGGCGGCTGATTCGGTGGCCACGGAAATGAAATCAGGCACGATCCTCGCCGTCATGGCGCGGCCTCTGCGCCGCTGGGAGTTTCTGGCCGGAAAATATCTGGGCGTCATGATGCTCATGGCCGTCTACGTGGTCGCCTTGATCGGTGTGACTTTTCTTCTGGCCTGGCTCGGGCGGGCAGAGTTTCCACGTGTCTCTCTGGACGCTGCTCGTTTATCCCATGGTGCGCTATGCCATCTGGGCCGCGATCGCGATGTTTCTGGTGACCATGCTGCATCCCGTGCTGGTGATGGGATTGGTCATCGTGCTGGCGACGCTGATTCAGATCTTTGGATCGACAGCCAGCCACATGCCGGCCTGGCTGCGCCTGCCCGTGCATCTTGTCCTTCCTTTGACGAATCTGATCTCGGAAGAGCGCTTCCTCACCATCACCCGCGCGTCGTTGCGGCCTTTTCCGTGGACCAATCACCTGACTGCCCTGGCGTACGGCCTGGATTACGCATTGGTGTGTTTTCTGCTGGCGGTGTTCGTGTTCCAGCGGCGCAGTTTGTCGCGCGACTAGGAGGAATGGGCAGGCGTGGCCCACTCCGCGACTGCATCACGTACTCGACACTGGAGATCGACTAGCACCGGCCGACGCCGCTTGGATGCCCTGCCAATCGCTATAATAAGGAACTCGTAGGTTGCGTAACAGGCGCTGGGTTAAGGCTGAATCAAAGTCTGCCTAGGGTCATCAAAGGGTCATGACGAAAGTCCACCAACATCCTCTGGAAAAGATACTCGAGAGTCGAATTGCCATCATCGATGGAGCGATGGGCACGACGATCCGTACTTATGGCATGACGGAAGCGGACATCCGCGGGGAGCGTTTCAAGAACTCGAGCGAAGGGCGTTCTGAACAACGGTGACCTTTTCTCGTTGACGAAGCCGGAGATGATCGGCGACATTCATCGCCGGTTTCTCGAAGCCGGGGCGGACATCATCGAGACGAACACCTTTCGGCGCGACCAGCATCACCCAGAGCGAATTCTTTGTCGACGATCCGCGGGAGAGTGGCGGACGCAAGGATCCGGCGTTCTATCAGAAGATCGTCGAGGATCCGTCCCTCGGCAGCCTGGCTTGGGATATCAACGAGCAATCGGCGCGGCAGTGCCGCGAATGGGCCGATCGTGTCGGCACGGCGACCTCGCGTCAGCGGTTCGTGGCGGGGGCTATCGGACCGCTGACCGTTTCTCTCTCGAACTCTCCCGATGCCGACGATCCCGGCTTCCGGGTGGTCACTTTCGATCAGGTCAAGACGGCCTATGCTCAGCAAGTGCGGGCGCTCATCGCTGGCGGCGTAGACCTGCTATTGGTGGAGACAATCTTCGATTCGCTGAATGCCAAGGCGGCTCTGGTCGCGATTCGTGAAGTGTTCGATGAAGACGGCAAGAACTTGCCAGTAATGATCTCGGCAGCGGTGGGGCGCGGCGGCGAGACGATGATCTCCGCGCAAACCACCGAAGCGTTCTGGAACGCCGTACAGCACGTAAAACCGCTGTCGGTTGGGCTCAACTGCTCTCTCGGTCCTGATTTGATGTATCCGTTCCTGGAGGAATTATCGGAGAAGGCGGACGTGGCGATCTCGTGTTACCCGAATGCCGGCCTGCCGAATCCCCTCTCGAAAACCGGATTCGATCTGGGGCCGCAGGACATGGCGCGCTATCTAGGCGATTTTGCGCGGGCGGGGCTGATCAATATTGCCGGCGGCTGCTGCGGCAACACGCCCGAGCACATCGCCGCGATCGCCAAAGCGCTCGAAGGCCAGCCTCCGCGAAAGTGGAAGACTCAACCCGCTGCCGAATCCTACGCTCTGCAAAGCGAGGGCAGAGAGTGAGCGTGTCCGAAAGCAAGACTTTGCCCGAGGTCGCTAACACGAAGCCGCTTCGTCTCTCGGGTTCCCAGCCCTTCACGCAGCAGCGCGGCGTCTTCATCATGATCGGCGAGCGGACCAATGTCGCCGGTTCGCCCAAGTTCGCCAAACTTGTCAAGCAAGGCAAATATGAAGAAGCGGTCAGCGTAGCCCGGCAGCAAGTCGAGAACGGAGCGAATGTCCTCGACATCTGCATGGACGAAGGCATGATCGACGGCGTCACAGCCATGACGCGCTTCCTGCAATTGCTGGCGAGCGAGCCCGAAGTCGCCAAGGTGCCCTTTATGGTGGACTCCTCGAAATGGGAGGTCATCGAGGCGGGGCTGAAGTGCCTGCAGGGCAAGGGTATCGTCAATTCGATTTCGCTGAAAGAAGGCGAAGATAAGTTTCGCAAAAATGCCGCCACCGTCCTCAAATATGGCGCGGCCGTGGTCGTGATGGCTTTCGACGAACAGGGCCAGGCCGCGACTTATGAGGACAAGATCCGCGTATGCGAGCGCGCCCACCGGATACTGGTCGACGAGGTCGGTTTCCCGCCCGAAGACATCATCTTCGATCCGAACATCCTCACCGTTGCTACCGGCATGGAGGAGCACAACAACTACGCGGTGGATTTCATCAACGCCACGCGTTGGATCAAGGCCAACCTGCCGCACGCGAAGGTCAGCGGTGGCGTTTCGAATATCTCGTTTAGCTTCCGAGGCAATAACAAGGTGCGCGAGGCCATGCACTCCGCATTTCTTTATCACGCCATCACCGCAGGCATGGACATGGGCATCGTGAATGCCGGAATGCTCGAAGTCTACGAGGAGATTGAGCCTGAGCTGAAGGTGCTGGTCGAGGACGTGCTGCTCAACCGGCGTCCCGACGCGACCGAGCGGCTGGTGGATTACGGTGAGACGCTGAAGGGCGTCGGCAAGGCCGTCAATGAAAAGAAGGCGGAAGAATGGCGCGGTGGCACGGTCGAGGAGCGGCTGTCTCACGCCCTGGTCAAGGGGATTGACACGTACATTGAAATCGACGCCGAGGAAGCCCGCTTGAAACTTGGCTGCCCTTTACTGGTGATCGAAGGTCCGCTGATGGCTGGGATGAGTGTGGTCGGTGATCTCTTTGGAGCGGGAAAAATGTTCCTGCCCCAGGTAGTCAAATCTGCGCGCGTGATGAAAAAGGCTGTCGCGCACCTCACGCCGTTCATGGAAGCCGAGAAGGAAGCTAGAGCGGCCGCGGGAGAAGTCGTCAAGGCGCAAGGGAAAATCTTACTCGCGACGGTCAAGGGTGACGTTCACGATATTGGCAAGAACATCGTGGGGGTCGTCCTGGCCTGCAATAACTACGAAGTGATCGACATGGGAGTGATGGTCCCGTGCGAGAAGATCCTCGAACGTGCCAAGGTGGAAAAGGCAGACATGATCGGCCTCAGCGGCTTGATCACGCCGTCTCTCGACGAGATGGTGCATGTGGCTCGCGAGATGGAGCGTCAAGGGTTCAAATTACCGCTGCTCATCGGTGGCGCAACTACGAGTCGCGCGCACACTGCGGTTAAGATTGCGCCCCATTACAGCGAGCCGGTAGTCCACATTCTGGATGCCAGCCGCGCAGTGCCGGTGACCACCAGTCTTCTCAGTGACGAAGGCAAAGGGGCCTTCGTGTTACAGCATCGGGCCGACTATGAGGCGATCCGCAAGTCCCACTCGGCGCCGAAGCTTAGCGTCGTATCGCTGGATGCCGCTCGAAGAAGACGGGCTCCGATCGAGTGGCGGGCCGAGGATTTGCCTAAGCCCGCGTTTATCGGTGTGCGCGTGCTGGACAATTTTCCGCTGGCGACTCTGCGCGAATTCATTGACTGGACGCCGTTCTTCCACACCTGGGGATTGAAGGGCGTCTATCCCCGCATTCTCGAGCACGAGGGACAAGGCGCACAGGCGCGCCAGATCTTCACCGAAGCCAATGCCCTCCTGGATAAGATCATCGAGAAGAAATCGATTGTTGCGCGTGGCGTCTACGGCTTCTTTCCCGCCAGCGCTGTCGGGGATGATGTCGAGTTGTACGCGGACGATACACGCACACAGGTCATCGATCGATTTCACTTCCTGCGGCAGCAGACAAACAAGGAAGGCAGCGAGCCTTGTCGCTCGCTTGCAGACTTCATCGCGCCCAAGGAGACGGGCTTAGCCGATCATATCGGTGCGTTCGCGGTAACCAGCGGGATCGGCCTGAAGGAGCTGTGCGACCGGTTCCGGTCTGAGAACGACGACTACAACGCGATCATGGCGGAAGCCATTGCCGATCGACTCGCCGAAGCTTTTGCCGAATGCCTGCACAAGCGAGTGCGGTGTGAATGGGGTTATGGCTGTGCGGAGGGCTTGAGCAACGCGGATCTTATCGCGGAGAAGTACCGTGGGATCAGGCCGGCGGCGGGTTACCCGGCGTGCCCGGATCACACCGAGAAGGGTCCACTTTGGCGTTTGCTCAACGTGCAGGCGAACACCGGGATGCTGATCACCGAGTCGTTCGCAATGTGGCCCGGCTCGAGCGTGAGTGGGCTTTACTTTGCCCACCCGAAATCGCGGTATTTCAGCCTCGGTAAGATCGACCGTGATCAGGTCGCCGACTATAGCAAGCGCAAAGGGATGAGCGTCGTAGAGATCGAGCGATGGCTCGGGCAAAATCTGAACTACGACCCAGCGGAATAACTTGGAACGGCATAGGCCGTCACAGAGTACTGCGCATGAATGTCCTGGTCATAAACTCCGGAAGCTCCAGCTTGAAGTTTCAGGTGATTTCCACCGATCTGGAACGAATCCAGCAATACAAGGATGATCGCCTCTGCCGAGGGGAAGTTGAGGGAATCGGCGGCGAGGCCATCATCACGTTCAAGAATAAGCAAGGGGACAGCCAGAAATTCACCGCTGCTCTGCGCGATATTTCAGCCGCGCTGGAGTACCTCATGCGGTATATCGCATCGGAAAGGTCGGGCGTAACCGAGATTAAGAGTGCGGCCGATGTGCACGCCGTGGGACACCGCGTTGTGCATGGCGGTGAAATGTTCTCAGAGTCGGCTCTGATTGACGAGAAGGTGCTGCAGGGAATCGAGGACTGTATCGACCTTGCCCCGCTTCACAATCCGAACAACATCAAAGGGATTCAGGCCGCGCGTGAACTCTTCGGCAAGGCCATCCCCCAGGTGGCAGTCTTCGATACCGCTTTTCACCATTCGATTCCGGAGCAGGCATATTTGTATGCCGTTCCGTATCATCTCTATCGTCGTCACCGCATCCGCCGCTACGGGTTCCACGGGACCTCCCACCGCTACGTCGCATTCCGTTACCGCGCTCTGCGGGGGCTGACCCGTGAGCAAACCAACATCATCACTTTGCATTTGGGAAACGGCTGTTCCGCGGCCGCGATTCGCGGTGGATCTTCGTTGGACACTTCCATGGGTATGACTCCGCTGGAGGGTCTGGTCATGGGCACGCGCTCCGGCGACCTGGATCCTGCCATCGTCAACGTGATCGCCCGCAAAGAGGGAATGTCTGCCTCCGAAGTGGACACACTGCTGAACACGCAGTCGGGACTGCTCGGCATCTCTGGACTCACCCACGACATGCGCGAATTGCAGGCGGAATTAAAAGAGCACGACGACCGGCGCGTACGGCTCGCCATTGAAGTCTTCTGCTACCGTGTCCGGAAATACATCGGTGCCTACCTGGCATCGATGGGCGGAGCCGACGCAGTCGTTTTCACCGGTGGCATTGGAGAGAATGCGCCGGACATTCGCGCGCGGATCTGTGCCGGCATGGAGTGGGCCGGTCTCAAGCTCGACCCGACCCGCAATCAGGAGACCGTGGCTCGGGAAGGCAAGATTTCCACCGAGGACTCCGCCTTGCTCGCCTATGCGATACCGACGGATGAAGAACTGTTGATCGCGCGGGATACGGTCCGCGTCATCCTGGGCGAACCGCACCCGTCGTAAATTCGTTTGCCAACGGCACTAGTATGGCCATGTCCAGCCTGCTGCCTCAGGCTGGTCGACGCCGTACGCATGCGCATAGTTCCGGCACTCGATCTGCTCGTTCAAGAACCTTTCCTTGGCATGGCCCCCGATTCTCTGCAGTCTCGGCACACGGTCAATGACATCCATCGCCAGGCTGAAGCGATCGATGTTGTTCTCGATGGCCAGCTCCAACGGAGTGTCGATATTGCCTTTTTCCTTATAGCCGCGCACATGAATGTTGTCGTGATTGGTTCGGCGATAGGCCAGGCGATGGATCAAATAAGGATACCCGTGAAAATTAAAGATCACCGGTTTGTCGACCGTGAACAGGGAATCGAAATCCCGATCGGTTAGTCCGTGAGGATGCTCCGCGCTGGGCTGAAGCTTGAAGAGGTCGACGACGTTGATAAATCTGATCTTGATGTCCGGGAACTCCTTCCGAAGGAGCGCCGTAGCCGCCAGGGCCTCCTGGGTAGGAATGTCGCCCGCAGACGCCATGACCACGTCGGGTTCGCCCTGCTCGTCGTTGCTCGCCCAGTCCCAGATGCCGATACCCTTGGTGCAATGAGTGATGGCGGACTCCATGTCCATAAACTGAAGGTGCAATTGCTTGTCGCATACGATCACGTTGACGTAGTTCTGGCTTCGCAGGCAATGATCGGCGACCGACAGCAGGCAGTTCACATCGGGTGGAAGGTAAATGCGAGTCACATTCGCACTTTTGTTGACGACTACGTCGAGAAAGCCAGGATCCTGATGAGTGAAGCCGTTATGATCCTGCCGCCAGACGGTTGAGGTGATCAGAAGATTCAGAGACGCAATGGCTTCGCGCCACGACAGGTGGTTGCAGATCTCAAGCCACTTGGCGTGCTGGTTGAACATCGAGTCAATGACGTGCACGAAGGATTCGTAGGAGGACAAGAAACCGTGTCTTCCGGTGAGCAGGTAACCCTCCAGCATGCCTTCCATGGTATGTTCGCTCAACATTTCCATGACCCGACCGTCGGTGGCGAGTTCGCCGCCATCGCTGTCTTCGGGGAAGAACTCCTCGATCCAGAATTTCTTGCTGGCGGCGTAAATCGCATCGAGCTTGTTTGACGTGGTCTCGTCGGGACCGAAGACGCGAAAGTTGCTCATGTTCAGCTTCATCACGTCCCGCAGAAAGGCCCCGAGCGGAGGAGTGTTCTCGGCCTGGGTCTTGCCGGGCTTCTCGCATTTGATCCCGTACTCGCGGAAGTCCGGCAACCGCAAGGCTTTCTTCAACCGTCCGCCATTGGCATGAGGATTCGCGCTCATGCGCCGCGTTCCTGCCGGCGCCAGGTCTCTGAATTGACCGGACAACTGTCCGTTGCTATCGAAGAATTCCTTTGGCTTCAGAGAGTGCATCCAGGTCTCGAGGGTGCGAAGCTGCTCGGGATCCTTCTTTACGTTGGGCAGAGGCACCTGATGAGCGCGCCAGAAGCCCTCGAGATAATGTCCTTCGACTTCGCGAGGTGCAGTCCAGCCTTTCGGCGAGCGCAACACGATCATGGGCCAGCGCGGCCTGGTATCCGCACCCTGCGTACGCGCCGCGTTCTGATGCTCTCTGATCTCGAGCACGCAGTGCTCGACGGTGGCCGCCATGGCTTGATGCATGCTCTCCGGCTCGGAGCCTTCGACAAAATAGGGCGTCCAGCCGTAACCGCGAAGCAGGTTCTCCAGTTCTTCATGCGAGATTCGCGCCAGCAAGGTCGGATTATTGATCTTGTAGCCGTTGAGATGCAGGATCGGAAGAACCGCCCCATCGCGCGCCGGGCTCAGAAACTTGTTGACGTGCCACGAAGTGGCCAGCGGGCCGGTCTCAGACTCGCCGTCGCCCACCACTGCAGCGACGATCAGCTCCGGATTATCGAACGCGGCCCCACAGGCATGCGAGAGTACGTAGCCCAGTTCTCCGCCTTCATGGATCGAGCCGGGCGTCTCTGGAGTGCAATGGCTTCCGATGCCTCCGGGAAAGGAAAACTCTTTGAAAAAATCGCGCAAGCCTTCCACGTCCTGGCTCTTTTCCGGATACACCTCGGAGTAGGTTCCTTCAAGGTAAGCGGGACCGAGAACGCCCGGTGCGCCATGTCCTGGACCCGCCAGGAAGATCATGTCGAGATCGTATTTCTTGATGAGCCGGTTCAGGTGAACATAGATAAACGACAGCCCAGGGCTCGATCCCCAGTGCCCCAGCAGCCGGCTCTTGATCTGCTCCGGGCGCAATGGTTCCACCAACAACGGATTGTCGAGCAGATAAATCATGCCCAGGCTGAGGTAATTGCAAGCTCGCCAGTAGGTGTCCGTCCTGCGCAACTCCTCAGTGCCGAGTGGCTTTCCTGCAATCGTCGATCGGGTTTCGCCGTAAGGGCTGAGAGAAAGGATTTCGTCGGAAGCGGTCGAGGAGAGTGTGCTCATGGGGTGACTCCTGGAAATCGGCTATGCCCTGAGGCAACGTAGTCACGAACCGAGTCGCCGCTTGTTGTTGATTTACGGTCAACGAACTGGAATCAACCGGTCGGCGAATCGAATCTGTCCGAAAATGCGCGTCCTAGGATTTTACTCCCATGCGGGACATGTCTGGTTAAGGTCTGGTTAAAGCGTTCATGTTTGGACAGATAGATGCGCCGCGGGGTTACTGATTCGCGGGGTTGCCGCCTTCGAGCGCCACTTTGGGCCAGCCATTGACCCATGCGATGGTCGAGATCTGAAGGAAAGCGTGGCCGGTTTTGCCGTCGTAAGCGTGATAGACGATGATGTCTCCGTCTTTTTGCTGCAGCAGCGACTCTCCGCCGGGACCGATCCAGTGGCTGTTGCCCAGCAGCAAGGGAGTGCCGCCGCCGTCGAGCAAGGGGGTGCCACTCGCGTCCACGTAGGGACCGGTAACTGCGCGCGAGCGTCCGACCATGGTTTTGTAGTTGCTCCTGGTGCCGCGGCAACAGAGATCCCAGGAAACGAACAAGTAAAAATAATCGCCATGATGGACGATGAAGGGTGCCTCGACAGCTTGCCAATCGCCGGGCAGACCGGGAGGATTGAACGGTGGACTCTGCGGACGCTTGCGGGTGGCCAGAGAATACAGCTTGGTGTCGGAAGTGGAGAGCAGACCAGTCTTCGGCTCGATCTGGCGCATTTTGATGCCGGACCAAAAACTTCCAAAAGACAGCCAAGGTTGGCCTTTTTCGTCGATCACGAGATTGGGATCGATGGCATTGAAATCGTCCTCGGCTCGAGACAGCAGCACCAGACCGTGATCGACCCAGCGGAAACTGGGACTCGATGGGTTGAGCGTCTTGTTGGTGAGCAGAGCAATTCCCGAGGTGTTCTTGCCAAAAACCGAAAACGCGTAGTACAGGTGAAACTCCTCGTTGAAATAAGAAATGTCGGGGGCCCACAGTTCTTTCGTCGCCGGACTCTGTTGCGTGATCCAGTCGGGAATCTTTTCGAATACCGAACCGCAGAGGCGCCAATGGTGGAGATCCTGGGAGCAGCGGATGGGAAGTTCTCCCTTTCTATTCGGTCCATTGGCAGTTCCGAACAAATACCAGGTATCGCCATCCTTAGCGATGGAGGGATCGTGGGTATATTCGAAGTCTCCTTCGAGCTTAAGAGCTTCAGGAGTTTGGGCGGAGGCGTTGCCCGGGGCGGCAAAGACCGCCGCACGCAGCCCACTGCGAAGCAGCATGCGAGCAGGCGCATGAGGAAGGCTGCGAAGCATGAGCGGGGCGGCCGGACAGTCGGGATCGGTTCCCCAGAGCTTTCGTTAGCAAACGTTTACTATCAGTGCTCATAGGGTTTATCCTTCCTCAACCGTTGCAAAATACTCAAATGGAATCCTGCAGGACGCGAAGTGTCGGCGACGATGGCGTGAACGAGTATACCCCAAAACACTTTTGGCCGACTGCAAGCGAGTTGCCTGTGTGGCTCAACCTAGCGCCAGAAAACAAAAACAATAACCACGAAGGACACGAAGAATCACGAAGGAAATCATTGCCAAGATTCCTTCGTGTAACTTCGTGTCCTTCGTGGTTGTCGTTTTTGCTTTCTCGTCAAATTAGTGCATCGAAACTTATCGGTCTGGCGTTCCTTGCGCTGTCTCTCGCGTTGCCGATTGCGGCGCAGGATGAAGTACGCATCAGTGTCGATGCGGGCGTGAAAGAAGGTCCGTATCCGCCGGTGTGGGCGTTCTTCGGTTACGACGAGCCCAACTACACCTATATGAAGGATGGCCGCAAGTTGCTTAGCGAACTTGCGGCGCTGAGTCCGGTTCCGGTGCAGGTGCGCGTGCATAATTTGCTGACTTCGGGTGACGGAGAAGCCGCATTGAAGTGGGGTTCGACAAACGCTTATACGGAAGATGCGAAGGGAAACCCGCACTACGACTGGATGATCGTGGACCGTATCTTCGACAGTTTTGTGGAACGGAAGATGAAGCCGCTGGTGGAAATTGGATTCATGCCGGAGGCGTTGTCGAAGAAGCCCGAGCCTTACCGGCATCATTGGGATCCGTCGCAGCCCTACGGCTCGATCTATACGGGATGGGCGCAACCGCCGCGCGATTACAAAAAATGGTCCGAACTGGTTTATCAGTGGGTAAGACATTGCGTCGCGAAGTACGGCGAAAAGGAAGTAGCGAGCTGGTACTGGGAAGTCTGGAACGAGCCGGACGCGCCCTACTGGCAGGGAAGCGCGGAAGAGTATCAGCAGCTGTACGACTACTCGGCGGAGGCGGTGAAGCGGGCCTTGCCCGCGATACGAATCGGTGGTCCGACCAGCACAGGGCCGGGCGGCGAGAAAGCGAGGGAGTTTCTCCGTAAGTTTTTGGAGCACGCGGTGCGCGGAACGAACTACGCCACGGGAAAGAAAGGATCGCCGCTCGACTACATCACCTTTCACGCCAAGGGACGCCCGAAGGTGGTGAACGGACATGTGCAGATGGGGAGCGAGTTTCAACTGCGGGACGCTGAAAAAGGCTTTGAGAGCGTGGCATCGTTCCCCGGACTGAAGAAGCTTCCGATCATTATTGGAGAATCTGATCCGGAAGGCTGCGCAGCTTGCTCGGTCCAGTACAACCCGCAGAATGATTATCGAAACGGCACGATGTATGGGGCGTACACGGCGGCCACGCTTACGCGCATTCGGGAGCTGGCGGTGAAACATGGCGTCAATCTGTCTGGAACAGTCACCTGGGCGTTTGAATTTGAAGATCAGAAGTACTTCGCGGGATTCCGCGATCTCGCGACCAATGGCGTGGATAAGCCGGTGCTGAACGTGTTTCGCATGTTCGGGCTGATGGAAGGCGACCGGGTGCACGCGGAAAGTTCGGGGGCGGTGCCGCTCGAGGACATGGTTAAAGAAGGAGTGAAGGGTGCAGCCGATGTGGATGCGGTTGCGGCCGGACGGGATGGCCTAATCAGCGTGCTGGCCTGGAACTACCATGACGACGACGTGACCGCAGCGGACGCACAGGTTGCGATGGCAATTCGAGGCATTCCGGCAGGAGTGGGCCGCGTCCTGGTGCGGCGCTATTGCGTGGACCGGACGCACAGCGATTCCTATTCGGTTTGGAAATCGATGGGGTCGCCACAAAAGCCAACGCCGGATGAATATGCGGCACTGGAAAGAGCGGGGCAACTGGAGATGGCGGGGTCGCCGAAATGGGTCGACTCTCAAGGCGGGCAGGTCGAACTGAAGTTCGGGTTAGCGCGCCAGGGAGTGACGCTGGTACAGGTGAGTTGGTAAGCGCGCGTAAGGTGGAACGGGAAACTACTGATTCTTCAAAATCCACTCGCCAGGTGGTGGTAGACGTCATTCCAGCGAAGTTCTTTCTGGAAGTTCGCGACGGTCGTTCTGTTGTCGATAAGCAGACATTCCATACCGGCCATGTCTGCGAAAGACTCGAGATGTTCGAATCTGAGGGCGCGGCTGAGGGCGGTGTGATGAGATCCGCCGGCTAAAATCCAGGCGGTCGCGGCGATCTTTAGTGTTGGCTCTGGAATCCAGACTGCGCGGGCGACTGGCAGCTTGGGAAGGTCGTGCTCAGGTGGAATCAGGTTCACCTGATTGATGATCAGGCGAAATCGATTTCCCAGATCGACCAAAGTGGCGTTCACAGCTTTTCCGCTGGCGGCGGTAAAGACGAGGCGGACGGGATCCGCTTTTCCACCGATGGATAATGGATGAATTTCCGCGGTGGGCTTCTCATCAGTAATGGAAGGACAAACTTCGAGCATGTGTGCGCCCAGGACTTGTCCCGGCACCCTTGAGGTGATAGGTGTAGTCCTCCATGAATGACGAGCCACCGCTGAGGCCCTGGCCCATGACTTTGACGGCGCGCACCAGCGCTGCGGTTTTCCAATCTCCCTCAGCGCCAAAGCCGTAGCCATCCGCCATGAGACGCTGGACGGCAATACCGGGAAGTTGAGCGAGGCCGTGCAGGTCTTCGAAAGTGTCGGTGAAGGCGTGCGCTCCGGTGTGCTCGAGGAATTGCCGCAAGCCAATCTCGATTCGGCCCGCCTCGCGCAAAGCTTGGCGCTCGCGACCACCTTCTTGCAGAGATTCGGCGACGCGATAGGACTCATCGTACTCATGCGCGAGCGCATCGACTTCCGCATCCGACACTTGCTGGACGGAAGAGACAAGATCTCCCACGCCGTATCCGTTGACCGAATAGCGCAGCTGGATTTCGGCGCTGACCTTGTTGCCTTCCGTGACTGCGACGTTGCGCATGTTGTCGCCGAAGCGGGCGACCTTCAGCCGTTGCGCGTCGTGCCATGCACAGGCCGCGCGCAGCCACGCGCCCGTCTCGGCTTGAACCTCAGTGTCCTGCCAAAAGCCGACTACGACCTTGCGTCGCAAGCGCATGCGGGCTCCGATGAAACCGAACTCCCGATCGCCATGAGCCGATTGGTTCAGATTCATGAAGTCCATATCGATGGTCGACCACGGCAAATCCTGATTGAATTGCGTGTGGAGGTGGAGCAGAGGACGGCTGAGGGATCGCAGGCCGGCAATCCACATGCGGGCTGGCGAAAAGGTGTGCATCCAGGCGATGAGCGCGACACATTTTCCGGAACTGTTGGCTTCGAGGCACAACTGGTGAATCGACTCGCTGCCGGTCATCACCGGCTTGGGAACAATCTTCACGGGAATCTCGGTGGAGGCGGCGAGCGCGCTGGCAATCGTGTCAGCGTGCAGCTGCACCGTCTTAAGCACTTCGGGGCCGTACAGATGTTGGCTTCCGGTGACGAACCAGGCTTCCAGATCTCCAAAGTGGACCATGACGGTTCCCCCAGCGTCGGGTGTGGCACTCAACACGATTCGAATCCAACTCAGACGAACCCCTCGAATCGGGTGAGTAAACGTTTGCCAAGATTGTTCCCCAAGACCGTTCGGATGGACGGAACAGTGTGGTCGGGCGGCGACGCTCTGCTAGAATATTGATTTCGTTTCCCAGAAGTTCTTTTCCCACTTTCCATGGACATCAGAGAGATTGCGCGCAGAGCGAAGGTTTCGACCGCGACCGTGTCGCGCGCCATCAACCGGGTTCCGACGGTGGACCCGCAACTTTCCAAACGGGTTTGGAAGGTAGTGGACGAGCTCGGCTACTACCCCAACACGCAGGCCAGAGCTCTGGTTTCGGGCAGAAGCCGGATTTTCGGACTGATTGTTTCCGAAATCACCAATCCTTTTTTCCCGGAGATCGTGCAGACCTTTGAAAACCTGGCGGTGGAGAACAACTACGAAATCCTGATTACATCGACCGTGCACGATCCCAAGAGAATGGAGATCTCGGTGCGGCGGATGATCGAGCGGAGGGTGGACGGGGTTGCGATCCTGACGTTCGGAATGGAGGACTCGCTGATCGAGCATCTTCGGTTTCGGAAGGTGCCGTTGGTATTTGTCGATGTGGGGCCGGACGCGCCGCGCGTGGCCAACATTCGAATCGACTATCAAAACGGAATCCGGCAGGCGGTGCAGCACCTTGCGGCACTGCGTCACAAGCGCATTGCGTTTGTCGCGGGGCCGTTGCACTTGAAATCGGCTCTGGCTAGAAGAGCGGCGTTCCAGCTGGCGATGGAGGAAATCGGGCTACCGGCAGATCTGATCGTAGAGGGAGACCATACGTTGGAGGGTGGCAAGACAGCTCTGACCAAGTTGATTGGCGTGCGTCCGCGCGCCACCGCGATTCTGTGCTCGAACGACATGACAGCCATTGGCGTGATTCGCGAAGCTTACGATCTCAATTTGGCAATCCCGTCGGAGCTTTCCGTCATCGGCTTCGACGACATCCGCCTGGCGCAATTTACGACGCCGCCTCTCACCACGGTACAAATGTCTCAGCGTGAATTGGCCAAGCTCGCATTTCAGGCGCTGATCAACGAAGTTGGGGCGGACGCACCCAACCATCGAGTCGAGTACAAACTAGTAACCAGCCTCATACTCCGGGACTCCACAGCGTTGGCTCCGTCGGGCGAACGCCGAAAGCCTTCCAAATAGAGTTACATTTGGACCCTTCCACTGGAACTGCGCACACTTGCAAATCGCTGGAGTTGGCGGTGACTCTACTCGGGCTCGGCCCCTTCCGGGAACGAATAAAAACTAATCTGATCGCTTTGGAGAATTGCCAGATGACGACTGTCGGGCGATAAGGCGAAGGTTTGCACGGTGGGCAAGGGATCTGGAATGGTCACCCCAGTTACCTTCTTTCCATTCTCCACGCGGTAGACGCCGATGTGGAGCGATTTTAGGTCCGAAGTGTGGAAAGGCGCCGCATCGTTCATGGCTTTACTCAGTTCGGTAACGCCGACCGCGAAGAAGTTACTGCCGGAGGTTCCGCTAGCGGTGTGGGCCTTCTCCGTCGAGTCAGACTCCCCTTTCAAGACTAGTTTGCCATCGGGACGCAGCATTCGAAACCATCGCCCGTCTCCCAGACGATTGCATCCCGTCACGAAAAGCAGGTTGGGAGGCACACTCGCCGCCTGGGGCCGGCAACTGGAGCCCACCTGGGCGATTACGCGGCGCTGGCCGGTCCACGTGTATTCCACGATGCGCCAGCGGTTCTTGCCGATCGTGGGGATGCGAATCTCACCATCCCCCGATAGCACGGGCGGGACATCTCTGGAGGATCGCATGACGCTGGCGAGCGGGTGGAAATTCGAATCGAGGACTTTTACTTCGACATCTTCTTCCGGCTCGCGGTCTTCGGCATCGCGAAGTTCGCGATGAATTTCCTGCGAATGACGCTCGTGCACAATGCCGACAGCCAGATAGGAGCCCGACGCCGCCACCGCGACGAAGGCGAGCGGCGCATTGAGCGGCAGCCTCGGTCCCACTTTCAAGTCGCGATCGAACAGGCGCAGTTCCCCGCCCACATGTACCAGCACCCGGTCGGTACCGATCGGCCAGAGATACTGGCGCGTATCCTGGACGCGCCAATCGACGGTCCGCAAGACTTTCATCGTGGGCAGGTCGATCAGGGCGGCGCGCACCAAGTGAAGTTTGGGGAGGGTGACGTCGGCCGTGGTCCGCGGCACCAACTGGTGCGGATTGAAGGTGAACAGCAGCCGGTCGGACCCCAGATAAGAAATGGTGAGGGCATGATCCAAGTCATACATGGCTTGATCGGCGGAGGCGGCGAAGCCCAGCTGTTTCAGTGCCATGGCGAAGTCAGCGGCCCGCGAAGTGGTCTCGGTTTGGCTTGCACCGACCGCAAGACTGCAAGCGGGAGGAACGCAGACTTCAGATTCATCGAACACGTCGGAATCGCTGGGAGAATTGGCAGATGGTGTCGCTGCGTCCGCTGCCGATTCAGCGTGCGTGGGAGTGGTCGCTGCGGTTTCAACGCTAGGTACCAGCACGAGTCTGGATCCGGATTCGAGCCGCAGGTTGTGTTTTTCCGCAGTCAAAACGGAGCTGCCTTCGGGTCCGCCGCCCACGGCGATTTTCATGTCCCCGATGCCGATGACTTGTCCGGGCATTACCGTCTGGGGCGGCTTGTAGCGAGGAGGCTCGAGGATGGCGGTGTCGGCCGCGGACTGCATGCTCCTCATGCCGCCATTAAGACTGAGCCCCACCGCTTCGTTCAGCGGCTGGTTCTCCCGATCGCCAAAGAGACCCGATCCCATGACTGGATCGGGCGCGAGTAGGGCCGCAACCGTGAGCGGTAGAGGCTTCATGTCGCGGCCTCCGCATTGTCCGCTCTCGAAGAGCAGAGCGATGCTTGAGGATTTGGCAGCTTTCGAACGAGGAGTTTGGGCAACGATGCGACCTTTGAGGATCGCGCCTTCGCGAAGCTTGCAGGCACCATTGTTCCAGGCCAAATTGACCTTGGCGTAGACCGGATCGCCGACCTGGACGCGCCCGGCCTCGATCGCTCTTACAAGTTCAGCCTGAATCGGGGTGCGGGCCGTGGGCGGATTTGCGGCAGAGGCGTACGCCTGGAGAAGCAACAACAGAGACAAAATCTCGACGAGCAACACAGCTGGTTTGGCGAGAAAGAGAAGGGAATAACGCGCAAGATTTTCAGGCGGCAGGTTCGGGTCAGTTGCGCGGGACCGAGGCTGCGGAAAGATTGCCATGGCGGGTGAATTGCCAAATACTGCTCATTCAACGTGCGCCATTGTACCATCTAAGAATACGTTTGCTGGGATTGGCCTCTGCCATCGGTTATTATTCGCCGCGCTCGGCCAGGACCTGCACCAGATCCCCCAGCTGTTGAGCGGTGAAGTTGTTGCCTTCCAGGTTGGCGGCCAGGCGTCCGCTGCGGCTGATGACGACGGTGTGAAACGAATGCACATAGACGGCCTCGTCGGGATAAAAAGACATGTCGAACGCGCGGCAGATTCGCTGAATATCGGCAACCGGGCCGGTGAGGAAATGCCAGCCGCGTGAGTCGGCTTTCCAAGTGCGTGCGTAACTGGCAAGTTCCGCGGGTTGATCGTGAACCGGGTCGATGACCACGGAGAGCAGAATGAGGTCGCGTCCCATACGGCTCTTGAATCGTCTTTGAAGAACTCCGAAATTGTTCGACAGTCGCACACAGTAGTCTGGCAAGGGGCAGCGGGTGTAAATGAACGTCACCGCGACGATCTTGCCCCGGAACTGAGACAGAGAAACAGCGTCATGATTCTGATCGATGAGGCGGAAGTCAGGTACCGGATCGCCTGCGCGCAGAACGTCCGCGGAGGGCGCCTTCGCGCTCGAAGCATTTTCCACCAACTGGAGGCGCCTCGCTTCGGTGGGATCGAGTTCCAGACTTTCGAACGGGCGAACCTGTACGCCTTCGACGAACGAAGTGTCGTTATCGACAATTAAGGTGAAACCAACCATTACGCCCGGCTGTAAATTCTTCGCCAGGGTTGAATCTCTCACGCGAAATTCCATCACCATCGCTTCCATATAACCAGGAATCTCCTTACATGAGACCGTGATGGTGTGGCGCGAAGGATCGATGGCGAGCAGCAAGCCGGTGACTTCGTGCTTCTGTGGGGCCGCGAACAAAGGCGCCGCCGACAGAACAAGAGTGAGAAATCCCGCGGCGAGCCTGGCGACAATGCGCTCGATCATGGCCTCGGCTCCTCTCGCACCTCGTTCGCGCTGGGGGATGGCGGCGCGGCTGCCGAAGATTTCTGTTCGCGCTGCGGGCCACCGAGGCGGAACGCCGGGCGCTCTGACTTTTCGTACTCTTTGGCAAATTCCTTGATCTCGAGAAACTGATCTGCCGCGACGTGCGCGAAGTGCTGCGTCGTTTTGCTGACCGGCCAATCGATTTCCAAGTCGAGGATGCGGGCTGATTTCCCCAGTCCAATGTGCTGCGTGAGCGGAGAGGCGCCGAAGGATCCTCCGCTGCCTACGGTTCGAAAAATGGATCGTGGCGGCTGCCCTTCATCCTGCACGGTAACTTTGATGCGGGCGCCGATGGCGGCGCGGTTTGTCTTTACGCCTGAGAGGTGCAGGCTGATCCAGTCGTTGCCGTGGCCGGGATTTTCGAACAGGCGAAAGGCATGGCTGTCGCCGGGAACCGCGCCACCGATTTCTTCGAGGAGATCCTCGTCTCCGCGGTTGTCCATGTCGGCGAAGGCGACGCCGTGTCCTTTATGGAGTTCGCCCGTGCCCGAAGATGCCGTGACGTCCGTAAAGAACTTACCTTCCTTGTTATGCAGCAGAACGTTGGGCAGCATGGACGCATAGCTGGGATTGCCGGTTCCGAGATAGATGTCGAGGAACCCGTCGTTGTCGATGTCGCCGAAGTTCGCGCCCATAGGCATGAAGACGCGATCGAGCCCGACCTCGGCTGTGACGTCGCGAAACTTGCCGTTGCCAAGGTTTTTGTAGAGCTTGAGCGTCTCGGCATTGGGCGGAAGGCCGAGATAGCTCCGCACCGATTCGTCGACCGACACGTAATAGCTAGTCACGAACAGATCGGGCCAGCCGTCATTGTCATAGTCGAAAAACCAGGCCGCGAAACTCTGCCACGGCTTCCGCACTCCGGCTTGCTGGGCGACGTCGGTGAATGTTCCGTCGTGATTGTTGTGAAAAAGAAAATTGTCGCCGTTGAGGTTGGAAACGTAAAAATCGACATAGCCGTCGTTATCGTAGTCGCCCGCGACAATGGCCTTGGTGTACGCGGCGCGATCGATGCCGGCGGCATGCGAAATGTCTTCGAATGTGCCATCGCCCTTGTTGCGGTAGAGATGGCTCGGTCCGTTTTCATTGCCGACGAACAGGTCGAGAAAACCGTCGTTATCTATGTCGGCCCAAACTCCGGTTTGTGTCTGCAGGGGCAGGTCGAGTCCGCTCGCCGCGGTGACATCGGTGAATGTGCCGTTGCAGTTGTTGCGCAACAGAGAAGGGATCTGCGGAAATTCCCAGGCGCCGCGCAAGACGAAGATGTCAAGACAGCCGTCATTGTTGTAGTCGGTCTGGACCAAGTTCAGGCCGCCAAGCTGGTCGGCAAGACCGGCCTGCGCCGTGTGATCGGAGAAGGTTCCGTTGCCGTTGTTGTGAAAGTAATGCATGGGGGCGCACTGCCCGAAGTCGGAGGTCACGATGTCGAACAGCCCGTTGCGTTCGAAATCGTCGACAATCAGGCCGCCGGACATCGAGTAGAGGTTAATACCGGCGGCAGGGGCGACGTCGATAAAGCGGCCGACGTCCTCAGCCGAGTCGAAACTCGTGGGCGGAGTCAGGTACTTGGCGGGAACGCCGTCCGGATATTTTCCCAGGGTCATGTAGGCAAGATTGAGCATCCAGCGGACGTCGAGCGCGTCGGGCTTGCGCTGCAAGTACTTCAGCAAATACTCGATGGACTTCTCGGAGGAAGCAGGTTTGGCGAAACTTCGATTCGCGGGGGGCGGAAAAATACAGCGATCGCCGGGATGACGATAGATATCGTTATCCATTTCCGATTTGTGCAGGTAGGCGATGCCGAGAACTTCCTCCAGTTCAGGCATGGCGCCGGGCAACTGCGCAGTCGCGATTTCATAAGCGGTCTGCCACTGCTCGATGGATTTGTCCATCTCACCTTCGTAGGCATAGAGATTGGCGAGCGCATAGCGCATCTGGATCATGTCGAGCGGGCGGCCGTGAGTGACGCCATCGGGATTGGCGGGATCCAGACTCTTGAGAACGCTGTCGATGACAGACGCCAGAGATTGCGTGCGGATATCGCACATGGCGCGCAGGTTCTGATTCCATCCGTCGGGCTTGGGGAAATTGCGGAGCGCGAGATCGGCTTCACCTTTGCCGCCGACATTGGGCGCATAGCGAATTGTGCCGGTTGCGGATGAAGGCAGAATTCGAGCCGGCGCGGTGTTTTGCAGAGGCGTCGCGGCAGCCGGCGAAATCATTTTTAAGATGGCATAGCCTGAGTGAGTGGAAATGACGCCGCTGATTTCGCCCACGCTCAGCCGTTTGACCGCATCGCGCAGTTCGGGGCGCAAAGCGGCAGGGTCGATGCGACCCATGGAACCGCCGTCAGAAGCGGTGGGATCGATGGAGACCTCTTTTGCCAGAGCGGCGAAGTCTTCGCCGTTCTTCAGGCGCTGCAGAACTCGATCCGCCTGACTGGGTGAGTCGACAACAATAATCAACAAATCGGCGAGCGCGGGAGCTGCGCTTTGAGAAAGGAGAGACGCTGGCGCGCCAAGAAAAGAGACCAACAGGACGCAAGTGAAGATGCGGGACATTGCGCGCGGTGAATGTAAGTGTATAGGAGCGCAGACGATGAGAGAAGTCCACCGCCGATGCGCGGATTGACAAACGCATTCCCGTGGTCTACTTTGCCGAAAGTAAGCAAACGATTACTCAGTCCTGCCCGCCTTGCTTGTCCGAAGCCGGGACGCTGACTGGCGCGGGGCGCCGAATGGAGCTTGCTGATGGCTGTGGTTGCGGGGGTGGACTTTGGAACTCTCAGCGTCCGGGTCTCGCTAGTGGATAGCGAACGGGGACTTCTGGAGTCGGCCGTCGCCGAATACCCGCTCCACCGCAAACGCGAAGATCCCGAATACGCCACGCAATCGCACGCCGATCATCTGCGGGCGCTCGTTGCTGCGACCCGCGAAGTCCTGAAAAAAGCCGATTTGCCAGGAGATCGAGTCGAGGCGATTGCTCTCGACACCACCGGTTCTTCAGTCATCCCAGTGGGGAAAAATCTCGAGCCGCTGGACGATTACTACTTGTGGTGCGATCACCGCGCGAAGGACGAAGCCGCCGAGATCACCTCGGCTGCCCATCGCGAGGGCCTGGAGGCCATCCACTGGTGCGGCGGCGTGTATTCCTCGGAATGGGGATTCTCCAAGCTGCTCCACTGGCTGCGCCACAATCCGGAGAAGAGGCCGCAGTTCATCTCGGCGTTCGAGCACTGCGACATGATTGCCGCCACGCTGTGCGGCATCACCGACGCAAAAAAGGTGAAGCGCAGCGTCTGTGCCATGGGCCACAAGTGGTTGTGGAACCCAAAGCTGGGCGGTCTGCCCTCGGAGCAGTTCCTGGTGAAAATCGATCCTCTGCTGGCAGGCGTCCGCGACAAACTGGACGGCGAGTATGCCACCTCCGATCAGATCGCCGGGCACCTTTCCCCGGAGTGGGCGGAGAAACTGGGGCTGAAGGCGGGCATCCCCATCCCAGTCGGTGCATTCGATGCGCACTGGGATGCGATCGGCGCCGGCTGCCGCACCGATGACATCGTCAACGTCATCGGTACTTCCACTTGCATCATCGGGATCACGCCTTCGGCGAACTTGGTGCCCGGGGTATGCGGAGTGGTGCAGGGAAGTGTTCATCCCGGGCGCACAGGAATCGAAGCCGGGCTGTCGGCCGTGGGCGATATTTTCAGTGCCATTGCGGCGCGGGCCGGAAGTGACGTGAAAACCTTGAGCCAGGGCCTGGAGAACTACCGCGCCGGCCAGACCGGCCTGCTCCGGCTTGCCTGGGACAACGGGGACCGCACCGTACTGGTGAATCCGAACCTGCGCGGAGTGACTCTAGGGTGGAATCTGCAGAGCACGGCCCAGGATGAGTTGTTCGCAGCCATCGAGGGAACCGCGCTGCATACGCGAGTGATTCTTGATCGCATGGCAGAGCATGGCGTGCATATCCGACGCGTCATCAACGCCGGCGGCATCCCGCAGAAAAACGACGTGCTCAACCGTGTGTACGCCAACGTGCTCGGAAGACCAGTACTGGTTCCCAGCAAAAGTGTCACCAGTCTCGGATCGGCGATTTTCGCTTTTCTCGCGGCGGGGACTTTTAAGACTGTGGAGGAGGCGCAGGACAAGATCTGCGCGCCCAATAAAGTCTTTGAGCCTGACAAATCGGAGCTGCCGGTCTACGCTGAACTTCACGGACTCTACAGCAAACTCTATTTTGGCTTGGGACAGCCGGGAGGGGCTTTCGGAGATGTGTTGCCGAAACTCATTCAACTGGCGGAGAGCGGGCAAAAAGCGTAGCCGCTCGGAGAGACACAATGCGCATCGGAATTGATCGTAAGGGACGTGATCGTACGGGAATTGACCGTCGGAGATTTCTGGAGACTTCCGCGGCGGCGGTCGCGGGAGCGTGGATCGCACCTCTGCTTCCAGCGCTGGCTGCTGAGCCCGCTGCCCGGCTCGCGACTTTTCCCTATGGCGACGTGGAATTACTCGCCAGTCCGCTGAAGCGGCAGTTTGAATACAACCACAACCTGTTCTTGAGTCTGGACGACGACCGTCTGCTGAAAGTGTTCCGGCAGCAAGCGGGGATGCCGGCTCCGGGCGAGGACATGGGCGGCTGGTACGACCTGACGGGATTCGACTTGCAGAAGAACGATTTTCATGGTTTTGTGCCGGGACACAGCTTTGGCCAATACGTTTCCGCGCTGGCGCGAAGTTATGCAGCCACCGGCTCCGAGCCAACGCGGGCGAAGGTGCAGCGATTGGTGAAGGGCTATGCGGAGACCCTCGACGCCAAAGCCAGCTTCTTCGCCGGGTACCGCTTGCCCGCCTATACCTACGACAAGGTTTCCTGCGGTCTGATTGATGCGCACGAGTTTGCGAACGATCCCATCGCTCTGAAAGTGCACGAGCAGTTGACTCGGGCGGTGATGGCCTACCTGCCGGAAAAAGCGCTGTCGCGCGCGGAGATGCGCGCTCGTCCCCACAAAGATGAGTCCTACACGTGGGACGAGCCCTACACGCTGCCCGAAAATCTTTTCCTCGCTTATCAACGCAGTGGCAACGTCTTCTATCGCGACCAGGCGGTGCGCTTCCTCGAAGACGATACCTATTTCGATCCCCTGTCGAAAGGAATCAACGTTCTCGCCGGCGAGCATGCTTACAGCCACGTCAACGCGTTCAGTTCCGCGATGCAAGCGTATCTGACGCTGGGAAGCGAAAAGCACCTCCGCGCCGCGCGCAACGGCTTCGCGATGCTGTCCGCACAAAGCTACGCGACCGGAGGTTGGGGACCCGATGAGGCCTTAATCGAGCCGGGCAAGGGACGCCTGGGAGAAAGCCTGGACAAAACGCATGCCAGTTTCGAAACGCCCTGCGGAGCCTACGGGCATTTCAAGATCACGCGCTACCTGATGCAAGCCTCGCAGGACTCCCACTACGGCGACAGCATGGAACGAGTGCTGTACAACACAATCTTGGGGGCCAAGCCGATCCTGCCGGATGGAACTTCTTACTACTACTCCGACTATGGAACAAACGCCCACAAGGTCTACCATCGGGATAAATGGCCATGCTGTTCCGGAACCTTTCCGCAACTGGCCGCCGATTATCACATCAGCATCTATCTGCGTTCCCCGGCCGGCGTCTACGTGAATCTCTACGTACCGTCGAAGCTCCGCTGGAAAACGGGTGGAGCAGCCCTTGAACTGACGCAGCAAACAAAGTATCCGTTCGACAACAAAATCGAAATACAGGTTGCCGCGTCGCGTCCGGCGGAATCCACCGTGTATCTGCGGATGCCGACCTGGGCGGAAGGCGATCCGTTGGTGAGCGTAAACGGAAAGCGCATCGCCGCGGCTGTGCAGGCGGGGACCTACGCCGCCATCCGCCGCACCTGGAAAGACGGGGATCGCATTGAGTTGGAGTTGCCGATGCCGATGCGTTTGGAGGCTGTAGACGAGCAGCATCCCAATCTGGTGGCGTTGTCGCGCGGACCTCTGGTGCTGTCCGCCATGGGGAATGCCCGCCCCACATTCGAGCGATCGGAATTGCTTCGTGCCCAGGAAGTTGATCAGAGTGGGGATCGCGTCGCGCTGGCAACCGACGGAACCCGTATCGTCATGCGTCCGTTTATGAGCATTGGGGATGACAGCTACAACACCTACGTCTCGTTGAAGACCTAGCTGTGATCCTTCGCCTGGGGGCGATGGGGAGTGGGAGCAATCTGACGGAATCCAGCTGATCGCTTCGCAGAAAACCGTAGCGCCATTTTGAGCAAACGTTTACTATAACGCCGATATCGGTTTTTCCTTCGAAAGGCGAAGCTTTGGTCATGATGAAACGCCGGCAGTTTCTTCGCGCAGGACTGGCAGGTGCGGGAGCCGTTCTTGCCTCCAAATTGCGTCTTCCGCGTGCTTGGGCTCAATCCAGCACCGCCGATTCCCGGATTGAGGTTCTGGCCAACGAGCCCCTGGGGACCATTTCTCCCAATATCTACGGCCATTTCACCGAGAACCTGAGCGGCGTGGTCTATGACGGAATCTGGGTGGGGCCGAACTCGAAGGTGCCGAACGTCGACGGCATTCGCAAGGAATTGATCGACGAGATGCGGAAGATCAAGGCTCCGGTGGTGCGTTTTCCGGGCGGCTGTTTCGCCGACAGTTACGACTGGCGCGATGGGGTTGGGCCTGCCGACAAGCGCCCGCGACGCACCAACTTCTGGAATGGGGGCGAGACGCCCGAAGCGCCGCCTTCTCACCGCTACGATCCGAACGAGTTCGGCACCAATGAGTTCGTGCACTTCTGCAAACTGATCGGCAGTGAGCCATATTTGGCCGCAAACCTGCGCAGTTTGCCCGCGGAAGAGTTTTACCGCTGGGTCGAGTACTGCAACTCTCCGGCGGGCAGCACGACCTTGGCCGATACGCGAGCGGCGGCCGGATTCAAAGATCCCTTCAATGTGCGTTTCTGGGGCGTGGGCAATGAATCCTGGGGCTGCGGAGGAAACTTCACTGCGCAAGAGTACGCCGTGGAGTTCCGGCGGTTCACGACCTGGGCGCCGCGTTTTCAGTCGCGAGCCACACCGGAGGGCCGCGAAGAATTGTCATTCATTGGGTCCGGTCCGAATGTCGACGACTGGTCCTGGACGCGCGGCTTCTTCGAGGAGATGGCCCGCAAAGGGCGCTTCCAGCTGCGCAGCGTCTATGGTTGGGCGCTTCACCACTACGCGTGGAATCTGAGCCGCGGCCGCACGCGCGACTGGGTGCAAGGCAAGGGCGATGCGCTCAAGTTCGATGCGGTCGATTGGTATGAATTGCTGCGTGAAGGCGACCGCATGGAAGGGCTCATCAACGGCCACTGGCAGGTGATGGGCGAAGAAGATCCGGAACACTGGGTGAAGCTGGTTGTGGATGAGTGGGGACCCTGGTACAAGCCCGGCAGCGAGGCGACGCCCGGAGATCAACTGGAGCAGATGCCGACCCTGCGCGATGCGGTTTTCAGCGGCATGACGCTCGACATGTTCAATCGCCACCCGGAGAAGATCGCGATGGCGAACTGCGCTCAGCTGATCAATTGCCTGAACAGCCTTTATCTGGCGCACGAGGATCGCTTCGTGGTGACCCCGGTCGGTCACGTGTTTACCATGTACGCCGCACATCAGGGCGGGCAGGCGCTGCGCACGATTTTTTCTGCCCCGACCGTCGACTATGACCGTGATGGTAAGCCCGCGTCGTTCTGGGGATTGAAAGGTTCGGCTTCGCTCCGCGACAAGAGTCTGACGCTGACCGTGGTCAACCCTCATGTAAGCGATGCGCGGGATGCCCAAGTGGTGGTGCGAGGCGCGAAACTCAAAACGGCTGAGGCTACGATCCTCACAGACGCTAACATCCATGCACACAACACCTTTGCAGAGAAAAACGCAGTTGCGCCGCGGACGCAGAGTGCGGAAATCAAGGGAGACATGTTGAACTTCCGTTTCCCCCCGGCATCCGTCACCAAGCTTGCCGTGCAATTGACCTAGACGACACTCTGGAACGTTGCCATGCTCACGAATTCAAAGGTTTTCTCCGTCGCGCTTCTCGGTCTGGCGCTGGTCGTGGTGTCTTGCGGCGGCGGTGGAGGCGGCCATCCCACACCGGCGCCACCCACCGTCTTCAGCAACTACCATCTCACCGGCGCGGTCGATCCCGTGCGCGATCCCAGCGTGATCCGCCAGAACAATACCTACTACGCGTTCAGCACGGACACAGGCGCTCCCATCAGCGGGAATCTGCCGATTCTGTGCTCGCCGGACCGCGTGGCCTGGAGCCTGTGCGGCACCGTATTCAGTCAAATTCCGCCGTGGGTCGTGCAAGCGGTTCCGGGGATACTGGGATTGTGGGCGCCCGACATCTCGTACTTCAACGGCCTCTACCACGTTTACTACGCCGGTTCCACATTCGGGTCCAACACTTCCGTCATTGGCCTGGCCACCAACACCACGCTCGACAGCACCGACCCCAGCTACCAGTGGGTCGATCAGGGTGAGGTGCTGGCCTCGCACTCGAGCGACGACTTCAATGCCATCGACCCCAATATCCTGGTGGATACCGACGGCAGCGTGTGGCTGACCTATGGAAGCTATTGGAGCGGCATCAAGCAGCAGCAAATCGATCCCACGACGGGCGGCCTGCTCAGCTCGAATCCAACTGTGTATTCGCTCGCCTACCGGCCCAATGTGCAATACGATCCAATCGAGGGAACAAGTTTGGTCCACAAAGACAACTACTATTACCTGTTCGCCTCGTTCGACAATTGCTGCGATCCCAATCCCTATCTGGATACTTACCGCATCATGGTAGGGCGAGGGACGAGTCCCAACGGGCCGTTCGTCGACATGAGCGGAACGGACATGATGCAAGGCGGCGGAACACAACTTCTGGCCGGCAACGATCTAACCTGGAATGGTCCGGGGGGAGGAACTGCCTATCTGGATTCCACAAATGGAGACATCATCGTGTTTCATGCGATACATTTGCCGGACGGCGCGCCTTACCTGTTCTGCAACTCCTTGACATGGACGAACGGCTGGCCGCAGATTCAACCGTGAGACGATTCGAATGCCGGTGTGGCCAGACCGTCTCGGGATTCTTATCGAGTAACTTATGCCCAAAAAACTGTTTGCGATTCTGAGATTGGCGGGATTTGTTGTCGTCGTTTCCGCATTCTGTGCCGCGTCAGACCAGCCGTGGACGGCGGACCGTGCGAACCAGTGGTACGCTCAGCAACCCTGGCTTGTTGGCAGCAACTTCATTCCCAGCACGGCGATCAACCAGCTGGAAATGTGGCAGGCCGATTCTTTCGACCTGCCCACCATCGACCGAGAACTCGGCTGGGCCCAGTCTCTGGGCATGAACACCATGCGCGTCTTCCTGCATAACCTGCTGTGGCAGCAGGATTCCGCGGGCTTCTTGAAGCGCATGGACCAGTTCCTTGCGGTGGCCGAGAAGCATCACATTCGAATTATGTTCGTGCTGCTCGATTCCGTGTGGGACCCCAATCCACATCTCGGTAAGCAACGCGAGCCACGCCCACACGTTCACAACTCGGGCTGGATGCAGGCCCCGGGGGCGGATCTACTCAAGAACGAGTCGCGATGGAACACGGAGCTGAAGCCCTATGTCGTCGGAGTCATTGCGCACTTCCGTGACGACCCGCGCGTATTGATCTGGGACCTGATGAACGAACCCGACAACGACAGCTCACAATACAAAGAACGGGAACTGCCCAACAAAGCGGAAGTCGCGTTGCGTCTGCTGAAGCAGGAATGGCAGTGGGCTCGCAGCGCGCATCCTTCCCAGCCTCTCACCAGCGGGGTCTGGAAGGGAGATTGGTCCGGAGCCGGCATGAGTGCGATGACCCGCTTTCAACTCGAGAACTCCGACGTGATCACATTTCATTGCTACGATCCTCCCGACGCGATGAAGAAGCGAATCGCCTCCCTGAGGCGCTTCCAGCGGCCGTTGATCTGCACCGAATATATGGCGCGTCCGCTGGGAAGCACCTTTGCCGCGATTCTCCCGATCCTTAAGCAGGAGAAAGTCGGCGCTTACAATTGGGGATTCGTCAGCGGCAAGACCCAGACTATCTATCCATGGGATTCGTGGGAGAAAGCCTACAGCGGAGAGCCGCCTCTGTGGTTCCACGACATCTTCCGTTCAGACGGCAAGCCTTACGATTCGCGGGAGACCGAGTTCATCCGGCAACTGACTCAAGGCGCTGAAGCAGGCAAATCGTAGAATCCTGTGCCGCAATGGAGCCGAGAATGAGTTGGGGATGTTCAGTTAGGGCGCGTGCCTTGCTGGTGGTTGTTTTGTCAGCCGTTGCCGCGGCGCAGGAGAAAACCGAGCCGGCGCGACGCGACCCCGCCACAAACCCCGGGTGTGGTTTCAACCGGCGGGGCGCATGCCGCCGTACTGGACAGCGAAAAGCGTCCAATTACGGCTGGCGGATTCGTGGACAGCGGGCCCGTCGTCTTCCAGGACGATTCCGAAAAGTCTGGCCTGACGCGATGGCGGCACACCATGGGCACGCCGGAGGACACTTTCATCATTGAGACGGTGGGTTCGGGAGTAGCGCTGCTCGACTACGACAACGACGGCTGGCTCGACATCTACCTGGTCAATGGGTCGACCTACGATGCGATCTCGGGTAAAACTTCTCCGCCGCATGCGGCGCTGTTTCACAACAACCACGATGGGACGTTTACCGACGTTGCGCAGCAGGCCGGAGTCAGCTAACGATCGCTGGGGTTTCGGCGTCGCCGTCGGAGATTACGACAACGACGGCTGGCCTGATCTCTACGTCACAAACTTCGGCAAGAACCGTCTTTATCACAACAATCACGACGGGACGTTTACCGATGTGGCGGAAAAGGCAGGCGTCGCACTGGGCAACTGGTCCACGGGAGCAACGTTCGGCGATTATGATCACGATGGACGATTGGACCTTTTCGTTCCCGGCTACGTGCACTATGACATGGACCATCCGCCCGTACCGGGCTCACCGGTTGTGGCTTTTTCTTCCTGTGAATTCCGTGGCGTGAAGGTGATGTGCGGTCCCCGCGGGCTGAAAGGCGAACCCGATCATCTGTTCCACAACAACGGAGACGGCACGTTTACCGATGTCAGCGCGAAAGCCGGGGTCGGTGATACGAACGCGTATTACGGGCTGACGGCAGTTTTTGCTGACGTGAACAACGACGGAAGAGTCGACCTCGTAGTAACCAATGACTCGACGCCGAACTACCTTTACATCAACAAGGGAGACGGCACCTTCGAGGATGCCAGCTATGCCTCCGGCTATGCCCTGAATGAGAACGGGCGCGAGACCGCATCGATGGGAGTAGCTGTGGGCGACTACCTCAACAACGGCCAGCTCGATCTCTACAATACAGTTTTTTCCGACGACTACAATCCGCTCTATCGCAACGATGGTGGCGGGAACTTCACCGACGTGAGCTATCAGGCAGGAATCGCGGAAGTCACTATCCCTTTTCTGGGATGGGGCACGGGCTTCCTGGATTTCGACAATGACGGGTGGAAAGACTTATTTGCGGCCAACGGACATGTGTATCCCGGCGTGGACAAAAGCGATTGGGGAACGACGTTTTCCCAGCGGCCTCTGCTGTTCCGCAATCTGCGCAATGGGAAGTTCGATGTCGTTCCGGCGGTGAAGGGCACAGGGCTGGCTTTGCTGCTGACCGCGCGAGGGGCGGCATTCGGCGATCTTTTCAATGACGGGAAGATCGATGTCGTGATCAACCAACTGAATAACACGCCGGTCCTGCTCAGGAACGTCAGCCAAGACCAGAACCACTGGGTAGGGCTTCGTCTGGTGGGAGGAGCAAAAAGCCCGCGTGATGCGGTGGGAGCATCGGTCTACCTTACGGCCGGTGGGATTCGGCAGCGCGCGGACGTAGTCAGCGGAGGCAGCTACGCGTCTTCCAATGATTTTCGCCTGCATTTCGGGCTGGGGAGCAGCACGAAAATAGAGGGTGCGGAAATCCATTGGCCCAGCGGGGCTGTCGAACGCGTGAATCTGCCGGGCATCGACTGCTTCTACACGGTCGAGGAAGGCAAAGGCGCGGCGCCGATTCAATCCAATCGTAAATAACAAGTCGGATTCCGGGAGCGACTCGGGCCTCCTGTTTTGTCTTGCGCCCAAAGTAATCGTTTGCTCAAAACTGAGAGACCGGCGAGGAAACCACTTGACAGCATTAATTGATTCGTATTACAGTCACCCCATTTCGGGGTGGGGAAAATTCAAGCAAGACGGAAAAGAGCGGGTGTATTTGTCGCCTTTGGCGCACTCCTGGTTTTGACGGGATCCCTTTCCCTATCCGGGCAGGATGGCGGCTTCGAGAAATCGTTTAACGAAGGCGCCCAAGCGATGCGCGCCGGCGACTGGAATGGCGCGGTCAGTTCCTTCACTCGCGCGACCACGATCCTGCCCAGTTCCGCGGAAGCCCAATTCAACCTAGGGCTAGCGCAGCTTCAGCAGGGACATCTGCAAGAGGCCATCCCCGTCTTCAACCGCGCCATTGTGTTGTCTCCCAGACTGAAAGGCCCCCATTTGTTTCTCGGTGTGGCGCGCTATCGCCTGAATGACTACGCTGCCGCAATTACGGCTTTGCGGAGAGAAACCCAGATCGACGCGGGCAACGGAAAAGCGCTGATGTGGCTGGGTGTGGCGCAACTGGCGGCGGGCGACGCCGAAGCGGCCGCTGCCTCGCTCGACAAAGCGGCGCAATTGAATCCGGGCGACGTGGACATCCTCTACCACCGCGGGCGGGCCCACATGTTGGTGTCGAAAGACAGCTACGAGCTGATGTATAAGGCCGATCCGAACTCGTGGCGGGTGCATCAGGCGCTGGCGCAATCGTTTGTCGAAGCCGACCGGCTGGAGGACGCGGCCCACGAGTGTCAAAACGCCCTGAATTTGCGCCCTCTTGAGCCAGGATTGCACGAGGAACTGGCAGACATTTACTGGAGTCAGAATCAGCTGGAGAAGGCGGAAGCGGCCTTTCAGGAAGAGTTGAAGGTAGATCCAGAAAGCATTTCGTCGATGTACAAGCTGGCCGTGGTTAGCCTGGAGCGGTCCAAACCTGAAGTGACGGTGTCGCTGCTCAGCCAGGTTTTGCGGCAATCCCCGAAATACCGCGATGCCTATTACCAGAAGGGGCGGGCTGAAGCACAGCTGGGCCAGGTGAACGAGGCGATCGGCGATTTCAAGGCAGAGGTGGCGATTGGGGATCGCGCGGACGCGGAATCCGTGCGGCAATCGTACTACCAGCTTGCGCAACTCTACCGGAGAGCGCAGCAACCGGAGGAATCGAAAGCTGCGCTGGAGGCGTTTCTGCGGCTGAAGCAGAAGGAAGACGCGTCTCAGGCGCAGAAACTGCAGGACAAAGTGAGCCGGTCGGCGGAGGTTTCCCGCTAAAGGTTTTTCGGTCCGGTTTTTTCGGGCCCGGTGAGTAAACGTTTTCTGCACCACGTCTGTGCGGATGTGCAGTTCGAGTTTCGGTTCGGAGGATGACAATGCAGCGTTTGCAAGGTTTCGCGAATCGAGTAGCCACCGGTCTGGTGTTCATGACCGCCCTCTTGTTGCTGTCTCCCCTGGCCAGTGGCCAGGAAAACCAAGGGTCCATTGCCGGCAACGTGGTCGATCCCACCGGAGCTCTGGTCGCCGGCGCCAAGCTGACGGCGAAAGGCCAATCGACGGGGACGGTGTATCAGGCGGTCTCCAGCAGCGCTGGCTCGTACCGGTTTCCGAACGTCAATATCGGAGCCTACGACATCACTGTGAGCGCTCCCGGGTTCAAAACGACTACCCTGACCGGCGTTCTGGTGCAGGTGGCGACGACCGCGGCCCTGGACGTGAAGCTGACCACGGGCGCAGTCAACGAGAGCATCGTGGTCAACGCGGAGGCCCCCACGGTGCAATCGGAGAGTTCCGATATCGGCACCGTCGTTGGGGAGAAACAGATTCTTGACTTACCGCTTGCCCTGGGCAGCACCGTCGAGGCCATGCGATCCCCCGAAGCCTTTGTTTATCTCACTCCCGGCGCGGTGGGACCGGGCTCCGACTCGGGCAATGGCGGAACGTTCGAATCGAAAATCAGCGGTGGCCAGAACTACGGGACGGAGGTGCTGCTGGATGGCGCCTCGATGACGCGATCTGAAAACGGTTCGTCGTTCGACGAAACGGCACCGTCAGTGGACGCGCTCAGCGAATTCAAGGTCATCACGTCAACCTTGCCTGCCGAGTTTGGCATGACGACCGGCGGAATCGAGAGTTTCAATACAAAGGGTGGAACCAATAAGTACCACGGCGGGGCCTACGAGATTTTCCGCAACGAAGATCTCGATGCCAACAGCTGGGGCAACAATTTCGAACTGTCGCAGGGGCAGCCTTATTCGATCTTCAGAACTCCGCTCGACAAACAGAACGACTACGGCTTGACGTTCGGCGGTCCTTTCCGAATTCCGCATCTCTATAACGGTAAAGACAAAACCTTCTTCTTCTTCTCCTGGGAGCAATACCGGCAATCGGTAGGAGGAACCCAGACCTCAACCGTGCCGACCGCGGCGGAACTGGGCGGCGATTTCTCAGCAACTCTGGATACAGCAAACGTCCTGGGCACGAACCCGTGCGACGGTACTCCCATCTATCAGGGTGAGATCTTTGACCCGGCCACGACCCAAACGGTAGGCGGCGTGGAGTGCAGAACGGCGTTCATGAACGAGGCGGGGAGCACCGGGAACGTGATCCCGACTGGACGCTTTTCTCAAGTAGGGCAGAATCTGCTCTCGTACTATCCAGCGCCACAGACCAGTGGCCTCGCCGGCAACTACACCTTTCCTTACAGCTATCCCATTCTCGATACGACCATGACATTCCGTATCGATCAAAACATTAGCTCGAAGAGTAAGGCGTACTTCACCTACTCGTCGCGCAACAACGTCCGCACCTCAACCGTTCCGGAGTGGGGCAACGCTGGGGGAGGAGGACGAAACCAGTTCTTCGGCACACACTACATCCGCTTTGGCTACGATTACACCATCACTCCCTCCATGTTGAACCACCTGAACCTCGGCTACAACCGCACCAACAGCAAAAATGTCGGGGCGGGAGTGGAGTTCGGCGGTGGAACGGACTGGGACGCGAAGCTCGGCATTACGGGTGCGAGTGGTCCCATGTTTCCCGGGATCGCACCCGGGGAAGCTTCGATTGCGGGATATGGTGACAATGTTGATGGTGACACCATCGACAACGGATTCCGCTTCGCCGACACTCTGACCTGGATCCATGGCAAACATGACTTCAAGTTCGGGTATGAGCAGTGGTATCAACAGTTCAATCCACTGAATTTCCAGAATACGAGCGGCACCTTCAACTTCGGGAGAGGACAGACTGCGGGCTCGAATGCGACATCGAGCGCTCTCAGTGGCAACGGAATCGCCAGCATGTTGCTTGGGAGAGCTCGGTTCTGCGAACGTGACCGCTTATGCCAGCCAGCCTCGCTGGCTGCGCAGCTATTTTGCCGGGTTCGTGCAAGACACCATCAAGGTCACTCCGACTCTGACTTTGAATCTCGGCTTCCGCTATGACGTGGACGAGCCCGAAAGAGAGGCACACGGCAACACCTCGGATATCAGCCTGACCCAGCCCAACCCTGGAGCCGGGAACCTGCCGGGCGTGCTGGTCTTTGCAGGTAACGGCGCCGGGCGGAACGGGAATGTCAATGAACGCTGGGCCAACATCTGGAAGAAGGACTTTGGTCCAAGGATAGGGTTCGCCTGGGCCCCCGCCATGTTCAGCAACAAAATGGTCTTTCGTGGAGGCTACGGCATCATCTACGGAAACCTGCAATATGCCGATTTCGGCGGTTTCAACCGAACCGGCTTCCAGGCCAATCCAGGTTTTAACAGTATCAATGGCTATGATCCAGCCTTCCAGATCGACGCGGGCTTGCCCTCATTCCCCGCTCCACCGAACCTGGATCCCACGCAACTGAACTTTGCCGGACCCCAGTACACCGATCCATCGTATGGACGTCCTCCGATGTCTCAAAACTGGAGCCTTGAAGTACAAAGGGAACTGGCACCTGATTTGATCGTAGATGTGGCCTACGTAGGCCAGCACTCGCAGAATTTGCGCTCGAATTACGACGCGGTGAACACGCTCAATCCGAAATACTTTTCCCTCGGCAGTCTGCTGACCACACCGATTAGTGCTCAGAGCACTGTGGCCCCGCCATACGCGGGATTTCCTTCGGGAGCGATCGTGGCGCAGGCGCTCGTGCCCTTCCCTCAGTACTTTGGATTCAACACCGATGGGCAACTGGAGAATCTGGGACAGTCAACCTACAACGCGCTGGAGGCTCAGTTAACGCGCCGCTTCCGCAACGGTCTGAATCTGATGGCTTCTTATACCTGGTCGAAGACCTTGACGGATGCCGACTCGGCGTTGCCCTTTTTCGCAACCCTGCACCAGGGCGGAGCGCCCCAGAATGTCTTCAACAAGCAGGGCGATAAGGCGATCAGCAACCAGGATCTTCCCCAGAACTTCGTGCTCAGTTACGTATATGAACTTCCCTTCGGAAAGAACAAGAAGTTCCTCAATGGCAGCAAGCTCTTGGATCGGGTGGTGGGCGGTTGGTCGGTCAGCGGTATCCAGCGCTACGAGAGCGGCCAGCCCATTGCATTCGGCTGCGCCACTGGAGTGCCGGCGTACGCCGATTGCATCCGCGAAGACTACATTCCTGGAGCATCCCCGCTCAGTTCGGCGTGGAAACACAGAAATGGAAAGTTCGTTCCCATTACCCCCGCGACTTTTGCTGCTGGCGACCCAGGTATTCCCATGTTCAATCCTCTCGACACCGCATTTGGTGCCGTTACTCCCGCGTTCGACGATCCGAACTCATCTCAAAACCTAGCCTCCCGGGGGGGTACATACGCGTTCGGCACATCGCCCCGCGTTGACGGGTCAATTCGAATGGGCGCCTATCTCAGCGAGGATTTCAACTTGCTCAAACGAACGAAGCTTACCGAAAGCAGCGATCTTTTGTTTCAGGTGAACTTCCTCAACGCCTTTAATCGGAATGTCTGGAACCGTCCAGGGGATCTCGGGCCAGGCGACAGCTTCTCGCCGACGAACCAGCCGACCGGGAACGGGCTCGGCAATACTTTTGGGGTCGTAAACTGGAACGACTTTTCTACCACAGGAGGTGGTGGTTACCTGCTCTTGCCTAGACGAATCCAGCTGCAACTCAAACTCGAGTTCTAGTTGCAGTCTGGGATTGGAGGGGGTCGGGCCGTCGCTTCGGCGGCGGCCTTTGTTTTTCGGCAGAAGATTCTTAACCCGTGCGACTATCATGTCGGCCGCGCATTAAGCGGTGCGTATTAAACTGACACAGTGAGCGCAATTGGCGGCAGAGGGTCGGGGTTTCGTAAGAAGGCTCTGTGGCTTGTCGGCTTTGTGGGGCTGATCGTCGGCCAAATTGTCGCTCAGTCTGGTCGTCCCGCAGACTCATCCACACACTCCGCCTCAGAATCCAAGGCTGCGGTTCCGGGAAAATTCGTCGACGTGACGGAAAAGGCCGGAATTCACTTCAAGCAACAAGCTTCGAAAACCTCCAGGAAATATCTTCTCGAAACTATGGGCTCGGGCGCCGCCCTTTTCGACTATGACAACGACGGCCGTCTCGACATTTTCCTCGCCAATGGAGCGCGCATTGACGATCCCATGCCGAAGGGAGCGATTCCGCAAAAAGATGGACCGAGCGATTGGAACCGCCTGTATCACCAGAAACCCGACGGGACTTTTGAAGATGTAACAGCGAAGGCCGGGCTCCAGGGAACCGGCTATTCGACGGGCGTGGCGGTCGGCGACTATGACAACGACGGCTTCGACGACCTGTTCGTTGCGGGCTACGGCCACAGCACGCTCTATCACAATAATGGCGACGGAACGTTCACCGATGTGACGGCCAGCGCCGGCGTGGACGGATCGGGCTGGGCCACGAGCGCGGCCTGGGTAGACTACGACAATGATGGCCGTCTCGATTTGGTGGTCGCGCGATACATGGTCTGGGATTTCGACGATATTTACTGCGGTCATCGCGAAGAGGGTTTCCGCTCCTACTGTCACCCGGACCTTTTCAAACCAACGCCTGTTTTGCTCTATCACAACGACGGCAACGGCAAGTTCACCGAAGTCGCGGCGAAGGCTGGAATCGACAAGCCCGCAAAGGGACTGGGATTGGCGATCGCCGACTACGATCACGACGGGTGGATGGATATTCTGCTGGCCAACGACTCGATTCCGGAATATCTATTCCACAACAAGGGAAATGGGACGTTCGAGGAACTTGGACTGCCCTCGGGCGTCGGACTGGACGGCGGCGGAGCTACCTTCGCGGGGATGGGTGTGGATTTCGAAGACTATAATAACGACGGCTGGCCGGACGTGATCATCACGAATCTGGCCAATCAGAAATATGCTCTTTACGCCAATGCGGGCGACGGAAGTTTCGATTACGCGACGCTCACTTCGGGGCTGGGCGCGATTAGCTTGCTCCATTCAGGATGGGGCGTCCGGTTCCTCGACTACGATAACGACGGCTGGAAAGATCTGTTTATCGCGCAGTCGCATGTGATGGACACGATCGAAGTGAACGAGCCGCATCTGCGGTACCGCGAAGCTCCTCTGTTGCTGTGGAATGATCACGGGAAGCGATTCCGAGATGTTTCCGACCAGTCGGGGGAAGTATTCCACGAGCAATGGGCGGCTCGCAGCATGGCGATTGGCGATCTGGATAATGACGGCCGAGTAGACCTGGTAGTGAGTTCGCTCGATGGCCCCGCCCACGTGTTGCATAACGAAACGCAGACCGCGAATCATTGGATTACTTTCAATCTGGTTGGCGTGAAAAGCAATCGCGACGGCATTGGCGCGCAAATCAAGATTTCGACTTTCTCCGGCAGCCAGTTTGCGACGGTTACCACCGCGAGCAGCTACCAGTCTTCCAGCGATAAGCGTGTGCATTTCGGTCTGGGGTCAGCGTTGTCGGTTGCCCGGGTGGAAATTCGCTGGCCCAGTGGCGCCAGGCAAGTACTGTCGGACGTGAAGGCGGATCAGATTTTGACCGTGACCGAAGCGAATTCTCCGCAAAAATAGGAAACCGATCATGGGGCGAGCGCTCGGCGTGTTAGCGTTGCTGGTTGCAACCACGTTTCCGCCCAGAATATCGGGTCAGAGGGCGGACTGCCACGCCGCCATGGAGATGTTCCGCCAGCGGCGCTGGGCGGAGGCGGCTGCGGGTTTCGAGCAATGTGAAAAGCAGGATCCGGGAAAGGGCGACGCGCTCCTGTATCGCGGCAAAGCGCTGGTGAATCTTCGGCAATTCGAGAGTGCAGAGAGCGTGCTGCGGGCCTATGCGAAGGCCAATCCGCAATCCGCCGACGCGGCTTACTTGCTCGCTTTCATCGCTTTTCGCGAGGACAAGCCTGCGGAATCTCTGCGACTCTTCTCCGCTGCCACCAAGGTGAATGCTCCCACAGCAAACGACTTGACCATTGCCGCGTTGGACTACGTCTTGCTCAACGAATACCGCGACGCGGCCCACTACCTGGATTTGTCGCTGAAGCTGAATCCCGACGACGTGGAGGCGCGCTATCACCTGGGACGAGTGCGTTATCAGCAAAATCAGTTTGATCTGGCGATCGCGGCCTTTCAGGAAGTGATCAAGCGCGACCCACAGAACGTGAAAGCGTTCGACAATCTGGGGTTGAGTCTGGAGGCCAGGAACCAGCCCGAATCCGCCGCCGCGGCATACAAGAAGGCCATCGAACTCGATGAGGCAGCAGCTTCGCATTCCGAGCAGCCGTACTTGAACCTTGGGGTGCTGTTGTCGAAATCGAATCGCTTTGGCGAAGCGATTCCGCTGTTGACGCGCGCGGGCGAGATCGCTCCGGGTGAATTCAAAGTTCATTACGAATTGGCGAAGGCCTATTTTGACTCCACTCAATGGGATCTCGCTCGCCGGCAGGCCGAAGAAGCGGTCAAGCTGAATCCCAAGGACAGTTCGAGCCATTACCTGCTGGGCCGCGCCTACCAACGTCTCGGGCGAAAGGAACTGGCGGACGAAGAGTTTCGCAGGACCGCCGAACTGATCCACGACAAGGACGCAAATTCACCGGGAGGAATGGCGTCTGGCGTGAGCTCACGCTAGGGCTGCGTCTTCATATGCTTTTGGGCAGGCCGGTCTGCTTCATTTCGCGGTGCATTGGGATCGCGCGCCATTTGGCGTTGTTGTCCGGTCTTTTTTTGTTGTCTGCCACTTTAGCAAGGGCGCAAACGATCTCTACGACTCCGAAAGGTCCTACGGTCAAGCAGGCGGCTGCGGCGCTCGCCGTCGGCGATCTCAAACAAGCAGAAAGCAAGTTGCAAGCCATCCTGCAGGCAACTCCCGCGGATGTGCACGCCCTAACCCTTCTGGCGATCGTCCGGGTACAACAAAAGCGCGAAGCTGAAGCCGAAGCCTTGTTCAAACAAGCGATCGCGATTCAACCGGATTTTGCGGGCGCTCACTCGGGTCTGGGATTGCTCTACGCGCAGATGGGGAAAAACGATCTGGCCATTCCACCGCTTGAACAATCGGTGAGACTAGATCCTGGCCGGAAAGATGCTCGGGCAGTTCTGATCAGCATTTGGCGCGGCCAAGCTCATGACGCGGCTGAAAACAACGAACTGGAAAAAGCTCTCGCATTGCTGGTGGCAGCGCGCAAGCTCAATCCGGCAGACGCCGACGTGCAATATGAATTCGGCATGGTTGCGCTCCGAATGTCGCTCTTTTCCGATGCGATCGACGCGTTCGATCAGGCGCTAAAATTGCGAACCGATGACGCAGCCGCGCTCTACGGATTGGGGCGGGCCAAGATGTCGGTTGCCCGATTTGACGACGCGCAGCAGGCCTTCGAACGCTATGTTCAACTTCGCCCCACCGATGCCTCCGGACACTATGCACTCGGCTTCATTCTGCAGGCGTTGCAGAAGACAGAGGATGCTCGCGCAGAATACGAAAGATCGCTCGCGTTACAGCCCCAGCAGACCGAATCGGGCTTTCAGTTGGGCTTGATGGAGTTGGAGGCGGGAAGTCCGGGCGCAGCGGCGGACAGATTCGAGCAAGTGCTGAAGCGCGCTCCTCAGCATGCTGGGGCGCTGACCGGGATGGGCCGTGTCAAGTTTCAGGAAAAGGATTATGCCGCCGCTGCCGCATTCTTCGTCAAAGCCATTGCCTCGAATCCCGGACTTCGGGAAGCCCATTATTATCTCGGCTTAACCGACGCACGCCTGGGACGGAAAGAAGAGTCGGAGAAAGAACTGCAGATCGCGAGCCGCATCGAACATGAAGAAGTGGAAAAGCACCAGACGATCCTGAAGATCATCGATCCGGATCAGGCGACGGAAGCGAAACCGAATCAGTAAGCTAAAGCAATAGAAGCAGCATCGAAGCATGGCGAGTCAGTTGGGCGGGTCTGAATAAAGAGTGGGCGGCGACGCGGACATTTTGCGCGCCAGGTCTTCAGTCCTCTGGTCCGCTTTCGCCTTCAGTTCGCGAACTTTGGCGAATTCCTTCTGCGATTCTGCCGGCTTGCCCATCTCCTTGTAAATCCGTCCCAGGCGATAGTGCACATCGGGTTCCTTTGGATCGATCACCGCTGCGCGTTGCAGGGCAGCTACGGCTTCGGGATAATGCTTTTGCTCGGCGAGAATTACGCCCAGATCGATGGCGGCGATGCGAACGTCATCCTTAAGATCGAGCGCCTTGCGCAAATAAGTCAGCGCCGTCTCCGGATCGTTGGTCTGCATGGCGATGTCGCCTAAGTACGCCAGCGCCTGCGCGTGCGCGGGATCGAGGGCCAGTTCAGCTTTGAACTCGCGCAAAGCGTCATCCAGTTTGTGCGACTTCCAATAGAGATATCCCAAACCGAAGTGAACGTTAGGCTCACGCGGAGCGACCTTGGCGGCGGCCTGAAACTCGGCGATGGCCTCCGGAGTTCTGTTCAGGCCATCCATGGCCTCGCCCAGCAGCATATGAGCCGGGGCCGAGTCGGGATTCTTTTGCAGAATCAGTTTGAACTCGTCAGTGGCGCAGGAATATTGCCGCGCCCACAGACAACTCTGCGCCAGTACGCGATGCAGTTCGGCATTGTCGGGATCGTTCTTCGCAGCGGGTTCGAGGCACTTTATGGCCTCCTCAAATTGCTGCGCGCCATAATAGCTGAGCCCCAGCAGCATGCGGGCCTGATGGTTGGAGGGGTCCGCAGCCAGGGCGAGACGCAGGGCAGCAACCGCGGCAGGGAAGTGGCCTTGCTTAAACTCCGCCAGACCGAGATTCAGGTTCACGCCCGGCAGCTTCGGGTTCAGGGCGAGCGCTCTTCTGTAGGCGGCCGCTGCGTCGGAATATTTCTCTTCCTTCGAAAGCACCACACCCAGGCTGGCGAAGGCCGCCGCGTCCTTAGGATTGCTCGCCGTCACCGCTCGCCAAGCCTCGGCGGCCTCAGGCAGCTTCCCCTGCTGTTCGAGCGCAATCGCATCCGCCGGGCTGGGAGCTTGTGCGACGGCGCCGCTCGACAAACAGATCGAGAGCAACCACGGCAGAATCAGGGTCAGACCGGGACCTGGGCGCCACTTCCTCATAGAGCAAGTTTATCCGTAAGCCTGAAAAATCGCATCGAGCCGATGCCGAGCGGCCCGGAAGACGCGCGGACCGAAAGCAACGAGAAGACAAAAAACTACGCCCCGCTGGCCTCGTACGGAGGCAAGCGGGGCGTGAAGTGGACTGCCCGAAGCGGACTTAGTACATCAGCTTCAGGCCGAGTTGGAACTGCCGGCCGTCAAACGCATGGGAAACCTGCCCAAAGCTGCTGGACCCAACGTTGTTGCCGATGCCGCCGTTGTTCGCGTCACCGGAGAACTGGGTGTGATTCCAGGCGTTGAAAGCATCTGCCCGGAATTCCAGCTTGAAGCGCTCGGTGAAGGCGAAGTTCTTCTTCAACGACAGGTCGAAGTTGTTACGACCGGGACCGCGGATGGCATCGAATGGGGCGTTGCCGTAGCAGTCCGGACCCGTTGTGCAAGCCGGCGCGGAAAAGGCCGCCGTATTGAACCATTCACCCACCTTCTTCGGATAAGAGACGGACCCGGTTAGATCGGGCCGCACCCCCGTGTTCCCGATGATGCTGGAAGCGGTGGTGCCGCTCACTCCTAGATTGATGGGCGCTCCCGTTTCTTCCGTAATGATCGCGGACAATTGCCACCCGCCCACACCACTCTTGAGCATGCGGTTGGCGCTGTCCCGGAAGAGCGGGATGTCGTAGACGAAGTTCGTGAAGAAGATGCTCCTGCGGTCGAACTGTGAAGGACCGAAGTCGTACTTCCACCCTGCGTACGGATTGGTGGCATTGTTCAGGTCGCCGCCACTACCGTTGCTGGTGGTCGAATCCTCCGCCTTAGACAGCGTATAAGAAACTTGCAGGTGAAGGTCACGGTGAACTGTCCCATTCAGAGAAGTCTGGAGGGAGTTGTATTTCGCGTTGCCTTCGTTGTAAGCGAGGCGGATGCCACCGAAACCGAGATATGAGACATCCTCGTTGTTCAGCGAACCCTTCGCGACCATTCCTGGCAGGTCGGCAAGGGGTGGCAGGTTGATGGCCTGATAGTAGTTCTCGTGCCGTCCTTGACTTCCCACGTAGGAGATGTTCAGTACGGCATGGGATCCCACAGCCTGCTGGACGCCCGCGCTGTATTGATAGCTCACCGGGGGGTGGTAGTTGGTGGCGATGCCTGTGACTCCGAGAGCAAGCACGGGCAATTGCGACGCGTTTAGGGTAACTCCGCTGGCAACGCCGGTACCTGGATTCGTCAGCGAGACGTCATTCAGCGTCGGGTTGGGATCGCCCGGCGGATTCACGGCACCGTTGTACATATCGTTGCCCTGAATGCGCTCGTACATGATTCCGAAGCCGCCGCGGATCACGGTTTTGGCCTGACCGGTAAGGTCATAGGCAAAGCCGAGGCGCGGACCCCAGTTGTTCCACGAGTTATTGACCAGGCCCTTGGGAATGCCGTTCACGCCACCGGTCCCGATGCCGTTGAGGTAGAACTGATACCCCCCCAGGTTCGGATTTGTGCTGGTGAACAGGCCCGGACTGTTTCCACCGGCGCAAAGCGGCACGGAGTTAGGACTGCAAATATGGCCCTGCGAGTCAAATGTGGCCGCTTTTGTCGGATCATACAGGTTGGGATAGAAATTCGACGAGAGTTGGTTGGCTTCGTAGGTATGCGGAATGCCGTCCCACCGCAGACCCAGGTTCAAAGTGAGGCGGCTATTCACGCGCCAGTTATCCTGGACGTATGCTGCTGGCGAGATGTTATTCCACTGGCCGGTAATCTTGTTGCCGTCCTCTGAATATGCCTGCGCATAACCGAGGAGGTAGTCAGCAAAATCGTTGCCGGTGTAGAGGCCATTGAAGGTGAAGTTGCCTTCCGTATTCGCAAACGCATCCTGCTGCTTTTTGTAAAGCGCCCAGCTGAAGCCGAACTTGAGTTGGTGTGCGCCCTTGGTCCAGGAGAGATCGTCGCGGACCTGGTAATCGTCCGCCTTGTTGTTCCAAGGAGTCCAGTTAGAGGTGTAGTCAGCACCGGTAGCGCCCGACAGGTTGATTGAAGGGATGCGCTGGTCGGCGTTTACCGAGTTGGGGAACAGCCGGTTAAACTGAAAGCCAGTGGGGGCGGAGACCAGGTTGTTGGGGATGATGTGGATGCGGTTGCCGTTGTAGTTAAAAGCGATCTCGTTGAGCAGCGTTGGGCTGATCACGTGGGTCGCGTGGATCACGGCGCTGTACGACGGGTTGCCGAACACGTTGGCGACCGACGGGACGTTGTCGCCGCTCCACTGGGTCGTGCCGTAGGTCTGCGAGATCTGCTCCGAAATCCAGTGTCCAAACACAGAGAACTTGCTGGAGAACGTATGGTCAACTCTGGCGATTTCCTCCCGCAGGTTCGTCGGCGAATTGTTGCCGCCGATGAAATGCTGAGCCTGTGCGCCACTGCCATTCGGGGCTGGGAAGATGCCGCCGTACGCGCCGCCCGCAGTCAGGAGTGCTGCGGAATTCGAATTAACGAACGGAAGCGTGTTGCTGACGAAGGGTGAAAAAACCGGCTGAGTGGTAGGAACCCCGACTGTCGCGTTGATCGGGTTCCCCGACTGCACGCTGCACGTCGGTTGGCCGCTTACTATCAAAGGTGTGCTGAATGTCTGACCGGCGAACAGGGCCTGTTGTGACGCGGAGAGTTGAAACGCGCACGGTACGTGCAAGCCCGAGTTCGGGATGGCTACCTTGTTAACATCCAGAAAGTCCGCCGGTACGAAGCCCGTGAAATTACCGCCGTAGGTTTGGGAGTACGGAACTACTTGGTTTAACAGCCCGCCGTCAATCTCCTTCCGCCATTCCTGGTTATAGAAGAAGAAGGTCGGGTGGTTATTCATTCCCGGAACTTTTCCGCCGAGGTTGAAGCCATAAATGTTGTAGCGCAGTTCGGCAACTTTGGCCGGGGCCGGGTTGAAGTAGTTGCGGGCATCCATGGCGTCGTTGCGGAAGAGTTCCCAGGCGCTGGCGTGGAATTGCTTGGTTCCCGACTTGATCACCGAGGTGATGGTCGCAGCCGAAGCAAGGCCATACTCGGCGCTGTAGTTCGAAGTCATGTTGCGGAACTCAGCGATGGAGTCGAGCGAGGGCATGACGCTGCCGCTGCTGCCGCCGCGGTCCAGGTTTTCGCCGCCATCGATCAGCTGAAGGTTGTGACCTTCGCGCTGGCCGTTGATGCTGACGTTGCTGTCGGCGCTCACCGGAGTGAAGCCTACGCGGCTCATCTGAATACTCGAGGCTCCCGGCGCCAGGGCGAACAACTCGTAGAGGCTTCGGCCGTTGGTGGCCAGTTGCGTCACCTGTTGTCCGTTAATGACGTTGCTGACTTCGCCAGTGTCGGTCTGGACGGCGATGGCATTGGCCTCAACCGTGACCTGCTCTTGGGTGCTGCCGACCTGCAGCTTGAAATCGACACGCGTCCGGTCTCCTACGTTCAGGACCAGATTCTTCTGTTCGGCGGCCTTGAACCCAGCTGCCGTTACGTGCACCGTATAGCGCCCGATGGTCAAATCGGGGGCTACGTACTGTCCGTCACCAGTGGTGGGCAGGGTGCGCGCCACGCCGGTTTCAGTATTCGTGATGGTGATGGACGCGTTGGCAACCGCCGCGCCGGTCGGGTCAGTGACGGTGCCGACAATGGTGGCTTCCTGAGCCAGCGCTTGCGTAGCAAGAATGAGGAAGAAGGCCGCTAGGAGAACGGTGAGGCGAGCGCCACTCCGTCGTAGGGCTGGGACGAAACTCCCGGCGAACGTGGACGAGAGGATTTTCATGTGAAACCTCCGAAAGTAATTGGCTGCGACGACTAGGTCGTGGGTAGAACTGAGACTTTCCCGAAAATCGTAAACGTTTACGTTGTTTCATCCCTCGATAACCGTTGTCAAGAAGAAAATCGATTTTTGCGGCGCTATTTCGCGGTTGTTATGTGCTGGAGTGGACCGCCACGCAAACCTGCCCCGGGGTTATACTTAGCCGAGCGACGGCGCCCTTGCAGGAGATTCGGAAGACCAAGATCGGTAGGTTTCTCGAAGGGCGCACTGGGATGAATGGCAAAGACGAATGGCGGAGGGGGGCGCATTCAAATGTCCACCCGGACAATAGTAATCCCGCAGTTAGTGCTCGTTGTTTTTTTCTCGGCCACCTTGCTCAGCCAGCAAAGTCCAGCGCCGCCGCCCAACCCCTCGGGCGTGCAGGAGTTTCCGGTCGTGATGCAGCAGAACGTGGCCGCCGGTAAGACTCCCGTTGGAACCAAGATTCAAGCCAAGCTGGGCGTGGCGACTTTGACGAATGGCACGGTCATCCCCAGGAACGCCGTTTTTTCCGGCGAGGTAACCGAGTCAGTGGCGAAGACCAAGGCCGACCCGTCTCGCCTGGCCATCCGCATGGACTCTGTCCAGTGGAAGGATGGAACCGCAACCGTCAAATTATTTTTGACGGCGTGGTACTACCCCCCGCAGGACATGACCGGTCAGGATCTGCAATATGGACCACAAGAGCCGGCGAACCGAACCTGGAACGGACAGGGCCAGTACCCGGATCCGAATTCGAAGGTCTACAAGCCGTTTCCGGGAAGTGACTCGGATAAAGGTTCGTCCGTGCCGGATACGCCGAACTCCGCCACTTCCAATCACCGCATCCTCATGAAAGACGTGGAGTCGGTAAAGAGCAACAGCGGCGACCTCGAGCTGGTTTCGAAACACGCCAACATCAAACTCGATAAGCTGACGACTTACGTTCTCGCCGCTGACGACTTAGTGCCGGCCAAAAAGTAGATTAGAGTCGCCATTCCGACAGGTCACAGAATTTATTTCAAGGCCGGTGTGCCTTGACCGTACGATTTGCGCTGTGCTACAAGCGACCCGTCACCGTAATCGTTAACGGCACTAACATCTACTACATTCGCGCCGCCGCCGGGCGGTCCGCGCAGGAGATCATCCATGGTAAAGATGCGCCTTCGAACCATTCTTCAGGTGGTTATTATTCTGGCCCTCGTTCATGTCCGTTCAGTTGCTCAGACCGCCGGGAACGCAGTCTATCTGGATCCTTCCAAGCCGATCGATGTACGCGTTGACGACCTGATCGGAAGAATGACTCTGGAGGAGAAAGCTCAGCAACTGGTGAACCAGGCGAGAGCCATCCCGCGGCTGCAGGTCCCGAACTACGACTGGTGGAGTGAAGCTCTCCACGGCGTGGCCAACGCCGGAACTGCCACCGTTTTTCCTGAGCCAATCGGCTTGGCTGCGACCTTTGACGACCCTCTGATTCACGACATGGCTGTAGTGATCAGCATTGAGGCGAGAGCGAAGCACAATCAGGCGATACGCGCCGGCCGCCGCGACATTATGGAGGGTCTGGATTTCTGGTCGCCGAACATCAATATTTTCCGCGATCCCCGCTGGGGACGCGGGCAGGAAACTTACGGCGAAGATCCGTTTCTGACCGGCAGGATGGGAGTCGCATTCGTCACCGGAATGCAGGGCGACGATCCGAAATACTTCCGCGTGATTTCCACTCCGAAGCATTTTGCTGTGCACAGCGGCCCGGAGCCGTCGCGGCACAGCATTGATGTCCAGGTGTCGAAGCACGATATGGAAGACACGTATTTGCCGGCGTTCCGCGCCGCCGTGACCGAAGGTAAGGCGGAGTCCGTTATGTGCGCCTACAACCGGGTCAACGGCCAGCCCGCATGCGCGAACAAGTTCCTGATGCAAGACCAACTGCGCGGCGCCTGGAAGTTCAACGGCTACGTGGTTTCGGACTGCGATGCGATCGTCGACATTTTTCAAGGGCACCACTTCACCAAGAGCCAGGCTGAGGCTGCCGCGGTCGCAATTAAGACGGGAATGGACAATGAGTGCGCGGACTTTTTCACCATCACAAAAGATGACCACGACTACAAGCCGTTCGTGGATGCCGTAAAGCAGGGCCTGCTTACCGAGGCAGATCTCGATGTCTCGTTGCGACGGCTCTTCACTGCGCGCATGCGGCTGGGAATGTTCGATCCCCCGGAAAAAGTTCCTTATGCGCAGACGCCGGAGTCCGAAATCGATAGCGCTCCACACCGGGAACTCGCGCTGAAGATGGCGCGCGAATCGATGGTGCTATTGAAAAATGACGGCGTGCTTCCGCTCGCGGCCAGCGCGAAGAAAATCCTGGTGGTGGGTCCGCTGGCGGACCAGACCGGCGTGCTGCACGGCAACTACAGCGGCACCGCTTCGCACGCGGTCACGGCGCTGGAAGGGATTCGCAAGCAGTTTGCCGAAGCTCAAATTTCGTACGAGGCTGGAACTGACTTTCTGCGCGAGCATCCCGTGATTCCGACTTCAGTTTTGTCTACCGACGACGGCAAGCCCGGACTCAAAGGCGAATACTTTTCCGGAAGCTTGTCCGGCACGCCGCAGGTGGTGCGAGTTGATCCTTACGTCGATCTTCAACTTTCGCACCCCGATGCCCACGCGCTGCCGGTGCCCAGCGGCATGAAGGATTTTTCCGTCCGCTGGACGGGAATTCTCAAGCCCGCGGAATCGGGCACGTATCAGATCGGCCTGATGGGCTCCATGCAGCGCTTGTGGATCGACGGCAAACTGGTCATCGATGACGGCATCGGGCACGATCCCAATCCGCAACTGGCGACGATGCAGTTCACGAAAGGGCGTTCTTACACCGTGAAGCTCGAGTATATGGCGGGCGGCCGGGTCACCAAGCTGATATGGCTGCCGGTCACTGGCGATCCGCTGGTGGAAGCGGTATCGGCGGCGCGGCAAGCCGATGTTGTGGTCGCCGTGGTGGGCATTACATCGAAACTTGAGGGCGAAGAGATGAAAGTCGAAGTGCCCGGCTTCAAGGGTGGCGACCGCACCAGCTTGGACCTGCCAAAAGATGAAGAGAATCTGTTGGAGAAATTGAGCGCGACCGGCAAGCCGCTGGTCGTTGTGCTGATGAACGGCAGCGCGCTCTCAGTAAATTGGGCGAGCCAGCACGCCAACGCCATCCTCGACGCGTGGTATTCCGGAGAAGAAGGGGGTACCGCCATTGCCCAGACTCTCGCCGGAACGAACAATCCTGCAGGACGGTTGCCGGTGACGTTTTACACGGGAGTCGACCAGCTTCCGCCTTTTGAAGACTACGCCATGAAGGGCCGTACCTACCGGTACTTTGAAGGGAAGCCGCTGTATCCCTTCGGCTACGGACTTAGTTACTCGACCTTCAAGTACGACGGGATCAAGCTTTCCGCCAGTGAACTCAGTGCGGGCGATCCGCTCAGCGTCGAAGTCGACGTCAAGAACGCGAGCTCGCGCGAGGGTGACGAAGTCGCGGAACTCTATCTGACATTCCCCGGTGTCCCGGGCGCGCCCCTGCGGGCTCTGCGCGGATTCACGCGCGTGCATCTCGGAGCAGGAGAGTCTCGGCATCTTACTTTGACCTTGCGGCCGCGCGACTTGAGCCTGGTGAATGCATTGGGAGATCGAGTCGTGGCCCCCGGTTCTTATAAAGTCAGCGTGGGCGGAGGGCAGCCTGGAACTGGAGCCGCCGGAGCCGAGGCTTCGTTCAGCGTGCGCGGCGAACAGAAATTGCCGGAATAGTCCCCGCGGCGTTTCGCGGGCATGCGTTCAGTTACGGGTGGCGGTTGCGGTAGAGCGATGGATCGACTGCAACCGCCATCGCCTCAACATTCAGATCTAGCGCGAGAAAGTCGCGGATGGTCTTCGCCGCGGCCATCGGGTCGCTGAGCACTTTTCTATAACCCATGCGGCAGACCGGGATGTCCTCTCTGCGCTCCAGCCACGCGATGACTTCTTTCATGTGATCTTTGAACGCTGCCGTCAGCAGCGCGGGATCGACGGACTGCTCTGTGCCGCGACGCTTCAGCATTTCATCCTGCGAGGCGAGAACCTCGGGCAGCGGACGCTCCATGAAAATGAGCTTGTAATTCCTTCCGGTGGGAACTGAAAGAAGAAGCTGCGTGATGATTTTCACCGCCTTGCCTTCGGCTTGGTCAATGCGATTCGGCTCTTTCGGTAGAAGCTTGATCGGTTCCCATTCGCAATAGCCGCGGGGGTTGTCGATATCGGGCTGGCGTTCGCAGTCCGTGAGTAAAGGCAGGCCGCCGGCAGCCAGCATCTGCATCATCAGGGAAGTTCCGGAGCGCGGCAGGCCTGAGACGATCGTGATCACGGTTCGAATATAGTACCTTGCTCGGTTTGGGGATCGGGGAGCCTTACGTCGCGGGTGCGGTCGCCGGAGTTGTTACGGATGCCGCTACAGTCCAAGGTTTTCCATCAAGGTGACCGGGCAGCGCCAGCCCAAATAATTTCAGAACGGTGGGTGCAACGTCGACGATGGCGGGCTTCTCTTCGGCGATCTTGCGATTGCAGAACAGAACTCCCGGCACCAGCCGCGGGTCGATGCAATGGTCGCCGCTCCACGCTTTCAGATTATCTTCGAAGATCTGGTGCGTGACCTTGCCCATCACTGAATCCCATGACGCGCGGAACCCCTCGCCGTAGCCGACGATCAGGTCGGGAGCGTTGTCGACATAAGGGCCGGCGTAAACGGCGTCGCAATCGAAGACTCCGGTGATGCCGATGCGGCCCGACGCAGAGTCGACAAGCCCATCGAGCTTGCTCCGCAGTTCGTTTTTCAACGCGTCGGCGTCCGCCCCCGGTTCGACAACGCCCTCGCGCTCCCGTCCCTTGAGATTCAGATAGAGGCCGTTCAGGCCCATGGTGTAGGCGCGCGTGCGCGACCAATCGACGTCTTCAAACCAGTCGCCGCTTTCGGTTTTGCCGGACTTCAGCGCCAGGTATCCATTCTGATGCAGCCAAGCGTTCAGATTCACGCAGCGGGCGAACGATTTGAATCCGTGGTCGGAGACGACCATCAACAGCGTCTTGTCGTCGATCTGTTTCATGACGCGGCCGATTAGTTCGTCCATGCGGGTGTAGAGATCCTGGATGACCGGCGGATGCTGGTCGTGAGGCACGCCGCGCGCGGCGGGGTGATCTTCGTCCAGATAGCGCCAGAACATGTGCTGCACGCGGTCGGTGGTATCGAACACGCAGGCGCACAGACCCTGCTGCGTTTTTTCCAGCGCGTCGAACAGCATGCGCTCGCGGTCATCGTGATTGGCGTAGCACTGCGCGAGGAAGGCGTCGTCGTCGAGAACTTTTTCGTTCAGAGCCCAGGTATCTTCAGCGAGGCCGAGCGTGGCGTAGGGCCCAAACAATTTCGCCAGATAGATGGAATAAGTCACCGGGTGAGAAATGGGTAGATCTGGCCGGCCGGGGTCGATGTTCACCGGAGTGACGTAGACCTCGACCTCCGGCGAGACTTCCTTGAGATAAAAGCGGCAGATGCCGTGCGCGCTGAAACCCGCGCCCGCCTTGAACTTCACGGGAATCCAGTCCGAATATTCGCCAAGCTTGAGCGTGAAACTCTGCGAGTCTACGGTGAAGTGAGCTTTCGCTTTGTCGGGATGAATCTCGAAACTCACTCGCAGTTCGTCACCCGAACCCGGCATCAGCGGATCTTCCGGGCCGGGCACGTAGGAACGAAACACCGAACCATCGCGCTCGACGGCAACTCGCACGCCGCCCTCGCGAAACTTGTCATTGCTCGCGCGCGTCGTGCACAAACAGAATGTTCCCTGGCTGCCTTTCAAATCCGGCACGCACATGCCGGAGAGAAGAACACCAGGGAACTTCTCCGGCGGGAAAGTCACCGGCACGCGGATCACAGAACAGAAAATCCCGGCCTCGCCCAGCCAGTGCCAGAAAGGAATGCCGCGGCGCATGCCCTTAATTCTGGGACTGCCCAGCGGCACGGTGTACTTGCCGATTTTGAAGCTGCGCTTCGGCCCCTTGATCTCCGCCGACGAAAGATAGGGAAGGTAGTTGCTGAGATCGCGCGCGAGAAAATCGTAAATGTTGTGCTTGCCAGGATTCACTCCCGTCATGAAGGTCGACCACGCGACGGGCGAAATCGCAGGATAGGTCGTGCGCAGTTTGCGGAACGTCCCCTGGTCGCGCAACTTCGCGAGATTCGGCAGTCGGCCTTCGGCGATGAATCGTTCGGTGAGTTCCGGATCCATGCCATCGAAACCGAGAATTACTGCGCGCTTGACCTGCGCGTTGCCGTAAGCTTTGCGTCGTCGCAGCATTCGAAACAATTGGCGGAACGGCCAGACAAAAAAAGCGTAGATCGAGTAGAGGAACGCGACGAAGAGAGTCCAGAAGGAGGACAGCACGGCAAAACCCGCGCCCGGCCCGGCATACGCGAGACTCTGCCGCGGACAGAACACAATGATGCAGAGCACGCCAAGCCATAGCACGAGCCGCGCGCGTTCAACCGAGTTTTGACGTCGCTTCATATCTCAATTCCGAGAATACTCTTGAAAACGAAACCCGCGGCCAGCGACAGAACAAAAAACAGCCAGATCCAGTTCCATTCAAAGCCGGCAAACGCGATTTCGCGCGCAGGATATTGCACCGCAATTGCTTCGATGCGATCGTTGTCGGGCAGGGCAGATTCCGCCGAGTAGAAAAAACGCTCCCAGAATTTTCCCTGCAAGCGCACCGGCGACAGACGTGGCAGGCCGGAACCGACTACCAGCCGCTTCGAAAAAGTCCGGTCAGCGGCTTGCACGCCGATCGCGTAATCTCCGTCTCGTGCGGGCACGACTCTCCACACAATTTCTTTGTCCGCGGGAATATGGACTGCGGGAGCCGTCATCACAAGTCCATCGGGCAACTGAAGAGATGCGTCGTTCAGCGCGGCGGCGTCGGCAACGCGCGCGCTCACCAGGAAGGGACGCCCCGCTTCGAGCGGAGTTGATCCCAGGTACCGGTCGAGTTGCACCATTAAGAGTGTCAGGGGCACAATCACAAACAGCAACGGCATGAACGCCAGTCGCAGATAGCGCCCGGTCGCAAGAATGATGCGCCCGTAGGAACGCATCACGACGGGGATCTGATCCTGAAAAAGACGCAGCGCCAGCAAGTGCGCCTTCAAATGATCCTTGGCGACATGGATTGCCTTTTGGTCGGACGTGTAGCGAAACACCACGACCATCACGAGTCCGATGACGAGAGAAATCCCGATCACGATCAAGGATGGAAGGTTAAATCCAAGAGAGCCCATAGGCGCAGACGTTAGTCGATGTAACCCAGCCCTTGCAGCCGCTTTTTAATGATTTCTTTCGAGGTGGCGCCGCCTTCGCTGGGGGGCAGCACTTTGTTTACTTCTTTTTCGAGCGCATGCACGACGAACTCGTCCACGGACGAGTATCCACAGGCCTCGGCACACTGCTTCACCTTGTCCAGCAGTTCGCCTTCAATCTTCACTTTGTGGGAACCGAACATCGTTCTCCTCGATCCTCTGCAACTCAGCGCACTCCACTGCGCGGCTGAAACACCGTCTGTCCAATCATACCCTTGCCTTTGGCGATTCCAAACTCCGCGAGAATGGTGGGAGCGATGTCCGTCAGGGCTGGCGCATCGGCCGCAATTCTGCGGTTGCTCAGCAGCACGCCCGGGACGAGCGTGTAGTCCATGCAGTGATCGCCGCTCCAGGGATTGGTGTTGTCTTCGAGTTCGTCAGGGGGGAAAGCTCCGAGAATCGTTTTCCATCCGGCCCGATAGCCTCGGTTGTAGCCGACGACCATGTCCGGCCCTGAGCGCGCATACGGTCCCTCGTAAGCCTCGCTGGCGAGATCGACGCGAGTAATGACTGGAAGATTTGCTTTCGCGTCCCTAACGGCAAGCAGCTTGCCGCGAATTTCCGCCATCAACTTATCGGCGGCGACTCCAGGTTCGACGATGCCATTACTCTCGCGCCCACGCAGATTGATATAGAGCCCGTTCAATCCGAGACCGTAGGCCCGCGTCTGACTCCAATCCACGTCGGCGAACGGTTCGTTGGAATCTTCAGCCGCGCCACTTTTCAGCTTGATGTAGCCGTTGTTCAGCAGCCACGTGTTCAGGTTGAACGACCGATAGTACGGTGCAAATCCGTGGTCGGAAAGCACCAATAGAGTCGTGTGGCTGTCGACTTGGGGTAGCACTTCTCCCAGCACCTGATCCATCTGCTGGTAAAAACTTTCAATCGCCGAACCGTTTTGCGCCGCGAGTGCCGCATCGTATTCCGGATGTTTCGGATCCATCAGCCGCCAGAACATGTGCGAGTTCAGATCGAGGCTCGAAAAATAAAAGAAAAAAACACCGCGCTTGAACTTGGGAAACTCGGCGTCGAAAATCCGGCGATGCTCCGCCAGCACCGTCCGCGCTTGCTGCAGATATTCCTTGTCGTCGAGCATGCCGTCAGACAGCGCCTTCGTGTCCTCGGCGATTCCCTGAGTGTGAAACTCTCCCGCCTCGTCTTCCAGCATGTGGGAGTAGCTGGACGGAGTTGAAATCGGCAGCGCGGGATTGGCCGGGTCCATGTTGATGGGAGAAACATAAAGTTGAAATCGCGGATGCGCCTGCTTGAGATAAAAACGGCACATGCCGCGCACATTCCCGAAGAACGGTATCAGTTGAAACTCCACCCGCACCCAATCGCTCCACTCGCCCTCGCGCAACACGAAGTCGTGACCTTGCACGGCAATTTTGGCGACTGACTCGAGCGGATCGACCGAAACCGTGAACGCCTCAGTCGCTGCCGGCGATCCCTTCTTGAAACTATTGTCAGGTCCGATCAGATTCGCGGTCACGCGCGAGTTCTCCACCTGCACCGGAATGACCTGCCCGCCTTCCACCGTGCCAGACGCGGCAGTCGGATCATCGGTGTAAAAAGAAAATGTCCCGTAAGTTCCGCGCAGGTCAGGAGTGCCCATGCCCGAGAGAGTTTCGCCCTTGGCGGCGACCGGCGGAAAGTTTGAGGGAATCCGAAAAATCGTGTTCGGAATTCCGTGCTGATCCAGAATCTGCCAAAAGGCCTCGCCCTTTCGCAGCTGTTCAGCGCTGCCGCCGCCCAGCGGAATCGTCCAACTGCCAAGGTGGATCGCGTGCTTCGGCCCCTCCACGCGCGAAGCCGAAAAATAGAGCGCCAGAGTCTTGGGGTCGCGGTGAATAAAGTCGAAAATGCCATGGCCGCCCGCGTTCATGCCGGTAATCAGGTTCGACCACGCCACCGGACTCTGCGGGGGAATGCTGGTAGTGAGCTCGCGAAAGTCTCCCTGCGCCGCCAGTTTGGCGAAGTTCGGCATTTTGCCTTCGGTCATGAACTGCCGCAGCAACTGCGGGTCCATGCCATCGATGCCCAGAATGATGAGCCGCTGGTCGCCTCGCCACTCGCTGCGCGCCGAGTGGCACGAAGGCAGCGTCGCCGCCAGGGCCACAAGCAGGGAAGCGGACAGGATCCAGCCAGTTTTCTTCAGAGACTCAATCCTCGGACCGACCTCGTCTCGCCTGTGACACCTTTTCGGAAGGTTGTTAGACTTCTATTCATGCGGCGTTCGGGGTGGTCGTGTTGTCTTGGCATTCTAATCCTGGTTGCATTCTCGGTCGACTCCCGAGCCGCGGGCCCGCCCGCCCACAAGCCGAACATTGTACTGATTACGATCGATTCGGCGCGGGCTGATCGCATGGGTTTTCTGGGCGCGCACAGCGGTCTAACGCCGAACCTCGACACGCTAGCTGGGCAAAGCATCGTTTTCGCGCAGGTCTATGCGCAGTCGCCGTCGACCGTGACCTCGCATGCCGTCGTGCTGACCGGTTCCTATCCGCAAATCAATCGCACCGGCGAGTTTGGGATTCCCCTGCCTGCGTCGCTGCCGTACCTGCCAAGTCTCTTCCACGCGGCTGGATACAGGACTGCCGCATTTGCCGGTTCGCTCGCGCTTGATCCGCACAACGGACCGTTTCAGCGCTATGATCGTGGCTTCGACGCCTATGACGCTGGTTTCCATGAACCTCAGCTCGGGCAAAGCCGCTATCAGTCGGTGCAGAGGCGCGGCGAGGAAGTCGCGGCGCGAGCCGCAAAATGGCTGGGGGCGAACAAGCTGCATCCGTTCTTTCTCTGGATAAATTTCTCTGATCCCGCAGGCGCCGTCCCCGGAACCTACGACCGCGCCCTCGCCGCCGCCGACGCCGCAGCCGGCAGAGTGTTGCACCTGCTGCGCACCGCATCGCTTTACGACGGAGCTGTGATCGTCTTTGCAGCGCCACACGGCGAAAGTTTAGGTGCGCATGGAGAAGATCGCCACGGATTTTTCCTCTACGACGAGACCATGCATGTTCCTCTGCTCGTCAAGCTGGCCGCCAATCGTCTTGCCGGGAAGCAGGTGAAGAATCGCGTCCGCCTGCTCGATATCGCGCCCACCCTGCTTGAGGCTGCCGCTCTAGCCATTTCGCCGCAAATGCAGGGGCAGTCGCTGGTTCGAGTCGCGCAGTCCGGTTCGCAGGCCGATCCGCCAGCCTACGCACGCAGCGATTTTCCTCATCAGGGATTTCAATGCAGCGCGCTTGAGTCCTGGCGAGCCGGGAAATATCTTTATATTCGTGCTCCCACGCCGGAGCTTTACGATTTGACTGCCGACCCCAACGCCGCTCACAATCTGGCGGCGTCCTCCAAGGGGACGCTCGACACGTTGGCCTCGCAACTGCAGTCCTTCGACTCGCGCCTGGGCGGCGAATCGGTCAAGGCAGGCGCCGCAGTCCTTACGTCGAGCGAGATGCAGAAGCTGGCGTCGCTGGGATATGTGGGCCTGCAGAAGTCGGGGACCAATGCGAATGCGGGCGCCGAAGGAACCGATCCCAAAACGGCGATCGCCGCCGCGAACAAGATTCTTGCGGCTCTCGACGACCTGAACGACGGCAAGCCGGAGAAAGCGATTCCTGTGTTGAAGCAGGGACTCGCAGCTCAGGAAAGCTATTTGGCGGAACTCGGCATGGGTACCGCTTTGCAGCAGCAGCAACGGTTCGCCGATGCGATTCCATTTCTGCATAAGGCCATCGAACTGCAACCGGATTCTCCCTGGGCACACTATTCGATGGGGCAGAGCCTGAGAAAAACTGGCGACTTCAAGTCGGCGGTCGTGCACCTGCAAATCGCAGCGTCGCGATTGCCCGAGTTCTCCGATGCGGAGGCTGCGCTGGCCGACGCGCAGAAGCAAGCGGACGGCAGAAAATGAAACACGAAATCCGCAAAGTTCGCGCGGTCGACTCCCACACCGGAGGCGAACCCACACGCGTCGTGATCTCGGGCGGCCCCGATCTCGGCTCTGGCTCGCTGGCCGACAGGCTTGATCGTTTTCGCAACGAGCACGACAGTTTCCGCTCCGCGGTCGTGAACGAACCGCGCGGCTCTGACGTGATGGTCGGAGCGTTGTTGTGCGAACCAGTGGATCCGACCTGCGCCGCCGGCGTCATCTTCTTCAACAACGTCGGCTATCTCGGCATGTGCGGCCACGGAATGATCGGTCTAATGGCGACCTTGTCATTTCTGAAGCGCATTGCGCCCGGCGAACACCGCATCGAGACTCCGGTAGGAACCGTGAGCGCCGTGTTGCACGCTGACGGTGAAGTCACGGTCAACAACGTGGCGAGTTATCGCCTGCTCGCGGATGTGACAGTCGACGTTCCCGGTCACGGTAAAGTTCACGGCGACGTTGCCTGGGGCGGAAACTGGTTCTTTCTCGTGCGCGAGCATAGCCTGAAGCTATTGCTCAAAGATGTCGAGGAGTTGACCAACTTTACCTGGGCAATCCGCCAGGCGCTGCGTCAGCAGGGAATTAGCGGTGCCGGGGATCAGGAAATCGATCACATCGAATTATTCGGCCCGTCCGACGTGCCCGGGGTCGACAGCAGGAATTTTGTTCTCTGTCCGGGCAAGGCGTATGATCGTTCGCCCTGCGGCACTGGCACAAGCGCCAAGTTGGCCAGCCTCTTCGCCGATGGAAAAATCAAGGAAGGCCAGATTTGGAGACAACAAAGTATTGTTGGCAGTATTTTTGAGGGCAGCGTCACAGTGCGAGACGGCAAAGTCTATCCCAGTATCAAAGGCTCTGCGTTCGTGAACGCCGAGGCCGAACTCGTGCTCGATTCGCGCGACCCGTTTTGCATGGGTATTCGGTCATGAACCATTCGACCTATGACGTCGCGATCGTTGGCGCCGGAATTGTCGGTGTAGCCTGCGCCGATGAGTTCTCGCGTCGCGGTATGACCGTGGCGGTGGTCGACCGCGATTCGGTGGGCAGTGGCGCGACCGGAGCGGCAATGGGCCACATCGTCGTGTTGGACGATTCCGAGGCTCAGTTTGCGTTGACCAGATATTCGCAGCAACTCTGGCGGGCTCTAAGGTCCGAGTTGCCCGACGACGTGGAATTCCAACAGCCCGGCACGATCTGGGTTGCGGCCGACGAAGAAGAAATGGTCGAGGTGCGGCGCAAGCGCGACTACTACAGCGAGCGCGGGGTCGCGGTTGAAGAACTCAATCCGGATGTCCTCAAGGAGTGCGAACCGAACTTGCGCGAGGGATTGTCTGGCGGCCTTCGCGTTCCGGGAGATTGCGTGTTGTATCCACCTAGCGCCGCGCGATTCCTTATGGGACGCGCCCAAGCGCGAGGGGCCAGGCTCTTTACCGGACAAGGCGTCACACAAATGGGAGACGGCCACGTTCGGCTGAGTGACGGCTCTGAGCTCTTGTCAAAGTTCATTGTGAACGCGGCCGGCGCGTCTTCTGCTGAACTAATTCCGGGAATTGAGATCAAGAAGCGGAAAGGGCATCTCGTGCTCACCGATCGCTACCCGGGATTTCTGCGCCACCAGCTTGTGGAACTCGGATACTTAAAAAGCGCGCATTCGCTGACCGGCGATTCAGTGGCGTTCAATGTTCAGCCGCGCCGCGCCGGGCAGATTCTCATCGGCTCGTCGCGCCAGTACGGCGCCGAACACAAGGAAGTTGACGATGACATCCTGGCCCGCATGCTTGAGCGCGCGCAAGAGTATATGCCGGGTCTGGGAAAAATGTCGACGGTTCGTACCTGGACAGGATTTCGCGCCGCCACGCCCGACAAACTACCTTTGATTGGTCCGTGGCCCACTGACAAATCGCTGTTTCTCGCGACCGGGCACGAAGGCCTGGGAATCACAACATCGCTTGCGACCGCGCGGATTCTGGCCGATCAGATCACCGGCACAAAACCGGAGATTCCAGTGGAACCGTACTTGCCGTCGCGGGCGGTCGAGGAACAAGCCCATGCATAGCCGGATTACTGGCATGAACCACCCTTGCGATTTTTAAGAAGCGTTTCGGAAGTCTTCCCCGGATCTTCCGTGCGCCGGGCCGCGTCAACCTGATCGGTGAGCACACCGATTACAACGACGGCTTCGTGATGCCCGCCGCTGTCGGCTTTTCGACTTACGTGGGCATCTCGCCGCGTTCGGATCGTAAGCTGATCATTCACTCCAAGGAATTTCCCGGAGATTTCGAGTTTGACCTCGACGCGCTGCCTGAAAAACGCGTCGGCGCGTGGTGTGACTACGTGTTGGGCGTTGCATCCGTCCTTGAACAGCAAGGGCATAAGCTTGCGGGGGCGAACCTGCTGGTGCACGGAGAAATCCCGATCGGCGCGGGACTCAGCTCCTCCGCAGCGCTGGAAGTGTCTTCGGCACTCGCCCTGTTGAGCCTTACCGAAACGAGCTTGCCGCTTCCCGATGTCGCAAAACTGTGCCGTCGGGCGGAGAACGAATTCGTCGGCGCGAAGGTCGGCATCATGGATCAATTCGTTTCTTGCATGGGAAAAGCGGGGCACGCATTTTTTCTCGACTGCCGCTCTCTCGAATATAAGTTCGTTCCGATTCCCGCGGGACTGCAATTCGTAGTCTGCAACACAATGGTCAAGCACGACCTCGCGACCGGAGCCTATAACACGCGCCGCGAAGAGTGCGAAGTAGGAGTGCGAATGTTCGCGAAGTGGGATCCGGCGGTCCGCGCTTTGCGGGATGTGTCAGTAGAAATGCTGGATCAACACGCCAACGATCTTCCCGCCACGATCTGGAAGCGCTGTTCTCATGTAATCCGTGAGAACCAGAGAACCTTGGACGCTGCCCGCGCCCTTACAGAAGGCGATTTGGCGCGGGTGGGGAAGCTGATGCGTGAGTCGCATAACAGCCTTCGCGATCTCTATGAAGTCAGTTGCCGCGAACTCGACGTGATGGTTGACGCGGCCGAGGGCTTGCCCGGTTTTTGCGGCGGACGCATGACCGGAGGCGGCTTCGGCGGATGCACCGTCAACCTCGTACGCGAAGAAAGTGCAGAGAAGTTCGCGAAGCAGATCGCCGAACGCTATCGTGAAGCCACCGGAATTGGTCCCCAGGTGTACCTCTGCTCCGCCGAAGACGGCGCGGAAGCGCTTAGCTGGAGCTAGACGTATCTCCGTTTGGCGCCCATTCCTGCAGCTTGACCAGCCAGTTCGCAGGCTCAGGAAGAATGGCAAACTTCGGCAGTTCCCCGCGTACCATCGCAACTTCGTCGCAGCAATGAAACCGCGGACAAGCGTGACAGTCTTTGTAGATCTTGTCAGGAATGTCTTCGCGTAGCGCGACCGTAAATCCCTGCCCCGCAAAGAAGTCGGGCTTGCGCGTGAACAGGCAAATGCAATCCACCCGATGCCGCTTGGCCTCTGCATTCAGAGCCTTCACCAGCCGCCCGCCGCCACCGCGGCCCTGCGCCCAGGGCGCAACCGTGATAGAGCGAATTTCCGCCAGGTGCGTGCCGTACAAATGCAGCGCGCCACAGCCGATGATGCGGCCATCATCTTCGAGCACCACGAAGTCTCGAACGTTCTCGCAAATCTCGGCCAGCGTGCGCGGCAACAGCGTGCCGTCACCGGAGTAGGCCGAGATCAGTTCGTGAATGTGCTGTGCGTCAGGCAGAATCGCTTTACGCGTGTGCATGGACCTCCTCGCGAAGAGACGAGATTCTCTTTCTCGTTGTAGTGATCGCCTGCCGCACTCGGACCGGCGCCGTCCCTCCCGGAACATCGTGAATCGCCAGCACCGAAGCCAGTTTCAGCGACTCGTAAAAGTCCTGGCCGAACGCCGGGCTGAGAGTTTGCAAATCATTCAGCGGCAGATCCTGTAGCTCGCAACCTCGTTCCAGACAAATCTGCACCGCCTTGCCAATTCGCTCATGCGCCAGCCGCGACGGAACTCCGCGCTGCACCAGGTACGTGGCCGCCGCCCACGCGTTCATGAATCCAGATTGCGCAGCCGCCAGCATTTCATCCTCATGAAACTCAACGGCCTTCATCCATCCGCACACGAGCGGCAACATCTGCAGAAGGGTGTCCGCCGCCGAAAAGAGCGGCTCCTGCGTTTCTTGCAGATCCTTGTTGTAGGCCAACGGCAACCCTTTCACCGCGACCATGAGCACGGTTGCGTTTCCTAGCACTCGCCCGCTTTTGCCGCGCACTAACTCGAGCAGATCCGGGTTTTTCTTCTGCGGCATCGCGCTGCTGCCGGTCGAGTACGCCTCCGGCAAGCCGAGGAAGCCGTATTCCTGCGAAGAAAAAAGAATCATCTCCTCTGCCCAGCGGCTCAGGTGAATAGCTAGAAGCGATAGGGAGCTAACAAACTCCAGCGCAAAGTCGCGGTCGCTGGTGGCGTCGATGCTGTTGGCGGTTGGCCCATCGAATCCCAGGTTATCGGCCATGAAGCCACGATCGAGCGGGAGAGTCGCCCCCGCGACCGCGCCCGATCCCAGCGGGCATAGGTTGAGCCGCTTCCGGCAGTCCGCGAGCCGTTCCGCATCGCGCAAAAACATTTCGACATAAGCCAGCAGCCAGTGCGCGATCAGAACCGGTTCAGCCTTTTGTAGGTGAGTATACGCAGGCATGGCCGCGTCTGCGGCCTGTTCCGCCCGGTCCGCGATCACGCTGCACAATTCCGCAATCTCCTGCCGCAGCTGATCGATCGCAGCGCGTGCATACAATCGCAAATCGGTCGCAATCTGCTCGTTGCGACTGCGTCCGCTGTGCAGCTTGTACCCGAGATCGCCCACTAAGGCCGCGAGCTGCTTCTCCACAAAATGATGAACGTCTTCCGCTTCTGTGTCGTCGAGAAATGCCTGAGACGCAGCCGCGCGCTCACCAATCTGTTGCAGCTCTCGCAGGATGCCGATCAGTTCGTCGGCCGACAGAACGCCCGCGTTTTTCAACGCACGCGCATGCGCTCCGCTGGCTGCGAGTTCGTATTCCAGCAAGCGGCGATCGAACCCGAACGACCGCTGCCAACGCTCGAAATCGGGATCCAGCGGCTGCCGGAATCTTCCCGACCACATCTTCATCGTGCAACCTCCACCCGTGCACGAGCGCGCGACCGCGACGGCAGCCCTAGAATGCGAATGAATCCCGCAGCATCTTTCTGGTCGTAGCTGTCGCCCATGGTGAACGAAGAAAGATCAGTGCGATAGAGCGAGTGCTCCGACTGGCGGCTGACCACGGAAACATTTCCCTTGTAGAGCGACAGCGTGACGCTGCCGGTCATTTCTTTCTGCGTGCTCTCGACAAACGCATCCAGCGCTTCCCGCAGCGGGGTGAACCACAGGCCGAAATAAACCATCTCCGCATATTTCAGCCCGATGTGCTGCTTGAAGTGCGCGACCTCGCGCTCCAGGCAAAGTGCTTCGAGTTCGCGGTGCGCCGCAATCAGCAGCGTGCCGCCTGGCGTCTCGTAGCATCCCCGCGACTTCATTCCGACGAAGCGGTTCTCCACCAGATCGATGCGCCCGATCGCATTCCGCGCCCCAATTTCATTCAGCAATTCCACCAGCGATACAGGATCCATTTCCAACCCGTTGACTGAGACCGGAACGCCCGTGTTGAAGCCAATCTTCACCTGCTCTTCCTTGTCGGGAGCATCCTGCGGCGACTTCGTAATTTGCCACGTCGTGCTCAGCGGTGCGTTCCCCGCGTCTTCCAGTTCGCCGCCCTCGTGGCTGATGTGCCACAGGTTGCGATCGCGGCTGTGAATCTTGGTGCGGCTGGCCTCAACCCGAATCCCGTGCTGCTCGGCATAGTCGAGGCAATCCTCACGCGACTTCAACGTCCACTCCCGCCACGGCGCGATGATCTTCAACTCCGGCGCCAGCGCCTGATAGGTCAATTCAAACCGCACCTGGTCGTTGCCTTTTCCCGTGCAGCCATGAGCGACCGCAGTCGCCCCCTCGCGAAGCGCCACTTCCACCTGATGTTTCGCGATCACCGGGCGCGCCAGCGAAGTTCCCAGCAAATATTTGTGCTCGTAAACAGCCCCGGCCTTCAGCGCGGGGAATACGTACCCAGTCAGAAATTCCTCGCGCATATCTTCCACGATCACCTTGCTCGCGCCCGTGGCGTACGCTTTCTCGACCACCGCCTCAATGTCATCTCCCTGGCCGACGTCGCCGACCATGGCAATGACATCGTAGGAATAGTTTTCTTTCAGCCACGGAATAATGATCGACGTGTCCAGTCCACCGGAATAAGCGAGAACAACTTTCTCAGGCATGAGCGCTCCTAACGGGCAGACGCACCGCGCCGCCCAGCAATAAATACAGAATAGACTTTTGAACGTGCAGCCGGTTCTCCGCCTGCTCGAAGACTACAGAATTATCGGAGTCCATCACCTCGTCGGTGACTTCCTCGCCGCGATGCGCCGGCAGGCAGTGCATGAATGCCGCATGCGGCGCGGCTTCCGTCATGAGTTCCCGATTCACCTGATACGGCTGGAAGATTCCGACGCGCTGCGCGGCCTCGTGTTCCTGCCCCATGCTGGCCCAGGCGTCGGTGTAAACCGCATCGACTCCCGCCACTGCCGCGTGCGGGTCGGTGAGCAGCTCAATGCGTGCTCCCGTCTGCTTTGCGATCTTTTTCGCATCGGCAATAATCTTCGCATTCGGCTCGTAGCCCTTCGGCGTCGCAATGCGGATCGAGGACCCGAGGCACGCGCAGGTGAGCAGCAGGGAATGCGCCACGTTGTTGCCGTCCCCGACATACGCGAGCGTAATCTTCCGGAGGTCTCCGAAGCGCTCTTGCAGAGTGAAGTAATCCGCCAGTGCCTGGCAGGGATGCTCCAGATCGCTGAGCGCGTTAATCACCGGCACCGACGCATACCGCGCCATCCCGTCAATCGTCTCCTGCGCAAACGTGCGCAGCACGATCACGTCGACCCAGCGCTCGAGATTGTGCGCAACGTCGCTTAAACTTTCGCGGGCACCCAATCGTTCTTGTGTCTGATCGACGAAGATCGCCGTCCCGCCCAGCGCGGTCATGCCGGCTTCAAATGTCAGCCGCGTGCGCAGCGATGGCTTCTCGAAAAACATCACCATCTGTTTGCCCGCCATCGACCTCTGAAACACCGACGGCCGCGACTTCATCAGCTCCGCCAAATGCAGCACGGCCTCCACTCCCTGCGGACCTAGATCGCGGGTCGAAATAAGGTCTGGGCACCAGAACGTGCCAGGAAAAGTTTCCGGCACCGCCGGCGCTCTATTTTGCAATGGACTATTCAACGTTGACTCCTCTTCCTCAAACTCTCTGTCGCTACTAGAACCGTGTGGCCGGGTGCCCCATTTCTCGAGCGTCCTTTGCGCGGGAAAGCCTGCCCTGAGCTTGCCGAAGGGTGAGGGGTTATCACGCGCAAGTCACTTCAGTCCCGCACGGCAGCTTGGTCAGATAAAACTGCGGCAGCGCTTCAGCTTCCGTCGCCGGCAGAATCCTTACTCGTCCCACCCCTTGTTTCAGCGCCCGCTTGCAAGCCTCAAGTTTGGGCAACATGCCGCCGCTGATCACCGACCCCGTCGCCAGATCGTCGGCCTGCTTCGTGCTCAGCCACGGAATCACCGCGCCTTCC
>CAVPWD010000002.1:0-71898 GCA_963709385.1 uncultured Acidobacteriaceae bacterium
CATCCTTCACTCCCGGCACATCAGTCAAAAATATCAGCGCGTTCGCGTGGCACGCCGCCGCACAGGCCGCTGCCATTTCGTCGGCGTTCACGTTGTAGTATTCGCCGTCGGCCCCGAGCGCCATTGACGCCAGCACCGGAATTCCTCCCTGCTGCCAGAGCGCTTCGATCCAGCAGGGCTCCGCGAAGCAAATCTCACCGACGAATCCCAGATCGTTGCCGCGCACATGTTTCTTACGCGCGCGAAAACTCATGCCGTCACCACCACAAAACCCAACCGCGGGCATCCCCGCAGCTTGAATCGCCGCGACCATCTTCTTATTCACCATCCCGCCCAGCACCATGAGCGCCACATCGCGCGTCTCGGCGTCGGTTACTCGTAGCCCGCCTACGAATTCGCTTTGCTTACCGAGGCGCTTCAGCATACGGGTCAGTGCGCCGCCGCCGCCGTGCACGACCACGACGCGGTGCCCATCCTGCGCCAATTCCGCGATGGCTCGTGCGCACTTGCGCAGCGTCGCCGCATCCTCGAGCGCCGCTCCTCCGATTTTGACCACGATCGTCATTGCAGTCCCTCGTCTTCCGCCCATCCATACATCAGATTCATGTTCTGCACCGCTTGTCCAGCCGCGCCTTTCAGCAGGTTGTCGATGCACGAAATCAGCACCAGCCTCCGCCCGTCTTCTGCGAGGCAAAATCCAAGGTCGCAGTAATTCGTATGCAGCGAAAACTGCACCTGCGGAAGTTTCGGGGTCTGAAACACTCGCACCCAGCGCTTGCCCGAATAAAAATTCCGGAAGCACGACTCCACTTCCAGCGGCGTCATTTCCCGGCTGAGTTGCACATAAATCGTCGAAAGAATCCCCCGCGGAATCGGCAGCAGATGCGGCGTGAACGTCAACTCCCGCACACCCAGTCCGAGTTGTTCGACCATCTCACCCATGTGGCGATGATTGAAAACAGAGTACGCCGACAAATTGTCGGCGACTGACACGAAATGCGTTTTGGCCGTCGGCTCCTTGCCCGCTCCCGACACGCCTGACTTCGAATCGGAAATAATCCCATGCTCGCGATCCACGACGCCAGCTTTAAGCAGCGGTGCCAGCGCCAGAATCACCGACGTCGCGTAGCACCCTGGATTGGCCACCAGCGTCGCATTCGCAATGCGATCGGTATTCAGTTCGGGCAATCCGTAAACCGCTTTCTCCGTCAATTCTGCCGCTGTGACCGTGTCCGAATCCTGAAAGCTATAGATCGCGCGATGTTGTTCCTGCTTCAACCGCCACGCTCCACTTAGGTCAATCACGCGCAGGCCGTGAGAAATCGCTTCCGGCACCAAAGCGCGCGAAACCTCGTGCGGAGTCGCGAGCAGCAACAATTCCACACCCTGTTGTTTCAACGCCGGCCACGACAATGCGTGTAGCGGGTAACCTCCATTGCCGGAAAGCGCCGGAAACACGTCGGCCAAATCCGAAGCGCTGCCGTTGTCGGAGGTGCGGCGCAACAGCACAGGCTTCTCCAGCCGCGGATGACGCAAAAGAATCCGCGTCAACTCCAGACCGGAATATCCAGTCGCGCCCAGCACAGCGGTTTTGAGTTTCGCAGTCATTAGCAGCTACGCCAGCATTCCCTCGATCCGCCCCGCCAGCTTGCGCGCGTCGTCCTTGTCCGGACACACAATCAAAATCGTGTCATCACCCGCAATCGTGCCCACCACTTCCGGCCAATCGGCCTCATCGAGCGCCGCGGCCACAGGCTGCGCGCTGCCAACGATGGTCTTGATCACCAACTGGTTCTGCGCCGACCGAATGTCCAACACGAACTCCCGCACCAGTCGCGACACCGGTGGCAACGCAACTCCAGCGGCGCCGTCTCCATGAGGCAGGGAATAGCCGTGCGAAGTCTTGCTCAAATTCAGGTCGCGGATGTCCCGCGAGAGCGTGGCCTGTCCCACCTTGAATCCACGCTTGCGCAGCAATCGCTGCAGGTCTTCCTGGCTGGCAATGGACCCGTGCTTCAGAGTGTCGAGAACGGCGCGTTGGCGAAGCGTTTTATTCATGCTGAATAAGTATGCATCATGTTGAATAATTATGTTCTTATCTTACGGACCACCCACCAAATGTCAAGTAAAAATCCGGCCGTGCCATCCGAAAGTAAGCAGCCGCCGGGATTCCCCACTGACCCCTGACCACTGGACCCTAGCCACTGACCCCTGACCTCCAATCCGTGCTATTCCCAGCCGAAGAAGCCCCCGTCTTGCTACACTACTTCGCGGTCAACCCCGCACCACACCGGAGACAGGAATGAACCCGAAGCCCACACTGCTGGCGGAGTTGATCGCGGAGTTCCTGGGAACGTTCGTGCTCATTCTGCTGGGCGTCGGCGTCGTCGCCATGGTTGTGCTGTTTCCCTCTCGGAATCCGGGAGAGACCATCCACGGCGGTTTCACCAACATCACCCTGGCCTGGGGCCTGGGGGTGACCATGGGGATTTACCTCGCCGGCAAGGTTTCGGGAGCCCATCTGAATCCGGCCGTAACCCTGGCGTTTGCGGTGTTTCGCGGGTTTCCGTGGCGCAAGGTGCTGCCTTATTCCGTCGCGCAGACTGCTGGGGCGTTCGCCGCCGCCGCGCTCGTCTATTGGAACTATCTGCCCGCCTTCCAGCAAGTGGATTCGCAACTCGACCACACCGCCGGCGTGTTCACCACATTCCCCGCGTTCCCATCCTTTCCGCAGGCCGGCTTTCTCGATCAACTGATCGGCACCGGATTGCTTGTGCTTCTCATCTTTGCGATCACCGACGAGTTCAACATTCCCCCGGGAGCGAACCTCGCCCCGGCGATGATCGGCCTGGTCGTAGTTGCCATCGGCATGAGTTTCGGCGGCATGCACGGCTATGCCATCAATCCCGCGCGCGACTTCGGCCCACGGCTGTTTACCGTAGTCGCGGGGTTTCGGAATAATGGCCTGACCGACGGAACGCGCGTGTGGTGGATCCCCGTAGTCGCGCCCCTGCTCGGAGGTCTGATTGGCGCAGCCATCTACGACTTCGGCATCAGGCGCTATTTGCGACCGTCATAAGTTTTCTTGGCGTTCCGTCGCGGCATTTTTCCCGAACTTTGGGGTTCAGGGCTTTTGCATGAGCAAGGCGGAGCCGCCGGGTGAAAGGTTCTCAGGGGGAGGCACTGTGCAATTCGTTCTAGCGCTCGATCAGGGCACAACCAGTTCGCGCGCCCTCCTGTTCGATCAGGAGGGAACGGTTCGCGCGGTCGCGCAACGCGAATTCGATCAGATCTTTCCTCAGCCCGGCTGGGTCGAGCACAATCCCGAGCAAATCGCTTCGTCTCAAATCGCAGTTGCCCTGGAAGCCCTGTCTCATGCGGGCGCGGGACCTAAAGATATCGTCGCCATCGGCATCGCCAACCAGCGCGAGACCACGATCGTCTGGAATCGCGAAACCGGCGAGCCGGTCTACAAGGCCATCGTCTGGCAAGACCGCCGCACGGCCGATTTCTGCGAGCGGCTCCGCAGCGAGGGTCACGGCCCGCTGATCCAGCAGCGCACCGGCCTGTTGATCGACTCCTATTTCTCCGCCAGCAAGATTTCCTGGATTCTCGATAACGTTCGCGGTGCTCGCGCGACTCGGGGAAGCTGGCAAGCTGGCCTTCGGCACGGTCGATAGCTGGCTGCTCTGGAAGCTGACCGCAGGCCAGCGTCCACGCCACCGACGCCAGCAACGCCTCGCGCACCATGCTCTTCAATATTCACACCGGCGCCTGGGATCGCGAACTTCTCGATCTGTTTCGCGTTCCACCGTCGATGATGCCAGCGGTTCGTTCGTCGAGCGAAGTTTATGGCATCGCAACCGGTCTGAATGGTCTAAACGGTATTCCCCTCGCGGGCATTGCCGGCGATCAGCAGGCGGCCCTATTCGGGCAGCGATGCATTCGTCCCGGCCTCACCAAGAACACCTACGGCACCGGATGTTTCATGCTGCAAAACACGGGCCGCCGCGCGGTGCCGTCGTCGAATCGCTTGGTCACAACGGTTGCGTGGAAAATCGGAGACGTCACCGAGTACGCCCTCGAAGGCAGCGTATTCGTCGGCGGTGCGGTGGTGCAGTGGCTGCGCGACGGCCTGGGGTTGATCCGCAGATCAGAAGAAGTCGAAGCGCTGGCCAAGTCCGTTTCCGACAATGGTGGCGTCTACTTCGTTCCCGCATTCGTAGGATTGGGTGCGCCGCACTGGGATTCTTACGCCCGCGGCTCCATGTTCGGATTAACTCGCGGCACGACTGCAGGCCACATCGCGCGCGCGGCGGTCGAGAGTATCGCCTATCAAGTCGCCGACCTGCTCGACGCCATGCGCCTCGACTCCGGCGACTCTGGGCAGGAATTGCGCGTCGACGGCGGAGCCGCCGCCAATAACAGCCTTATGCAGTTCCAGGCTGACATTCTCGGCGTGCCCGTCGTGCGTCCAGCCGTGACCGAAACTACGGCGCTCGGCGCCGCATATCTTGCGGGCCTTGCCGTCGATTTCTGGAAGACCGGTCTCGACGCATCCGTCGCTGGAAACAGACCGCCGCTTCGAACCGCAGATGCCGCCGTCGCAAGCCCGCGCCCTGCGGAATCGCTGGAACGAGGCCGTCGCCCGCTCAAAAAACTGGGAGCCGGGCACGTAATCAGATCGCGGATTGGGCAATGCGCGGTACAGTCTGAAGCGCGTGCACAATCGTGGAAGATCGGCGCTTTAGCGCTGCGTAGGCCGTTCCGGGAAAGCAGGCCTTCAGCCCCCGGTCGCTCTCCACGCCAGCGACCAATTATTTCTACGTGTCCTAATCCTCGTACCAAAACACCGCGCCCTTAGTGATCGTCGGCAACGTAAAAGTAATGGCATCTCCGCGACGCACTCCCTTCACCGCCTGCACTTCGCCAAGGAACGGCAAGAAGAATCCCTTCCCCTCGGCCTTCGATCGGACGCTGACTTCCACGCCGTCCTGCGGCGTCTGAACCGGATTAACTCCTCCGCGCAGCCCCGCAAAGTTGGCGAAGAAGCAATTAATATGCCCATCGGAAGTGCGCGCGATCGAAGTCGCCATCTTCGGTCCGGCCTTGATCTGAACCGCGCTCCCGCCCTGTAAGCTATCGAAGAATGCCTGCTGAGAATCCAATGGCAAAGACGCGTGCTCGAAATCTTTCTCCAGCGCCGCGCTATAAGCCTTGCCCGGAGAATCCGCCAGCCGCACGACCCTCTGCGAGCTTCCCAGCCCCGTGGCATCGGCCCCACTGATCACGATCCTCCCCGCGTACCTCCGCAGCCAATCCTTCTCTTTCTCCCCCAGCACCCGCACATCCGGCAGAACCAGCGTCTGCCCGTGGAAATCCTCCAGCGTCCGGGGCGTGACCACCTGAAACTCAAGGTGCTTCTGCATCAGCAGAATCAGTACTCCCCGATACGAGGCGATAAATTCGCTCGCATAAAAATTCCTCGTGTCCGGCGAAAAATAAACCCCAATCGGATCCACCGGCGACCGCGGCAAATAAAACGTCTTCTCATGCGCCGCGATCCACGAAAAGATTTTCTTCCGCGTCGGCAGGTCATTCGACCCCGCCATCGAATGTCCCGGCGCGTCCCAGAAATTCGCTCCCGCCATGACCTCCGACATCGCCAGATTCATCATGGCTTCGCGCTTGTCCACGACCTTGTCGCCGTCCCACGAGTAATTCAGAATCCACGTAGGCTTGTCCTGCCCGTTCGGCCCCTGTGCGAACGCGCGAAACGAATGCATTCCTACCTGATAGCGGAACCAATCCAGCGGCGTTCGCCCCGATGCCATGTGTTCGCCGTTGCCAAACTCATACTCGTGCGCAATCGCATCCACCACGGCATAGAGGCTGTAAACATCAGCCCCAACCCTTACCGCTTCCTCCTCAATCCCCGGATAAATTTCCGGAATCGTCTTGATCTTCGGATTCACCGACTTCGCATTCCGGTCAATCTCCTGCAAGAAATCCGTAAACGTCTGAATCCTAAACGTAACCCACTTGCGAAACGCCGGATCGGAAAAATCTCCCAGCTTCAAGTCATGCTTCGCGTCCAGCCCCGTCTTCTGCTTGAAAGCCGCGACTGTATAGTCGTCAAAGCTGGCCCAGGTATCCTCCCATCCATCGAAATGCGTCATCCAGTACGGGATGTCGATGTAAATTCCATCAATCCCCGTCCCCGCAATCTGCCGCACCCGCTCCATATAAGTCTTCCGCCACTCCGTCGCGTACGGACTCACCCACACATCCTCGTCGCCCTTGCGAATCCAAAACGCCGAGCCCCCGCCAAAGATCGCCGGCTCGCCCGTAATCTTCCGCTGCAACCAATCGGGATGTTCCTTGGCCAGCGTGTGCGGCGTCGAGTCGGCGTTCGCAGTAATACACTCGGTCCCGGCAATGTAGACAAAGGCATAGTTGCCCGCGTGGTGCGCCGCTTCCGCGACATCGTGAATCGCCTTCAGCTTTTCCTCAGGATGAACGAAGCTCTCATACCGTCCGGGAATATCATTGTCCACTTCAATCCCGAACACTCCGCTCTCTTGAGCTTTGCGCACAATCTCCAGCGCATCGCCGCCCCTCAACCCGTAAGCGCCAATGCGAACGTAGTTGCTCCAATCCTGATCGGGCCTGTACTGATTTCCTGGATTCGCGTTGTCTGGATTCGCCGGCGTGCTGTGCGCCAGCAGCGCAAACGCGCACGCACCTACGGCAAGGGCAGGGAGCAATATCATCTTTTTATTCATGGGTTTTCACACGAGACAGCCACTCTGTGCCGGTGGTCAGGCAAGGGAAGTCGAACTGCGTTCGATGGTTATCCGGGAACGGGACAGCCGAGCTGTCCCGCATTCACGCTTAATACTTATGTCAGAACTCAAACCGCAATCCGAACTGAAAGGATCGCGGATTTTCGAGAACCGTCCCGTTGACGGTATCCCCGGAAATGGTGCCAAAAAGCCCATCCCCTACGGCCGTATTCGGCGGTGCAAAGCGCGCGTGGTTGAGTGCATTGAACGTCTCCGCCCGCACTTCGATCCGCATGCCTTCTTTGGGCACAAACGACTTGTAAATATTCAGATCCATGTTGTGGATGCCGTCGGTGCGCAGCCCCGAAAAATACCGTGGTGCATTGCCAGGAACCTGGTCGCCGGGGTCGGCAAAGCAGCCGGCGTTGAGATAGGTCTTTACCGAATTTTGCCAGTCCAGGGCCACCTCGTGCATGCTGGTCCCGGTCTTAAGTTGAGAGCAGATAACCTGGGGGCGCTGGGTGCCGTTCGCCAAGCGGGCATTGGACATGCCGAGGGCCAATGGTTGCCCCGATTGTTCGGTGATGATCGTCGCCAGCGACCAGCCGCCGATCACGGCGTCGACCGCGCGGTTCATGTCGCCGCCAATCCATTGTTTGCGCCCAATGGGCAGGTCCACGACCGCGGCGAGCGCTAGCCGCTGCGGCGTGTCGTTCCCTCCAATGCTGCGTTCCGCGGACAAGTTATCCAGTTGTTGTGGAATGCCCGCCCCGAGCGCTCCGATCCAGTTGTTCCTGCCCGCCGACGAATCGTCGGTTGCCTTCGAGATCGTGTAGCTGCCTTCAAAACTAATGTGGTGCGTCGTGCGCTTCTGGAAGCGAATCTGCAGAGCGTTGTACCAGGAACTTGCACTCTCCAGCATCAGCCCCTCAAAGTCGCCGCTGAACTGAGGATACTTGTTCAGTAATGTACCCAAGGGGAGCGTCCCGCCCCCCAGATCACCGTAATTCGAATTGGGCTCGTTGAAACAGGGATTGGTCGCCGAAGGAACGCAACCCGCGGTAAACATGTTGAAAAACGGGTTGCCCACGGGGGTCTGAAGAAAATTGCTGACGCAGCCGTTCGTGACGCACCTTGAATCTGTCGGAGTTACCGCCGCGGTGATCTGGGTCAGCAACGCCGAAGGGATGAACGCCCGGTTGTTGGTGCCGGCCCAGGGCAGATGCGTGCTTCGGTTGGCGGAGTAATCCACACCGAGAACAATCTGGCTGGGAAGCAGCCGCTGGATTCCTATATTCCATTGGTAAAGTTCGGCATCGCGCGCCGCGGTCGTGCCCAGGTCGTTCGGGTTTTGATAGCCCCAGTTTGCAAACTGGCCGTACTGTGTACCCTGCGGACCGCTGAAGCCGCCGGGGAACGGATTCTCCAGGGTCGCGGATTGGCTACCAAAATTGTCGTTCGTAAAAAATACGTTCGCGGTTTTGCGGAACGCCGAGCCGGGATACTGGAAGTTTGTGGCCGGGCTCATTCCGAAATAGATGCCCGCCCCTCCCCGCACCACTGTCTGCGGATCGAACTGGTAGGAGAAACCCAGCCGCGGCCCAACATCTTTCCGGTACGTCGGAACCGTTCTGTGGCTGGACGTGGGAAATATCGTAGTGCCGAGCAGTTCTTGCGACGCTGGGTAGTTGAGTCCAACACTCTGCATCTGCCCCTGTGCACTCAAAGTCCCCGCCGGCGCCACGGCCGGCAGGCTGGTCAGATCGATACTCACGCCACTATCGCCGTTGAAATTGCTGAACTCGATCTGGTTGCCGCGCGAAGTGTAAGGCGAACTCCACTGGTAACGCAGTCCGAGGTTAATCGTCAGCTTGGCGTTCACCTTCCAGTCATCCTGGACATAAAATCCCGTCTCCAGCGACCGGTTCGCGACCGAAGGAGTCACTACCAACTGACTCGACGCGTTGATATTGTCGCCGTAGCCCAAAGCCAGGCTGGCGAAGGGATTGCCCGTCGTGACCGTCTCAGTATTCGTGGGATTGGTGGGATCGTTGCATGGCCCATCGCAAATCACCGTAGTGTCGCTGCTCGGAATCGGCGACGTGACGTTATCCGTAAAGGTCATGAAGCCGCTCGGGTAATTCGGCTGCCAGAAATTGTTGTAGAAAATTCTCTGCTCTCCGCCGAATTTGATCAGGTGCGATCCCTTCGAAATCACCAACTGGGAGGAATAGCTGACCAGCGTGTGGGCGAAAGATGTGTTAATGCAGCACTGATCGTAGAGGTTCGTCCACGGCAGATTTCCTTGCATCAGAAACGTCGGCATCTTGTCGATCCCATTGGCCTGCTCGAACACCGAAGGCAATCCCTGCACGCCCGCCGGCAGGGAGGCATTGAAACTGGAGATGGTTGGGATACTCGGCACCGATAGTTCGTGCACCCGGTCGACCGAAATATGGTTGCTCCACACGATTCGCGGGTTGATGGTCCGGGTATATTCCAGGGCAGCGTTTTGCGCCACCGTCACACCGCTCTTGATTCCATCATTGTCGAAGCCGTCGCCGAGACTCAACGGAGTCGTAAAGTTATTCCAGCCCCGGCTGTAGCGCCCGCTGATCCGGTTCCTGTCGTTGATCTGGTGGTCGATCTTGATGTCGAACTGGTAATCGGGAGCATTCGACAACGTCGTGAAGTTGTAGTTGTTGAACTCGCCTGAGTTGGTGGGTTGCGGATAGAGATTGAGGACTGCCATTCCGATCGGATCCTGCTCGCCGATCGGTATCATCCCTCCCCCTTGCATTTGCGGCCGGCACATTGTGCCGGCTTGTGCCGGCGGCGGACAGGCGATCAGAGGCTGCTTCGGGTCATAGATGGTCTGAGGCATTCCGGTGGAGGGATTCGTATCTGCCGAGAAGTCGCCCATCCGCTCCGCCGCGGTCGGTACGGTCACGACTCCGCTGGAGGCGCTCGAACTCCTCACCTTCTCGAAGTCAACGAAGAAAAATGTCTTGCCCTTCTTGATCGGGCCGCCCAGCGAAAACCCACCCTGGTCGCGCTTGCTGTCGGGTTTGGGATTGGGCACCGTACTACCAAACGAGAACTCCGGATTGAAGAAATCGCGCGCGTCCAGTTGCGCGCGCTGCAGGAAATACCAGCCGCTGCCATGAAAGGCGTCGGTTCCGCTCTTCATCACCATGTTTACTACCGTGCCGCCGTTGTTGCCGAACTCCGCCGAGAAGCTGTTGTTCTGCACCTTCATTTCCTGCATGCCCTCGACCAGCGGCTCGTAGTAGACGTTGGAGTTGCCACCCTCGCCTTGTTCCGGCGCGCTGATCAAAGAACCGTCCAGCCTTACTTCTGCCGTGGCGTTGCGCTGCCCATTGGAAGTGAAATTTGTTCCCGCCGGATAGTTGTCACCGGTGCCCGAACCTGCCACCTCGGTGACGCCCGCCGCCAGGAACGTCAGGCCAAAGAAGTTGCGGTTGGACAGCGGTAGTTCGTGCACATATTCGTTGCTGACTTCGGTACCCAGAGTCGCACTCTCGGTGTCCAGCAGAGGAGCCGTCTCGGTGACCTCCATGGTCTCGCTTACTCCCAAAGGATGCAGCACAAAATCGACGCTGGTCTGCTGGTCGACCTGGAGAACGACATTCTTCTTCTCGCTCACGCGGAAGCCCGCTGCCTGGACCTTAATGGAGTAGACGGCGGGGCGCAGTCCGCCGAGGGTGTACTGACCGTGATCGTCACTGGTCGCGCTTTGAGAAATACTTGTGGCGTCGTTGGTGATCGTGATCTCAGCCTTCGCCACCACAGCTCCACTCTGGTCGGTGATCGTCCCGCGAACCTGGGCCTCGTACGACCCCTGTCCAAGGGCCAGCGTCGCGCCCAGCAATGCCATCGTAATGAAGAAGATGAGACCGGCAACAGAACCCCAATTGCGTCGGCAGACACGCATAGCAGCCTCCTCGTTAAGCGGCTTTCATATTATTACGAGTCAAGACTATTACTTTCGATTACCCGGAAAGTCAAGTCAAATCGTAGCCATAAATAAATATGCATCATGGCTCTAAGCATGGTCTGCGTGCTCGCTTTCCTCGGCCCGGATTTCCCCGCTGGGCGCGTGGTTACGACTACTTCTTTCTTGTTTCATAACCTTTCGTCCCGTAGTCTTGGTCTGCCCCAAAAGGAATTCATCCATGCCACGTCTTCTTCGCTCGGCCGCCTTGCCGTTGATCATGCTCGCGGCGTCGCTCGCGCTCGGTCAGGCGGTGTCCGCCGCTCGCGCAGGCGACTCGCTCACGCTTTCGAACGGCGCAATCTCAGCCACGTGGTCCGTCGCTGGCGGATCGCTGCGCTGGCAAAGTCTGTCCAACCATTTCACCAACGAGACGCTGCCGCTCGACGGCAGCGTGTTCGAGTTGGTGCCCAGAGAGGGATCAGTCCTGCGCTCGGCTGACTTGAAGATTGTCGGCGCGCCTGCACTCGAAGAGATCGCAGCCGTCACCACGTCCTCGAAAGCTGCCGACCACCTGCCCGGCCGCCAGATTCGCATCGAACTCGAGGACTCTTCGGCACAGGTACGAGTCACGTGGAAAGCCATCCTGCGCGACGGCGCGAACCGCGATGGAGCGAACGATGCCGCGAACGATCGCACGAATTATGTTCGTCAGGAGGTGACGATCCACTCCCTGCAGAAACCGTTCGCGTTGACGCAAGTCGTACTCGTCGACGCGGCGCTGCCCGGCGCCGCCGTTTCCGGTCACGTGAAAGGCTCGCCAGTCGTCGCATCAACCTGGTTCACTGGCTTCGAGCATCCGCTGTCCGACTGTCGCGTACGCGCCGATCGCGCGTCGTGCTGGTTGTCGCGCGAGCTTCCACTGCAGGCCGGGCAGAGCGTGACTTACTCGTCGGTGTTCGGCGTGACGCATCCCACGCAGCTGCGCCGCGACTTTCTGAACTATGTGGAACTCGAGCGCGCTCATCCTTACCGAACCTTTCTGCATTACAACTCGTGGTACGACCTGGGATACTTCGACCGCTACACCGAGCAGAGCGCCGTCGCGGTGGTGCAAAGTTTCGGCGAGCACCTGACGAAGCAGCGCGGCGTGAAGCTCGACAGCTTTCTCTTCGACGATGGCTGGGACGATCCCACCACTCTCTGGAAATTTAATCCTGGCTTTCCCAACGGCCTGACGAAGGTGACGCAGACCGCGGCGAGTTTCGGCGCTGCGCCTGGCATCTGGCTGTCTCCATGGGGAGGCTACGACAAGCCGAAGCAGCAGCGTCTCGTCTCAGCCCACGCGCAAGGCTTCGAGACCAACGAAGGCGGGCTCGCGCTGTCGGGGCCAAAATATTACCGCTACTTCCGCGACACCTGTATCGAGATGATCGAGAAATATGGCGTGAACCAGTTCAAGTTCGATGGCACAGGCAATGCCAACGAAGTCATCAAGGACAGCGAGTTCGACAGCGACTTTGACGCCGCCATCCACTTGATCGGCGAGTTGCGCGCGAAGAAGCCAGACCTCTACGTCAACCTCACGACTGGAACGTATCCTTCGCCATTCTGGCTGCTCTATGCCGACTCGATCTGGCGCGGCGGCGAGGACCACAGCTTCGCCGGCGTGGGCACGAACCGCCAGCGCTGGATCACGTATCGCGACTCGCAGATCTATCGCTGGGTCGTCGAGGAGGGCCCGCTGTTTCCTATGAATTCGCTGATGCTGCATGGAATGATCTTCGCCCGCTATGCCGAGCGCCTGGGCAGCGATCCCGCGCACGATTTTCCTGACGAGGTGCATTCATATTTCGGCACGGGCACGCAGCTGCAGGAGATGTACATCACACCAACGCTGCTCTCGCCGGCTGACTGGGATGTGCTGGCCGAGACCGCGAAGTGGTCGCGCGCCAACGCGCAGACGTTGAAAGACTCGCACTGGATTGGCGGCGACCCCGCGCGCCTCGAAGTGTACGGCTGGGCCGCATGGTCGCAGCAGAACGCAAACGCGAACGCGATCATAACGCTGCGCAATCCCAGCGACCAGCCGCAGGACTTTTCGGCCAGCCTCGCCGCGCTGCTGGAACTGCCTGCCGGCAGCGCGTCGACCTTCAAGGCACGCAGCCCATGGGCAAGCGACAGCGCCAGGCCAGAACTGACGATTCCCGGGCAGGAACATCACAAGTTTCACCTGGAACCATTCCAAGTGCTTACACTGCAACTAGTTCCGGCGAGTTAGGGACAGCTTTACAAAGTGTTCCTATAGGAACACTTTTACGTACAAAAGTGTACGTACAAGTGGTATGTTGTTTCGTTAAGTCCTTGCTTGGTATGGGGTTGGAGGGGATTGCCCTCGCCGATGGAGCAAGCTTCTTACACGGTTAAGGAAGCCTGGTTTTCCGAAGAGCCGGGTGCCCCATTTCTCGCGTCCTTTGCGAGAAGTGGGGATTTTCGCCGACACCCTCCCAACCCTCAGCCACCGCTCCGCCGAATTTTTCTTCCACCGGCGGAAGCCGGGGACTGACGGAGCCCTCTGTCCCCGGTTTTGCCCCCCAATGCGAGGTCATGCCTGTGACGGATGACATTGGCTGGGCTTGGGGCTCATCGTGGGGTCCAAGTCAAAATCCCCACTTCTCGCAAAGGACGCGAGAAATGGGGCACCCAGCCTAGTGGGGGATGCGTCGCGAAATGGGAGATGTGGGCCACCCCCCAATCTGCTGGTAGCGTGTGTGCAAATCACAACCTATAATCATCATCGCTCGGGCTTCCTTCCTCCGAGCCTTGGTCGCTTGAGAGCTACCAAGTCTACTCGCCCGCGAGGAGCCGACACGGTTATCTCATCAGTCCTACTTTGTGGTGGTAGGCTTCCAGCCGTCCACCAGGACTTGGCCAGCCTGCAGTTGATCGGGCCTTATCTCTGATTTCAATTTCTTGAGAGCCTTGGCGCTCTGTTTTTCGCCGCCTCGCTGGGCTAGCGTGTACCACATATAAGCTTTCGGATAGTCGGCCGAGACCCCCATTGTGGCGATGTGCTCCCCCATCAAGAATTGCGCCCGAGGGAGGCCCTGGCTGGCGGCCTTCTCCAGATAGCTCAGACCCAACTGTTCATCCTCGGGAGAGCCTCGACTCTTCAGAAAGAGATTGGCCAAACCCAGTTGCGCTTCAGCGTCGCCGTTGCGAGCCTTCGCGCTCAAATTCATGAATTTGCCATTAGGGTTCCCGTACAAATGGAAGTCCACCTCGACCGCGATCTGCACCGCAACTGGTTGACCGTCCTTGAGCGCAGGTGAGAATCGCCAGGAACGAACTGCTTCAATGGCTTTTTCGTCGAGGCCCAGCCCGATCTTGTTGATGATGTGAATGTCCCTCGGCTTGCCGTCGACCCCCACGATCAGGCCCAGAGTAGACACTCCCTGATAGCCGGCGGCGCGAGCTAGTTCCGAAAATTCAGGCTCACGAGTATAGGTGGTACGCGGGGGACTAACGCGACCTCCTACTTTCTCTGTCGCTTCCGGTTCGGTCCGAGTCTGCGCGCTAAGCATGGTGGCTGCAAGAATCATCGCGGCAACAGGCAGCACGAAGGAAATTCTCGAGCGCATGGTCGGTGAAAGTTTAGCACGGCGATTCTTCGCAGCATATCCTGACGGCGGGCTGAGGCCGGAATCCGAACCTGTCGGGCTGCGCCCGGCGGGCGGACGAAGGCGTCCGCCGGTCTATGTGTCTTCTAGTTTCCGGCCGGGACGCCGCCGTATTTTTGGAGCCACTTTAATTCTCCTCTTACTTTGATCTCTCCGTGCCGGGTGCCCCATTTCTCGCGTTCTTTGCGAGAAGTGGGGGTGTTTTCGCCGAATACCCTCCCGACCCTCAGCCAGCGCTCTGTCGAATTTTTCTTCTACGGACGGAAACCGGGGACTAGCGGAAACCCTCGTCCCAGGTTTTGCCCCCCTATGCGAGATCATGTCTGTGAACATTGGCTGGCCTTGGGCGCATCGTGAGCTCAAGTCAAAAGCCCCACTTCTCGCAAAGAACGCGAGAAATGGGGCACCCAAATCTTATTTTGATGGGCTCCTCAATTCTTAACCAGCGCTGCGGCGAATTTTCTCCTCCCACCAAGTCCAGTCGTTGATCCGAACCAATCCCGCTTCTCCGTATGCGTAGGATCGGTAGCTACTCCACCGCCAATCCTCGGGGCTCGCCACCAATCCACGCACTACCGGATTGCGGTGCATGTACTTCAGCTTCTCAACCTCTTTCTGCTGGCCCCACAGATTGAAATCGTAGAAACGGCTCTGCCAGAATCGACCGGAGAATTCGCCGCTAATCGCCAGCCGCCGCGAGACGCTCAACTTCACGGCCTGAACGATCTTCGAGGGATCGTCAATCGTGGCTCTGGAAACCCTAGGCTCGGAAATGAAGGGTTCGGAAATCAGCAGATGTACGTGTTCGGGCATGACCACGTATCCGATCACGGCAAACCGATAGCGAACGCGCATCAACTCGAGGACAGTAAGTACCAGGTCGCGGCGCGCGGGATTGCCCAGTAGCGGCTTGCGCCGATAGCAGCTCCAGGTGATGAAATGGAGGCTTCCGCTGCCGTAGTAACGCTTTAAGCCCCAGGGCATGGGAAAACCTACACACAAGTGCGAAGTCAAGTCTGTGACGGATGAACATTGTCACGAGCCTCGGGTTTATCGTGAGTTCAAAGTCAAAAGCCCCACTTCTCGCAAAGAACGCGAGGAATCGGGCACCCGGCTGATCGTGAGTAATAAGTCAAAGGCCCCACCGTTCGACTTCGCTCGGTCGAAAACCCCCACTTCTCGCGCAAAAAGCGCGCGAGAAATGGGGCACCCAGCGTCGAACCTCGCTATCTCGGGAGTGCGAAGGCGGCGATGAAGAGTATGCAGAACGCGGCTGCCTGACGCAGTTCGTTCCAGCCTAGCTTTCGGACCTGCAGTGGGCCGGCGTTGTGGAGGAAGTAGAACCAGCCGCGGGCGAGGAGTGGGGCGAAGGCGATGAGGGCCGTCCAGGGGAGCAGGGCGCGCTGGGCGAGTAGGATCAGCACGGCGGCCATGACGAATTGTGCGAGGGCGAAGGTCCAGCCGCGCGCGAGTTTGTTCCTGATGCCCTCGACGCGCGCGGTGTGAATTCTCAGTTGAACGTAGTGAATCTGGTTGCCGGCGACGAGCAGGTTCACCAGCCAGAGCATCCACGCGGTGGCGCCGAATTTTCCTGTGACTACGTAGTAGGTGGCTGGTCCGGAGGCGACCAGGCCGATGGTGCCGACGATTTCGGAGAGCATGCGCGTGCGCCGTCCCATCTTCTTGAGCAGGGCCTGCGCGATGAAGGCGGCGACGGCGGCTCCACCGATTGGCCATAGAAGCGGGTTGCGTCCGGCCCACAGGAGTGCTGCCAGGGCCAGCGCTGCGACCACAGTCAATGCGGCGATCACGATCACGACTGTGCGGCGCTCGTCTTTGGTTTGGGCGCACAGGGCGGAGGTGCCGAGCTGGCTCTCGACCGGAGTGCGCAACCAGAACAACGCCAGGGCGGCGACGAGTAGAAGAATCGCGGGAAGGACGTGGGTGGATTCGTGGAAGGCGACGCCCGCGCCGGTGACCATGGGGACGAGTAATAGTCCCCAGGCTCCGTGTTCGCGCGGGAGGATCAGGGCTCGGCGGCGTTCGCGGCGGGCTTTTTCGGTGGCGGCGTCATTGAGTGCGCGATTTTCGGGGAGGGTCACGGGTTGTGTTCCGGATGTTACGACGGAAAGTCCCACGTCTCGCAAAGGAGGCGAGACGTGGGGCGCCCGGGGGGATTCGAGAGTATTTGCGTGGGTCAAGAGCGTGCCTCAGGGGCTAAAGCCCCTCCTTCAATCGGTCCCTAACGGCACGGCTGAAGCCGTGCCCTTCCCGAAACCGCGCTCGATCAAGCCCTGCCCTTCCCAAGAGCAGCGCTCCCTCAGGGGCTAAAGCCCCTCCTTCAATTCAACTCGTAACGGCACGGCTGAAGCCGTGCCCTTCCACAAAACCGCGCTCGTTCAAACCCTGCCCTTCCCAAGAGCAGCGCTCCCTCAGGGGCTAAAGCCCCTCCTTCTAATCTGTCCCTAATGGCACGGCTGAAGCCGTGCCCTTCCACAAAACCGCGCTCGTTCAAGCCACAAAACCGCGCTCGTTTAAGCCGCGCCTTTCCCAAAGGCAGCGCCCTTTCAATAGCAGCGCCCTTTCAAAAATAATTTACGACGCGGGTCACTGCCATCCGGCGATGTGGAGGTGGCTCATGCCTTTGACGGCGCGCATGTATTGGGCGCGTTCGAAGGCGGTGGGGTCGGGGCACTTGAGCTGGCTCATGCTGCCCTTCATCTGGGCGACGGAATCGTATTCGTGTTCTTCCATCCAGGTGCGGAGTTCGCGCTCGACGTGGCGCAGGTGGTTCACGCCGTGGCGCAGCAGGGACGAGCACAGCATGGTGACGTCGGCTCCGACCATGAGCAACTTGATCACGTCTTCGGCGTTGTGCACGCCGCTGGTGGCGGCCAGTTCGGTCTTGACGCGGCCGTAGAGAATTCCGATCCAGGTGAGCGGCAGGCGCAGGGCCTGCGGCGTGCTCAACAACACGTTAGGACGGATTTCCAATTCTTCGAGATCGATATCGGGCTGGTAGAAGCGGTTGAAAAGAACCAGAGCGTCGGCTCCGGCTTCGTCGAGACGCTTGGCCATGTTGGCCATGTTGCTGAAGAACGGGCTTAGCTTTATGGCGACCGGAATCTGCACCGAGTTCTTCACCGCCTGCACGATGCTGATGTAGTTCTTTTCCACCTCGGCGGCCTGCACGTTGGGATCGGTGGGAATGGAATAGATGTTGCACTCGAGGGCGTCGGCGCCAGCCTGCTCGATGCGCCGCGCGAAATCGGTCCACGCGCCCAGAGTCGAGCCGTTGAGGCTGGCGATGATGGGAATTCGCGTGGCAGCCTTGGCCTTGAGAATGTGATTCAAATAACCTTCGGGGCCGGTCTGAAATTCGCTGGGCTGCGGAAAATAAGTCAGCGACTCGGCGAAGCTTTCGGTGCCGGCGGCGAGGTGATAGTCGAGGTCGGCTTCTTCCTGGCGCAACTGCTCTTCGAACAGCGAATAGAGAACGACGGCGGAGGCTCCGGCATCTTCGAGGCGGCAGATGCCTTCAATGTCGCGCGACAGGGGCGAGGCCGAGGCCACGAGGGGCGAGCGCAGTTTCATGCCGAGATATTTGGTGCTGAGATCGATCATTGGTTCTCCTTACTCGTTGAATCGTCGTCGGTCGTTGGTCGTTAGTCGTTGGCCGATTGTTTTCCACCGTGCGTTAGCACAGCCCTCAGTGGGTGGTTGTTCCGGCCTTTTCCAGCACCGGCGCGGGTTTCTCCGCTGGTTCTTTTGGTGCGGCGGCGGGCTCCATTTTGCGGCTCGCCATGTATTCGTACATGCGGTAGCGGCGCTCTACGTCTTGCTGCGCGAGCTTCCACAGGCGTTCTGCATCCTGCGGCTTGCTCTTGGTGAGCATTTTGAAGCGCGTTTGCTGCTGCATGTACTCCTGCACCTTGCGCGTGGGAGCGCGCGAATCGAGCGCCAGCGGATTTTCGCCAGCCGCGGCGCGGTCCGGGTGATAGCGGTAGAGCAGCCACTGGCCGGATTCGACGGCGACTTTTTGATCGGTCATCGCTGTGGTCATGTCGATGCCGTGCGCGATGCATTGCGAGTAGGCAATGATGATGCTCGGGCCGTCATAGGCTTCGGCTTCGAGAAACGCCTTGAGCGTGTGCTCGTCTTTCGCGCCCATGGCGACGCTGGCGACGTAGACGTTGCCGTAGGTCATGGCCATGAGTCCGAGATCTTTTTTCGGACCGGGCTTGCCGCCGGCGGCAAACTTGGCGACGGCCGCGCGGGGCGTGGACTTGGACGCCTGTCCGCCGGTGTTCGAATAGACTTCGGTGTCGAGCACCAGGATGTTGACGTTGCGTCCGCTGGCCAGCACGTGGTCGAGTCCGCCGTAACCGATGTCGTAGGCCCAGCCGTCGCCGCCGATGATCCAGACGCTTTTCTTTACCAGCATGTCGGCGACCGAGAGAAGTTGTCTCGCGTTCGGCGAGTTGAGTGGCTGAAGTTTTTCTTTCAGCAAGTCGACGCGCTGGCGCTGTTCGTAAATGTCGGCTTCGTCTTTTTGTGGCGCGTTGAGGATGGCTGATACCAGATCGTCGCCGACTCTATCGGCAAGGCTGAGCAGCAACTCGTGGGCGAATTCCGTCTGCTTGTCGATGGAGACGCGGAAGCCCAGGCCGAACTCGGCGTTGTCTTCGAACAAGGAATTCGACCATGCTGGTCCGCGGCCGGCTGCGTTCTTCGACCACGGCGTGGTGGGCAGGTTGCCGCCGTAGATCGAGGAACATCCGGTGGCGTTAGCGATGACGGCGCGCTCGCCGAAGAGTTGCGAAACCAGCTTCAGATAAGGAGTTTCGCCGCATCCCGAGCATGCGCCCGAGAACTCGAACAGCGGTTCCTGCACCTGCTGCTGGCGGATGGTTCCGACTTTAATTTTTCTGCGGTCGAGTTCCGGAATCTTCAGGAAGAAGTTCCAGTTCTCGCTTTCGGGCGCGCGCAGCGGAGGCTGCGGGACCATGTTGATCGCCTTCAGGCGAACTTCGCTCTTGTTCTTCACCGGGCAAACGTCGACGCACACCCCGCATCCGGTGCAATCTTCAGGAGCGACCTGGATCGTATATTTCAGGCCGGCCCACTCTTTGTCGCGCGTCGCGGTGGACTTGAACGTCGCGGGCGCGCCTGCGAGTTGCTGGCTGTCATAGACCTTGACGCGAATGACCGCATGCGGGCAGACCATGGCGCACTTGCCGCACTGGATGCAGATGTTCGAATCCCAGGCGGGAATTTCGAGAGCCAGGTTGCGCTTCTCCCACTTGGCGGTGCCGGTGGGAAACGTGCCGTCGCAGGAGAACGCGCTCACGGGAAGTTCGTCGCCGCGTCCGGCGTAGATTGTGCCGAGCACGTCGTGTTCGAATTTCGGAGCGCCCGGGAACGCGGCAGGAATTTCCGTTTTGCTGGTTGCGGTGGCGGGAACCTTCACCTCGAAAAGGTGAGCGAGAGTTTCGTCGACCGCGCGCATGTTTTTCTGCACGACCTCTTCGCCCTTCTTGCCGTAGGTGTAGCGGATCGACTGGCGGATGGCCTCGATGGCTTCTTCACCGGGCAACACTTTGGAAATCGCGAAGAAGCATACCTGCATAATGGTGTTGGTGCGCGAGCCCATGCCAGCGTCGTGCGCGACCTTGGACGCGTCGATGGTGTAGACCTTGGCCTGCCTGGCAATCAGTTGTGACTGTACTTCGCGTGGCAGGTGGTCCCAGACCTCGTCTCTGCTGTAAGGGCTGTTCAGTAGAAACGTTCCGCCCTGCACCAGTGCGCTGAGCATGTCGTAGCGCTCGAGGAAAATCCACTGGTGGCAGGCGATGAAGTTCGCCTTGGAAACCAGGTAGCTGGAGTGAATGGGCTGCGGTCCGAAACGCAGGTGAGAGACGGTCATGGCGCCGGATTTTTTCGAGTCGTAGACAAAATATCCTTGCGCATAGTTGTCGGTGTTTTCGCCGATGATCTTGATGGAATTCTTGTTCGCGCCGACCGTGCCGTCGGCACCGAGGCCGTAGAACATGGCGCGGATCACGCTGTCAGGCTCGGTGGAGAAGGACGCGTCGTAGTCGAGACTGGTGTGGTTGACGTCGTCGTGAATACCGATGGTGAAGTGATCTTTGGGCTGATTCTGTTTCAGATTGTCGTAGACAGCCTTGACCATGGCGGGCGTGAATTCCTTGGAGGAGAGGCCGTAACGGCCGCCAACCACGCCGGGAGCGATCTTCAGCGTCCCGTAGCCCAGCTTCAGGCCCTCGAAGAGAGCGTTGACGACGTCGAGGTAAAGCGGTTCGCCGATCGCGCCCGATTCCTTGGTTCGATCCAGGACGGAGATCTCTCGAACGCTGGCGGGGAGAGCCTCGAGGAACGACTTCACGCAGAAGGGGCGATACAGGCGGACTTTCAGCAGACCGACTTTCTCGCCGCGCGCGGTCAGGTGTTCGACGGTTTCGTGGGCGGCTTCTGCGCCGGAGCCCATCATGACGATGACGCGCTCGGCATCGGGTGCGCCAACGTAATCGAAGAGGTGATACTGACGGCCAACTGTCTCCGCGAATTTATTCATCGCGGCCTGCACCTTGGCGGGGCAAGCGTCGTAGTAGGCGTTGGCCGATTCGCGAATCTGGAAGAAGACGTCGGGATTCTGCGCGGTGCCGCGCAGCACGGGATGATCGGGCGAAAGCGCGCGCTGGCGGTGTTCAATGACGCGGTCCATGTTCAGCATGGCCCGCATGTCGTCTTCATTGAGCATTTCGATCTTGTTGACTTCGTGCGAGGTGCGGAATCCGTCGAAAAAGTGCATGAAGGGAATGCGGCACTCGAGCGATGCGGAGTGCGAGATCAGGGCCAGGTCCATGGCTTCCTGCACCGAGTTCGAGCAAAGCATGGCCCATCCCGTTGCGCGGCAGAACATCACGTCAGAGTGGTCGCCGAAAATCGAGAGGGCGTGCGTGGCCAAAGTGCGGGCGGTTACGTGAAACACGGCCGGGGTGAGTTCTCCGGCAATCTTGTTCATGTTCGGGATCATCAATAGCAATCCCTGGGACGCGGTGAAGGTGGTGGCCAGCGATCCCGTCTGCAGGGCGCCGTGAACGGCTCCGGCGGCGCCGCCTTCACTCTGCATCTCGACTACGTGGGGCACGCTGCCCCAGACGTTGGGAACGGCTTCGGAAGACCACTGATCCGACCATTCGCCCATGGGCGAGGAAGGAGTGATCGGGTAGATGGCGATCACTTCGCTGGCACGGTATGCGACGTTGGCGACCGCCTCGTTGGCGTCCATGGTCTTGAATTTGCGCTTCATTGAAAGTCCCCCGTTCAAATATCGACCGCGGAGGCCTTCGACTTAATGGCCTAACCGCTCCGATATGTTCAGGATGCAGGATGGGGGGTGTGCATGTCGGGACGCAGGTTCACAGAGGGGTGTGATTAGGATCACAAATTCCGGGAAGGGATTAGGAGGGGTTAGGTGGGACTTATCGTCGGATCGTACTGAGTTAAAAAGTCAAAATCCCCACTTCTCGCAAAAGACGCGAGAAATGGGGCACCCAGTGCGGAATTGGTAGGGGCAGTTCGGCTTTTTATGGGCCCGTTCCGCCAGTGTGGCAGTCGGCGCAGTTCACTTGCGTTAGATCGCCCAAATCGACTGGATGCTGGAAGGCGGGGAGGGTCGTGGCGGCGACGCTGGTCGTGCCTTCGGTCTCCGACATCAAGGTGTGGCACTGGTTGCAGTCGCGGCTCACCACTTTGCCGTCGGCGCTGACGTGCTGGCCGTCATGGCAGCGGAAGCAGCCGCTGTAATAGAAGTGTCCCAGATTGTTGGGGTGGGTCAGCCAGTTCAGCTTCATTTCCGGGAAGGTGGTGCGTTTGAAGATCTCCTGCACCTCGGCGACGGCGTTGCGAATCTCCAGTTGCTTGGTCTTGGCTACGTCCGGATACTTGCTCTCATAGAAACCCTGCACGCCGCTGGCGATGCCGTGCATGGCATCGTCGGTCGTGGCATAGGCGGCGGTCAGTACTGCCACCGACTCCTGCTTGATGAAGGGCAACGAAATGTCCAGACGGCGGGCTAACAACGATTGATCGACCGACAAATCGGGCGGCACGTAGATGTGGGTGGGACGGTTGTGGCAGTCCACGCAATCCATGCGATGCCGCGGAGCTTTCGCGATCTGATCTTTGCTGAGCGTCGAGTCTTTGGCGTAGTACTCGGTGACGCGGCCCTGCATGTCTTCGACGTGAATGTAGGGAATGGTCTGGCGTTTCTCGTCCGCGGCTACATATTCGATCTTGTTGGCGATGTTCATGTGCCAGTGGATGCCTTCGGGAGCGCCGGTCGCAGGATCGCCGCCGCCGGTCTTGATAATCATCCGCACCTGACGCACGGTATTTTTCTCGTCGCTGGCGTAGTGAGTGAAGACTTTGAGCTGCCCCCCGTAGAACTTCTTCGGCCAGTGACATTGCTCGCAGGTGTCCTGCGCCGGGCGCAAGTTATGCACGGGGGTAGGAATCGGCCGGGGGTAGGTTTTGAAGGCCGCGGCATAGACCTGGCGGGCTCCGGAGAGTTTCGATTTTACGTACCAGGTCGCGCCCGATCCGACGTGGCAATCCACACAAGCCACACGCGCGTGCGGAGAGAGCCGGTAGGCGGTGAACTCGGGGTTCATTACGGTATGGCACAACTGGCCGCAGAACTGCACGGAGTCGGTGAACTCGTAGGCCTTGTAGCTGCCGGCAGCGCTGACCGTGACGAATACGATCAGGAACGTCATGAACGAGATGACGGCGCTGCGCTGGGCCTTGTCGTTGAGGTCGATGCGGGGATAGAAGTCGGTGGATACAACTTTCTTTTTCCGCTCGACCAGCACGCCGGCCAGCATCAAGAGCAGCCCGAGGCCGAGGAAGCCGGGCGCCACCATGTAGGCCAGAATGCCGATGTAGGGGCTGGGCCGGGTGGCAATGAAATCGATCAGGACAAAAAGAAAGATGTTAGCCAGACTGACGATCACGAGCGCTAATCCCGCGAGACTGATGGGGTTGCGCAGCAGCATGCGCAATCGGTGCCGCGGTTCCGTCGCCGGAGGCGGCGGAGTGTTCTCATTCTCCATGCTTGACCTCGGCTGGTTCAGGTTCGTCCGCGGGCGGAGCTTCGACGGTCCGAGTCTCCACAACAGCTGCGGCCACAACGACTGCCGCCTTGGGGGCATGGGCCGGTTCAACGAAAGCGGCATGATCCAGGCCATGCTCTTCGCGATAGTGGTGCAGCGTCATTTTTCCGTCCCACCACGCCCAGTTCATGGGATAGACATCTGGATCGAAGAACACCTGGTAGAAATGCCACACGATGATTGCCAGGGTCGCCAACACGGCTTCATAGAAGTGAATGGCGGTCGCGACGTCGAGCCACCAGCGCGGCATGTGATTGCCGACCAGAACCTTGGCCCACAGCATGATTCCGGTCACGGCCATCACGATCATGCCCCAGACCAGAGCCCAGTACTCGGCTTTCTCCGCGTAGTTGAAGCGCGCGAACTCAGGTTTCTGAGAAGTGAGGCCGAGGTAGTAGCACACATTCTGCCACGCGCCGCGCGCATCGTCCAGCGTGGGGAACAGATCGCGCACAAGTTTCTTCCCACTTTGGCTCAAGGCGAGGTCAAAGAGATGGTAAATGCTCACTCCAATGAGTACGACCGCCGCGATGCGATGCAGCAGTTGACGCCGGTGCTCGCCCAGCGAAAGCATCTGCGCGAACCAGGAATCGGGGAATTTCAAGGCAAAGCCGGTCAGAACCAACACGAAGAAACTGGTGAGTAGAGTGGCGTGCTGCAGGCGGAAGCGCAGCGGCATGCGCATCACAAAATCGTGCTGCATTTTGCGGCGCGCGATAACCTTGGCCCGCCAGATGATGAGATTGTGCAGAAGCATGCCGCCGATCACGGCGAAGATCATGCTCAGATAGAAGCGGCGAATCCAGCGCACGGCCTTGCTGCCCACATCGGCCGAGAGCGGCGCATCTACGTGGACTGTGGCAGCGGTAAATTTTTCCGTGACGCCCGGATGGCACTGGCCGCAAGTCCGGGCGAGATTGGCGTGGTTGGTCATCGACCGCGGATCACTGGAGGGAAGAATGCTGTGAGTGCCGTGGCAACTGGCGCAGTTCGCGACCACCTGCGAGCCTCCCCGCGACGCCAGTCCGTGATAGCTGGCGAGGTAGGTGGTTTCGCGGCGGCCTTCCACGCCAAATTCCTGCGAGAGCCGCACGCCTTCGTGGCATCGCGAACAGGTCACCAGGCCCACGTTTTGCGCGGAGACTGGAGAATTAGGATCCAGGTGCGACTTGATAGAGTGAATGCCGTGGCAATCGGTGCACACCGGCGCCTGCCAGTTGCCCTTGGCGATGGCCTGACCGTGAATGCTCTGCTTATATTCCTTGGCGACCGTGTCGTGGCATTGCCCGCAAGTCTGCGGCACGTTGAATTTAAAGATGGGAGACTTCTCATCCTTGGCATCGAGAATCTCGTGCGTGCCGTGGCAGTCGGTGCAGACTGCAGCTTTTTCTGACCCGGCGGCGACGGCCGATCCGTGAACGCTCAGAGCATACGAAGCCACCATCTGCGCGCTCTGACCTCCATCCTGCATGACAAATTTCTGGCTGTGGCAGGCGCCGCAGGTGGCGGGGATATTGCTGTGATGCACCCGCGATTTGGGATCGCTTGCCGGGAGTAGTTCGTGCGGGCTGCCGTGGCAATCGACGCAGGTCGCGGCCTTGTTGTTACCTCCCTGCACGGCTTTGCCGTGGAAGCTGCGATCATAGGCAGCCTGTTCGTCGGCGTGGCAGCTGGCGCAGGTGATTTTCAGCGGGGGCGTTTCGTGCGCGGAACTCTTTACATCGGTGTGGCAGTCGACGCAGGTAAACATGCTGCCGTGAATGGAATCTTTGAATGCCTTGGGATCGACATGCAGACTGACTGTCTTGCCGTTCTCGTCGTGGGTAAGGCTCGCGTCGCTATGGCAGGCGAGGCATTCTTCCGCGGTGGGCTTCGGAGGCTCTTTGCTGGCTGGATGTTTGTCGGCGGCGAGGACGCTGCCGGAGATTAAGAGCAGAGTTAAAAGGGGGATGAGAGCCATTCCAGGCGCAAAAATATTCCGTATGGTTCGCGTGGACATGCTCTCACCCGCCAATCCTTCAGAATCGGACGATTTTCGTGCGGCCGCATTCGGGCCGCCTTTCTTTTTCCTGCCAACAACTACTTGGCCGAGCTTACTTGGGCGCGCTTACTTGCCTAAACCGCGAATGTAGGCGACCAGGTCCTTGATTTCCGTGTCTTTCAGCTTGTCGCCATAGGCCGGCATCTTGGGCGGACCGGGCTTGCCTTTGGTAATGATCTCGATCAATTCCGCGTCGGTTTCTTTCTTCACTTCGGGCGAGGCGAAGTCGCGAGTGCCCATCTTGCCGCCTTTACCGTCAGCGCCGTGGCACATGGCGCAGTTTTTCGCCTTGTAGTTGGCGGCGGCGTCTTGTGCGACTGCCGACGAGGAGAAGACCAGGATTGCTCCGCCAGCCAGCAGAGTTACCAGGCCCATTCGAAGAGAGAGAGATTTCATGTTTGCATCCTCCTTGGGATTGCTCGCACGATATCACAGAGCAAGAATGGCCCGTCGCTGGACTTGCCACCTGCCTAGAAATCAGAGCGCAGTGCGAATCCGTTCCCGTTTCTGCATTCTGAGAACTAGCTCGCAGGCGTAGATTCGCATGCTTGCCAATATCGACCTATGGCAGAAGTCACTTTGGCCTGTGAGGACGATCACAGGCATCTCTATAGCCAGTTGTGACTGATGTCACCGTCTTACGACGAGCGTCAAGATGTACATCGGCATGATTTGGGTCACGCTTCGGTATGACTACAATCACGCCGCCTGTTTCAGGAATGTTCCCGAATCAACCGCAAACCGCCGGGGCGCGGCAACCTGAGCTCTGAAGCTATGTGACTCCAATCACAAATCGCCGTGAGTGCGTATACGGAGGCTCCACGCCTTTCAGGGCATGATGGCCCTTATTCGAGGTGCTTTATGGCCCAAGACACTCGCGACATTCTGGAACTACTTCAGTTCGAACTGAGCTTCGTAGAAGACGGCGGATACGGACGCTCACCCCATAAGCCCTGGCGTGCTCCCGCGGTTTTTGAGGATTCACCGATCTGTCCGAATTTCTGCGATCCGGCGCGGCCGCATCCCTGCGAGAGCTGCCTGCTGGAGCAGTTCGTGCCCGGCGACCGGCGGAACGAAAGCGTGCCTTGCCGGTTCATCCCGCTCACGCAAGACGGGCAAACCGTGGACGACCTCTACCGCACCGCGAGTCAGCCTGAAATGGAAGAAGCTCTCGCCAACTGGCTGCGCGACCAGATTCAGAAGATCAAGCAGGAGCGCGGACTTTTGCCCAAAGAGGGAGCTGCGTAGAGCGCTGCGCTGTATGGCGGTCGAACTTCGCGCTCGCAAGCAAAACTGCAGATTTTAGATTTTTAGATTGCAGATTGAAGATCTCTTCCGATCGGTCGGCCTGCGAAATCTGCAATCCGCGATCGGAATGAAGTCCGCAGCAGTTTTCCCAAGGAGAAGAGAATCATGAGTGAAGAACATGCTTATCGAGTAGCCGCATGGTGGACTTCGGGCCGCACTGGCCTGGCCAAGTCGGATTCCGCTCCCAATGCGATCCACTTCACCGCGCCCGCGGAATTTGGCGGACTGGAAGGCCGCTGGACGCCCGAGGAACTTCTGCTGGCCGCGGTTGCCGGCTGCTACACCACGACGGTGCGGGCGATTGCCGGGTCCGCACAGTTCAACTTTACCGATCTGCAAGTGGAAGCCAGCGGGACGGTGCGCAAAGCAGACTCCGGTTATACGTTCACCCAGATCGTGGTGCGTCCGAACCTCAAAATCGCATCCGCCGAGGAACGGGAGCAGGCACTCGAGTTGCTCAAGCGGGCGGAAAAACTGTGCCTGGTTTCACGCGCCCTGGGTACTACCGTGAAATTCGAGCCGCAGCTCGAAGTCATCCGGATGACGGAGACGGTCTAATCTCTGCTGGACTTTTGTCGCCCCTATAAGCTGTAGTTCGATGAGGACTCGCTGTCTGTTCCTACTCTATCCGGCACTTACGTGCCGGCCTATCACCTAGCGCCGCTCCGCGGCTGGATTCTTGAGGAGGGCTGGTTCCAGCGTTTTCCCAGAAATCTAGCTCTCACGCACACGCTACAGGGCCAGCACCGCGGCAACCGACGAGGGGTCGCTCATCACATTCAGGCGGAAACCCGCCTTCTTGAAGAGGATCTGTGTGGGCAGATTGTCCCGCAGTATCTCGGCGCAGAGCCGCTGAAATTTTTCCTCGCGAGCAGCGCGGATCACGCCAGCAAGCAGTTCCGTTCCCACGCCGCGCCCCTGCCAGGGATCGGAAACCAGAACCGCCGCTTCGGCTTCTTCGCGATTGATGGTGCTGAACCGGCCTACTCCCAATATTTCGGGTTGTCCGGTCTCAGGATTCGTGCGATCGGCCACCAGCGCGAATCCCTGGTCGTAACTTGCGAAACAGATGCGCACCAACCGCTCGTGCTCGACTCTCGCGCTCAGACTCAGCGAACAGAAATAACGCAGGTACACGCTGCGCTCCGAGAGTGTGGCGTGGAACCGAACCATGAGTGGCTCGTCCTCGGGGCGAATCGGGCGGATGGTCACCGGCGTGCCATCCTTCAATTGCCGCTCCCAGACGTACTGCGTCGGATAAGGGCGGCGCGACGGTTCGGCCTGCGTTATGGAATCGGGCATATAGGAAACAGTATGCTCCGTTACGCTGTGATCGTGAAAGGCTGCGATCATGAGCTGCGGTCGTTTTGCTCGCCGGGCAGCGGTCTGCGTGCAATCACCAGCGCCTGTGACGGCGATCACATGCAACCAACACCGGGCTACGGTCCAATCAGAAGGGAGGTGCTCAGTGCGCGCCCCTTACGGACTTAATATTCTCGATAACTGTCTCACCTGCCCGGTGAGAGAGGAACATCTCTTTTGTAATCTTTCGGTGCAAGCCGCACAACGCCTCAACGAAATCAGATCCACCGCCGTCTATCCCAAGGGAGCCATGCTCTTCATTGAAGGGCAGCAGCCGCGCGGCGTGTTCGTGCTTTGTACCGGCAAGGCAAAACTCTCAACATCTTCTCGCGAGGGCAAGACCATCATCACGAAACTCTCCGAGTCGGGAGACATCCTCGGCCTGAATGCGGTGATTTCGAGCCGCCCGTATGAGGTGTCGGCTGAAATGATGGAGCCGGGCCAGGCAAATTTTATTCCCCGCGAGTCCTTGCTGCAGTTTCTAAAAGATCACGGAGAAGTGGCTTTGCGGGTCGCCGAACAGTTGAGCCGCAACTACTACACCGCCTACGAGGAGATCCGCACGCTGGGTCTCACCACTTCGCCGTCGGAAAAATTCGCCAAGCTGCTATTGTCGTGGTCGCCCAAGCCCGCACAAACGGACGGTTCCGCGCAGATCAAGCTCACTCTGACCCACGAGGAGATTGCGGAAATCATCGGAACCACCCGCGAAACCGTCAGCCGCCTGTTTTCGGATTTCAAGAAAAAGCAACTGCTGCAACTCAAGGGTTCAACCCTCGTCATTCGCAGCCGCACCGCTCTGGAGAAAATCGTCCAGTCGTAGCTGGCCCAGCCGCGGCTGGTCCACTCGTAAATGGTGCGGCGATCTTCGTCTTTCGGTTTTGTCTTTCTTGTTTTCTCTATCCCGCAACCGTCAGCACCGGGCAAGGCGCGTCGCGTACGATTTCGTGCACCGCCGTCCAGGGAATATGCGCGGCGGCTTTCGCGGACGCCGACCGGTTCGCTCCCATGACGATCAGGTCGACTTTGAACTTTCCGCTGGCCATCAGGATTCCCTCGGCCAGGAAGTCCGTTCCTACGACAAACTCCGGATCCTGCTCCAGGCCGGTTTCCGCGGGCAAACAGTCTCTTAATTGCTGTACCGCCCGTTTGCGGGATGCAGTTACCCACTCTTGCACTTCATCCGCGGCTGCGTCTGCCGGGGCGTACGCCGACATGCTGGACGAAGTTGCAGGCATCGGCTGAATCATGTGCAGCAGGATCAGTTTCGCCTGTTGCGCCCGGGCCAGCGCCAACGCGATCGGCAGAGCCTTCGTCGATCCTTTGCCAAAGTCGGTGGCGAACAGAATCTTGTGAAACCCCGGTCCGTAAGTAATCGCCGCAAAGTCCGCTGCGGGACCAATGGTCATGACCGGGCAAGGCGCCAGGCGCAGCAGTTCCTCGGCCACTGAACCGAGAGCCAGTTTCTGAAAGCCTCCGCGACCGCGCGTGCCGATCACCAGAAGGTCGACTCCGTTTTTCTCGATCAGCGCAGCAACTTGCTCCGCGACCGGTCCGTGTTTTACCAAAGTCGAATCAATTTTCTGATCGAATCCCATCTCCGCTTCTAATGCCTTGATCTTGCTCTCGGCTGCAATGCGTTGCAGGTCGATCTCGGGAGGATTCTCCAGAGTCGAAAGCCTGCGATCGGGCTGCAGCACATGAATCACCGACAGGCGAGCGTGGTTTTCCGTCGCCAGGGCCATCGCGTCGCGCAGCGCCCGCTTCGAGGCAGTGGAAAAGTCGGTAGCCACAAGAATATGCCGGAAAACGGGCCCGTTTTTCGGCGTTGCAGACGAGGTGGGGATGTTCGGGGTGGGGACGTTCAACTCTGCGACTGTCATACATACCTCCTGGCCGCACCGACTCAGGTTCTCTACCTATCCTCGCGGCCGGCGGATGCGGCTCGTGCCCGCGGTCGTCTTCTTCTCAGTTCGTTCTTGGGTGCGGACGGCGACGGCAGGACCGCCGCTCTTACGGGCAGCGGCGCCAGCCTCACCTTCGCTCCTCCCCAAGTCAATGTTGTTTCTCTCGAGCAGCGGGAGCAGAGCCAGAAACGCTCATGCAGCGCCGGATTCAGCATTCCCGCGGTTATTTGCACTTCAGGGGTGGGTGCGAGGTAGAAAATCTTCCCCTCGTGGAGATAGCGGAGAATCTCGGAACACTTCGGATTGGCGCACTTCGACAGCATGGCCTGCACTCCTGCCAGCCGTACAGTCAAAATGTATTCCAGCGCCCACGGAAAGCCAGTGATAGCGGGCACCAGGGATTGTGACGCTCATCACCAGGTGGTCTGAGCACCAGGGGGTCTGAGCTGGATCCGAATTAGGATGCTCGGTCAGGATGCTTGAGCCGGATGCTTTAGAATATCGGTTCCACGAAAGCGAGCGACCGATCGTCCCATTTACGCCTCATGACCCAATTCCAGTGCGCTGCCCTCCTCTTTGACATGGACGGAGTCCTGATCGACTCCACTCCGGCCGTGGCCCGCGTCTGGAGCCGATGGGCGGTCGAGCACGGATTCGATCCCGAAGAAGTCGTGGCCCGCGCCCATGGGCGTCCCAGCCTGACCACGGTTCGCGATTATCTCCCGAATTCCGATCACGAGGCGGAGAACCGCGAAGTCGAGCGCCGCGAAATCGAAGACCTCGAAGGCGTGATCCCGCTGCCCGGAGCGCTCGATTTGCTCGCCAGCCTTCCTTCCAATCGCTGGACCATCGTGACCTCCTGCACTCGCCGGCTGGCCGAAGTTCGTATCCGGGCCGCTGGGCTTCCGCTGCCCGAGAGGCTGATTACTTCGAACGACATTACGCACGGTAAGCCGCATCCCGAGCCCTACCTGACAGGCGCTTCCATCCTTGGATTTTCGCCCGGGGAATGCGTTGTTGTGGAAGATGCGCCCGCCGGAGTCCGTTCGGGCAAAGCCGCGGGCGCGAAAGTCATCGCATTCAGAACAACGGCACCGGATTCCGTGTTGCGCGAGGCCGGCGCCGACTGGATCGTGACCAACTGCGCCGACATCCGCGCGAAGGCTTCCATTCATGGGCTGAATCTCACCCTGCCCTAGCCTGAGCGGCACAGATTCCAGCGGTATAGTTCCGAGCAATGAAGATCCGTGCCGTCACCCTCGCCGCGATTACCAGCAACGTCTAAAGTTCTCTCCGCCGTTGCCGATCCAGTCTGATATTGCAAGGGGTTCTGAGACTTCCGTCCGAAAAGGATCCTTTCTTAGGAGAGACTTATGGCAACCGCAGCAGTTTCCTCGAATTCGATTTACCAGGAGTTGCAACAGTATTTTCAGCAGCGCGGCTCCGATCAGCAGGCACTGGGACAGGCGCTCCAGTCCGGCGACCTTGCCGGCGCTCAGCAGGAGTACAACGCCCTCCAGACTTTGGCGCAGAGCGGCCCGTTCGCCAACGGCGGCGCCTACAAGGTCAGCCAGCGGCAGCAGGATTTCGCCGCCATCGGTCAGGCGCTGCAAGCCGGAGACCTGGCCGGCGCGCAGCAGGCCTTTGCTCAACTGCAGTCGACTTTCAAGCAAGCGCAGCCAGTAGGCGTGGCCCAGCCTCCGATCATCGTGACCCTCAGCGGATCATCTCCCTCGGCCGCGGCAGCCAGTCCCGCCGCTCCAGCGCCGACGACCTCGACCGCCAGCTCGGCGCCATCCGGCAGCGGATCGGAAATCGTACTGAATCTCGGCAACGTCACCGCGGGTGAGCAGATCGCGATCGGCGTGAGCAACAGCAGCAACGGAGGCGAGCAGGTGACCATTGGCGTGGCCAATCAGCAAGGTCAAACGCCCGAGCAGATCACGCTCAACCTGGCGCAGAACAGCAACCAGGAAATCGTTCTAAATCTGTTCAACAGTTTGGCCAGCAACTCAGCCCAGAGCAGCGGCGTAAATGTAACGGCCTAGGCCATTGACGAAGAGCAGTGCGAGGCGAGCGGTCGACTGCATAGCAGTCCCGCTCGCCGCACTGCCTAGCCCAGCCTTATTGTTTCTTTTCTTGCGCCGCCGAAGACCTCCAGGCGGCATCTAAGTCCCCCCATCGCAAATCGACCCGTTCCGGGAGTAGACTTTCCCGAAATCCTGGGGAGTGCCGCCTTTTAATGGAGGGAACGCACATGAAGCCTCGGCTGCCGATTTTCCTCGTCAGTTTGGTAGCTCTCGTTTCGCTCGGTACCGCGCAAGACACGCAACGCGGTCAACCTTCAGCCAAATCCCAGGAACGCATCACCAAAGCCGTGCGGCATGAACTGCTGATGCTGCCCTACGTCGGCCCCTTCGATTACCTCGCTTACGAAGTAGATGGGTCCGCCGTGACGTTGCTCGGCCAGGTGATCCGGCCGGTCACCAAGTCGGACGCGGAGAACGCAGTCAAACACATAGAAGGTGTCGAAAAGGTTGTCAACCAGATCGAGGTGCTGCCGCCTGCGCCCATGGACGACCGTTTGCGTAGACAGTTGTACCGCGCGATCTACCGCTATCCCGCGCTGCAAAGATACTCGCTCGGCGTGCAGAAGCCGATCCGCATCATTGTGAAGGGCGGCCACGTAACCCTGGAGGGTGTCGTCGACAGCGAAGGCGACAAGAATCTTGTTTACATTCGCGCCAACGGCGTCTCCGGCGCATTCTCGGTGACTAACAATCTGCAGGTAGAGAAAGACTGAAGCGAGCCGGCTGTACAACCGATGGGGAAGGGGCGGTAGCTCTTGCGCCCCTTCGATTTCCTGCCGGGCCGAGTCCTGCCTCCTAGATTCCTAAATCGATTTTCTTCGGGCTCCGCTCTAACCTCGCTTCCCGCGTATAATGCTCCCGGATTCGACTACCACCCCTAGACGGGCCAATCGGAGGAACGTCCTTATGAGTCTTCATGCCATGAACCGCCGCACCTTTCTCGAAACCGCAACCACCGTCACTGCCGCCACGTTGCTGACCAGCAAAATGGGCTGGGCCGCCGGCGATCACAAGATCGACAAGGTGGGCGTGCAACTCTATACCGTGCGCGACTTGATGAAAGACGACTTCGACGGCACCATCGCCAAGGTCGCACAGATCGGCTACAAAGAAGTCGAATTCGCCGGCTACTTCGGCCGCACCGGCGCGCAGGTCCGCGCCGCGTGCGACAAGAACGGTCTCGCGCCGGTCTCGACCCATGTCCAATATGACGAACTCGACGACAAGTTTCCCGGGGTCATCGAAACCTCGAAGACCATTGGCTTGAAATACATCGTCTGCCCCTGGATTCCCGAAGAGCTGCGCAAGAATGCCGACATCTGGAAGCAGGCCGCGGCGAAATTCAACCGCTGCGGTGAGTTGAGCAAGAAGGCCGGCATGCAGTTCGCCTATCACAATCACTGGTTCGAATTTCTTCCCGTCGATGGCAAGCTGCCCTACGATCAACTGCTCAAAGAGTGTGACGCCAATCTGGTGAAGATGGAAATGGATCTGTGCTGGATTACCGCCGCAGGCGGCGATCCGCTGAAATATTTCAACGAATATCCCGGACGCTTTCCGCTGGTTCACGTCAAAGATCTCAAGACGATGCCCCACATCACCGCCGGCGGCGCGCAGAACTACGGCGACACCGTCGACCTGACCGAAGTCGGCAGCGGCCTCATCGACTGGAAAAAGATTTTTGCCCAGTCCGACAAGGCTGGGATCAAGCACTACATCGTCGAGCACGATCATCCCAAGCAGCCGCTCGAAAGCATCAAGGGCAGCTACGAGTATTTGAGTAAGCTGCGATGGTAGAAGCCGTCTCGAAAATCGGGGAGCTCTTGAAGAATCGACTGGGGAAGGGCACGGCTTTAGCCGTGCCGACCCTTGCCAATAAAAAATGCGGGTTTTATCCCTGAGGGACGCTGGGGAGATTCATGCAAGTCAAGCGCACGCCTAAAACTTATGACGTTTGCATCATCGGCTCCGGCGCTTCGGGAGGCACCGCGGCCAAGGTGCTCACCGAAGGCGGCCTGAGTGTCGCGCTGCTCGAGGCCGGTCCACCGCTGGTTCCCGCGCGAGACTACAAAGAGCACGTCTGGCCTTACGAACTACCGCATCGCGGCGCCGGCGTTGGCGGCCGCGCGCGCCAGGGACTCGAAGATGAATTCCTCGCGCCTAACGGAGCGTGGGAAATTGAAGGCGAACCCTACGTCTCCGCTCCCGGCGCAAATTTCCGTTGGTTCCGTTCGCGCATCGTGGGCGGACGCACCAACCACTGGGGACGCATCGCCCTGCGCATGGCCCCGGTCGACTTCAAAGTGCGCTCGCACGATGGCATGGGCGACGACTGGCCCATCAGCTACGACGACGTCGCGCCCTACTACGACAAAGTCGAGTCCTACATCGGAGTATTCGGGACGAAGGAGAATATTCCCAGCGCGCCTGACGGAATTTTTCTGCCTCCGCCCAAACCGCGCTGCACCGAAATCATCATCAAGAAGGCCTGCGACCATCTGAATATTCTGTGCGTGCCATCGCGGCTTGCGATCCTGACTGAGCCGCACAACGGCCGCGCCGCCTGTCATTACTGTGCGCAATGCGGCCGCGGATGCATCACTGCATCCAACTTTAGTTCGAGCCAGGTGATGATTCCTCCCGCGGAAAAAACGGGACGCTTCACTCTGATCACGGGCGCCATGGCGCGGGAACTGATCGTCGGCAAAGACGGCAAGATCGAAGCCGTTTCCTACATCGATAAGGCCACAAAAGAAGAGAAGCGCATTCACGCCCGTGCGTTCGTCGTCGCCGCCAGCGCCTGCGAATCGGCACGCCTGCTGCTGAATTCTAAGTCCACACTTTTTCCCGACGGCCTGGCGAATTCCTCCGGAGTGGTCGGCCGCAACTTGATGGACACCGTGGGCAGCGACGGCGGCGGATATTTCGAAGCACTGGAGAAGATGCCGGCGCACAACCACGACGGCGTCGGCGGCATGCACATGTATTTGCCTTGGTGGAAGTTTGACCGCAAGAACGATTTCCTGCGCGGCTACCACACCGAATTCGGCGGCGGACGCGGCATGCCCGGTATCGGCGACTGGGACGACTTGTGTGACGATTTCGAGGGCTACGGCTCTGGTCTGAAGCAGGAGTGCAAGAAAAAATATGGAACCTACATCGGCTTCGCCGGCCGCGGTGAGATGATCCCCAACGAGCATTGCTACTGCGAGATCGATCCTTCGGCCGTCGACCAGTGGGGCATCCCCGTGCTGCGCTTTCACTGGAAGTGGAGCGACAACGAAATCAAAATGGCGAAGGACATGCAGGAGACGTACAAAGAAATTGTGGAGGCTGCGGGCGGAATCTATCTGACGCATACGAAGCCCGATGGCCGCCATCCTTACGGCATCGCTGACGGTGGCGTGATCATTCACGAAGTCGGCACCGTGCGCATGGGCGAACTTCCCGCGACTTCAGCCCTGAACGGATACTGCCAGGCGCACGACGTGAAGAACTTGTTCGTAACCGACGGCGGCGCGTTCGTCACCAACGCCGACAAGAATCCCACGCTGACTATCATGGCGCTGACCTGGCGCGCGTCGGATTATTTGCTCGACCAGGCCAAGAAAGGAAATCTGTAAAGTGCGCGTGAGGACTAAAGTTCTGCAATCGCCGGGAATCGGGTGCCCCATTTCTTGCGCGCTTTTTGCGCGAGAAGTGGGGATTTTCGACGGTGCGAAATGGAAGAACGAAACGACAATAATTCTTGTAGCTTCGGCATCCGGAGATCGAACATGACGATTTCGCGACGCGACATTTTGAAATCTCTCGGCATGACTGCCGTTGCTGGCTCCGTCCTGCGCGTCATTCCCGCTCGAGGCCGCCGAATATGCGCATCGCATGGTGAGCGCGGAAAAGGCCGCGGCCGCAGACCAAGTCTACACTCCGAAATTTTTCTCGCCTCACTTCTACAAGACGCTGCAGTCCCTCTGCCAAACCATCATCCCTGCCGACGACGAATCGAAAGGCGCGATCGAAGCCGGCGCGCCCGAGTTTATCGACCTGATCACCAGCGAAAACAAGGAATATCAGACGAGCCTCGGCGGCGGACTCATGTGGCTCGACAACACCTGCATCGACCGCTACGGCAGCGCTTATCTCGATTGCACCGCCGCGCAACAAAAAGAGATTCTCGACCTCATCGCCTACAGCAAGAATGCGAAGAAGGATCCGAGCCTGGGGCAGGGAATCGAATTCTTCGCTTTCCTTCGCAAACTGACCGCCGACGGTTTCTTCACCAGCGAACTCGGCATCAACTATCTGGGCTACATCGGCAACACATTCCTGAAAGAGTTTCCCGGTTGCCCGCCGGTTCCTGGGGCCTAGCCGCGGTTTCCATTCCTACATCTCGCACAAAACAAGGCTGATCTACGTACTTGCGGATACTACGAAATAGGATATAATACTATCCATAAATGGAGTACGCCAATGAACGCGCTAACTGCAGTTCCTGATCTCGGCCTTGATCTTCGCAAGCTGCCCGACTTAGCAGACTCCGCCACTCGTTCGCGATTGAGTCCGCCAGCGATCGCGGCATTCTTCGCCATCGTGGAGAAATGGGATCTGCGCAATGAAGATGCCATGACTCTTCTCGGCGGCACGTCGAACGGACGATTCTACGAACTGAAAAAGAATCGCAAGGGCCTGCTCTCGCAGGACGAACTGACCCGCATTTCCTTGCTGATCGGAATTTTCAAGGCCTTGAACATTCTCTTCAATCAGCGTCTGGCCAATCAGTGGACCTCGCGCCCCAATTCGAATCCCATGTTCAACGGCGCGCCGCCTTTGCAGTTTCTGACACGCGCGGGGGTTCCCGGCATGCTCGGCGTGCGCCGCCTGCTCGACGCCCGTCGCGGCGGCCGATGAAATTTCGAAGAGAGTCAACGCCGTGCTCAACACCACTCCCATCGATCGCCGCGATACCCACCGCCTGATCCCGGCGCAGTTCGCCGAGGGCGCCGCTTCCGTGCTCACCCGCCTCACCGACGACGACGAAACTCTCGACGGCATTTTCGAACTCGACAACGCGACCAACGACCGCCTCATCGCCGAATCGCGCCTCTCGCCCGCCGTCGACGAAAGGGAACTCGTCTTCGGGATTCCTTCCTATCGCATCATCAACGCCGCGTTCTGCCATCCCGCGCCGGGCGGATCGCGATTCAACTCCGCAGATCGCGGCGCATGGTATGCAGGCTTCGAGTTGCACACTTCGCAGGCCGAAGTGGCCTATCACCGCCAGCTATGGTTGAAAGAAACCGCGTGGGATGAAGAAGACACCGCCGACTATCTCGACTATCTCGCGGATTTCCACGCCGAATTCAACGATCTTCGGGATTCCGCCAAGCCCGCAAAAAAATACGCTGGCTGTCTCTCACCCACCAGCTACGCAGCGTCGCAGGCGCTCGCGGCGGAATTGCTCGAGCGGGGCGCGGCGGGAGTTGTTTATCCCAGCGTCCGCCGCCGCGGAGGAACCTGCATCGCAAGTTTTCGTCCCGTGCTCGTCACCAACGTGCGCAAAGGATACATCTACACCTTCGTTTTTCCCGATTTCAAAACTCCGCCGACCGTTACGTCATAAACAAGTACGTCCGAGGACGTGCGGGCTAAGGATCCTCAACCACGGCGCGGGGACACAGGAAAGCTCAAGTCCCTGTGAAAAACTCTGTGTCCTCTGTGGTAGATGAAGTTGTGCGATCAGCTCTTTCCGAACGGATCTTCCAGCGATGGTGGCTGCGGCGTGAACAACTCCGCGCCGTTTTCCGTGATGTGCATGTCGTCTTCGATGCGCACGCCGAATTCGCCGCGAATATAAACTCCCGGTTCGTTGCTGGTGGTGATGTTTGCCTGCAGTTTCGTTGGATTACCGCGGACCAGATAAGGCCACTCGTGCCCATCCATGCCCAGGCCGTGGCCGAGGCGATGCGTGAAGTATTTGTAGTCAGGGCCATAGCCCGCGTCGGCAATCACCTTGCGCGCCGCCGCGTCGACGGACCCGCACTCCGCGCCCGGGCGAGCCGCTGCCAGCGCCGCTGACTGCGCGCGGTGCACAATGTCGAACACGCTCTTCATTTTGTCGGAGGCTTTACCCAGCACGAACGTGCGCGTGATGTCGGATTGATATCCGTCGACCACGCAGCCGCCGTCCATCAGCACAATCGTTCCCTCGTGCACGACCTGCGGCGTGACCGAGCCGTGCGGGAACGCAGAGAATTCTCCGACCTGCACATCCGCTTCGCCGGAGAACCCGAGCCGGTCGTGCGCCTGCCGCACCAGCTCCTCCACCTGCGGCTGCGTCATTCCGTCTTTTACGGCGATGAAAGACCGCCTCATAGGCGGCCAGCGTGACCTGCGACGCCAGCCGCATCAGCGCGATCTCGTTCGCGCTTTTGATCATGCGGCAGCCGGCGGTCACCGGGGTCGCGCTCGCGATTGTCGCCCGCGGCGCGGCTTTGGCAATGCCATCGACGAAGACGAATCGAATGGTCTCTTCCATGCCGAGCTTGCCGGTGGCGATGCCGCGTTCTTTTAACCCTTGCGCGATGCGCTGGTAGGGGCTCTCATCTTCTTGCCACACGCGAACGTCGGCCTGGTCGCCGCCCGGCGAGTTCACGATCTGCTCGCGCGCTCGTCCCTCCTCAAATGCGGGACACACGTAAAACGCCGCGCCCTTGGCCGGCAGCACCAGAGCGAACGTGCGCTCTCCACCCCACCAGTGGATGCCGGTGAAGTAGCGCAACGACGTGCCTTCCATGAGCACGATGGCGTCGAGGGCATTCCCGCTCATCAGCTTGCGGGCTCGCTCCTGGCGGTCGTGGCGCTCTTCGCGGGTGATGGGCGCGGCCTCGCTCTTGCGCGATTTCAATTGCGCGAGTGCCGTCGGCAGGGAAGCGTCGTCAGCTCCCGCTGTTGCTGCCGCCAGCGAATGCGATGCGGCGGCAATCCCCGCCGTCAGCCCGCCCATTTCAATAAATCGTCGCCGCGAGATCATCAATCCTCCCCGAAAATGCGGAATGCCGCCCGGCCATTATAGGGGGGATCGGCAGAATTGGAGGGCGTGAGACGGGAGCGGACGGCGGATCGGAAATACGAAACTGGGCCGCATGTCTTTTGCTTTGCTATGGTTATGCTGTGTACGTACAACAGTGTACATACAGTGTAGCAATTTGAGACGAATTCTTGAGGCAAAAGTCGGCGCGAAAATTGCTTCCGCCCTTCGCTCAGGATGCCCTTTGCGAGGCCGGAAAGGCCTGGCGTCGACGATCGATCCCGAGGGGGGGTCGAAGGTCATGCGCGGCAAAATATGCGTCCTGCAGCCTGCCAGGGGCCTTCTACGACTTTTCAACCACTTCCACGGAGACTCAACGACTTAAAAATCAGGACGCTGGCGCGACTTCAACCGTCCTCGTGGTTGAGGTGTAGTCTCGCAACCATGGAGTCCGGATTCCAATGCGCGTCCTGCGGAGAATGGAACACGACTTCGGTCGATGCGTCCGCCGGACGCCGCCAGAGTTATGTCGAAGACTGCCAGGTCTGCTGCAAACCGAACGTGCTGCGCGTGGAATACGACACCTCGTCGCAGGAATTCTTCATCACCGCGGAACTGGAGTGACCACTGTCCCGAGATTGGAGTGCTCGCCATCCTTAGCCGCTGACGTTATAGTTACCTGTTCGGCGGCTCGCGAACGTAGTCGTATGGAAAGGAACAACCGCGATGGCAACTGGCTACAGCGCTGGCAAGATGGTGGCTCACAACATGGTGACCACACAATTTGAACTCGACGGCTTTCGCGTGACCCGCACGCTGGGAGTGGTGCGCGGCATTGTGGTGCGTTCGCGCTCGATTTTCGGCACGATCGGCGCCGGATTGCAGACGCTGGTCGGGGGCAACATCACGCTGCTGACCAACTTGTGCGAGAAGACGCGGCAGGAAGCTTTCGACCTGATGCTGCAACACGCGGCCGAGTTAGGCGGAAACGCCGTGGTCGGCGCGCGCTACGACGCGACCGAAGTAATGCAGGGGGTCACCGAGGTGCTCGCCTATGGCACCGCCGTGTTCGTGGAGCCTTCGAAGTAAAATAGACAAAGAAACCACAGGGGACACGGGAAACACAGGGGAGATCCAGTTGATCTCGATCCTCTCTCACGCTTTCCTATTCTTCTTCGGCTGCCGCCTTGCACGCGAGCACGAAGGTTGGATGTAGTCCCTCAAACGGGCGGGCCAGAGTTCGAACTCGATGCGCACATTATCGGAGCGAATGCCGATGGGGCCGTCCAGCCCTGCGGCCTCCGATCCGACGTCTCCTTCCCAAACTTCCTGGTCATCCGCGAACACGCGCAATTCCGCGTTTTTCATTTCGGCGCGCAGGGTGTGCGATTGTCCGGATTGCAAGCGCGGCACGGCAGATTCGTTCCGCGGCTTGATGTTTTCATAGCCGCGATTCCCGCATTCCGCACTGGTGTGCGCATTGGGATTTCTCTTCACCGACACGACCAGCTTCGAATCAGGCTTTGATCCGGAATCGACGCGCCACATGGCATACACCAGGTTGCAGGGATCCTGAGAACGCAACTTCAATCCGAACTGCCGGCGGACCGCGCCCGAGCCCAGCGCCGACTCCTTGCTGGTAGCGCCAAGATAGGTGAAGTGCACTTCGGCGGATTGCGCCGTCCACTGGTTGACGTAGGCGCGCATCTTCGGAACATTTACCGACATGCGATCCGGCGTGCGATCGTCAGACGTCTTCTCGATCGCACCCTCGGTCACGCACAGGCGGTCGCGGTGAATGGTGAGCCATCCAGCAGATTGAGCAAGGCTGGCGCCCAGCAATATCAGGACAGTACGCGGAGACTTTCGCTCGATTGGTCACGACCCTAACCTGATCAGCGGCTCGCTACGGCTTCTATTCTTTATAGAAGAAGCCCGCGACCAGCGCGGCCAGAATCGCGCCCAGCCACATCTCGACCATCCAGCCAAAAGGCATCGCGCGGCCGGCGGGGGACCATGTGGCCTGCGCGAAGTTGTCCGGGAAGCCGGCGAAGAAGCCGGCCAGAAAGCCGACTTTCAGCGCCGTGCCGGGAACTGCTCCCAGTCCCGCACGCGCCCAGGCATAAAGATGCGAGACCGCGATCGCCAGAATGAACAGAAGAACAATCCACTGAACCACGAAATACGGATAGCGCGGAGTTTTTAGGAATATGCCCGCATTTTGCGCCGCCAGATAGCGCGCGTCGGTAATGACATACTTGCCGATCAGAAAGCTCCAACCCGTCCAGACCACGCCTCCCGCCAAACCGCCCAGCCACATTCTGCCTCGGTTGAGTGCCATGCCGTGCCTCCGATGACGAAGTGTTTGTAAACAGGGCCCGATACGATTCGCGGGAAGTGTACACCTAATTTCGTGGCGCCACATGCCAGAAAGGGCCGACCTGGCGACCCCTGTTCGTGCTTTTCCACAAGAAAATCCGCGCCAGTGGCCGGGATCAAGAGAAATCGTAGCGAATGAATAGCGAAGGAACCAAGAGCGTAAACGCAACCCCTTGTGGTCCTACGATTGGTTAACCACAAGCCTCGGTATTTTCGAGAATCGGTGCAGGAGTGGGACTGCCACCTTCAAGTTTCTGCTTGACAATAAACGACTTACGGCTAAGATGTGGTACAAAGTGGTACAGAGTGGTAGACGAAGTCAGGGCAGTGGAGCTTTGGAGCTGAAAACGAGGAGCCGGTGGGAAACCGACCCAAAAGCACGACAAACAGCCCGAACCGCCCGAGTTTAACCATACTTTGTGCCGTTTTTACCTCCCCATTCACAGAAAGAAAACATGTTTCGCGGCAATCATCCAACCCGGGTCGACGAAAAAGGACGGTTGAAGGTCCCGGCCGAGTTCAAGCGGGTGATCGACGAGAAATACGGAACGCAATTCTACATCACAAGTTTGGATGGGAAGGTTGCTCAAGTGTATCCCTTCGAGGAATGGGAGCGGATCGAGCAGAAGCTGGCGGGGCTCTCCAATTTCAATCCCACGAAGAAAAAGTTTCTCGACCGGACCAACTACTACGGGCAGCAGGTCGAGATGGACGGGCAGGGACGGTTGTTGCTGCCGCAGCTGCTGCGCGAAGCGGGACAGATCAAAGGCGAGGTAGCGGTTCTGGGGAATTTGACCTTTCTCGTGGTCAGGAACCTGGAGCTGTTCAAGAGAGAGATCACGGAAGAAAAGTTCACGCCTGAAGATGAGAAGACGCTCGACGAACTGGGCATCTAGTGGGCGAGGGATCAACAGACACCCCTCAGGGGGTTGGACGTGGTGGAAGGCAAGTGAGCCATGTTCCGGTTCTTTTAAAAGAAGCGATCGACTTTTTAGCCGTGCGGCGTGGCGGGACTTATATCGACGCAACGGTGGGCCTTGGCGGGCACAGTTACGAAATCGCAAAACGCCTCGGCGCACCGGGACATTTGATTGGGCTCGATAAGGATCCGGCAGCGCTGGAGATTGCGCGCCAAAAGCTAGTCGTTGGTCGTTCGTCCCTTCGCTCGGCTCAGGGCGAGCTAAGTGCAGTCGTTGGCGAACCCGACTGGCCTACGGTGACTCTGCTGCATCGGTCATTTGCAGAATTGGCTAACGACCAACGACCAGCGACCATCGACGGTTTGCTGGCCGACATCGGAGTGAGCAGCCTGCAACTCGACGATGCGGCGCGCGGATTTAGTTTTCAGGCGGATGGACCGCTCGACATGCGGATGGACCCGCAGAGTGAGCGTACCGCCGAACAAGTGGTAAACCACCTGGACGAGCGAAGCTTGCCGATGTGATTTACGAATTCGGAGAGGAAAGGAGGTCGCGGAGAATCGCCAGAGCCATTGGCCGGTCGCGGCCGATACGAACTACCGCACATCTTGCGGAAGTCGTTTCGGCCGCGGCCCGGCCAATGAAGTATGAGCAACGGCGAATTCATCCGGTGATCCGAACTTTCCAGGCAATTCGAATCTTCGTAAACCGCGAATTGGACGATCTGCAGGCGCTCTTCAAGCGGCACCGCAGGTCTTAAAGCCGGGAGGGCGCCTGGTGGTGATCAGTTTTCATTCGCTGGAAGACCGCATCGTGAAGGATGCGTTTCGCGAGGGCGCTCAAAGGGTTACTCGGGTGCTAACGAAAAAACCGGTTACTGCAACTGAAGAAGAGGCGTCGCAATCCGCGGTCCCGCAGCGCAAAGTTGAGGGCGGCGGAAAGAAACGGCGGCGGGCGGTAGGCGGCTGGCGTCGGCAGCGCTGGTTTTAGGTCGTAGGTCTTGGGCCTGACGCTCAACGCCCGGTTTTCAGAGTTTGGCTCCGGAAAAACAGCCGGAGTTCCCGGCACAGCTGTAATGGCGTGCCGGGCCTTCAGGTTTAAGTTAGCGAGGACCCGAGCGGACAGAGATCCGCTGGGCAGGAAAGAGATCCGGCGTCGGACGTGGGACTCAGCGAACCGGGCTGAGGGCTGAAGTCTGAAAGCTGAGGTCGGGTTACCGGGTTCCGTGGTAGGAATCCAAAGTTTGAGGTTGCAAATATGTACACGGGCACATTGATCACGGACTTACTGGCAACAGTGGAACGGGCCGAACAGAACGTGCAACAGATTGCCGTCGACCGCGAACTGCATGAAATTTATTCCATGCAGATTCCGGTAACACAGGGTGAACGGGTCTAGGGAGGCTCCATGGGGGCGGCATAATGGCGGCAGCGGCGGCAACAATGCGCAGGGCGGACTTTGGGGCAGAACATATCGCGGCGGGACATCGTTCGATCTGGACGGGTACGCCCGAAATTTATTTTTCCAAGGCGATCGACAATTCGCGCCTGGTCAAGGTCGAAGATCCGCGCCGTAATCGCGAGATGAAGCAGTTCGGCACCGCGCTGGCTTGCTTGTTCCTGTTGGTTTTTACGTATGCCTGGCAGCATTTCAAGGCGATCAATACGGCTATCAGATCAGATCCGGCGAAGCGCGAACTCAGCGACAAGACCGAGATGAACCACGCGCTGCGCCTGGAAGACGCGTCGTTGCGCGATCCGGAGCGGATCGATGTGCTGGCGCGCCGTATAGGTTTGGTGCCGCCGGAACCGGGACAGGTGATCCGCATGGATGCCGCATCGGCTGACGGTCAGGGTCCGGTGATGGCGAGCGCGATGCCGGTGGTGGAGATTCCGGGGCGGTAATCTAATCGTGGAGCGGCGGACGCCTTCGCTCCGCCCGCGCGAGTGTAACTCGGCAGAATTCTCGGCGGGCGGCCTGCGTGGTAGCGGGCCGCCATGTTTGTCTGAGGGCGGAGAAGGAAAAACAGTGGTAGGAACTCCGCGAAGCCGTCGGTGGGCGTATGGGGGAGCACAGGGGAGTCCTTCGACTGCGCATGCCGATTCGCTTCGCTCATCGACATGCTTCGCTCAGGATGACAAAACTAAAAAGCACCACCAGCTAGCGGCCAACGACCAACCACCAACCACCAGCGACGATTTCCATGGCGAAAGACTCCAGCACCGGCAAGAATACCCGGCTCTACCTGCTGGGCGCGATGCTCTTGCTGTGGTGCGTTGCGATATGCGGGCGTCTCGTCTATCTCCAGGTTTTCAGTTACGGCAAGTTCGTTAAGCAGGCGGGACATCAGCAGCAGCGCGCGATTCCGCTCGCGGCCAAGCGTGGGGTCATCTTCGATCGCGCGGGACGCGAACTCGCGATGTCGGTGCTGGTCGATTCCGCGTTTGCCGTGCCGACGGAAGTCGAAGACTTTCCTACCGCGGTTTCTCTCATCACCCGCATCACGGGCGATGACTACAACGTTGTGCTGGCCGATTGCCGGGCTCACAAGACTTTCTGCTGGGTAGCGCGCAAGGCCAGTGACGAGACCATCGAGCGTATTAATTCTCTGAAGCTGCAGGGGATTCATTTCCAGAAGGAGCCGAAGCGCTTCTATCCCGCGCGCGACCTGGCCGCGCAGGTGCTCGGTTCTGTCGGCATGGAAGATTCGGGACAGAGCGGCATCGAACACGAGTTTGACGACGAACTGCGCGGGCGCGCGGGAAAAATGTTCATCTCGGTGGATGCGCGGCGGCAGTGGTTCGCCAATGTCGAGACGCAGCCTGATCCCGGCGACAACCTCGTCCTGACCATCGACAAAAATATCCAGTACGTCGCCGAGAAGGAACTGGATCAGGCGATTCACGACACGCAGGCCATCGCGGGCACAGTGGTTGTGGAGAACCCGCACACGGGAGAAATTCTGGCGCTGGCCAATCGGCCAACGTTCAATCCGAATTCACGCAAGCAAATTACGCCCGGTGCGCTGACCAACCGCGCGGTGAGTTATGCGTACGAGCCAGGATCGACGTTCAAGCTGGTCACGATTTCAGCGGCGCTGGAAGAGAAACTCACGAATCCGGACGAAATTTTCGACTGCCAGATGGGATCGATTGTCTACAACGGCATGCGCATTCGCGACTCGAAGCCGCACGGTCTGCTGCCGGTGTGGGGTGTGCTGGCGGAATCGAGCGATGTGGGCTCGATCAAGATCGCGCTGCGCCTGGGCGAAGACCGTTTCTACAAATACATTCGCGCCTTCGGGTTCGGGCAGCAGACCGGGATTGAATTGCCTGGGGAAACGCGCGGCATGACCAAGCCAGTGAGCCGCTGGTCGAAGGTTTCGATCGCCGCGATTTCGATGGGACAGGAGATTGGCATTTCGCCGATCCAGTTGACCGGCCTTATCTCGACCTTCGCCAATGATGGCGTCTGGGTTGCGCCGCGCATCGTGGCTGGAACGGCGACGCCGCAGACTCCGCTGCAGACGGTTGCCTTTCATCCCGGCGCGTCGCATCGGGTGATTTCTTCCTACACGGCCGCCGAGATGCGCTCGATGATGCAGAAGGTCGTTCTCGAAGGCACGGGCCGCAAGGCAGTTCTCGAAGGCTACACGTCGGCGGGGAAGACAGGTACCGGGCAGAAAGTCGATCCGGCGACGGGCGCGTATTCAAAAACGAAATACATCGCGTCGTTTGCCGGATTTGCGCCGGTGAATAATCCGCAGATCGTAGTCGCGGTAATTCTGGATTCGGCAGTCGGACTCCACCAGGGCGGCCAGATTTCGGCTCCGGTGTTCAAGCGCATTTCGCAGCAGGTGCTCGAATATCTCCACGCGCCGCACGATCTGCCGCTGGCTCCCAAGCATCAGTTGCTGCTGGCCAAGTCGAAGATGAACGATAAGGACCTGGAGGAAGGCACGCCAGATCATCCCGGCGAGCCGCTGGAGACTACGGAAGGGAGCGGAGATCCGTCTGACGCAGCGAAACCGAGTGTGGCGCGGGCGCTGCCTTCGACGAGATCAGAGCCTGCCCTGAGCTTGTCGAAGGGGCAGGCCTCGCCCGCGACTCCCAGAGCGGACGACCATGTCGTGCAAGCGGCCATGCGTGAAGCGGTGGCGCCGGCTGTGTCCGCCGGACCGGCGAACCAGGAAGCTGCACGTAAGCTCCCCGACGCATCAACACACGCAAAATCCGGGGAAGCAGCAAAACTACCATCCACCGGAACCGTCGTTCTCGATGTTGAGCAAGGCGGAATCGAAGTGCCGTCATTCGTGGGCAAAACCGTGCGCGGCGCGGTGGAAGCCGCTCAGGATGCAGGACTCGAACTCGATGCCGTCGGCAGCGGGATCGCCCGCCAGCAGACTCCCGTTGCCGGAACGCACGTGGCCGCGGGCGCGCGGGTCACGGTTCAGTTCGGGCGATGAAGCTTAAGCACATTGAAGACAATGAAGACCGGTCCGCACGGAGGGTTGAATTCGGCGCCGTCCAGCCGCCTAATCGGAGTCTTCCAAATTCTGTCTGATCCAGACGGCCAGTTCGTGCTCCGTCAGTTTACCTTCAGCCAGACGCAGGATCACGGCGATGGCTTCGACTGGGTCCGCGGTCAATGTGTTCCCGTTGCTTGCCAGGAACAGACCGATGGCAAGAAATCCGGCGCGCTTGTTGCCGTCGTTGAAAGGATGATTGCGGACGATACCGAAGCCATAGGCTGCTGCCAGCGCCGCGACGTCAGATGCAGGTTCGTAGGTGTTCAGATGACGGGGTCGGGCCAGTGCTGCTTCGAAAGCCGATTCTTCGCGAAATCCCGGCAGTCCACCATGCTCTGCTAGCGTCTCACCCTGCAGCAGGATCAAGGCGCGTGGATCGATCCACTTGGGACGCTTCACTTCGCCAGGGCCTTGAACGTATCGCGGTATTTTGCCATAAACTTTCGCCCATCGGAGATTTGCCGTTCGATCTCCGGGTCGTAAGGTGTCAGCAGATAGCCAGCGGCGGTTTCCACAGCGAAAAGATTGTCGTCTTTCTTCACCTTCAGCCGAATGAGCATCTCCTTAGGCAGCAGGATGCCCGTCGAAGTACCAACTGACCGCAGTTTGAGCTTCATTCGTTGCTCCTTTGGAACATTAACATATTGATTATAATACGAGAGTCTTGGTGCGTCCACGGGGCTGTCGGCGGGGCGGCAACCGCGAGCCAACAGTCGTGCGTTTGACCCGTCGAAAAACCGCGTGATACGGTAAACAGTCACACCATCCCAGCGGCTGCCCGCTGATTGAGGCCCATATTGTCTTCGGTTGAGGCGACGCCTGCCGGCATCATAGCCACCATCCGGAAAACCGCGCTGAACGCGGTCCATCGCCAGATGGGCGCGAAGATGGTGGAGTTCAATGGCTGGGACATGCCGGTCGAGTATCCCGCTGCCATCGGCTGCGGAATCATCAACGAGCACATGGCGGTGCGTACCGGCGTGGGAATTTTTGACGTCAGCCACATGGGCGACATCCGCCTGGCCGGGCCTGGGGCGCTGGCGGCGGTACAGCACATTTCCATGAATGATGCGTCGCGGCTGGCCGTTGGCCAGGCGCAGTATTCGGCGCTGCTGTATCCCGAAGGAACGTTTGTCGATGACGTGATCGTGCATCGCCTCGGCGATAATGAATACCTGCTGGTGATCAACGCCGGGACACGCGAAAAAGATTTTGGCTGGGTGCGCGACAACACGCGGCAGTTCGATTGCGCGGTCGAAAATCTTTCCGACGACTTCACGCAGATTGCGATTCAGGGACCCAAGGCCGTGAATCTGCTGCAGAAGCTCACTGATGCCGATCTGAGCGCGGTGAAGTTCTATTGGGTGACGCGCGGGAAGGTGTGCGGTCTCAGCAATATTCTGATAGGGCGCACGGGATACACGGCCGAAGACGGTTTCGAGATCTACATTCCCGCTGACGAGGAGACCAGCGCTCGCGTGTGGTATGAGATTCTCGCGGCGGGCAAGGAATTCGGCTGCGTGCCCTGTGGATTGGGCGCTCGCAACACGCTGCGCCTGGAAGGAAAACTCCCACTCTACGGACACGAAATTTCCGATACGATTAATGTCTGGGAGGCTGGACTCGACCGCTTCTGCAAAATGGAGAAGCCCGAGTTCATCGGCCGGGCCGCGCTGGAGAAGGCAAAGACCGCGGGCGTGAAGCGGTCGCTCGTGGGACTGGAGATGACGGATCGCGGTATCGCGCGCGATGGATATAAGGTGCTTGACGCGAGCGGCCGCGAAATTGGATATGTGACGAGCGGGTCTCCGGCGCCGTTCTTGAAGAAAAATATCGCGCTCGCGTATGTGCCGATGGAGTTCGGGGCAGTTGGCACCGCCGTGAAAGTGGAAATTCGCGGGCAGGGCGTGGGAGCGGTCGTAGTACCGACTCCGTTTTATAAGCGCCCGAAGAAAACGGCTTAACCACAGAGGACACGGGAAATCACAGAGGTTTAGCTAGCAGCTAGGAGCTAGAAGCTTTTTATGGCATATCCAACAGATCGGAAGTACACCAAAGAGCACGAATGGATTCAGGTGAACGGAACTTCCGCGACCATCGGCATTACGGATTACGCGCAGAGTTCGCTGGGCGACATCGTCTTCGTCGAGACTCCCAAGGTCGGCGCCGAGCTTATCGCCGGCAAAACGTTTGGCACGGTCGAGTCCGTGAAGGCCGTGTCGGATCTGTTCGCCCCCGCGTCTGGCACGGTGACCGAGGTTAACGCGGCGCTGGCCACGTCGCCAGAAAACGTGAATAAAGATGCGCACGGATCTTGGATGGTGAAGCTGACACTGAAGAATCCGAGCGAAGTGGATGGACTGTTATCGGCCCGGGATTACGAAAAATTTGTAGCGGAAGAGGCGGGACACTGAAAAGCTGGCGTCAGGCTTCCGGCGTCGGACTCGACGCGGTCGGCAGACATTGGATCTTCGCAGTTGCCCGCACCGGCCTGAAATCCAACGCCCGATACCGGTGTAGAAATTTCCTATGCGTTATCTACCTAAATCTCCTGCCGACCGCGAAGCCATGCTCAAAGCGATAGGGCTGCGTTCGGTCGACGATCTGTTTACCCAAATCCCCGCCGAGTACCGGCTTACCCGCGACCTCAACATTCCGCGCCAGATGGCGGAATCTGAGATTGTTGACTTCTTTCGCCAGCGTTCGCGCGAAAACGGCGAGGGCTATACCAGCTTTCTCGGCGCGGGCGCGTATTCTCATTACCGGCCTGTCGTTATCGATTCGCTGATTTCGCGCGGCGAATTTCTTACCGCGTACACTCCCTACCAGGCTGAGATCTCGCAGGGCACTCTGCAGTCCATATTCGAATTTCAAAGCATGATCTGCGAACTCACCGGCATGGAAGTGGCGAATGCGTCGATGTACGACGGTTCGACCGCTGCGGCCGAAGCCGTGATGATGGCGGTTCGCCTAACCGGACGGCGCTCGGTGGTGGTGGCGCGCAGTTTGCATCCGGAGTATCGCGAGGTGCTGGCGACCTACGCCACGCATCAGGGCATGCCGCTATCGGTGGCGGGCTTCGGCGACGATGGACGAGTGAATCTGAAAGAACTCGAGAAGTCGATCACGCCGGAGACCGCTTGCGTGCTGGTGCAGTCCCCAAATTTCTTTGGCACGATTGAAGATGTCGGGGCGATTGCCGAGGTTGCGCACCGGCACGGCGCGATGCTGGTGGTCTCGATCGCAGAGGCTGTTTCGTTGGGAATTGTGGAACCTCCCCGCGAGGCCGACGTGATCGCCATGGAGGCACAGTCGTTCGGCGTACCTCTCGGATTCGGTGGACCGTACTGCGGCGTCATTGCGACGCGCGAGAAAAACGTACGACAGATGCCCGGTCGTCTGGTTGGTCAGACCGTGGACAAGCAGGGTCGGCGCGGATTCGTGCTCACGTTGGCGACGCGCGAGCAGCACATTCGGCGCGAGAAGGCAACGTCGAACATCTGCACCAACCAGGCGCTGGTTGCGCTTATGGTCAACATCTTCATGACGGTCTACGGAAAAGTGGGATTGAAAGAATTGGCGAAGCAGAATCTGGCGAAAGCAGCTTACGCTGCGGGCCAGTTCGCGAAGCACGGCAACGTTTTGTTCAGTGCGACGCCCCGCTTCAACGAATTCGTGCTGCAGACCAGCGAGGACCCGCACGCCATTAACGACCGTTTGCTCGGACACAAGATCGTCGGTGGGCTGCCGCTGAAGAAGTTTTATCCCGAACTGGGGAATGCCGCGTTGTGGTGTTGCACGGAACTGACGACCCGCAGCGCGATCGACACGGCCGTGGGCGTTGTCGCCGAGAGCGAGCGCTCGGTGAAGTCCGCCAAAGAGGATGTCGAAGAGGTGGCGCGATGAAGCACGTCACCCGCAAAGCGTCTCTTCAGGTGAACCAGAACGAGGGATTGATCTTCGAGAAGTCGTCGGCAGGAAAAGCCGCGTGGAAGTTGCCGCCGCTCGACGTGCCGGAGGTCGACACGGCTAAACTTTTGGGCACCTCCGAACGAAAAGATCTCGGCAGCATGCCCGAAGTCAGCGAGATCGAGATTATCCGGCATTTCACGCGGCTTTCCACGTGGAATTACGCCATCGATCTCGGCATGTATCCACTCGGCTCCTGCACCATGAAGTACAACCCGCGCGTGAATGAAGCGGTGGCGCGGGTCGAGGGCATTGCCAACGGGCATCCCTACCAGCCGGAGAAAATTTCCCAGGGCGCGTTGTACATTCTGAAAACGCTGAGCGAGCAGCTGATCGAAATCACCGGCATGGATGCGATCACGCTGCAGCCCGCCGCCGGCGCCCATGGAGAGATGACTGGGCTGCTGATGGTTCGCGCCTATCATCAGTCCAAGGGCAATGCTCGCAAGAAGATTCTGATTCCCGACTCGGCGCACGGAACGAATCCGGCGACAGCCGCCATGGTGAACTACGCGGTCGAGAACTTGAAATCGGATTCGCGAGGCATGGTCGATGTGGGCGCGCTCGAAGCGCAGATGAATGAAGATGTCGCCGCGCTCATGCTTACCAATCCCAACACGCTGGGCGTGTTCGAGCAGGACATTCATAAAATCGCCGATGTCTTGCATGCGAAGGGCGGGCTGCTCTATATGGACGGCGCCAACATGAACGCGCTGGTTGGTAAGGTGCGGCCCGGAGATTTCGGCGTCGACGTGATGCATCTCAATCTACACAAAACTTTTTCCACGCCTCACGGCGGGGGTGGTCCGGGATCGGGGCCGGTGGCGATCAAGAAGGGGCTGGAGCCGTTTCTTCCTACGCCGGTGGTTGTCACAAAATCCGATGGCACGCTGGCGTTTGACTACAACCGCCCGCATTCGGTCGGGCGTGTGCGCGCGTTCTACGGAAACTTCGGGATGTTTGTGCGTGCGCTCGCCTACATTCAGGCGAACGGCCCGGACGGCCTCCGCCAGACCACCGAAGACGCGGTGCTCAACGCCAACTACATCCGCCAAGGCCTCGAAGGCACGTACGACCTGCCGTATTCCACGCCCTCGATGCATGAGGTGGTCTTCAGCGACAAGCTGCAGGCGAAAAAAGGCGTTCGCACCATGGACATCGCCAAGCGCCTGATCGATTACGGATTCCATCCTTATACGACTGCGTTTCCGCTAATTGTGCCCGGAGCGCTGATGATCGAGCCCACCGAGAGCGAATCGAAGGAAGAGATGGATCTGTTCGTCGAAGCGATGAAGTCGATCGCGGAGGAAGTGGAAGAAGACCCGCAGACGGTGCTCGACGCGCCGCACTCCACGCGGGTCTCGCGGCTCGACGAGACCGCGGCCGCCAGGAAGCCTGTTTTGCGATGGAAACCGACGGCCTGAATTGCTGATTTTTTGATTGTTGATTGCTGATTGAAAAGACGGTCTGCGTTTGAGTTGTTTCAATCAGCAATCAACAATCGACAATTTCCTCCTCCGCTTCCTCTGTGGTTAAATCCAGTTGGTGCCTGCCCGAAACCAAGTCACAATTGCGTGCTTGATCCTCGCCGCGATCACGCTTGCGCTCTACAATCCGGTGAACCGGCATCCGTTCGTGAACTATGACGACGACCGCTACGTCACCGAAAACCCGCACGTCCGCCAGGGCCTGACTGTCGATACCTTCAAGTGGGCGCTAACTTCGACCGAGCAGGCGAACTGGCATCCTCTGACCTGGATGTCGCATGCCCTGGATTATTCACTCTTCCACCTGAATCCAGTGGGGCATCATTTCACCAGCGTGCTGCTGCACACCGTGAATGCCGTGCTGCTCTTCCTGCTGCTGATGTGGGCGACTGGAAGGCTTGGTCCGAGCATGTTCGTGGCGGCGATGTTCGCGCTGCATCCCATCAACGTGGAGTCGGTGGCGTGGGTGGCTGAGCGTAAGAATGTTCTTTGCACGCTGTTCTTCCTGCTTACGCTATTGGCTTATGGCTGCTACGCGAAGAAGCCGGGATGGAAACGCTATGTGATCGTGATCATGCTCTTCGTCGCCGGACTGGCATCGAAGCCGATGGTGATCACGCTGCCTTTCGTTCTGTTGCTGCTCGATTGGTGGCCACTCGCGCGGGTGCGTGGAGCGAGCATGGAAAAAAATAAAATGCGACCCACGCTTACCTGGTCGCGCCTCATTCTGGAGAAGTTGCCGTTACTGGCGCTATCCGCAGCCAGTGCGGTGGTCACCATGCAGGCGCAGCTCGCGGGCGGAGCCGTGCGCACGACCGTCGAGTTTTCGTTCGGGATGCGCGTTGCCAACGCCGTTTACGCCTATGCCATGTACTTGTGGAAAATGGTGTGGCCCGCACGCCTGGCGCCTTTGTATCCGCATCCCGGAGATTCTCTCGGCGTGTGGCAAGTCTTGCCGGCGGCGTTGGTTTTAATCGCGGTCACAGCGCTGGTTTGGAAATTTCGTGAGCGCCGTTACTTACTCGTGGGCTGGTTGTGGTTTCTGGGAACGCTCGTTCCAGTGATCGGCCTGGTCCAGGTCGGAGAAGCGGCAATGGCCGATCGCTATGCCTATATTCCCCTGATCGGAATTTTCGTGATGATCGCGTTCGGAGTTGCCGATCTGGCTGAATCGAAAAAGCTCGGCCTCTGGCCCGCCGTTCCCGTTGTGGCGGTGCTCCTTGCGCTCGCTGTGGTTACGCATCGCCAGATTAACTACTGGCAGAGCAGCTACGATCTGTGGTCGCACGCGCTGGCGGTGACAGAGAACAACTTTGTCGCCGAGGATAATCTTGGCGGTGCGCTGATTCTCGAGGGCAAGGAGGAAGAGGCGCATCCACATTTCGAGGCCGCGGCGCGAATCAATCCCAAGGATCCGATGAGCCGCAGCAATCTCGGAACCTATTTTCAGACGCACCACCAGCTACGCGACGCCATTACGCAGTATGAGGCAGCGGTGCAATTAACTTCCGATCCCGGCCTGCTGGCCGAGACCTACGCCAATCTGGGTGCGGCCCACGGCGCGCTGGATGAGGACGAACAAGCTCACAAGAATTTCGAACAATCGCTGCGGCTCAATCCCAATCAATTTAACGCCTGGCTCGGGCTGGGCTTGCTCGCACTCAAGCAGACCAAACTCGCGGAAGCGATCAGCGATCTCTCCCGCTCCGTAGAATTACAGCCGACTGCCCAGGGCTACTTCGAGCTCGGACGTGCCTACGAACAGTCGGGACAGTTCCAGCAAGCGCGCCAAGCCTATCGCCAGGCGCAAGACGTTTCGGGCGGCCTCACCAAGGCGCAGTAGTCCCCGCCGACTTCCTCCCCCGGGCGCGGCGGTGAATCTTTCGCAGGGTTTGCCCTGCCAAACCGCTGCTTCAGCTCTTTCTGGAGGTCACGGCAAAAAACGCGGCGGCTTCCTGCTCCACATTCTTACTGCCACAGTGAGGGCATTTGGGAGCTTCCTTTTCGTGTTCGTTCAAGGTCAGCACGGTTTCGAAGGGTTTATTACAGTCGAGGCAAACATAATCGTAAACGGGCATGGGGAACCTCCCGTGAAAATCCTGCTAGAGAATTGTAGACCTGCAGAGCCCCGGCCGGGTGGGTTCTCGATTGTTTGCAACTCTAGTTCGTGGCCTCAATGCGGGGTCGCGACTTGCGACCCGCGACCTCCTGGCATTCATTCCCAGAATGCGCCGCACTCACGGAGGCGCCCCGCACCAGGAACGGCCGCTTGGGACTTCGCCGCTCGCGCAGATTGAGAAACGGCTGCTCGACCAAATAGTAAGACGCCGCGGCCAATAGCACGGCCAGCGCCAGGTTCAGCGGGAACGCCGCCCAGGGCGCGGAGGACCATCGATTGAGAAATGGCTGCTGCCACAGGTACAGGCTGTAGCTGATGGCTCCCGTCCAAACCAGCGGAGCCCAGTTCAACACCCAGTAGCGGCGCGCCATGATGTGCAGCAGCGAGAGAGCGATGCCCACATGGAAGACGCTGAAGCCGACGCTCTCGTAGACGCGGTTGCTCCAGAGCTGCGTTAGCGGAATCAGCAGCGTAAAACCCGGCACCACCAGAAACTTGCGGCTGAGGAATAAGGCCTGAAGCCGGCCGAGCGCCGGTTCGATCATCGACACGGCGGCGCCAGTGGCCAGCGCATCCATAAATACCGGGAATGGATGTTCCAGGCCAGCGCGCCGCCACAGCAGCCAGAACAACATTCGCAGCGGTGGCCCGGCGGCGATAACAGCGCCCACGATCCAAAATCGCTTGCGAAAAAACAGCAACAGGCATAGCGGCCACAGCAGGTAAAACTGCTCCTCCACGCCCAGCGACCACAAGTGGCCGAGGATGTGATCTCCGCGCGGATAGTAGTTCAGCGTATAAGTCAGCGCGGTCAGAATATTCTCGCGTGAGAGCGCGGACCAATGCGCCGCAATCGCGATCGCCATGAAGACATAAGCGGCGGGGAAAATGCGATAGGCGCGGCGGACATAGAAATTCCGCAGCGAGACCTTTCCGCTTCTTTCGCGCTCTTTCACTAACTGCGAGGTGATGAGATAACCGGACAGGATCAGAAAAATCCGCACGCCGGGATTGCCGTAACTCTCCAGCACGCGCGAAGCGGGGAAATTCCGCGTGCCCGCAACGTGGGCCAGCAGCACCAACGAGATACAAATGGCGCGCACACCCTGTAGGGAATGGATTCGCATTGTCGACGGGGACATTGAGTCGTGCCGAGGATCGAGGACCCTATGTCGAGCCTAGCGGAATGGCGGGCGGGATCTTTGTGACAGGCGTCACTGCGCGGTTGTGGAAATTCCCTTTCGGGAAGAGAAGTTTCCAGCGAATTGACTCATACCCCCCGGAAAAGCGAGATGCGGTGAGGATAGGGATGCTTCGACTAGGCGGGACGGTCCTGGGACCGTCCCGCTCCGCTCTGCATGACAGGGCGCGGGATTCGAGACACGGCCCGCTACTTCGGCGAAATATCCACCGACGCACGGGTCGTTTCCCAGTCGATTTGCAGCGTGCAACCACTGCCCGTCTTGGCGTAACCGATGGCGAAATCCTCCACCGGCGATGGCAGCATCGAAGTCTTCATGTCGACGCGCACCAGTTCGTCGCCTTCATATTTGTACGGAATTCCCCACTCCCCGGTCTTCTTGTTGACGATCAGCGTCCACTTGTTGGCCGTGGGGACAGTGAAAATCGTATAGCTGCCGGCGGGCACGGTCTTGCCGCCTACAACCACGTCGACGCTGGTTACGAAGGTTGTGGCTTCGTTCGCGCCGGTTCGCCAGACTTCGCCGAACGGCACCAGGCCGCCGTAAATCTTGCGTCCTTTCATCCGAGGGCTGGAGTACTTAGTCTGGATGGTCTTGCCCATGCCCAGATCGCACGACGCCGACGCGGGCGGACTGGCTTGCGCCGAGGCGAACAGGGTAAGGGCGAAAATCGCGAACGTGAGAATGGCAATTCGTTTCTGCATGGTCTCTCCTTTTACGGAACAAGTTGAAAAACGTGGTTGAGCAACCGGTTAAGACGTTTGCCGATGCCAAGATTGTTTGACGGTCGAGAAGGACTTATGTCAAGGGAATAAGCCAGCGAAGCAATTATGCTCCCTTCGCGGCGGCGGTTACAATCGAGCCATGCCGGTATTCGACGACAAGCAGGAAGAACTGGAACACTACGAAACCATGATGGGCGTGCCCCGCGGACGCCTCGCCGTCACCATGGACATGATCACCGACGCCATGGCCCTGGTCGGCCAGCATGGCGTCTATTGCCAAAGTCAGCGCTGGCCCGGCAAACCTGTCATGGATATCCAGATCATCATGAAGAGCCTGACCGACGCGAAGGAACTGATCCAGAGCGTAATGCAGGAACTGAAAGATAGAGACAAAGACCGGCACTGATGCCAGACGAGTTTTTTGTATCCCCGCCCAACGCGCCGCATCTCTAGATGAATCTCACGGGAGGATGCTCATGCGAATGAAGAAGACTGCGCCGGTTCTGGCTTTCGCGATGTTATGTTTGACGCTGACGTTGGCACTTGCGCAGACTGCGCCACAAATCACGCCCACTCCACTGACTCCGCAGGAGCGGGAATTTGCCCTGCAGCAATTTCAAACCACGCGCGACAATTTTCTGAAGTCGATCTCCGGCCTTTCGCAGAAGCAGTGGACGTTCAAACCCGCGCCGGATCGCTGGTCAGTGGCCGAAGTTGCGGAACACATCGCGGTTTCGGAGTCGACCCTTTCCGGGCTGGTGCAGAAGCAGATCATGCAATCCCCGGCCGCGCCTGAGAAACGCGAGCAGGTTAAGGGAAAAGACCAACTGATTCTGCAGCGCATGCCAGACCGCAGCCATAAAGCGCAGGCGCCCGAGTTCTTGCGTCCCACGGGCCGTTGGGCTACGGAGGCTGACCTGACTAAGGCGTTTGAAGACAGCCGCAAGGCCACCATGGACTACATTCGCACCACCAATGACGATCTGCGGGACCATTTCTTCGACCATCCCGTGTTCGGAACCATGGATGGCTACCAGTGGTTGTTATTGATTTCGGGGCACAGCGCCCGCCACACCGAGCAGATCGAGGAAGTGAAGGCCGATCCGAACTTCCCGAAAGAGTAGAACAGACGTTTAACCACGACGGACACGAAGTATCACGAAGGCCATTGTGCACAGCGCCTTCGTGATACTTCGTGTCCGTCGTGGTTTCAGCCTCTAAGGCTTTACGATCACCATCACTACGCCGTGCGAAGCCACCGTCGCGAAAAATTTCCCGGTGAACTTTCCCAAATCCTTGTGCAGCCACAGGTCTCGCACCGAAGCGCTAATGCTGCTGGGATAACCGATATCCTCCCAGTTCACCGTAATCTGCTGCTCGCCGCTACCGCGATTCAGCAGGATCACGGCCCGGCTGCCGTCCTTTAATTGCTTCGCCCAGACATCCAAGTCGCCATTTTTCGCGACGCGCTCGCCTTCGCGGCCGAGAGTGTCCTGGTTTACCGCGATCACTTCCTTATTGGTGAGAATGTCGTGAATCGCCGGCCGCATGTTGCGCAGGTCGTTGCCCGCGATCAGCGGCGCGGCCAGCAGCGCCCACAAACTGAAATGCGAGCGGTACTCCGTGTCGGTCATTCCACCGTTGCCGACTTCCAGCATGTCGGGGTCGTTCCAATGCCCTGGCCCGGCATAAGACTGCAGTCCGACTTGCTGATCGATAATGGACAGCACGCCGTTGGAGCAGCACGTGCCGTCGGGCCATTTCTCTTGCCCGCCCCATCGATCCTGAATGTCGCCGGTCGTGCGCCACAAATTGCCGCCGACCTCTTTTCCCCACAGCCACGGCTTGGCCGTGCCCCACTCGCAGATACTCAACACGATCGGACGGCCGGAAGCATCCAAGGCGGCGCGCATGTTGGCGTACGATGCCCTAGCATCCTGGGTAGTCGCGTCGCACCAGTCATATTTCAAATAGTCGACGCCCCAGGCCGCATATTGAATCGCATCCTGATATTCATGCCCAAGCCCACCCGGCCGCTTCGCGCAAGTGTGAGACCCGGCGTCGGAATAAACTCCAAACTTTAGGCCGAGCGAATGAATGTAGTCGCCCACGGCCTTCATCCCATTTGGAAAGCGTTGCGGGTCGGCGACGATATTTCCATTCGCGTCGCGGCTTACCTGCCAGCAGTCGTCGATGTTGACGTAGATATATCCCGCATCTTTCATGCCCGACTTCACCGCGGCATCGGCCATCCCCTTGATCAAGTCTTCGCTGACGTTGCAGGCGAACTTGTTCCACGAGTTCCATCCCATGGGCGGCGTGAGGGCAAGGTTAGCGGAGGGGGTATTCGTGGAAAGACTGGCGCTCTGCTGCGCACTCAGACCAGTAATGCAAGACACAACACACAGCAATGCAGCAGCCAGAAAGCGTTTCATTTTCATGCCCACGTTTTTACCAGAAGCGCCGGGAGATTGATAGACGGCAAAATCGCGAACGCAGGTACATCGTCGAAGAACGGCGCTTTGGCGCCGCGTAACGCGGGCACGAACGGTGCCTGGCTTCGCCCCCGTTGCCCTGTGCGCCCATCACGACGCGACTTGTAGCGATCCTTTACAATCCAGGACGGCGCGGCACCCGGCGGAGGACCATCTCATGCGCAGGCTTACCAACTTATTTCCGGTCGCACTGATATTTGTTTCGTCCTTCGGCGGTCCTGCATGGTCGCAGACGGCCAATGCGCCGATCGGAATCTTTGAGAGCCACGGTGACGTGGGTTCCGTGCTGCATCCCGGCTCCATTGATTACGACGCCGCGAAGCGAACCTATACCATCAGCGGCAGCGGCGAAAATATGTGGCTCGCAGCCGACGCGTTTCAGTTCGTCTGGAAGAAAATGTCTGGCGACGTCACGCTTACCGCCGACATTTCTTTTCTGGCCAAGACCGGCAACGAGCACAAGAAGGCAGTGCTCATGCTGCGCCAGAGCCTGGATGCCGATTCCGTCTACGCCAACGTCGCTCTGCATGCCAGCGGTCTGACCTCGCTGCAATTCCGCGACGAAAAAGGCGCGGTGACGCGCGAGGTGCAATCGAACCTATCGGCGCCGAAGCGCCTGCGCATCGCCAAACGCGGCGATTATGTTTACATGTCGCTCGCCGCCGATGGCGGTGAGCCCAAAGTTGCCGGCGGGTGGCTGCGCATTCCGCTCCAGGGTGCGTTCTACGTGGGTATTGGCGTGTGCTCGCACGATAAAGATGTGGTGGAACGAGCGGTGTTCTCGAATGTCGAGTTGACCCAACCCGCTTCCGCAACCGGTCAGCCGACACTTTACAGCACTTTGGAAACGGTCGAAATCGATTCCGGCGACCGCCGCGTCGCGTACCTTGCGCCCGGACGCTTCGAAGCTCCCAACTGGACGCGTGACGGCAAAGCGTTCCTGTTCAATCGCGACGGCCACATCCAGCGCCTCGCCATCGGCAGCGACAAGCCCGTGACCATCGACACCGGCATCGCGACTCGCTGCAACAACGACCACGGCATTTCGCCGGATGGCACGCAGCTTGCTATCAGCGACAACTCGCAAGGCGATCACGAATCGCAGGTCTACATCGTCCCGATCGGCGGTGGCACGCCCCGTCGTATCACACAAAAATCTCCGTCCTACTGGCATGGGTGGTCGCCCGACGGCAAGACGCTGGCCTTCGTCGGCCAGCGCAACGGCGATTTCGACATCTATACGATTCCCGCGGCGGGCGGCGAAGAGACCCGACTCACCACGGCCAAGGGATTGGATGACGGTCCCGAATATTCACCGGACGGGAAATATATTTACTTCAACTCCGAGCGCACCGGCCATATGCAAATCTGGCGCATGAAGCCTGATGGCAGCGCCCAGGAGCAGGTGTTTTCCGACGAATTCAACAACTGGTTCCCGCACATTTCCCCCGACGGAAAGTGGATGGTTTTTCTCACCTACGGCGCCGACGTCACCGGCCATCCCGAGAACAAAGACGTAATGCTGCGGCTCATGTCGCTCGATCCCAAGACGACGGATAAGAAGATCGCTGTGTTGGCGAAATTATTCGGTGGTCAAGGAACGATCAACGTCTCGTCGTGGTCGCCCGATAGCAAGGAGCTGTCGTTCGTCAGCTACGCGCTCGTGCCGGAGAAGTAAGAGAAGTAGAAGTAAGAGAAGTAAGAGAAGTAAGAGAAGTAAGAGAAGTAAGAGAAGTAAGAGAAGTAAGAGAAGTAAGAGAAGTAAGAGAAGTAAGAGAAGTAAGAGAAGTAAGAGAAGTAAGAGAAGTAAGAGAAGTAGTTCATTTGTCGGTAGCACCAAAACGAGGGTGCAATTCTAAAACCGAGGCTGGGTCAGCGCCGTACGCGAACTCGCCCGAACCGCTCAGCCTACTTCCCGTCCAGATGGATGTCACCCACGCCGACCCGGGCGCGCAGTTCGTATTTGCCCTCGCCGTGGTACTTCAGCGATTTGCCGAGCCAGCCGCTGGTTTCGCCGTAGCCGTCGCCGTGGACGTCGCCGATGCCGGTGCTGGCCTGCACCAGGCGATATCCCGCGTGGTCGGTGGCCACGCGAACGTCGCCAACACCCAGGTCGAGATCTTTGTCGCCGTCGATTTTGTCGATGGTTACGTCGCCGACTTTGGCATGCACGTCGAGGTTCGTGTTGGCAGGAACTTCCAGTTCAACGTCAAACGCGGTGCTCGCGCCTGTAGGCGCATGAAATTCAAGAACGGCATCATTGCCGCGGACGTCGAAGTCCACGCTCGCATCTTTGACGTTTCGTTCGCGGCGCGACTTGATGGTGTAGGTGAGGTGAATCTTGTCGCCATCGCCGCGCTTCACATGCACATCGCCCACATTCAGGTGCACATGCACCATACCTCCGCTCACGAAATTGCGGGCGCCGGAGTGCGTCTCTTCATAATTCCAATCGTGTGGCGTGGCTGCGGAAAGCGGAGCGGCGCAGAATGGCAGCAGCAGGAGAGAGGTTGCGAGAGTTTTGTGCATGAAAAATCTGGACATGGAACACCTCTGGGCGCGAGTGCGTCTGCTTGTGGTACGACGGGAATGTCAACGCGGTTCCAGGAAAGTTGAGGCGACTCGGGCAGCGGCGGGCAGGAGTGCCCGCCCCACACAACCTGCGTATTAGTTTCGGAAGTCGGCAACGCCATCCCAGACCAACTGGACGGCGATGGCGAGAATGAGGAAGCCGAAAATTTTGTTGATGGCGCCGACCGCGCTGGGGCCCAGTCGCCGCACCAGCGGCCCTCCCAGCCAGAAGAAGAGAAGCACGGAAAGCGCGATGCCGGCGATGCCGATGATCATGCCGAAATAAGAAGCGGCGCTGTCGACGTGCGCGGCCAGCGCCATGACTACGCCGATGGCGCCCGGGCCGGACATGAGCGGCATGGCCAGCGGAGTGAGGGAAATGTCCTCTTTGTCCTCGGCCTCGTCGCTTTCGGCGGGCGTGATGCGCGCGTGCGAAGTGACCATGCCCCAGGCGGTGTTAGCGACGATGAGTCCGCCGGCGATTTTCAGCACGGGCAACGAGATGCCGAAGAAATACAGCACGAAGCGGCCAAAGAAAAGAAACGTCACCAGAATGACGAAGACCCAAAGGCCCGTCTTGAACGCCGTGCGGCGACGGTCCTGCGGGGTCCAGGTCGAGGTCATGCTGAAAAAGATGGGAACGCCGCCGAAGGGATCGACAATCGGAAACAGGGCAAGAAACGTCGCCGCCGCCGAGCGCGGCAGCGTGCGCAGGAACTCTCCGAGAGCGTGGGCGGAAGTCATCTTAAGAGGCTTTGAACGGATTTACGATTTTTACGCCCAACCGCTTGAAGTCTGCTTCGTCTCGCGTCGCCACCTCGAAGCCATAAACCCTGGCGGTGGCCGCAATCATCGCATCCTCACGCAAGGCGTCCGATTTGCCCGCCATCATACGAGCCCATTCCCGGAAACATGCGGAATCCATCGGTATGAAGGCGTATCTGGTTTCCACAAAAGTCAACCAAGATTCGATCTCGCGAGCCTTGGCGGCGTCCTGACGACGGGTCAATTCCACACCGGCCTGCAATTCTGCCATCGTCACCGCCGACAGGAAAATCTGCTCGACACGAAGGGTTTTCAACCACGCCACCACTGCCCCGTGCGGTTTGGATTTGCGCAGTTCCGAAATCACGTTTGTGTCCAAGAGATAGCGGATCACTTGAAATCCGGACCCGTGAAATCGATGGGAGGCCGGCTCTTCCATTTCCGTCGCTTAGGAATGACCAAATCAAAGCGGGGTCCGGGACCGAGAAGCAATTCTTTAATATTGGGCCGCCGGCCTTGCAGGCGGCGCCATTCCTCGATGGGCACCAGAACGGCTGTTTCGACACCGCGGCGGGTTACGACCTGCGGCCCCTCTTCTAGGGCGGCGTTCAGGAACTCGCTGAAGCGGGATTTTGCGTCTTGTAGTTGCCAGGATCCCACGTTGTTTTTCCTCTCCCGATCATTATACATGACTAGTCAGCTGACTAGTCAACTCTACTTATACCCTTCCAGCGTTTTTGCGGCGCGCTCGAGCACCGCGGCGAGCACGGCCAACTGCTGGCGGGCGCGATCGCTGTCGCCTTTGTCGAGAGCCTCGTTCACACCGGGGATCACGACTGCGGCGTAGCCCGTGTATTCCCCGGGCGCGTAGATGGCGTGGCGGAACCATGGACGGTGCGGAAGGCCTTGTCCTGGCGGCATGAGCAGGGCGCGTTCGGCGTTGCGCAATGCCAGGTTCAAACGAGCAACATCGCGAGGAGGATTTTTCTGCTTGGCCAAGACCTTCGCCCCGGCAGATTCGAAACGGCGGGCAGCGTTGTCCACTGCGCTGAAGTCGAGCGCGTGGTCGCCGAACTTGTCTTGTGCGCGTTTTTGAGCAGCGTCGAGATAGGCCGAAATTTCTTTTCCGTATTCTTCGTAGTCGTAGGGCAGGACATCGGCATCGGCCATGCGCACGGCCTCAAGGCCAAAGACTCGAGCCATCTCTTGTTCGTAGACGAAATCGGGGTCGGCGAATTTTTTGAACCAGGTGAAATTGTCGAAGACGGAGTGGTACACACCGTAAGGGCCGCTGGAACTCACGTCGCTCGAAGGCACACCGGAATGCTGGAGGAACGCAGTGTAATCGGAGCCGCTGCCCAGGTCGCCGACGGGGACGTCTCCCTTAACTTGCGCATTTGGAAGGCGGCGACTGTCGCCGATCGCCTCGGCGGGAGACTGCGTGGAGGGCGCGTCGGGCTGTGAAGCCTTCTCCCATGCTTCGTAGACGGTGCCACCTTTGGGGCTGGGGACGGCTTTGGTCACGTCGCGCAGAAACTGTTTGAGGCTGGGTACGGCCGACGCGCCGAACTTGGGTCCGGAGACGGCGACGTCCATGTTGAAATACGCAGGCGCGTTGGCGAGGTCGGACTCGTGCTGTTCGACCCACTCCGTCGAACCCATGAGTCCTTCTTCTTCGCCGTCCCAACTGCAGAAGATGAGGGTGCGCTTCGGCTTCCATCCCGACTTCAGCAATGCGCCGACGCCGTGCACGGCTTCGAGCATAGATGCCGTGCCGCTGTTGGGGTCAACTGCGCCGTACACCCACGCGTCGCGATGATTGCCCGCGATCACCCATTCGTCGGGTAGTTCGCTGCCGCGAACCCTGCCAATGACGTCCCAGAGCGTGCGGAACTGATAGTCCTGCTTGAGATGCATTTTCAATTTCGCGGGCCCGGGACCGACGTGATAGGTAAATGGCAAGGCGCCCTGCCACTCGCGCGGCGAGTCAGGTCCACCGAGGTGTTGCAGCACCGGCCATATGTCGTGATACGACATGGGCGTCACCGGAATCTTTGGCGTCTGCGCCGACTGTTGCGGTGAGATGCGCTGCGAGTCCGGCAGCGAAGGGACCGACGCTATTCCAGGAGTGGTTGGATCGCCGGGGAATTCGAACATGTATCCCGTAGAGCCGCGCTGCACGCCGGTGTCGGGATGCCAGGGACCGTCCGGATATTTGTCGCCGCGCTTCCAGCCGTCGTCGGCGGGATCGGAATAGATGATGACGCCGGCCGCACCGTGTTCCTGTGCGACAAAGACTTTCACTCCGCGAAAATTCTGACCATAGCGCACAAGCACAATTTTGCCGCGCACGTCGACTTTCAGCTTGTCGAGCTTCTCGAAATCTTCGGGCGTGCCGTAGTTGGCGTAGACCACGTCGGCTTCAACATCGCCGGAGGGCGACATGCCGTTGAAGGGCATGACCACGCGGGGATCGTCCTGAAAAGGATCGCTGTCGACGTGCTCGCGCGTGGGGCCGTGCATGGTGACTCCGGCGGGCGCGGTGAGATCGACGCTGATCTCAACGGGATAGTTAATCCAGACTTTGTATTCGACGATTTCGGTATCGAGTCCTGCAGCGCGAAATTTCTGCGCCACGTAGTCGGCGGTTGCTTTGTCTTCGACCGTGCCCGCCATGTGCGGCGCCTGCGTGAGGATGCGGAGATGTTCCTCGGCCAGCTTCGCCTCAGGGACGGCGAGGAAGCGGGCCTCAGTGGCGGATTCGGCCGTGGCGTCTCGGAAGCCAAAGATGGAGGGTGTCGAGTTGGAAGATGCGGCTGGAGTTGGGGATGATCCCGAAAGAAGAAGTGCGGACGAAAGAAGTGCAGCTGAGAGAAGTTTCATCGGGCTCCTAGGGGAAAAGTAGTAAGGTAGCACACGCCAGACTCAGGGGGCGGACTGGCGTCGCTGCATTTGCTTTTTGTTGCTAATATCACCAACTTCACCAGTTGGTGATAAAATTGGGGTATGAAGCGCGCAACGATAACGTTCCCTGACGACCTAGCGCAGGCGGTGGATCAGTTTCGAGACGCACAGGAGACGCCTCCAACGTTAACTATCCTCATGCAAACGGCCCTGCGGGAGTTTCTTCAAGAACGGGGTTTCTTGCGTTCAAAACGGCGACGGCTTAAGCTCGGCCCCGTGGGGCGAAGCGGACGAAGCGACGTGAGCCGGAACCACGACGATTACTTTGCCGGGATTAGGAAATGACGCGCGCGGTGTTGGCGGACGCAGTGGCGCTCTATGCCGCTGCCGATGAAAACGACTCGCTACACGAGCGGGCGATGCAGGATTTCAGCAAGCTCGAGAATGATGATTGGGAGATCATGCTGGCGTACCCGACTTTGCTGGAGACACATTCCCTTGTGCTGGGGCGAATGGGGATCAAGGCCGCTGTCCGCTGGATGAACTACATGTCCGATGCGGTCCTGGTCAATCCCACTCCAGAGGACTATCGACAGGCGATTGCCAAGATTCGAGTCTTTTCCGGCCAGGACATTACACTCTTCGATGCAACCGTTGCGGTGGTGGCCCTGAGACTTGGCTTGGAGGTTTGGACCTACGATCACCACTTCGATGTGATGCGCGTGCCAGTTTGGCGGTGATCGCCACGTCGGACGCGACTTATCTGACCTGCCCCGTCCCGACAATCTCGTACTTTGACGAAGTCAGTTCCGCCAGCGCGAAGGGGCCGCGGCAGTGCAGTTTCTGGGTGCTGATGCCCATCTCCGCGCCGAACCCGAATTCGGCGCCATCGGTGAAGCGGGTGGAGGCGTTCCAGTAGACGGCGGCGGAATCGACTTCGCGCAGAAACTTCCGCGCGTTCTCTTCATTTTTGGTCACGATGGCGTCGGAGTGCTTAGTGGAGTAGCGGTTAATGTGTGCGATGGCTTCGTCAACGTTGGAAACGACGGCCACGGCAATGCACAAGCGCAGGTATTCTTCGTACCAATCCTGCTCGACCGCGGGGCCAACATTCAGTCCGGCGGCGAGGCTGCGGGATTTTCCATCGCCACGAACTTCGACTCCGGCTTCGATTAACTTTTTCACGATGCGCGGCACATATTCCGCGGCGATGCGCTCGTGGATGAGCAATTTCTCGGCGGCGTTGCAGACTGAGGGACGCTGCGTCTTGGCGTTGAGGACAATGCGGTCGGCCATTTCGACATCGGCCGATTCGTCGACGAAGATGTGGCAGTTGCCGGCCCCGGTCTCGATGACGGGCACGGTGGAATTTTCGGTGACGAAAGTGATTAATCCAGCGCCGCCGCGGGGAATGATCACGTCGACCAAGCCGCGGGCCTTGATCAGTTCTTGCACGGATTCACGTGTGCTCGAATCGAGCAGTTCGATCGCGCCTTCGGGCACGCCGGGGACTGCGGTCATAATTTCGACCAGGCAATGGCTGCTTTGCGACGCTTCTTTACCGCCTCGTAATACGATGGCGTTTCCGGTTTTGAGCGCGAGGATGGCGGTATCGACCGTCACATTCGGGCGCGATTCATAGATGATGCCGATCACACCCAGCGGCACGCGCACTTTGCGAATGCGGAGGCCGTTGGATTTGGTCCACTCCGCCAAGGTTTCGCCGATGGGATCGGGCAGGGCAGCGACTTCGTGCACTCCGCGCGCCATTTCTTTGATGCGCTCGGGAGTGAGCAGCAGGCGGTCGCGCATGGCGCCTTCAAGACCGGAGTTTTCTACATCCTCGCGATTGGCCGCGAGAATGCTTTTTTCGTGGGCTTCGAGAGCATCGGCAATGGCCAGCAGCAGCGCGTTCTTTTCTTGCGTGGAGAAGTGCGCGAGTTTGGCGGACGCGGCGCGAACTCGTAGCAACTTTTGCTGAGTGGTCGCGGCGCTGGTGAGAATGGTCGCCATTATTTCTTCTTCTGCGGCGGGAAGTATGTTCCGATTTTCCCGGCCATGCCATCGATGATGGATTTCGGATGGCGTCCATTGACGATCGCGACATGGACGCCGCCTTCGCTGGCCAGTTTTGCCGCGCGCAGTTTTGAAATCATGCCGCCGCGGCCGAGCGAACTCTTGCCGTCGCATTGCGCTTCGAGGGCGGGAGTCAGCTTGCGCACAACGCGCTGCAGACGCGGCTTCTTCCTGCCGTTGGGAATCATGAATCCGTCGACATTGGTGAGCAAGAGCAGCCAGTCGGCTTTGACGGCTGTGGCCAGCAGCGAGCTTAGCTCGTCGTTGTCGCCGAATGCGCCTTCGAGTTCGCGGACGGAAACGCTGTCGTTTTCGTTCACGATGGGGACGACGCCGAGCCCGAGCAATTCGGCCAGCGCGTTCTGCAAGTTGCGATAGCGCACGGGTGAGGTGAAGTCGTCGCTCGACAGCAGAAGTTGCGCCACGATTTTCTTGCCGAAGAACAAGCGCTCATAGGTATGCATCAGCTTGCTCTGACCGACGGCGGCGCAGGCCTGCATCTCGGGGACATTACTGGGGCGCTTGGGCAGCGAGAGTCCGGACATGCCTGCGGCGATGGCGCCGGAAGTCACGATGAGGTATTCGTTCTTCGAAAGATCGAACTGATCGACCATGCCGCGCAACAGGTGAACGTCAATCTGCCCGCCAGGAGCGATGAGACTGGTGCCGACTTTGACTACGACGCGCATAGAGACGAATCTTTAACCACGAAGGACACTAGGGTTCATGAAGGAACCCAAGCCTTCCTTCGTGAACCGCAGCCTGCCCTGAGCGAAGTCGAAGGGTGCCCTTTGTGGTTTCCAGCCTTTGAGAACGGGCGACTCCGGCGGGAAGGACAACATGTCTATCCTGCCGTTAGAATGTTTTTCTGGCAAGTTGAAAAATCTGTTCGAGTGAGTCTTTATGCCTGCGTCCAATGCTACCAGTCGCTTTTCCGATCGCGTCGAAAATTATGTGCGCTACCGGCCGGGTTATCCGGCAGAGGCCCTGCAGACTTTGAAAACTGAGTGCGGGCTGGCAGCGGAGCACATGGTTGCCGATACCGCTTCGGGCACTGGAATTTGGACTCGCCTACTGCTGGAGAATGGCAACCCGGTTTTCGCCGTTGAGCCGAATGCCGAGATGCGGGCGGCGGGCGAGCGACTGCTGGCGGTTTTTCCGAAGCTCACGAGCGTCGCGGGAACCGCGGAGGCGACGACTCTATCTGACGCGAGCGTAGATTTTGTGACGGCGGCGCAAGCTGCGCACTGGTTCGATCGCGAGAAGGCGCGGCGGGAGTTCAGGCGCATTTTGAAACCCGGCGGGTGGCTCGTGCTGTTGTGGAACGAGCGCGTGACGGATTCCACTCCTTTCTTGCGCGAATATGAGCAGCTGCTGCTGACGTATGGAACCGACTATGCCGAGGTGCGGCACGAGAATACGACCGAAGTACTCAACGAGTTCTTCGATCCAGCTCCGTTTCAGGAGCGCGGGTTCGACATGCGGCAGGATTTTGATTATGCGGGGCTGGAGGGACGGCTGCTGTCGTCGTCGTACGCGCCGGGGCCGGAGCATCCAAAGTACGACCCGATGCTGGCGGATTTGCGGAAGCTCTTTGACAAGCACGCTGTTGCTGGGCGCGTGGGCGTGGACTACATCACGCGCGTGTATTTTGGACAGCTAAGATAAGGTGGCGAACAAATTGTCCGACGAAAAATCATTTCACATGACGCCCGACGAATTCCGTCGTCACGGGCATGCCGTGGTCGACTGGATCGCAGACTACCAGTCGCGGGTGGAATCGTTTCCCGTGTTGTCGCAGGTGAAGCCGGGGGAGATTCGGGCTTCGCTTCCGGCGGCGCCTCCGGCGCAGGGCGAGCCGTTTGACTCCCTGCTGAAAGATGTGGAGCGGCTGATTCTGCCGGGGATTACGCACTGGCAGTCACCGAAGTTTTTCGCTTACTTTCCTTGCAACGCGTCGGGGCCGGGAATTTTGGGTGATCTGCTTTCGTCCGGGCTGGGTGTGCAAGGGATGTTGTGGTCGACGAGTCCCGCGTGTACCGAGCTTGAAACTCATGTGATGGATTGGCTGGTAGCGATGCTCGGGCTGCCGGAGAAATTTTTGTCGTCGAACACCGGCGGCGGAGTAATTCAGGATACAGCCTCCAGCGCGGCGCTGTGCGCGCTGCTGGCGGCGCGCGAACGGGCGACCAATTATGTGAGTAATAAGAGGGGGTGCGATGGGCGGCTAGTAGCCTACGCTTCGACCCAAACGCATTCGTCGCTCGAGAAAGCCGCGATGATTGCGGGCATGGGCGTGGAGAATCTGCGGCTGATCGAAGTGGATGAGAATCTCGCGATGCGCCCTGACGCGCTGGCGCGGCAGATCGAAGCCGACCGGCGGGCGGGGCTGACTCCTTGTTTCGTGTGCGCGACAGTGGGCACGACTTCTTCGAACGCGATGGACCCGATCGGCGCGATTGGCGAAGTGTGCCGGCGCGAAAATCTCTGGCTGCACGTCGACGCGGCGATGTCGGGAACGGCGATGCTTTGTCCGGAGTTTCGGCACTTGCAGAGCGGAGTCGAACTTGCCGACAGTTACAACTTCAATCCGCATAAATGGATGTTTACCAGCTTCGACTGCAATTGTTTCTGGGTCGCCGACCGCAAGGCGCTGATTCAGACGTTGAGCATTCTGCCGGAATATCTGCGCAATCAGGCGACGGAATCAGGCGCGGTGATCGATTACCGCGACTGGCATATTCAGTTGGGACGGCGGTTCCGCTCGCTGAAGTTGTGGTTCGTCATCCGGCATTACGGCGTGGAGGGCTTGCAGCACCACATTCGCCAGCACGTGCAACTGGCGCATCAGTTTGCCGACTGGGTGCGCAACGACGACCGCTTTGAACTGGCTGCGCCGGTGCCGCTGAACTTAGTCTGTTTCCGCCACAAGGGCGGGGACGCGGCGAACCGGGCGATCATGGACCGGCTCAATCGCAGCGGAGATCTTTTCCTCACGCACACCAAGCTGAACGGCAAGCTGACACTGCGACTCTGCGTGGGGCAGACCCACACGCAGGCGCGGCATGTGGAGAAGGCTTGGCGACGAATCGGGGAGGAGGCGGGGAATGCGGAGTGAGAGCAATCACGCGATGCCATCGACTGAGCACCCGGTTCATGCCCCCACGAGTGCGCCGAGACCGGTACCCAGTCAGCCTCGACGCGGCCGGCGTCGATTTTGTGAGCCGGCCTGACGATCCGCTGATCTAATCGTTCGAGGCGCGACATGCAATTGAAACCCTTCCTCCTGGATATGTGGCTCGATACCTACGAGCACAGCATCGAATTCAACCTGGCCGCAAGCGAAGGACCGCGCTGGACCCTGGATGAGATCCTGAACCTCGCGACCGAGGAGGAGCGGCAACGCTTTCTGAATCACAAGTTGGGCTACAGCCGCCCGGCAGGAGCCGACGGCCTGCGCGCGGCCATCGCCGACATGCACGGCGTAGGTGTCGAAACTGTTCAGGTCGTCACCGGCGCCTCTGAGGCACTCCTCATTCTGTTTTGGCTGGCCGCGGAACCTGGGGCCAACGTCGTCCTTCCTCAACCCGGCTATCCGCCCTTTTCCGCTCTGCCCGAATCCCTGGGGATCGAGACTCGCTACTACGCGATTCGAAAAGAGAACGACTTTCGCATCGATCTCGCGGAGATCGAGCAGTTGGCCGATCGAAATACCAAGCTGATCCTGGTGAACAGTCCGCACAATCCCACAGGCGGAACGATGAGCGATGCCGAACTCGAGAGCCTGCACGAGTTCACCACATCTCGCCAGATTCAACTGGTCAGCGATGAGGTTTACCATCCGATATATCACGGACAGCCGACCAGATCAGCTTCCCGTCTGCCGCATGCCACCGTCATCCATGATTTCTCGAAAGCTTTCCCACTGGCCGGAGTGCGTACCGGGTGGATGATCGAGCACGATGCCAAGCGTCGCGAGCGCTACTGGAATGCGCGTACTGTTTTTTCCATTTCAAACAATACCGCCGGAGAAATGCTGGCGGAGATTGCCATGCGCCACCGGGACATCGTCCTCGGGAAAACGCAGCAAGCCGCAACTCAGAATCTTCGGCGGCTCGCTCCCTTCATGTCCGAGCATCGCGAAACGCTGGGCTGGATTCCTCCTCGTGGCGGAATGACCGCTTTCCCATGGCTCGTCAGTGGTGAGAATAGCCGCGCATTTTGCCAGGCGGCCGCGGATCAGGGCATCCTGCTCGCCCCCGGCGATTGTTGGGACGCGCCCTCGCATTTTCGCCTCGGCTTCGCAGCCATAACCGATAAATTTCCCGACGCACTGGACCGCCTCGGAGAATTCGTTAAGAGTTGGTCAGCCGCGAACGTAAGCAAGGCGTAGAGAAATCTGCTTC
>CAVPWD010000003.1:0-82500 GCA_963709385.1 uncultured Acidobacteriaceae bacterium
ACGGAGCTCGGTGCGAGTCACTCTAAGGATGGACAGAGATTTCGTCTCACGATCGCGGTGTGAGAACAACCGCGTCGCTGCAGGCACCGCCGCCCCACTACCGCTTTTTCATTGTTGCGACTCTGCGACAGGGTATTAGTCTTTTTTGTCGGTCGATTAGATCTTTATAGACTTCCGGTGCCCATCTCTTCAGAATTCTCAATTCGTCATCCGAGAGTGAGAGGGAACTATTAGGGTTGTCCCGCATGTGGCGTGTCACCTTTGCGGTAAATTCCAACACGTCTTTCACGTCGTTGTAATGCAGCATTGGAACTAGTCTCTGCCGTACCTGTCGAGAGCGCGGTCGTATGCTTCTTCTTCCGCGTGTTGTTCGCTTTCTTCACGGCGTTCCTTTTCTGCCAGCAGCCACTTGACATCTTCTGCCGTGCTGTTTGGACGCCGCCAACCACCCAGCAGTCGCTGTATCCATTTCAGCATTTGGGAAGCCTCGTACACCCTGCATCTTAGCGCCGGTTTTGACCCTTGGGTGAGAAAAAAGAGAAATCAATCTCGCAAAACGGTGGCGGGAGGGATGGGGCTGGGCGTGACCGACGAATGCGTCCGTCGCTACGTGAGTTAGTTGCTGTCTTCGCCGACTTTTAGGACTGCCAGGAACGCTTCCTGGGGGATATCGACGCGGCCGATGCGCTTCATGCGTTTTTTGCCTTCTTTTTGTTTCTCGAGGAGTTTGCGTTTGCGGGAGATGTCGCCGCCGTAGCATTTGGCGATTACGTTTTTGCGGATCGCGGAGACGGTTTCGCGGGCGATGATTTTTGCGCCGATGGAGGCTTGGATCGCGACTTCGAACATTTGGCGGGGGATGAGTTCGCGCATTTTGGAGACTAGCAGCTTGCCGCGTTCGTAGGCGAAGTCGCGGTGGACGATGATGGAGAGGGCGTCGACGGGTTCGCCGGCGACGAGGATGTCCATTTTGACCATGGGTGATTCCCAGTAGTCGGCGAGATGGTAATCGAGCGAAGCGTAGCCGCGGGAGACGGATTTGAGGCGGTCGTAGAAGTCGAGGACGATTTCGTTGAGTGGCAATTCGTAGTGCAGCATGACGCGGCTGGAGCTGACGTATTCGAAAGTTTTCTGTTTGCCGCGCTTGTCTTCGACCAGCTTGAGAATTCCTCCGACGTATTCTTCGTTGGTGAGGATGGTGGCGAGGATGATGGGCTCTTCGATCTTGGCGATCTCGCTGGGGTCGAGCCAGCGGGAAGGGTTGTCGACTTCGACCATGGTGCCGTCGGTTTTGTAGATCTTGTAGCGCACGCCGGGGGCGGTGGTGATGAGTTCGAGGCTGAACTCGCGTTCCAGGCGCTCCTGGATGATTTCCATGTGCAGCAGGCCGAGAAAGCCGCAGCGGAAGCCGAAGCCGAGAGCGACGCTGCTTTCGGGTTCAAAGAAAAATGACGAATCGTTGAGGCGAAGTTTTTCCAGCGCTTCGCGCAGGCGGGTGTGCTCGTGGGAGTCGACGGTGTAGAGTCCGGCGAAAACCATGGGCTTGATTTCTTCGAAGCCGGGCAGGGCTTCGATGGCGGGGGCCGCGTCGTGGGTGATGGTGTCGCCGATTTTCGTGTCGGCGACATTCTTGATGTTGGCGATGATGAATCCGACTTCGCCGGCGACGAGTTGCTCGATCTCGACGGGCTTGGGGGTGAGCACGCCGAGAGTTTCGGCGTCGAAGGTGGTGCCGTTCCACCAGAGGCGGATGCGGTCGCCTTTTTTTCAGCGTCCCTTGAAAGACGCGGGTGAGGACGACGACGCCGCGATAAGGCGTCGAACCAGGAATCGAAAACCAAGCGCCTGGAGCCGGTTGTCGGGATCGATCCCTTGGGCGGAGGGACGCGCTTCACGATGGCTTCGAGCACGTCGGGAACGCCCTGGCCGGTCTTGGCGCTGATGAGGACGGCGTCGGAGGCGTCGAGACCGACGGCGCTTTCGATCATTTCTTTCGTGCGGGGGATGTCGGCGCTTTGCAGAGTCGATCTTGTTGATGACGGGAATAATTTCGAGGCCGTGATTGATGGCGAGATAAGAGTTGGCGAGCGTCTGGGCTTCGACTCCCTGGGAGGCGTCGACGACGAGGAGTGCGCCTTCGCAGGAGGCGAGCGAGCGCGAGACTTCGTAGGAAAAATCCACGTGGCCGGGGGTGTCGATTAAATTGAGCTGGTAGGTCTGGCCGTCTTGCGCGGTGTAGGCCATGCGGACGGCGTGGGCTTTGATGGTGATGCCGCGCTCGCGCTCGAGGTCCATGGAGTCGAGCACCTGGGCTTGCATTTCGCGCGCGGTGAGGGATCCGGTGAGTTCCAGCAGGCGGTCGGCGAGCGTGGATTTGCCGTGGTCGATGTGCGCGATGATCGCGAAATTGCGGATGTGCTGGGAATCCATGATGAGAGCGGGTAAACCTCAATTCTAGCAGGGGGAAGAGCAGTGACCAGTGGGCAGGGGACAGTGGCCAGGGGATGCGAGTTGGCCACGCAACCTGGGTTTCTCGGGTAGAATCCTGCTCTGTCGAATGGAGAAACGAATATGCGCCGGTTACTGGTTGCTGGATTGTTGCTGCTAGCGTTTGGAACGGCGTGCGTTGGGCAAACTGTTTCGCCGACAGTGCAGGCGTTTATGAAAGTGAATGCGCCGGTGGTTGCTCTGACCCATGTGCGGGTGATCGACGGCACGGGTGCGTCGGCGCGCGAGGATCAGACCATCATTCTCAGCAACGGGAAGATCGAGTCGGTGGGGGACGCGTCGGCGGCGAGCGTGCCGAAGGATGCGCAGGTGCTCGACCTGCATGGCGACACCGTGATTCCGGGGCTGGTCGGGATGCACGATCACATGTTTTATCCCATGGGGAACGGGATCTTCGGAGAGATGGCGTACAGTTTTCCGCGGCTGTATCTGGCGGGAGGCGTGACCACGATTCGCACTACTGGAGCGCTTGAGCCTTACACCGATCTGGAATTGAAAAAGCAAATCGACGCAGGCAAGACTCCGGGACCGAAGATGCATGTGACCGGGCCGTATCTGGAGGGGGCGGGTTCGTGGGCGCTGCAGATGCATCAGCTAAGTGGGCCTGAGGACGCGGTGAAAACGGTGAATTTCTGGCTCGACCAGGGCGTGGATAATTTCAAGGCGTACATGTTCATCACGCGGGGGGAACTGGGTGCGGCGATTCAGGCGGCGCACAAGCGGGGCGCGAAGGTAACGGGACATTTGTGCGCGGTGAATTTTCGGGAAGCGGCTGACCTGGGTATCGATGATCTGGAGCACGGACTTTTCGTGGATACCGAATTCATGGTCGGGAAGAAGGTCGATCAGTGTCCAGAAGACGGCGAGGATCCGGTCGGGATGGCGAAGCTGGATGTGAATTCAGGTCCGCTGCATGACACGATCGAGTATTTGATTCAGCATCACGTTGCGGTGACTTCGACTTTGCCGGTGTTTGAGATGGGCAGTTTTTCCGGGCGGCCGACGATGCAGAAACGAGTGCTCGACGCGCTGTCTCCGGACGCGCGCAGCGCGGTGCTGGCGAACCGGGTGAGAGCGAGCGACGCGAGCCGCATTCGCCAACGGTTTGGCAGCGACGTATCTCCGTACGGGGCGGCATTCAAGAAGGAAGAGGAATTTGAATACGCGTTCTCGAAGGCAGGCGGATTGCTGCTGGCGGGACTCGACCCTACAGGGATGGGCGGAGTGATTGCCGGCTTCGGCGATCAGCGGGAAGTCGAGTTATTGGTTGAGGCAGGATTCACGCCGGTGGAGGCGATCCACATTGCGACGGCCAACGGCGCGCAGTTTCTGGGTGAACTGGATCGCATCGGCACGATCGCGGCGGGCAAGCAGGCCGACCTGGTAGTAATCAAAGGCGATCCGTCGAAGAAAATCGAAGACATTGAAAACGTGGAAACTGTTTTCAAAGATGGTGTCGGCTATGATTCGGCGGCGCTGATTGAATCGGTGCGGGGAGTCGTGGGGAGCAGGTAGAGGCAGTGGTCAGTTGTCAGTGGTCAGTTTGTAAAGTCAAAATCGCATGCTCGTACTTGCATCCGCTTCGCCACATCCGCTTCGCCACGACGTCAGGAACTTCTACGGAACGCGGGTATTCCGTTCACGGTGCAGGCGGCGGATATCGATGAAACTCCGCGCGCGGGCGAACTGCCGAGGGATTGCGCGGAGCGACTGGCACGGGAAAAGGCTCTGGCGGTTTTTCGGCAGCGCCCGCAGGACTGCGTGCTGGGAGCGGATACGATCGTTGTGGTCGACAATGCCATCCTGGGTAAACCGCGCGACTCAGACGATGCCGCACGCATGCTGCGACTGCTCTCGGGACGTAGGCATGAAGTGATCACGGGAGTGTGCGTGGTGGAGGCAGTGGCCGGGGGACACTGGTCAGGGGCCAGTGATTCGACGGCGGAAGTGAAAGCTGCTTCGGAAACTACGCTGGTGACCATGAGTGAATTGTCGGACGCGGAGATTCGCGAGTATGTGGCGAGCGGCGAGCCGATGGATAAGGCAGGCGCATACGCAATCCAAGGGATGGCTTCGCGTTGGATTCCGAGGATCGAAGGCGACTACAGCAACGTGGTGGGACTGCCGGTAGCTCTGGTTTACGCCATGCTGCGCAAGGGGGCGGCGAAAGGTTAGGACTTTTTTTCTTCTTCTTTCGGCGTGTCTTTCTTCTCTGGCTCGGGATCTTTCAGCGCGGACTTGAAGTTGCGGATGCCTTCGCCCAGACCCTTGCCCACAGCCCCGATCTTGCTGGTGCCGAATAGCAGAAGAGCGACCAGAATCACCAACAGCCAATGCCACGGCGAAAACTCACCCATAAACCCTCCACTGGGGCGGTCTCCGTGAGCGGTGCGTAAGCCAGCCGAAGGCGCCTGAGAAAAGTCTAGGCTACGCGATGAGCGGAGTCAAAGGGCGATGCGCGGCTCACCGGCGGCTGCAATGGGGGTCTATCCTTAAGGCGTACTTCTTTTTCGGAGGCTGGTGCATATGATTAAGTCTCGCGTGTTTGCGCTTGCGCTGCTGCTCTTTCTCGGGAACATCGCTGTCAAGAACATCGCGGTTGCGACTGGGGCGCCGCCGAGCGCGGTGGCCGCGAGCGCGCAAAGCCAGGCCGCGCCTGCGGGCGAGCAACGTAAGACCAGCGAGCCCTATACCGGAGACCTCTCCATTTTCGATTCGCCGGGGCGCGACCAGCGACTCCAGGTCAACCGCGTGATGGATATTCTCAGTGTCGCTCCCGGAAAAGTCGTGGCCGACATTGGAGCGGGCTCGGGATGGTTTACGGTTCGCGCCGCCAAACGCGTGGGCGGAAGCGGTCTGGTGTATGCCGTCGACATTAATCCTGAGGCGATCCGCTACATCGACGAGCGGGCGAAGAAGGAGCAACTGCAGAACGTGAAGACGATTCAGAGCAAAGCCGACGATCCGCTGCTGTCCGCGCATTCCGTGGATGCGGTGTTGTTGCTGAAGACTTATCACGAAGTCGCGCAGCCGGTGACACTGCTGCGGAATCTGCGACCGGCGCTGCGTCCAGGCGCCAAGGTGGGAGTGATTGATCGCAACGGAAATGGCGAGGATCACGGAGTGGGTCGTGACATCGTGATTCGCGAGGCAAAGGAAGCGGGCTATCGATTGCTCGAGCAGTATGATTTCGTGAAGGGCGACAAGATGGATTACTTTCTAGTTTTCGTTGTTGGGGATTAGAGCGAGCACGGTGGCGGTTACGCGTTTTCGATCATCCCTGCCAAAAGCAGGGCTCGGCGGGGTAGCTCGGAGATAACGATGTGCTCGTGGATGGCGTGGGCTCCGGCGCCGACGGCTCCCATGCCGTCGAGGGTGGGGATGCCGAGAGCGGCGGTGAAGTTTCCGTCGGAACCGCCGCCTACCGCCGCTTCTTCGAGCTTCCAGCCAATCTGCTTCGCGATCACCTGCGCTTTTTTGTAGAGCGCCGCGACCCCGGACGTGCGTTCCATGGGCATGCGGTTGATGCCGCCCTCGACGCTGAGTCTGCAATGTTTGTCGAATGGCTTGAGCGCGTGAAACTTGCGCTCGAGGTTAGCGGCCTGTTTCGCATCCTTGATGCGGACATCAATTTCCGCCGTGGCTTCGGCGGCGATTACGTTGGTGCGAGTGCCGCCGCGAATCACGCCTGCGTTCACCGATACACCCCGCTGCAAATCGTTGAACTTCGAGACGGCGGTAATTTGGCGAGCGAGTTCGAGGATGGCGCTGTGTCCCTTGCCGGGGTCGAGGCCTGCGTGAGCCGCGACGCCTTTGACCGTGAGTGTGTAATCACCCACCCCTTTGCGGGCGGTCTTGACTGCGCCGCGTGTTCCGGCTGCGGGTTCGAGCACAAGCACGGCCGCCGACTCCCGGGCGAGCGACTCGGTGATGCTGCGCGACGAACTGCTGCCGACTTCCTCGTCGCTCACCAAGAAAACGGTGACCGGGCGCGGTAATCCGGAATGCCAGGCTTGCAGAGCTTCGATAGCGAAGAGCATGAGGGCGATGCCCGACTTCATGTCGAGCACGCCGGGGCCGTGCAATTTTCCGTCGGCCTCGTGGCAGGGCATGTTGGCGAGGGTGCCGAGCGGGTAGACGGTGTCGAAATGGCCGAGCAGCAGGACGGGTTTTTCGCGGCCTGGGTTGAGGCCAGGGAAATCGATCTGCAGATTGTTGCCGAAGTCGTCGGCCGGATGCAGGCGGGGGCGGCCGCCGAAGGCTTCGAATCGCTCGGCGAGAAAGCGGCCCATGCGGTCGGCGGCGACTTTGTTGTCGCTGGGGGATTCGATCTCGACGAATTCGCGTATGGTGCGGACCAGGGCTTCCTGCTCGGCCTCGAAATAGTGGAGGCGGTCAGGCCAGTTCTGGTCGGTCTGCGCTTCGATCGGTTGAGTTTTTTTCTTGCCCGCCATTCCCCGCCGCTTCTCTGCCCCGGAGCAGAAGGAACGCCTCCGGACGCAAGGCGTACAGTATAATCTTCAAGCCGTTTGAGACGAATTATGACTGAGAGCAGCCCTGTTACGGAGGCGCCGCCGGTTGCGGACGGAAGTGGCGAGAAGAAGACCGTGCTCGACATCCACGACATTCTGAAGATTCTGCCGCACCGCTATCCGTTTCTGCTGATCGATCGCGTGCTCGATCTGAAGCGGAAAGAGCGCATCGTCGCCATCAAGAACGTCACCTTCAACGAACCGTTTTTTGCCGGACACTTTCCCGGCCTGCCCATCATGCCGGGCGTGCTGATTGTGGAAGCGATCGCGCAGGCCGGGGGCGCGCTGCTGCTGACCGAAGTGGAAGACCGCAGCGACAAGATCATGGTGTTCACCGGCATTGAGCGGGCGAAGTTTCGCAAGCCGGTGAGTCCAGGCGACCAGTTGCGGCTGGAAGTGGAAGTGAAGGGCTGGCGCTCGGTGCCGGGCATGACCGCGGCGAAGATGCAGGGCTACGCTTATGTGGGCGACAAGCGCGTGGCCGAAGCGGCGGTTTCGTGCCAACTGATCGATAGTTCGCGCGGGCGGGGCAGCGAAGGGTAGGACTCGAGCGGGCATGCCGTCGAAGTTGCGCTCTTAAGAAAATCCCCACCCTTCGGCAGGCTCAGGGCAGGCTTTCTCGCGCAAAGGACGCGCGAGAAATGGGGCACCCGGTGCAGGATGGGCCTTCGAGCACGGCTGTCCCCACACGAATTTCTTTCTCTCTTTTTTTCATGAATATTCATCCCACAGCCATCATCGATCCGGGCGCGAGGGTTCCTGCGTCTTGTTCGGTTGGGGCTTACTGCGTGATTGGGGCGGAGGTTGAGTTGGGTGAAGGCTGCCGCCTGGGGTCGCATGTCGCCATCGAAGGGCCGACGAAAATTGGAGCGGACAATGCGTTCTTTCCGTTCTGTGCGATCGGGATGGCGCCACAGGATGTGACTTACAAGGGCGAGGCGACGCGGCTGGAGATTGGCGATCACAATGAGATCCGCGAGTGCGTCACTATTAATCGCGGAACGGTGAAGGGCGGCGGACTGACCAAAGTTGGCAGCCATTTGCTCATCATGGCGTATACGCATATCGGCCACGATTGCGTGATTGGGGATCATGCGATGCTGGTGAACGGCGCGACTCTCGGCGGGCACGTGACCGTCGAAGAATGGGCGGTGGTGGGAGCGTTGTGTCCGGTGCACCAGTTCGTGCGGATTGGGGCGCATTCGTATATTGGCGGCGGGACGACGATCACGCAGGATGTGCTGCCGTATTCGATGACGTCGGCGGCGCGCGATACGCATGCGTATGGCATGAATAAGGTTGGGCTCGAACGGCGGGGATTTTCTAAGGAGCGGATCGCGAAGATCCATCACGCTTACAAAATCCTGCTGGCGTCGAAAATGAACACGTCGCAAGCGCTGGAGAAACTGAAATCGGAATCGGATCGCGGCCAAGATGTTGACATGCTGATTCGGTTTATCGAAGGGGCGGAACGGGGAATCATTAAATAGTTGTCAGTTGCCAGTTGCCGGTTGTCAGTTACGTCGGGAGGCGGGCGTGGGACTCTCATACCAGGATCTCATCGCATGGCAAAAGGCAATGGATCTCGTCGAGGAGATTTATAAAGCGACGCGCAGTTTTCCCAAGGACGAACTCTACGGACTGACAAGCCAAGTCCGGCGAGCCGCGGTATCCGTTCCAAGCAACATCGCTGAAGGGCAGGGCAGACTGACAGCCGGGGAATTCAAGCAGTTTCTCGGTCACGCTCGCGGCTCCTTGCTTGAAACGGAAACCCAGATTTTGCTAGCTGGCCGACTGCAATACATCTCGCCGGAAGAAATGAATCGTCTCCTTAAGCAATCGGGGGAAGTTGGGCGAATCCTCAATGGCTTGATAGGCTCAATCTAAGCTGCGTCACTGGCAACTGACAACCGGTAACTGGCAACTGCTATGGAACGTTTGGGCCTCATCGCCGGCAATGGCAAGTTTCCTCTTCTCGTGCTGGATGCGGCGCGGGCGCAGGGCTTCGAAGTTATTGTTGCTGCGATCAAGGAAGAAACATTTCCTGAAATCGAATCGCATGGCGCGGCTGCGGTTTATTGGACTTCTCTGGGCGAGCTTTCGCGGCTGATCGAAACGTTTCAGCGCGAGGGTGTGCGGCGGGCGATCATGGCGGGGCAGGTGCGGCACAAGCAGATTTTTTCCAGCATCCGGCCGGACTGGCGGCTGGCCAAGATTTTGTTCTCGCTTACGACGCGTAACACGGACTCGCTGCTGGGCGCGGTGGCGAAGGTGCTGGCGGAGGAAGGGATTGTGCTCGAGAGTTCGACTTGGCTGCTGGAACCGTTGCTGGTGAAGGCCGGAGTGCTCACGGGGCGCGAGCCTAATGAGACGGAGCGCAAGAATATTGAGTATGGACGCGGAGTGGCACGGCGGCTGGCGCAGGACGATATTGGGCAGACGGTGGTGATTGCGGAATCGGCGTGCGTGGCGGTCGAGGCCATGGAAGGCACCGACGCTACGATCGAACGCGCGGGGCAGATCATGCGGTCGATGCAGGGAGATGAGTCGACTCTGAGCCGCGCTCTCACCGTCGTGAAGATTGCGAAGCCGAATCAGGATATGCGCTTCGATGTTCCGGTGATCGGGGTGAAGACGATTGAAGTGATGCATGCGGCGGGGGCGACGTGCCTGGCGCTGGATGCGGGCAAGTGCCTGTTGCTGGATGGAGAGAAAATTGTCGACGCGGCGAATGCTGCGGGAATTGCGATCGTGGCAGAGGGGAAGTGAATGAGGTCGAAGCAGGTGGAAGCTCAATCCGAAGCGGCGCGCATTGCCGATCAGCTGCGGCGGGCGTTTGACGGGGATGCGTGGCACGGGCCGGGGCTGCTTGAATTGCTGGAAGATGTGAACGCCGTGACTGCTGCCGCCAAGCCTGTGCCTAACGTTCACAGCATTTGGGAACTGGTGCTGCATGTTGCGGTGTGGGACCAGGTGGCTTGCCGACGGATCGCAGGAGAGAAATGTCAGCCGACCGGGGATGCGAATTTTCCGCCCATGCCTAAGCCTACGGCTGCCGCGTGGCGCCGGGCCGTTGCAGAGACGAAACGAACGCACGAGTCATTCGTCAAAACTGTTGAGGGGTTGCCGGACTCGCGGCTTCGCGACCGCGTTCCGGGCAAGAGGTACGACTTTTATCACATGCTGCACGGGTTGGTGCAGCACGAGCTTTATCATGCGGGGCAGATTGCGATTTTGAAGAAGGCGGGAAGGGCGGGTCTTGGGGTTAGGTCTTAGGTGTTGCGGGAACGAGAACTGGTTTCGGACGTCGGACCTTGGGCCTCGGACCTCGGACCTCAGACGTCGGCCGTCACCCTGGACCCCTCAGACCTCAGACACAGGACCTCAGACCTCAGACCTCAGACCTTCCGTTTCCTTTACCACTTTTTGAAAATCACGGCGACGGCGGCGACGATCAAGGCGAATCCTGCCAGATAATTCCAGCGCAGCGGCTGCTTCAGGTACAGGACCGAGAACGCGGCAAATACGGTCAGGGTGATTACTTCCTGGATGGTCTTGAGCTGGGCAGCCGTGAACTCGTAGGATCCGATGCGATTGGCGGGGACTTGAAAGCAGTATTCGAAGAAAGCGATGAGCCAGCTGACGACGATCACCTGGTAGAGCGGCACGTCGCGGTATTTCAGGTGTCCGTACCAGGCGAAGGTCATGAAGATGTTGGAGATGGTTAGGAGTGCGATGGTCTTCATCCGGCGGATTGGTCCTTTCTGCGAATAAGTTTTCGTGCGGACGGAGGATGCGGGTCTTAGGTGTTAGGTCTTGGGTGTTCGGTCTCGGGCCCAAACGCTCCAAATCCAAAGACCTAAGACCCAAGACCCTCGGGACCGCTTCGAGCCGACAGCCATCCTGATGCTCTTTCCGAGGTTTCCGTTTACAATTCCCTCCGGCAACCGGCCATCGAGAATCTTTTTGCCAGCGAACAATCCAATTTCTGTCGCCGTGGTCGGTGTGGGGGTGTTTGGGCGCAATCATGCCCGAGTTTACAAGGAACTCGAAGCGCAGGGCGAGGCGGTACGGCTGCTGGGAGTGGTCGATCCGGATGTGAGCCGGGCTGACGCTGTGGCCGTCGAATTCGGCTGCAAGGGCTTCGGATCGATCGAGCAGATGCTGACCACGCACAGCGAGTTGCAGGCCGCCTCGGTGGCCGCACCCACGGTGCATCATCTTGCGGTTGCGCGGCAACTGATGAAGGCCGGGGTCGACGTGCTCATCGAAAAGCCGCTGGCGCCCACACTGGCGGAGGCCGAGGAACTGGTCGCGCTCGCGGCCACGCACAAACGCATCGGGCAAGTGGGGCATCTGGAGCGCTTCAATCCCGCAGTGCGGGCCACGCTGCCGCTGCTCACGCAGCCCATGTTTTTCGAAGTGCACCGGCTGAGCGTGTTCACGCCGCGGTCGCTCGACGTGGATGTGGTGCTCGACCTGATGATCCACGATCTTGACATCGTGCTGGCGTTCGCGAAGTCGCCAGTGAAGGAAGTGCGCGCGGTGGGCCTGCCGATTCTGTCGGGGAAGGTGGACATCGCCAACGTGCGGCTGGAGTTCGAATCGGGCTGCATCGCAAACTTTACGGCCAGCCGGGTTTCGACGGAACGGGTGCGCAAGCTGCGGTTCTTTCAGCCGCGGCAATATGTTTCGCTCGATTATGCGCGGCAGGAAGTGCTGGTGTTTACGGTTGGGCAGCATGGGGCGGCATCGACGACGCCTACGGTGAATCCGGAGATCGGCGTGACGAAACCTCCGGTGGCGTCGGAGGAACCGCTGCATGCGGAGTTGAAGTCTTTTCTGCGGGCGGTGCGGGAGCGGTCGGCTCCGGTGGTTTCGCTGGAAGATGGGCGGCGAGCCCTGGCCTTGGCGCTTGAGATTGTGGGCGCGATTCGGGAGCATGGGAAGAAGGTTGATCTGGTGGGCATGGGGAAAGCGTAAGGCTTGATTCTGCGTCGGAGGATCTCGAATGACAGGCGCTTTCCGATTCACGACAGGGCTCTCAAGCGGTAAGGTGATCGTACTGCTACTTTTCGCATGGAGCTGGCTCCTCAGCTCGCAGACTCGAACAGCCGCAAACGAGGCTGCCAAGCCTGGCGTGCGACATTACAGTTACCAGGTCATCGATTACCCCGGTAAAGTCACGATGACGGAGTTCGATGCCATTAATGATGACGGCGTGGTTTTGGGCTCGTACAATACCCACTCTGGCGCTACCGGAACAGCCTACGATTGCGATCCATGGGGGGACCCAACCTCCTGTTTACGCACATTTATCTATGAAGGCGGCCAATTCATTCCCATCGACGGGCCGCTTTTCGGTGGGAAGTTCACCAAACCGGTGGCCCTGAACAACGCGGGCCAGGTGCTCGTGTATCAGGTGGATCGCACCGTGAAGGCACTGAATCAGCGCGGAGTCAATCAATACTTCATCTACAGCATCAGAGAAAAGACCTTCCGCCCAGTTGGACTAGCCGGGCAACTGGAAGGGAACGGCAAGCCTTCCAGCATGCGGATAGGAAGCATCAAGGGGTTTAACGATCGGGGCGAGATTCTCGGCGGGTTTGGTGGCGGAGTCGTGGTCGGCACGCCGATCGTTGGGCCTGCGGGCTCGACGACGCCGCCCGCTCAAGCGGGCCGATACCGGAAGGTTTCGGCGAAGTGCCCGAATGGTGGGCAAATGTCCATGATCGGTCTAAACAATCACGGACAAATCACTGGACAGTGTCCCGGCAGCGCCGCCGTTTATAGCGCCGGTTCGGTTGCTCCTTTCAAGTATCCAGGAGCGGCCAGCACGGTCGCAAAGGCGATCAATAACGCGGGAGCGGTTGTGGGCTGGGCTCAGCTTGGTCCGTCGGATGCCATGGCGGCCGATATCCATGCTGCCAGTTTCTTCTTCGATGGGTCGCAATCCTATCCGGTGACCCCGCCGGGAGGACGTCGGGCGGGGACTCAAATGTTGCCAGCTCGCGACTCTGAAGCACACGGAGTCAACGATAAAGGCCAGATTGTGGGCGTGGTTACAAGCGTCCGCGGAATTGGGGAGGGATACATCGCCACGCCCACCCAATGATGTTCTAAGCGATAACGACAAGGCTCGACTTTACATATGTTTACACAGCTAGGTCTGGGCTATTTGTGGTTCGCATGATCGCTTGAAAGATGCGAAAATAGAGGCAACTTGGTTGTAACGCGCGCCGGGCGAATTGCATCTTTCCCAGAAGGCCGGATGCAACGCCGCGAGTAGATTTGGTGTCTAACGGACTTCTTGCACAAACGAGGGGTCCAAACGACAGGCGAACGACAGCCAGGCCCAGCGCATGCCGATCACACAAATTCCATTCCAAGAGCCGGCAGAAGCGCCCGAGAAGCCTCAGCCCCAGCAGCTTGACCTTTACGACATCCGCGACTGGGAAACGGCTGACCGCGACGCCGAGGCCCACATACCTCACCTGCTCATCCAGCTGCAGGACGATCTGGAGCGCTCGCGCAAGCGGGAAGCGGCATGGATTTCGATCATTGTCCACCTGGTGCTCGCCATCATTCTGTGGAACTTCAACCTGATCGAAAAATATATTCCGTGGCACCACGTGATTGTGGCGGTCGACACGAATAAAGACAAGAACGTCACGTTCCTGGCGCTGCCGCCCGATCTGCAGAAACTCAAGAGCCGGCCCAACACGAACATTCAGTCCGACAAGGACCGCATCGCGACGTCGCGGCACCCGGAACTCGATCCCAAGGAGCTGCGGAAGATTCTGGCGAGTCCGCCACCGGGCGCGCCTGGGATGACCGCGCCGCGCGCTCCGCAAGCCGCTGCTCAGCAGCCCCTGGCGCAGAACCAGCCGCAGGTGCAGCAGCCGCAGCAGGGGCAACCGGCGCCGCGTCCGCAGTTTCAGAGCGATCAGACGGCGCAGCTGCAGGCGCCCGCGCGTCCGAATAATTCGTTCAGCAAATATGTGGGCGGGATGACTCCAGGCCAGGCGATTCAGCAGGCGGCTCAAGGCGCCGCGGCCAATCGCGCGGGCGGGGTTGGGCAGGAGGGCGATTTCGGCCTGGGCACGGGAGCACACGGCCGCCAACTGGGCGCGCTGGATATTCTTAGCGATACCCAGGGCGTCGACTTCGGTCCGTACTTACAGCGCATTCTGCAGGATGTGAAGGAAAACTGGTATCACCTGATTCCGGAATCCGCGGAAATGAAAAAAGGGAAACTCGCGATTGAGTTTGCCATTACGAAGGACGGAAAAGTTGCGGACATGCGTCTGGTGGCGACCTCTGGCGATGTGGCGCTCGACCGTCCTGCGTGGGGCAGCATCACGGCCTCGAATCCGTTTCCGCCACTGCCGCAGGATTTCACGGGGCCATTTCTCGCGCTGCGCTTTCGCTTTTACTACAATCCCGACAAGGCCGATCTGGAATAGACCGCGGCTGCGCATCCTTTCCCTCCTGCGATAAATCAAATGGTTAACAGTGATGATTGTGCGCCGGAGTGTTCGCTCCGGCGGGAAGAGGTTGCGTTGCAGAAAATGCCAGTCCTGTTCGTCGGCCACGGATCGCCGATGAACGCCATTGAACACAATGCGGTCACCGAGACGCTGACCGGGTTGAGTGCACGGTTGCCCCGGCCAAAAGCGGTGTGCGTAGTCTCGGCGCATTGGGTGACTTCCGGGGCGAGGGTGGTGCCGTCAGCTCATCCACGGACGATCCACGATTTCTACGGCTTCCCGCAGCCGCTTTATGAAGTGCAATATTCTGCACCCGGCGCCCCGGCAGAGGCTGCGAAGCTGGCGAGCAATCCCGAGATCGATCCTGAGATTTTGCCCGACGAAACCTGGGGACTCGATCACGGCTCGTGGAGCGTGCTTCGCCACATGTATCCCGAGGCGGACGTGCCCGCGTTTCAGTTGAGCCTGGATGACCGCCGCAGCTTCCAGGAACATCTGGAACTCGGCCGCGAGATTGAATCTCTGCGCGAGCGTGGAGTGCTGATTCTGGGCAGCGGGAACATTGTGCACAATCTGCGTCGCCTCGATTGGAGCAGTCCTCACGGCGCTTACGACTGGGCGGTCGAATTCGACTCCCGGGTCAAGGCTGCGGTCGATGCGCATGACGCGGACTCGCTGGCGCATCCGCAGAAGTGGGGTGAGTCGCTGTTGGCCACGGCGCATCCCAGCGTGGAGCATTACTTGCCACTGCTCTACTGCATGGGCAGCACGGATGAGCGCGATGCGGTGTCGTATCCGTATGAAGGATTCGACTTCGGGAGCATCTCGATGCGCATGATCTTGTTCGGCGCCTTGACCAAGAGCAGCGACTAGCTCACTCCTTTCATCTTTCCCCGCGTTCGAAGTACCTGCTACATTGAGCCGGTGCTTCCCTCCGAAGAATACGTTCAGCGGCGAAATGATCGCGCGTCGCGCGTTGCGCACTTCGAAAAGATTCATATCCGGCTGGGGAACGTCCGCCTTGTTTTGGCCCTGATTGTGGTGATCGTGGCGTGGGTGTCGTTTCGCGAGCATCTGGTCTCGGCCTGGTGGCTGTTCGCGCCGGTGGCGGCGTTTCTAGGGATCGCGGTTTACCATTCGCGAATTCTGCGGGCTCGCGAGTTGGCCGATCGCGCCGTCGCGTTTTACGAAAGAGGGCTGGCCCGCGTGGAAGATCGTTGGGCCGGGATCGGAGAAACCGGCGAACGCTTTGAGGATCCTACACTTGGCGGTCCACATCACGTCTACGCCGCCGATCTCGACTTGTTCGGCAAGGGCAGCTTATTTCAGCTGCTCTCGACTGCGCGCACGCGCATGGGGGAAGACACGCTGGCGCGAGTGGCTGCTCGCACCGTCAAACGTAGAACGCATCCGCGAGCGGCACGCTGCGGTGAACGAATTGCGCGATCAAGTCGATCTTCGTGAAGATCTGGCGGTGCTGGGCGAAGATGTTGGCGTGGGCGTGCATCCCGGCGCTGCTGTTGAAGTGGGCGGAATCGCCGAATCGGATGACGCCGCTATGGCTTCCCTGGCTGGCGGCGCTGCTCGCGGCGTTGGCGGTTGCCTGCGCAGTGGTGTGGGCCAGGTGGGGAATTGCGACGCCGTTTGTGGCGATCGTGGTCCTCGAAGCGGTGGTCACGTACCGGCTGAAAAAATCGCTCGAGGAAGTTCTGCACGGAACCGAACTCGCCTTTCGCGATCTGGGTTTATTTTCCGGCGTGCTGGCGCGAATCGAGGCGCACGCGTTTCAGTCTCCGCAACTGCAGGCGTTGCAGCGAGAGCTGTTGTCGAGCGGCACGGCGAGTTCGCAGGCGATCGCGCGGCTCGAGACTCTGGTGGGCTTGATCGAATCGAGGCACAACATCTTAGTGCGCATCATCGACGCTCCGCTGATGTATTCCGTACAGGTGGCGTTCGCAGCGGAACGCTGGCGTAAGGTTCACGGCAGTGCGCTGCGGTTGTGGGTAAATGTGGTCGGAGACATGGAGGCGCTGCTCTCACTCGCCGCCTACAGCTTCGAGCATCCTTCGGATACATTCCCTTCGTTCAAGGAGGGGGCGGCGTCGTTCGCGGGCGAAGACATTGGGCATCCACTGGTTCCGTCCGCGACGTGTGTGCGCAACAATGTCAGTATTTGCGGGGAGACGCGGGTCCTGTTGATCAGCGGCTCCAACATGTCGGGCAAGAGCACGCTGCTGCGGGCGGTGGGGATGAACGTTGTGCTGGCGATGGCGGGTGGGCCGGTCCGAGCCCGCAGCCTAAAGCTGACTCCACTACAGGTGGGCGCCAGCATTCGCATCAACGATTCGCTGCGCGAAGGCAGTTCGCGTTTTTACGCCGAGATTACGCGGCTGCGCCAGATCTTTGATCTGGCAAGCAGGGATCTGGCAAGCAGGGATTCGGCCAGGCGGCGATCCTCGGCTGCTGTTCCTATTGGATGAGTTGCTGCAGGGAACGAATTCGAAGGACCGCCGCATTGGTGCGGAGGGAATTGTGCGAGCGCTGGTGAATCGCGGGGCGATTGGGATGGTGAGCACGCATGACCTGGCGCTGACCGATATCGGCGGACCGGTCGAGGGACATTTGCACAATGTTCATTTTCAGGACGAACTGGAGAACGGTCGCATGACCTTCGACTACAAGCTGCGGGACGGCATCGTGACGAAGAGCAATGGGCTGGAACTGATGCGATCGATCGGGCTGGAAGTGTGATCAAATAGGACTTCGCAGCGTACGATCGTCCCGTTCGGATGTGAGCGGGAGAAGGGGACTGAATGAGCAAGTCGCACGAAGCTTTCAGTGCGGGTCGCACGTCGGTGTCCAAGCGTCTGGCTGAGATCCGAGTGCTGTTTGACCCAGTTGGGCAGAGTCGTGAACAAGGACGTCTGCGTGCCCTCGGGAAATGGCGGTTTATTCTCGCGCGAGGTATTCTCGGATGGGGCATTCCAATGTTTCTGTGGCTCGTCCTCTCTAACCTTCGAGAGGATGTCAAGTCCGCAGGCTCATACCACCAGTCCACGTTTCAGCACCTTGTTCACTCCTGGACGGGGGCATTTTTCATAACCGCATTTCTGGGCGTCATCGTCGGCTTCCTTGCCTGGCGAAGACTTACATCCGAGGTATGGCCGGGCGCCACTCCTGACCCCGAATCCACCATCACCAGGCTGGGCTCTCTTGGGCCCCGAGGTCAGTAGCGTTCAACGCGGGCTGTTTCCACGTTCTCCGAAGCTTTCAAAATGGCGACGATTCGTGCTCAAGTCTTTCGGTGCACGGGGCACAACGCCGATTAACCGTGCTCTCTTCGCAAGCTCAAAAGAAGAATCAGTGTGCGCACGATCCGAAGGAGGTTGCCCCTCGGTGCGGGAATGCTTGCGGGTTACGGCCCCTGTCTTCGGGATCCGGGCCTTAACGCGGTGCGAGGTCATGAGGTATCAAACACTATCGCACACGCCGGAGAATCATCTTTTCAACCCTTCCGCAGGTGAATCGATCCATCGCCGGTGCGGATGGTGAGCGGGCTGCCGCCGCCGTTGAGGGTGCCGCGAACTTCGCCCTCGCGCAGTTTGCCTTCGGTCGTGACTGGCAGGTCGAGGTCGATGTGGCCGTCACTAGTGTGCAGGTCGACGTTGGCAGCGAGGTCGGCGGGGACTTCAAGGGAGACGTTGCCGTCTCCGGTCTCGAGGCGCCAGCCCGAGGCGAGCGAAGATCCCGGGGCCGTGCGAATGTCGAGGTTGCCGTCGCCGGTTTTGAGTTCCAGCTCGTCGAAGCGGCCGTGGGCGGTGATGTGGCCATCGCCGGTCGAGGCGTGCAGCTTGCCATCGACGCCGTCGAGGTTCTCCGAACCGTCGCCGCTGTGCAGGTCCATTTCGCCCTTGAATCCGGCGAGGTCGATTTTGCCGTCGCCGGTGTGCAGATTGACGCGGCCCTCGCGCGGCATCTGGACGATGACGTCGACGCGATGCTGTCCCCATTCGACCGTGACGCCGTGGTGCGGATAGCGCACATCGATCTCGACAGTGTCGCCGTTCTGGTGCTCCTCGACACGGATGCCGCCTTCGCCGATCTTGTAATGCGAGGTCACAACCTTGGCTTCGATAGTGTTCTGGTCCCAGGTGGTGACGCGGATGTTGGCGTCGGAAGTTTCAATATGCAGATCGGGCTTGCCGGTGAGGGTGTAGGTCTTCGACCATTCGTCGGCGGAAGCGGGCAGGGCGGCGGCGAGGCCGAGAATGAGAATTGCGAGTGCGGCGTGTTTCATGGGAAGTCTCCTGGGCGGACGAGCAGGCGTTCGCCCCGCCTGTTAGACGGAGGTACGAGGGATTGGTGAGGGTGGTTCCATGGAAATGCTCGCGAGTTACGCGGGCGATTTCTCGATATACGCCATCCGAATCAGCGTGCGCTCTGAAAAGGGCAGATACAGCAATGCAGCGCTGGCAGCGAAGGCTGCGCCCAGGCCGATCTTCTCGGTCAGCAGAAACGGGGCGACGGCCCAGAGCTGGTCGAGGGCGAGGACAAAGGGAAAGATCTGGCGAAATTTTTCACCCATGCGCTGGTAGTCGAAGCCCACGGACGACATCAGGTAGCAGCGGAGAGGGATGCCAACGCCGGCCGTCACCAGCACGGTTCCGGCGAGAGCGGTCGCACCCCAGAGAGGAAGGAACGAGTCGGCGATACCCTGGATCGCATGCAGGCGAAACAGCGCGGCGAGATAAAAGCAAAGATACATCAGCTGAATCAGAGCGAAGAGTCCGCGGGTGAGGGCGCGATGCGGGATGGGGACTTCGAGTTCGGGATGGATTAAGACGGCAGGCGAAGCATCTTGTGATGCGGGGCGGGTCGGAGTGGCGGCCGTGGCGTCGGCGTGATTTCCGACAATGGAAGCTCCGGATTGGGCTTCGCTCTGAGCGTCACTCTGAACTGGGGCGACGAAGCGGTAGCCGCGGCGGGCCAGGGTTTCGACGTAGCGCGGACTGGACGCGGAATCTCCCAGGGCCTCGCGCACCTTGTTGATGGCGGTGTTCAGGCTGTGGTCAAAGTCGACGAAGGTGTCGGAGGGCCAGAGCTTCTGTTGCAATTCTTCGCGCGTAACGACATCGCCGGCGCGCTCGAGCAGAAGGGCTAGGACTTGAAAGGGTTGTTCCTGCAAGCGTAGCTTCACGCCGCTCTTGCGGAGTTCGCCGGCGGCGAGGTCGAGCTCGAACACTCCAAAGCGCGCGACTCTGGCGTTACTTTGCGGCACGTTACTCTGCACGACGCCGTAGTGTAGCACCGGGGATCGGGCGGCGGGCTTCAGGCGTCGGACCTCGGGCCTCAGATAACACTCAAGACCTAACACCCAAGACCCAGCTTCCGTCCGGCGCTACAATATTCCCGTGCTCCCTGAGCGGCAGCCTGAGTCATCGCGCAAGCCCCACCGCCACGCGGTCTACGCGTCGGAAGCCACGGGGCTGCTGTTGATTGCAATTCTCTTGCTGGTGCTGACGCTGATCCGCTACTGGCACGATATCCACTGGAGCTGGCGCTGAAGGTGGGCGCCGCGCCGCGTGAGACCGCAACGCCTGCGCCGTTGCTGGTGATCGTGCTGGGTCCTACCGCCAGCGGGAAGACAGCGCTGTCGATCGCGCTGGCTGAGAAATTTGGCGGAGAGATCGTCAACTGCGATTCGGTCGCGATGTATCGCGAGTTCGACATTGGAACGGCCAAGCCCAGCGCTTCCGAACGCGCGCGAGTTCCTCACCATCTCTTCGATGTTGTCGATCCCACGCAGGACATGACTGCGGGCGAATATGCGCGCCGGGCGCGGCGGGTGCTGGAGGAAATCAAGCTGCGCCGGCGTTTGCCGATCGTCGTCGGGGGCACGGGGCTGTACTTACGGGCCCTGCTGGAAGGGCTGTTCGCCGGGCCGCAGCGGTCAGAGAAGTTGCGCGAGCGACTGCGGGAACGAGCGGCGAAGCGAGGATCAGAGTACCTGCATCGAATTCTTCGCCGGCTGGACCACGCGGCTGCGGAGAAGATTCATGCGAACGATGTGCCGAAGATGATTCGAGCGATCGAAGTGTGCATGGCGTCGCGACAGAAGATGACTGAACTGTGGGAGCAGGGTCGCGATGCGCTGAGAGGGTTTCAAATTCTGCGGCTGGGGCTTGATCCTGATCGTGCGGCGCTGTACGAGCGCGTCAACCGGCGGGCAATCCAGATGTTCGAGTCTGGCCTTATCGAAGAGACGAAGCATCTGCTGGAGAAATACGGCGCGACTGCGCGGCCTTTGGCGTCGCTCGGATATAAGCAGGCCATGCAATTCTTAGGCGGCGAGTTCACGCGTGATCAGGCGCTCCAGGCCGCGTCGCAAGCGCATCGTAACTACGCCAAGCGGCAGATGACCTGGTTTCGACGTGAGCCGGAGGTGAAGTGGCTGAAGGGCTTTGGTAACGATACGCGGTTGCAACAGCAAGCCCTTGAGCTTACGACTGCCGCGCGCTAGTGGAACCACACGGAGAGATAACAGCCGTCGGCTTCCCACGCAAATCTTGAACCGCTTGGGCCCGTTCCTTCTGCTATCGTTTCTGCATGCCGCGAATCTTAACTGCTTTTCTTCTTGTTGCAGCACTGACCCTGCCCGCATTTGCTAAAGAAAAGCACCCGACTGCTGCGGCCGCTACGTCGAAGGCTGACAAGTGGGCCGAGAGGACTCTGCACAAGCTGACGGTTGAAGAAAAAATTGGCCAGGTGTTTATGATCTGGTGCCGCGCCAGTTTTCTCAACGTGGAGGCTCCCGAGTATCTGCAATGGCGCGAAGACATGCAGAAGTATCATGTGGGCTCGTTCGTCATGACCGTCCACGTGGATGGACCGTTTCTGTCTGCGCAGCGAGCCGTACGAGGCCGCCGAGCTAATCAACCGGCTGCAGCGCGATTCGAAGCTGCCGCTGCTGTTTGCGGCGGATTTCGAGCGCGGCGTCTCCAACCGCCTGCAGGGGACGACCAACTTTCCCCACGCCATGGCCTTCGGGGCCGACGGCAAGATTGAAGACGCGGAGACTTTCGGGCGCATTACCGCGCAGGAAGCCCGCGCCATTGGGGTGCACTGGAATTTCTTTCCCGACGCCGACGTCAACTCGAATCCAGCAAATCCCATCATCAATACGCGGTCGTTCGGCGAAGATCCCAAGCAGGTCGGCGATCTGGTTGCGGCCTATATCAAGGGAGCACGCGAGGCCGGAATGTTAACTACGGTTAAGCACTTTCCCGGCCATGGCGACACCGCGACCGACTCGCATCTGGGCGTGGCCAGCGTGAACGTAGATCGCGCGCATCTCGACTCGATCGAACTCCCGCCGTTTCGTCAGGCGATTGCCGCGGGTGTGGATTCGGTGATGGTGGCGCACGTTACCGTCCCGGCGCTCGATTCCGATCCCAACCACGTGGCCACGATTTCGACCGCGGTGGTTTCGGATCTGCTGGAAAAGCAGATGGGATTCAAGGGCATCATCGTGACCGACGCGCTCGACATGGCCGGCCTCACGCATCTTTTCGCCAGCGACATTGGCCGCGCGGCGGTTGAGGCGTTCAAGGCGGGCAACGATCTGCTGCTCATTCCGCCGGACCTGGGTGCGTCCTACGCTTCGATGCTCAAGGCCGTGAAGTCGGGGGAGATTTCCCGGCAGCGGCTGGACCACTCCGTTCTCAAGATCCTGAAACTAAAGGCTTCGCTGGGGCTGAACGAGAAGCGGACGGTCGACCTGAGCTCCATTGCCACGACTGTCGGAAAGCCGGAAAACATGGCGTTCGGACAGCAAGTCGCCGACGCGGCCATCACCCTGGTGCGCGATAACGGCAAGGTCTTGCCGCTGAAATCAAAGGGAACCGCCAAGGCTGGGCTTCCGTATACCACCAAAGAGGAGACGCACAACAACGTCGTGGCCGTCCTCTTTTCGGACGATGTACGTACGGAGTCGGGCCGCGCCTTTGGACGGGAGTTTCGCGCGCGCATTCCGGACGCTCGCGTGATTTATGTCGATCCTCGCATCGCCTCGGGGATGAGCGAGGAAGTTCTGAAGGCGGTGGACGAAGCTCAGGCCGTGGTCGCGGCGGTGTATGTGATTCCGACGGCGGGCAAGATCGGCAACTCAGTGGGGATGGCCGACGCGACTGGGACATTGCTGCAGCAGTTGCTCGACCACGCGGCGGACAAAACGGCAGTGGTCGCCATGGGAAATCCGTACCTGGCCAGCGATTTTCCCAAGATCGAAAATTACATGTGCACGTTTTCCAACGCGACAGTGTCGGAAGTAGGCGCGATCAAAGCGCTGTTCGGGGAGATTCCGATTCGCGGCCACTTGCCGGTCACCATTCCGAACGTCGCCGCGCGCGGGGCGGGCTTTGAGCGCCCGGTGCAAGTCGCTACAGGAGGTTCTCCGCATGCGCAATAGATTTCAAGCGATCGGTATATCCGCTTTGGGGCTCGCGGTGGTTGGCGCGCTGACGCTTCCCGCGTGCAGCGTAAATGTAAAGAAAGAGCAGAACGGCGAAGACAAGCGGGTGGATATCAGCACTCCGGTGGGCGGGATCCACGTAAGCAAGGGCGCCGACGTGGCGGACGTCGGGCTGACGGTTTATCCCGGAGCGCGCCCGAAACCAGACGATTCCAACGGCAACGGAAAGAGCGCGAACGTGAACATATCGGGATTCGGCTATGGTCTGAAAGTGGTCGCTCTCGAATATCAGTCGGACGATTCGCCGGCGAAGCTCATCGCCTTCTACAAAGATCAGCTTAAGAAATATGGAAATGTGCTGGAATGCCACACGGCGCATCTCGACGTGAACACGGACATCAAAAGTTCAGATCACCACTCCAATGAACTCACCTGCGAGGGCGGAAGTGGCAGCAACATCGAACTGAAAGTCGGTACTAAGGAGAACCAGCACATCGTGGCGGTCGAGCCCGACGGCAAGGGATCGAGCTTCTCGCTGGTGTATGTTCGCACGCACGGCAAGGACGCGGATATTTAGGCGGTTGGTGTGAAGGAGATTATTCATGTCTCGAAATCAGTCTCGAAATGTGCTGCGACATCTGATGTTCGGTCCCGCGCTGGCTTTGGCGTTCGCGGTGAGTGGCTTCGCACAACAATCCGCGCCGGCCCCCGGCTCGCAGGACAAACCATTTGACGTGCACAGCTCCATGGGCGACATGCACGTTGGCAAAGACGCCGACGCCGGGAAGCAGGGGTTGCCGCTATATCCGGGGGCTCGTCCGAAGGAGGATAAGGATAATGACCCGCTGAATTTCGGGATCCTGACCGAAAGTTTTGGCGTGAAACTGCTGGTCGCGAAGTACGAGTCGGACGATCCGCCGGCGAAGGTCATCGACTTTTATCGCGGCAAGCTGAAGAAGTTTGGGAAAGTGCTGGAGTGCCATTCGCAAAAGCATGGCGGCGGCGTCGAAGTAAATGACGACAAGGATTCGAAAGACGGCAAAGACAACGACAAAGAATTGAAGTGTGAAGACGACGGCTCGGGGCCGGTGACGGAGCTGAAAGTCGGCACACAGGACAACCAGCACGTAGTGGCCGTTGAGCCGGGCGATAAGAGTAAAGGGACAACATTTGCTCTGGTCTATTTGCGCACGCAAGGCAAGCGCGGCGAAATCTAGCGCGGCAAGGTCAAGAGACTTTAACCGCGGAGGACGCTAAGGAAAAGCCGCGAAGGGCGCCGAGAAAATCTTATTGGGCCAGTCCCCGTCCCAACCCTGTCCCTGTCCCTGTCCTTGCTTCTGGCTGATGGCGTGCGGTACCTTCAGATACGCGCCCTTCTGATCCTTCATGGAACAACCCTGCTATAAGTGCGGACAAACCGTGGACGAAGGCATCGCTTTTTGCCCGCATTGCTCAGCCCCGCAGATTCGCGTGGTGTTGGCCGAGCCGGCGATAGTCCCCGCGGCGTTGGCTGATCCTACCGTGACATCGCAGGGCGCGGCGGTTCTGCCGGCGTCGCAAACGGTGCCGGTGCTGGCGCTTCCCATGCAGTGGTCGCAGGCGGTGAGGCCATGCGCGCTGGCGGCGCTGGTGGCTTCGTTACTGGGATCTCTCGGCCTCCATCCTGTGGTGGCCATGTTGAGCGCCGGGTTCCTGGCCGTTGTTTTCTACCGCCAGTTCCGGCGGGGCAGCTCAATCAGGCGCTGGCGGGTGCCCGGCTTGGCGCTCTGGGCGGCCTGTTCTGGTTCGCGATGACGTCCATCCTGCAAGCGGTCGCCGTCCTCGTTCTGCATAAGGGGCCGGAACTCCGCCATGAACTCGTCACAAGAATCGAGCAGGCCGCGTCTCAGACCAGCGATCCGCAGGCCCTGGCCATGTTCGACCGGCTCAAGAGCCCCGGCGGGCTTGAGCTTCTGATGATCTGCGCTCTGATCTTCGCGTTTGTCGCTGCGATTGTTCTGGGAGGGATCGGCGGCGCCCTGGGCGGAGCGATCCTCGGTCGACGTGACCAGCCTTAGACTCCACTATTCCGCCGGGGTAGTCTGCCCTTGCAGCGGCCTGTACCTGCCGCGTATGATGCACCGTTCGCAACTTCCTGACTTCATGCGATGAATAAACCCGCACGCGGTTCGCTGCTGGGGATCGAACACCTCGAGGCGAAGGAAATCCTGGGCCTGCTCAAGCTGGCCCGCCGCATGAATCCGCTGAAGGCGCGGCCGCTGCTCCGCGGCAAGCGCATCGTGCTTCTGTTTTACGAGGCTTCGACCCGCACCCGCTCATCGTTCGAATTCGCCGCGAAATCTTTGGGCGCGATGACGACGCTGGTGCAATCGTCGGGATCGAGCATCGAAAAAGGCGAGTCCCTGCTCGATACCGGATACACTCTGCGGGCTGTGGGCGCGGATTGCATCGTGATACGCCATCCGTCGGCGGGTGCGCCGCACCTGATGGCGCGGCATCTCGACATTCCCATCATCAATGCGGGCGATGGCATGCACGAGCATCCGTCGCAGGCGTTGCTCGACGCCTTCACGATTCTGAAGCACAAGAAGTCGCTCAAGGGATTGCAGGCGACGATCATCGGCGACATTTTTCACAGTCGCGTCGCTCGCAGCGCTTGCCATTTGCTGACCAAGTTTGGCGTAAAGCTGACGCTGTGCGGTCCGCCGGAGTTCGTGCCCGATGTCGCGGCCACGCTCACTCCCGGCCTGCGCATCACGCGCCACATTGAAGATGCGCTGCGCGGGACCGACGTGGTCATGCTGTTGCGCGTGCAGAAGGAGCGGCTGGCAGGGCAGAAGATTCGCTGCAGGACTACATTGCGCGCTACCAGATGACTGCGGCCCGATTGAAATTCGCCCGGCGCGACGCGATTGTGATGCATCCGGGGCCGATCATTCGCGGGCTGGAGTTGACGGCGGAAGTTGCCGACGGGCCGCAGTCGGTGATTGTGGACGAGGTGCATAATGGCGTACCCACGCGCATGGCCATTCTGGCGCGGGCGCTGGGGAAGGCGAAGTGAGGACTTCATTTCCACGGATCCACACGGATGAACGCGGATAAAAGAGGAACGAGGAGAGATCCGCGAAATACGCGTGAATTAACGGAAGGGAAGTTAAGAAAACCAAGATGAGAACAGTCACGTCCATCCCGAGAATGTATGCCGATGCAAGCGGCTTGAAGCACGGCGACCTTACCGAGAAACTAATTGGGATCTTCTTCAGCATTCACAATGAACTGGGTCATGGCTTCCTGGAGTCGGTCTACGAGCAGGCTTTTCGGTTTGTCTGGCCGAAAACAACATCTTTTTTCAGAGACAAATTGCCGTACCGGTCTGGTTTCACAAACAGCAGATCGGCGAGTTCCGAGCCGATTTGCTCGTGGACAGGAGAGTGCTGGTTGAACTCAAGACTGGCCGTGACATTGAGCCGGCATGGGAGAAGCAGCTCTTGAACTATCTTCGAGCGACTGACGTTGAAGTTGGCCTATTGTTCAATTTCGGACCGAATGCACAATTCCGCCGCTACGTGTTCGAAAACATCAAGAAAGATCCGCGAAATCAGCGTGAATCCGTGGAAAAGAAGTTGCGAGGGTTGGATGAGTTGCCGATGAACCGCCCGGAAACCAAGAGCCTGCTGATCAAGGGTGGCCACCTGATCGATCCGGCGGCGAAGATCAATGCGCCAATGGATATCATCTTGCGCGACGGACGCGTGGCCGAGGTCGCTCTCCCTAATAAGATTCGCGGCAGCGCCGACGAAAAGTTCGATGCGCGGGGACTCATCGTTGCGCCGGGATTCATCGATCTACACGTCCATTTGAGGGAGCCGGGACAGAGCTACAAAGAGACCGTCGCTACGGCACTGCCGCCGCGGCCGCCGGAGGATTCACTTCCGTCTGCACCATGCCCAATACCGCGCCGGTGGTTGATACGGCGGAGTGGGTCGCGTGGCTGCGCAGTCCGGAGCGCGCGGCTGTGGTCAACGTCTTTCCGATTGCCGCCGCTACGCGAGGCAGCCGCGGCGGAACGCTCACCGACTTCAGTGCACTGCAGCGCGCCGGGGCGGTGGCAGTCACTGACGATGGCAAGCCGATTCTCGATGATGACGTGATGCGGATGGCGTTGCGTCTTGGCGCGGAGTTGAATTTTCCGGTCGTACAGCATGCGGAAGATACGCGGGTCACCGAAAACTGCTCGATGAATGCGGGGCCCACGAGCTTCCGGCTTGGGCTTGCGGGCGATGCCGGCGTCGGCTGAGGCTTCGGTCGTGGATCGCGACGTGACGCTGGCGCAGCAGATTCGCGAGTCGCGGTTGCATGTGGCGCATCTTTCGACTTCGGACGCGCTCAAGGCGGTGCGCCGCGGCAAGCGCGCGAAGGCCCGCGTGACCTGTGAAGTCACGCCGCATCACTTCACCCTGATTGACGAGAACGTCGGCGAATACGACACCAACTTCAAGATGAATCCTCCGCTGCGCTCGGCGACGGATCTCGAAGCCATTCTGGTTGCGCTCGCCGACGGAACCGTCGACGCCATCGCCACCGACCACGCTCCGCACGCTGCCCACGAGAAGGAAGTCGAGTTCGAGCGGGCATCGTTCGGCATCACCGGGCTGGAAACCGCGCTGGCGCTGGCGATTACGAAGCTTACATCGCGGGCATAAAATTCCGTCTGACGCGCATCGTCGAGCTCTTTACTGCCGGCCCGGCAAGAGTGTTCGACCTGCGCGGGCGTGGATCGATCGTGAAGGGCCACTTTGCCGACGTGACCATCTTCGATCCCAAGCAGCGCTGGACTTTCGATGCATCGCAATCGCGCTCGATGTCGCATAACACTCCCTTCGACGGCTGGCAATTCACGGGGAAAGTTGTAGCGACAATTGTTGGCGGGAAATTTGCTTACCGCGCCGATTAAGCATCGTCAATTTAAGAAATCGTCTACTCAGGGGGCTCCTATGCATCGCGTAACGCGACTGGCCGTTTTGTCTCTTCTCGTGTTAGCGGTCTCTGTTGGTTTGAGTATGGCTCAGAACTCCACGGCAGCTCCGGCTCAAACGCCGGCACAGTCGAATGCCGCGGCCGCTGTGCCTGCCGCCAACGCGGCGGCGACGAAGCCATTCGATATCAACGCGGCGGTCGAGGCCTATCTTGCGAAGATGCCGCCGGCGCGGCGGGCTCGGTCCAACGCATATTTCGAGGGGGGCTATTGGCTGCTGCTGTGGGATTTTCTCGTGAGCGTATTCGTGATGTGGTTGCTCTTGCGCTTGCGCTGGTCGGCGGGCATGCGCAACCTGGCGGAACGCGTCACCCGCTTCCGGCCTTTGCAGACGGCGATCTACTGGATTCAGTTCATTATTGTGATGTCGGTGCTTACGTTTCCCATGACCGCGTATGAGGGATATTTTCGCGAGCACAAATACGACCTGCTGAATCAGAACTTCGGCGCGTGGATGGGGGATCAGCTTAAGGGGCTGGGCGTGGCCGTGGTGCTGGGAGCAATCCTCGTTGTGCCGCTATTCGGTCTGGTGCGGCGGCTGGGAAAAAACTGGTGGGTGTGGGGCGCGGTTCTCGCCGTCGTGTTCTTCGCGTTCCTGAGCCTGATCGAACCGGTTTATATCGCTCCGCTGTTCAACAAGTACAAGACGCTGGAGAATCCTAGCATCCGAGACCCCATCCTGAGCATGGCGCGTGCCAATGGAATTCCTGCCACGAACGTTTACGAATTCGACGCTTCGGAGCAGTCGAACCGCGTGAGCGCCAATGTGGGCGGCTTCGCCAACACGCTGCGCATTTCGTTGAACGACAATCTGCTGAAACGCTGCACGCTGCCTGAGATTGAAACGACCATGGGGCACGAAATGGGGCACTACGTGCTCAATCATGAGTACAAGGGGCTGATCATGATCGGGGTCGTGATTGTGATCGGCTTCGCGTTCCTCGATTGGGGGATTCGTTTCGCGCTGGCGCGGTGGGGAGAAGGATGGGGCGTTCGCGAGATAACCGATGTCGCGGTGCTGCCGCTGGCGGTGATTGTGTTCTCGCTTTTCTTTTTTGTGATGACACCGGTGACCAACACGATTACGCGCACCATGGAATTTGAAGCGGACATGTACGGGCTGAACGCGGCCCGCCAGCCCGACGGCGAGGCCAACGTGGATATGCTGCTGGGCGAATATCGCAAGCTCGATCCGGGACCGGTGGAAGAGTTCATCTTTTTCGACCATCCCAGCGGGCGGACGCGCATCACGGCGGCCATGCGGTGGAAAGCGGAGAATCTGGATACGGCGTCGGAGGAAGAAATGAAGAGGCCGCTGTTTGAGAAGTAAAGGGGAGAACCGGGGCGAAGCGCCAGCTATTTCCCGAGAATCCCCATTTTCTTCCCAACGCGTGCCAGAACTTCGAGCGCTTGCTGCAACTCTTCCTGCGTGTGTGTGGCGGTCATGATCGTGCGGATGCGGGCTTTGCCTTCGGGCACCGTGGGAAACGCGATGCCGGTGCCGAGCACGCCTTCTTTGAATAGCTCGCGGGAGAAATCCATGGTGAGCTTGCCGTCGCCAATGATGATCGGCGTGATCGGAGTTTCGCTGGGCGGGGTGGCACGGCCGCCGATGTCGAAGCCGAGCAGGCCGAGTTCTTTTTTCCAGAAGCGCGTGTTCTCCCAGAGTTTTTCCATGCGCTCGGGCTCGTTTTCCAGAACATCGAAAGCGGCGATGCACGTGGCCGCGACTGACGGCGGATGCGACGTCGAAAATAAAAACGGCCGCGCGCGATGATAGAGAAAGTCGATGAGATCGCGCGTGCCGCAGACGTAGCCGCCGAGCGCGCCGATCGCTTTCGACAGCGTTCCGACCTGGATATCCACGCGGCCGTGCACGTTGAAGTGGTCGATGGTGCCGCGGCCGTTGCGGCCGAGAACGCCGGAAGCGTGCGCGTCGTCGACCATCATGATGGCGCCATATTTTTCGGCGAGGTCGCAGAGCGCGGGCAGCGGGCCGATGTCGCCGTCCATGGAGAAGACGCCGTCGGTGATCAGCAGTCTTCTTGCCCGGCTCGCTCTTAATGCTGGCCAACTGCTCTTCGGCGTGCGCCATGTCTTTGTGGCGGAAGACTAGAATCTTCGCTTTCGAGAGCCGCGCGCCGTCGATGATGGACGCGTGGTTCAGCGCGTCGGAGATGATGAAGTCGTCTTTGCCCAGAACGGCTGAGACGGTGCCGGCGTTGGCGGCGAAGCCGGACTGGAAGACGACGCAGGCTTCGACGTTCTTGAAGCGCGCGATCTTTTCTTCCAGCTCCATGTGAATCTTCATGGTGCCGGCGATAGTGCGCACCGCGCCGGATCCGACGCCGAACTTGCGCGTCGCTTCCAGCGCCGCTTCGCGCAGCTTGGGATGCGTGGTCAGGCCCAGATAATTGTTCGAGGCCAGGTTGATGACTCTCTTGCCGTCGAACGTGCAGACGGCGGCCTGCTCGTCCTCGAGCACGCGCAGCTTGAAGTGCGTGCCTTTGGCCTTGAGTTCGTTGAGCTGGTCGGTGAGGTAGGAGAGCGGGTTGGTGCGGGTTGCGGTGGTCATGGGTGCCTCGAAATTCTTTAGCCGCGGATTTGCGCGGATGAACGCGGATCAAAAGAAACGACTGACTCTAATGCCTTCGGTGCAGCTTGGTGTTTTATCCGTATTATCCGCGTGAATCCGCGGCAAATAAGTTACCTCACGCCATTCGGATACACCAGAATCTTGCTGGCCTCGCCGGTCTTCAGGCGCTCCATGGCTTTGCCGAAATCTTTCATCGGAATGCGATCGGTGATCACGGGATGCAGATCGAGTTTGCCGTTTTCAGCAGCGCGGTCATCTGATACCAGGTCTGGTACATGCGGCGGCCGTTGATGCCCTGCACCGTGATGCCTTTGAAAATGATGTCTTCGGAAAAATTCAGAGAGATGGGCTTCGAGGTCAGGCCGAGAAGAGAAATTCTGCCGCCGCGCCGGACGATGTCGAATGCGGTGCGAATCGAGTCGGGATGCCCGGCCATCTCGAGGACGACGTCGACTCCGAGCCCTCCGGTCTTTTCCATCACGATGGCGTGAACATCTTCTTTCGCGGGATTGAGCACGTAGTCTGCCTTCATCTCGCGTGCGATTGCGCGCGATGCTCGTTCACTTCAATCGCGAAGACGCACGTCGCTCCGACAGCCTTGGCCACGGCGATCGAAAACAATCCGATCGGCCCACAGCCTGTGATCGCGACGGTCTTGGCGGCGATTTCTCCGGCCAGCACCGTATGCACGGCGTTCCCGAGTGGATCGAGAATCGACGCGTACTCAGGGAATCGCGGGATCGAGCTTCCAGATGTTCGACTCGGGAATGACGACGTACTCGGCGAAAGCGCCATCGGCGTCGACACCGATGATTTTCACGTTCTGGCAGATGTGGGCTTCGCCGGTGCGGCATTGCAGGCACTTGCCGCAGGCTACGTGCATCTCGGCGGAAACGAAGTCGCCTTCCTTTACGCTGGTGACTTCGTCGCCAAAGGCGGCGACCTCGCCGCAGAACTCGTGTCCGGGAATCAGCGGCGGATGAATCCGGTTCTGGGCCCAGCGGTCCCAGTTGTAAATGTGCAGATCGGTGCCGCAGATAGATGCGACTTTCACTTTGACCAGCACGTCGGTGCGTCCGAAGGCAGGGATCTTCACTTCGCGAATGTCCGCGCCCGGCGCTGCTTCTGGCTTGACCACCGCCAGCATTGTTTCAGCCATAATTGCCACCTATAAGTTCGATGCGAAAACGGACTGAACACAAAACATTTGATTTTAGCACCGCGGCACTGAGTCCGCTAGTTAACGCTCCTCGCACCAACTCCGAAACTCCGAGGCGTCAATCGCATCGAAGAACAGTGCCGAGAATTGGGACGGGAGGATATATCTGAAACTCGCGGGTCTTTGCCGTTCTGCTGCTTTCTAGCTATTTTCTTTAGCGGCGCATCGGCGTCTGCGCCTCCACGTCCCGGTCCACTATAAAGAGGGATTAGTGCATGGATTTCTGCTTCTCAGCACGACCGATGGAAAGTCGTAGCTGCCGGCGACATGACGCAGGTTGCGCGGGACAAGGTCACAACCCGGATAGTGTTTCACTTTAAAGATGGCTTGCTGCACGCTACCTCAATAATTACTCGCAACGCAGCACGTTCTCTCTGATCAGTTACCACCTTATCCAGAAGGGGCCGGCGTTTCCGCATCCGACGGAGATGACAGTCGCAGCTTCTACGGGCGAAGTCACGGTTCGCTATGCCGACGACAAAGGCAAAGAAAAAGTAGAGAGCGAGCGGATGAAGCTGCCTCCTGACCTGGCGAATGGACTGGTTCCGACATTGCTGAAGAAATTCCGATCGGTAGAACCCGCCGCAGATGACGGTGGTGGTGGCGACGCCCAAACCGCGGGTGGTAAAGCTCTCGTTCAGTTCGCAAGGGGCTGAGCCGTTTTCGCTTAGTGGGATCAGCCGGGAAGCCACGCACTACGTGATCAAGGTAGAAATCGGGGGCGTTGCTGGGCTGGTGGCTCCGCTGGTGGGCAAGCAACCGCCGGACTCGCACATTTGGATCATCGGCGGAGATGCTCCGGCGTTTGTGAAATCGGAAACACTGTCCTATCAAGGCGGGCCACTATGGCGCACGGAGTTGCTGTCGCCCGCGTGGCCAAAGTCTGGGGCGAAAGAACAGCGGATGCGAAAAATAGCGTTCTCTTTATTTATTCGGGGAAAAAGCATTTAGCCGCAGAGTTCGCTGAGGAACGGCTGCAGAGAGCGCTGAGAAGGGCGTCCCAAAACCAGAACATTCTCGGGACTCACTTTTGCCCTACGACTACGCCTATTCTTCGTGGTATCGATGGGATACAATCTTGGCTATGCGCACGGCGCCAAGCTTAGCTCGGCTGTTGGTGATACGCGGCGCTTCTGTTCCTGTCGGCAAGTGGCGCAGACTTCCACCGGTCCCCGCGCGGATTTCACCCGCCGGTTCGTGGCTGCCGCTGTCGAGCGCACGCAACATACAGTCCGCTATGAGTCCGATTATGTCCGCATCCCTTACCCTGGCGGGGACGTCCCCGCAAACACCGGCGCTTGCACCGATGAGATCATTCGCGGGTACCGGGCGGTGGGCGTAGATCTGCAGAAAGAAGTACATGAGGATATGCCGAAAAATTTCGCTGCCTATCCGAACAAGACGCGCTACCTGCTCCCCCATCCCGACACAAACATCGATCACCGGCGGGTTCCCAATCTCATGGTGTTTTTCGGGCGAAAGGGAAATCGTGCCGGTCACGAATCGCGCCGAGGATATTCGCCCGGCGACCTCGTCACCTGGGACTGGGAGGAAACGTGCCACACATCGGGATGGTGGTGGACCAGAATTCCGAGCGGCCGGTACCGCTGGTTCATAACATCGGCGACGGCCCGAAGATGGAAGACGTGCTTTTCAACTGGAAGATCACCGGGCATTACCGATATTTCGGGTCGGGGTTGTAGCGGCAGCACGGGGCCTCAGGGCCTGAAGGCCGCTTTCATTGGGGCATGTATGGCACGGCCTGTTAGGCGTGCCCGGCCCGTCGTCGAGCGTTTTACTGGCTTGCTGAAGCCGCGGTACACTTCTTCGGTCTGGACGGAGATTATTTCTCCGCGACAGCATGGCTTTGTCGATGACTTTGGCGCTGCGTTTTTGAACTCCTCCGATTTGCCGCGCGGGATGCTCAGGGTCTTCCATTCGCCCGACCGCAGATGCTTGGCCAGGAAAACGATCTGGCCGATGTGCTGTGCGTAGTGAGCGATCTGGCGGTTGATGGCCTGCAGAACGGTGTGCGGTTCGCCGCGGATGGTCACGGTGCGCATCACGTCTTCCGGCTTGAGCGGTTCGATCGCGGCTAAGACGCAGGCCCAGCCTTCTTCCCACCAATGCATCACGTCGGCGCGCGTGGTCGCCGGGGTGACTTCAAATTCGCGATCTCGAAAGCGGTCCGGCTTTTCGCCGTCGGTGGTCAGAAAGTCGGTGAAGCGCGAGCGCATGTTGCCGGCCAGATGCTTCACGAGGATGGCGACGGAATTCGATTCGGGGTCGAGGGTGACGAAGAAATCTTGGTCGCGCAGTTGCGCCATGGCGCTTTCGCCCATGCGCTTGTGGCCGCGCATCTGGCGGCGGGCTTCGTCGAGATAGTGAGTGGCGAGATCGGTGCTCATGGTTCGCCTTTCAACGGCTTACACATTGCTGGCGGGCGGAAGATCGGATAAGGCGCGTCAGTCCTCCGGAGTCACATCCAACTCCAGTTCGAAGCCGCCAGCCCATCTGGCAAACAGGTTGTATAACAGCGCTCCGATTGCTCCGGCGATGAAGCCGAGAACGTCGTAGAAGAGCGGAAGGAAAATGGAGTCCCTCGACGCTGAAGAGCCCGCAACCATGCCATTCGAATGGCCGTCGAAGGATGCGAGCACGCAGATACAAATCAGAAGGATCGGGGCGAAGATCAGGCCCATACGGCCAGAGATCAGTACCATGATCATCGCTAAAGGACGGAAGGCAGCGGATTAGACGAGGTCGCGCGGCGTCTGCGGAACTTCGGCTTCGCGCATCAGTGCATGGACGTCTCGTTTCTGTCGGCGGGCTAACCCCAACCTCCGCCTCCCGGCGTCTCAATCCTGATGCTTTCACCTTTGCGCAGCCGCGTGCTGAATTTTCCCGGCATTTTTCGGCCGAGCCGTCGAGGGTGTCACGAACGCTGTTCCCGGTGCGCCGTCCTTTCCTCCGGCCAGTCCCCATGGTCCTCGCGGGCGGCGGTCGGCGAGCATGGTCACTTCGCAATCGGTGAGCACTTCGATCTCGCGAACGATGCCGTCGCCGCCGAAATTACCCTCGCCGCCGCTGTGTGGGCGCAGCGAATAGGCCGCACACGTAGCGGATACGCATATCCAACGCCTCGGCGGGAGTATTCAGCGAATTCGTCATGTGGGTGTGCACGCCGGAAACACCGGGCTGTCCCGGCCGCGCGCCCATGCCTCCGGCAATCGTTTCGTAATAGGTAAAGGGCTCGCGCGTGCTCGGATCGATGCCGCCAATGGTCAGATTGTTCATGGTGCCGGACGCGGCCGCGGGAATTCGGTCGGGAATCGCCTGGGCGAGCGCTCGCAGCAGCACGTCGACAATGCGCTGCGACGTCTCGACATTTCCGCCGGCTACAGCCGCGGGAGGCCGCGCATTCACGATCGTTCCTTCGGGTGCAATGACCTGGATCGGCCGCATCAGCCCCGCTGCTGCCGGTACATCTTCGGCCAGCAGGCAGCGGAAGACGTAAAAGGATGCTGAAACGGTAATCGCCGCAACGGCATTTACGCTGCCTTCAACCTGTGGATCGCTGCCAGTGAAGTCGACCGTGACCACGTGTCGCGAGAGCAGCACCGGCGTCCGCGCCACGAGCGATGAACTTTCACCGTGACCGCGATCTTCACCGGCCGTTCGTTGATCCCATCGCCGTCGAGAAAATCTTCGGCTTGGTACTCTCCCGCAGGCACGTTCTTCAGAATGCCCGCATCAATTCTTCGGAATAGTCGAGCAATCGCTCGCTGCCGCTTGGCCCGGTCGGGTCCATACCGATAACAAACTTCCCGGAGCCCTCGGCTCCGGTGTGGCAAGCCGCGATCTGAGCGCCTAGATCGCCTTCGCGTTCTTGCGGTGTCCTCACGTTGTTCAGCAGCAGGGACAGCACGTCGCGAATCATCTCACCGGAGTGCATGAGTTTGACCGGAGGGATGCAGACGCCCTCTTGATAGATTTCGCGGCAGAATCCCATCGAGCCCGGATATGCACCGCCCACATCGGCGTGATGGGCCCGAGAGGCTACGTAAAAATCCGGATTTGATTTTTGATCTCGACGCCTCGTCCGCCACTGCAACCGCGACCACCCGCTTCAAACACCGGCGCGACCAGCGTGATGTCGGGCAAATGGGTTCCGCCGCGAAACGGATCGTTCAGCATCACCAGTCGCCCGGAGGCATCGGGCCCGACTCGATCGCCGCCTGCACCGACATCGGCATCGATCCCAGATGCACTGGCATGTGGTCGCCCATGGCGATCACTCGCCCGCTCCGTCGAATACCGCGCAGGAATAATCGCGCCGTTCCTTGATGTTGGGGGAGACGCCGTCCGGCGCAGGGCCGCACCCATCTCCTCGGCGATCGAGTGGTAGAGATTCTTGAAGATTCGAGTTCGATGGGATCGCGGCGCATGGGCGGATGGTAACTAGTCGTTGGACGATAGCCGTTGGTCGTTCGCAAGCGGTCTGTGGGCCGGGAGTTTCGCCGATCTCGCCAACGACCAGCGCGACGGCGGAGATCCCAAGAAATGTCACCCACGACCATCTTTGCAGAATTTTGTTGACACTATATTCATCCTGCCGCAATATCTTGGGTTATAGGCCCTACCCACAATGAAGTAGGGTGGGTTTTTCAGATGAGGGCCCCTAGCCGAAACCCTTGCAAGGGAAAATCGTTCACGGAGGAACCTTCATGGCAACGAAGAAGAAAGCAAAAGAGAAGAAACACTAACCGTCGGCGAGACGATACCTCGCATTCGCCATGAATTTACACTGGCCTCTCCAAGAAGCACCTCTCAAGGGGCTTATCCGTTTGCTCAAGGGAAGGTATCAAGAGCTTGATCTGCAATGAGCAATGAGCTATGAAGCTGTCAGCAATGGAGCCTTCGGATGATGGAGGTGCTGCATGTTCGCCTGGTATCCCTGCCCTGTTCTCTGCGCCTCCATCACTTGCACTGCGGCTGCGACCATTTAGCAATGCAGAATGGATCAATCGCCCCCCGAACCTCCCCCACACCCCTGTCTCTCCCTCCTCCCTCTCGCCCCCCCACCTCCCAACCCCTCCCCCCCCCCACCACCAAATCTCGCCGCTTCGAGCCACCTGTGGCACAATAGGCGAACGACGCGGCTCTCCGCCGCCTATTCCGATGGCTCCAAGGAAGAAGAGTTCGACGAAACACACTGCGGGTGAAATCCTCATCCCAGACAAACTATATTTCCGTATCGGTGAAGTTGCCACGCTCTGCCACCTGCCTGCGTACGTGCTGCGTTTCTGGGAATCGGAATTCCCACAGCTGAAGCCCGTCAAGAGCAGCACCGGACAACGCATGTATCGCAAGCGCGATGTCGAGAGCGTGCTGCGCATCAAGCAATTGCTTTACGAGCAGGGATTCACCATCTCCGGCGCCCGCCAGCAACTGCGCGCGGAAAGCAAGTCCGACAAGACGCAAGCCGCCATTCCGTTCCCATCTCCGTCCGCGCCGGAGATCCAGCACATCCGCCAGGGCCTCCGCGAAATCCTGACCCTGCTCTCCACCCGCCGCACCGGATATGCTTCCTCACTTCTACGCCTTCGCCCAGTTGCTTCGCTCCAGAATCGTCGGCGGCTCGTAGGTCTTCCCCCGCGCCAGCCTTCTCTCTTCACGCCGCGTCGTCCACAGCAGCACTGGGCCAAGCACCACCGGCAGCATCCGCGAGATCACTCCCGATTCCGTCTTGAATTCCTGCCGCAGCGCACGGATCTGCTCGCTGACGTTTCGGTCCACTTTCCTGAACTGCCGCTCCATCGCCCACAGCGCCGAGCCGTACACGCCGCTCAGCCGTCCCATCTCTCGCGCGAACCGTTCCCGCACTCGCGCATCCGGCCAGTCTTTATAGCGCTTCCAGCCGGCCAGTAAGGTGCGGGAAATGCGGTAGAGGCTCGGCCCGTTGAGCTGGAAGTCGCGCCAGAACGCCCAGTCCAGAAACCGTTTCGAATCCTCCCGCGAAATCGCGGCGTGCTTAAAATTGAACTTGAACTGTCCGTGCACGTCGGCATAGTCAACGTCAGACAGCATCCTGCCTTCTCCCGTCATCTCTCGATACAACGGAGTTCCCGGCACCGGCGTGTACAGCATGAATTGGTGAAAATCGGTGTCGTGCGACACGGCGTGCTCGATTTCCGCGACGATGTTATCGGGCGTGTGGTGCTCCAGCCCAATGATGGTCGATCCCTGCACCCGAATCCCGTGCTCGCGCAGTTCGCGCGTGAGTTGCCGCGTATCGGTGCCTTGCAACTTGCTGTAGCCGGCTCGCGGAGATTCCAGTCCCATCCACAACCACGACACACCCAAGTCTACGAGTTCCTGCATCGTGTATTTGCGGATCGCATTGGCCGATGCGAACACGGACAGCGCCCAACTCTTGCCCGCTTCCTGCATCCGTTCGAGCAGGCGCATGGCCCGCTCGCGATGCAGCAGAAAGTTTTCGTCCATCACGAAGAACGACTTCACCTTCAGCTCGTCTTCCATGCGGCTCATCACGCCAAACAATTCATCGCCGGTCTCGAAAAAGTTGATGAACTTCCCTTTGCCGCCGAAAAATGCCGAAGTCGTACAGAAATTGCAACCCATGGGGCATCCAACCGAAGGGATAATCGTCGCTGCGGTCGCACCCTTGCGTTCCGGCAGTCGAATGCCCATGATGCGCGTCCGCATGCCCGAAACAATCGCCGGATGCCGGATCGGAGCGTTCTCATCTTCTCCCAGATAGCGCCGCATCCAGGCAATGCCTTCGCCTCGCACAAAGTGGTCGGCATCGACCATGCTTTCGATTTCCGGGATGGCCGCCACATGTCCACCAATCACGATGACCGAGTGCGGCGAGAGTTCGCGCACCATGCGGCACATCTCCCGCACCTTGGCCACGTTTACGATGATCGACGAAATGCCGACTACGTCGTAGTAATGAGTTGCCAGTTCGCGCGCAAAACGATCGCGAGTGGGAAAATCGAGCACTGTGCAGGGCGCAGAGATGTTCTCCTGGATCATCATGATTCCCCAGGACCGGTGAAACATGCGCAGCGAGAAGCTGCCCTGCGCGCGTGTGACCTGATTGTGATAGAGCTCCATCGGATTGATGGAGCGGCTGCCAAACTCGTCATCCTGCGCGTATGGTCCGAAGACCGAACTCAGCAGAACGCGAGCGCTAATTCCCTTGGGATGTCTTTCGAAACTGCCGGAATGAGCTGCCGGAATGAACGTCATGAGTGCGGTCTTGGTAGTGATTGCTGGCTGTGTTCCCAATTCTTCTCATCATCCATTTCTCCCCACGTGCCGTTACGGTCATCGTATCCGCGCCCGGCCCCTGCCTGCATTGCGCGTAACAAAAAAAACAAAAAGATTACACAGCGAATGAACGGACCGCGAAATCGTGTGAGCACAATCACGCCGGGCCGACCCTGCACACAAAAACCTAAGTCTCGCGCAATCGTTGAACCCGGTTCGCCTTCTGGCCTAGAATCCTTGCTCCATGGCAACCGAGCCGCTACAGGTCGACCGGCTGGATCGCGGAGTGCTGAGCCTGCACGGACCGCTCACCATGGAGAACGTCCCGCCGTTTCTCAACGCCGTGCGGCGCGAAGACGCTCCGACCATGATCCTCGATTTCGCCGGCGTACCTTACCTTGATTCCTCCGGGCTGGGATCGCTGGTCAGCGCCTGCACCTCCTGCGCCAAGGCCGGACGCCGTGTCGCTCTCACCGGCATCAATGCGCGTGTCGCAAGGTATTCGAAATCACCCGGGTCGAACGTGTTTTCCTGATTTTTCCCACGCTCAACGACGCCCTCGAAGCCTTCACCAACGCGGGAACGGCGTAGGAATATTTCGCGGAGATCTCGCCCATGGAACTCAATGTGCTGTTCAGCGAAGATCCCGCATTTGTCATAGAGAAGGCGGACAAGTTCCTTTCGTAGGAGCCAGTTCTGCATAATCTGATTCTGTCGATTCCGCACGCCCGCGTGGCTCAGGGCGATCCAGGCCGGTATTGGATGGCATTGCACGGAGAGGAAACGGTCGGCGTGGTCGTTCAGTCGCCTCTGGAATATCCAGCGACCCTGACGCCGATGGGACCGCGAGCCGTGCTGGCAATTGTGAATGCAATTGTGGAGGATGGAGTGACTCTACCCGGTGTCAACGGGGACGCGGCAACAGCAGCCAGTTTTGCTGGGCAATGGAGTGAACGATGTAAGTCCGCCGCCGTACCGTTCCAGGGAACGCGTCTCTACGAACTCCTGGAACTGGGAGAAGTTCCCCCCACCGAAGGTCATTTACGGCAGGCAGGTCCGGGAGATCGCAGTTTGATGATTCTCTGGACCCGCGCGTTTCAGGATGAAATTGGGGAGTCTGCAAACGACACTGAACTCCGCGTAGACCGGGCGTTGGCCGCCGGGCAAATCTGGCTATGGGAACAAAACGGAGAGACAACTTCCATGGCTGTCGGCCGTGCTCCGGTGCAAGGCGTCGTTCGTTTGTCCGGGGTATATACGCCACCCGAGAAGCGAAAGCACGGCTACGCGGCAGCCTGCGTTCATGCCTTGTCGAAACATCTTCGTGGTGGTGGGCACCGGTGCATTCTCTACACCGACTTGGCCAACCCTACATCGAATTCCGTTTACCGGCGAATTGGATATAGGGCTGTGGCCGAGGCTCTCCGTTACCGCTTTGAATGAGCTGGCTAACGGGCAGGTTCTTCGGAATGCTGCGCGATCAGCCCGTGAACGTCACGCGGCGCGTTCCGGCGCGTTCGATTTCTTCCCTGAGTTTGCTGCCCCTGCGTTTACCGCGTCGAGACGGATGCGAGTGACTCGCGTTGTTTCCTCCACCAACTCGCTGCTGAACTTCGCGGCTTCGCCCGCCATGACTGACCCGGCGGCCAAAGCGAACCGCAAAGCATCTGCCTGATCTTCAAAATACAAAACCACTTGTCCCGACATAAACATCTCCCTGGTTTGAGTCAGCGGCCGGTGCCTTTCCCGATTCTCGAAGAACGCCCGATGCCGTCAAAGTGTTTCTCTTGGTTCTCGATAGTAGGAAGGGCAGGAGCGGCTGATGCATAGAAAGTGCAAATCGAACCACGGGGAACACAGGGGAGCACAGAGCAAAGCGCGCCGATCACACCAAGTTATACTTCCGTATGCCCGTACTGATTTCCATGCTTCGCGGCGTCAACATTGGCGGCCACAACAAAATCAAGATGGACGAACTGCGCGCGCTCTACGAATCCCTCAAGTTCGCAGACCCGCGCACATACGTGCAAAGTGGCAACGTTATTTTTCGGACGAAAGAGAAGAACTCAGCGGCGCTGGCCAAGAAGATCCAGGATGCGATTGAGCGTAAATTCGGATTTCGTCCCGACGTCATCCTGCGCACGGTGAACGAGCTGAGAGCGGCGATTGCCGCCAGCCCATTCGCCGCCAGCCGGGGGCTGGAGCCGGGTAAAATCCTGGTTACTTTTCTCGCGGGCGATCCTGGCCCCGACGCCACGCACCACGCTGGCTCGGCCTTCAAGGGTTATCCGCGAGGAGTTACATCTCAAAGGCCGCGAACTGTACATCTACTTTCCCGGCGGCGCCGGCAAATCCAAGCTGCCGTGGTCGAAGGTGGAGAAGCTGGTGCAGACGACCGGCACCGCCCGCAACTGGAACAGCGTGACCAAGATGCTGGAAGTGGCAGAGGAAATGGAAGGTGCAGAATGACCACCAGGACCGATTTCAAATGTGCCCAAGAAAAATGCCCACCAGAAAACCATCCCCCGCACCCGCGAATCCAACTCAGCTAAAGTCAGAGATGGGCGTCTTTAGTTTGGGGGCCTTATGCGCGCTCTTGGTCTTCGTCTAAGTCTAACGGCTTGCCTCGGACTGCTCGGACTCCTGGGAGTGCCGGGCTGCGGTTCGTCCGGGCCGCCGGCGAGCCTGGCCGTGGTACAGAGCACGGATATGGGAGTGATCGGGAACAATCCCAAGATTCTGGGGCGCGATGGCGGATACAGCGGCACCTTCGCGGGAAATTCGGTCTGGGTCTTCGGCGACACATTTCTTGCCAATCCAAATGCAGAAGGCCAGACCTTGATCAGCGATTCTTGGGAGTCAACGACTGACCTGAACGCCGCCCAGGGCATTACCGGATTTCAGGAGCGTGAGGACTCGGCCGGAGCCCCGGCGATGCTGCTCTCCTACAGTGCAGCCGAGATCTCCTTCAACACGGCGCATCAAGGAAACCCGTGCCAGGAGCAGCCTTGCGGCGCACGCTGGGCGCTGTGGCCGGGAGCCGTGGTCGAGGATACGGCGCGAGTCTGCGCGCTGGTTTATTATCTTTTGGTGATGGCGCAGCCCGGCAACTTTAATTTCGCGGGCGGTCTGGCTATTCCGTGGCGACTTGGCAGAACTTCGCCGATCTTCCGCAGCGCCCCGGCTACAATCCGGGGAGCAGACCATCCCGACCTGCTCTTTGGCCAGAACGCACCAAGCTTCGGCGCTGCTGGGGTCGCCCTGCCTGTAGACCCCACCACCGACGGGTGCAACGGATCCATCCTGGGCTCGCCCTGCGGTAGCTCGGTGCGTCGCCCTGAAAAGCGTCCGCGCATCGGCTCGTGGAGTTTCTATGCCGGGAGCCGGCCATTGGCTCCGGTACCCTGGGCGATGCGGTCACCGGAAGGCCGACGCCGCGCCGATCATGAACGTGTTGTGGAACGACTATCTGCAGTCCTACGTTGCGGTTTACGCCGCACCATTTTCCACGGAAGTCATGATGCGCACGGCCGCGCAGCCTGAAGGACCATGGTCGCAGGAAGTTACAGCCTTCGATGCACTCCCTCCGGAAAACGGCGGATAGCTCGGTCCACGACGCCCAGGCTCACCCGGAGTTCAACGGCAACGATGGCCAGATTATGTACGTGACCTACTCGCACTCCACGGGGGCTTTCACGAGTGAGCTGCGTTTGGTATCGGTGGAACTGGAAGCTGCGAAGTTGAGCCGGTTAGCGGGCGTGAGCGAAGCGGGAGCCCGCTGGCGAAACCTCAGCGCACTTTGCGAAGGACCTCAGGTTGTTGGTCGGGACGGGCAGATTTGAACGGCCGACCCCTCGCACCCCAAGTTGAGCCGGTTAGCGGGCGTGAGCGAAGCGGGAGCCCGCTGGCGAAATCCTGAGCGCACTTTGCGAAGGACCTCAGGTTGTTGGTCGGGACGGGCAGATTTGAACTGCCGACCCCTCGCACCCCAAGCGAGTGCTCTACCAGGCTGAGCCACGTCCCGACAAGGAAGGATTCCGCGGAAACTGCCGCGGATGGGGTTCACTCTGCGATTTTACACTAGAAGGGATGCCTGCCGAGGCAACCGTCGAGCTTCACTCGAAGGGACTGAGGCACCGCGGCTGCACTCGGGGGAAGCCGAGGGTGGCAGACATTGTCTTCCAGAGCGCTGTCAAATGACATTGTCTTTGCACAAGCACCAATTTTGTTTTGCTTACTCCAAATCCCGCCAATTCGCCCCCACTCCCATTTCCACCAGCAGCGGCACCCCAGCGCGTGGACTTTCTCCATGTGCTCGCGCACCAGCGGCTGCATCATCTCGACTTCGTTTTCCGGCACTTCGAACACCAGTTCGTCATGCACCTGCAGCGTCATGCGCGATTTCAGTCTGCGCTCGCGCAGTTCCGCGTCGATGCGGATCATCGCCAGCTTGATCAGGTCGGCGGCCGTGCCTTGCAGCGGCGTGTTGACCGCCGTGCGCTCGGCGAATCCGCGCAGGTTGGCGTTCTTGCTGTTGATGTCGGGGATGGGGCGGACGCGGCCGTGCAGCGTGCGGACTTTCCTGTCGCGCCGCGCTTCTTCCAGGGTGCGGTCGATGAACGTGCGCACGCCCTTGTACTTCTCGAAATAGGCGTCGATGAAACGCTTGGCTTCGCCTGTCTCGATGCCGAGTTGCTGCGACAGTCCGAACGGCGAGAGCCCGTAGACGATGCCGAAGTTCACGGCCTTGGCCCGGCGGCGATGCTCGGCGTCGACCATCAGCGGCGGAACGCCGAACACCTGCGACGCCGTGAGCGTATGGATGTCGTCGTTGCGGCGGAAGGCCTCGACCAGCAGCGGGTCTCGGAAAAGTGCGCCAGCAGCCGCAGCTCGATCTGCGAATAGTCGGCGGAGAGCAGCACGTGTCCAGGTTCGGCGATGAATGCCGCGCGAATCTCGCGCCCGAGCTCGGTGCGGATCGGAATATTCTGCAGGTTCGGATTCTTCGACGACAGCCGCCCCGTCGCGGTTCGGTCTGGTCGAACGTGGTGTGCAGGCGCTGCGTGCACTGGATTAAACAGCGCGGTAGCGCGTCGACATAGGTGGACTTCAGCTTCGACAGCTGCCGGTAGTCGAGCACCAGGCGCGCGCACTTCGATGATTCTGCGCCAGCCCTTCCAGCACATCCACGGCGGTCGAAATCGTCTTGCCCTTGCCGTATTTCACCGGCTTGGGCAGGTTCATCTGTTGAACAGAACGTCGCCGAGCTGCTTCGGCGAGTTGATGTTGAACGCTGCCCGGCAGATTCGTAGATCTCTTTCGCCTGGCGGCGCGCGTCGCGCTCGAGCCGCTTCGACATCTCCGCCAGCGCACGTCGAGTCGATCTTTACTCCGGCTTCTTCCATGCGCGCCAGCACCGGAACCAGCGGCAGGTCGATTTCTTCGTAAACCTTCTTCAGGTCCCGCTTGCTCGACCTCCTCGCGCAGGGCGGAGGCGAGCCGTCCGGTGATGTCGGCGGCCTCGGCAAGTCGATCCGCCGAGGTTCAGGTTGAACTGCCGCAGCGCGACCTCCGCCAGCGAATGGCTCGAGTAGGTGGGATTGATCAGGTACGAGTACAGCATCGGATCGTGCCGCACGCCGCCAGATCGATGCCAGCAGTCGCGAAAGCGTGGATCGCCGACTTGTAGTCGTGGATGGCTTTGGCAGCGTCGCGTCCGTGAGCACGAGCGCAGTCTTTCGGCCGCTGCTCCGGCGTCGAGCTTGACACCGTGAGCGCCGTGCCCGCTCGCGGCGGAAATGGCGACGCGGCGCGGCGCGGTTCGGGCACGCAGTTGCTGCATCGAGCGCCGACCAGGAAAGCTGCGCGTCCTGCGGCTCCTGCTTCCGTCTTCTTCTTCCTCAGCCGCTGTGCGTTCTGGCTGCTCCAGCGCGACCGCAAGCGCTGCTTCCCCAGCGACGCTTCAGCACCCTCTCGACATCCGCCGCCGATTTGGCTTCGCTGTACTCGGTCTCGCTCGACTTCCACTACCGGCAGCAACTCTTTCAGCAGCGAAGTGAACTCCAGTTCCGTGAACAGCTGCGCGCAGAGCGTCCAGCGTCGGGCTCCCGCGCGCGCATCGCTCCGGCTCGAGCTCGATCGGCACGTCGCAGTCGATGGTCACCATCTCTTCGAGAACAGGATCGTGTCGCGATTGTTCAGCAGCGACTCGCGATAGGTCTTCTTCTCGACCTCGTCGGCGTGCTCCAGCGCTTGCTCGACGCGTGCCGAACCTCTGGATGAGCTCCACCGAACCTTTGTCGCCGATTCCCGGCGCGCCGGGAATGTTGTCGATCGAGTCGCCGCGCAGCGCCATCACGTCGATCACGCGCTCCGGCGGCACGCCCAGAATTTCTTCCACCTTCTCCGCATCGCAGATCAGGTTGTCCTTCGGCGGATTCAGCATGCAGCACGCGCTCGTTCACCAGCTGCATCATGTCCTTGTCGCTGGAGACGACATACACCGGATGCGATCCTCCGCGGCCTTGCGCGCCAGCGTGCCGATCACGTCGTCGGCCTCAAAGCCGCGAAAGCTCCAGGATCGGAATGCGATACGCCTCCAGCGCCCGCCGGATGTAGGGAACCTGCTGCACCAGATCCTCCGGCATCGCCGCGCGGTTGGCTTTGTAGCCCTTGTATTCGATTTCCGTGAACGTCTGCGTCTTGATGTCGAACTTGCGTCACCGTGGTTACGGCTTCGGCCTGCTCGTCGCGGAACGTCGGGCCGGCAACGTCGAAGACCGCGGCGAGATACTCGGGAGAAAAATCGTCGCGCAGCTTGCGCAGCATGTTCACGAACACGTAAATCGCCGCGGTGGGAAGGCCGGTCTTGGTCGACATGGGCCGCTGCCGCGCCATGGCGTGATAGGCGCGGAAAATGAACGACATGGTGTCGATGAGGTAGATGCGGCCCGGGCCAGACGCGCGTCGCGCAGAAGTAAAAAGTAGAAGAGGGCTGCGACGGTTCGGCGGTTTCTTTGTTCGTCGATGCCGCGGTAGCACTGAACTCCGATGATTTTTTACGCGAGGGCAACCCGCTTAGTGTAGCAGCAGAGAAGCGGCTAGAAATTGACGCGGAAGTCGGCCTGCACGGTCTTCTTATCTTCGTTTTGGGAATTGTTGCGGAAGACGAGATAGTACTTGGCCGGTCGCGTGAGCGTGGGCGGCAGATTGAAATTGATTTCCCCGTTATGCGCGCCGTCGGCGGAGAAGAGGGCGTCGCCGGGGCGTTCGGCGAGAAAGTTGGCGTATTGCAGGTCGTTCAACAGAAGAAATTCTACATCTGCACTGGAGTCGCTGGATGCAACTCCACCTTGCTGTACAAACGAGCTATAGGTTCCGCGCAGTTGCGGATTCGAAGCGTGCGCAGGAATGTCGAACGGTACGTCTACAGTACCGGCAACGCGAAACGCCAGGTGCAGGATGGCGGTGCTGGTGCCGACCGGAGAATCTCCGACATGATCGGGAGCGCTGGGTTTCCGTGCGATCGACGGCAGGGTCACGATATTCGATTCGACGCTCGATTCAGCGCTCGATTCAGCACTTGGCTCACCGTTCGTCGCAGCCCCCGCCCGCTGCTGGCGCTGTACGTAGTCGGCCATCGGTCCAGCGACCGTGACCATCTTCTGCGCTTCCCGCGCTTCGGTGTAGGTCACCTCGGGCTGGTCCGCAGGCTCCACGACGGACGCAACGAGACGATGTCGGTGCGTCCACGCATATGAGCCAGCGCCTACGAACACAAAGCTGGTCATCAGCCACAGCAGCCATCGCTTCATTCCGCCTCTCCCATTTCAATGGTAGCGAGAGGCCGGCGGGTCGCAGAAGTTACTTCGGTTTCGTGGTTTGTTGACTGTCGGGCGCCAGGAAAATCGGGCGCTAGAAATCCACGCGGAAGTTCGCTTCCACTACTTTATTTGCCTTGCCGTTACCCGAACTGCGGAATACCAGGTAGTACTTCACCGGTTGATTCATGGAAGCAGGGAGATCGAAATTGACCGCCTGATTGTGCGATCCCTCGACACTAAAGAGCGCCTCGCTCGGACGGTTGCTGGCAAAATTCGACTCCTGCTCCGCATTCATGATGAGGAAGTCGATGTTGGCGGTCTCGTCCGATGCTCCGTGCACCTGCCCGACGAATGATTCAAAAATTCCGTGCAGATGCGGCTGGACGGCATGCGCGGGAATTTCAAAGGGGTAGGTTGCGGAGTTTTTCAGATTGAAGGTTTTCTCCAGAACGGTTTGCGTCGTTCCCACCGGCGAGGGCGCCACGTGGTCAGAGGGTGCGACGGTGGGGGCGGCCTGCGGCTGTGGATCTTTGGTGCACGCCGCGCTGGCCAGCAGGAACTGCCGCGATCAGCGTGGCCAGATGGATGCGCAGGAGCATCGGGAATCAGTGCCCCGCTGTCTTTTCTTCGTCAGTCTTTCCTGGCGTCATCTTGGCGACAGCGGTCTTTCCGAACATGGTGTTGAAGTGCAGCTGAATTTCTCCGCACGTGCCCTGTTCCGGCGAGTACACCACGCAGGTGTCGAACGGCCGCGAATACACATGCAAACTTACGGCGCGCTGGTTGAATTCGCGCGGATTCACCACCCGATGCACGGGATCTGCCGGATCGACCGCGCACGGTTGCGCGATGTTCATCTCCACCGTGTTGGTGCGTTCCAGGCTGCTGCGCCCACGCTGCAAGTCCTGGTGCACCAGATGATAATTCTCCACCAGCAGCCGTCCCATGGGGACCGCCATCCAGCAGTTCTGGTCACGATGGTTGTGCACCGAACTCGCCTGCCCCACTTCCCAGCAGATGGCCATCAATTCGTACAGAGCGGTCCGGTCGATGAGATTGCGCGTGTAGTGCTGAATGTTCCAGGTCAGGTAGGGAGCGAGAGAGTCGGCGTCGACCGGCGCCTCCTGCAGAAAACGGCGCACCGGCTCCGTCGGGCCGAAAGCGGACTCGGGCAACTGCCGCAGTCCCTCGACAAGCTTTTGAATGGAGACCGGTTTCGCGGCAGTGATCATCGTGGCTCTGGAGAAGTTCGCTCCAAGTTCGCTCCGGGGATAAAGTATAGCGCAGGAAATCGGACCTCAGACCCAACAACTAGTATCCAAGACCGTACCTCTAGGGCTGGCTCCCCGCCCCCAGAATCTCCTTGCTCCCGCCCTGCGCTACCGCCGGATACACCGCACCCTTGCGCCGCCGCAAGTCTCCCGGCAACTCCGACCGCAGCAGCCACAATCCTGCGGCCACCGCCGCTGCCCATGTCAGCGAGACCAGCGCCAGCCGCAACACGTCGGCGACGCGGCTGCCATGTCCCGACGCGGCCAGGGGCACCGCCTTCGCCACTTCAAAACTGATCGCGCCCGCCACGAGCGCAGTCAGCGCCGCCTTGCCTAACTCGCGCCATCGCAGCTCGCCAAGCGAAACGAGCTTTTTGTAGTGCAGCAGCAACGCGAGCGCCAGCAGGTTTACCCCAATTCCAATGTCGGACGCCCACGCCAGCCCGATCACTCCGAACGAACGGAACATAATCGAATACACCGGCAGCGACGCCGCCGTAATCACGCTGACCGCGACCATGGGTGTGAGTGTGTCTCCGGCCGCGTAAAACGCGCGGGCGTAAAGTCCCTGCGCCGACCACAACGCCAGCGAAAGCGAGAACCAGAAAAAATACACCGCCGTCGGCTGCGTATCCTCAAAAAGAAACTTGCCCCGGCGATAGACCAGATCGATCATGGGCAGCGAGGCCGCCATCATCCATCCCGTCGCCAACAGCGAGGCCGCCGAAACTCGATAAACGGAATCGTTCACGGTCGCGGCGAATTCCTTCAGCTTTTTCTCGTTGAATAACCGTGCAAAAAACGGCAGCGACGCCTGCCCCGTGGCCTGACCCAGCACAGCAATCGGCACCGCCAACAACCGTTTCGCATAGTTAAGCCGCGAGATGCCGCCCACAATGCTCGACGCATAATGCCGCAGAATCCAATCGTCGGCGGTAACCAGCGACACTCCGAGCATCAGCGGTACCGACAGTTTCACCCACTCGCGAAACGCTGAATTAGTTACGTCGAACGACACGCGGTAGCCGGTTCCGATCTTCGCGGCGCCGATCACGCTGGCCAGAAACGGGCCGGCAATGCTTCCCAGCGTTGCGCCATAGGCCAGCGAAGCGATGCCGAAATGCCGCCCGCCCAGCACGCCGCCCAGAATGATGAACACGTTATAAATGAGCGGTCCGAAGGCCGGAATCAGAAACAGGCGATGCGAGAGCAGCACCGCCGAAACAACTCCGCCGACATAGAAGAAAATCTGTGCCGGCAGCAGAATGCGCGTCAGGTGAACGCACAGTTCGATCTGGTCCGGCTTGAAATCCTTAACGAACCAGCGCACGAACTGGGGCGCGAAAATCTCCGTCACGATGGTTCCCACGATCATGACCGTCGTCATTACTGTGATGATGATGGAAAAGGTTTTCTGGGCGTCGGCGTCGCGCTTCTCCGCCAGAAACCGCGTGTAGATCGAAATAAAGGTAATCGATGCCGCGCCCCCGGCCACAATGTAGTTGAGAAAGTCCGGCAGGGTGAAGGCGGCCACGTAGGCGTCGGTCCGCGCCCCTGCGCCAAAGGCGAACGCAATATACGCCTCGCGCGCGTAGCCAATCACGCGCGACAGCATCACGGCGCTCATCAGCAGAAGAGTCGCCGAAAGCGCCGTGTGCTGGTGCGAGGGCCGGAAGAAGCGCAGCAGATTCTTCATTGAGACCCGATGGGGGACCTAATTAGAAGGCTCAATCTTATCGGAATCTCAATCCGCAAGGCAGTTGTGGGGCGGACACTCCCTGCAACTTCATCTCAGGGCAGTCCCCTTCGACTTCGTCTCAGGGCAAGCTCGGTCCGCGGTCCCGTATCCACCGTCGCCCTTACGGCGCAGACGGCACATAAACCTCGTCTGCCGAGACCAGGTCCACATGCGGTACTTCGGTCCGCAGTCGTATCTTCTGCCATCCCGCCTTCTTCTGTGGTTTGGCCAGGAATGTCAGGAAATATTGATGGGTCAGGCGCTGCCCTAAGTCATTCAGGTAGGGTGCAAACGTAACCGGCGGCCCGGTCATCCCGATGTAATACGCTTCCCCTCCGGTCTGGTCCGCAACCTGCGCCAGATAAAGCTGGCCCCAATAAGTCTGCCAGTAGCTATGACCGAAATGGCCGACGCCCGGCGTGTAGATCACAGAGACGAGGATGCCGGCGCGTTGCGCATCGTTAATGGCCTCGGCCAGATATGGATCCTCCAGGTCGCGACTCTCGTAATACAGGTCGATTCCATCGGACACCATGAGCACTTCCCGCCGGGCGCTGCTCTCCGGCCACCGTTTGACCAGATCGGTCAGGGAAAAGTACGGGCTGCCATTGATGCCGCGGATTCCTTGGGGAAGGCGCAGTGCCTTCGCCGCCAGCGCGTGGTCCGCCGTCAGGTCTTGGACGATTTTGGCCATGCCGTTCTGCATATAGGCAATTCCAATCTTCGTGGAAGCCGGCTGTGCGTCGATGAACTTACGAATCTCCTCCAGTTGCAAGCCCAGACTGGCGTTGGAGCCATCGTCGAGCAGAACGAAGAACTCGAGACCGGCGCGGTCTCCCTGTGCGGGAACCCATTCGGTCACGGGGTCGCGTTCCTTTCCCTCCATCACCATGACGTCCTCGCGATTGATGGTCGGCACATCAAATCCGTGATGCGCCTCCACCGTGACCACCAGATGCGCCGGAACTCCGGGCGGAACTTCCTGAGCCGAAAGGCTGCGGGCTCCGCACACACAGACCGCCAAACCCAACAACGTGCTAGCCAGGAAACCACATTTGTTCATACGACGCTCCTTCGAAAGGCGGCACTTGATCGGACCGAGCAAGGGGCTCTTTCTAATCAATTAGATGTCGGAAAGGGACAAATGGTGACATCTCCGATGACGGCTCGATTTGGAATTGCTCCGCGGCCTCTGCGGGGGTTCTCTGCGGACGCTGCGGTGAAAGGCTTTTGATTTGTCTCAAAGGCAAAGGCCCCTAGCCACAGAGCCTCGCAGACGCTCCCCGCAAAGCTTGCAGAGAGACGACCGAGATGAAACGCGACCAGATTTCCTGATCACCAGCCAAGTCGATGCGATAATTCAAAACTGGGCGATCCTCCACCATGCCATCCCGTTCCGCCGTTCTCCGCCGATCGTTTCGCAAGGGCTTCCCCGCCGCCGTCCGCGGCCAAGGAGTCTACGTCTGGGACGCCGACGGCAAGGAATATCTCGATCTCGCGGGATCGGCGGCGGTCAACTTCATCGGTCACGGCGTGCCCGAAATTTCCGCGGCCATGGCGGAGCAGGCGGCGAACCTCGAGTTCGTTCACACCAGCCAGTTCACCACTCCGGTCGCGGAAGCCTATGCCGAGGAATTGCTCGCGTTCGCCGGGTTGAACGCAAACGCGCATTTCGGCGGCGGCGCGGTCTACTTCACCTGCGGTGGCTCGGAATCGATCGAGACCGCGCTCAAGCTCGCCCGCCAGTATCAAGTCGAAATCGGACAGACCTCCCGCTACCAGATTCTCAGCCGCCAGCAGAGCTATCACGGCTCGACGCTGGGCGCACTATCGGTATCGGGCAACAAGCGCCGCCGGGAAATGTATTTGCCCATGGTCCGCGAGTTCGCGCACGTCGGCATGCCCTACTGCTACCGCTGCGATTTCGATTGCAGCGACGGCTGCCGCAACTGTGGACAGCAATACGCCGCCGAACTCGAGCATGCGATTGAGGCCGCCAACGGCGCGGCCGCCGCATTCATCTTCGAGCCAGTCAGCGGAGCGACGCTCGGTGCAGTCGCTCCTCCTCCGGGATATTTGCAGAGCGTCGCCGAAATCTGCCGCCGCCACGGTGTGCTGCTCATCGCCGACGAGGTCATGACCGGCATGGGCCGCACCGGCCGCAACTTTGCCGTCGAGCATTGGGAAGTCAAGCCGGACATTCTCGTGACCGCCAAGGGCCTCTCCAGCGGATACGCCCCGCTCGGCGCCGTCATCGTGAGCAAGAAAGTTGTCGACGCCATCGCCGCCGGCTCGGGCGCGTTCCTGCACGGCTTCACCTATAACGCGCATCCCATTTCGCTCGCCGCTGGCCGCGCCGTGCTGCGGCATCTGCAAACCAATAAGTTAGTCGAGGCCGCCGATTCCAGCCTCGCCGGCAGTCCGGCCGCGCAGTTCAAGCAAGCCCTCGAAACTCTACGCGAGGAAGAAGCTGTAGGAGATGTCCGCGGGATCGGGCTGTTGTGGGCGATAGAATTCGTTACCGACAAAGTCAGCAAGCGTCCGTTTCCGCCCGAGCGGACTTTCTCAGCGCGGGTCGGTGCCGCCGCCATGAAGCGAGGCCTGCTGGTTTATCCCATGCAAGGCAGCGTCGATGGCATCCGCGGCGATCATCTGCTGCTCGCGCCTCCGGCCATCATCACTGGTGAACACATCACTTGGGCTGTAGATGAATTGCGCGCGGCGGTGCAAGAGGCGTTCGCGTCGCAGTAGGCCGCAGTGGTTCGATTCGAATTTCTTCGCGAACTCTGCGGGGGTTCTTTGCGTACTCTGCGGTCCAAGCTTTTTTTGCTCTCGAGGTCAACCAGAAGGGGTAATCGCGAAGCTCGCGAAGAAAGGCTGCGAAGAAATCCGTTGGAAGATTAAGACTACCGCCACGCCTTGCGCCGCAGCACGTAGTATTCGTTGATCGGCCGGTCATCCGTCAGAGCCGGAGTCGTAGGCGACAGTTGGATCACGGCTTCGATCGGCACCTCACTCTGCAGCAGCCTCTGAAATCCGCCAAGCACTGCCTCGCTGCCGCGCCCCGGCGGAGCCCATTCCGCGAGATCGATCTCCGCGTCTGCCGGAAGCCTACGCTGCAACTCGTCCGCAGTCAGATTCGGCAAAGGCTGTTCGCTGCACAGAAAATGAAATCCCCAGCGCGTGCCCCAACGGAAAACGCGCACATAGGGAAACGAGTTGTGCAGGGAGCGCGCCACGGCGGCGAAATCTTCCGCATCGCCATCGGGAATCCATTGTGCGAGAATTCCGCCCGGCCGCAACCGTTTGCGCGCGGCAGTATAGAACTCCTCCGAATACAGCATGCTCGATCCCGCGGCTTCAACCGGCGGCGGAGGATCAATCGTGATCAGATCGAACTGCTGCGTCGTGCGCTCCAAGTACCGTCGGCCGTCGTCGATGACGATGTGTGCCTGCGGCAGCTTCACAACCTCCGGCGCGTTGCTGTGAAAGTACCAGAACAACCGCGGCACGCTGGGCACAAGTTCCACGGCGGTGGTATTGATCTTCCAACTCAGCAGTGAGCGAAACGTCGTTCCCATGCCGAAGCAGATGTCGAGCGCGTCCTGCGGCGGACGGTCGAGAAACGCCAGCGGAAGATGCGCCATCATTTTCGTGATGGGAGTCAACGCGGTCATGCCGTATCCGTTGACCAGAAGCAGCTTGTCCATCCCGGTTCCCGTAGCGATGACCGTAGCCGTCGAATCGCGTTGCACCTGCAGCCGCGGATTTATCTCGGAATATCCTTTGCCCACGTAAACCAGCAGCCCCGCCACCGGCAGCAGCGCACACGCCGCAAGGCGCGCGACACGGCTCACACCCGAGCCCGGAAGCAGCGGCCGTACTCCCACAATCAGCCAGGGCAGTGCGAGCGCAGTCAGCGCCCAGCGTTCGCTCACGTACGGCAACAGCCCAAACCCCGCCAGCAACGGCCCGACAATGCATCCCATCACGTTGATCGCATACGCAGTGCCCGCCTTGCCAGGATCGCCGCCGGAGCGCCGGTCGACCAGCATCGGAGTCAGGAATCCCAGCAGCCCAGTGAACGGCGCCACGCCCAGCACCAGCCGCAGAGGATCGGATAGGACGATGGTCGGGCTGGATGTAACCAGAGGAAATAACGAGGCGAGCGCCAGCAGCGTCCACAGCACTGGACTCTCCAGCACGCCGCGCTTGCTCCACCAGCGGTAAACGCGAGAGCCGGCAAACGTCGCCGCAAGATAGACCGCCAGGATTGACGCGAAAGCGTAGACCACCGTCCCTAGATATGGGGTGAACTGGCGCACCCAGACCACCTCCATTCCCATGCTGGTCAGGCCAGTCAGAAACAGAAGCAGGATCAGCGACCCCCCGGACCCCACTTGCGCACCAGGTTCCGGCGCAGAAGTGGACTCGGCCGGATCAGCCTTCGCCGCTTCCCTCGAGAGCGTCCGGTTCGAGAGCATCACGGCCGCCAGCGCGATCAAGGCGTTACACACCGTTCCCACCATCAGCGTGCCGTGAAAGCCCAGCAGTTCGATCAGGAACAGCGGCAGGATTGTTCCCGCCACTGCCCCCGTCACGTTCGCCATGTAGAGATAGCTGAACGAGCGCGCGGCCTCGCGCGGCAACGTCTGCCCAATCGCCCGCATGGCCACCGGGATGGTCGCTCCCATCAGCGCGCACCAGGGAATCAAAGTCCACGCCACCCACAGACCGGCGACGCAGTAGTAGCCAAAAGAAGAAGTCAGAGAAAGACTTTCCAGAATGCGGCGTCCCCAGGAGAGTTCATACGGCACGACGATAGCCGACACGCCGATCAGCAATTCGATGAGTGCGTAGGTTCGAAGCGCAGGGAAGCGCAGCGAGGAAGCGTCGGCGCCGCGCTCGCGCAGCCATTTCCCACTCGCCCACGAGCCCAGCCCCATCCCCGCCATGAACACGGAAAGGACGATCGAGACCATGGCCGTGGTCACGCCGAACTGCGCCATCGAGAGGCGCAGCCATACCAGTTCGTAGAGAACGCTGCAGAATCCGGAAACAAAGAAGAAGAGGAAATACCAGTTCACGCGGAGCCTCTTCGCGAGGGTCGGAACTGCCCGTGCCGAATGGAGTTGGACATAGATGATCGCTGGAAGTTCGGTAGGGGAATCAAAACATAGCCATCGCGACCGGGCAAGTGACTATCGGGGAAATGATGTTGCTACGTAAGTATCTGCCGGGAAATGACTTCGCGGTTGATCTCGATTTGAGTTGCGATTGACGCGGAGTGCATTGCCGCTGACCGCGATTCGGGCGAAAGTGGCTCATCCGAGGCGATCAGTAGGCGGCCTTGGGAAGGGCACGGTTTCAGGTAATGCCTCAATTCGGATTTTCTCCGCGTCCTTCGCGGCCTTTCCTTTGCGAGCTTCGTGATGGCATGAAGAGATCGGCTCCTGGCCGGGTACATTGGTTGTCGCCGAACAGACCAAGGCTCGGGGAAAGGAGCCGACATGTGGATTATAGGCTGTGATTTTCATCCGAGGTTTCAGCAAATCGCGTTTGTGAATACGGAAGGAGGGGGATGGGGTCAGCGCCGACTGGAACATCGCGGGGAAGCGGAAGAGTTTTACCGCAGCCTGGCGGGACAGGCGGTGCGAGTGGGCATGGAGACGGGTGGGTCGTCGCGTTGGTTCGAGCGGCTACTGGGCGAGCTGGGACACGAGTTGTGGATCGGGGACGCGGCCAAGATCCGTGCGGCGGAAACGCGCAAGCAGAAGACCGATGCGCGCGACGCCGAGCATCTGCGCGAACTGTTATGCAGCGGGCAGTTCGAGAAGCTGCGTATCTGGATTCCGCCGGCGGAGAATCGCGATCTGCGGCAGTTGCTGTGGCATCGCCATCGGCTGGTGCAGATGCGCACGCGGGTGAAGAACCAAATGCGATCGCTGGCCACCAGCGAGGGCATGGAGCGCAAGCCCGGGCTATGGAGCCAGGCGGGACAAAAGCAGTTTCAGGCCCTGGAACTGGCGCCGTGGGCGGGACGACGGCGGCAGGACAATCTGGAGTTGCTGGCCGAGTTGTTGCATCGCACCGATCCTCTGGATGAGGAAGTGGCACAGCAAGCGGCGCAGCGGCCCGAGGCGGTGCGGCTGATGACGCATCCCGGGGTGGGTCCGATCACGGCACTGGCGTTCGTACTGGTGATCGGCGATCCCACGCGTTTTGCCAACAGCAAAAAACTGGCCAGCTATCTGGGACTGATTCCCCGCGAAGACAGTTCCGGCGGCAAGCAGCGGTTGGGCCACATCAGCAAGCAGGGCAACGCGCTGTTGCGCGGCCTGCTGGTGGAAGCGGCGCACGTGGCGGTGCGGCACGAGTCCCAGTGGAAACGGGATTACCGCCGTCTGGCCATGCGCAAGAACCGCTCCATTGCCGCCGTGGCCGTGGCCCGCAAGCTGGCGGTGCGGTTGTGGTGGATGTGGAGGCGGGGCGTGGATTACGCGCAACTCAGCGCCTCCGGTTCGCATGCAGGGTAAGCCCGGTTTGACCGCTGGGGTGTAGTTCATCCTCGACTTCGTGAATGGGTTCCCTGCCTCCCTCGATCGCGAGGGAGTTCGAAAAAGCAATCATGGTTCCGCGGGCGCGGAATCGAATACATGGCTGGTGGGGCCAATCCCCATCGAAAGATTGGAAACGCGAGCCTTGGTCGGCACAGCAACAACCAAAGCAAGAGCAAGAACAAAAGCTTCCATCCAGAGGAAAGTCAAAAACATCAACCCATCTTTCCTCTCCGCCAAAGTGTGCCTTGACTACGCCGATCTTTTCATACACGGTCAAGGGCTCTTGCTCTAGGCGGAAATCAAAAGACTAGCCGCGAAGTACGCGAAGAAATTCAAACTGAGGTCAGCCAGCACCTCGAGCTTGACACGTAAAACGAAAAACGGAGGCAATATGGCAAGTCCACAAACCATGACCGAATTCCGCGAGCAGGTCGAAGCGTGCGTTTCGCCAGCTCTGCGACAGCAAGATGAAGAGACGCGCCTCACGCGTCCTTCTCCCGACATGCTGCGCGTGCAGGAAAGCTGGGTCGCGGCAGCGGAGAAGCGCGCCCTGCTCTGGCTCGCCGCGCGCACGCACGCTCGCATCGGCCCCGACCACCTCACCATTCTAGGCATGGCCGCGCAGATCGGAGCCGGGGTGAGCTACGCTCTCGCCGCCTGGAACCGTTACGCGCTCCTCGCTGTGATCGCATGCCTCGCGCTCAACTGGCTGGGCGATTCGCTCGACGGCACGCTCGCCCGCGTGCGCCAACGCCTGCGGCCGCGCTACGGTTTCTATGTCGACCACATGGTCGACAGCTTCGGCGCTCTTGCCCTCATGGGCGGCCTCGCGCTGTCTGGATACATGCATCCGGTGATCGCGATCGGTTTGCTGATCGCGTTCTTGATGCTCTCGATCCAGTCGTACCTGGCGACGCACGCGCTCGGCGAATTCCGCATCTCGTTCTGGCGTTTCGGCCCGACCGAGCTGCGCATCCTGCTGGCCATCGGCAATCTGGCTCTGTTCTGGAAGCCGACCGTGCACCTTTTCGGCAGTCGATCTGAGTACCGCCTGTTCGACGTCGGGGGCGCAATCGGCCTCGCGGGCATGGCATTGATGCTGGTCGTCTTCACCCTGCAGAACGCCGTCCGGTTATATCGCGAGGAAAAGATTTCGCAATGACGACCGCAATCACGACGCCCACGACCGCGGAGACAGTCGCACCCAACGTCTCCACGCGTAGGGACTGCCCGAAGAAGATGGCGCCTACCACTCTCGTGCGCTGGCTTAAGTTCAACCTGGTGGGCGGAATCGGAATCGTTGTGCAGTTCGCCGCGCTGTTTCTGCTGAAGAGCGTGCTCCACTTCAACTATCTCGCTGCGACCGCGATCGCGGTCGAGGCTGCGGTAGTGCACAACTTTGTCTGGCACGAAAAATTCACCTGGGCCGACCGGACAAGGTCAGACCGGGCAGTATCGTGGCGTCGTTCGCTGCCGCGGCTCCTGCGCTTCAATCTTACCAACGGGGCTGTCTCCATCCTCGGCAACCTGGCGTTGATGAGAGTGATGGTCGGCGTGGGCCACATGAACTACCTGCTCGCCAACGCGATCGCGATCGCGCTGTGCTCACTGGCGAATTTTCTGGCAAGCGAAACCTGGGTATTCGACGGCCGCCATGGCTAACCGCCCGTGCCGGCGCCGGCTCCTGGCCTCGCCTCATTTATCATCATTCTTGGTGAATTCCGTGGCTAAACAACATGACTGAACAACATGACTGAACAACGGCAACTCTTCGGCACTGACGGCATCCGGGGCGTGGCGGGAGAATTTCCACTCACCAAGCAGAGCACGTATCTGATCGGCCGCGCCCTCGGCCACGACCTGGTGCGCGCCACTCCCCGCGCAGAGGCCGTCATCGGCCAGGACACGCGCGAGTCCAGCCGCTGGATCGCCAACCGCGTTGCCGAGGGCCTCGCCGCCGTCGGCGTCGACGTGCACAGCGCCGGCGTGATCACAACTCCTGGCGTGGCCTACCTCGCGCGCTCGCGCAAAATGGCCGCCGGCGTCGTCATTTCCGCGTCCCACAATCCCTGGACCGACAACGGCATCAAAGTTTTTTCCGGTGACGGCTTTAAGCTCACCGACGCGCGCGAACTCGCCATCGAAAAGGAAATCTTCGCGCAACTGCAGAATTCGAATTCCGCCGACGACACCGCTCTCAAAGTTCCCGCGCCCTCTCTTCCCGGCGAACCCGAACTCCGCTACGCCTACATCAAATCCCTGGCCGCGAGCGTGTCGTCAAATCTGAGCAAACTGCGGGTGCTGGTCGACTGCGCCAACGGCGCAGCAACTGCCGAAGCGCCAGAGCTTTTTCGTAGCGTCGGAGTTGAAGCCACGTTCATCCACGTCGCGCCCGACGGCAAGAACATCAACGAAGGCTGCGGCGCGCTTCATCCCGAAACGCTGGGCAAAACGGTCGCCGCGTCCGCCGGCAAATACGATTTCGGCGTCACCTTCGACGGTGACGCCGACCGTGCCCTGTTCTGCGATGCCGCCGGCCGCGTCGTCAACGGCGATGGAGTTCTCCTCGCCGCCGCCCGCGACCTACACGCCCAGGGAAAGCTGAAAGCCGATACCGTGGTCTCCACCACCATGTCGAACATGGGCCTCGAGATCGCTCTGAAAAAATCCGGCATCCGTATGCTGCGCGCCAACGTCGGTGACAAATATGTGCTGGAAGAAATGTTGAAGACGGGCGCAACTCTCGGGGGAGAACAGTCCGGTCACATCATTTTCCGCGACGGCGACTCGACCACCGGCGACGGCCTGCTCACCGCACTCCGCCTCATGGACATCATCGTGCGCAGCGGCAAACAACTCGCGGAATTAATCGCCGACCTGAAAGTTTTCCCCCAGAAAATTCAAAACATCCGCGTCCGCGAAAAAATTCCCTTCGCCCAAATCCCCGCCGTACAAGCCGCCATCGATGCCGCCCAGCGCGAACTCAACGGCAGCGGCCGAGTAGTCGTCCGCTACTCGGGAACGGAAGCCTTGGCCAGAGTCATGGTCGAAGCCGAGTCAGAAGAAAAAATGGAGTCGTTAACCGCGGGAATCGCCGCCGAGATCCAAAAAGCCCTGGGCGTCTAGCAGTCCCATCTTGTACAACGAGCACCGGGTGCCCCATTTCTCGCGCGTTCTTTGCGCGAGAAGTGGGGATTTTCGCTTATCCCCCACGAGAGTCCCAGAACGTAGGGTTGATCTACCTTCGCTTTTTCTTTTTCCCCGCCGCCCGCACCGGTTCTTCCTCCCACACTGCGAACTGAATCTTCTTCTCTACCGGATCGATCCGATCCACCAGCACGCGAATCCTCTGTCCCAAGCTGTAGATCTTCCGCGACCGCTGCCCAATAATCTCGCGCGTATTCTCGTGATACGTATACCGGTCGTCGGTCAGCGTATTCAGCGGCACCAGTCCCTCCACGAACAAATCGGTCAACTCCACGAAGAATCCAAACTTAGTCACGCTGGTGATGAGTCCATCGAAATCCTCGCCCACGCGATCCTGCATGAACTTCACTTTCTTCCACTCCATCAACTCGCGCTCGGCATCATCCGCCCGCCGCTCCGCCTGGCTCGACTCCTCCGCAATCTCATGCAGTTCTTCGACCAGGATGGGCCCACCCAACGATTCTTGTGGAGTGGACACTCTTGTCCGCCTCTTCGACCAAGGTGAAGCTGACTCCTCACTCACCTCGAGGTGCCCCATTTCTCGCGCTTTTTGCGAGAAGTGGGGGCTTTGACTTCCGCCATCTTTCCTTAGCACACTCTTCAACACCCGATGCACAATCAAATCCGGATACCTCCGGATCGGCGAAGTGAAATGCGTGTACGAAGTCGCCGCCAGCGCAAAGTGTCCCAGATTTTCCTCCGAATACCGCGCCTGCTTCAGCGACCGCAGCATCAGGTAGCTCAGAATCCGCTCCTCCGGCTTCCCCGCAATCTTCTCCGTCAGCTTCTGATACATGCGCGGCGTGATGTGCACTTCCTTGGGCACCTCAATCTCGCGCACCCGCTTTCCCGTCCCATAAGCCGCCCGCCGGTCCGCTTTCATCTGTACCCGATGAATCGGCAGCGCGCCTACACCTAACGAATATCCAAACGTCGCCGCGATCGTTTCAAAGTCGTAAACCCGCTTCGCATCCGGCTTCTCATGCACGCGATACAGCGACGCAATCCCTTTCGACTCCAAATGCCCCGCCACGCACTCATTCGCCGAAAGCATGAATTCTTCAATCAGCCGGTTCGCGATATTTCGCTCCGACCGCGTAATACTCTTCATCAGCCCCATCTCGTCGAATTCGATCACCGGTTCCGGTAAATCGAAATCAATCGATCCCCGCCGCTGCCGCTTGCGATTCAAAATCAGCGCCAAGTCGCGCATCAGCTCAAAGTTTGCCACCAGCGGCGCATAGCGCTCGCGCATCGCAGCGTCATTTTCCAGTACCGCATTCACCGCCGTATAAGTCATCCGCTCCGCCGACCGAATCACTCCCTCGCTCAACTCATAGCCCACGATCTCGCCGCGATGGTCCATCTCCATCACGCACGACAGCACCAGCCGCTCCACCTGCGGGCGCAAACTGCAAATATCGGTCGAAAGTTCCAGCGGCAGCATGGGCACGGCGCGGTCGGGAAAATAAACGCTGGTCCCACGCAGTCGCGCCTCTTGATCCAGCGCTGAGCCCGGAGTCACATATTGCGCCACGTCAGCAATGTGCACCTGCAGTTCGAAATTTCCATTCGCCAGCATTCGCACCAGCACCGCGTCGTCAAAGTCGCGCGCCGTTTCGCCGTCAATGGTCACAATCGGCAATTCACGAAAATCGCGCCGCCGCTGCAACTCGGAAGCCGAAATTTCAGCCGGGGTATCCTGCGCCTCCGCCAGTGTCGCCGCCGGAAAATGATGCGGCAGATGAAACTTCCGAATCGTGATCTCGACATCAACCCCGAAATCATCTTCTCGCCCCAGAATCTCAATCAGCCGCCCTCGCGGACTCTGCGTCGGCGAAGGCCAATCCGTTATCTCCACATCAACCACGACGCCCTCAAGATCGTTCCACTGCGTCGCCCGGGCAGCCTCAGCTCCCAGCACGCGATCCACAGATTTCCGTGGCGTAACCCCTCGACGCCCCTTGGCTTTTTCGGCGTCATCCCGACGCCCCGCGCTTTCTCCAGCGGGGCGAGGGATCTCGCGTGTAGCGCGGCTTTCCTCGTCTCCGCGCTCCGGAACTTCCATCCCCGGCGGAATCAAAATCTCCTGCGTAATCTTCGAGTCGATGGGCCTCACATAACCGCCGCGGCTGCCGTAGTGAAACGTTCCCACCACGGTCGGATGCGCCCGCCTTACCGGCCGCACAATCCGCCCCTCCGCGCGCCCATCCGGACGCACGTTGCTGATGTCCACCAGCACCAGGTCCCCATGCATTGCATTTCCGATGAGATGTGGAGGAATGAAGATATCGCCGGTCAGCCGCGACCTGCAGCGACGGCGCAAGCGACTTCGAGTCAGGAATGACAAACCCAAATCCGTCGCGGTGCATCGTCAGCCGTCCCGCGACCAGATTCTTATCCGCTGCGGCCTGCGGCAACGCGTAGCGATCGGATTCCAGCTGAATCAGCGCGCCCGCTCCCGACAAGTTTCCGCAGCACCGCGTCAAGTTCGCCGCGCTCTTCGCCATGCAGCCCCAGTTCGCGCACCAGCTGCTTAAAGCCCGCCGCCCGCTTCGGCTGGCGCGCGATATGTTTGAGGATGATTGCGTCGGAGAGCATGGGGAGATCGCCGCACTGATCTTACCGGATGCACTCGGGAAGGGCACGGCTCTCACTCGTGCCACGATCCCCGCCGCGAAGCGCGAATGAATCGAGCTCACGGCACAAGCCGCATGTAGCCGCGACGAGGCGTGACGAGCCCCGCCCCGATGCCTGCGCTCACTCCTACCAGCTATCCCCGCCCCCGCGCGGCGGCCACGCCCCCAGCACTCGCCGGATCATCGCAATCTGCCCCACGTGATAACTGGTGTGCGCCACCATCTGACAAAGCACTGCCTCCAGCGTTCCCGCAACTTTCTTATCACCGTCATGCGCAGCTTCGATCTGGCGATCAAGCTCCGCCCGCGGGGATTTCGCCAGCCCTCCAAACTCACCCAGCAGCACCGCAAACTGCGTCCTCAGCCGATCCCACTCCCGCCCATCGATCGCCGCCGCCCCCGGAAAGCTCTCCGAACTGTGCTCCGGATACACCGGCCTCTGCCCGCGGATCCGCCGCAGCTCGTAGTCCAACCAGTAATTGATATGAAACAAGAGTTGCGCAATCGAATGCGGAAATCCTGCAATCTCGCCGTACCGCGACTCCGCAGAAAGATCCTCTACACACGCAATAGGATCGGCGTGCGCCCCCTTCCCGCGAAGCAATTCCGTCAGTGCGCGCTCACACATCCATTTTTGTATCCGCGTTCATCCGCGTGAATCCGCGGCGAAGAAGTTCTTAACGCTTAAAATACTTCTCCTCCAAGATTCTCCGATGATGCAACTCATGCCCCGCGATAATATAAGCCAGCGCTCGCACGCTGACTTCATTCTTGTTGGCCACACCGCGCCGCGTCCACGCTTCTTCGTTCAGATTACGCAACAGCGTCAGCGTCGCCCGCCGCACCGCGATGTAGTCCTCCACAATCTCCGCCATCGGCGCACCCGCAAACGGACCATTCTTCACATAATCATCCTGCTCAAACCCTTCCATCGGCGTCTGGTCGCCGCGCGCAATCCGCAGCGCCCGGTACGCGAACACGCGCTCCGTGTCGCACACGTGCCCCAGAACTTCCTTCGCGTTCCACTTGTCGGGGGCGTAGCGAAAATCTCCGTCGGCCTCGTCGCGTCCCGAGAGCAGCAGCATCATCTGCCGCCGCTGCGCGTCCAGCGTCCCCAGAATGTCCGATCCCGCGATCAGCGAAATGTAGCGGTCATAATATGGCGCATACTCGCCCGGCTCCGGCCGCGCGATCGCAAACGTTCCAGGCGAAAGCACTTCTGACATGATTCGCTCCTATGAATTGAGCTGGTAGAGCGGTTCCCAAATTCCGTTTCCCATCGATCTGGGCGGCGTCAATCTGCGCGGCGTCATCCCGAACGCAGCCGTTCTTCAGGCGGAGTGAGAGCCTGCCCTGAGCGAAGTCGAAGGGGATCTCGCGTGCGTCACCCATATGGCTGCCCCGAAACCGGCCCACGAATGACTTTCCAGGGGCCCGATCCTCGAAGACTTAGACTCCCCATCCCCAATTCCGTCTTCGATAAATCTTCGACCCTGACAGCATAACCCTCCAGCCCTGTGAAAGGGCACGGCCAGGCAAATTTTTCCGAAATTCCTCCCTCGCCGAGCAGAAACGAAGCACCCACAACAACTTCCAACTCCACCTTTCGAATTCTCTTCGGGACGTACCATCGGAGGAACTCCTGATTGAAAATAAAGGCTTTTCCACAGCGCTCATTTTGAGACGCGGGAGTACAATTCGCTTTGGTCACGAAAGTGCGGCGTGTGACCCCTAATCCCAACTAGGAAAGGAACTTTTACCCCATGTGGAAGCCGACCAATCAGCCCCAGACCCCTGCCCGGCCCGCCGAGCCGGAGCGCCCGACTTCGTCTGCCCCCAGCGCGCCTGCCATGCCCGCTGAGGCCGCACCCCGACCCGTGGCTACCACCACCGCCGACCAGGCCACCATCGGCAAGTCACTCGTCATTAAGGGCGAGGTTACCGGCTCCGAGTCGCTCTACATTGACGGCCGCGTCGAGGGATCGATCAATCTCGCCGGCAATCGCGTCACCATTGGCCGCAACGGCGTCGTTGCCGCCAACATCAACGCCCGCGAAATCGTTGTGCTCGGTAAAGTCCGCGGCAACCTCACCGCCAGCGATCGCGTCGACATCCGCAGCGACGGCTCCCTCACCGGCGACGTCATCGCCGCCCGCATCTCCATTGAAGACGGCGCATTCTTCAAAGGCGGCATCGACATCCGCAAAGGCGGCCAGCCCAAGCCCAACGGCGAAGACAAATCAATCCCGGCCTCCGAGCCCGCCGCCGTCGGCGCCCGAGCGTAAGTTTCTCGGCACTTGGGAAGGGCTCGATGGGAAGGGCTCGACTTCAGTCGGGCCGTATGTCCACATCATTGTCCCGGCCTCAGCCGCTGAGGCAATGACATTGCGAAGTATTCTTAAGAAGACGGGCATCCGCAAGGATGTCCGTTTCGCTTTCTTACGTCGATCAAGCGCAAGAGCTGCACTATACTTAGGTTGGGAGGGTCGCGGTCTGCGATTCCGATGACCCGGAAGGATCTTCAGGAGCTTTCTCGACTGCGCCTGCGCGAGGCTGAAGCACTCTACAAGGCGCGCTTGTACGACGGCTGTGTCTATCTTGCAGGATATGCAGTTGAACTCGCGCTGAAGGCTCGAATATGCCGAGTACTGCGAGTGAACGAGTATCCGTCGGGCGATCTCGGAAAAGCCTTCAAGGTTCACAGCCTAAATCAGTTAAAAGTACTCGCGGGTCTGAGCCCTGATATCGATGTCAGAAAGAACAAGGAACTATTCGACAACTGGTCCAAGGCGATCGCTTGGACCCCCGAACAACGATATGAATCGCCCGGTAAGTACAGTGCCGGCGAGGCCCGAGCGGTACTCGACAGTTTGACAGCCAAGCCGAATGGAGTGTTCACGTGGCTCTTAAAACGTTGGTAGCGAATCCCTCTCCGCTTGTGAGACAAGTAGGAGCGTATCTGCGGGAAATGAGCGAGCAACAGCGAGAATTCGCCCTCGCCATGCTGGTTCCCTCCGATGCATTGCCGGACAAATGGAACCTGGTTCTGAGCGCTCCGTGGATCGATCATGAGGGACTTAACGCAGTGATCCCCACGGTAACCTCTGCGCTTCTAAGGCATCTATCGAAAGTCAACGCCAGGAAACTGGAAAGAATCTCCATATTGCCAACGACTGACTCGCTGGTTTCCAGGATGGCCGACCTGCGAATCCCCGCTGGCGAAACGTATTTGATTCAGAATTATCCCTTGACCTCGAGCGGCGTCGGGGACGTAATCGTTCTGCTCGCACGACGGCCCGGTACCAGCCGGAGCTACCAAGCTCAACCTCTGCAAACTCGCGCCTAGCATCAGGCTCGAAGATTTCCTCCCATCCTTCCCTCCCCTTGGTATACTGTCCCCCTTTTCCTGAGGGGCCGTTTGGTGGAACGGCAAACCCATGGGACGCATCACTCTCATATTTCTCCGGCGCTTGTGGCTCCCGCTTCTGGTTCTGGCGGGCTTCCTCGGAGTGTGTGTCGTCTTCTACATGCGCGTCGAAGGCTTGCGCCCGCTCGACGCCCTGTTCTGGGTCATTCATCCCCACTCCATCGAATACCGCGCCGTTCACAAGTCCACCAAGATTTTCTCGATGTTCGTTTACGCGGGAGTCTTCGCTCTGCAAATCTGGATCGCCGAGCGTGTCCTGCTCACCATTTTCAGCCGCCACGGCGTAGAGGCATGGAGAACCATGATCAACGAAGTCAACGTGAACAAATTAACCGACCACTTCATCATCTGCGGCTACGGCCAGGTCGGCCGTACCGTCGTCGACCAACTGCAGCGCTTCGAGATCCCCTTCGTCCTCATCGAAACCAATGAAGGCCTCTACCGCGAATTGCTGAACGATAAAATTCCCGTCATCCAGGGTGACGCCAAGCGCCACAACGTCCTGCTCCAGGCCGGTCTCGATCGCGCCCGCGGCATCTGCATCGTCATCGACAATGACGCCGACAATCTCTACATCACCGTCACCGCCCGCTCCCTGAATCCGAAAATCAAAATCATCACCCGCGCCGGCCAGCAGCGCTATGCCAACGCCATCCGTAGCTCTGGCGCCGATGAAGTCATCATCCCCGAATACGAAGGCGGACTCATGACCGGCAGAATGATCCAGAAGTTCTACCCCATACCGCTCGCCATCAAATAGCGAAATGGAGCTGTCTCGTAAATCGATTCGAGAAGGAACGCCTTCCGCCCAGCCGCCAATCGCCAGTCAAGACGGGACCTTAGCCTTGAGGTCCATCGACTCCATCGACCCGCTACATACTTTGTGAAATGAATTGATGAAGCACGCCGGAGACCATCTTTACTTCGCGTGCTCTAACCAATTTCTCCTCTCGCCCTCAAGCCCGCGTTGCGCAAGCATTTTCGGCGCCCGGTATGCAGGATCGTACACATCTTTCTCTCTTTTTTTCTTGACACCACAGAAATCCGTCGTATCTTTGTTGAGCGGCCGGTACTCCCAATCCCCACCCCCCGGGCCGGCAAATCACCTAGAGGCTATTCAGAGCGCGGCAGTCGTCCGCGCACACAACTCTCATGTTCGAACCCAGGAACCAATCACTCTAAAGACGGAGGACCCATGGAGAAGTTTGTCAGATCGTGTTCGCTTGTGACCCTAATGCTAATTTCTGCGTTGTTCGCTGTTGGCCAACATTCCCGGGGCACGGCCCCGCTCCAGGCTGCCAGTGAGGCAACACCGCAAGCTGGCCGCGTTTTCATGCCCGAAAGCAGCATCGAGCGCCCCGAGGACTTAGGCCTGCGCGCTCACACCAACTACGTGCTGCGGAGCCTTGACGGCGCTATGCCGCAAGCCTTCCACACACCCCAGGCTCTCAACGCTGTCGGTCCCATGGCGACCACTGAAGAGCCGGAGACTCCTCAGTCGCTTGGTTGTCTCTATGTAAAGAACCCCGCCACCGCAGGATGCATACCCAACTACGCGAGTGGCTCGGGTGGCCCCTCTGCCGGCGGCTATGGCGCCATCGCCTTAGTCGATGCCTACGAGAATCCGGATGCCCTCAGCGACCTCCAGACCTTTGACGCCTATTGGGGACTGCCCGCCGCTAAGTTCATTAAGCTCCTGGCCAACGGTAACGGCGACTGCAAAGTGCCCGCGAAGAACGCCAACTGGGCCGTCGAGTCCTCGCTGGACATCGAGTACGCCCACGTCTTCGCTCCCAATGCCGTAATCATCCTCGTGGAAGCCTGCTCCAGTTCGTACACCGATCTCTTCTACGCGGAACAGGTGGCCTTCAACTACATCGTCGCTCATTACGTTGGCGGCGGACAGGTTTCCAACAGCTGGGGCGGCGGCGAGTTCTCCGGCCAGGTCACCTACGACCCGTACTTCGCCGATTACTCCTACAACTCCGGCCACGGTTACAAGCCCGCGGTTCTGGCTTTCGCTTCGGCCGGAGACAGCGGACTTGGCGCCCAATACCCCAGCACCAATCCCTGGCTGATCTCGGTGGGCGGTACCTCCGTTCTCCGCGATGCCTCCACCTTCAGTTTCTCTTCTGAGTCCTGCTGGGGCGGTTCCGGCGGCGGCGTCAGCGCACAGGAGACGTACGCGACGACCTTCACCGGCGGCAATATGGGGCCGTGGGCCAACTACCAATACGCAGTTTTCGGGCAGGGCGCACGTGTCACTCCCGACATTGCCGGGGATGCCGATCCGGCCTCTGGCGTGTGGGTTTACAGCGGATATGGAATCGGTGGCTGGGGCGTGGTTGGCGGTACCAGCGTGGCCTCCCCTTCCATGGCTGGCATCATCAATCGGTCCGGAAACAAGTTGGGTAGCATTTTCCTGACTTCGGTGACGAGCGGCCTGGACTGGTTCAACAACGAAGAAAATAACCTGATTTACTCCCAGTTGCCCACTGCGTTGGCCTACAAGGCTAACTTCTACGATGTCACCACCGGCTCCAACGGAGCCAGCGCCCAAACATCGTATGACGAATGCACCGGCGTTGGAACTCCGCGCGGTGTGCTCGGCAAGTAGCTCTTTCCCGCTGTCGGATCGGCAGCAGGAATTTAAATCTGAAAATGCATTGCAAAAGGCCCTGCTTCGGCAGGGCCTCTTTTTGCACGTCAGTCTCACCGTGGGTGCAGCCAGCCTTGTGTAGGGACGCCGCCCCCGGCCAGCTTGCCCTGCGCCTTATTTGACGACCGTGTCTTCCACCACCTCACCCATCTTTTCAATCGGCGTGCACTTGCCGGGGACCGCAAACAGTGCCTTGTCTGGCGTCTCCAGTACCACGTCCCGGTAAAACGCAACCAGCTTTGCCCCGTCTAGCTGCGATTCGATCTTCACCGGAACGCCCTTCAAATCATCCGCCTCCCATACCCGGGATTCGATAACTTTGCCGTCCGGTCGCGTCACCACGGCCTTCTCCACCTTGCAGCTGTGCCCCTCCAGCGTCTCCGTCCCATCGGCAGTCCTCTTTACTTTGGGCCCGTTCAGCAGGTCCAGCGGACTGGGTATCATTCTCGCCTCGCCGGTTTTCATGACCACGCATTGGTGGCTGCCATCCGGATACGAGGTCAGGTTGTACGCCTTGGAATTCGCCGGATCGTACAGCGTGCTCCAGGCTTTGCTCCTTTCCACTCGTACCATCGATCCCCGCCGGTAGACTTTCATCGTGATCTGTTGCGTCCCGGAGAAGACTTGCGTCGCGGAAAAGTCGGGGAAGTCCCACGCACGTTCAGGATCCTGCGCAGGCGCACCGATTGCGAATCCCAGCAGCGTCGCCAGCGCAGCGATTTTTCCAGCCATTCGGATCGACTTCATTCCTCATTTCTCCTTGGCAATTTCGAGTGGAAGTAAGCGAGTTCGATTATCCAGCAGCTAGCGCAATATTACATCCGCAAAGCGCGTCTGTTCGTAACTCGAAGCTTAACTCGAAACGATCACGGGACCGCCTTCACTCCACGAACATGCAATCCCCGTACGAATAGAACCGGTACCGCTCCGCCACCGCGTGCTCATATGCCCGCATCACATTCTCTTTCCCGCCCAGCGCGCACACCAGCATCAGCAGCGTCGACTCCGGAAGATGAAAATTTGTCAGCAGCGCCCCCACCACCTGAAACCTGTATCCCGGATAGATAAAAAGATTCGCCTCGCCCGCCCCCGCTCGAATCTCGCCGGGTGCCCCATTTCTCGCGCGTTCTGTGCGCGGCAAAGCCTGCCCTGAGCTTGTCGAAGGGTGGGAATTCTCATCCTGCTGCGCCGCGAATTCCAAAGTGCGCACCGTCGTAGTCCCCACCGCCACAATGCGCCGCCCTTCCTTCCGCGCTCGACGAATCTTCTCCGCCGCCTCTTCCGAAATCGAATAAGCCTCCGAGTGCAACCGATGCTCTTCCACCCGCTCCACTCGCACCGGCTGAAACGTCCCCAACCCCACGTGCAGCGTAACCTCGCAGGTCTCGATCCCGCGTTCCCGCATGCGTCCCAGAATCTCTGGCGTGAAATGCAGCCCCGCCGTCGGCGCCGCCACCGACCCACGCTCCCGCGCATACACCGTCTGGTACCGCTCCCGATCCCCCGCAGAATCCTCCCGCGCAATGTAAGGCGGCAGCGGCACATGCCCAATCCTCTCTAGGCATGCAAAGAAGCCATCACCCCCATACTCATGTGGGGACAGCCTGTCCGCCGGGTGCCCCATTTCTCGCGCGTCCTTTGCGCGAGAAGTGGGGATTTTCGACGGGGCGGAGTCGAAAGTGCTCTCCGGCCGGGCAAAGCCAGGTGGCGCAGGCGCAAACCGAATCCTCCGCTCCCCAAACTCCCCCCGCCCAATCACCTCCGCTTGCAACTCATCCTGCTCACCAAAGAACAGCCGCTCTCCTACCCCAATCTTTCGACCCGGACGCACCAGGCATTCCCACTCATTCGGCTCCCGAGTAACCTGCCGCGTAAGCAAAACCTCAATGCGTCCGGGACGAACCGAATCCGGATTTTGATTTCCCGGGTGCCCCATTTCTCGCGTCCTTTGCGAGAAAGCCTGCCCTGAGCTTGTCGAAGGGTGGGGGGGGGCGCCGCCCCGCCGCCGTCCATACAACCGTGCCGGAAACACCCGCGTATTGTTGAAAACCACCAAATCGCCCGCCCGCAGCAATTCCGGAAAATCGCGAAACAGCCGATCCCGCAGTTGTCCCGATTTGACATGCAGCAGGCGCGACCCAGCGCGATCCGCCAGCGCTTCCTGCGCGATCAACTCCTCCGGCAAGTGATAGTGGAACTCAGAGACCAGCACGTCGTTCGATTATAGGCACCAGCGTGTGTTTCTAATCAGGGTGATGAGGCACCGAAGCGGCCTTCACGCCTTATTGCGGCGCAGCGCTTCAGCGCTGCGACAGAGGCGAGCTAAGTTCTCAAAGGCTTTAGCCCCCGAGCTTAGTCCAAGATGAGCCCCCGCACTTTCTAATCCAGCCCTGCCGAATCGTTTTTTCTTGAAATTTGGATTGTCTCTGCGCCGTAACTGCTGGTACTATGCGGGTGCCAAAGTGCGGCCCGCTTTGTGTTAATTCCCCCTAAAGGGTACCCATGCCTACGGAACGCAAACATAGGGAAGAAATCGTCCACTACGGACGAATGTTGCACCAGCGGGGATTTGTGGCCGCTATGGACGGAAATCTCTCCGTCCGCCTGCCCGGGGACCGCATTCTAGTAACCCCCACCTGCCTCAGCAAAGGGTCCATGCGTCCCGCCGACATGGTCATCGTCGATCTCGACGGCGAGCGCGTCGCCGGTCGCCGCAATGTGACCAGCGAAATCGGCATGCACCTGCTGATTTACCGCATGCGTCCCGATATCCAAGCGATCTGCCACGCCCATCCTCCCACCGCTACCGGCTTCGCCGCCGCCGGCATTCCGCTCACCGAGCCTCTGGTCTGCGAAGTCGTCATGGGCCTCGGATGCATTCCTCTGGCCCGCTACGGCACGCCCGGAACCTCAGAGCTGGCCCAGACCCTCGAGCCCTACGTCGGTGCCTACGACGCCATCCTCATGTCGAATCACGGCGTAGTCGCCTACGGCGACACCCTCGAACACGCCTACATGAAAATGGAAACCGTGGAGCACTTCGCCCAGATCGCCCTGGTCACCCATCTCCTCGGCCGCCAGCAGCCGTTAAAAGAAGTCGAAATCGAAAAACTCCTCTTGGCCCGCACCAAATATTTCGGCGCCAAAATGGCCTCCGCCATGCCCCTGCCTAGAGCCCCGCAAAAAGTCAGCTAGGATTTGTTTTTATCCGCGACCCTGTGTTTCCCCTGTCATCCTGAGCGAAGTGTGCCGACGCGCGAAGCGCATCGGCATGCGCAGTCGAAGGACCCCTAGTACCACGTACTACCAATAACGCCTCCGGGAGTTCCACCGCTGCAGCGTCGGGCGCCCCCTCACTCCCCGCCCACCCGAAATCTCATCCCCACCCGGAAATTCACCGGCAGCGCCGGATACCCGACCACCTCGTTATACTTCCTGTTCAGCGCGTTCTCCACATTCACATACGCCGTGATCCGCGAATTCACCGCGAACCACCCCCCCAAATCGGCGCGAACATACCCTGCCGCATGATCGATCCCGAAACCATAAAAATCCGAATCGCTTCGCCGCCCCACAAAACTCCTACCCACATTCGCGCCCCATCGCGATCCCAAATAAGACAACAGCAAAGTCCCCGAATGTTTTGGACGCCGCAACAACGGCTGCCCCGGATCGTAAACCGCATCGTACGGAGAAGGATTATCCAGATACTCCGACGACGTATAGGTATAAGCCGTATTCAACAGCAGCCGCGGACGCAGCGTCGCTCTCACCGCAATCTCCGCTCCCTGCGCAAATGCCTGGTTCACGTTCACATACATGCCCGGATAATTCGGCGGATCGTTGGTCGTCACATAGTTGATCTGATCTCGGAAAAGATTGTTGAAGTAAGTCCCGCTCAGCTCGTACTTGCTGCCGAAGAAATTCTGCTGAAACCCGGCCTCGAACGCCCGCACCCGCTCCGGCTTGAGCCCCGGATTCGGAATGTCATACGGATCTCCCGGAAGTCCGTTGAACGTCTCCTCCAGCCGCGGCTCCTTGAATCCCGTGGAATAAGAGAAACGAAACCGGGTCCCGGAAAACACTTCGCCCCCGTGCAGTGCCTGAAACATCAGCGCAACTCTGGGAACCCCCGTGTTTCCAAACGCGCTGTCGTGCACAAACCGTCCGCCCACAATCGCGGTCAACCTTTTCCAGGTGATCTGCTGTTGCAGATAGACGTCGTTGTTCAGCCGCTGCCCGTGATTCTGTGCCCCGTAATCGAGATCGCCCACAAACCCGTTCTCATTCTCCACCCGATAGCCAAACGTCGTGTGCGCCCAGTTCTTCTCCGAGTAGTCGCCCTGATACTCAAATCCCGCGCGATCAATGTGGTCGACGACGTGCGAAGGATAATCAATCGCATCGCCCAACGGATCCACCCGCGCCACGTCCCCCGGATTCAATTCGTTATACCGGTACAAATAATCGAATCCCGTGAAACCGATGCTGCCACCCGCTCGGCGCGGTCACCGTCAACTCCACACTCCCCAGCAGATTATTCAGTTGCGACCACTCATTCGGATTCGGCTGCAGCGGCGCCAGCGGCTCCGCTGTTCCATTCGACGGCACCAGCGGGACATATCCATTAAAATCCCACTCGCCCGGAACTCCCGTATGACTGTTGGCGTGGCGAAATCGCGTTCGTACCGAAACCGTATCGCTGATCTTCGCCCCCACATTCGCTCCCTCCAGCGAATCCGAGTACGCGTCGTTGATTCCCGACCCCTCCGTATTGAACTGATCCCCAAACACGTTGTAATCAAATCGCCCGCGCGCCCCGGCCAGCGCCGCGTGTCCAATCTCTGTTCCCAGATTCCCCGCATCCGCTCCGAATCGCAGTTCCGGAACCGCCGTGCTCCCCACCCGAGTCCAAACCTGCACCACGCTGGTCATCGCATCCGATCCATACAACGTGCTCTGCGCCCCGCGCACAAACTCCATCCGGTCGCCCTGCGCCAGCGACAGAGTCCCAAAGTCAAATGTCCCGCCCGGCTCATTCACCGTGACTCCGTCCACAATCACTTTGTTGTAATTCGACTCGCCCCCGCGCACGAACAGCGACGCCAATCCTCCGCGCTGTCCCGCCGTATTCACCACCGCCCCAGGAAGAAATCTCATCGCATCGTTGGCCGCGATGGGCTGCATGGTCGTGAGCTCCGCTCCGCTCAGCGAATCCACATCCGCGCCGGCCGCCTCCCCGAGAACTGGGGTACGCGTCGCACTCACGACGACTGTTTCCGACGCCGTCGCCAGATGCAGTTTCACCGTGATCTCCGCCTGCTCCGTAATCTGCTGCCTTGAAACAGGCACCGTCTCGCCGGCAAATCCCGGCGCCAGAACCTGAATCCGACATCCCATCCAGGCTGCGTCCGCTAAGAACGCGACCGTTCCGTCTCCAGCGGTATTTCGCACGACATGAACCAACGCGACATCCGCTAGGGCGTCGAGCGAAACCTGCACCCCCGCTACAGCGGCACCCTGCGGATCCACCACTTTAACTTTGATATCGGCGGCGAAAGCCGCCACGGTTACCGAAAGAAGAGAGGCAACAGAGACCAACAGAATCCGAAATCCAAATACGCGCATACCTTCCTCCTTTGCACGCGAAAGAGGTTGAAGTAGACGGATCGCGCCGGTCTCCTGGCTTCGCGAGTAAGAATGCAAATCGCATCCAACTTCACCCCCAGCCTTCCCAGGATTCATCACCCCAGTGGCCAAGAGCACTTTCCTCGCTTACAGTTGCGCGGCAGCGCGGGATTCCCACCCGCTTCCCTGTCTTCACCGAGCGGCAAAGACGCGCGTTCCGATAGACATGAAAAAGATCGAAAAACTAAAGATCAAAACAACTCGTCCGAGAAATCTAACGGCAGTTCGGATGGAAGTCAAATGGACACCGGAGAAGCGGGTGCCCCACCCTTCTCGCGTTCTTCGCGAGAGGGTGGGTCTTTTGACTTCGTGATTACTCAAGCCCCTCACCTCTTCCATCTCCCCACCAAATAAAGCACCACCGAAATCACCACGCTCACCACCACAGAAGTCGCCAGCGGAAAATAAAACGTCCAGTTCTTCCCGCGATACAAAATATCCCCCGGCAACCGCCCCAGCGGCCAGTTCATTTTTCCCGCCAAAGTCAGCGCGAATCCGGCCACCACCAGCACCGCTCCCAGGACGATCAGCAACTTGCCCGCATCACTCATTCCGCTATGTACCATCGCGTTTTGAGTCCCTCCACAATTTCTGCAACACTGTTCTCAATAAAGGCCGTTCCACTTCGCCGTAATCCAGCACCAAACCTAGCAACCAATTCCCCGGAGGTGTTCCATCATGCCATCCCCCGTTGCCATCGCTCGAAACCTATCTCTTCTCGTGCTCTTCGCCCTCCCCACCCTCGCGCAAGACGTCCTCACCTACCACAACAATAACGCCCGCACCGGACTCAACAACAAAGAAACCATCCTTACTCCAGCCAACGTGAACACCGCGAATTTCGGCAGGCTCTTCACCCTCACCGCCGACGGCCTCGTCGACGCCCAACCACTCTACATTTCGGCCGTAACTATCTCCGGCGTTGCGCACAACGTCCTCATCGTCGCCACCGAGCACGGCACTGTTTATGCTTTCGACGCCGATACCGGCGCGAACCTCTGGCACATCACCACCCTGAAATCCGGCGAAACCACTTCCGACGATCGCGGATGCAGCCAGGTGACCCCCGAGATCGGCATCACCTCGACTCCCGTCGCCTTCCGCCCCAAGACCGGCAACCCCGTCATCTACGTCGTGGCTATGTCGAAAGACAGCTCGGGAAATTACCACCAGCGCCTGCATGCCCTCGACGTCACTACCGGCGCCGAACTTCACAAGGGCCCCGTCGACATCTCCGCAAAATATCCCGGCACCGGCGACAACAGTTCCGGAGGCTTCGTCATCTTCGATCCCGCGCAATACAAAGAACGTGCCGGCCTGCTCCTCACCGGCGGCACCGTCTACCTCGCCTGGGCCTCGCACTGCGACTACCGCCCCTACACTGGATGGATCATGGGCTACAACATGAACACCCTTGCCCAGACCACGGTCCTCAACGTGACTCCCAATGGCAACGAAGGCGCGATCTGGGGCGCGGGCGCCGGCATGGCCGCCGACACTTCCGGCAACATTTTCCTGCTCGACGCCAACGGCGACTTCGACACCAACCTGAATACATCTAACTTCCCCTCCGATGGCGACTACGGCAACGCCTTTCTCCGCCTTACCACGGCCGGCGGACTCGCCGTCGCCGACTACTTTGAAATGGACAACGAATCCTCGGAAAACGGCAGCGACACCGACCTCGGCTCCGGAGGAACGCTCCTCATCGCTCCCAAAGACTCGACCGGAAAAATCTGGAACCTTGCCGTCGGCGCCGGCAAAGACTCCAACCTCTACGTCGTCGACCGCACCAACATGGGCAAATTCAACTCCGGCAAGAACGCGATCTACCAGGAGCTCGCCGGCGCGCTCCCCGGCGGAGTCTGGTCCATGCCCGCCGCCTTCGACGAGCGCATCTACTACGGCCCGGTCGGCTCGCCCATCCTGCTCTTTCAGTTCAAGAACGCAAAGTTGACCACCAAACCAGTGGCGCAAACTCCCACCGCCTTCGAATATCCCGGCGCCACCCCCAGCGTTTCCTCCAACGCCAACCAGAATGCAATCGTCTGGGCCGCCGAAAACAGCAGCCCCGCCGTCCTCCACGCCTACAGCGCTCTTAACCTGCAGGAGATTTACAACAGCAACCAGGCCGCCAACGGCGTCGACCACTTCGGCAATGGCAACAAATACATCACGCCAACCATTGCCCACGGCAAAGTCTACGTCGGCACCACAAACGGCGTGGGCGTTTTCGGCCTCCGCTCCGACAAGTAAGAAAGAAGAAGATCAAGATGGAATAAAACAAGGCTGGAGTGCCCCACCCTTCTCGCGTCCTTCGCGAGAGGGTGGGGATTTTGACTTCGACCAGCCAGCGATCTCTACTTCAACACCGGACCGTACGTACCCACTCCGAGGGGGCCTTTGACCTTGGAACACCGAGAATCGCAGCGCAGCTGAATCACGTCGCGCGAGGAAAACCCCTCCGGACCGACTCAGCTTTGTCTTTCTCTGCGACCTCCGCGGCCTTTCCTTCGCGCTCTCGGCGGTTAAAGGCTTTTGATCTTCTGCACGAGCAAGAAATAACTCAAGTTAAACCAAGACTTCCTTCGTGAACCTTCGTGCCCTTAGTGGTTTATGATCTGTTTCTGAGCGCGAGAATTTGCGAAAGCCCTGCCCTGACCATTTATCCTTAGCGCAAGCCCGAAAGGAAAAATACATGAAGACAATGTCGATGCTCCTTCTGACCTTGGTCCTGGCTGCCGCAGTCGCGGTCGCCGCCGATCAGCCCCAGCCGCCCGCCGCCGGCACTTCCGCTCCCACGTTCACTTTGCCCAACCAGGAAGGCGCCCCGATCTCGCTCGATCAATTCAAGGGCAAGTGGGTTGTCCTCTATTTCTATCCCAAGGATTTCACCTCCGGCTGCACCATCGAAGCCCACAATTTCCAGCGCGACCTCGACAAGTACTCCGCGAAGAACGCCGTCATCGTCGGCGTCAGCGTCGACAACGTCGACTCCCACAAAAGCTTCTGCGCCAAGGAAGGCCTGAATTTCAAGTTGCTCGCCGATTCCACCCACGAAGTCGTCCAGAAATACGGCTCCGTCATGGAATACAACGGCATGACCCTCGCCGCCCGCAATACCTTCCTGATCGACCCCACCGGCGTAATCCGCAAGGTCTATCTCAAAGTCAGCCCGCAGGGCCACAGCGAAGAAGTCCTAACCGACCTCCAACAACTGCAATCGACAAAGTAGATGGATGAACAAGAACGAATCGGGTGCCCCATTTCTCGCGTCCTTTGCGAGAAGTGGGGCTTTTGACCTTCTGGCCGGGTGCCCCACCCTTCTCGCGTTCTATGCGAGAGTGTGGGGATTCTGACTTCGAACGTGATCGGTTCCGTTCCCCCCAGAAGAATCCCCACTCCTTTCCCAGAACGACCCGTCCCTACCAAATTCACCGTAATTAAATCTTCCTCAACTCTCCTCCACGTATAAACTGAACGAACCGATGTACCTGCCTCGCACCCTGACCGCGATCGTCCTGTTAATCCTGACCGCCCCGGTACTATCGGCCCAGCCGGTAACCCCACCCCTCTCTGCCGATCAAGTCGTCGACAACCTGATCCGCAACAATCAGCAGCGCGCCCAGGCTCTGCAGCACTCCGAAGCCACTCGCGTCTACCGCCTCACCTACCGCGGATTCCCCGGAGACCGCGAAGCCGAAATGACCGTCGAAGCTACCTACAACAGCCCGTCTACGAAAGAATTCAAAGTAGTCTCGCAGAGCGGGTCGAAACTCATTCAGGACCGTGTCTTCAAGCGCCTGCTCGATAGCGAAAAAGAAGCCACTGAACCCGCCATGAGCGCCCATACTCAACTGAATCGCGACAACTATGACTTTCGACTCCTGAGCTACGAACCCTCACCCTCCGGCGGACAATACATCCTGCAGGTAAATCCCAAAGCCAAAACCAAGTACGTCTACCACGGAAAAATCTGGGTCGACGCCACCGACTTCGCCGTTACCCACATCGAAGCCGAACCCGCCGTGAACCCCTCCTTCTGGACCAAGAAAAACGAAATCCGTCACGACTACACCAAGATCCAATCCTTCTGGCTCCCCGCCCGCAACGAATCCGTCAGCTACATCCGCCTCGGCGGCCGCGCCACCCTCACCATCGACTACAAAAACTACCGCGTTTTCCCCGCGTCGCCCCCCGTCGCCAGCAAGTAAGATTAAGAAGAAGAATGACGAGCGGCGCATGAAAGCGGGTGCGCCACCCTTCTCGCGTTCTTCGCGAGAGGGTGGGGACTTTGACTCTTCGCCGGGCATCTTCATGTCTCGCGTTTTGCGCGAGAGAGCTAGCCCTGAGTTCGTCGAAGGGGAGAAGATTCCGACGCCGATCTCCACCTCTGATACGCACCCCTCGAATTCACTGCCGTCCCAAATACCGGATCCGCGCGTCTAACGCCCGCCCGTTATTGTCGATGAAAGTCGGGAACGGGTGACTCGCGTCAATGATGCCGTTAGACAGCGCGGCGTTGGCGTGGTTGGTGATATTGTCGAATCCGCCGCGCACCGCCCAATAGCGTCCAAAAAGGTGAACCCGTTTTTCGAATTGCAGATTGATGGAATAGTAGGTGGGAAGACGATACGTGTCGGGATTGGTTCCCGGAGCGACTTCTCCCTGATCGGTGGTCGCAAGAAAAGGCAGACCGGAGCGCGCCTCGAATGAGTACACCACGTCGAACTTGTGGACGACGGGCAACTCGAAGAAAGGCAACACACCGTATCCGACGATGCGGTTCGGCGTGTCCCACGGATAAGGACCGGGCAACTGCTGGCTCAACAACGGAAAATCCAGGCTGAAATCGAATACCTGATTGGTCCGCGAACTCGATCGCGTGTAAGCGCCAAAGATCTCGTAGTGCTGGCGAAAGCGGTGGCGCAGGCTGATGGTGAAGGCGTCGTAACGGTCGTCGCGCTTATTCCCCAGCGCAAAGTTGCCGTCCACCGCGCCGTTCGTCGTGTTGTAGGCGAAGCCATGCACGCCGCGCTTCTCCAGAAATTCCAGTTTCAGAAACACCGCGGCCGGCAGCTTCTTCTCGAATCCCAGACTCCAATTCACGTATCGCGGCGCTGCCAGCGTGTTGCGGTTCGCGCTGAATGTGGTGGGCACAGGAATCGGCGCGGGCTCCGCTGTCCCCGGCGGCAGATTCTCACAAGGAACCGTCGTGCCGTTCACCTCCTGCGGGCAGCCATTCGCATCGAAGAAATAATCTACCCGCTGCCCTTCCAGCGGCTGATGGATGATTCCCAACGTGGTTACGTCGTAGATAATTCCAATTCCCGCCGACAGCTTGGTATTGCTTTCATCGTCGAGAGTGTAGGTCCCCGCCAGCCTCGGCGACACCAGCGGCGTTCGCACAATTTCATCCCAATCAAAACGCAATCCCGGCTCGATGAGCAGTCGATTGGTCACCAGCCAGCGATCTTCCAAATAGGCGCTGGCCTCGGCGTTGTAAATCGTCGAGTAATTGCCCGATGAGAATACCGAATAGCGTGAGCACACGATCGACGGCACTATAGGAAGCCCATTCGCATCGGTGGGACAAGGCTGCGGCATCTGCCCCGCCATCGGTTGGTTCGCCTGCAGAAATGAAATCGGCTGCCGCAGAAACTCCGCGTCATAATTCAAACGGTCGAGGTCGGCGCCCATTTTTATGTCGTGACGTCCGTGCCACTGATGCGGCGGCAGATAAAGATTCGCCAGCCCCTGGGTTCTGCGGGCCAGCGTGTTCTGGTGCAGGTAGTAATTGCCCGAGGCTCCAAGGGTCATCTGGATATAAGGACTATCCCCATGCGGAGTCAGCGCCACGCTGTACTGCGACACCCCGATTCCAGTTTCGAGTAGCGCGCCGCCACGAAAATAGTATTGGTCCTTAAGCGAGCCAAGGTAGGCGGTTTCGGCGTCGCTCGCGGTGCTCGGCTGCGGCTGCAGAACCGAGAGTCCGTCATTGGGATCGTGATAGTAGTTCGAAAGAAAACTCGCGGTCACAATGTTGCGATTCGTCAGATTCGATTGCACCTTCGCCAGGTTGTCCACGCGCCAAACGTGGTCGCTGTCGGCCCCTGCCGGAAGTTGCTTCGTGATGTTGTTGTCGAACTCACCGTCCAGCGCGTCGATAAACCACATCTTTCCTTTGCGTATCGGTCCAGACATCGTGTAAATCGGCGTCCAACTGCCCAGCGTAATTCCTTTGACGTCCTCCGGTACAGGAATGAAGTCGGTGGTAATGAACCGATAGCGATCGTTGCCCATGCGCGTGTTTAACCCGAGCACCCCGCCGGAGCCTTTGCCAAACTCCGCCGGCTCGCGGCTCGGCGTCACCGCGATGGAGCGAAATGAGTCAATGCCAGTCTGTATCGTCAGCTGCCCGTTGGTCGGCTGAGTTACGTTGAAGCCGTCGAGCAACAGCAGCGTTTGATACGTCTCGGCCCCCGCTACATGCGCCTGGCCAAACGCATCCGGCGTAACTCCTGGAATGAACAGCAGCGCGTTGCGGTAGTCGTTCGCCCCCGGATAAGGAATGTCGATGATCTCCGCGCCCGTGAGTTCTTCCTTGCTGGAAACCTGCGCCAGTTCGATGGCCGGAGCCGATTCCACTACGTTCACCACTTCCCGTGCTTCTTGCTGATGGGTCAAAGTCACATCGAGATTGGCCGTAACCGGAACTTGCACGTTGGGCTGAACCAGAACGTAATAGCCGTTCTTTTCCACGCGCAGTTCGTAGGTTCCAGAAGCTAGGTTCGTGAATTCGCAACGCCCCGCGAAGTCGGTTCCGCAGCGCAGCGGCACGGCGGGCGGCGGGGACTGCAACTGCACCCGCGCCGACCCGATGGCCACTCCATTTTCGTCGGTGACGGTCACGGCGAGCTTCGCCCCTGCCGCACCAGGCTCAACCGAAGCGCGCTCGGAAACAGTCCGCTGCGCAGAAGCCGAAGCAGGTGAGGACGCTGCAGGTGAGGACGCAGGAGAGTGCGAAGGCGATGAAGTAGACGACAAAGAGGACGGCGCAGACGGCGTATCCCTTTGCGCCCGCGCGGGCATCGCGCACATCCCCCCCAGCGCCAGCCAGAGGCCCCATTTCGCGGATGCGCGCAGTCCGTGCATGGTTCGAAACACCGAATCGATCCCGATCCCTAAGCCACTATACCGGGTGCCGCGATATCCGCCCGCGTCTCCAGTCGGTCAAAATCTAAGCTGGTCCCACGTCGGGCCGGTCACAACTAGGATGCACGGCCAGTAATCCATGTCGCCCCGCAAACCGGTTCGCGGCTCCGGGTGCCCCATTTCTCGCGTCTTCTGCGAGAAGTGGGGATTTTGACTCGGGGGTATGTTGACCTCGATCAGGCGATGAGGCTCGTTCTCAAGCACGAATCCTGTGCATCGGTTCTTTGCATCACAAAGTACTTGACCATCGTCACCCGCCCGCGCTACTCTATCCTCATGTTCGACCCGCGCCCACATCGCGCCCGGCGCTTCCGCCGTTCCGCCGAACACAGCACGGCTGAACAAAGCCACGCCGAACCAAGCGGGCACACCGCGCCCGACCCCGCCGCCTCCGACCTGGTCCCCAATCTAGCGGAAGACCTGCGCTACATCCGCGACACCATGGAGCGCTCCGCCGCCTTCACCGCCGTTTCCGGCTGGGGACAAGTCCTTCTCGGCTTCACGGCCCTCGCCGCCGCCGCGCTCGCAGCCCGTCAAGTTTCTCCGTTCACCTGGCTCCGCATCTGGCTGGCCGAAGGCATCCTCGCCGTCGCCATCGGACTGCTCTTCTGCACCTGGAAAGCAAACCGCCGCGGCCTCCCGTTATTTTCCGGCCCCGCGCGCAAAGTCGCCCTCGGCCTCGCCCCGCCATTGGTTGCCGGAGCGTTCCTGACATTCCTGTTATTCCGCGCCGGCCTGCAATCGGCACTGCCCGCGACCTGGCTGCTGCTCTACGGCGCCGGCATCATGACCGGAGGCTCCTTCTCCGTCCGCATCGTCCCCGTCATGGGCGTCTGCTTCATGCTGCTCGGCGGACTCTCCGTTCTCGCCCCCATCGCCTGGGGAAACTGGTTTCTGGCCGCCGGCTTCGGAGGCCTCCACATCCTCTTCGGACTCCTCATCGCGAGACGCCACGGTGGCTAGAGCACTCTCATCCCGCAAGCACCCGAAGCCCTCGGCCCACGCTCGTCACAAGGTTCGTGAACAATCCCACGAGCCCACTCGCGCTCCCGAACTCCCCGAGCTCGACCGCCTCGTTCACGAACGCATCCGTCTCGGCATCGTCAGCGCCCTCGCCACCAACG
>CAVPWD010000003.1:87500-176766 GCA_963709385.1 uncultured Acidobacteriaceae bacterium
GGGAGCCGCAAGCAGGCTTTGATCCGGGGATTTCCGAATGGGGAAACCCACGGGGGTAAAACCCCCGTACGGCGTGATGAATCCATAGTCACGCACGAGCGAACCCTGGGAAGTGAACCATCTCAGTACCAGGAGGAAAAGAAAGAAACCTCGATTCCGAGAGTAGTGGCGAGCGAAATCGGAACAGCCTAAACCGGTAAGACCTTCGGGTTCTACCGGGGTTGTAGGGTCGGCAATAGTAGAGTTACCAATCCAGTCGTTAACCGAACTCTTCTGGAAAGAAGGGCCATAGGGTGTGAAAGCCACGTAGGTGAAAACGATCTGGACTCGAAGCCGATACCTGAGTACCGCGGAGCACGAGAAACTTTGCGGGAAGCTACGGAGACCATTCCGTAAGGCTAAATACTAGCTTCTGACCGATAGTGAACCAGTACCGTGAGGGAAAGGTGAAAAGCACCCCAGCGAGGGGAGTTAAAAGTACCTGAAACCGTGTGCCTACAAACGGTGGGAGGACTATGCGGCGCAAGCCGAAAGTCTGACCGCGTGCCTATTGCATAATGAGCCGGCTAGTTATTCTTGTCAGCAAGGTTAAGCGAAAGCGAGCCGTAGCGAAAGCGAGTCCGAATAGGGCGAACATAAGTTGGCAGGAATAGACGCGAAGCGGGATGATCTACCCTTGGCCAGGCTGAAAGTGGGGTAACACCCACTGGAGGGCCGAACGGGTGTTTGTTGAAAAAAGCTCCGATGAGCTGAGGGTAGGGGTGAAAGGCTAATCAAATTCCGTGATAGCTCGTTCTCTCCGAAATAGCTTTAGGGCTAGCCTCGGATGATTTGTCGTGGTGGTAGAGAACTGAATGGACTATGGGGCTTTCCAGCTTACAGAATCCAATCAAACTTCGAATGCCATAGAACAACCAATCCGGGAGTCAGACGGCGGGGGCTAAGCTTCGTCGTCGAGAGGAAAACAGTCCAGATCGCCTGCTAAGGTCCCAAAATACAAGCTAAGTGGGAAAGGAAGTCGGAACGCCCAGACAGCCAGGAGGTTGGCTTAGAAGCAGCCATCCTTTAAAGAAAGCGTAATAGCTCACTGGTCAAGCGGTCCGGTGCCGACAATTTAACGGGGCTTAAGCTTGTTACCGAAGCAGCGAATGCACGGTGTAACAGCCGTGCGTGGTAGGAGAGCATTCTCAGGAATGAAGCCAGAGCGAGAGCACTGGTGATGCGACTGAGAAGAGACCCTGCCGGCATAAGTAGCGATAACGGAGGTGGGAACCCTCCGCGCCGAAAGTCTAAGGTTTCCTGAGAAAGGTTAATCCGCTCAGGGTCAGGCGGTCCCTAAGGCGAGGCCGAAAGGCGTAGCCGATGGACATCCGGTTAATATTCCGGACCTCCCTTGTTTTCGTTATCACGATGGGGTGACGCAGTAGGATAAGCAGGCCGTTCTATGGCTATAACGGTCGATGCGTGTAAGTCGTTTCTGGTAGGTAAATCCGCCGGGAAGTTATCGATGAGACGCAAAGCAGTAACCCGTATGGGTGAAAGCTGCCGATTCCACACTGCCAAGAAAAACCTCTAAGGAGAAAGTAAGGGAACCGTACCTCAAACCGACACAGGTAGACGAGGAGAATATCCAAAGGCGCTCGTGAGAACAGTTGGTAAGGAACTCGGCAATATAACCCCGTAACTTCGGGAGAAGGGGTGCCCCGGTAGAGTGCAAGCTCGAGGGGGCCGCAGCGAAATGCGCACTGCGACTGTTTAACAAAAACACAGGTCTCTGCAAAGTCGAAAACGACGTATAGGGGCTGACGCCTGCCCGGTGCTGGAAGGTTAAAGGGAGAGGTCAGACGCAAGTCGAAGCTTCGAACTGAAGCCCCAGTGAACGGCGGCCGTAACTATAACGGTCCTAAGGTTAGTATTCGCTAGCCTTAGTAAAATCTGGCTATATGCTGGAAGGTCTGAGTATCCCACGCTACGCGAAAGCAATTTCGCGTGACAATGCGCTGGGTGCAGATAATCAGCAGGAAAGGCCAGTGAGATAGATCTCCCGCGAAAAGCGCCAGAAAGTCTGGCGCGCGAAGCGCGAGGTTTGTGGAAGGGCACGACTTCAATCGTGCCGTAAAGGCGGCAAAATTGATGGGGCTTTAGCCCCTGCGGTTTCGCTTCCTCTCACTGGAAATCCTCAGAGACTATATGCCAGATTCCAACGAAAAGTTTGTTGGAAAAGATATAGTCCGAACTGCATGGCGACATGCAGAGGATGACAGAAATGTTCATCCCGCCTCAAGCTAGTGGCTAGAAGCTAGTAGCTAGAAGCTGTAACACAGTTGAGCGAAATTCCTTGTCGGGTAAGTTCCGACCTGCACGAATGGCGTAACGAAAGTGCGACTGTCTTGCCGACTGACACGGCGAACTTGTAGTGCCGGTGAAGATGCCGGTTGCCCGCAACTAGACGGAAAGACCCCGTGCACCTTTACTATACCTTTACCATGAACTATGGCCCTTGCTGCGCAGGATAGGTGGGAGGCTTTGATTCCAGGCTCTCGGGCTTGGAGGAGCCAACGGTGAGATACCACCCTGCGAGATCTGTGGTTCTAACTTACTCCCGTAACCCGGGAGAGGGACATGGTAAGGCGGGTAGTTTGACTGGGGCGGTCGCCTCCTAAACGGTAACGGAGGCGCGCGAAGCTACGCTCAGGCTGTTTGGAAATCAGCCGACGAGTGCAAAAGCATAAGCGTGGTTGACTGTGAGTCCTACAAGACGAACAGGTACGAAAGTAGGCTTTAGTGATCCGGTGGTTCTGCATGGAAGGGCCATCGCTCAACGGATAAAAGGTACGCCGGGGATAACAGGCTGATCGGAGCCAAGAGTTCATATCGACGCTCCGGTTTGGCACCTCGATGTCGGCTCATCGCATCCTGGAGCTGTAGAAGGTTCCAAGGGTTAGGCTGTTCGCCTATTAAAGCGGTACGTGAGCTGGGTTCAGAACGTCGCGAGACAGTTCGGTCCCTATCTGTTGTGGGCGCAGGAGATTTGAGAGGACCTGTCCTTAGTACGAGAGGACCGGGATGGACGAACCTCTTGTGTTCGAGCTGTCATGCCAATGGCACCGCTCGGTAGCGAAGTTCGGTTGTGATAACCGCTGAATGCATATAAGCGGGAAGCACTCCTCAAGATGAGATCTCCCAACCCGTAAGGGATAAGAAGGGCCCAGGAAGACTACCTGGTTGATAGGCTGGAGGTGGAAGCGCAGTAATGCGTGTAGCTTACCAGTACTAATCGCCCGTTCGGCTTGACCATAAAATTTACTCGGTGCAGAAAACAGTTGTCAGTACTCAGTTGTCCGGTTTTGCTCAGTTCGAAACTGAACTGGAATTAGCAATGTTGTTGATGTCGTTAGAACCTGGATGACTGAGAAGCAACACTGATAACTGTGCGCCGACGGAATTTGAATGTCTTGTCGATTTGAAATACAACAGCATGTCTCCGAGCCGTCCGGATCCCGCGAAAGCGGAACATGGACGCGCGAGGAACCTGCTGTTCCCAATCTATTCAGTTGTGAGGTATCGATGCCTCACGTTCTTTGAAAATTCTAGCTTCTAGCTCCTAGCTTCTAGCTCAATCCAACGGGCGCAGGCTGTGGGGCGGAGGCCGACAGATCGAGTTTGCAGCAAGGAATCTTTCTGTGATCGCAATGAAGTTTGCGCCGGGAGATTTGAGCTAATAGCTAGAAGCTAGAAGCTAGTAGCTAGTAGCTAGAAGCTGCTTCAAGTTGTCGGTGATCATACCGCGGGGGATCCACCCGTTCCCATCCCGAACACGGAAGTTAAGCCCCGCCGGGCCGATTGTACTGCACGCGAAAGTGTGTGGGAGAGTAGGTCGTTGCCGGCATTAATAAAGGCCACATTCAGAAGTGAATGTGGCCTTTTCCTTTTTTTGTACATGGTCAGTTACCTTCGGCACTGGCGATGTCGAAGACCTGCCCAATAGCATGGTATTGCCATGGCCTCGGAGAACTTACGCGGTGTTCGGCCTGCTTACGCGCGTTTCCTGCTCCTGCTGCTTGGAGAGGCTGTTGCCGGCGCTATTCTTTACGCCGTTTTCACATTTACGCCGACGGCAGTGCAGATAGTAATCGCCTTGATAGGCTGGGTGGCTATTGCGAATGACAACATGTTCCCCAAGAGGACTAGAAGTATCGGTTCGTTGCTATGCGGGATTACTGCGATTTCTGCCGTTTCTTGCTGTGTCGCGTGGAGAATGACTCACCAAGATGTTTGGTTCAGGCTCATGCTCACAGGCGCATGTCTGATGGCCGCACTCATATTCCTGGATCGGCGAGCAGACGCCTGAGGGAGATCCCTCGCGAAGAACGCTCGGGATTTCGGCAGAAGGCTCCCGCGCGCAAAGGACGCGCGCTAACGCCTTCTAAGCGCCTCAAGTTAAGCCCCGCCGGGCCGATTGTACTGCACGCGAAAGTGTGTGGGAGAGTAGGTCGTTGCCGGCATAAATAAAGGCCACATTCAGAAACGAATGTGGCCTTTTCCTTTTTCCCCCAAGTCCGTGGAGCCCCGGACGCCCTCGTCCGGGCAGGCAACCCGTCTTCGACTTTGCTTCGCGACTTTTCGGAAGAACACACCGGGAAGGGCACAGCTTCAGCCGTGCCGCCAATCGCCACCCAGGAAGCAGGCTTTAGCCCCTGAGGTCCGCCGCCCTTTGTTTCTCCCCCACCCCTCGTCATTCCGACACGCGAGCGAAGCGAACGAGGAGGAATCTGCTTTTCTGCCGGTGATTACCTGGAAGCTAAGCCCCGCCGGGCCGATTGTGCGCGCTCGTTTTTGCAACCGTTCGTGGGCTCCCATTTTGGGAGCATCTTCGCAAAATTTCGGAATCGATTCTGATTTGGTGAGCGTGGAAGAAGGCGATGGAGCTATCATTAGCCGCCAAGGAAAAATCCTCGCGAAGACTCGCCGCACGAAAAAATGCGCCAGTCAGGGGGAGACGATGTGCATCATCTGTGAGAAGGAACTATGGGACGAGCACCGGGCGCTCGAACGCGAGTTCTTCAAGCCGTGCAAGACCTGCAAAAAGTTCCCGGGCGCCAGCTCCGAGGGAACCTGCTACCACTGCTTCGCTGTTGGCAATACGATCGACGAATGCCCCGAGTGTGCGGGAAAACCATGGAGTGAGGAATTCCTGGAGGCGAAAGACGAGATCGAAGGCCCGGACAAGATGCTACTCCCATTCTAGGTCGTTGCCGGCATTAATAAAGGCCACATTCAGAAACGAATGTGGCCTTTTCCTTTTCCGCGTTCATAAGACTGGATGATCCCTCGCCAACTACGCTCAGGATTTCAGCCGGAGGCGCCCGCTCGCAAAATTCGCTCGCTCACGCCTCCTAAGCGCCTCACGCTGCGGCTTGTTGTTCATAGGCCGGGGCAAACGACTCGGCCGCGAAAGTTTCGAAACTGGTGGATGTGGTGTTCTGGGACGTGCGAGTTTCCAGGGCATGCATCTGTCCTGAGTTGAGTGCGTCCACCATCTCGAGCAGCAGCTTGGCAAATTGTTCGGACATCCCCATGTGAACGAACATGCCCCGCATCTTATCGTCGGGCACTTGAATGTACTTGAGTTCCGGTTTGCCGACAGCTCTGCCAAGAATCGTAGCCGCTTCCGCGTAGCTGAGATCGCGTTGTCCCAGCAATTCCCGGGTTTGCTTGCCGCGAACGGTCGGGTGCAAGAGCGCTTCTGCCGCTGCGGCGCCGATGTCACCAGCCGCGATCATGGGAAGTTTCAGATCCCCACGCAGCGGTCCGGCGGCTGACCCCATCTGCCGGATCGGCCCTGCCTGGGGAAGCGTATTTTCCATGAAGTAACCGGCGCGCAGGTGGAGCACGTTCGCGCCGCTGATCTGGTTGAGTTTTTGTTCGAGATGATGAAGTCCGACGACGGGGCCGGTGCCGCTGCTGTTTCCGGCTCCCACGCTGCTGAGCGAAACCACGTTCTTGAGGCCGGCCTTTTGCACGGCGGCTGCGATCGCGTCGCTGACCCGATTCGAATAACTCGCCGGGTCAGTGCTGGTGGGGTTGGGAGGAATCATTACATAAGCCGAGTCGGCTCCGTGGAAGGCCTGGCCGAGAGCCCTCGCATCGGTGGCGTCGGCGACAAACGTTTCGGCGCCTTTCGCCGCGAGCGCCTGTAGATGAGCTGCGTTTCTCGCGACGACACGAACCTTCTGCCCGCCGGCAAGAAGATTGTTCGCCACTACACGTCCGGTGTTGCCGCTTGCTCCCAATACAACATACATAAACTTACCTCCTATCCCGTTTTGGATGCCCCAGCCTGCGTCCGGGACTCGACGTTGTGGGACAAACTTCCTCCTTTGCGGTGCCGTGTCGAGAATGACTCAGCCGAGAACTACGCTGGAAGACGTTCTGGTCAAGACTGATGATGACCGGCTTCTGTCTGGTAGCTGTCCTCATCGTCCTGGACCGGCGGCTGTGACGGTTGGAGATCAAGAGTGGCGACCGCTGGTCCTAATTATTAGGACTATGTGAAGCGGCCACTCCTGCCCGCTGCCTTTTGACTTCCTTTTGGAACTTCGCGGGGAGAAACACACCGGGAAGGGCACGGCTTCAGCCGTGCCGCCAATCGCCACCCAAACACAGGCTTCAGCCCCTGAGGCCCGCTGCCCTCGGTCCCGCACCCCACCCCTTGTCATTCCGACACGCGAGCGAAGCGAACGAGGAGGAATCTGCTTTTGCCGGGGATTCACCCCAGAAATTAAGCCCCGCAGGGCCGATCATGCGCTGCACCCGAAAGCCTGGAGCTGGGTCGTTGTCGGCATGAATAAAGAACACATTCGGAAATGAATTTAGTCAATCGACGCGACACACTCTGCTATTAGATGATTCATGGCGCTCGCCTTGCCGAAGTACATCAGCGAGTGGTTTCTGCTCATTTTGCTCGAGGAACGAGAACCGACGGCCGAGGACCATGAAAGCCAGTCGGACTTTCCAACCCGCAGGTGCTCGTGTCGGAGTTCGGGCATTCCAAAACGCTGCTCAGGGATCTCTAGGACTTTCGATCTTGAAATATCTGTCGCGTTCGGATGCTGGTAAATCGCGAAAAGAATGTCGCGATAGCGCGCCGTGTCAGCCAAGAACTCTTCGGACAACTTCGCCATCCAAAACAGTTGATCTTCGGTCGCGTAGGCTCCGTTGGCTGCAAATCCATAAACAATCTCAGCCAACGCCTCTTTATCAGCAACATATCTCGCAAAATGGTAAACGTTACGACTTAAACCGGGGAAGCGATGGAGGAACGCCTCAAGCCTGGACAAAACGTCTTCGCCGCGATCACGAAGCAATACGAGCACGAGTTCTGCATCGGATTCATCGATGTCTGGGTTTTTGAGTAGGTCAAGAAGGTATTCTACCTGTTCTTCGCTGAGACTCTCCTCTTCCAGTTCCTCGTCCTCAAAGGGTTCGCCCGACACCTCGATGACAAAGCGCCTTACTTTGAGGAGGCTAACTTTCATTTCGTCTACCTCGCCGGGAATGTCTTGGTACTCCTCCACGAATGCGGTTTTGGCTGGATTCAACGAGAGACCCTTGTCTCCTAGAAGCTGCTGAACGAGCACAAAGTCCATATTTATCACCTCTTCCTCGTTTGAGAAGAGGTAGAAGTCATCCATGAAACGGAGAAGCACATCTGAGCGAAGCCTCATAGAATTGTCCACGAACTTCAAAAACTCGGAACCGATGAGTTTGCAAGGATGAATACCCTGCGGTAGACAATCGACGGAGCGCCCCCCATTTGCTTCGCGAAGGAACTGTCCAAAATGCTCCACATCGTCAGCGCTGCCGCCAATTTCGCCAAACCAGTGCACTAGGTCATGATGGTAGATCGAGTTGAAGTACGCAGCGATGTCGAACTTCACCATAAACGGATGCCGCATCCGACTCTCTGTAACGGCGGCTTTGAAGGCGGCGTAACTCTTCGTCGGAGATAGCGGCTCACCGTTCTCAAACCGGTATCCAAAGCATCGGCGGGTGTTCCTGAAATCCTTCCGAAACAAAAGCCTGCTTCTATAGATCAGATCGTAGATAAACAGCTCCGCGACCGGATCCAACTTTACCGTTCGACGAAGATGAAAGCCCTGCTTAGACGAATAGCACCGAGCCTGTGACAGGAAGGAATGTTCCACCTCGGCCGGGTTGAGGACTTTTTGATACACGTAGTCGAGGGTTTGTTGGCCCCACTTCTCGGCGATAACTCTTGTGGTCGACAGCGGGAACAAGGTTCGTGAGTAATCTGCCAATAAGTAACTGACACTGTTGGAAGCGTCCCGTCTCGCTAGTGGCGAACTAACAGCCGGGACCTTCGATTTCACCCGCTTGGACTTCTTGACAGTCATTCGCAACAGTGTAACCCCGGGTGCCTCATCTTTCGCTTCCTTTGCGAATGGTAGGACTCCGCAACTCTCAACCTCGCGGGATTTTGATCCCACCGCCACTTTTCCACACCCTCCCCATGTTCATCCAACCTTGACTGAGAAATCTCTACTCCTCATACTCACCCCATCGCGACCAATACCATGCACCATCGCACAGCTAACTCGCTGGGGCTCAAGATTTTGCCCCTAACTGATTGCACCCCTAGGATCAATTCGCAAATTCCCGCCAACCCCGTGATTCCAATAGATCAGAATGGAAAGAGGGGGAGGGGAGGGGTGGTCAAAACAATTCGAAAATCCACACTATCTCGGTCCGCCAAACGATTCGCGATTTGAGCTAGAAGCTAGGAGCTAAAAGCTAGGAGCTAAAATCCCATGCCAACATTCCCCAATCGCTGCCAACACATCAAGGTCAACGGCACGCAGTGCGGATGCCCCGCCCTTCGCCGCAACCATCTCTGCTACTTCCACAAGCGCCACCACGACGAACGCGTCCAGCTGAATCTCGATCGCATGAAACACGATCGACTAAAAGACGATCGACTAAAAGGTGATCAGAAAGCCGCCCGTCGTCCCGTCACCATCGACCTCCCCGTCCTCGAGGACGCCAATTCCATCCAGGTCTCTCTCATGCAGATCATGCGCCTGATCATCACCGGACTGATCGACGCCAAAACCGCCGGCCTCCTCCTCTACGCCCTGCAAACCGCCAGCTCCAACCTCGCCCGCACCACCTTCGAACCCAACCGCCACCACGTCATCCTCAATCCCGCCGCGGCCCACGAAACCCAGCTCGGCCAATCGGTGTGGCAAGACGAGGATTTCGAAGAACTCGGCGACGAGGAAGAAGAAGACAAAATCGATCCCGCAAAAGAAGCCGGAATCCGTAAAGCTGCCGAATTCCTCTACAGCCTGGACGCAGAACGCGATGCCCGAATCCAAGCCGCCAAATCCGCCGCCAAACCATCCGAAACTAAGACGTTTATAACCAAGCCGCCCGAAACCAAGACCTCGGAAACGGAAACATCCGAAAATCCGCTTCCGCCAAAGAAGCCGCCCGTTGCGGCACCGACTCACCACCAAGTCCGCGATCAGATCCGGCAAACTCTCCCCGAATCCGGGCAGTCCCTCCAAACCGCTGAGAACCGCAGTGGCTAACCGCTTCCCCATGTCCCATTTTGGAACCGGCCGGCGAATTCCGCGCGACGATCCCGCGCGACTCGATTCATGCTCTGGGCAAAGTCTGCCGACCTCTTCTATAGGTAAGAGCTATCTGTAAGAGGAATATCGATCAGGAATATCGACAAGGAAAGGAGAGCTTCTTATGAGCTCGTCCATCTCCAGCTTATTTCCGAACGCGCCGCCGGCTGCGGCGAATGTTTCCTCGAGTCCGGCGCCGGCTCCAAAGGCGCAGCCTGCACCGAAAGCTGCGACCGACACCGTGCAACTCTCCGTGGCGCAGCAGGTTTACCAACTCTATAACCAGGGACAGCGAGTGTCGCAGATCGCGTCCAGACTCAGCCTGAGCGAGGCGGCCGTGAACGGATATTTGAATCTCACCGGATCGAAGGGGTAAGGCGCTCTGCGCGCCTCACCGCTTTGTCATTCCGACACGCGAGCGAAGCGAGCAAGGAGGAACCTGCTGTTCGGTTCGGCGGAGCAACATCGCAACAGCAGGCTCCTCCGCGTTCGCTTCGCTCACGCGTCGGAATGACAGGGGTTGTTTCTTGGGCTGACCGAAGTCTTCTTTGGGGGCGCAAACGCGCGGGGTGCGTGATTGGTGCAGGCTGAGGAGCGACCAGGAAGGATTTGATTCGGAGGATCGCGGCGGCGCAAGTCTTCTTTCGCCGCCTTGCGCTCTCGGAGTAGTGGGCGCTAACTCCCCATCACCTTCAAATGCGGGCTGACGATCAGCTTGGCTTCGGTGGCGCGTTGCACGTCTTCGACGGTGAGGCCGGGTGCGATTTCTTCCAGCACCAGTCCTCCTCTCGTGACGCGGATGTAGGCCATCTCGGTGGCGATGGTGTCGACTACGTTGACGCCCGTTAGCGGGAGCGTGCAATTCTTTAGGATCTTCGGGGCGCCGTCGCGGGTGGTGTGCTCCATGGCGACGACGACGCGGCGGGCGCTGGCGACCAGGTCCATTGCGCCGCCCATGCCTTTGACCATTTTGCCGGGGATCATCCAGTTGGCGATGTTGCCGCGTTCGTCGACTTCCATCGCGCCGAGGACGCTCAAGTCGATGTGGCCGCCGCGAATCATGGCAAAGGAGTCGGCGCTGGAGAAGTACGACGTGCCCGGCATTTCGCTGACGGTTTCTTTGCCGGCGTTGATGAGGTCGGGATCTTCCTCGCCGTCGACTGGATACGGGCCGATGCCGAGCATGCCGTTCTCCGACTGCAGCGTCACTTCGATTCCGGGCGGGACATGGTTGGCGATGAGCGTCGGCATCCCGATGCCGAGGTTGACGTAGAAGCCGTCCTGCAGTTCGCGGGCGATGCGTTTGACGATGCGTTCACGTTTGTCCGAGTCTTTGGCGGGCATAGGTTCAGTGGACAGTGGTTAGTGATTTGTGGCCAGTGCTTTCCTCACCGTTCTTCTTTCGATTCTGCGCTCGTATAACTCGCCCTGGAAGATTCTTTTTACATAGATGCTGGGCGTGTGAATCTCGTCGGGTCTCAGTTCGCCGACTTCGACCAGATGTTCGACTTCGGCGATGGTGATTTTCGCGGCGGTCGCCATCATGGGATTGAAATTGCGCGCGGTCTTGCGATAGATGAGGTTGCCCTGGCGGTCGCCTTTCCAGGCTTTGACGAAGGCGAAGTCGGCTTTGAGCGCGCGCTCCATGACGTAGGTGCGACCGTCGAATTCGCGAGTCTCTTTACCTTCGGCGACGATTGTGCCGACGCCGGTGGGAGTGAAGAACGCGGGAATGCCCGCGCCGCCGGCGCGAATGCGTTCGGAAAAAGTACCTTGCGGGACCAGGTCGAGCTTGATGGTGCCGCCGAGGACCATCTCTTCGAGCAGCTTGTTTTCGCCGACGTAGGTGCCGATGTGGTGGACGATTTGTCCGGCGGCGAGGAGCAGGCCGTTACCGACGCCATCGACGCCGACGTTGTTGCTGATGGTGTGGAGATTCTTTGTGCCTCTGCGAACTAAGGCGCGAATGAGATTTTCGGGCATGCCGCAGAGCCCGAAGCCGCCGATCATGATGGTTGCGCCATCGAACACGTCGCGGATGGCTTCGTCGGCGTTGGGGACGACTTTATTCATCGCGTGAATTCTATATGAAGTGATTGCTGATTGCTGATTGTTGCTTGCTGATTGAAAGACCAGAAAGCGAACGTTCGTGATGCACAATCAGAAAACAGAAATCATCCATTGCGTTTCTTCGGCATAGGCCTGCGCAGTTGGTGCGCCTGCTCGAATTCCTCCGCCAGTTCGCGGCTGGCCAGGTTTTCGCGGATGTGAGCGAGACGTTGTTCGACTTTCCAGAGCGCGTCTTCGATATTTTTCTTGTTGGTGATGGCTACATCTCGCCACATGGAGTAGGGGCTGGCCGAGACGCGCGTCATTTCCTGCAACGCGCGGCCTCCGGCGGGAAGCAAAGGAGCTTGCGCGCCGAACTCCTCGACCAGCGCGGCGGCCAGAGCAGTGGAAATCATTTGCGGGAGGTGGCTGATCCAGGCGCAGAGGCGGTCATGTTCGTCGGCGGGCAGCATCGCGATGCGGGCTCCGATCTGGTCGATCCATCCGGCGAACTCGGCGAACAGACCTTCATTCAGATTTTGTCCGGGCAGCGGGGTGAGAAACCAGACCGCGTTCTGGAAAAGATCGGGATCGGCATAATCGACTCCACTCAATTCTTTTCCAGCCATGGGATGGCCTGCGAGAAAGCGCTTGCCGACGTTCTTGCCGAAGACTTTCGTGGCGTGCTCCACCACCGTCGCTTTCGTGCTGCCGACGTCGGTGAGTAAAGCTTTTGCGGAAAGCGAGGGGCCGACGCGGTCGATGAGGTCGACAATGGCGAGGACCGGAGTCGCCAGCACGACGAGTTGGCTGCCATGAACGGCGTCCCCGGGATTAGACGAGCCGGTGTCGATGGCGCCGCACATGCGCGCCTTCTCGAGCGTGGCCTCGCGATCGCAGCCGACGATGCGACCGGCGAATTTCTTCTTCTTCAGCGCAAGCGCCAGCGAGCCCCCGATGAGGCCGGTGCCGATGATCGTGATTTGGCGAATCGGCATTACGGATTCGTAGAAGGTTGCGGTGGTACAAAGCTCGACAAGCGTCGCTTAAGTAACGAAAGGTAATTGTGGACCGTTTGCTCCATGACCAGCATAGTTTCTCGAGGGGCAATTAATTTGTGGCTCGCCTCTTCTGAGAGGAGAGTGTAGATCGCGCTGAAGAACCTTTCCTCCGGCTCGCTGATGAAGCCGATTTTTCTCAGGTAGGCTCTCCTTGCGCCATCCTTGTTGGCGTCTATGCATTGCGTACCCGTAACGGTAACAAGCCGGCTCACTACCTCTCGGTGCGATTCATCTATAGATGTTCTCATCAGATCAGCGGCCTTTTTTGGGTTGAATATACCGTCGCTCCGAAGGTAGTCAGCCGCTTCCTTCATCGCCGCAGCAACAGGGTGTTCAGGACCACCAGTCGCTAGTTGCTCGTCGCCCGCATCCGGCGCAGGCATAACTTGGGCGCCTCGAAGCTGCTTCTCGAACCGAGAAAACTCAGCGTTCTCAATAGCCCTATCTAGCTGCATTACATATGGTGAAAATGCAGGCATCGCCCTCGCCAGGTCGGAGCCAGGGTGCGAGAACAAAGCAGCATGCTCCCTCAGCGTGTCTAGCGCTTCCTGGCTCAAAACATCTGAGTAGGTATAGACCGCAGAAGTTATCTCTTGAGACACGCAGTTTATCCAGTTATTAGTGACATCCGAGCTGTCGACATCGAGAAAGCCGATAATCTTGCACAATGTCATTTCTACTCGGCCAAACTGGGAGAGAACTCTGAACAGTATGCCTATCGCTATCCTCTGTATTTGCAAACTGTTGTGATCGGGCGAGTATCTCCCGCGCACTCGCCTCACCAGCAGACTGAACAAGTAGTCTAGGCATTCGCCGCGACGGATTTCATCCAGCGGGCTGAGCAGGCTCTTGAGGTTGACGAGGGTTTGCTCGGCTCCGCGGATCTGCTGATCCAAGCTCTGGAGTATCCGGTCTATCCTCTCCTTGGTGACCAGTAGGTCGTCCATCACCGTCACCCAATCTTCCGTCCTACTGCTGGGGCGATCATTCTCAATTCGTCCATCAGTTTTGTGAACTGGTCGGGGAACAGGGACTGGGCACCGTCGGACCAGGCGTTGTTGGGATCGCAGTGCACTTCGATGAGGAGCGCGTCTGCGCCGGCGGCCACGGAAGCGCGCGCCATGGGGGAAACTTTGTCGCGACGGCCGGTGCCGTGCGAAGGGTCGGCGGTCATGGGCAGGTGCGACAGCTTGTGAATGATGGGGATGGCGGAAATGTCCATGGTGTTGCGGGTGTAGGTTTCGAACGTGCGGATGCCGCGCTCGCACAGGATGACGTCATAGTTGCCGCCAGCCATGATGTATTCCGCGGAAAGGAGAAGTTCTTCGAGAGTGGCTGCGATGCCGCGCTTGAGGAGCACGGGCTTGCGGACTTTGCCGAGTTCGCGCAGTAGATTGAAGTTCTGCATGTTGCGGGCGCCGACCTGCAGAATGTCGACGTAGGGAAGCATGAGCGGGATCTGGGAAATTTCCATGACCTCGCTGATGACCAGGAGATTGAATTTTGCTCCCGCTTCCTGCAGCAGCTTCAGCGCGTCTTCGCCGTGGCCCTGAAACGAGTAGGGAGAACTGCGCGGCTTGAATGCCCCGCCCCGCAAGACTTTTGCACCGGCTTTAGCGATGGACTCGGCGGTGGAAAAGAGTTGTTCGCGCGACTCTACGGAGCATGGACCGGCCATCACGACGATTTCGTTACCGCCGACGTCGATGTCGCAGGCCAGTTTGACGATGGTCCCTTCGGGACGAAAACTCCGGCCCGCGAGTTTGTAGGGCGAACTGATGCGATGGACTTCCTGCACGCCGGGAAGCAATTCGAGAATGCGGATATCGAAATCGATGCCGGAACCGACGGCGCCGAGAACGGTCATTTTTGCGCCGGTGGAACGGTGTACTTCAAATCCAAGTTTCACCAGGTGTTCGATCACCTGCTGAATCAGCGGTTCGTCGGCGCCTTCCTGCATGGCAACAATCATGAGAATTCAGCTCCTGGCTACTAGCTCTTACCTTCTAGCTCAACGGCCTCGACGTTCCGGATTAATCGTTGACTTCCGAATCCAATTCCGTCTCCGCTCTCGCGGCTTCAGAGTGTGGAACAATTTCTTCCTTCTGAATGTTGCGCATCACGTCGATGATGCGCTCGTAAATTCTTACCAAGTCGCGGCCGGGCAGCGGGCCGGGATTCGCGCTCTGCACGTTCGCGAAAACGATGCGCTCGCGGTCGGGCTCGTAGACTGGCATACTCGTATTACGCTTAAGCTTGCCGATGGCCACGGCGGCGCGCGCCCGCTCGCTGAGCAAGTCTACGAGCTTGCGGTCGAGTTCATCGATTTTCTTTCGCCAGTCTTCGATGTCCATGTGAATCAGCTATCAGTGAAAACCCCCACCCTTCGACAAGCTCAGGGCAGGCTTTCTCGCAAAGTGCGCGAGAAATGGGGCACCCGGATTCTTCGTGGCGCTGCGTCGTTACGTCGAACGCGAAAGGCTCCTTACGAATTCTCCTACGGCGGCGGCTTCGCGGCCGCGATTGCGTTCGATGGTTTCGACGATCGCGCTACCTACAACTACTGCATCGGCGAACTCGCCCACTTCGTCGAATTGGTCCGGAGTGGAAATTCCGAATCCCAACGCGACGGGCAATTTGGTAACGCGGCGCAGACGGCGCACGAGCGTGCGTGCGTCGGCGGCGAGTTGCTGGCGCGTTCCGGTCACGCCGGTACGGGACACAGCATACACAAATCCCCGCGATGCCGCAGTGATTCGCCGGAGGCGATCGTCGGGGCTAGTGGGCGCGGCTAGGAATACAGGGGCGAGATCGTACTTGCGCATGGCGAGCAAGTATTGGCCGGCCTCTTCGACGGGCAAGTCAGTGACGAGTGCGCCGTCGACTCCTGCGGCCCGCGCAACCTTGCAGAATTTTTCCATGCCCATGCGCAGAATGGGATTGAGATAAGAGAAGACGATCAGGCCGGTCGACTGGGCGTGCTGCCGGATCTCGGCGGCGAGCGTCAACACCTGCGCGAGCGATGTACCATGCTTGAGGGCGCGCTCACTGGCGCGCTGGATCACGGGACCGTCGGCGACCGGGTCGCTGAAGGGGACGCCCAGTTCGATGACGTCGGCGCCGGACTCGATCGACGCGAGGATGATGTCGCGCGTGGTCGTGAGGTCGGGATCGCCGCAAGTTACGTAAGCCACGAGGGCCGGCTTTTTGTAGAACGTTAAGGGCATGGCAAGAAAATAGTTGATTGTTGATTGTTGATAGCTAATTGCTGATTGTTGATTGAAAACCGTGCTGGATTTGCTGCCGGTTTTTCAATCAACAATCAGAAATCAGCAATCTTCAATCGAGTTTCAGGTTCTCCCGCATGATTCCGATGTCTTTGTCGCCGCGGCCGGAGATGTTCACGATTACGATTTCCGACTTTTTCATTTTGGGGCGCGCTTCAGACGCTTCCGCTACTGCGTGCGCCGATTCCAGCGCGGGAATGATTCCTTCCGTGCGGGCCAATAGTGTTGTCGCTGCGAGCGCTTCGGCGTCGGAGGCAGGTACGTATTCGGCGCGGCCCGAGTCGCGCAGGGCGGCGTGTTCGGGGCCGATCGACGGATAGTCGAGGCCGGCGGAAACGGAATGCGTGAGCGCGATCTGGCCGCTGGAATCCTGCAGTACGTACGAATATGTACCCTGTAACACGCCGGGCGATCCGCCGCGAAAACGGGCGGCGTGGTCGCCGAGGGTCTCGCCGCGGCCGCCGGCTTCGACGCCGATGAGGCGTACTTTCTTGTCGTTGAGAAAATCGTAGAAAATGCCGATGGAATTCGAACCTCCGCCAACGCACGCGATGATGGCCGCGGGAAGTTTGCCTTCAGCTTTCAGAATCTGGGCGCGGGCTTCGCGTCCGATGACGCGATGAAAATCGCGCACCATGGTGGGATAAGGATGCGCGCCGAGCACGCTGCCCAATAAGTAATGGGTGGTGCGGACGTTGGTGACCCAATCGCGCATGGCTTCGTTGATGGCGTCTTTGAGGGTGCGCGAGCCGGAGTCGACGCCGCGCACTTCGGCACCGAGCAGACGCATGCGGAAGACATTCAGCTCCTGGCGGCGCATGTCCTCGGTGCCCATGTAAACGACGCACTCGAAACCGAACAGCGCGCAGACCGTGGCCGTGGCGACGCCGTGCTGGCCGGCCCCGGTCTCGGCGATGACACGGTGCTTGCCCATGCGCTCGACCAGCAGCGCCTGGCCAAGGCAGTTATTGATTTTGTGTGCGCCGGTATGAAGAAGGTCTTCGCGCTTTAAATAAATCTTCGCGCCGCCGAGTTTCCTGGTGAGGCGCTGCGCGAAGAAGAGCGGTGTGGGGCGTCCAGCGTAGTTGTGGAGGAGGTCGTTGAGGCGAGCGTGGAATTTCGGGTCGCGCTTCGCCTTCTCGTATTCGCGCTCAAGTTCGTCGAGCGCGGCCATCAACGTTTCGGGAACGTAGCGGCCGCCGTAAACGCCGAAACGGCCGGGCTCGGGGGCCGGGGGCTTTTGGCCCGCGCGGGACGTGGGGGCTTTTGTTCTGGAAATCGTCGCTGTGGCCATGGCTAACTCGTTTTCCTGTCGATGTCGCGGACTGCTTTCACGAAGGCGCGAACTTTGTCGGGATCTTTCTTGCCCGGAGATGCTTCGACCCCGGAGGCGACATCCACGCCCCACGGTTGCAGTATCCCGATCGCTTCGCCCACATTCTCTTGCGTCAACCCACCAGCAACCACGAGTTTTACTCCGCCTTGCCGCATTCCTTGTGCAATAGGGGCAGCCTTCTCCCAGTCGAAACGTTTCCCTGTACCGCCGGGGCGCTGTAGATCGCCGGAATCGAGCACAAATGTGTCGAACAATCCGGGTCGGTTGGCTTCCGGTGGAATCTTCTTGTCCCAGTTCGCGAAGTCCGCGGCAGCGCGCTCGACACCGCTGCGATCCTGCGCCAGCAGGTTCATGGGGAGAGCCAGCAACGACCGATAGCGCGGCGGAAGCAACGAAATTCCGACGGCCTTCGCCGCTCCCGGGGCCGGATTCCCGCCCGGCACGAAATAGGTTTGCGTGCCCGTCAGGCCGGCATGCAGCAATGCGCGAATCGGGTCGCCGTCGTTAACGACGAAGACACCGATCTTCTCGACACTCTCGGGCAACCCGGCCACAATCTCGCGCGCGGCTTCGATGGAGACATACCGCGGACTTTTTTCGTAGAAGACGAAACCCACGGCGTCGGCGCCGGCGTCGACGGCGGTGAGGGCGTCTTCGAGATTTGTGGTGCCGCAAATTTTTATCCAGGTCATGAAAAGCAGTGGTCAGTGGCCGGTTGCCAGTTGCCAGTAAAATCTATCTTGCGCTCGATACCGGGGCGCTGCGTACTCCTGTCAGCAAATCTTGCAGCGCTTGGCCGGGGTGTGGCGCACGCATCAACGACTCGCCGACCAGGAATGCGTGATACCCAGCTGCGCGCAGACGAGCGATATCTTCGGATGAATGAATTCCGCTTTCGGCGACACGCACTACATTCGCGGGAAAGTTCTCGGCGAGACGGAATGCCGTTTCAAGATCGACTTTGAACGTGCGCAGATCGCGAGAGTTCACGCCGATCAGGTCACAACCGGCATCGAGCGCGCGCTGCAGTTCTTCGTGATCGTGGATTTCACACAGAACATCGAGACCGTGGGCGCGCGCGGTGCGCGACAACGCTACCAGTTCAGGCTGCGACAATGCCGCGACGATCAGCAAAACGGCATCGGCGGCGTGAGCGCGCGCTTCGAGTAACTGAAATTCGTCGACGATGAAATCTTTGCGAAGGCAGGGGATTGTCACCGCCGCGGAGGCGGCTTGCAGATTCTGCAGCGAGCCTTGGAAGAATTCTTCGTCGGTGAGAACCGAGAGCGCAGCGGCCCCGCCGGATTCCAGTTCTCGGGCCAGTTCGGTTACGTGAAAATCGGCGCGAATCAGACCTTTCGAGGGCGAGGCTTTCTTCAACTCCGCGATCACCGCGATGCCTTCGCGGCTTTTCGATGCAAGCGCGAGGCGGAACCCGCGCGGGACGTGCTGTTCCGCACGCTGCTCGAGATCGGGCAAAGCCATGCGCTTGGCTTGCGCGACACGGGCGCGAGTGGCGGCCATGATCTGGTCGAGAAAGGCGAGCATAGAGAATCCCTTGATTATACGGGAGGCTGCGGCGGGAGCGCTCCTTGGAGCGCATGGCGTAGGGCCCGTTATTTCGGGGCGTCGGCAAATCCTTCCGGAAGCATTGCCAGGATGCGCAGATCCATGACTGCATGCACAACGATCGGGATCAAGAGGCTGCCGGTCACGAGGAATATGGCTCCGAGCACGAAACCAATGACCGTGGTCTGTACGGCGCCGGCCACGCCCTGGTAGAGATGCGCGATGCCAAAAATGATAGAGGATGCCAACAGTGCCCAGGTCAGATTCAGATGAAGCGGCTGAAGGTGAAGGTAGTGCAGCAGGAATCCACGATAGACGACTTCTTCGCAAATCCCGGCGGTGATGCACACGAGCCACCACCAGCTGCGCTCGGCTGCGGTTGAGGGCAGAAGAAAGCTCAACTTCATGGCTGCCTTGCCGGCTTTGGCGCGAATCTTTTCGCTCCACAGAGCGATGACCGCGGGCAGCAGGATGGCGATCAGTATGCCGGCGGTGAGACCTTCGAGGAACAGTGCCGCGCGCGAGCCGGGAGCGAGCCATGAGATTTCTCCCGGGGCCGGGTGAATGCGGTAGACGGACATGAGCCCCACCGTAAGCACGGCTACTGCGGCGCACAGCCACGAAGCGAGGACGATCTTGCGATAGAAACGAATCTTCTTTTGCGGGTCGGTGCTCGACTTCAGGCGCGGGATCTCGTAGCGGTCCCACAAGGGCGTGACAACGATGAGGAAGAAGACGAGTAGGTGCTCGACGATGAGCCGGAAAGAACCGATTTCACTCATAAAGATGATGGTAACCGCACTTCATTCTAGCAATTGCATGCCGAGCGATGCGCTTATGGATTTCTGATATTCCCGGGCTTTCTCGAGCACGCGGGCCTCGTCGATCGTCAGCAGCTTGCGATCGCGCATCACGACACGGCCGCCAATGATGACTGTTTCCACGTCGCTGGCCTTGAGCGAGTAGGCGATTTGCGCATAAATGTCGTACATGGGGACGGCGTTGGGCGCGTCGAGGCCGATCAGAATCACGTCGGCTTTCTTGCCAGACTCGAGCGATCCGATTTCTTTTTCCATGTGCAGGGCGCGTGCGCCGTCGATCGTGGCCATCTCGACGACTGACTTTGCGTTCAGGGCCAGCGGGTCCATTTTTGTGATCTTCGCCAGTTTCGCGGCGAGGTCGATTTCTTCCATGAGATCGAGATCGTTGTTGCTTCCGGCGGGACCGTCGGTGCCGAGGCCAACCGCAATGCCGGCGGCGCGCATTTCGGGGACCGGAGAGACGCCGCTGGCGATCATCATGTTGCTGGAGGGATTGTGAACGCAGCCGACGGTTCTCTCGGCGAGAAGTTTGCGGTCGGTTTGGTCGACGAAGATGCAGTGCGCGGCTACAAGATCGGGGCCGAGGGCGCCGATGCTCTCCAGATATTGCACGGGAGACATGCCGTTCTGTTTCTCGCTGTCGTCCCATTCTTTTTTCATTTCAGAAACGTGCATGAGGATGGGCGCGTGATATTTGCGGGCGAGAGCGGCTGCATCCTGGATGGTTTTTTTCGAGCACGTATAGATGGAGTGCGGAGCGACGGCGGCGTGGATAAGCGGATCGCCCTGCCACTTCTTCAGGAAGTTCTCAGTGTAGGCCAGCATGGCGGCGTTGGTTTTGTTATCGGGAGCTGGGAAGTCTATGAAAGTTTCGCCCAGCACGCCGCGCATGCCGGCGGTTTTGGTTTCTTCGGCGACGGCGTCTTCGAAGTAGTACATGTCGGCGAAGGTGGTGACGCCGGAACGGATCTGTTCTGCGGCTGCGAGCTTCGTGCCCCAGCGGACGAACTCTTCGTTTACGTTCTTGGCCTCGGCGGGGAAGATGTATTTGTAGAGCCAGTCGTGGAGAGTGACATCGTCGTGCAGTCCGCGGAACAAGGTCATGGGGACGTGGACGTGGCCGTTGATGAAGCCGGGCAGGACCAGTTTTCCGTGGGCATCGATCGTCTGCGCGGCCTGGTAGCGCGATTCGATTTCGGCGCGCGGACCGATGGCGAGGATGGAATCGTTGCGGATGGCGACGCTGCCGTCGGGGTAAATTGTGCCGACGGAGTCCATGGAGACGACGATGCCGCCGCTGAGGAGGAGGTCGGCGGGTTGTTTGGATTGCGCGAGGACAGGGGTGAGGAGCAGCGCGAAACAGAGGATCCGTAGGATTTTCATTGATGCGTTCTTGATTTCCTCATCGTGCAGTTAAGAAAGGACGACCACGGGGGCTAAAGCCCGAGTCCGCTCCGATCGCTAACGCGGCGCTGGAAGCGCCGCTCTTCCACGGTTGCGCCTGCGTTCGCGATGTTCATCATAATCCTCGATCTTCATAATCTTCCCTCGTCAACGACTTTCGCTCACCATCAATCTTCCCTCCTTTTAATTCTTCGCACTTTCGGTTCTTCACCAGGTGGCTGCGATCTTATTTTGCGGCTACGCGCTTCAGGTAGAAGCGGAAGAAATCTTCGGGGTTTGAGTCGAGGCAGACCTGGGCGTTCGGAGGGCCGGGCTCTTCGCGGGTGAATCCTTTTTCGTCGACGCGAATGTGCAGCGGCTGTACGGGGCACAGGTCTGGACGCAGTGCGAATGCGATCGTCATGGGATCGAACAGGGTTGGCGTTTCCTGGGCCCACAGGTGATAGAGCACTGTGAGTTGATCGGTCACCGGCGTGCCCTGAGTGAAGAGGAAGGCGCGCTTCACCTCGTCCATTTTGAGCTGGGTGGAATCGAGGGGCATTACGAACAGAGGAACGCCGGATGCGAACAACTTTTGCGCCGAGGGGATGTCGTTGAGAATATTCCATTCGGGCATGGGAGGAACCGGAGGCGTATAGCCGAGGTCGCCGTAGCCCCGGCGAATGGAGCCGCCCATCAGGACTACGCGTTTCAGTTTGCGGAAAGTGGCTGCGTCTTTTTCGATGGCGGCGCCGACGTTCATCAGCGGGCCGATCGCGATCAGAGTGATTTCGCCGGGATATTTGCGAATTTGAGTCGAGAAGAAATTCTACTGCGTCGGCGTGCGGCGGTTTGCTGAATTGGGAAGCGTCGGCGTAGTGGCGCTGCGACATGGGATTTTTCGTGGCGGTTGGCTTCCCTGCCAGGACGGGAATTTCCGGGCGGCCGACTTCGCCCAGAAATCGGTCGACGATGCGGGCACGGGTTTCGGTGTCGCCGAAGGTAGTGGTTACGCCAAGGATTTCGAGTTCGGGGCTTTTGACGGCGAGCGCGAGGGCGAAGGCGTCGTCGACGTCGTCGCCGATGTCGGTGTCGATGATGATTTTCTGGGAAGGGGTCTGGGCGTGCGCGAGGCAGATGCATAGTATCAGGCAGAGGGCAAGCTTCAGAACCGTGGTCCCTGTACAGAGATCATCGCTCATGAATTCGTCTGCTCCCGTCGTATCCAGTTTCGACCGAAGCGACTACGATAGCTGAAATTCGCTGGGTTCTTACGGAAATTCTTCGTCGAAGATATCAGGTCAGAATCCCCACCCTGTCTCGCCAAAGGGCGGCGAGACAAGGGTGGGGCACCCGCCATCCGCGTCCGCTTCGGCACGAACCTAAATCCCCACTTCTCGCAAAGGACGCGAGAAATGGGGCACCCAGAATTCTTGCTCATGGCTGTTTCCCGTGTCGACGGGGCCACATCGTGTGCGGGGAGCTACGTTTGACGGCTCTGTGCCCTTTGCTAACTCCTGCGAAATCAATGCTCTGTTTCCTGGTGAGCGGCTTGCATTGGCTATGGTGCCGCTTGACGGCAGGGGGTGACCAAACATGACTCGCATCAATGTCAGTGCAGTGCGCAGTATCGCAGAAAGACAGTTTGTCGCGTGGGGTAAAGAAACGCAGACTGGACAGACGAAGATTGGACGAACGCAGATTGAACAAGGAAATGCCTGGGGCAAGAACGCCGGCGCGCTCGTTTTCGCAGCCGTGCTGCTCGTGTGCTCCGTAACCGTCGGCTGTTCCAGTGACAAGCCGAAGCCGGTAACTTCCAACAACCAGATTGCTGTGCCACAGGTTCAGAGCCCGGCGATGCCGGTGGCGGCGATGCCGGCGGAAAGCAAGCCGGCGCCGAAAAAAGTTGTGCACAAGAAACCTGCGACCGTGAACTATACGGACAAGAGCACGGGCGTGACGTTTGAGTATTCCCGGCGCTACGCCATTGAGACAGGCAACGCGGCGGGCGATCTACTCGCGTCGAATCCGATTGCAATGAACTTCGTGCAGCCGGGTGGAGTCGCACTTGCGGCTGTAGAACTGCCGGAGACCGGCTTTGCCAATACGGATTTCTCGTCGGCATTTTTCGACGTGAGCGTGCATAAGGGGCTGACGGCCGAGCAGTGCGATGAGTTTGCGGTGCCGCAGAGCAAAGCGCCAGTAGCCACGACCGCCGTGGTGGAACAGCCGAAGGTGGAAGCTGTGCCTGCTCAGACCGCGCCGGCGCCAGTCACTACCAGCAGCACGACGAGCGACACGACCAAGCCGGCTGTGGGCGATTCTTCAGCCACGAGCGCCACAGAAACGCCGATGACGACTGCGTCATCTGCTCCTGTGACCGCATCGCCCGCGCAGGTTGAGCCGCAGGGTTCGAAGCTGCTGATTGGCGATATGGAACTGCGGGCTACCGAAGCTGTGACCGGTGAGGGAACGCGGCAGAGCGACTCGAAGTACTTCCATGTCTTTCAGAATGGAGCGTGCTACGAGTTCGCGCTGAACGTGACTACCGTAGCTTCGGAAGATGGTGTGATGAAGCACGTGGACCGCGATAAAGTCTTCGGCCGCCTGGAACAGATTCTGGCGACAGTGAAGATTGGTCCGGTGGCTCCGGAAGTGACGGCGGAAGCGCCAGCCACGCCGGTTGCTGAAACTCCGGCACAGTAGTTCATAGAACTCCCCATCTTTGCCGCGATGTCTGTTCTGCGGCAAAGGTGGGGATTTTTCGCTTTGCGGATCGATGGAGGCCGACCGGTGAACATTGTTCCGCGAAGATTGCAGCGGCGATCCGGAATTTCTGTCTCACTTATCTTTCGCCCCTTCGGGGCTCGGTCCGTTCTCGCGGTTCACCCACAGCTTACGCTGTGGGCTGCAATCTATCGCCGCTTCGCGGCTGGGCACTTTGCACACTTCGCACTCTCCGCTCGCCCACGAAGCCTGGGTCGCGCCCCTGAGTTGCGCGAAGGGCAGGTCGTTATTCGAATTGTTTGCGGAAGGCGGCTAGCTGCTGGTGGACTTGGGAAAGCTCTTCGCGCAGGCGGGATACTTCGGCTTCCAGGGAGGCGAGGCGGTCGGTGGTCGAGGTTGCTCCGGCGGTCGCGGGCAGGAGTGCCCGCGCCACATTTTCACGCGCAATACTTTCCGGGGCGGTGTCTTGCTCTGGGGGTTCGCCGGAGAAGAGGTGGGTGTAGCGGGATTCTTTGTTGCCGGGCTGGCGGGGAAGGACGCGCGCCAGCGGTGGGTCGCGTTGGGCGAGACGGTCGAGGGTGGAGACTACGTCTTCTAAGGCTTCGAAGTGGTACATGCGGTCGGTGCGGCTGCGGAGTTCGCCGGGAGTTTGCGGGCCGCGGAGGAGCAGGACGCTGACGATGGCGATTTCGCGGCGATCGAAGTTGAAGACTTCTTGCAGGCGGTGCTCGAATTTTGTGACGCGGCTGTCGGCGCCACTGGCGGGACCAGCCAGGCGTTTTTCCTGCAGGGTGGTGAGGGCGTGGCGGACGGACCCTTCGTCGAGGGTCATGACCGGGTCCCGATTGTTCTTCTGATTGCAGGCGTTGACCAGGGCATTGAGGGAGAGCGGGTAGTAGTCGGGAGTGGTGATGTCTTTTTCGATGAGAGCGCCGAGAACGCGGGCTTCGATAGCGGTGAGGATGAGGGGCATGGTGGGATTGATTTTAATGCAGGGGAGCGAGAAGGAGGGCCGTGATCCGCTCGGGCTCTAGGAGCATAACTCGGGCTAAAGCCCTCTCAGAGAGCCGCGTAATCGCAGCGCTGGAAGCGCTGCGCCACCCAAAATCCAGAGCCAAGAAATCTAGATTCGAAAAGGGGCGGCCAGGAGGCGGAACGGGAGCGTGATGGCCAGGTAGACGATCTCCAGGACGCCCTGGACAGCAACGCCGACGATGCGGAAGGGGAGCAGGAGGAGCCAGACGAAAGGGTAAGCGATCAGGGCGAGCAACGCGAGTGGCCAGCAGAGGACGAAGAGGATGCACCAGAGCAGCAACGTGAACATGACGGAGAACTCCTTCTGTCTCTGAGTTATTGTACGTCCGGGGAGCGGAGAAAGTTCCGTGGTGCGCGGGGGATTCCTCAGTTCGCCTGAAACGCGCTTCGTTCGGAATGACGACAGGCTTTAGCGGAATGGAAGGCTGGAATCGCCGCTCCTCCACGGTGGCACAGGCGGCGCACGCGGGTTTTCCGGAGTTTCGTGAAATTGCCACATCCGCAAGCTCGCCCATGAAATTCTCTTCCTACCCGACCCGAGCGACTCCGCGCAACCGTTATCATGAAGATCAGGAGTGCGTATGAACGATTATCGGAAGTTTTATATCGATGGGAAGTGGGTTGGTCCGGCTCAGGGGCGAGATTTCTTTGTCGTCAATCCGGCGACTGAGGAGGCCGTCGCCACGATTTCGTTGGGCAGTGCGGCCGATGTGGATAAGGCCGTGAGCGCCGCGAGGAAGGCGTTCGAGTCGTATCCAGAGACTACGGTGGAAGCGCGGCTAGCGCTGCTGCGGCGAATTATCGAAATCTATAAGGCCAAGTCAGAAGAGATGGCGCATGCGATATCCACGGAGATGGGTGCGCCGATTTCACTGGCGCGGAAGGCGCAGGTTCCGGCGGGGCTGGGACATTTGCTCGAAGCCGCGAAAGTGCTCGAACACTTTCCGTTCGAAGAACTCAAAGGCACGACTTTGATGCGCAAGGAGGCGATTGGAGTCTGCGGGCTGATTACTCCGTGGAATTGGCCGATGAACCAGATTGCGTGTAAGGTTGCGCCGGCGCTGGCGGCGGGGTGCACGATGGTGCTGAAGCCGAGCGAACTAGCGCCGCTATCGGCGTATCTGTTTGCGCAGATTCTCGATGAAGCAGGGGTTCCGGCGGGAGTGTTCAATCTGGTGAATGGGGACGGGCCGACGGTGGGTGCGGCGATCGCTTCGCATCCTGAAGTGGACATGGTTTCGTTCACAGGATCGACGCGGGGCGGCGTGGCAGTGGCGACGGCGGCTGCGCCGACAGTGAAGCGGGTTACGCAGGAACTCGGGGGGAAATCGGCGAACATTATTCTGGAAGATGCGGATCTCGGGAAGGCCGTGAAAGAAGGCGTGCAGTCTTGTTTCCGCAACACGGGACAATCGTGCAACGCACCGACGCGCATGCTGGTTCCGCGGTCGAAGATGGCGGAGGCGGCTGCGGCGGCGAAGCAGGCGGCGGAGGGTACCAAAGTTGGAAATCCGCTGGCGGAAGCTACGGTGATTGGTCCGCTGGTGGGCAAGGCGCAATTCGAGAAAGTGCAGCGGCTCATTCGGGAAGGCATAAAAGAGGGAGCGACTCTGGTTGCCGGTGGGAGCGGGCGGCCGGAGGGGATAAGCAAGGGCTACTTTGTGCGGCCGACGGTTTTCTCCGACGTGAGGAATGAGATGACGATTGCGCGCGAGGAAATCTTTGGGCCGGTGCTTTGCATTCTTCCCTATGAGGATGAAGAGGACGCGGTTCGGATTGCGAACGATAGTCCCTATGGGCTGGCAGGGTTTGTGACTTCGGGCGATGTGGAGCGGGCGCGTCGCGTCGCAAAACGAATTCGCGCGGGGAACGTGCACATCAACGGGGCGAGGGTCGATTTTGGGGGATCGTTTGGTGGGTACAAGCAGTCGGGGAACGGGCGGGAGTGGGGCGAGGCCGGGCTGGAAGAGTTTCTGGAGCTGAAGGCAGTTTTTGGCTATGCGGCCGCACCGGCGAAATGAAGGCTCGAGTTGGAGCGAGGATGTTCGATTCGAGATCGACCAGAGGCAATTCCGTTCGCGGCTGACCTCAATGTGATTCAAATCACGTTCACAGGTGACATTTGTCACGCGCTCTTTGCGGGAGGAATGTGACACTGCGGTCCAGATAAGGAGCCAAAAATGTTCTCCCTCCCCCACTGGATGTATGCCCTGGCCGTTTTCTACGGCGCAATTGGAGTCGTGATTTTCCGTTTAGCGCGCCGGCCGACCTGCCGACTTTGCCTGTACCGGAGCGACTGTCCGAATCGAGTTGACGGACTAGCTCATCTCGTCCATGAACCGAAATGCGTCGCAGCGGAGAAGAGTAAATTGCTCAGCCTGAGTTTTCACTCCGAACTGGGTGCAGCTTTCGCTGGCGACGTCGAAGGACTGTCACCACAAAGTGCGCGAAGGAGAGGCCGCGAAGTTCGCTAAGAAGATCGCACTGAAGCACCACAAATTGTCGCTTCCCCGACATCTGCCTTCCTGTCTGACCTAGGGCTCCCACGATATTTACCATCCTGGCTGTAATAATCCGCCTTGGCTTGCGTCTTTACCTATGAAAGCGCAGTACAGGAGGCGTAACCTGCTGAGCGTACTAGAGGAACCGGCAATCGCGATTCCGGACGAACTCGATCAGGCTTTTCGCGCGCACCACCGGCTGGTATTTCGCACGGCTTACCGCATCACCGGGAATGCCGGGGACGCGGAGGATGTGCTGCAGACGGTTTTTCTGCGCATGCTGCGTCGGGGACCGAACGCCGATCCGCTGGGAAACGCGGAGAGTTATCTGCGGCGGGCGGCGATCAATGCCGCGCTGGATGTGATCCGAGCGCGCCAGTCCGATCAGAGTGTGCCGCTGCCGGAAGAGTCTTCGGGACTGATGCCAGCCGCTCCGGGGCAAGCGGATGTCTCGGGTCTAAGGCAGGCTTTAAGCCGCGCCATGGCCAAGTTAAAACCTCGGCCGGCGGAGGTTTTCGCGCTGCGATTCATTGAAGGACTCAGCAACCGGCAGATCGCGCAAGCCCTCGGGATTTCGCAGGTGCTGGTGGCGGTGATCGTGCATCGCACCCGGCAACAGCTTCGCAAGGAGCTTCGTCCGTATCTTGGTGCCTAACTTGGTGCGTAACTTCGCCAGTAGGTTTGGCCCGTAACACAGGAGAACCATCATGAGCGACAAGAAATTTGAAAGGCTACTTTCTGAGATTCGAAATGAAAAGGTGGACGACCGCGTGGTTGACCAGGCCGGGGATCGGGTATGGAGTTCGATCACGGCGACGCCAGCGGCCGAACACAGCATGAAACTGCGGAACTGCCACGATTTTCAGACGCTCATTCCCGCGTATCTGGAAAAGACTCTACCGGAGGCGCGCCGGTTGCTGTTTGAGGATCACGTGCACCAGTGTGTCGCGTGCCGGCACGCTATCGAGCAGGCGCGTCACGGCGAGGTGCAGCCGGTGTGGCAGCCGAGATTTTCGTCTCGCAGGCTGCCGGTGTGGCGATGGGCGATGGGCGCGGTGGCAGTCGTGGTCGTGGCAGCTGCGACATTCGGAGTGCTCAATGGCATGTTTCCCGGTCAGCACACTGTGCGCGGAGATGTGCAGAATGTGGATGGATCGCTGTATGCGGTGGTTGACGATCAGGTACGCGTGATTCCTGCGGGTTATCAAATCAGAAGTGGCGATGTGATTCGTACGGCCAAGGGATCACATGCTGTCGTGCGCCTGCTGGACGGATCGCTGGTGGAGATGGCGGAGCGCTCCGACCTTTCCGTATCTCGCGAGTGGAAGGGGACGACGATCCATCTGGACGGCGGGCACATTATTGTGCAGGCTGCGAAGCAGCGTACGGGACGGCTTTATGTCGCCACCGACGATTGCCTGGTGTCGGTGAAGGGGACGATTTTCTCGGTCAATCATGGGACGAAGGGATCGCGTGTTGCGGTGATCGAAGGCGTGGTGCGGGTGGCGGCGGGCGATCAGACCACCGATTTGAGCGCCGGTCAGGAAGAGACGTCGAACGCGAGCGTTTCGAAGGTTCCCATCCAGGACGAGATTGCGTGGAGCAAAAATTCCGCGCGATATCTGGCGTTGCTCGGAGATTTCGCGATTCTGCAGAAGCAGATTGAGGCGATTCCGGGGCCGGGGCTGCGGTACAGTTCGGAGCTTTTGCCCTACGTTCCCGACAACACGGCGGTTTATGCCGCGATTCCCAACCTGGCGCCGACTTTGAACGAGGCCAGCCAGATATTCCAGGATCGTTTGCAGCAGAGTCCGGCGCTGCGCAGCTGGTGGAACGAGCAGCAGCGGGGGAAGGGTCCGAAGCTCGCCGATGTGATGGACGAGCTGAAAACTTTCAGCGGCTATCTGGGGGAAGAGATCGTATTTGCGGTCGCGAAGAACGGCTCGACCTACAGTTCGCCGGTCGTGCTGGCCAAGATTCGCCAGCCGGGGTTGGAGGCGTTTCTGCAAGGGGAGATGACGCGGTTCCATACGAACGGCAATCCGGGGGCCATGCAGATTGTGCATGATCTGTCGGCGATTTCGCCGTCGCCGAACCGGGCGTTCTTGGTTTACGTCGGCAAGGATATGCTGGTGGCAAGTCCGGACGCCGCGGAACTGCAGAGCACGGTGGCGCGGGTGCAACAGTCGGGCGCCAGCCATTTTGCCGAAACTCCGCTTTACCAGCAGGTGCTCCGGTCTTACCAGCAGGGGGCGGGTTGGCTTTTCTGTGCGGACATGGAACAAATTGTTGCGAACCACGTACATGAAGGAAGCAACAAGCCGTTGCCGCCGGGAATAGGGGACGTTCGATACCTGATGATGGAACGCCGAGAAGTCGCAGGGAAGACCGAAAATCGAGCGGCGCTGACGTTCGCCTCGGAACGGCGAGGGGTGGCGTCGTGGCTGGCTGCGCCGGCTCCCATGGGCGGGTTGGAGTTTATTTCTCCCAATGCGAGCATGGTGAATTCTATTGTCATCAAGAACCCGAAGACCATTGTGGAAGAGATGTTCCAGATCATTGGCAGCGGCGACTCGAACTTTCAACAGGAGTTGTCGGACTTTGAAGCGAAGACGGGCGTGAAGGTTCTCGATGACATCACCGCGCCGCTGGGCGGCGAAGTGACGTTCGCCTTCGACGGTCCGGTGCTACCAACCCCGCGGTGGAAGGTGGTTGTCGAGGTCTATGATCCGACGACTTTGCAGGCGACGATCGGAAAGCTGGTCGACAGTTTCAACCGGGAGGCGAATCCGTCGCAGGGCTCTCTGCAGATTTCGCAGCAGCAGGTTGGGTCGCAGACCTACTACACCCTGCGCAACTCGCAGCAGCCGAATTTTGAAATTGACTACACCTACGTCGATGGTTACCTGATCGCGGGGCCGGACGTCAGCACGCTGTCGCTGGCGATTCGCGACCACCAGTCGGGGAATACTCTGACCCATTCGCAAACGTTTCAAGCGCTGCTGCCGAGTGATGGATATACGAATTTCTCGGCGATCTTCTATCACAACATTGGTCCTGTAATCGGCCCGCTGGTCGATCAGATTAAAACAGTCGGAACGCTGACGCCACAGCAACAGCAGTCCATTGCGACGCTGCAGGCGAACACTGCGCCCGGCTTGATTTATGTGTATGGCGAGCCGGAGCGGATCGTGGTGGCAAGCAACACTGGCTTCATGGGCTTTGACCTCGGTACTCTATTGACGATGGGCCAGGGCGGGCCCGGTCCGCTGCAGATGTTTATGTCGCCGGTCACGGTCATGAAGCATTCGGGTGCGACTCAGGGTTCGACGCAGTAATCCCAGACTTAATGATGCATGAGCACTGCCATCCAACCCGGAGCAGCAGAGGGCGCAAGTCAGCTACCTGCTGCTCCGCCAACGCCTGTCATTGAACTGCAGGGACTCTCCGTCCGTTTCGGCAATCGCGACATTTTGAAGGATCTGACTTGTTCGCTGCAGGGGCGCGCGATTGGATTGCTCGGTCCGAACGGCGCGGGAAAATCGACGCTGATCAATACCCTGCTTGGCTTTTACAAGCCCTCTTCCGGATCGGCGCGCGTGCTGGGATCGGACATTCGAACGGAGACGCGGCGAATCCGCAGTCTGGTTGGCTACATGCCGGAGAACGATGCGTTCATTTCGAAGATGAGCGCGGTCTCGTTTGTGCAAATGATGGCGGAACTGTGCGGCCTGCCGACTTCGGCGGCGCTGGAACGGGCGCATGAAGCGTTGTTTCAGGTGGGACTGGCGGAAGCGCGGTATCGCGAACTGGGAACGTATTCGCTAGGCATGAAACAACTGGCAAAGCTGGCGCAGGCGATCGCGCACGGGCCCAAGCTGCTGATTCTCGACGAACCCACCAACGGGCTCGACCCTTCCGCGCGGCAGCGTATGGTCCGCATGATCCGCGACATTCGCGACAGCAAGCAGTTGCAGATTGTGCTGTGCTCACACCTGCTGCGCGACGTGGAGGACACTTGCGAAGAGGTGTTGATCCTGAACCAGGGACGGGTGGCGCATTACTCGAATCTGGAAGAAGAGCGCAAGGCGAACAAGAGATTTCTGGAACTGGAAACTTACGGCGCCAACGGCGACTTCACGGAGGCGATTGAGAAGCTGGGATGCGAGTGCGCGGTGACGGCGAACCGGCTGAAGATGATTCTCGCGGACGGAGTTGAGATTCGCGACATCTACAAGATTGCCGCGGAGCGAGAAGTGCGGATCCGCCGGCTCAATTTCCGCCGGGATACTCTGGAAGATATTTTCCTGAAAGCGATGGGAAGCTGAGATGGCCGTCTACCGGCGCACCTACACGTCGTATTCCGGTCCCATTACTCCGGTGTGGTCGCGAAGTCTGGTTCTGTTCCGCTATTCCAGGCGAAAGCTGTTTCAATCGAAACTGCAAACCGGACTTTTCGTGTTGTGTTTCTTTTATCCGCTGGCGTGCCTGCTGATTATCTATGCGACTCACAACCTGGCCTTTCTTGAGAGATTAGGCGGAGCCGGTTCGCTCATCAAAATCGACAGCAAGTTTTTCCTCACGTTCGTCACGGTGCAGGGCTCGCTGGCGTTTGTGCTGACGGCTTTCACCGGGCCGGGACTGATTTCCCCCGATCTGGCCAATGGCGCGCTGCCGTTGTATCTCTGCCGCCCGTTCTCGCGAGCTGAGTATCTGATCGGCAAAGCTTCGGTTCTGGCCATTGTGCTCTCGCAGATTACCTGGATTCCCGGGCTCGTCTTGTTCGTGGTGCAGGCCAGCCTGGAGGGGCCGGGTTGGGCCTGGGATCACTTGTGGATCGCGGGGAGCATCGTGCTTTCTTCGTTGATCTGGATCGCGGTTCTGTCTCTGCTGGCCATGGCGCTCTCAGCGTGGGTGAAGTGGAGAATCGTCGCCGGCGCGCTGCTGCTGGCCGTAATGTTTTTCGGAGCCGGCTTTGCGCAGGCTATTAACGCGGTGCTGCGTACGCAGTCGGGAGACTATATCAACATCGTCTATCTGATGGGGGTGGTGTGGACCTCGCTGTTCCGCGTGGAGAATGAGCCTGCGATTTCGTCCGCTGAAGCATGGATCGCCTTGCTGATCTATTGTGCGATCTGCCTCGCGCTGCTGGTGCGAAAAGTAAAAGCCTACGAGGTGGTCAGGTGAGCGCGGCGACCGGTTTGACCTCGGGTTTGACGAAGAATGACCGCATCGTGTTCGAGGATGTCTCGAAATTCTACGGCGAGATTCTCGGAGTAAACCGCGTCAATCTTTCGATCCCTCCCGGTGTGACGAGCCTGGTTGGTCCGAACGGTTCGGGCAAGACCACACTGATGAATCTGATGACCGGGTTGGTGCGGCCCACGCGGGGGAGAATCAGCGTGCTCGGACTCGATCCCCGCGAGCCGGAAAAGCTTTTCAAGATCCTAGGCTACAGCACGCAGTTCGATTCCTTTCCCAAAGGCCTGACCGGGATTTCAGTTTGTTGCTTCGTATCTTCGGCTCGCGGGCAGCGACGCGCAAACCGCGGAACAGCTGGCTTGGCGCGCCATTGAGCGGGTGAACCTCACCGAGGCTGCGGGGCGCAGCGTTGGAAGCTACAGTAAAGGAATGCGGCAGCGTATTCGACTCGCGCAAGCGTTATGCCATAACCCGAGGGTGTTGGTGCTGGATGAGCCCATGAACGGACTCGATCCGCTGGCTCGTGCGGAGATGATTGCACTGTTTCGCGCGGCGGCGGCGGAGGGTTGCTACGTAATTATTTCGAGCCACATTCTTCACGAAGTGGATGCGCTTTCGGATCAGGTGATCTTGCTGAGCAATGGGTATGTAGTGGCGGAGGGCCAGATTCACAGCGTGCGCAACGAGATTCGGGAGCATCCGGCGCAGATCTTGATTCGCTGCGACCGGCCGCGCGATCTTGCCATGAAAATGATGGAGCTGCAGCAGACCATCGAGGTCCGCATTCACAACGATGACCATGGACTGTTGATCAAGACGAAGGATGCGGACCGGTTTTATCTCGCGTTGAATCACATCGCGCTGAACGGAATTCAAATCGAATCCGTCGCGCCTGCCGATGACGACGTGAATTCAGTCTATGAATATCTGATCGGTAACGACGAGGTGACGCGATGACCAAGCTCTGGTGGGCACAGATCAAATCGGTCATCCGCCTGGAGATGAAGAAGACGTTCTTTGCGCGGCGCGGCCTGTGGATCTACGTTCTCGCGCTGTTGCCGTTGCTGCTCTTCATTGCTCAAGCCATCAACGTTTCGCAAGAGCGGGAGCGAAACGGCCACATCGCCGCTCAGAGTCAGAAACATTTGACCGACCAGGATCTGCACGCGGTGAGGCCTGAAATGACGAGAGAGGAGGTAACCGCGCTGCTGGGGAGACCTCCAGTGCGTTTCCACTGGAACGAGAGAAGGCATCTCGACTCTGGCGAATTCGTGGTGATTCCACACGAGAATTACCGCTACTCCGACGGATTCAGCACACTGTTTCTCGATTTCGAGGATGGAAAAGTCGCCAGCATCACGATTCGCGAAGGGTACAATCTGCCGGAAGATTCCGTGGTGTTCGCCGGAGTATTCCAGTTTTTCTATCTGCGACTCGCGATCTTTTTCGGCTGCCTGGGAATCTTCATGAATCTGTTCCGGGGCGAGATTCTAGACAAGAGCCTGCATTTTTATTTTCTCGCGCCGATTCGGCGCGATGTGCTGATGGTAGGAAAATTTCTGGCGGGATTGCTCGCCACCTGCGTCATCTTTGTGACCAGCGAACTGGTTCAATTCATCGTCTTCACCTGGAAGTTCAGTCCGAACCAGCGCGATCTTTTTCTCTACCAGAACCACGGGCTGGCGCAGGGGGCGGCCTATCTGGGGGTCACCGCGCTGGCGTGCCTGGGCTACGGAGCTTTCTTTCTCGCGGCGGGAATGTTGTTTCGAAATCCGATTTTGCCGGCGGCAGTTATTCTGGTGTGGGAGGCCGCGAATCCGTTCCTGCCAGCGTTGCTGAAGAAAGTCAGCGTCATCTACTACCTGAAATCTCTTTGCCCGGTGGAGATTCCGACTCCTCCCGGCACGCCGGCGCTGCTGTCGCTGCTGGTCTCCAATCCCGATCCGGTTTCAACTCCGGTTGCCATCCTTGGGATCGTGGTGGTTTCGCTGTTGGTCTTGTATATTTCCAGCCTGCAAGTTCGGCGAATGGAAATCAACTACACAAGCGAGTAAACGGCGCCTCGAACCTTCGGCATCGCCCGCGAAAAAACTTTCACTGCGCAGGTCAGGCTACGTACTACACCTATCTTCCTCTCCGCCGTCGTCGTTAGGCGAGCCAGCGCAATCGCATTGCGCTCGCCAGAGGTAAATCAGAGGTTAATATGAAGGCGATGAAGAACGAGGAAACTCGTGGGGCGATTCCCGGCTCGGTGCGCCGCGAGGAGCAATCTCGCGGGTCGCCACTTGTGCCGCTTAAGTCAGGCGGCGAGGGTGCGCCGATTTTTATGGCTCATGGTTTGGGCGACACTGCGATGGGGTTGCATCAGTTGGCAACGCGCATGCAAGTGCCGTGTCCGATCTATGCGGTGCAGGCGAAGGGGCTGGAAGGGACCGAAGATCCGTTGGAGCGAGTCGAGGACATGGCTGAGTTCCATCTCGATGCGATTCGGCGGGTGCAGACGCATGGACCCTACGTGCTCGTCGGGTATTCGCTCGGTGGTTTGGTCACGCTGGAGATGGCACACCGCTTAAAAGCGCGGGGCGAGAATGTTGCGTTGCTGGTGATGCTGGACTCCTACCTGGATCGCCGGCAGCTGACGCTGGGGCAGCGTGTTCCTTTGGAATGGCGAGCCGCGAAGCGCCGTGTTGGCTCGCTGATGGGCCGGGGCTCCGGTCGATTCACGACTGACGGGAAGGTTGGAGGGGCTATCGGTCGATCTCGGTCGGATCAATCTGCATCGGATCGATCTGGGGCAGGCGAGTCGATGGTGCGGGCTTGGCAGCGGGTGAAGGAGGCTCAGCATCGGGCGCTGAGGAACTATCGTCCTGCCTTTTACGACGGCAAAGTAAAGTTCGTGCGCGCCGCAATCCCTACGTATTTTCCCGCGGATCCGGTTCCTGTGTGGTCTCGCGTCGTGCGAGAGATTGAGGTTAAGAGCGTGCCGGGAACGCACTTCGAGATGCTCACCAGCCAAGTCGAGGCTCTGGCGTTGGTCGTGGGGCGCTATGTGAAGGAGTCGATGGGGAGTGAGTGACCTCCACCTTCCGAAACGCGCACAACTAGCCTGTCGCGCTCAAAGAATCCGCAGTGCGGCCGTTTAAGCGCCCGGACGATCTCAAAATCATGTATTTGCGAACGAGAATGCTACGCGGCCATTGGCCGTTTAACTACGCTCGGCTTCTCACTTCCGGCTGCGGCGAGGGCGCGGAGTTCCGAAGCGGCGCAGATCAAGAAACACATGACACTGACCTCGAATAGATTCCGCTGGGTGAGGTCCAGACGCTGGAATAGAGACCTTGCAATGTTTACATGTACCAGGCCCCCGCACACGAGCGAAATCCAACCAACGTAATAGGTAATTCTTCCGATCAACTGCAAGCGATCGAAGTGGCCCATAACGATAACCTCCGAGGCTTGATCCTGGGTTGCGAAGAAGCCCCAAAAATGGTGCAGTCGAAAAGCAGGCGGAATTGTACACCCGGTGCTCCGTTACCGCCATTTATTTGGAGTTGGGATTGGCGAAGTCGTTCAAGGGTGACCGGTGCGGGAGGATGGCTGAAGGTAACCAATTTGTTTTCAGTCTCTTGCGGGCCAGCCTCGCTCGGTTGGATGGCCGCTCCTGCAGGCTGCAGTAAACGCGGCAACTCGTTCCATCGAAGACGCTTGCTGAAAAAGCGGATTCCGTTCCAACCCCCTGCTACAGTGGAATCGAAAGGATCGCGGTCGGAATAGCGGTCCGAACATTCATCCGAAACTTGGATCCAAACATAGAATGAACGGCGCAGAGAGTCTGATTCGCACGCTGGTCGGTGGCGAGGTAACAACGTGTTTCTCCAACCCGGGGACGTCGGAGATTCACATCGTTGCGGCGCTGGACAAGATTCCGGAGATGCGCTGCGTTCTCGGCCTGTTCGAAGGAGTGGTAACCGGCGCGGCCGACGGTTATGCGCGCATGGCGGAAAAGCCGGCGTGCACTCTGCTTCATCTCGGGCCGGGGCTCGGCAACGGGATCGCGAATCTGCACAACGCGCGGCGGGCGCAGGTGCCGATCGTCAATATTGTCGGGCAACACGCGACCTACCATCTGCCGCACGACGCTCCCGCTCACCTCTGACATTGAAGGAATCGCGCGGCCGGTTTCGAAGTGGCTGCGGACATCGGCATCGACGGAGGAGATTGGAAGCGATGCGGCCAGCGCAATTCTGGCGGCGCGCACGGCGCCGGGGCAGATCGCCACGCTGATTGTTCCCGCTGATCTGGCGTGGGGTGACGGCGGGTCCGTGGCAAGGTTGCCTGCGCTGCCTGTAGCGCCGCTGTCGAGGTCCGCGTCGATTGATCGCGCGATCGCCATGCTGCGGTCAGGCGCGCCGACGGCGATTCTGCTTTCCGGAAATGCGCTTCATGGCGCTGGACTGGCGGTGGCGGGACGGATTGCGGCCGCTAGCGGCGCCAAGCTTTTCGCTCCGTATCCTGTGACACGCGTCGAGCGGGGAGCCGGGTTGCCGGCGGTGGAGCGAGTCGCGTACGTGCTGGAACAGGGCATTGAGCAGTTCAAGAAATTTCGTCAGCTGATTCTGGTGGGCGCGGCGGCTCCCGTTGCCTATTTCGCGTATCCGGGGAAAGAGAGCGCGTTCATTTCGCCGGAGTGCGAGATCCACACGGTGGCGGCGGCGCATGAGGATCGTCTTGGCGCACTGGCGGCGGTGGCCGAGGCTTTGTCGCCTTCGGGTGCGCGAGCGGTCGGGCACGAGGCGAAGCGGCCTGCTCTGCCGGATGGCGACATCACGCTGCCAGGGCTTGCCGCAGTTGTGGGAGCGCTTCTGCCGGAGAATGCGATTGTCGTCGACGAGTCCATGACTTCGGGCAGAGGAATGATGGCCGCCACTAGAGGATGTCCGCCGCACGATTGGTTGGGAAATACCGGAGGGTCAATCGGAATCGCGATGCCCTTGGCGGTGGGCGCGGCCGTCGCTTGCCCGAACCGGAAAGTCCTGTGCCTGACTGCCGACGGCAGCGGCATGTATACGCTGCAGGCGCTGTGGACGATGGCGCGCGAGGGTCTCAAGGTGACGACTGTGGTCTTCGCCAACCGTGACTATGCGGTTCTCAAGCGGGAGTTTTCTTACCTAGGAGTGGGAAACCCGGGACCGCGGGCTAAGGAGATGTTCGAGATTGGCCGTCCTGATCTCGACTGGGTGCATCTGGCGAAAGGCATGGGAGTCCCGGGCGCGCGAGTGACCTCGCTGGCCGGGTTTGCCAAGGCCTTGCGCGAGGGGTTCGAGAGCGAGGGGCCGACGCTGATCGAAGTGCCGCTGTAAAGCTGGATCCCTTTTGGAGTAATCGAGAACTGGTCTCTTTCGCTATCGTGGGACGGTTCTGGATAGATCCGCTTCGAATGCGCTGCCGGTTTCAAGTAGACTGTCTGATCGAAGGATGGGCCACTTGCACAAACTCCGGTCGTGTTTTCAAGGCGTTATTGTTACGCTAATTTTTTTCTTACTTGCTGGTTCGGCGGTCGCACAGTCCGTTCCTCCGGAGCTGGTGAACGGGCTCAAATGGCGCCTGATTGGGCCATTTCGTGGCGGGCGGGTGGTTGCCGTGTCTGGCGTGCCCGGCGACTCGACCACTTTTTATTTTGGCGCGGTGAACGGAGGTATTTGGAAGACGACCGATGCCGGAACGGTTTGGACGCCGATTTTTGATCACGAGCCAGTCGCGGCGATCGGCGCAATTGCTGTAGCGCCGTCGGACCCCAAAACCGTCTACGCCGGGACCGGCGAGTCTGACATTCGCTCGAATTTGTCCTCTGGCAAAGGCGTTTACAAATCCACCGATGGCGGCTCGACCTGGACGCATATCGGGCTGGAGGACACGCGTCAGATTAGCCGGATTGTGGTCGATCCGCAGAATCCGGATGTCGTCTACGTGGGAGCGCTCGGTCACGCCTACGGTCCGAACGATCAACGAGGCGTGTTCAAGTCGATTGACGGAGGAGCACATTGGAGCAGGGTTCTCGATCAGGGAACAGAGATCGGAGTTTCCGATCTGGCGATCTGCTCGGGGAATCCGCAGATTTTGTTTGCCGGGACGTGGCACACGCATCGGCCGCCGTGGAGCACCTATGGGCCAATCGATGGGCCGGGGGGTGGTCTTTACCGGTCAGAAGATGCAGGCCAGACGTGGTCCCGCCTCAGCGGCAGCGGGCTGCCGGAAGGCGATTGGGGACGAGTTGGCGTTGATGTTGCGGCGGACGGCAAACGCGTCTACGCGCTCATTCAGGCCAAAAAGGCAGGACTGTACCGCTCGGACGATGGCGGCAATAACTGGGTTCTTGAAAACTCGGACGCACGCCTGACCAGTCGAGCGTGGTATTTCAGCGGTATCACGATCGATCCGCAAAATTCGGATGTCATCTATATGCCGAACGTCGCGCTGTACCGATCGGAGGACGGCGGGAAAACGGTGTCGGTTGTTCGCGGTGCGCCCGGGCGGCGACGATTACCACCAGATATGGATTGATCCTAAGAATTCGTCGAGCATGGTGCTGGGAACGGATCAGGGAACTACGGTGAGCCTTGACCGTGGTGAGACCTGGAGCACGTGGTACAACCAACCTACTGCGCAGCTTTACCACGTAATTACCGACAACCAGTTTCCGTACGTCGTCTACGGCGCACAGCAGGACAGTGGGAGCGCGGCGGTTCTGAGCCGCACCGACCACGGTCAAATCACTCCGCGCGATTGGTTCCCCTCAGGCGAGAGCGAGAGCGGATACATGGCGCTCGACCCCAAGGATCCGGACATTATTTATCTGAGTGGAACGTACGGCACCGTCGATCGCTTTAACAGACGAACCTCATTTAGCCAGAACATCGCGCCGTGGCCGGACTTTACTTTTGGTTCCGACATCAATCGGCGTAAGTACAGAGATCCGTGGACTCCGGTGCTCGTCTTTTCTCCGGCGGATGCGACGGCGCTTTACCTCGGAACGCAATATGTGATGAAAACCGTTGATGGCGGCCTGCACTGGCAGACCATTAGTCCTGATCTCACGGGAGCAGAGCAACGGGTCGGGGACAACAAGTCTCCGGAGCCGACCACGGTCGAGAATGCGAAACAGCGCGGGTACGGCGTAGTTTTTACAATCGCGCCATCGCCGCGGAATCGTGATCTGATTTGGGCGGGAAGCGATACGGGATTGATTCACCTGACGCGCGATGGCGGGAAAACCTGGAAGGATGTAACACCCAAGGGAGTCACTGACTGGAGCAAGATTTCCATCATCGAGGCTTCGCATTTCGATCCTGCGGTCGCGTATGCGGCGGTGGATCGCAGCCGGCTCGACGATCAGACGCCGTATCTTTACCGAACCCGCGATTACGGAGCTAGCTGGCAACCGATTACGAATGGCATTGCGGGCAACGCATTCCTGCGAAGCGTTCGGGAAGACATTGAGAATAAGTCTTTGCTCTTTGCCGGAACCGAACTGGGAGTCTACGTGTCGTTCGACAGCGGCGACCACTGGCAATCGCTGCAGCTCAATTTGCCGGTCACTTCGGTTCGCGATTTAACGCTGCACGGTGCGGATCTGGTGATCGCGACGCATGGGCGGTCGTTCTGGATTCTCGACGACATCACGCCGCTCCGCCAGGGCGCTGATGCGGCAAAGACGAACGCCTTCTGGCTCTACCATCCCGCGCCGGCCTATCGCATTGACAACGATTCTTTCCCCGGCACACCGATTCCGCCGGAGGAGCCAACTGCGGAAAATCCACCGTCGGGCGCGGTGGTGGATTATTTTCTCAAGTCTGCCGCCAGCGACGTGAGCTTGGAGATCTTCGATGCGCAGAAGAAACTTGTGCGGAAATTCTCCTCGGAAGATAAACGCGCCGAGAAGCATCCGCCCTTGCCGATCGCGGAACGCTGGTTCCCGAAGCCGGAGACAATCGGGACCGTTGCGGGCGCGCATCGGTTTGTATGGGACCTTAGTTGGAGCAGTTCGGGAAGTCCGAACCTCGATGAAGAATCCGAAAGCCGCAATCTCCGCGGCCCGAAGGTTGTTGCGGGAATCTACGAAGTGCGGCTTAGCCGTCGACGGACAAACGCAGAGTCAATCTCTGAAAGTCATCATGGATCCGCGTTGCTCCGCGACGGCCGAGGTATTGCAGCGTCAGCTCGAACTTGGCCAGCAGGTATACGGCGATGCGCTTGAGGCCCGTCGCGCCCTCGCTGAGGTGGCCGCTGTGCAAAAACAGCTAGCCGACCGTGAGCAGAAACTCGGCGAACAGAATTCGGCTCTCAAGCCGATTCTCGCGGAGGCTCAAGCGGGCATCGCGAAAATTCTTACCACTAAGAAGGAGGTCACCCCGCAGTCTGGAGGACTGGAAGATGGCTATAGCGAACTGGCCTCAGCTCTGCGAGTGATCGAAAGCGGAGATCGGGAGGTACCTTCGCAAGCGATTGCGGTGTACAAGGAAGGCAGCCAGCGCGTCAAAGTGGGGATCTCGGGATGGAATATATTCAAGCAAGAGAAACTGCCGCCGCTCAATCAGAAATTGCGCGAAGGGAACCTTGCCCCGATTGCAATTTCGGAAATTGAACAGGAAGTGCAATTCCTGATGGCGCGCTAAGGCCCTCCAATGCGGATGATAAACTCAGCATCAGGAAGTTACCGCTTTCCGCCTGACTAAAAATCTGATCCTGCGAGGAGAAGAAGGTTGTCCAAGGATATCGCTGCGAGCAAGAAGAGTATTTTCAGCGACGAGATTCTGCAGGATCCGTATCCCACCTACGCCCGCTTGCACGAAGAGGGTCCGCTGCATTATGTGGACGCAGGCGGGAAATGGTCGGTGTGGTCGATTTTCAGCCACGCGGAGTGCTCCTCGATCGCGAAAGACCCGCGGCTCTCCGCCAAGCGCGCGAAGCAGATGCTGTTGCCCCTGCCGATCAGCCGTCAGGCCGAGTTCAGCGAGTTGGCGCGCATGCTGGGCCTGTGGCTGATCTTCATGGACCCGCCGGAGCATACCCGGCTGCGCAAACTTCTGAATAAAGGATTTTCGGCCGCGGCAGTGGAGGGCTTGCGCCCGCAAGTCGAAGCTATCGTCGATGGAATGCTGCAGCCGTTGCAGCACGGGTCGGAAGTCGAAATCATGCGCGAGTTCGCGAATCCCATGCCGGTGCGCATTATTTCGGAATTGCTCGGAGTGCCGCAGGCATTGCATGGCACGTTTGTAGAGGCATCGCGGGCAATCGCGGTGTTTCGAGGCAACCCGAACCGCACGGTGGAAGAGGCACAAGCGGCGCAAGACGCCCTGATTGAGTTAACTGAATTTTTCCGAAAGACCGTGGCCGAACGGAGACGCAATAAAGGAAGCGACCTCATCAGCCTGCTCATCGACATTGAAGAAGAAGGAGAAGTGCTGACCGAAGAAGAGCTCTATGCGCAGTGCATCGCGCTGCTTTTCGCGGGACACGAGACGACGCGGAATCTGATCGGCAACGGGATGTATACGCTCCTGAAGCACCCGCAGGAGACAGCGGAGCTACGAGAGAAACCGGAGATGATCCGTTCTGCGGTCGAAGAGCTTCTGCGCTTTGAGAGCCCGGTGCAATTCACGGCTCGCGTTCTGAAGGAAGACATTGAGGTTTGCGGCCAGCCGATAAGGAAGGGATGGACGGTCCTGTGCATGCTGGGGGCGGCGAACCGCGATCCGAAACAATTTAAAGATCCGGATCAGTTAGATCTGAAGAGGCTGAACAACCAACATCTGGCCTTCAGCGCTGGTCTGCATTTTTGCATTGGAGCCCAACTGGCGCGGCTGGAGGGACAGATCGCGATCCTGAATCTGGTGCAGCGCTTCCCACAGATGAAGCTTACTGGCCCGCGACCGGAGTGGGCTTCCACGTTTGGGTTCAGGGGGCTGAAGAGTCTTCCGGTAATTCTGTGACAACCTCGCCTGAAGTGTTGGCCTGCCTAGGAACCATTCGTCAAGCGCTCCCAAATTAATTCGAAGACTCGGATTTTTCCATTCATCGGTGTCGGGGGGGTTACCAAGGTGATCCGATTGCCCTGGAACTTGACGGTGCGAATGAGGTCCTTTCCCACATAGGTTTGGATCGACGAGATGTCGACGGAATGTGTGATCGTGTCGCCGCTGAGGGCGTACCGTCCGGCGTAGGCAAGAAATGTTTTGAACGCCTCCGCCTGTTCCTCGAGACTGCCACCGCCAACGAGTGACTTCCGCGCGCCATTGCTGATCATGGCGGTTATTCGGCCATCGGCGGTGTAGGTGAGAAACCCCACCGGGTGCAGACCGTAGGGAGTTTCATTTCGCTCGCCCGTCGAGGTTGTGCTCGATGCGGACACCAGTATCCACGTGCCTACAAGACGGTCGTCTGCGTGCTCCATCCCAATTCTCCCTCGTCAATTTCCTCCACGAGTGTACCCGCGCTTCTGGTTGGCGTCGTGGCGTCGTCGTGGCCCTGGGTTCCCCAATTGCGAGATGCGCGAATCGCGGTATTTCTCAACAAATGATAACCTGCGGTCTGTTAAAAAGTCTGATCGACGAAGGAAATCTAATGGGTGGAGAACTGGAAGGTAAGGTTGGGCTCGTGACCGGAGGGACGTCCGGCATTGGGCGCGAAACCGCGGTGCTCTTCGCGAAGGCGGGAGCCAAAGTGGTCGTGGCGGGCCGGCGTGAAGTGGAAGGCAATGAAACAGTCGAACTCATCCGAGCCGCCGGCGGCGAAGGACTGTTTGTGAAAACCGACGTGGCGAAAGCCACTGAAGTGGAAGCGCTGGTGCAGAGGGCGGTGGAGAAATTTGGCCGCCTCGACGTTGCCTTCAATAACGCCGGGATCGAGGGCGTCTGGATGCCCATCGTTCGACAGTCCGAAGAAGATTTTGATCGAACCATCGGCATTAATCTCAAGGGCGTGTGGCTCTGCCTGAAGTATGAGATTCGGCAGATGCTCAAACAGGGCGGCGGTGGAGCGATTGTGAACATGTCATCAGTGACGGGGTTGGTCGGTTCCGGAGGAGCGGCGGCATATAGCGCGAGCAAACACGGAGTGATCGGCCTGACGAAGTCCGCGGCGCTGGAAACCGCGAAGAGCGGGATTCGGGTCAACGCGGTGTGTCCCGCGGTGGTCGAAACGCCGATGGAGAAACGTCTATTTAGCGCTCCGCCTGTGCATAAAGCTGTTCTTGCCAGCCATCCCATCGGCCGTTTTGGAAGACCGGCGGAAATTGCCGAAGCGGTGGTGTGGATGTGCTCGGATCGCGCGTCGTTCATGACGGGGCAATCCCTGGTCCTCGACGGCGGGTTTCTGGCGGGGCCGAATAGCCCAGGCTAGCTATAGAGTTGGAAGTGCGGGACCGATGCGGCGTGAGTTTTCTTCGTGCGTATAATGGCGCGATCATCATGAAATGGGTTCGGGCCATCCGCGCTCGGTTTGACTCGGAGCATGGCGCACGTGACCGCGTTGGTCCGCGATGGATCTTTTTGCGGGCGCTGGGCTGCATCTACTTTTCCGCTTTCTTCTCGCTTGTCTTTCAGATTCGAGGTCTTATCGGGCCGGTAGGAATTCTGCCGGCGGGCGAATATCTAAAAGATGTAGCGCATTCGCTGGGCTATGCTCGCGGCCTGTGGTTTGCGCCAACGTTATTTTGGCTGGCCAGCGGCCCTCACATGCTGATGGCCGTGTGCTGGGTGGGCATGGTCGCGTCGCTGCTGTTGGTTGTGAATGTGTGGCCGCGCGGAATGCTGGCGATTTGTTTCGTGTGCTTCCTTTCGTTCGTGAGTGCGGCGCAGGACTTTTCCGGCTATCAATCGGATGGGATGCTGCTGGAAGCCGGGTTCATCGCATTGTTCTTTGCTCCCGGTGGATTTCGTCCTGGCCTCGGCGCGTCGTCGCCGCCATCCCGCGCCAGCCTGTTCCTGCTGCAGTGGGAGTGGTTTCGCATTTACTTCGAATCCGGTGTGGCAAAGATTGCGGGCGGCGATCCAGAGTGGCGGCACTACACGGCGATGGACGAGTACTATCAGAACGGTCCGCTGCCGACCTGGATTGGGTGGTATGTGCAACATTTGCCGCACTGGTTTCACGCCGCGACGGTATTCGCGACGCTCGCCCTCGAACTGGGATTGGTCTGGATGTTTTTCCTGCCGCGGCGCTGGCGCATTGTGTGTTTCTTGATTGTGACCCCGTGGGAACTGGGCGTCATACTTACCGCTAACTACACGTTTCTGAATTATCTGGTACTGACGCTGGGATTTTTGTTGCTGGATGATCAGTTCCTGCAGCGACTTCTGCCGGTACGATGGAAGGCGCTTTTCGCGAGCGCCTCGGCGGGCTCGAACGTTGAGGATCAGTCAGGGAAGGGTCAAAATGCGGGCAGGTTCCGGCGGTATTTCAATATCGTCAAAGTGTGCCTGAGCGGCGTTGCTCTGGTTTGGATTTTTTACGTCACGATGACGGAGCTGGTCTGGATGTTCTCCGACCTCCCGCTGCCGACTACGCCTGTGGTTGCGCTGGAGCCCTTTCGTATCGCGAATCGGTATGGACTTTTTGGCATCATGACGCGTGGCCGGTACGAGATCGAGTTTCAGGGTTCCGATGATGGCAAGAACTGGATTGCGTATCCGTTCCGCTACAAACCGCAGGAAGTGAGCCAGGCGCCGGGCATTTACGCGCCGTATCAGCCGCGATTCGATTGGAATCTTTGGTTCGCGTCGCTGGGATCGTGGCGGGAATATCCGATCGTGCCGCGGACTGAAATCCGCCTGCTCTCCAATGACAGCGATGTGCTCAATCTATTTGCAAAGAATCCATTTCCGAATGGGCCGCCGCGCGAGGTGCGCGCTGTGCTTTGGCAGTATTGGTTTACCAGCATGCCTGAGAAACGGACTCAGGGCTTGTGGTGGCGCCGTGAATTTCGCGGGCTGTATGCTCCCACGATTGCGCGTGAACCCGATGGGACGATTCGTGCCGTCGGATGGCCGGCCAGCGATCCTCGGGAGTGATGCGGGTGTGCGCGATCAAAATCGTGAATCTCAAAGCTGACTGTTCAGTCTTGCTAACGCCAACTTCGCGGCGTGATAACCGCACATGCCGTGCACGCCTCCACCAGGCGGTGTGGACGCGGAGCAGAGATAGATATTTCGGGCCGACGTGGCGTAGTGGCGCCAGGTAGGTCGAAACAGCGATTGACGAATGTCGATCGTTCCACCTCCGATGTCGCCACCTACGAGGTTCGCGTCCATGCGCTCAAGATCGGCGGGAGAAAAAACGCGTTGCGCTAAAACGCAGTCTCGGAAGCCGGGAGCGAAGCGTTCAATCTGATCTTCGAGTCGTTCCAGCATGTTTACCTGGGATCCGTTCGGTACATGACAATACGCCCATGCCGTGTGCTTGCCGGCTGGAGCCCGCGAATTATCGAACAGACTGGGTTGGGCGAGCAGAACAAAGGGACGATTAGAGTGCTGTCCACTTCGAACCACTTTTTCTGACGCAGCGATTTCCTCGAAGCTGCCGCCCAGATGCACCGTCGCTGCCCGCATGCAATCGGGAGCTTTCCAAGGGATGGGGGCGTTGAGGGCGTAATCCACTTTGAAGGCGGCGGGGCCGTAGCGGAATTTTCCGAGCCGTCGCTGGTAGCTGGCGGATAAGTTCTGCCTGCCAATCTTCAAGAGCTGGCGCGGAGTCAGGTCACAGAGAAACAGGTCATAGTCCGACAATGCCGCTAAGTTCTCCACCGGCGACGACGTGGTCACGTTACATCCCAAGGTCACTAGAAGCGAGCATAATGCGTTCGTGAGAGCCTGCGCTCCCCTGCGGGGAATCGGCCAACCGACGGCATGCGCCGGCACGGCCATCATAATTGCGAAGGCGGCGCTCAGCGGTTCGTCGAGACTGAGGAAAGAATGCGCGGCCAAGCCGGCGAACAGCGCTCGAGTCCGGGGGCTGCGAAAGCGGCGAGCGACCGCCTGGGCCGATCGCAGCGCGACCATGCCAAAGCGCGCCATCAGCAACCGATGTTTCGGAATGAAGGAAATGGGGCGCAGGATTTCGGGAATAAACTCATTCCAGCGCTCGACGAACGGACGGATCAGTTGTTCCCATGCGGGGCCATCGATCCCCAGGGAATTCTTGGTTTCATGCAGGTCCCGTTCTAACATCACGGCCGTGCCGTCATCGAGAGGATGGGCTAAAACGGCGGGCGAGTGAATCCACTCTAATCCGTGGTTCCTTAAGGGCAGCGCCGAGAAAAATGGCGACCCGGCGCCGAGCGGAAAAACCGCCGAGCCGAAGTCATGATGAAAGCCGGGCAGAGTCAACTCCAGGGTGCGTGCGGCCCCGCCCGGCGTAGACTCGGCCTCCAGCACGTCCACTGGCATTCCAGCCTGGGCTAGAACGATGGCTGCTGCCAGCCCGTTGGGACCGGCGCCGATTACGCATGCCCTACAGCTCATCGTGAATCACCTGCTGCCTTCCGCATGAAATTGTCGCCGCTGAGATAGCGCTCGGCTAGCGGTTGAATGGGTACTCCTGAACCCAGTGGAAGCCGCGGCTGACGAGCGGGAATTTGTTACGGTCAACCAGTTGCAGCTGCATGTGAATCTTGTGGGTGTCCATGGCGCCATCGAGAATCAACCGATCCGGGGCCGCCCGCTGGAAGGTGAGGCTGCCCTTCCAATTCTTATCGCTGAACTTGGTGAGCGCGATCGTCTTGTCATTGACATTGATTTCAGCGCCGAAGCTGGCGAATGAATCGTCCATGCGCTGAAATGCGATCCGGTCGGGTATGTCGAATACGGCACGGTGCCAACGATCGTAATCGTTCAGCAGCGGCGAGCGGATTTGACCGTCAATCGAAAGCTCGTCCACATTCCAGATGCCGTAGAGCGGGGACTTGGCGCGGCCTTCGCCGTAGGTGTGCCAATCGGTCCAACCGCTGTAGGCGTTCATTCCCATCAGCCAGACGCCGAAAACGATTTGCGCGGCGAGCGCGATACGGTTGCCTCGTCGCGTGCTGAAGAGCGCAGGTTGCATTGATGGTCCGACCGAGCGATTCGTGAAAAGAAAATCCGCCAGCCGCTGGAACTCGGGCGCGAGCAGGAACAAGGACATCAGGATCACGTGAAACGAGAAGAGCTTGACCGGAACGTCGTACGTCATGTTGAGCATGAAGACCTGGATCATGTCGGCCAGGCAGACTAGTGCGCCCAGCATTGTGGTCCGTGGAAAAACGAGCAGAATTCCGCCCAGCATTTCCGCGGACCCGGCGAAGATTTCGTAGCCCGGCGAGGCGCCGATCGAAGTCCAGAGAACCCCCATGGGAGAGAAATCGCGGAACGGCTCGAGCAGTTTGCTCAGGTAAGGGAACGGCATTTGCAAGGGAATGACTTTGTCCATGCCATACGTCAGCAGTGTGGAAGCAAGCGCAAAACGAATGAACAGCCGGAACCATTTATGCAGAGTCGCGTAGCTTTCGCGCTTGTCGTCGAGAACCGACCACAAGGCCGTCGCCAGTGCAGCAATGACCAACAGGCAGAAAGCTAATACCCAATCGAACGTCTTGTCGCCGCTGCCGCTGTCGGTATAGATGAGCGGAAGTTTAGCGCGGAAGAGATGAGCGGCGGTCCAGAAGGTGATCTGACGCAGCGGCCATAGAGTGCCTGGGTCCGGGATGTCGACTTTCGGGATGGGAAACATGGTCCCGAGGATTTGCGTGGCAAGGCAAAACAATCCGAAGTAGACGAAGCAGAAACGAAAGGCGATCCGACTGGGCAGGCTCCGGCACGGCGCTTCCGTCTCCCGCTCGATCGGTGCTTCCCGCTGGAGTTGACTGGCCTGGACTTCAGCATCCATGCGACACCTCCCGAAGCGCTTGAGTGTACATCAGACGTCGAACTGTAGGCGAAATCACGCTTCATTGTGATTCGACACCGTGAAGGGACTACGGCCGTAGCCTCAGATCGGCCATGTTGGCGGGAGATTAGAGGTCATCCATTTGCCGCGCGATCAGCCCGAGCGCAAGGCCCGATGTGCCGCTGCGCTCCATCGGCCCTGCTAACTCCATTTGGCGCCGATTCATAGCGCTGACCGCTGATGGGTTCGTTACTTCGCGGTGCTGCCGCAACCTTCGCCTATCGAGGAAAAACGAGGCATCGATTCCGATTTTGGGCGGTATCTGATCCGGAACCAGATTGTGACTGCGATCACGCTCAAGTGTGATTCAAAATCCGGCACGCTTGTACGACCGCCGATAGTATCACGCAATCCCGTGACCAAGATGGTGACCAGGAATCGGCTCGTGCTCATGACCACGAGGCGACCCGCCGATTGGATTAAAGGAGTGGGGCACACTCGCGTATTCCGCGCACAGAACCGGGAAGTTGAAAACGTAAGGAGGATCCAGATGAAGACCGTGGCAATTTTCTTGCTTGTAGCAGGTGCGGTTGCGGGTTTGCTGTTCTTCGCGGCGGTGAATCCGCCCAAGGTTCAGGCGGTTCCCAGTTATGCGCGGCAAACCGGTTTGGCGTGCAGCGGTTGCCACTACGCTCCGCCGGAACTCAACCCCGCGGGACGAAGATTCAAGCTGCTCGGGTATGTAGACAGGGCGGACGAGACCAAGGTCGTAAAGACGGATGGAAGCAAGAAGCGCGCGGGACTTGACCTTCTGGCTTCCTTGCCGCTTTCGATCATGCTCGAGACCTCATTTACATCGACCAAATCTCCGCTGCCGACGAGCCAGAATGGCAGTTTTGAGTTTCCGCAAGACATTTCGCTTTTTCTTTCTGGGGCTTGGACCAGCAATGTTGGCAGCTTTCTACAGGTGACTTACGACACCCAGGACGACCACTTCACCAGCGACAACACCGATATCCGTTATGCGAATAAGACCAAGCTGGGTGGGAAGGAACTGGTGTACGGGCTGGACCTCAACAACAACCCAACCGTCGAGGATCTGTGGAACAGCACGCCAGCCTGGGGTTTCCCGTGGGTCCAGAGCGATTTTGCGCCGACTCCCACCGCCAGCGCCATCATTAACGGTGGTCTGGCACAGGACGTCGCGGGAGTCGGCGGCTTTGCCATGTGGGACAACCATCTTTATCTCGATGCGGCGATTTACCGATCCGAACATGTGGGTGGTCCGCAGCCGAATCCGGGAGACGGTTCCACCAACAACATTCGCGGGGTTGCGCCCTACTGGCGCGTCGCCTGGCAGCAATTGACCGGGAAAACACAGTACGAGGTGGGGACTTATGGTATCCACGTTCGGAACACGGCATCGTCGGGTCCGGGCCCACAAGATGAGTACACCGACTTTGCTTTCGACACGCAGATTGATCGGACGCTGTTCCGCACGGATGTGCTTTCTTTTCGGGCCACGTTTATTCACGAAAACTCTGATTTGCTGGCCAGCGGGTTCGGCGCAAATCATCTGAACACGGTTATGGCCAATGCCGAATACCACTTCGGCAATAAATATACGGGCACATTCGGTGTGTTCAATACCGGCGGTACGGTCAATACGGGACTGTATAACGCAACGACCGGCAGCGCCAACGGCGATCCGAGAGGCGCGGGATACCTGGCGAACGTCTCGTATTGGCCGTGGCAGAATCTGCAACTGGCCGCGCAATACACCGGATACACGCGCTTCAATGGAGGCTCGACCAACTACGACGGGTCAGGCCGCAACGCGAGCGCGAACAACACGATCTACCTGGACGCGAAATTCATTTTCTGAGGTGAAGGGTTCTGACGCAACGAGCAGTCGCCAATTTGGCAGGTTCAAAGGAGAAAACGCAATGAAGGGCAAGATATTCGGATTGATCGTACTAACGGCAGGGTTGTGCATCGCGGCATCGGCCGGCGATATCGAGGGCAAGGCCACTGGGATGAAAGGCCATTCCGTGGTCTACGTAGACGCAATTGCGGGCAAAACGTTTCCCGCCCCCAAAGAACATCCCGTGATGGACCAAAAGGGACTGATGTTCGCCCCCCACATCATGGTCGTCCTACAGGGCACAACGGTGGAGTTCCTGAACAGCGACAGTGTGCAGCACAACGTCTTTTGGACGGCGATTGGCAGCGACAAGAAGGCAGGACACAATCTGGGTACGTGGCCCAAGGGTGAAAAGCGGCCATTTACTTTCGACAAAGTGGGTGTCGTCCCGCTGCTCTGCAATGTGCATCCTGAAATGGGCGCGTACATCATCGTCAGCCCCACTCCATACTTTGCCGAAACCGACGACAGCGGCAATTACAAAATCAAAGATGTTCCCGATGGCACTTACACCGTGGTTGCCTGGCATGAAGGCGCTAAGAGCCAGTCCAAGCCGGTGACCGTTGCGGGCGGGGGCAAAGCGGACTTCACGCTGACGAAGTGAGGGCCTGTTGAGCCTGGGGAGCGGCGGCAAGTGCGGCCGCTCCCTGTTCTGTTACTTCTCCCTTCTCCGAGGAAGCGGGGGTGGTTTGGCCGGTGTGCAACCGCCGAATGGGAAGCGTTCGTAAATGCTGAAGCGATTCAAAAACAAGAAGGTCGACGGGGATTGGCTGCACACAAATTTCCCGTGCATGATGGCGTGCCCGGCCCATACCAACGCGGGGCGCTACGTCGGCTTGATTGCGGAGGGGCGCTTCGAAGAGGCATACCGTCTGGCGCGCGAACCCAACCCTTTGGCGAGCATTTGTGGACGAGTGTGCGCGCATCCTTGCGAGAGTGCCTGCCGCCGCGGCGAAATCGACCGTCCCATTTCCATTCGAGCGTTGAAACGTTTTCTTACGGAGCAGTACGGGCCTGAGTCGAAGCGTCCTCTCAACGTGAACGAAGGGCGTGTACAGAACAAGCTTCCTTACAAGGTCGCGGTGGTGGGCGGAGGACCGGTTGGACTCTCGGCCGCGCACGATCTGGCTTTGATGGGCTACGCGGTCACGATCTTTGAAGCTGCTCCGGTTGCGGGCGGAATGCTGTATCTCGGGATTCCGGAATACCGGCTGCCGCGCGATGTCGTCGAAGCGCAGGTGCGCGAGATTCTTGAGACCGGAGACATCACTCTCAAGCTGAATCAGGCCGCCGGCCGGGACTTCACGATCTCAGACCTGCGGCGCCAGGGATTCGACGCGGTGCTGGTGGCCGTGGGGGCGCACCGCAGCCGCGATCTCAGCATTCCCGGCGTCGATCTCGACGGCGTCCATAAGGGCATCGACTTTCTTTTGAACGTCAATCTTGGCTACAAGTTCACGATCGGGAAAAAGGTCATCGTGATTGGCGGCGGTAACGTGGCCATGGATGTGGCGCGGTCCGCTGCCCGCGAAGTGGTAAAGCAACATGCTGGGGGCGTGGAGGATGCGGAGCCGTCCCTGGAAAATGTTTCCGCCGTGGCCACGAAGGAGATGGTCGATATTTCGCTGTCGGCGCTGCGCATGGGCGCGCGCGAAGTGAACCTGGTGTGCCTGGAACGCCGCGAGGAAATGCCGGCGGCGCTGGAAGAGATTGTCGAGGCCGAAGAAGAGGGAATCAAGATGCTGCCCGGGCAGGGGCCCAAGCGCATTCTGGGCAAGGACGGCAAGGTCACGGCTCTGGAAACTCTCAAGACCAAGTGGGTGTTCGATCAGAACAAGCGCTTCAATCCGGCGTTCTACGACAACAGCGAGACTCAGATCGAGTGCGACACCATCATCATGGCCATCGGACAGGCGCCGCGTCTTGATTTCCTTACGCCGGAAGACAAGGTTGAATTGTCACCGCGCGGCCTGATCGCGGTGAACCCACAAAGTTTGATGACCTCGGCTGCGGGGATATTTGCCGGTGGCGACTGTGTCTTCGGTCCGCGCCTGATTATCGACAGCGTGGGAGACGGCAAGCGGGCCGCGGTGGGCATCGACGAATTTCTACGCGGCGGAAAGCATCCCGAGCCGATTATCGAAATCGAAGTGCTCAAGCGGCACTCCATGCCTCTCGATTATCTCGACATCACTCGCCAGCCGGTGCCTATGCTTCCGCTCGAACGCCGGACCGGTGTAACCGAAGTGGAGGTTGGCTACGACGCGCCGGCAGCGATGGCCGAAGCGCAGCGCTGCCTGCATTGCTGGGTCAACACCATCTTCGAGGGCGTGCCCGAGGATGGCAGCATGTGCATTCTCTGCGGCGGCTGCGTCGATGTTTGTCCGGAGAAGTGCCTGGAACTGGTATCGCTCGACCGCATCGCCTTCGAGCCCGAAACCGTGCAGCACATCCGCGACAACCAGGAATGTTTCGGCGTGGAGTTTGACGAAGTTGCAGCCGACGAACTGGGAGTCGTAACTGGAGCAGCCATGCTGAAGGATGAAACCCGTTGCATTCGCTGCGGCTTGTGCGCGATGCGCTGTCCCGTGGGTACCATCACCATGGAATCGTACAACCTTGTTCCCGCAGAACCAACCGGCTTGATCTCGATCGCATCGATCGGCACGGGAGCGCTGAGGTAAGCAAGAGGAACTCATGGCAGAGGAAAAGAAGACCGCGAATGCAGAGCCGGCAGGCGACTTCAGCCGCCGCCAATTCTTTGCGAAGCTGGGGCTGGGCTCACTGAGCATCGCCGCGATCGGCACCGCGGCTTTCTCCTATCAATATCTCGAGCCCAATGTGCTCTACGAGCCTTCGCCGGTGGTGAACGTCGGCAAGCCCGACCGGTATCCGCTGGGTACCGTCACCATCGATGTGAATTCCGGCATTTATGTCATCCATTCCGACGAAGGGTATTTTTCGTTGAGCGCAGTTTGTACGCACCTGGGCTGTATGACCGCGTGGAAGCCGGAGTTGAACCTGATCGCGTGTCCCTGTCACGGCAGCAAGTTCGAGCAGAGCGGCAAGAAGATTGAGGGGCCCGCGCCCAAGCCGCTGCCATGGAAACGGATCTGGCTCAACGACGATGGTGATCTGTTGGTGGATCGCTCCACCGATGTTCCCGCGCTGGCGCGCGATTCATTCGTGAGGGTCTAAAGGCATGGCGAAAACAGTTGACCGATATTTCGACGATTTGCGGGGCACGCGGGTGTGGCGCTCGATTTTCCGCAGCGGCACCGGCTCCAGCACACTGAAGCGCGCGCTCGCGATTCAGCAGAACGTATTCCTGCATCTGTTTTCGACCAAGGTCCGGTCGCGTATGCTGAGCGTGAGTGCGACCTGGTACCTGGGCACGCTGACTTTGGGAACGTTTTTCATACTGGTCGGAACCGGGATTCCCTTGATGTTCTACTACCACCCGTCGGTGCCGCAGGCGTACGCCGACACCAAGGACCTGCAATTCGTGGTCTCATCCGGAATGTTTCTACGCAACCTGCACCGCTGGTCCGCGCACGCCATGGTTTTTCTTGTATTCGCCCACATGTTCAAAGTATTTTATCGCGGCGCTTACCGAACACCGCGGGAGTTCAACTGGGTGATCGGCGTGATTCTTCTTCTCATCACGCTGCTTCTTAGTTACACCGGCTACCTGCTCCCCTGGGATCAACTGGCGTACTGGGCGATCACGGTGGGATCGAACATTGCGTCTGCAGTCCCCGTGATGGGCGAGAAGATTCACTTTCTGCTGCTTGGCGGACATGCGGTCAATGCCAATGCGCTGCTGCGCTTCTATGTGCTGCACTGCATGATTCTTCCGCTGACCGCAATGTTCTTCGTGGCGATTCACTTTTGGCGGATCCGCAAGGATGGCGGCTTATACGCGCATTCCAGCGAGCCGGCAACGGTGCGGGCCAATGTCGCCAGCAGCGCCGAGAACGCGAAGGAGGCGAAATAGTCATGGCCGATTCAAAAGACTTCGTCGCCGGCATCGACTCCAACGCGAAAAAGTCCCCACGCCGCATCGTCTTTATCACGCGCCGTACTTCGGCGCAAGTGAGAGCCGACACGGAAGAGCAGGTGCAGACTTTTCCAGAAGTTCTGTTCCGCGCTGCCGTCGCCGTCATGACGCTTGCGATCATGCTGGTATGGGTTGCGCTGATGTTCAACGCTCCGCTCGAGGGTCTCGCCGACCCTTCACACACGCCGAATCCCGCCAAGGCTCCCTGGTATTTCCTCGGGCTGCAGGAGATGCTGCACTATTTTCCGCCGGTGGTTGCGGGCGTTCTGGTTCCAGGACTGGTCGTGATGGCCCTGATTGTCATTCCATATTTCCGAGTCAACATCGAAGCGGATGGACTCTTTCTAAGAGATCGCCAGCGGCGATTGCGGATTTTCTACGTAATCGCGTCCGTCCTGTCGTTGTTTCTGGTTTTTTTTCAGGTTTACGCGGCGCTGGTGCCAACGCTGGTCATAGCCGGAGCGATGCTGTTGGCAGCGCAAAGCACCGCGCAATCGCCGTCGGCGTTCCGTCGCTATTTGGCCGCAAGGCCTCTTTCTTACTGGGTCATGACGTGGTTCTTGCTCGAGCTGGCGGTGCTGACCGCGATCGGCACATTTTTCCGCGGTCCTGGCTGGGCCTGGGTCTGGCCGTGGCAGGGTTCATAACGATGATGATCAGGGTGCAGCGCTCATGAAAGAAAAACTAAAGGCACTCTGGCGGCGTCTTTTCGGAGACAGCGTCAGCGCTTTCGGCACGGTCAGCCTTGTCTTCCTGGCGTCGCTGGCAATCGCTCCCGCGAAAAACTTCTTCAGCGAGTGGCGGCACTACCAGCACGGTTATCTTCGAATGATCCGCAACCGCAGCGACGCGAATACTCTGCAGCGTCATTTTCAGGGCGGCATCCGGCAGATCTGGCTGCCTGGACTCGACGTGGTGGATCGCTGCACCAGTTGTCACGTGGGGTTGAAAGAGGCCAGTCTCGCCGATGTCTCGGCCCAACCATTTCGCACGCACCCGGTCATTCCCCACAAACTCGAGCAATTTGGATGCACTGTTTGCCATCGCGGACAGGGCGCTGCAACTACCGTCATGGAGGCCCACAACAGCACGCTTGCATGGGAGCAGCCGATTCTCCCGGCGAAGTACATAGAATCCTCGTGCGGACAGTGCCACCGCGGGCCGCTGCCCGGTACGCCACAATTAAACGAGGGACGGAATCTGCTTGCTCGCGAAGGCTGCGTGCACTGCCACACCGTAAAACTGCCCGACGGCAGCACGATGAATGCGACCGACGACCCGCCCGCGCTCTCACACATTGCCGACAAGACGACGAGGGAGTGGATCTATGCATGGCTGAAGGACCCGCAAGCTTATGCATCCACGGCGACCATGCCGAACTTCAATCTGAGCGATAGCGATGCGCGCGACATTTCGGCGTTTCTGATGGCCAATTCCACAGCCCTGCTCGACGATACGGTTGCACTTCCGACCAAGGCGTCCTCCGATGCCAGTGCGGGTCCGAGCCTGTACGGAGAATCCTTCTGCGCCTCATGCCACGCGGTGCAGAATGCGGCCGGGAATCTGGTGGGAGGCAATGTGGGCCCGGAGTTGACCCGCGTGGGCAACAAAGTCAAACCGGAGTGGTTGCGGGCATGGCTGCGGAATCCGCGAAACTACGATGTGGGAACTGGCATGCCGCACTACCGCTTCAACGACGGCCAGGTCGCGACGCTTTCTGAATTCCTTCTCGCGAAAACAGACCCCGATCTGCTCGCCAACGTCCATCTCGAGGCCGCAACCGCCGCGCAGATCGAGCACGGCAAGCGCCTGGTTTCCGACTATGGCTGCGCCTCGTGTCACGAAATCGCTGGGATTAAGAAGCCCGAAAACTTCGCGCCCGAACTCAGCCGAATTGGCAGCAAGCCGGTTACGCAGCTTATTTTCCTGCCGGGAATGCCGCACACTCTTCCGGACTACATTGCGGGGAAGATCAAACAGCCGCGCGCATTTTCGCCGGGATTGAAGATGCCGCAATACGCGCTCACGCCCGCGCAGGTTGACTCGCTTACCACGGCGCTACTGTCGTTAGACGATCGCTCGTTCAGTTTGCCACCGTCGCTTGCGGTAGCCGCGACTCCCGAGTCGGATTACCTGCCTGCGGGCAAAGCCGGGAAAATCATGACTGACCTGGCCTGCTTGAGTTGTCATCGCATTAGCGGACACGGCGGTAACATGGCGCCCGACCTCACATGGGAGGGCAGCTCGGTGCAGCGCGAGTGGCTGGTGCAGTTCTTTAAGAATCCGGGGACGTTGCGCCCGGCGCTGATTCGCCGCATGCCGCGCTTCAACCTGACGGATGCCGAAGTCAGCGAACTCACCGACTACGTCATGACCGTCTATCAGAGTCCTGCCGTAGACCGCGACTCGATGCCGCTGAGCGGCTACTCGCCGGGCCAGGTGGAACTCGGAAAGCAACTTTTCTACGGTAAGTATGCGTGTCAGGGATGTCACATTGTTGATTCGAAGACCGACAAAGGCTACATCGGCCCCACGTTGACCCAAGTCGGTTCCCGTCTGACGGCCGCCTGGGTTTACCAGTGGATGAAGAATCCACAGGCCTTGCGCCCGGGAACGATGGAACCGAATCGCGCCATGAGCGATGAAGACGCCCGTGCTCTTACCGCGTTCCTGATTTCTCAGAAGGGCGGAGCCAAACAGGAGGTCTCGAAGAAATGACGCGCTACTCCGCAGATCATAAAGAGACAGCCCCTTCGGCAGGCTCAGGGCAGACCGGCCGTCCAGCCGGGAGAACCACGGCGATTTTGTTCGGGCGCGGTTGCTCGCGGCTTGCTCTTGCGCTCGCTGTGACGGCAACCTTGCTTGCCGTTTCCTGTTCGCGCAAAACGGAGTCCGTGACCCTGCCCAAAGCCTCGGCCTTCGGCGTGGCGGTCGTAGAATCCAGTGGCGGAAAACAGACCGCACAGACTGGCAGCTTGTTGCCGCAGCCACTCGTAGTGCAGGTCAACGATGAGCAAGGAAGCGCGGTTACCGGCGCGCTGGTGGAATTCACAGCCGTTCCTGGAGTGACTTTTGCTCCTCCCAACGGCCTCAGCGATTCGAGCGGTCAGGTCATGACCAGTGTCTCTCTCGGAGGCATGGCTGGACGCTACCAGATCGTGGCGTCCACCTTCGATAAGTCTCACAAGAGAGTCGACCTCAGGATTGAAGAGATCGCCCTCGGCTACCAACAAACGCTGGGGCGCCATCTCAACGATCAGTATTGTGAGCGCTGCCACAATCCCGAATCGACGGCCGAGCGTGTCTCGAACTACGACAACCTCGAGGTGAAGCCGCACGCTTTTAGCGAGGGCGACACTCTAAACAAGATCAGCGACGCCGACCTCATTGCCATCATTTCTCACGGCGGTCCGGCGCTCAACAAATCGGCGCTCATGCCGGCATGGGGAAACACTCTCAGCAAATCGGATATCGAGGCCCTGATCTCCTATATCCGTGCCGTCTCCGATCCTGCATCCCGCGCCGCTGGCGGCTACGGGGTGACTTTGAAGGCGACTCCGTAGCCGTTTGCGCCGCCTCCATTGGTCGTACCGTAGAGGTTGCCTTCTGTATCGGCAACGAGATTGCTAAATGAGAACAGGCCGTCGCTGCCACCGGTAAAAACGTATAGGGATTTGTAGGTCCAGGCTCCGCCTGAGTAATTGAGTTCGTAAACTGTTCCGGCATTGTTGGCGCCGTCGCAATGGGTTGTGGCATAAATCTTGCCAGAGCCCAGGAGCAGGTTGCGGAAGCTGCCGGAAATGCCCCACCCAGACAAGCCGTAAAGCACCGTGAACTTCCAGCCACCCGCAGCTGTGGGCGAAAGCGCGAAAACTGTTCCGCCGCCGTTTGCACCGCCGGCGCCTCCGTCGCTGGTGGCCCCATAAAAATTCTTGCCGCCAAAAACCAGGCCGGCATAGGGAACACCGCCATCGGCCTGCAGTTCGAAATGATGGAGGATGGTTTCTTTCCAGCTGGGTGTTGCTGGCACCAGCCGGAACACCGTGCCGTATCCATAGGTGCCTCCGGCAGAAGTTGTGCCATAGAGATTGCCGGATGCGTCAAAGGTGACACCTGCGACGGGAACGGTTCCATCGGAGCCCGTACCGAAGCTGTGCAACACTTTTTCTGCCCACTTGCCGCCTGTTACCGTTGGAACGGCCAGCTCAAAGACCGTGCCATTGCCATTCGCGCCGCCCGCCGTCGTTGTGCCGTAGAGATTTCCCGCCTTGTCCGCAGTTAAGCCGGCGACCGGGCTTGCTCCATCGCTTTTTCCGGTGAAGCTGTACAGTACGGTCTCCTTCCCCGCGAAAGTGAGTCTGAATATCGTTCCGGCTTTCGATGCTCCTCCAGAGGTAGTCGTGCCGTAGAGGTAGCCCCCGCTCGCAATCAAACGTCCTTCCGGATTCGCACCGTCGGATCCGCCGGTGAATTCGTGCAGCACAGTTTCCTGGCCGCTGGTGCTCAACTTGAATACGACGCCGACTCCAGAGCTGCCGCCGGAACTGGCAGTGCCGTAGAGATCGCCTCCCGCGACGATGAAGCCGGAAAGAGGGTTCGCGCCATCGCTTGCGCCGGTGAAGTTGTGAATCACGCTGAAAGTCTGCGCGTGCGCCGGCTGCAGCGCGATCGCCCCCAACGCTAGCACGAAGGCGAGCGCCAATCCGCGCTTGCATTCAGACAACATCGGCCCTGGTCTCATAATTGCGCACCTCATCTTTTGAATTTGCAGTCTTTGGGGGCTCTCGTACTTTCGACTCGTGGCGAAAATCTTTTGACTCGTGGCGAACTCGTACCGAAGTTACTGCAGCTTCTCACGCTGGTGAAGAGCTGTCAAGAATGGAAAGGTCATGTGCAATGCAGGAATTTGCGCACTATTGGCGCGCGTTTGACGAGGATGATCCTCAGCAAATAACACGCCCAGCGTCACATGCGCTGCAAGATGTCGGCGATGCGATCGCCGCTGTGACCGTCCCACAAAGGAGGTGTGGTGCCCTTCTTCTGTTTGCCTTCAAGTATCTTTCCTAGTTCAACAACTAAGCTTTCCCGGTCGTCGCCGACGAGAATATTTGTCCCCAGGGTCACCGTGATCGGACGTTCGGTGTTTTGCCTCAAGGTCAGACACGGCACCCCTAAATAGGTGGTCTCTTCCTGAATTCCGCCAGAATCGGTAATCACGACCGCAGCGCGGGTTTGAAGCGAGAGGAACTCGATGTAGGGCATCGGGTCAAGCAGATGCAGGCTTTCAGACTTGATCCCAAACTCGGCGATACGCTGGCGTGTGCGCGGATGCACTGGGAAAATGATACTGAGATTCTTGCTGACTTTCGTGAGGCAGTCCAATATCCCGCGTAGGGCTTCGCCGTCATCGACGTTGGAGGGCCGGTGCAGAGTGACGAGGGCAAATCGTTCTGGAAAACCATTCTTCAAACAACTCTTCGCAGCCGGCAATAGTTGTATGAGTGAATCGATCATCACGTTGCCCACAAGGTGAATGCGTTCCTTCGCCACGCCCTCGCGCAAGAGATTAAGATCGCCGTCTTCCGAGGGCGTGAACAGCAGGTCGGAAATGCGATCCGTCACGATCCGGTTGATCTCTTCCGGCATGGTTCGATCGAAGGAACGAAGTCCAGCTTCCACGTGGCCGACCGGGATGAGGAGCTTCGAACAAACCAGTGCGGCGGCAACGGTGGAATTCACGTCGCCGTAAACCAGAGTGATATCCGGCTTGCGTTCGAGGACTACGGGCTCGAATCGGCGCATGATCTCGGCCGTCTGCGAAGCGTGGCTGCCGGAGCCGACCTCCAGATTAAAATCCGGTTCCGGAATCTCAAGCTGGGTAAAGAACACATCCGACATGTTCCGGTCATAGTGCTGTCCGGTGTGGACCAGCGTCTGCCGAATGCCGCGTTGCCGAAGGGCACGCAGGACGGGCGCCGCCTTCACAAAATTAGGTCGTGCGCCTACAACATGAAGAATGTGATTCACCGCAACTATTCTATGCGTGCGGCAGGCGGTTGCGCCGAGCGCGAAGGGAACCGCCTTCTCGACGCGACGTTAGAAATCAAAACGATGGTCGGATTGTTGTGAATCTCGATTCGGGTCTCCGCGCGATTCGCGGCCTACCAAACCTTCACGCTGCGAGCCATGGCTCCAACTCTGCCGACCAGTTGGAACGCCCGGAAAAGGCGCTGCCTCAACAGGAGATTCTGGGCGGCTTGCTTGACTTGAGAGCCGTGGAAATTTACCAGGTTGAGGTCAGCCAGGAAGGCCAAGAGTTGATGATCTTCGGCGCCCGGAACGCCGATGGATGTGCCCCGAAAAATAGGATGACTCCGAAACATAAGCTGCGTGGCTTCGAACAGGAATGCGTTGGGATTCGTGTCGGGCTTCCCGGTGTAATCGAAGTAGGGCCCGTCTTGGACGCGAACGCCGGGTTGTATCAGGCCCTCGATTACGATCTCGGAGTACGCGGGAACCTCAAGGTTCACCGTATGGCACGGAATGAGTTGAACCGCCTCCTGCTGCAGTCCTCCCGCTAAGTCGTATTCGTCCATCCCGTCTGGGTATGCTGCGGCTGCGGCCATGATCACGGCCTCGCTCACGCCGATGGCGACTGCCATGGGCAGAGGCCGGCCTTCTTTTTCGGCCTTGGCAAAATGCCGAGCGAGGTGGCTTCTAGGAGACGCACTGACCGTCGCCTGCCTTGGCCCCAACAACTGCATCCGGTACACGCCCACATTTCGGGAGTCCGACTCTGGATCTTTGGTTACGTTGATATGCCACGTGCCGATATATCGACCGCCATCAATGGTGCTCCAGTGAGGGACCGGGAGCTTCAGCAGATTGACTTCGCGAGCCGGGACAATGTTTTCCAGCGCTGGGCCGGTCTTGACGAGCTTCGGCTTGATTGGCGCGGCGATCCTCTTCCTGGCTTCGGCTACAAGCTTCTTGCGGGAGATTCCGGAATCGATGCCAAGAGCCAGGGCAATCGAGGAAGTGTCACAGAGTCCATTGGTAAACACGCGCTGATCTGGATAATCCTTGACGTTCTCGAACAGGAGCGGGGCGCGGCAACTTTCTCGTCATTCTCCCGATGTCGAATTTCCAATCCATCTCCTCTCGGACGCGGATCAGATGATCCGCGCGGGCGAGGCTTCGAATGAAATGACGGAGATCTCCTGTTCCGGACAACCCGTACGAAGAACCCAGAGCAGCATCCGAGCAGAAGTCGGTCTTCGAGAGTGCATCTTCCAATCCGGCTAGATTGCCCATTCTTCCTCGAAGACATCTCGGCCGGAGTGCACCGCGCCGGTTCGTTCCTGGCGGTGAAGCAACTCGGCAGCCCTTTTCGCGAAATAGGTGATGATGATGTCTGCGCCTGCGCGTTTCATGCAGGTCATCGCCTCCATCATGATTGCGTCTCGGTCCAGACGGCCTAGACGAGCCGCCGCATCGATCATGGCGTACTCTCCGCTCACATCGTAAACGGCGAGTGGCATTTTGAATTCGCTCTTAGCTCGATACACGATGTCGAGGTAAAAAAGCGCGGGCTTCACCATGACGATGTCAGCGCCTTCCTCAATGTCGAGGGCGATCTCGCGCATAGCCTCGTCGGAATTGGAGAAATCCATCTGGTGAGTGCGCTTGTCACCGAACGATACCGCCGACTGTGTTCCCTCTTTGAAGAAGGGATCGTAGAGCTTTGAGGCAAATTTGGCGGAGTAGGCCATGATGGGCAGGTTGAGGAATCCGCGCTGATCGAGGGCCTGCCGCATAGTCAGAATCTGCCCGTCCAGCATGGAAGCCGGCGCAACCATGTCGCTGCCGGCCTCGGCATGGGAGACGGCGATTTTTGCGATCAGGTCGAGCGAGGCATCATTATCGAGATAGCCGTTGTGCATAATGCCGCAGTGTCCATTCAGTGTGTACTCGCAGGGACACACATCGGTAATGACCAGCATCTCGGGAACATGGGTCTTCAACGCTCTCACGGCTTCCTGCACGATTCCGTGCGAGGAGTACGCGCCCGAGGCTTGTTCATCTTTAGTGTCGGGCACGCCGAACAGAAGAACCGCGGGAATGCCCAGATCGCGAGCCGTGATCGCTTCCTCGACCAGGCAGTCGATCGAGAGATGATAGTTGCCCGGAAGAGATGTGATCTCCTGCCGAATCTTGCTGCCGGGGACTGCAAAAAGAGGCAGGATGAAGTTGCCCGGGGAAAGCTTGTTTTCGCGAACCAGTCCGCGAATCGCTTCGTTCTGCCGGAGTCTTCTGAGTCTTCGTGCTGGGAATCCCATGATCGGTCCTTTCACTTGGCTGCGTACTCTGCATGCTGGTCCTTCGGTTTACACAACTGGAAGGGGAGGATCTTACCGCTAGGTGTACAGACTGGATAATCGCGCATGATTTGCACCATGCCCGACTGGTGCCACATCTCGACTCCGGACTGCGCCCATGATTCCGGACTGGCTTCGCCGCGACCGAGCAGTTTCATGAACATTGCCAGAATCTCGCCTTCGTTCACTTTTCCCACTCGCGGGCTGACCAGCAATCGCAGACGCGTGAAGCCCTTCGCGTCCTCGGCCTCGACCAACTGATAATCCGTGCTTTGCCCGCCGAAAAGTTCGGGCAGTTCTTTCTCGACGATGCGAATGAAATCCGTGTCGACAAAGGTCACTCCTTCGCCGGTCAGTTTTTCGTAGCTGCGGATGTTGCTCAGGCAGGTGTCGAAACCGAGTTTTCCGAATCCGCAGTTGCATGTATGCGAATCGAGATCGCCAAAATCTCCCATACCGACATTCAGCAGCAGTTTAGGAGACTCATAAAGCAGGCTGGTGAAGAGGTAGGAGTCCAGGCTGAGATCGAAGTTTGGAACCACCTGGCGGTGGGTAATGATCGCAGTCGTGTCTTTGTAAAGGTGACAATGATCGCTCTTCGAGTGGGAGTGGTTGCAGCCGGCGGCGACAACACCCGCTTCCGAGATCCCGTAGACGGGAATCGCACTCGCTCCGGCCGATTCGATTTCCCTCTTCTTGTGCGGAGTGAGAGGCTCACCCGTGACCAGAAATTTGGCGCCCTTCAGATTCAGGTTCGCCTCCGCCGCTGCGATGCAAACTCTTACCGCTGAAGCGGCAAATGTATAGATCACGCAGTTCGGGTGCTCGCCAAGAACCGTCGAAGCCCATTGAGCGATTTGAAGGGCATCGTTAAGCCCGGCGTATTCTGGCTCGGCCAGCGGACAACCAAAGAACCGATGAACCGCAAAAATGGTCTTTGTGCCCCATCTTTTCTCCCAGTTCACGCGCACCTGATCTTCCGCCACTTGCGAGAACCAGCGTTGGGCGGGATTCCCGATATGAGCGAATCGCAAGCTGGAGTTGATCCCCGGCGCTCCCGGAAACACGGGGAACCAGTTGGCAATCGGAGCCGCCAGACATCCGTGGAGATCGAGCAAAAAGGCATCGTAGAGCGACCGCTGATGCAGGTAGTCAAAATCGATCCGGATCCGTGTACCCGCGCTCCGCGTCGCCCCGCTCCTCACTTCGTACACGAAAGACAAGTAGGGGTTATCGAACATCGCCTCTTCGCAAACGAACGTGACGCCGTTTCGCCGAACCGGCACCTTGCCCTTGAACTCGTCCACGGTGAAGTAGACGCCTTCCTGCTCCAGATTGCGAAGGCTGGCTTCCAGACCAAATCTCGAGACCCATGACTTGAGATCGCTAAAGTCGATTCGCTTGGCGGCGAGCAGGGGCAGATAAGGGCTTCGCGAATACTGGAAAATGCTTCGCTCGGCGAGGCGCAGGAAATTGTCTTCGCGCGCCGCGATTCGCGCCTGCAGCGTTGATCGGGCTAGCGCGATGGCTTCGTCGGAATCCATTCGCGATTTCGCGAATTTCCGCAGGCCGTCGATGAATCGATAATATTTCCGCAATCGTCTACCTCGAGGGCAATGCGGCGGATATTCTCGCGGTTGTTATGAGTAAAACACCGGTGTCGCTCAATGGGATAACAGTGGGGGTGAGTCAAGCTGGGGGTGGCAAGGGAAGTATCCCCGGCCAATACTTGACCCTCACATTATCCGAATTTCCGGAAAGGAAGTCTGTGACCAGAATCACCGATTGAAGGCTGTTTGTGGCCGTCCAGTTGCCGCTTTTACCACGAATCAGGCTGATTTCCGCGGGGATGACAGCCGGGATGAGAGAGAGCCGCCTCTTGTATAATTTGGGAGATATCTTTAGATGAAGGGCAGCAGGTCAGGCCCCGTCTTCTCCCCCTTATTTGCTCGTCAGCGTTGTCGGATGTCGTTCAAAGACTGCTGGAGGTATCCGTCTAAATGGAAGTGGGCCTGCGAAGAATCAGCGCCACGCTGACCTGCCTGGTGGCAGTAGCCCTAGTGTCGTGTTCGCACCCTGCGCCAAGAGTCTCTACTTCGTGGGATCCGAAGGCCGCCGCAGCTTACTTGGACTCCCGGGAGGCTTGGTGGTCAGAATGGTCCGGGTCTGCCCGCGATCACGGGACTTTTTGCGTATCGTGCCATACGGCCTTGCCCTATGCGCTGGCGCGGCCAGTCTTGCGCGCGGCACTTGCGGAACCGGGTCCGTCAATCAATGAGCACAAGCTGATCGAGGATGTCACCAAGCGAGTACGGCTTTGGGAGGATGTTGGGCCTTACTACAGCGACCAGGGATACGACAAAAAAACCGCCGAGTCCCGGGGGACTGAGGCGGTTCTGAATGCGCTGATTTTGGCCAGCCACGATGCTGAGAAGGGACAACTCAGCGACGACACGCGCGCCGCTTTCAGCAATATGTGGGAACTCCAGCAGACCGCCGGAGAGAAGAGGGGTTCATGGCCCTGGCTTCAGTTCGACCAGGAGCCATGGGAAGCGAATGATTCCGGCTACTATGGCGCAACCCTGGCTGCGATCGCAGTGGGGACAACGCCCGGGGATTATGCATCGAGCCCCGGAATTCAGGACAACGTCGCGCGCTTGCGCGAATATTTGAACCGCGAAGAAGCCGCCCAATCGACAGTCAACCGCGTTTTTCTTCTGTGGGCTTCCACCAAACTTCCGCGACTTCTTGCTCCAGAACAGCAGAAGGCGATCATTCGTGAAATCCTGAGCAAGCAGCAGTCAGATGGCGGCTGGCGGCTGGCTTCCATTGCGTGGAAGTGGAACGGTTGGAGTCTCAAGTCGTTCACGAACATGTGGATCCGCGAAGATGGGACCCCCATGGAAGGCAAGAGTGACGGAGTTGCCACGAGCCTTACGATCCTTGCCCTGGAAGAGGCGGGATTACCGCGGGACAATGCTCAACTTAGAAAAGGACTTTCCTGGCTGATGAGCAACCAGAATGCGGCGGAGGGCTCCTGGCCCGCATCCTCGGTGAATAAGAAACGACACCAGTCCTCCGGCACGGGGCTCTTCATGACCGATGCCGCGACCGCTTTTGCCGTGCTTGCCCTGACAGAAGATCAGCGAAAAGCGAGCCCGGTAGCTTCGGTATCCCAGCGTTAAGCCCAAGACTCGAATGGCCAGAATATTTCCAGCTTATGCCTTCGCTGTTCGACACTGCTTAAGCTATCGTAAGCGGTGTTTACTTGTGTCAGGAGCAATCAAACAAGGCATACCGCTTGTACAGCTTGATCCCCCACTGCGTTCCTTCCACCCGCGCGTGTCAAAATCTCATTCCGTCGGGGCGTTCCCGCTCGAGGAGAACGCGGGCGTCCGCGTCATCGTCCCGATTGCGTGTTAGGCGACCGTGGTTACGACGTCGAAGCGATCCGTCAAGGTCTGCGGGAAAGACGCATCATCCCTTTTCTTGCGAAGCGCAATCACGGTAGCGGATTGGGCCAATGGCGCTGGGTCGTGGAGCGGACGTTCGCCTGGCTCAATCAGTTCCGGCGGTTGCGCGTGCGCTACGAAAAACGCGCGGATCTTCACGAAGCATTCTTGTCCTTGGGTTGCGCTCTGATCTGCTGGAACGCTCTTGCAAGCCGCGCTAGAGAAGCGATTCGGTAGTCCCCTGTCACTTATTTTATCCCTGGGTTTCAGCGGGAAGCGTCAGCCGCGAGCGGTGGCAGCCTTACGTGCGATCAGGTTGTAGCCTTTGGTTTTGGCGTCCGCTTCGATGGCGGTCAAGTGATCGCGTCCCGTGGCCGTTTGCCCGGTCTTTAGTTCGATTTCAGCGAGCGCGAGGCGCGCATCGAGCTCGATCCCCATATAACCGAGCTCTCGCGACTTCGTGATGATGGTGGCCAGCTCTTTGCGTGCCTGCAGTCCCAGCAGCGGAGTGGGCAAGATTTGTTTCGGCGGTCTCGATGCGCGCTGCAGTGATGGCGGTCCGCCAGCGGATTTCTGGATTCTGGCTTTTGGCGGCGAGAGAGCGGGCATGTTGCATCGCGTCTTTCGCGGCCGCCGCTTTACCTTCCGCAAGCAGCGCGCGGGCGAGGACGCACCACGCTTCGGTTTCGTCGTCGCGGACTTTCTGTGTCTGAAAAACCTCCAGAGCCTGGCGGACTACGGTTTCCTGTTCGGCGGGAGAACGCGCCTCTTCCAGCGACAAATCTGCGAGCGCGAGCTGAGTTTCGGCGATAGTTATCTTGTCGCCTGCCGCGGTCCGCAAAGCCAGCGCCTGCTCATACATTTTGCGAGATCCCGAAAAGTCCGATTCCTGGAGTAACAGACTTCCCAAATTCCACATGGCGTAGGCGGAGTAATACTGAACGCCGTTCTTCTGCCAGGTTGCGAGGGATTGTTCGAATCCCTGCTTTGCACCCACGAGGTCGCCTTGCAATTGGCGAACATACGCGATGCCTTTGACTGGCGAGGGCGGCATTGTCGGAATTCCCTTGTTCCACCTAACTGCAGTCGATTCTTTATATAGCTGGACCGCCGAAGTCAGATCCCCCTGCGCCATTCGTTAATCGGCAAGATTCCCAGTAACGAGGTTCCTGCGCGTTTCGTCATCGAGGAGCCGAAAACTAGCTTAGCTTGGCGATACAGTTTCTCGGCGGTGGCGGGATCGCCCTCTTGTTCATAGACCACGGCGAGGTTGTTGAGCACGCTGGCCCTCCCAGCTTCGGAGCCATTCTTGCGGAAGATGGTGAGTGCCTGCTGATAACAGAACGATGGAACGAGGCAGGTCCCCATGGTCGGAGAACAAATCCGCCGAACAGCGCAAAGCCCTGGCCTCGCCTTCCCGGTCTCCGGCGGCGGCGAAAATGTCTCTGGATTCGCGGCAAGAGGCAATCGCATTTTGCGTCTGGCCCAAAACGTCGAATAACGTGCTCTGACCCTCCAAGGCGCGAGCCAGGATCAGCCGTGCTCCCTGGGCCCTGGCCTTCCCAATCGCCCGAGCCAGAGGTTCCTGTTGGCGCTTAGAATCGCCGAACACCCACCACGCGTCCGCCTCCTTTATTTCGATCCGAGGATCTTCAGAAGCTGGAGGCGAAAGCTTGCGCAGGGACTCGACCGTGGCCAGAGCGTCATGACCCTTACTGGCGCTAACTTGCGCTTGGGCCAACTGGAGCCCGTAGTCGACATTGTCAGGAAACAAGGTGAAGAGCGTGCGATAGACTTCGATCGCTTTGTCGTGTTGATGATCGATATCACGATAACGTCCTTCCACCACCAGACTTGTCTTCGCGGGAAAGATTGGTGGATGAGGTCATATGCTTGCCGCGCTTCCTGCTGCGCCTTCTTGTCGTAACCCAGACGGGACCAGGCTTCGGCCAGAGCGGAGTGGGCCAGGGAGTACTTTGGATCGGCAGCGATGGCCCGCTGCAGAAGATCGCTGAGCTTCGAGGGCATCGAACACGCGCAGCCGGGCAAGCCCCTCCGAATAGAGGCGGGCGGCATCACGATTGGAAGGCAAGGAAGCGCGGACGCTCACTGCCTCCACCGGAGAGACCGCTTCTACGCCAAGCTTTTCGCGCAACCGGGAACCAGCCTGCGACACCATGTCAAACAGATCGGCCTCGCCTCCCACCACTGCAACGTCGGCGATCGTCTCGCCGGCGACTGTATCTTGAAGTCGCAGGTCGAGACGGATGCGGGTACCCGGCTTCTCGCCGAGAGCGGTGTAGGAACCGAGGACAATCAGGTCGCTATTCAGGTTCTTGTGCAATCGCGCCAGCGTGTCTCTGGAGAGGCTGTCGGCGTCGGCCAGAGGAAGATCGAGTTTGGTGCGCGCGATGTCTTCCCCGGAGACCAGGCGCAGCTTTTCGCCGGCCTCCAGTTCGGTGCTTAACATTTCCGCGAGTGCTGTGGAGATCCAGTTTTCTTCGGGGCGGCCAGACAGGTTGCGAAATCCGAGAACGGCGATGGAGCGGCGAGCTGCTGGGAGTGTCCCATTCGAGCCGATGGTGGTTGGATTTGCCGGCCCGACGCGGTGAGACTGCTTCCACGAGTAGACCCCTGCCACCGCGATCACGGCGACGGCTAAGATCGCGACCAGTTTCATCTCCACTCGATGTCGCGGGCCCGGCAAGCTTAGCTGTTGCTTCTCTTCGGTAACGACACTGGTGCGGATCGTTTGCTGCTGAAAAACCAGACCGCCAGAGCCGTGGCTGGGGCTAGCGGTTGCATCCGGGACGAGCGCCATATCGTTTGGCGCGAGCACCTGCACCGGCACAACAAATTGATACCCCCGCCCCGGCAATGTGACGATGTAGTTGTTGTCGCCCGGCTTTTCCTCCAGAGCCCGCCGCAGCGCGGAGATACTTTGCGCCAGACTATTTTCGTCCACATGAGCGTCGGGCCAGACATTCTTTAGCAATTCGTCGCGGGTGAGGACCCTTCCCGGGTTCCGCACAAAGTACAGCAACACATCGAAAGCCCGGCGGTTGAGTGTGACAATCTCTTCTTCCCGCCGCAGGGTGCGAGCCAGGGCCTCAATTCGGAACTCCCCGAATTGGTATATCCCATCTGCCTTCATGGTCGTAGTGTTGCGAGTTTGGTGAACTCCGTCTTGGCTTCCTTCAGGATGGGGATGTTGGGATCGGCGTCCTTCCAGAGGGTGAGGAAATCTTTGTAAGCGGCGAGCGCCCGGACGTGGGCGGCGTCAGCAACCGCTCCCTGCGCGGATCTCGACTGCAACGCGTGGGCACGAGCTACTCCAAGATGGGCCATGGCCCCAGTCCAGCAGTTCCAGACGATTCCGCTGTGGTCGAGAATCTTCTGAAACTCGGCGGCGGCAGCGCTGCCTTGTCCGGCTGCCAGGTAAGCCTCACCACGCACGTACGTCGGATAGAGGCAGGACGCATTGTTGACGAACGGAATCGTCCCGAACTCGATGGCGGCGGCAGCCTGCAAGGACGTCAGAGCGGGAGCAGGATGGTTCTCGTCCAGAGCCACTTGCGCCCGAATCGCAGGCAACCAGAGCGACTGCATCTGCGTGTCAAGCGGAAAGCGTTTTTCCAGGTCTTGGGCCATGGACTCGGCTCGCCCGGTATCGCTCGCCATGGCGAACGCAAGCGCGGCTTCGGCTGCTGCCGCCGGACTCTCGGGAGCAAGCTTTGCCGCTGCTGCCGCTCCCTGCCGCGCTTCTGCCGGACGACCGTAGGCTGCTTCCCGCTGAGCGGCAACCGCCAGATAGATCGCCCCAACTTCTTTATTGTCGGTTCGCAGAGCTGAGTCTATCGCGCGCTTGATGAGATCCTGCGCCTTGGCGGCATGGCCGACGTAGCCCTCGGTGTCCGATGCCAGCGCCAATCCGAAGTTCTCATATTCGGCCTTACCCGCAAACCACTGTTGCTGTTCCGCCATGCCAGCGGAATCCGAGCCGAAAAAGGCGAGCGCATAGCGGACAAGCCGCAACTGGAAATCATCAATTTTTTTTGCCTGGGCCTGGTCGATGATCTTCTGCGCCTCGTCGAACCGCTGCAAGGAAAGCGCGTAGGTGGCGAGATTCGAGTACCAACCGTGAAACTCCGGTCTAAGAAGCTGGCCTTGCCTGGTGGCTTCGGCGGCTTTCTCATATTGTCCAAGCTCAGCGTATAGACTGCCTACCGTGCCAATGATCGGGTCACGCGGGTAGTCCTCAATTTGCTCCTGGTACGTCTGGACGGCTTTGTCCAGTTCTCCGGTCACCTCCATGTAATACGTACCAGCGATCCGTAGCCTTTCCAGTTCGCTGGTATGTCCCCGCAGTTGGAACGCTTTGGTGGCATACTCGTTGGCTCTGCCCGGCTTACCGAGATTGGTGTATTGGTTGGACACTGCCAAATATCCCCTGGCAAAATTCGGGTCAAGCTCGACAGAACGTTGAAAGTAGGGCAGGGCGGCGGCAGGGGATTGCCTCTCGTGGGCCGCGCCAACGGTATAAGCCTTCAGAGCTTCCAGTGAATGCGTGGTCACCTCCTGCATTGGAACGTCAAACTTCTGCACCGTCGCCAGTGATTCGCCCAGTTCGCCGCGCAGCTTGGACGCCGCCTCGCCTAGTGTGTCGAGGACTTTCTCCTTGGACGCAGCCGTCACCTGCTTCTCGGCCAGCGTGTCGCCGCTCAGGCAGTTCACCCCTTTCAATTGCAGTACGTACTCACTGCCGAGACTGCCGATCGCTCCCGCGATGTAAGCCTTGCTGCCGGCGCGCTGGCAAAGCTCGCGCGTCACCTCGGGCGTGAGTTTCGTGCCAGCCGGACGGGTCATCAACTGTAACGTCTTCGTGACCTGGCTGTCCGGAAGGACATTCAAGAAAGGGGACTGCCGCAGGGAAATATTGAGCGCCGTTTTCAGCGTGTCATCGAAGATCGCGTCGCCCGTGCTGTTGGCGAAGTCGGCGAGGACGATAGTGTCTTTCTCGGTCAGGCGTTGGCTTTGCCGCGAACGATAGTAGAACCCGCCCGCCACAACAATGCCAACCAGCAGAACGGGAACCGCAATCTTCAGGAGCGCCGGAATCCGAGCCGGCGAAGCTTCTGGCAAGGCCGCCGTGCCGGAGCTCATTTTTTCTTCCGTGATCACACTGGTGCGGATGGTCTCCTGCTGAAAAATCACACCGCCACGGCTTGCTCCAGTATTTGCGTTCGGGGCAATCGCCGCATTCTCCGGCCCGACCACCTGCACCGGCACCACAAACTGATACCCCCGCCCCGGCAGCGTGGCGATGTAGTTGTTGTCGCCAGGCTTCTCCTCCAGCGCCCGCCGCAGCGCAGAGATGCTCTGCGCCAGACTGTTTTCGTCCACATGAGCGTCGGGCCAGACATTCTTTAGCAATTCGTCGCGGGTGAGGACCCTTCCCGGGTTCTGCACAAAGTACAGCAACACATCGAAAGCCCGGCGGTTGAGTGTGACAATCTCTTCTTCCGCCGCAGGGTGCGAGCCAGGGCATCCACTCGAAGCTTTTCGAATTGGTAGATCCCATCCGGTTTCATGGACTTGACGGCAATTCAAACTTTGTCAGAAGCGGTCAGAACTCGTCACTGGCCTTTTTTCGGCGACTGCCGCAACATCCGCGACCAGTAAAGGGGGGCCGGTACGAAAGGACTCTATCAATGGCTGAGTCAGCGGGCAAGCTTCTTCCGTTCGGACGCGCCCGTCAGCCCCACCAGCCGCACGGTTCGCACTGAGGTCACGGTCGAGCGGCAAGGCACCACGGTAATGCTGGGCGGATCAGCGACTGGCTTCGACACCTGCCCGCTGTGCGGAAGCAAGCTGGACCGGGAACAGGCAGAACAGGCGCGGCTTCGGCTTCCCAAAGGTCCGATTTCGGCATGACCTATGGGTGGGCATCGAGAATTCTTGCATAAATTCTTGTACCGGTTTTTTGAGCCGGGCAATTCGGTTCCGTTGGAACCAGTATTCGAATTTCAAGAGGAGAGATCTCCCATGAAGCTCCAAAACATTTGCCGGGTGGTTGGATTCCTGCTGGTCCTATCTCTGGTTTCACTGACCGTTGCTCAGACATCTTCTTCAGGTGCGTCTGCCCTGCCGCGGCTGGTGCGCTTCGGCCGTACGGTCACCGGGCTGAACGGTAAGCCTATGACCGGAGTCGTCGGCATAACTTTTGCTCTGTACTCCGAGCAGACCGGTGGCGCTCCACTCTGGCTGGAAACGCAGAACGTCACTCCCGACGCCAACGGGCACTATACCGTTCTTTTGGGATCGACCAAGCCCGACGGACTGCCGGCAGAGTTATTCACTTCCGAGCAGGCGCATTGGGTGGGAGTGCAAGTCTCGGGGCAGCCCGAGCAGCCACGAGTGCTGTTGGTCAGCGCTCCGTATGCATTGAAGGCCGGGGACGCGGAGACCATTGGCGGATTGCCGCCCTCCGCCTTTGTGCTGGCAGGTCCGGCGAACGGAGTCACTTCGGCCAACGCCGCAGCAACGGCCCCAGGAGCGAGCGCTCCACTCGCGGCCACTGACGTGACCACAACCGGCGGCACGGTCAACTTCTTGCCGCTGTTTAACGGGACTTCAACGGTCCTTGATTCGGCGGTCTTTCAGTCGGGCACGGGCGCGACAGCCAAGGTCGGCATCAACACTGCCACTCCGCTGACGCCATTGGACGTAAAGGGCGCGGCCACCATTCGCGGCATCCTGAGTCTGCCGGTTACCGGAACGGCCACGGCGACGGCCGGCAAGAACTCGCAGCCGCTGAGTCTGGCAGCGTCGGCATACAACAGCACCTCCGGCACGGCGCTCAACCAGACCTTTCAATGGGAGGCAGAGCCGGCGAGCAATGACACCACGTCGCCCTCGGGAACGTTGAATCTGCTGTTTGGGGTAGGTGCCACCAAACCGTCCGAGACCGGACTGCACATTGCGAGCAACGGGCAAATCACATTCGCCGCCGGGCAAACCTTCCCCGGCGGCGGGGGTTCGGGCACGGTCACGAGCATCGCCACCGGACTCGGACTGAAGGGCGGACCGATCACGACCACCGGCACGCTGGCCATCGACACCACCAAGATTCCACAACTGGGCGTGGCCAACGCGTTCACCGCGAATCAGACGTTGACCGGGACGTTGACGGCCACGTCGAGCGGGGGTGCCGGAACGATCGCGGCCACCACCACGAACGCCACAGCTACTGCCATTTCGGCGGACGGTGTAGCCATCGGCATGTTCGGCACGGCGTCGTCTACTTCCGGCGTCGCCGTCGAGGGCGATGCGCTGGCTACGTCTGGGGTGACGGTTGGCGTGTTCGGTCAGACGAATTCGACTTCTGGGTCCGGCGTCCAAGGCGTTGCGCAACCTGCGACGGGTGCAACGTACGGGGTGGAAGGCGTGTCGAATTCGCCTGCTGGCTATGGTGTTTACGGCGCAAACAACGCCGCAACAGGGAACGCGGTGGGTGTGCAGGGAGCGACGAATTCCTCGGGAGGCTACGGCGTGGAGGGAAGCAGTCCCAATTACGTCGGCGTTTATGGGACGGGGGAATACGGGGTGCTCGGTGCTACGAATTCCACTACCGCCCTGGGCGTGGTTGGTGTGCTTGGAACGACCAACTCGACCAATAATGCAGCGGGCGTCCAGGGCAATGCGGCCGGCTCAACCGGGATCTCCCAGGGCGTGTACGGCTGGGCAACTTCTCCTGCTGGCGTTGGCGTTCTCGGCCAGAATAGTGCCACTACCGGGAGCGCGCCCGGCGTGTACGGTTTGACGTCATCGTCCTCTGGCTATGGGGTGGAAGGGGCGAGTCCCAGCGTCGGGGTTTACGGGACGGGGGCTGAGGGCGTAGTCGGAGTGACGAACTCGGTTACCGGCTATGGAGTCCAGGGAATGGCGACCTCGGGATCGGGGAGTAGTTTGGGTGTATTCGGCATCAACGATTCCCCGGCTGGTTACGCCGTGTACGGCGAAAATAACGTCACAGCGGGCGGCACCGCGGGTGTGTATGGAACGACGGCGTCGCCTAGCGGCTATGGCGTGGAGGGCGCCGGCCCCACCGGCGTCCTTGGCGAGGACACTGTGGGTACCGGCTACGGCGTCTATGGCAGCAGCTCCGATGGCTATGGCGTGGTTGGGAACAGCGGCAATAACGTCGGCGTCTGGGGTAACGGGACTAACGGGGTTTATGCCACGGGCAGCACCATTGGCGTTCAGGGGCTGGCTCTGGGTTCTAGCCTCACGGGCAGGGACTTAACCAATCATGGTGCTGGCGTGTGGGGGGACACCGGCGGCACATCGGGGCTGTATTTTGGGGTTGTTGCGACCACCGACACGAATACCGCGCTGTTAGCGGAGAACGCCGATAGCACCGGCAGCTTCCCGACCATGGTCGTAGCCAACTATACGGCGTCGGCCAACACCCACTTCCCGGTGTTCCAGACCAGTTCTCCGAACACTTATAGCAACTCGCGGCATTGCACTATCGATACTTCGGCCAACCTGACCTGTACGGGACTGCTAACCGGATCGATCCAGGGGAGCGCCGGCAAGGAGACAGCCGTATACGCCATGCAGTCCGCCGAGAACTGGCTCGAGGATGCCGGCTCCGGTCAACTCTCCAACGGCTCTGCCAGAATCCAACTCGATCCGGCGTTCGCGCAAACTGTAAATGCCGGGGTGGAATATCACGTGTTCCTCACACCCAACGGCGACTCCAGGGGATTGTATGTCAGCCAGAAAACGGCAACGTCGTTCCAAGTGCATGAGCAGGGCGGAGGAACTTCCAGCATCGCCTTCGACTACCGCATCATGGCGAAGCGCAAGGGCTATGAGAACGTTCGCCTCGAAGACCTGACGGGGCGGTTCAAGCAACCGGAAACACCACGCCAGAAAATGCGGCGCCCCTTGCTGCCGGCGGAAATGAAACCCGTTCCGAGGATACCAAGGCCACCCGTGCGTCCGCTTGTTGTCCCGCGGCCGAGCGCACCGATGCCGGTTCAGCCCAAGGCAGTTCCGACGCCGCATCCGGCCGCACGAAATAGCAAACCGGAGGCCACTCAAAAGTAGCCGCCGCTCAGGTCCGTGGTGTTCGCGTCGAAATAACTCCGTGAGTCAACTCGCAAGTTTCACAAATTACCCAAAGGAGAAATCTCCCATGAGGCTCCGCATCGATCGCGTGATCGTTGGTTTGTTGTCGCTGGCTCTGTCGCTGTCCCTGGTTCAGCCCAGCTGGGCCCAGACATCCACTCAAGCGGCATCTGCCCTGCCTCGACTAGTCCGCTTTGGCGGCACGGCGAAGGCCGCGAACGGCAGTCCGCTGACCGGGACGGTCGGCATCACCTTTGCTCTTTACTCGGAGCAAACCGGCGGCGCTCCGCTCTGGCTAGAGACGCAGAACGTAACCGCCGACGGCAATGGCCACTACACAGCTTTACTGGGTTCGACCAAGGCCGACGGGCTGCCGGCGGAGTTGTTCACGTCCGAGCAGGCGCGTTGGGTGGGAGTCGAAGTCTCGGGGCAAGCCGAACAACCACGAGTGTTGCTGGTTAGCGCCCCGTATGCATTGAAGGCCGGGGATGCGGAAACCATTGGCGGATTGCCGCCCTCGGCCTTCGTGCTGGCCGCTCCGGCAATCGCCGGATCGGATGCGGCGAACCGTGCCGCCACCAGCGCTGCGGGAGTCTCGCCGACGGCGGCAACGGACGTAACTACAACCGGTGGCACGGTTAACTATTTGCCGCTGTTCAACGGGACTTCAACGGTTCTCGATTCGGTCGTGTTTCAGTCGGGCACGGGCACGACGGCCAAGGTTGGCATCAACACGGCCACGCCACTGACCCCACTGGACGTAAAGGGTGCGGCCACCGTTCGCGGCGTCCTGAGTCTGCCGGTGACCGGGACGGCCACGGCGACGGCAGGCAAGAACTCGCAGCCACTGAGTCTGGCGGCTTCGGCATTCAATAGCAGCTCGAGCACAGCGGTCAACCAGACCTTCCAGTGGCTGGCGGAACCGGCGAGCAATGACACCACCGTCCCCTCAGGAACTTTGAATCTACTATTCGGTGAGGGCGCGACCAAACCGTCAGAGACCGGGCTGCACATCGCGAGCGATGGGCAGATCTCCTTTGCCACGGGACAAACGTTTCCTGGCACCGGCACCATCACGAGTGTGACCACGGCGAGTGGCAGCGGACTGATGGGCGGTGGGAACAGCGGCACGCTGAACCTGTCGCTGACCCATACCTGCGCGGCGAATCAGATCCTGCAATATAGCGGCAGCGCGTGGGCCTGCGCTTCTCCGGGCACGGTCACCAGCGTCGCCAGCGGGGCAGGGCTGACGGGTGGGCCGATCACTGGAACTGGAACGTTGAGCATTGCCCCAGGCGGAGTGACGAGCGCCATGCTGTCGGTTCCCTACGCGCAACTGTACTCGGCCAATACCTTCTACGCGCCCAATACCTTCACCGCGTCCAATACCTTCACCGCGAGCCAGACGTTAAGTGCCAGCAGTGCCGGCCCAGTTCTGTCCGTGAACCAGACGGGGGCGGGCGACGGCGTCGATTCTTATGCCAGCAGCGCGACCGCCAATGCGGTTTATGGCAGCGTGACGAACGCATCGAGTACAGCGGCGGGCGTGTTCGGAACCTCCTCGTCGAGCTTTGGCTATGGCGTGGTGGGCCAAAATACCTCCACATCGAGCAGCTTTGGTACAGGTGTGCTCGGCCAGACAACTGCGTCCAATGGCGATGGCGTAGAGGGTACCAGTCCCGACGTCGGCGTTCTTGGGCAGGCGGGAAACACGGGGGTCTATGGCGAAGGGGGCAGTTATGGCGTTAAAGGCCTCGCGACCGGCACGACCGGGGGGAGCAAGTTTGGAGTGATCGGCTCCGCGGGTTCATCTTATGGGGCTGGCGTATTTGGCGTGGATACACTCGGAGGTGTGGAGTACCTGTTGTTGCAGAGTATGCCCTACGGCGTGGTGGGTTCGAGTCTTGGCATCGGTGTTTATGGAGCCGCGGACGGGCCCAGCAACCTGGGGCAAGGTACGATCAATGGGTGGCATGCGGTTGGAGTGTGGGGCGACACTGGGGGCACAGGCAGTACCTTCGCGGCGGTAGCTGGGACGGCCGATAACGACTATGCCGGTTATTTCATAAACAACGGTAGCATCCCGGCCCTGGTCGCAGAAAACGACACGACGGCGACCCATAACACGGTATTCCAGACGAATTCTCCCAACACCTACAGCAACTCACGGCATTGCACCATCGATACCTCGGCCAACCTGACCTGCACGGGACTGCTAACCGGATCAATCCAAGGGGATGAGGGCAAGCAGACGGCCGTCTACGCCATGCAGTCAGCCGAGAACTGGCTCGAGGATGCCGGCTCCGGCCAGCTTTCCAACGGCTCCGCCCGCATCGAACTCGACCCCGCCTTCGCGCAAACTGTGAATGCCGGGGTTGAGTATCACGTCTTCTTGACGCCTAAAGGCGATTCCGACGGCCTCTATGTGAGCAACGAAACTCCCCAGGGATTTGAGGTTCACGAACAACACGGTGGACACTCCAGCGTCGCTTTCGACTACCGCATCATGGCCAAGCGCAAGGGCTATGAAAATGTTCGCCTCGAAGACTTGACGGAGCGCTTAAAACAACCAGACGCACTGCACCAGAAAGTGCGCCGGCCCCCGCCGTCAGGGGTAATAACTTCCGTCCCCGGCGCGAGGATACCAAGGCCACCCGTGCCGCCGCTGGTTGCGCCGCGACCGAGCGCACCAATGCCGGTTCTGCCCAAGGCAGTTCCGACGCCTCATCCGGCCGCACGAAATAGCAAACCGGAGGCCACTCAAAAGTAGCCGCCGCTCAGGTCCGTGGTGTTCGCGTCGAAATAACTCCGTGAGTCAACTCGCAAGTTTCACAAATTACCCAAAGGAGAAATCTCCCATGAGGCTCCGCATCGCTAGCGTGATCGTTGGATTCTTGTTGGTCGTTCTTTCGCTGGCCGCTCAGACGGCGAGCAACAGCCAGGCAGCATCCCAGGTGCCGCCGCTCATTCAGTTTTCCAGCGTCGCCACCGATGAAGGTGGAAGCTCCTTGAGCGGCGTAGTTAACATTACGTTCTCCCTCTACGCGGCGCAGCGGGGCGGTGAGCCGTTGTGGACCGAGACGCAGAACAACGTTCAACTCGATTCCACCGGCCACTACTCCGTGCAACTGGGCGTTACCAAAGCCAACGGCGTGCCCACAACTTTATTTACCAGCGGCGAAGCGCGCTGGCTGGGAGTGCGAATCGCTGAGCAGACGGAGCAGGCGCGTGTGCTGCTGCTCAGCGTCCCCTACGCACTGAAGGCTGGAGATGCAGCCACCATCGGAGGACTGCCGCCCTCGGCCTTCGTGCTGGCTGCGCCGGCAAGCGTCGGTTCGGATGCGGCGAACCGTGCCGACACCGGCGCGGCGGGAGCTTCGCCGACGGCCGCGACTGACGTGACGACCACCGGCGGTACTGTCAACTATCTGCCTGTATTCACCGGGACTTCAACGGTCCTCGACTCGGTAGTGTTTCAATCGGGCACGGGTGCCACGGCCAAAATCGGCATCAATACGGCCACTCCGTTGACCACACTGGACATCAAGGGCGCGAGCACCGTCCGCGGTATTCTGAGTTTGCCGGTGACCGGGAACGCCACCGCGACGGCAGGCAAGAACTCGCAGCCGCTGAGTCTGGCGGCTTCGGCATACAACAGCGGCACCCCTGCGGCGGTGAACCAGACCTTCCGCTGGCAGGCCGAACCCGCTGGCAATAACACTGCGACGCCCTCGGGCACGCTGAACCTGCTGTTTGCCCAGGGAACCGCGGTCCCGGCCGAGACTGGGCTGCACATCGCCAGCAACGGGCAGATCACGTTCGCTACCGGGCAGACGTTCCCCGGCTCAGGCGGGGGCTCGGGCACTGTCACGAGCGTCGCCACGGGACTGGGACTGAAAGGCGGCCCGATCACGACCAGCGGCACGCTCACCATTGACACAACGGTGGTTCCGCGACTGGGCGCGGCCAACACCTTCACGGGGAATCAGACATTGAACGGCACGCTGACGGTCGCATCGAGCGGCAGCACCATCGTCGCCGGCACCGGTAGCGCATCAGACCCTGCGATACAAGGTAACGGAATCAGCTTTGGGATAGAAGGCAACGCGTCGACAACCAACGGCACGGGCATTTTCGGCTTCGGTGCGGACGGAGTGGTAGGCGAGTCAAGTTTGGCGAACGGCAATGGCGTCATCGGCGTCAATACCTCCACCACCGGGACTGCGCCGGGTGTGAGCGGTGGGACAAGTTCGGCCACTGGCTATGGCGTATGGGGCGGGAATAACTCCACCACGGGGAATGCGGTGGGCGTGTTCGGAACGACGAGTTCGGCGGCTGGCTACGGCGTGGAGGGCGCGGTGAATGCGCCGAATGGCGCCGCCGTGGTCGCCGAAAACAACAGCACAACCGGGAATGCGTTCGGCTTGTTCGCCTCGTCGGCGTCGCCTAACGGCTGGGGCGTGGAGGGTACGGCGCCTGTCGGCGTGTATGGCGTGGACAGTTTGGGCTCTGGCCTTGGCGTGCTGGGCCAGTCGAATAGTGGAACCGGAATCCAAGGCCAGACCAACAGTGGAGCCGGCGCGAGCGGCCTTAGTGCTACTGGAGATGGCGTGTACGGCCAGACCTACTCGCCAACTGCCTACGGGGTCGTGGGCGAAAATTTTGCCGCTACGGGAACCGCGCCCGGCGTGTACGGCACGTCGTCGTCGCCTACCGGATATGGCGTGGAGGGCTTGGTGAGTGCGCCTAATGGCGCCGCCGTATACGGCGCTAACAACAGCACAACGGGGGATGCGGTTGGCGTTTATGGCACGAGCTCTAACGGCTATGGCGTTTATGCGACGGGCAAGGGCACCGGCGTTTTTGCGACTGGGGGTGACGGCGTGGTTGGGATTGGCAATGTCGCTGGCGTTGTGGGACTTGGCGTAACCGAGAGCGAGACGAGCGGGTACATATTACAGGGTGCCGGAGTGTGGGGTGACACAGGCGGAACAACTGGCGAATATGTCGCGGTTGCAGCGAGCGCGGATTCGAACATCGCGCTTGTAGCCGCGAACACCGATAACTCCGGCGTTTACCCGACCATGTTTGTAGAAAACTTAACGACGGCGACCCACAACCCAGTGTTCCAGACGAGTTCTCCCAATACTTACAGCAACACCCGGCATTGCACCATTGATACTTCGGCTAACCTGACCTGTACGGGACTGCTAACCGGATCGATCCAGGGGGATGCCGGCAAGCAGACCGCCGTGTATGCCATGCAGTCCGCCGAGAACTGGCTCGAGGATGCCGGCTCCGGCCAGCTCTCCAACGGCTCCGCCCGCATCGAGCTCGATCCAGCGTTCGCGCAAACCGTCAACGCCGGGGTTGAGTATCACGTGTTCCTCACGCCCAAGGGAGACTGCAAAGGTCTGTACGTCACCAACGAAAGTCCAAGCGGCTTCGGGGTTCGAGAGCTGAGTGGAGGAACCTCCAGCATCGCCTTCGACTACCGCATCATGGCGAAGCGTAAGGGCTATGAGACGGTTCGCCTCGAAGATCTGACGGATCGCTTCAAGCAACCGGAAGCGCCGCGCCAGAAAATGCGGAGGCCCCTGCCGCCGGCTGAAATGAAATCCGTTCCGAGGATGCTAACGGCACCGTCCGTTGTGATGCCGTCCACTCCGCACGTGCCAACGCGACCGGTCCAGCCGTTCGTTGCGCCGCGGCCGGAGCCTGTAACGCCCAGACCAATACCGCTGCCGCCTGGTCGGCCGGCGATGAAGCCGTTGGCTGCTCAACCTAAGTAAGTTCCGCCCGCGACTGCTTCTGAAAGCGGGGGCCAAGGCTTCGAGCCAGGCTCCCGCCAGCGTGGCAGAAGAAAGCACAGGAACGGCGCTCACTCTCTTCCTCCCATGAGCTCGTAGTCCGAAACACGAAAGAAGAAAGATTTCCCCGTGCCCCAGCATGCGGCTTTGTCCGACCTCGGTTGGGTCAGCCAGGCTGCGCCACGAAATGTTCGTACACACAGCATCATTAGGAGGAATTCACCATGAACACCATGCCAAGAGTCCTTGCCAGCGTCGTTTTCGCGCTCGCAGGAATAACCGCCAACGCTCAAACCCATGCCAGCGCCCCGCTGGTTCATCCCATCCCAAGCGCGCCGAAAAAGAGCTTTGTCCCAGCGTCTTTTTCCGCCCTGCCTGAGTTGCAATGCAAGCTGTATCCCGAAGGAAGCGATTCCTCCAAGGGCCTTACCGTCTTCACCGACGATGATGGATACGCCCGGTTCCACGCAGTGCGGGCGACCGCCAGCGATGCCGTTCAGCGGCTGGCGCTGAATTGCACCGACTCCGCCGGAAAGTCTCACTCGTATTCCGTGGATTTAACCGCTGACGAAACCTTCGCGCCGCATCCGCTCAATCTCGCCAACGAGCGCGGCACCGACCGACCCGCCCTGACCGGCGACCCCCTCAGTTATTCCCAGTCCGAGCTGATCCAGGCCGGGTACGCGCCGCGACCGGATCCAACCAACACCGCCGCGTATGCCCGCTGGCTCGCAGCAGCTACAACACCCGGACGCATGCTCGAAGCGAAGCGTTCCGTTTCCATCGCCCACACTCAACCCCAGATTCGCTCGAACAGCGTCCCGCCTCCGAACACCGTTACGAAGACCACGGCCCCCTGGTGGACCGGCTCCACGCTGAACGGCTCTCCGGGTTACGCTGCAGTCGAGGCAAACTTCAACGTTCCCACACCCATTCCCGGCGGAGACGAAACCTCCAACACTGGAGTCGCCATATGGAATGGCGTTGAGGGGGCTGGTACGAACTCAGGCCTTATCCAGGGCGGCGTGCTGGTGCAGACGCTCGGATCGGGCGGCGCTTATGGCAGCTTTCGAGAGTACTGCTGCGGAAATGGAAAGAGCAACAACTACTCAGGCGCCTTCGTCCCCAATCCCGGCGACAACATCTATGCGGTGAACTGGTACTGCGACGACAAGGGCAACATCAGCTTAAACGGCGGATATGGATGCACCCATCTCCACGATACAACCTCGGGCGCGATCCTCAATTGCAGCTTACCCAAAGGCAAGCCCTGCCCGTCAGTTCAGGCGCTTGCGAACTGGACTTCTGAGGGGACCGACGCTGACTTCGTGATCGAAAATCAAACCCCTCAAGTTTGGAACGTGGGCACATGGAGCGCAACCAAGGCTTACGGGGAGAGCCAGCTCGCGAACTACCACGGGACTCCCTATCAATGCCTCTACGCAAACACAAACGAAGAGCCAGATACCCACCCGGCCTACTGGCAGCTTTACCAGCCAGACATGGCATTCACCGACTTCACTCCCCAGGTGAAGATGGCCGGGTCTGCTTATTCAACCGCTACGGGCAAGTATTCCCAAACGGTCACCAACGATCCTCTGGTCTATGAGCTGGTCGACTTTACCCACTCCTTTTCGCACATGAACGTTACTCTCGGAACCACGGACGAGACCTATTTCACGATGTCTCAGTTCAAGCAGGTCAGCGGTTTAGCCAGCAAGAGCTCGACCGCCGAGCCCATCGCCGTCGGCCCGAACGCCAACGGATCGAGCATCGGAGACGCGTGGACGCTCGGATTCAACGCCGATGCCAACGGCAATTACGCCATCTACCAATGGAAGAACTCGAAGTGGGTGGCACAGGCCGGCCGGGCAACTCACATCGCGGAAGGACCAGAGGGCTATCCCTGGGTCGTGAATAGTGCGGGGTACATCTACTACTGGAACGGGAGCGCGTTTGAACCTGCCCCAGGGCCAAGCAATACCTGCGCTTCGTGGATCGCTGTAGGCCCCAACGCGTACGGTTCCACTTACGGAGACCCGTGGATCCTCGGCTGCCACGAAGGGACGGACGGTTATAGCATCGACCAATTGCAGGGATCCAATTGGGTGTACCAGAACGCGAAGGCACTGCGAATCGCAATGGGTCCCAAGGGCCCTTGGGTGATCAGCATCACTGGCGCCATTTATTTCTGGAACGGCACCAGTTTTGTGGAAGCTCCGGCCGGGTGCGCTACCAGCATTGGCGTCGGTCCGCTCTCCGCCCCATTGGCAGGGCCGTATGGGGACGTATGGGTCACCGGCTGCACCTTAGACGGCAACGGCTACCACATCTACCAACTGCAGAATGGAACAAAATGGGTCGAGATCCCTGGCATCGGGTCTGCCATCGCGGTATCGCCGGACTTCGGCGTTCCGTGGTACGTGGACCTGGTAGGCCATATCTTCGAATAGCGGGATGGGTTCCGGCAAAGGCGCTGCAGAACGCTGCAACTGAGAGTGGCCAAGGCTATCCCTTGGTCCTCTCCAGCGCCCTGTAACCGAAATCGTGCAGGAGAAGTGTCTGCAAACGGAGAGCACACAAACGCCGCTCGGCCTCGGGCGGCTTTGCTTGTCAAAGAACAATCTGGAACCGCAAGCGGCAGGTAATGTCGTTCGAACGTTCGAGCCGCCAGTCGCGGCGAAGGTTTCGTTAGGCACTCTAAGTGTCTGACCAACACACCTGTTCGAATGGCGGGGTCTGTGTTTAAGTGTCCTGATGACCGCAACAACAGAGTCGTCAGCACGCAAACGACGTACCCGCGCGGAAGTGGTGGCTGAGTTTGTGAACAGCGGGATCCGGCGGAGCAGTTTTACCAGAGTCGAGGTTTGAGCTTCAGCACATTTGGATCGCCATCTGAAAAAGCGGCATTATTCGAAGAGAAGGCGTAGACCAACTTCTTCGGCCTGTCGTTTGGTGCCAGTGGAGTCGGATCGAGGTACATCCGGACTTTGATACGAGTACGTTCGAGCGCCTTGTGAGTGTACTGGAGACGCGGGTGCACTCCGATTGTGGCGCTGATGGACGAAGTGTTTGCGGTCGATGCAGAAGCTCGCCGCAAGACGCTGACAACTGCGGCGCGCCATATCCGGCTGTCAGGAAACAGGGAGACCTCTTCTCGATAATATCCGCTCCAAGATCGAGGCGGCGCAGTCCGTTGCATTGCCTTCCAGCGCACTTAGCCCGCTCTGTGGGTCGCCCGGCATTCGTGAATCCAAGCTGACGAGTAACATTGAAGATAGTTTTGCCACAACAACCGCATCGCTTCCTGTTTGCCGACGGCCGAAAGGATCGGACTGCCCTCGCCCCGACTTGTTCATCGGAGCCATCTTGCACGAATCAGGGTTGGGTCTGGCCGCGACGCATCAGTCGTGGCAGCAGGATCAGAATCAATCCATAGAACAGCAGCGAGACCACCAGCGACGCGGCGTTGCCGAATCGCAAGTCTTCAAATACAAGTTTCAGGGTGCCGAAGGCCACAGCAGCGTAGGCGATCCAGCCGAGTTCGAGGCGTTTCCAGCGAGAGCCGAGGAAGGCCAGTGTCAGAGCCAGGACACAGTTCACGATAGTACGAACCACTGAGAGATGCGGTGCGGCTATCTCCAGGAGACCTGCGGCGACCCACACGACCGCAACCACGGCTAAGGCCCCTGCGGTGAAACCCACCATTACGGCAGGAACGACCCAGAGCAGGCGCCGATTGCTCTGATTTTCAGGCCCTCGTGCGCCAATCGCGTAGCAAAGCACGGCCGAAAGCAGGACAATCCAGACGCCCCAAGCCGGTGCCTTGGGTACTGTGCCCGCCAAGGCGTTTCCGGCATACATCGGAAGAGGCGAGACTACCGTCGCCGCCGCCAAGAACAAGGACGCATGTATTGCCATGCTGAGCTTGCGGGTGCGGGTGTATACGTAGACCGCAGCCACAGCGGCGACGCACAAGAACGGCACCCGGAGATTTGCAGAAAAAAGAGGGAAGCTGCCCGCCAACAGAAGCGCTGCTGCCCAGGTGGCGGAAACTCGACGATTGCGCGCGTAAGCCTTATCGGCGAATCGCGATAGCGCTCCCCAGTAACACACGGCCGCCAGCAGCAGGCACAAGACGCCAAGCGCCGGTGCAGCTGAGCCGTGGCTTGCGCGCATGACGCCGAGGGATGCAAGCACGAAGGCCAACACGCCCTCTCCGATTTCAAAGATCGTGACCCGATGGAGCAATCCGAAGCTGCGAATCCCAATGCTGCCGCCATAGATCGCTAGCAGAGCAAAACATAGCAGGGTCAGCGTGGTCGGATCGATGACATGATAACCCTCGGGTACACCCTCGGAAGAAGTCATCACATCGATGAGCAGCCAAAGCGCGAAGTCTGCGGCGATTGCGGGCACGGCTCGCAGGCTGAGCCGATGTCCCAGGCAGGCGGCGACTTCAGTGACCAGAGCCACGGTCAACAAAGCGGTGGTCAGCGGCACAAGTTCATGGGTTGCAATAATCAGTGCCAAGGCCGTGATCACGGCCGAAAGCGTCGCGACCCACGGAATCATCTGGAGGTTGTGCTGCCATGCCAGCGCCAACGTCAGCACAACGAAAGCGGCCAGTACCACCGAGGTGGAAGCCGCCGAAACAACCTGGAAGCGCGCTGTGGATTCCCACAGCAAAGGCGAGAGGATCAACGCCGAGATGACTGCGTAGGTAACACCGGCAAAGCGGTTGGCTGTGTAAGTTCTGACGGCCCAAACCATCCAGAAACTCGCATAGAGGACCGCAACGAAGAATACGGGTAATTTTGGAATCGCGCCGGATTCGGCGATAGCGCGCAACAGGTAGGCTCCGGCGATTCCGAGGACGGCCTTGCCGAGTACAGACACCGCTCCGGCGGGCATCTCAGGCGCGGGAAATCCTCCCCAGGTGGCGGGAGGCCGCGGTCTTTCTAGCGCGGTGGGTGCAGTAGTTGCCAATTCAGATGGGGCGAGAGTTGGTCTTTCTGGTTCGTGTTCGAGTGCTGCGACGCGGCGTTCCAGGTTGCGCAACCGTTCTGTGAGTTGCTCAACATCGGAGGTGATTCCGTCCAAAGCTGGTGCCATCGACTTCTCCGCATCTACCCCGCTGGACGGGGCTAGCTGGTTCCGTGCGCCGGACTTGCACCGGAGGCGGGAACAGGACCCGCATCCGGCCACGGCGGCAGGAGTTTTACCAAAACCAACAGAAAGATGAAGGGAAGTATGAGGAGGGCGATCGCGGTCAGCAGGCCTTCTCGCGTGGCAAAGGCCATTTTATAAGTGGTGTAGCCGAGAAAACTCTTGGAAAAGAGTTGGCCGCCGATAACGACATTCCAGCGCATGGCGAAAATGCCGATCACGGTCAAGCATCCGGCTACGGCGTAGATGCGCTTGCGAACCGTGTCGGTCAGACTAAGAATCTGAGTCAGCCCCAGCAGCACGATTGGGGTCACCGTGCCGCAGAGAATCTGGACGATGACCTGCGACGTCCACAGTCGCGTATGCACCATGAAATCGAGGCTGTGGAAAGACTCGTCGGCTTCGTAGATGCGCTGCAGCAGGTCAAGCATTTCCAGGCTAAAGTCGATGACGAAAATATAAAAGAGATATTGCGCGATCTTGTCGAGGCAGCGGATGTCGATTTCGCGTCGGCGCAGACGCGTGGAAATCATATAAAGCAGCATGACAACAGCGATGCCGGAGACCATGGCCGAGAAGATGAAGACGATCGGCATCAGCGGCGAGGACCACCATGGGTTGGCCTTCACTGATCCGAAGATGAAGCCGACATATCCGTGCAGGAGGAAGGCAGACGGGATTCCGATCACGGTAATGAAGTAGCCAAGTCTCTCGTCGATGCGCAACGAGCGTTCGCTGAGGTTGCTGGAGCCGAGGGTGAGCACACGGTAGATCAGCCGCGTGACGCCCGTTGTGGTCTGAGACTTCAAGACGATGTCGCGGCGGTAGTCGAGCCAGATTTCCAATAACAACACGGCCATCAAGTACCAGAGATAAACGAATCCGAACATAGCCATGGCGGAAGAACGGTGCGGCGTCATGTACATTTCCAGCGAGCGCTCGGGGTGTCCCAGGTGCAATTGCAAGGGCAGGGGAGCGACCAGCAGAAACGCGAGCGCCGTGAGCAGGGCAAGGCGGTAGGTCGGCTTCACGGCCTCCACGCGGAAGACGCGCTCCAGCGAAGCCAGAATGAACGCGCCGGCGACCAGCCCCGTGATGAAGGGATACAGAACGATGAGGATGCTCCACTGAAGCTCCACTTCGTTCGGATACATGAAGCCTTCGACGGGAATTTGCACTAGCCTCCTTATCGAGATCGAGCGCCCCCGGACGAATGCGTCCGGGACCACGTGTTCTTATCTCACCGAGCCGTCCATGCCGTTATAAAAAACCTTTGCCCCTGTGGCCATGTGGGGCTTCAGAACCTGCACCGTATGCGTTCTCAGGAATTCATGAATCGGGTCTTTCGGATTCTTCAGGTCGGCGAGCTGGCGCGCGCCCGTCGGGCAAACCTCACAGCAGGCCGTCGTCAATCCTTTCGTGATGCGGTGATAGCACAGCGTGCATTTCTCCGCGGTATTGGTTTTGGGATTGATGAAACGGCAGCCGTAGGGACACGCCTGCACGCAATAGCGGCAGCCCAGGCAGTAGCTCTTGTCGACGAGCACGACTCCATCGGGTGTGACAAAAGTCGCGCCGACGGGACAAACCTGAGTACAGGGCGATTCCACACAGTGGTTGCACAACTTGGGGACGAAGAAGTTCTTGCCGCCGATCTCGTTGGGCGGGAAGCCCTGCTTGCCGCCGTTTGGTGATTCCACTTCCGGCCGTTCGATCTTCCAGTCAGCAACGTGATAGCGCTCGATCCAGGTGCGGTAATACCCTTCCGGAACGTCATTTTCTTCTGCGCAGGCGCGGACACAACTGCCGCAGCCGATGCACTTGGGTATGTCGATCAACATCCCCCACCAGTGGTCGGTGAGTTTGTAGTTCGGCGAGGCTTCTGGCGTGCCCGCCTGAACGTATTTCCAGGCCACCGCGGCGGCGGGCAACAGCATGAGTAGCTGACGGCGGGTGATGTCCATTACTTCTTGCCTCCCGCCACGGTTTTCTCTTCGGGTTCGATTTTTGGTTTATGCGGTTGATGGCAGGTGTCGCAAGCGATTCCGCCGGAATGATCTGTCGTCACAACTTGAGGAAAGCCCTTCGGCTTAGCGCTGTTGGCTTCGTGGCAGCGGGCACACACAATGGCCGTGTCGAGCTTCGCAGGGATTACGGACGCAGGATCGTCGGCATGCTTGGCCTGCGCACCGTGGCACGCCTCGCAAGGAACCACCACATGCTTGCCCTGTTTCTTCTTCTCAACAACGTCGGTATGGCAGGACTCGCAAACATCGTGGCCGGCGAAGGCCACGGGGCGCGCGGCGATCTCAGGAATGGCATCGCCACGATAGTGCCCATACTGGCCAAAACTATGAGGCACGACGACGGCGCGTAGCGTGACGAAGGCGATCAGAGCGATCGCCATCACTACCGCGAGCCGAACGAGGTGTTCAATGTCTTTTAACAAAGTTGTGGGTCCTACTCCGGGCACGAGCCGCGCAACATGGCTTCGATGCTCTTGGATACCTAGGAATTGTCGCGGGGACGATGATTGAGATCACAGGAACGCGTGACGGAGGTCACGACGCACAATTCAGGCGATACCCTGTGATCAAGCACCTCGAATAACTTCCGATTGATTTAATGCCGGGGATGGTCTCCGCGCCGAGCTGGAGCGACGTGACTTCACGCACGCCGGTCTAGGGCGGAGATTCGACTCAGGAACCGTCCGGCCTCGTCATGAGTCTTTGACCCTAGACTTCTGCTTTGCAACGAGGCGCTGGATAAACTTAGGCCCTTCCTTCTTGTAGG
>CAVPWD010000004.1:0-174557 GCA_963709385.1 uncultured Acidobacteriaceae bacterium
ACAGGTTTTTGCGAAGCGCCGGAAACTGGCCCGAAGTACCTGTCCCGGCGTCCCCAAAGTCACTTCTTTGCCGCTGTCCTGCTGACTACAATCAAAGAGATGTCCCCCGCAGCTAAACAAGAAATGCTCACTTCGCCGAGCGCTGAGGAGATTTTTTCCTTAGCCGCTGGGGTTGCCGCTGCGCTCGAAACACGCGACGGCGCAAACACGGCCAGGGACGAAAAATCGCATCAGGGGATTTTTTTCAACAATCGCAGACCTCGTGTTAGCCCAATCTGGATTAAGTGGTCGGGAACGCATCAGGATAGAAGCCGCGTGTGGTCGAAAACCGTGTTGGGGCCAACTATCTACCTCTATGATGGGGCGAACTCAGTGGAGGAAGTGGATAGCAGTGGCTCCGTTCTCGCACGGTACACGCAAGGGGACGGAATCGACGAGCTACTATCCCAACTTCGGGGTGGGACCTCTAGCTACTACGAGCGAGATGGAAGCAACTCTGTCAGTTCGCTCAGCAACTCCTCTGGCGCTTTGGCCAATACGTATGCGTACGATTCCTTCGGCAAGCTGACGGCATCCACAGGTACGCTCATCAACCCGTTCCAGTACACCGGGCGCGAGTTTGATTCCGAGACCGGAATCTACGAATATCGGGCGCGCTACTTCGACCCGACCATCGGGAGATTCGTTAGCGAAGACCCAGACGGCTTCGAGGCCGGGGATACGGATTTTTATCGATATGCTGCCAATGATCCGAACGATTTTATCGACCCCACTGGAAACGTCATCGTGCCACAACCCGGCCCGGCTCCAACTGGCGGACTAAACCTGACGTACTACTATGCCGCTCTGGGTTATCTGGGTGACGACCCTGGGTGCAGCTCAGTCATCAGGAAGCTCCAGAACTCTCCAAGGATATTCACTCTCAATTTCGTAAATGGCACAGCGAACGACGGCTACGAGCACGACACGCATACGATCTCTTGGGATCCGTTAGGTGGCTCCTGCGATCACGGCTGTAACCTAAGCCCGGCAATAGCCTTGTGCCACGAAATAGCGCATGCCGCTGGGGATGGTCCTATTGCACGCCACCTTGCAGCAACTCCAGACAACCAGTACGACAACAAGGAGGAGCGTAGGGTAATCAACAACTACGAGAACCCGTTCGCCATGCGGCACGGGGAGTGCGTGCGCTTCAATCATTCTGGGCACGCTGTCCATGTTGCAACCCCAACATCACATTGAGCGACGCTGGAGCGTTCATCTCATGAAGAGACATTGGATTTTGTTTGCGTTACTGGTAGTTCCAGCAGGCCTTTGGGCGCAAAGTCGATCTTCGGATCAACTGGCCGATTTGCTCAATGGACATCAAATCGAACGAGTTGAGATTCTGCACGTCTCTGACACTCTGGAGACTCCCATAAGAATCACGCCCGAAACGATCCGCCAACTGGCCAGATACAAGATGGTTGTCGAAAAACCGTGGGAACTATCTTCGTTCCCGACCTTAATCACCGGCGTGAAGGAAATAGGCCGCGCAACCACCAGGAATCCGGGTGAGGTCAGATGGGCGATAGTGTTCTTCGATGGTGCCGGGAAGGAGAGGTCTGCCATATTCCTAAGCCGGGACGGCAAGATAGGAATCTTCGATGGAGCCTCACTAACCTTACCGACGAGGCTGCTCGATTGGTCCCGCGGGCTGATCCGTTCTGCATTCTTGGAAGGTGGCAAGTAGCTTTTGCTCGGCTGATCCGTTCTTAATTCCTGGCGTTCTGGCCCGCCGATCCGCGCTCTCATCCGGGTCGGTTTAGCAGCCCGATCCGTCCTGAAATCCGAGCTGGTTCCCGACCTGGTGTACGTCGCGAATCTGGCACGGTGAGGGTGGGGTCCTTGCCCTCCGGGAGGGTGATTTTAAGGGGAAGGGTTTTTGCGCCGCCTACGGCGTCGGGTGTATGACGGACACTCCACCCCTGAAAGGGTGCTGCGCGGTAACCTTCGGTTACCGTGGGCGAACCTATTGAAAGCAGAGCAGCTAAAGAAAAAATCCCGCCATCGGGTTGCCGTCCGGCAACCGCAGGTTCGCGCAGGCGAACTTGTTGATTCTTAAGCGCGGCTGCTACTCTCGGCAAGAGGAAGGCCGGACATGGTGAAGCCGCCGCTGCGCAGGAAATCCATCGGTTTCAAGGTGAGCGAGGAAGAGTACGCGCAACTGGAAGCGGCGGCGCAGACGAGCGGACGGACGCTCGGGGAGTGGTGCCGCGAGGTGGTGTTGGCGAGTGCCAGCGATGCAGAGAGACGCGATCCGGCGCTAGCTGAGATCCTCGGAGTGCGCCTGCTGCTGGTGAACGTGTTGGGACCTGTGGCGGCGGGGGAGAAGGTGACGCCGGAGAGGTTCAACCAACTGCTGGAACAAATCAGCGAAACCAAACACCAGCTTGCCGCCCAGTTGCAAGGGCAGGCGAGCGGGAAACCGAAGCCAGAAAAACCCAGCGGCGGGCAGCGGTGATCCCATTTTTTCGCTGAAGAGTGTACGGAGCGCGGGAGCCGGGTCAAGCCTCTCCGCTTCGCTTCGACCGCTGACGCGGCGCGCTGGAGAACGCGCGGGCTTGACCCGACTCCCTCTCCGCTCCTGTGTTGCTTCCAGCTAGGAAAAATGTGATTGAAAAATGGGAGGGGTGTGGGTCCCGATCACGACGCCCTGGTGCTCTCTGTCGTCTGCAGAAAAGCATCAATCGTGGTCAGCAAAGCGATCTGCTTCCGACGTGGCAAGCGCTCGATCTTCTCCATGCGGCGTAGGAGTCTGCGGCTGGGCCGGTGCGGGAGTTCGACAGCTACCGGCTTAGAAACCTGAAGCAACTCTTCCACGGAAATATCGAGGGCACGCGCAAAGCGAACCGCTGTTTCGGCAAAAAGCCTCAGCTTGCCGTTCTCATAACCGGAAACCACAACCTGATTCGTTCCCACCCGACGTGCTAGTTCTTCCTGGCTGAGTCCGTGCTGTTTGCGAAGTTGCGCCAAGCGACGCCCCAAGGCACGGTGCCACACTTTGGTTGAATCTGCGTTTCCGCGAGCCATATCGCAGCCGAGTGTAAGAGGCAGGAGAAAATCGTTGTTGACTTCCATAACTAATACTTATAATTTTATGCACATTAGATCAAGCGAAAAAAGTGCTTGACAGGTTTTTCCCGAGAAGGCCTGAAAACGATCAAAGGAGACCGAGGGATGGCGCGACTCCCAGACGAGGTGGTGGAGCGGATCAAGCGGGAAATCTCGGTCGAACGGCTGGCCGAGGCGCGCGGCATCAAACTGCGGCGCAGCGGCAAGGAACTGATCGGCCTCTGTCCCTTCCACAAAGACACCAACCCGAGTCTCAACATCGATCCGGTGAAGAACGTCTGGAGCTGCAAAGGCGCGTGCGGCCCTGGTACCGGAGGCTCAGTGATCGACTGGGTGATGCGGGCCGAAGGAATCAGCACCCGGTACGCGCTGGAACTGCTGAGCCGCGATCTGGTGCCACTGGCTTCCGTCAGCGCCGGACCGCCGCCGAAGCAGAGCACCGTGCCGAAACTGCCGCCGCTGTTCGCACCGACGATCGATGACCAGCAGGCGCTCAAGATCGTGGTGAACTACTACCACGAGACGCTGAAGAACTCGCCCGACTCGCCCAAAGCCAAGCAATATCTGGTGCAGCGCGGCCTGGAATCATCGGAGATGATCGAACACTTCCGGCTGGGCCTTTCCAATCGCACGCTCAATTACCACGTGCCCGACAAAAACCGCGCCTCAGGCGCGGAGATACGCGGGCGACTGGAAAAGCTGGGCATCTTGCGCCAGGACAGCGGGCATGAGCACTTCGTCGGCTCGATAGTGATTCCCATCTTCAACCTGCAGGGCGAACTGGTGCAGATGTACGGGCGCAAGATCACGGCGCGGTTGCGACCGGGGACTGACTACCACCTGTATCTGCCGGGACCGTTGCGCGGCGTGTGGAACGAAGAGGCGCTGATTGCCTCGAAAGAAATCATTCTGTGTGAAGCGCTGATCGACGCGCTGACGTTCTGGTGCGCGGGCTTCCGGCATGTAACCACCAGCTACGGCGTGAACGGCTTTACCGACGACCACCGCGCCGCGTTTCGCAAGCACGGCACCAGGAAAATCTATATCGCCTACGACCGTGATGATGCTGGAGAAAACGCCGCGCAGAAACGTGCCGAAGAACTCATGCAAATGGGCATCGAGTGTTTCCGGGTGAAGTTTCCGAAAGGCCAGGACGCGAACGAGTTTGCGTTGAAGACGCGGCCTCCGGGCAAAGCGCTGGGCTTGTTTCTGAACAGCGCCGAGTGGCTGGGCAAAGGCAAGCGGCCCACGGTGGCGGTGATCGAGCCGCCGCAGATCGAGCCAACCGCACCAATACCAGCACCAGCGACCCAGGCACACATCGAGGAGGACACGATCAACCCCGCAGCGAAAGAAGAAATCCTGGAGGCAGTGACGACGCCGGCAGAAGAAGAAATCCCCGAGTCCGTTCCTTCCTTAGCTGCTGAACCAGAACCCACAGCAGCAGCTAAAGAAAAAAATGCTCCCATCGAGATTAAAGGCGAAGAGGTCACGATCACGTTCGGGGACCGCCGCTATCGCATCCGGGGCCTGGGGAAAAACATGAGCCACGGCACGCTGAAGGTGAACGTGTTCGTATCGCGTGCCAATGGACGCGGTGAACTGCGCTACTTCGGAGACACGTTCGATCTCTACCAAGCGAGGCCGCGCCTGTCGTTCTCAAAACAAGCCGCCGAGGAACTGGAGCTGAAGGAAGAGACCGTGCGCCGCGAACTGGGCGAAGTGTGGCTGCAACTGGAGCGGCTGCAAGATGAGCAGATCGAAAAAGCGCTAGCGCCAGTGAAGGATGACGTGACACTAAGCGCGGAAGAAAAAGCGGCCTCGCTGGAACTGCTGCGCGACCCGCGCCTGCTGGAGCGAGTGCTGGAGGACTTCGACCGCTGCGGTGTGGTGGGCGAGGAGACCAACAAGCGCATCGCGTACCTGGCCGCGGTGTCGCGCCTGCTGGAAAAACCGCTGGCCATCGTAGTGCAATCCTCATCCTCTGCGGGCAAAAGTTCGTTGATGGAAGCGGTGCTCGACTTCATGCCGGAAGAACAGCGGGAGAGTTACACGGCGATGACCGGGCAGGCGCTGTTTTACATGGGGCAGAAAAATCTCAAGCACAAAATCCTGGCCATTGCGGAACAGCAGGGAGCCGAACGCGCCAGCTATCCGCTGAAGCTGTTGCAGTCGGAAGGCAAGCTGAATATCGCCTCGACCGGAAAAGACCCGGTGAGCGGCAAGCACGTGACGCACGAGTATGTGGTCGAAGGCCCGGTGATGCTCTTCCTCACGACCACGGCGCATGAGGTAGACGAGGAACTGTTGAACCGCTGCATTGCGCTCACGGTGAATGAAGAACGCGAACAGACGCGGGCGATCCATCGCAAGCAGCGCGAAGCGCGCACCACAGAGGGACTGTGGGCACGGCGGAAGCGGACCAGGGTCGTACAGCTACACCGCAATGCGCAGCGCTTGCTCCGTCCTCTGGCGGTGGTCAACAACCAGGTCGAAGAGGAAGAGGGCTTCCCCGATCACTTGACCCGAACGCGGCGCGATCACATGAAGCTGCTGACGCTGATCGACGCCATTGCGGTGTTGCACCAGTATCAGCGGGTGATCAAGACCGACATGCGCGACGGCGAGACGCTGGAATACATCGAGGCCACAGCGGAAGACGTGAAACTGGCGCGGAAGTTGATGCGCCAGGTGCTCTTGCCGTCTCTCGACGAGTTGCCGCCGCACACGCGGCGCTTGCTCGGGTGGATCGAGGAGATGGTCGGGCAGGAATGTGAACGCCAGCAGATCGAAATCTCGGAGTACTCATTCACGCGGCGCACGGTGCGCGAGTACACGCGTTGGGGTGACACACAGTTGCGAATGCATCTGCGACGACTGGAAGAGATGGAATATCTGCGGGTGCGCCACGGCGGGCCAGGGCAGGCGTTCGTCTATCAGTTGCGCTCGGATGATGGCGAGGAAGCGAATCGTAAGCCTGCGGGGTCGCGGGGGGTGCGCGGGGACAGCGCGGGGCTGAGGAAAACCGAATCCGCGCCAGCAATGACGCGGGTCCTGCCCACCACCGCGCGGGTTTGCGGGAGCATATATGAGGGCAGCGACGAAGAGAACCGTATCGTAGTCGTACCCGAACGAGCGACGAGAGCGAACGGCAACGGCATGCACGCGCAGGCGGTGAAGTGATGGCGCTCGTTCGCAGGCCCCGCAAAGCGAAAGCACCGAAGACCGCGCCCTTTCCCAAGAATGCGCTGGAGGCGATGCTAGGGCCGCACCTGGAAGCGCTGGCAGCGAAACAGTACTCCGAGCAAACGATCAAAACCCGGCACGATCAACTGGGAGTGTTTATCCGCTGGTGCGCTGATCGGGGTCTCGAGAATCCGCACGACATTACGCGGCCCGTTCTGGAGCGCTATCAGCGCTACTTGTTTCACTACCGCAAGAAGAACGGCCAGCCCTTGAGCTTCCGCACGCAGCACGCGATGCTGGTGCCCTTGCGCGGCTGGTTTCGTTGGATGACGCGCGAGAACCACATCCTGCACAACCCCGCGTCAGAGCTGGAGCTACCGCGCCTGGGTCACCATCTTCCCAAGCACGTGCTCAGCGTGGAAGAAGTCGAGCAAGTGTTGCAACAACCGAACCTCTCCGATCCGATGGGCGTGCGCGATCGTGCCATTCTGGAGACGCTCTACTCGACCGGCATGCGGCGCGGCGAGTGTGTGCAGCTGAAACTCTACGACGCCGACCTCCGCAACGGCACCGTGTTCATACGCCAGGGCAAGGGGAAGAAAGACCGCTACGTGCCCATTGGAGACCGGGCCATCAAGTGGATCGAAAAATATCTTCGCGAAGTCAGGCCGGAACTGGTGATCGAGCCGGATGACATGACGTTGTTCCTTTCGCAGTACGGCGATGCGTTCAGCCGCGATCATCTCAGCGGCATGGTGCACGATTACGTTCAGGCTGCAAACCTGGGCAAAGGTGGAGGCCCGCACCTGCTGCGTCACACCATGGCGACGTTGATGCTGGAGAACGGCGCCGATCTGCGTTTCATTCAGGAGATCCTCGGGCACGAAAAAATCTCGACCACGCAAATCTACGCGCACGTATCCATCCGGCAACTGAAGCTGGTGCACGGGCACACGCATCCCGCCGAGCAGCAGCCCGAAAGCGCGGCAGCGAACGAGAACGCCCCCCAGGCCCGCGCTGAACTGCTCGCCGCGCTCGATGTTGAGGAAGCGGAAGACGACTAGATGTGCTGCATATACGAAAAGCGTATATCCCAGCGTACTGAAAAAATCTTCGTGAAAATCGCGGAATGCTCTTGACAGGTTTTTGCGAAGCGCCGGAAACTGGCCCGAAGTACCTGTCCCGGCGTCCCCAAAGTCACTTCTTTGCCGCTGTCCTGCTGACTACAATCAAAGAGATGTCCCCCGCAGCTAAACAAGAAATGCTCACTTCGCCGAGCGCTGAGGAGATTTTTTCCTTAGCCGCTGGGGTTGCCGCTGCGCTCGAAACACGCGACGGCGCAAACACGGCCAGGGACGAAAAATCGCATCAGGGGATTTTTTTCAACAATCGCAGACCTCGTGTTAGCCCAATCTGGATTAAGTGGTCGGGAACGCATCAGGATAGAAGCCGCGTGTGGTCGAAAACCGTGTTGGGGCCAACTATCTACCTCTATGATGGGGCGAACTCAGTGGAGGAAGTGGAAGCAGTGGCTCCGTTCTCGCACGGTACACGCAAGGGGACGGAATCGACGAGCTACTATCCCAACTTCGGGGTGGGACCTCTAACTACTACGAGCGAGATGGAAGCAATCTGTCGGTTTTCGCTCAGCAACTCCACTGGCGCTTTCGCCAATACGTATGCGTACGATTCCTTCGGCAAGCTGACGGCATCCACAGGTACACTCACCAACCCGTTCCAGTACACCGGGCGCGAGTTTGATTCCGAGACTGGGCTTTATTAATACCGTGCGAGGTACTATGACCAGAACCTCGGCAGATTCATCGGCGAGGATCCCATTCGTTTCCGGGCAACGGTCAATTTCTATCCCTACGCACTGAACGATCCGGTCCGGTGGAGAGATCCCAACGGCAAAGAGGGCGGCTTAGGCTCCATCTATGACTGGTATGAGAAAGCGCGGAATGCCTCAGATCTAATCGTCTGTGCCACACAAAGTTACTTCTGCCTCCACGGCTTAGGCCACACTGTCACGTCGATTAGGCAGGACCCCACTATCGGTAGTCCGAGCAACCCGAATTCAAGCGCCTCGAACGGGTTCGATCAGATTCGAGCCTGTACTAGGGGTGATGAAAACTGCAGGCAAGTATTTTGCAATTGCGTGGCTACTTTCTGGACGAGCGGTATGCCCCTTTCGCCACCGTCCTGGATCACAGACGCGTTTGGCCCAGATCCATGCGAAAAGAAGGAGGGCGGGCCGCCGGGACCGAAGCCTCCCGATCCACCCTTTCCACCATGTCCTCCCGGAGAATGTGTGAACCAGCCGAACGGTGGCCTGCCGCCTGGAGGCTATAATACTTCGCACTAAGGGGCGACGGCGAACGCTCGCCCCGTCATGCGCTGATGGGAGCTTGAAGGGAGTTGTAACGCTGTCTTAGCAGTTGCACCAAGATCATTGATAAGAGGGGATATAGGAACGGTACCAGGAGGAGAAATTCAAATGGCGCGGTCCCGCTTCCTGCCCCGCCTGAGGCAGCGGCGATACTAGCACCTATTCCTGAACCTGTGCGCCACAACACACCGGTTGCCACTGAGTAGACGATGAATAACAAAACAGCAATCGAATACAGATTCGCAGCCGACAATCTGGCCTGGATAAACCGAACTGCTGTTGCAAGAAGAACGCTGACAAAAATCATTTCTATGAGCGCCATCACTGCGAAGGCAAAGCGGAAGTATGGGGCACCGGTTGGTTCCACAATGTGCCCAGCCAGAACCCGATAGACCGAATCCAGCAGAAAGGAGGTCCCCAGCAGGAGTGCGAGGGAGTTGACTATTCCCAGGGTTCGAAGAACGACTCTTGCGCTTTTAGGCATCGGACGTTTCCTCCAATCCATGATACGGTCATTCTTGCTAATACTGAGGGTAGACGAACATTACCAAGCACCCAAGTTACCTTCGTTCAGGCACCGCACGCATAGACAAACGCATGCACTTTCCTTCCACAGGTAACCGCAAACTGGACTGGGCAATCGTCCTATTTGGGCTCTTGCTATTCGCGATGAGGGTAGTCTCAGCTTTCAGGGGCAAAGACCCGTAGGCGGGTCATCGACGCTTCTGCGCGAATGCAAGCGAAAGCTGGAGACAGACGGGTGCAGTCCAGGGTTCAGTCCACACGTCTGTTCCCGGTTTATCACGAGGGAAACCTGCTCACGGTCACGGGAAATGCGGGGACAGACGGGGCTGGCACTATTTGTTTTCTCCCGACGTGAGAACATTTTTCGAGGTTTGCAGCAACACCACCCACCGCCATGCTCCCCTACTTTTCCACAGCTCCCTTGTGACATCTGACCTTGCGTCCAAAACAGAATTGGCAGAACATGTCGAAGGCGGCAGCCCTGGAGACTGCCCCAGGCGGAGCGTTAAGTCCTTTGTTCTCTAGATTTTGCCCGCAAGTTACTGATCCCTAAGGATCTTTTGCAAGTTGGCGAGAAAGTAACGTGCCCGCAACCCGCATGTTTGCTGGCGATTCGTGCAATTGAGGCCAAAATAGGGGGGTGGGGGGGTAAGCCGAGTTTGGTACAGAAAAGGCGCATCCCTGACAGATCAGACTGACTCCAGGAAATATTTATTTTCGGTCAGACGGAAGAACCGGAACCAGCAGATGAGCACTGTTCCCTTGGATGGAGGGACAAGAGATGGATTGGAAACGATTGGTCCAGTTTGCGCTGCAAGGCAACGGTAATGTCGAACAATTTGCCATCCTGCTGGTACGCGTTTCGATCGGGCTGTTCTTCGCCATCTCCGGGGCAAACAAATTGTTTGTCGCCGGCGGCACGAAGCCTGTTTACGACACGCTCGTTCAGGCCAAAGTCCCGTTTCCGCGCCAGACGGCTTATTTCGTCTCGAGTGTCGAGTTCGTTTGCGGATCGTTGATGGCCGTGGGGTTTCTTTCGAGCCCAGCCAGCGTGGCTTTATTAATCGATATGATTGTCGCCACCCTCACCAGCGCGCTTTCCACCTTGCCTAAAGGACTGTCGCCTCTTCGCTGGCTCGACGATTTTCTCTACCTTCCGGAAGTCCTGTACGTGCTCTTCTTTATCTGGCTGATCTGCTCTGGTCCGGGAAAGTTCAGCATCGATTACTGGGTCGCCGGCCAGTTACTGAAATGATCGATCGACGAAGCTGCTTGTTGCCAGAGTCAGGGCTTTGCGGGCAGCGGCTGCCAGACTCAATCTCATTCCCGTCCGAGTCGTAGATACAGGCAAAGCGACGGCAGGATTCGTCCATACGTTTGAAGCGCGGTTGATTCCGCGCAGACTCTCTTTCATTTCCGATTTTCCTTCCATGCCCCTCGGTTCGCAAAATATTTCAAGCCACCAGCAAGATCTTTCCGCCACCCTTTTCTGCGGCAGCCTGAGCCTCGGCCGCTTTACTGAGTGGCAGTTTCTGGCTAATCGGGATCACCAGCTTGCCATCTCGCACCGCTTCGGCCATGAACTCGAGCGTTTTCCTGTCGAATTTCGAGAATACGTGCACCATCTTTACCGATGGGTACTTCGCGGCGTTCTGCGGCATCTCTACAACCGATGCATACACTCCTCCCGGCTTTACCTTGGCGATCAGCTTCTCGGCGGTTTTTCCGCCGACCGCATCTGCAACCGCATCGAGCGGCGGAAGGTTCGCAATCGCGGTGTCGTCGTCGGTTGCGACGAACTGATCCGCGCCAACAGTCTTCGCCTCAACCATCTGCCTCTTCAAAACTCCCGCGATCACAGTCGCCCCGCGTTCCTTCGCCGTGAATACCGCCGAACGCCCGACATTTCCCGCCGCGCCTACGACGAGCACCGTCTGGCCCGCTTTGATTTCCGTAGCGGAAAGTAGCTGGTTGCCGGTCGTCGTCACCAGCGGCAGCGCAGCCGCCTGGATCAAATCCAGCCCCTTAGGGACCTTCGCCAAAACCGCTGCCTTCACGACACAAAGCTCGGCGTAGGTATTGTCCGCCATAGCGAACACCTGGTCGCCAACGGAAAAGCTGTCCACTCCCGGCCCAATCTTCACTGCGGTCCCCGCCACATCGACTCCTATGAGGCCTGGGAACTGGAGCGGATAAAAATCCTTCGTTAACCCTGCACGCCGCTTGTAGTCGATCGGATTCACGCTCGCAGCAGCGACCCGCACCAGCACCTCGCCGGGCCCCGGAACCGGGTCGGGGTACTCCTCGAACTTCAGTACTTCCGGACCGCCATATTTGTGGACAACGATTGCTTTCATATTTCATCTCCTCTATACGGTGCGCGAACCGTCATTTAATAAAACATAGACGAGCGAAGCTGGTTTAGTGAGAAACGACGCACCGACTCTGGCGCTCAACAGGGCTCGTCTTCGCTGACGTTCGGCATTTTGCCCATCTCAGCACCTCCCAGATCTCGCACTGCAAGTAAAACCCTGACGAGATAGAGGGCGCTATCACTCCTTCGCTAACGGCATCGTGAACCAGTTCATGCACCGCTTCGTAACCCGGAATCTGCACTCGCTTGGCGAGTTCGATCAGTTCTTGCATCGGAAGTTCGCGTTCCGCAATCATCGAAAGCAACAACATGAGGCCGTCGGGACCGGCGAACCGGTCAAGCGCTAATCCCTCGACGATGCCCCGGTTCTTTCTGAACTCGTCTCGCGCATTGTACTGACAGCCGTATGGCTCTCGCCAACTTGGGCTCGTGTTGCGACGGTGCACTAACCGCAAACCGCTTACTTTCGGCCTTCCCTTGGCGTCCTCTGCCGCAAGCCACTCCACCCAGCCCGCCTGCAGATCTGTGACGAGCTCGCCGCAACTATCACATCGCCAACCAGATCGAATGGATTTATCCCTAGGCATGACCACTCACCGACGTCCTTCCGCGCGAAGTGGCGTGAGGTGGAATCCATAACGGTCCGATCCCGCCCCACGATGCGTTCAATGGGTCGCCGCTTGCATTGCAGGTTCGAGAACATGATCGGTCACTTGGATCGGTTTCAATGTGCTCAAAATGTTTCTAGCCTGGGCCGCTTCAGCGGATGTTCCATGAGCAACTACCAGATACTGGCCCGCCTTTACTGCGGTCTCGTAAGTAACGATGCTGTCTTTTGGTACTCCGATGCTGAACAGGCCGGCTCCGATGGCACTCAAACCTCCGACTACCAGGGCGTCTTCCAGGCCGGCGACGATCCAAGCCACCAAGGGACCGCCCACCAGCACCGAGCCTATCGCGGGCACCCAAAAAAATGCGGCGCCAAACAGTAAGCCCCACAATCCGCCCCAGAAAGCGCCCCACTTTCCCCAATACTTCATGCGGTCTCCCGCGTTGTAGTAGCCAACGACGTGCTCGTCGGTGTGATAGTCCTTCCCCACCACTGACAGCTTCTTCATGTCGAAGCCTGACTTCTGAAGCTCTTTCACCGCGTCTTCCGCTGCCGAGTGGTTGTCATACACTGCGATCACTGCGTTTGTGTCCGTCATATTCCGTCTCCTCTTCAAGTTTGGTTCGGTTGAGGTTTAACTTCACTTTTGCTGTTATTTCTTCCTTCGCCCCAATCTCTGACCAGAGGGTGCTTAGCTCCGCGCTCGGTGTTCGCGCATCACGGCGCCTTTGGCGGCAGCCTTTCTTCTGTTCTTTTGAGGATGAATGCCCAGATCGTGCCATGACGTTTCCGCGAGGTTGACGTTGTAGTAGTTTGCAGCTTTCTCGATATTCGCGAACGCCAGAGCACGGTCGGCATCGGAGACGTCGATGACTTGATCGAACCGCGCGACCGCGTTACGCACATGCTGTGCGTCGGTCAGTGGTTCTTTACGCTGCTTCGGAAACGCGTAGACACTGTCGGGCAAGTCACTCTGCGTCGTAAGCTGTCCGTGTTTCTCGTGAGGTTTCCAGGTTGCTTCCGGCATGTCTTTGCCATCCTTTCCTTAATATTTGGCTAGAGGGCGGGCGCGTCGTCCCTTGCGTAATAGAAATTAAGCCACAGGCGGCGGAGAGAATCTATTGGACGATGGTATTGATCGATGCCATTGCATCAGTTGGCGCGGGAGTGGATTGGATGTAGAGCGTTCGCGTCGTTTTAGCGCATCACGACTCTTCCCGAGTACTCCTCCACCCGCACCGGGAGAGCCGTTTTGTCGAGAGACGCAGATGCGATCGTCGCTACAGCTCCCGGCGACAAATCGTTGCCATTAACACCTGTATTCTGTTCGAAGCTGCTTTGCGCCTTTCGGACGATGACGAGACATTCAGTCGGTAAGTGTGAAGAGGTGTGGCAAGCGCTTTTAGCGGCAGATCCGATACCAAAGTATCGACGATACTATCGTCTGATTGTTCATCTCCCACGCTTCTGTTTTGATGACTCGTGTCACTCGCCGCAAAGAAAGCCGCCTAGGTGCCAACAAAACCCCACGCCTCCGCAGCGCAGCAGATCGAGAGGTAGTTATTAATGTCGGGCAAGAAAACGGCAATCATAACTGGAGCATCGGGAGGTATTGGCGCGGGATTAGTCGACGGGTTTCTGGGAGAAGGTTACAGCGTCGTCGCGACGTCTCATGAAGCCACTCGAAAATTGACCGCCTCGGGCAGCTTGATTCTCGTCGATGGCGATATCCGCAAGCAGCAAACTGCCGCCCAGGTGGTCGAGGCAGCAATCAACAACTTCGGAACCGTCGATGTCCTGGTGAACAATGCTGGCATCTTCCTGACCAAGTCTTTCACGGACTTCACTACCGAGGACTTCGACGCCCTGGTCTCCACCAATCTGCTTGGATTCTTCTACGTCACTCAGCGCACCGTGAAAGAGATGCTGAAACAAAAATCGGGATGCGTGGTGACCATCACTGCGGCGCTTGCCGATCGTCCGATCGCCGGCGTAAATGGCTCCGTTTCGATGATTACGAAGGGTGGGTTGAATTCAGCGACCAAGAATCTCGCGATCGAGTATGCAAGCGACGGCATCCGCTTCAATGCCGTAGCGCCCGGCGTTGTGGATACAGCAATGCACCGCAACGATCCCAACGACTCGACGTTGCAACCTGCTATGAACAAGGCGACAGTGAAGGATATTGTCGACGCCGTGCTTTACCTGGCACAGGCAGGTCATGTCAGCGGAGAGATACTCAACGTGGATGGTGGCGCTCCGGCTCGTCGTTGGTAAACAATAAATAGTGTAATCACATACTGGACTTCGACAGAGTACGCATGCCCCGATTGCTTTCAGTAAATGTCGGCCTTCCACGCGACGTCACATGGAACGGCAAAACCGTCCGAACATCAGTCTGGAAATCTCCAGTTGTTGGACGGCGAATGGTGCGCAAACTCGATATCGATGGCGATGCGCAAGCCGACCTCGCCGGTCACGGAGGGGAGCAGCGCGCGGTATTCGTCTACCAGATGGATTCTTACCGTTACTGGGAGCGATTCTTGGGCCGCAACGATTTCACCTTTGGCCAGTTCGGAGAAAACTTCACCGTCGAGGGACTTCCTGATAACGAGGTCTGCATTGGCGATCGCTACCGCATCGGTGGTGCTGAATTTGAAGTGTCGCAGCCACGCGTGACGTGCTACCGCGTGGGTATTCGCATGAATGAACCTCGGATGCCAGCGCTGCTCGTGGAACATCACAGGCCAGGATTCTACTTTCGCGTGTTGCAAGAGGGAGAAGTTGGCGCAGGCGATGACATCGTAAAAATTACTGACGGCCGAGAGCGAATGACCGTGGCCGACGTTGACGCCCTCCTGTATTTGCCAGGACAGACCAGCGAGCAACTGCAACACGCGCTGCGGATTCCTGCGCTTAGCAAGGGTTGGCAGATTTCGTTCCAGGCAATGCTCCAACAAGACTTGAGTTCCAAAACTTCGGTGGGGAACCCGGGCCTCGCCGATGAGGAACAAGCACCAGCATGGCCCGGCTTTCGGCAGATGCGAGTTGCGGATATTCATAAGGAAAGCGATAGCGTAACTTCCTTCATTCTGAAGCCAAGCGATGGGCGGCCTCTTCCTGTCTGCCAGGCGGGCCAATTTGTGGTTTTGCGGCTAGTCGTCGATCCGGGCAAACCGTCAGTTCTTCGCAGCTATTCGTTGTCTGATCTGCCGGCAGTCGATCATCTCCGCATCAGCGTCAAGAGCGAGCTGCACGGGATTGGAAGTGCATTTCTGTGCAACGGTACGCGAGCAGGTGATGTATTGGATGTGAGTGCGCCGCGAGGAAGCTTCACTCTGCGTCCCGGCCAGAGTCCCGTGGTTTTGCTGAGTGCTGGAGTTGGCGCAACGCCCGTGATGTCGATGCTGCACTCCCTCGCCGCCGAAAGATCGCAACGAGAGATCTGGTGGATCTATGGAGCGCGCAATCGCGTTGACCATCCATTTGCGGAAGAATCGCGTGCATTACTGAAACAGCTCTCTCGCGGACGAGGATACATCGTGTACAGCAGGCCCTCTGCAACCGACCAGGTCGGGGCAGACTTCGATGCTCCCGGGCACATTGACACAGCTCTGCTGGAGAGAATTGGCGTGTCACAGGGTAGTGACTTCTATTTGTGCGGTCCCACTTCGTTCTTGCAGAACATGCGCGACGGGCTGCGGAACTGGGGTGTGCTCGTCGAAAATGTGCACACGGAAATCTTCGGTTCTCTCGAGGCTATTACCCCTGGTATGGCGCAAGTTGTTCACACTCCTCACTTGCCACCAGGGCTGCCCGGATCTGGTCCTCCAGTCTCATTCGCGCGTAGCGGGATTACCGCCGCCTGGGATCCGAAATTCGCGAGTTTGCTTGAACTGGCGGAAGCGTGCGACGTCCCGGTCCGATGGTCGTGCCGGACTGGTGTCTGTCATACCTGCATGACGGGTCTGATTGGCGGATCGATTGTTTATAATCCTGAGCCGCTGGAGAGACCCGCTCCCGGCAACGTGCTCGTATGCTGTTCCCAGCCAAGCGCGGGTGTCACGCTGGATCTTTGAGAGAAGATCCTTGAGTCAAGATCTTGAGTCAAGATCTTGAGTCAAGATCCCTAAGAGAAGATCTTTGAGAGAAACGGAAGGAATCCAACTATGCGTTCTGATATCGTGCCCGGAGGCATTTTCCCTGACTACGAACTGCCCGATCACACGGGCTCACTGCGCAAGCTGAGCGAACTGCAGGGCGATGACCCGTTAATCCTCACGCTAGCGCGCGGCCACTATTGCCCAAAGGAGCACCAGCAGCATCTGGAACTCGCCGCGTTCTACCCGAGAATCGCGGTGGCGTACACTCAGATCGCCACGATCGCCACCGACGATCACCATACTCTTCAGGAATTCCGTCTGTCCGTCGGAGCCCAGTGGACATTCCTTTCGGACCCTGGCCGAACAGTTCAGAAGGATCTCGACATCCAGGAGTACACCGACCCCGACCACAATCCCATGATCCCGCATACGCTCGTACTCAAGCCGGGCCGCGTGATCTACAGCATCTATAACGGCTACTGGTTCTGGGGGCGTCCATCGGTCACTGATCTTTGGCACGACCTGCGCGTGGTGACCAGCGAAATCCGCCCAGACTGGGATCTGAGTACTCCTGGACTTCGCGAGGCATGGAATGCGGGTGACTTCTCGCGTTTTCATGGGTGGAACAAGCGGTCCAGTACGGAAGCGAAGAAGTAGCCGCGTCCCATAAGATACAAACTTCGGGAGTGGCGAGTTGAGAGACAACAGCGGAGAGAAATGAAGCCGACTGCTTCCCCAAGTCTGTGGCGACCGCTTCGAGTAACGGTTTTTCGCAATCTACTGATCGCGGACGTTATTTCAGACGCCGGCGCTTTCATGCAGAACGTGGGCGCCGCATGGTTGATGGTCTCACTTGGCGCCGGGCCGATCTATGTTGCGCTAACGCAGACCGCCGCTTCCTTGCCATATTTTCTGCTGGCCCTTCCAGCGGGCTCCGCCGGCGATATCGTCGACCGCCGCAAGCTGGTTCTTTTCACCGAGTCGTGGATGATGGGGATCGCGTTGGTTCTGGCGATCTTGACTATTGCAGGAGTGATGTCGCCGTGGATACTTCTGGTGCTCACATTTGCACTCTCGGCCGGGGATGCGTTCGAGACGCCGGCATGGCGCGCAATCCTGCCCGAATTGGTGCCCAGGGAAGACCTGGCAGCGGCTTCCGCGCTCAACGGGATTGAATTCAACCTCGCCCGAGCGGTGGGGCCGGCGCTCGCTGGCACGATCATATCTGTTGCTGGTGTCGCCACAGCCTTCCTCGCAAATTTCATATCGTTCTTCGGTGTCATCCTGGTTGTTGCCAAGTGGAAAAGGCGTGTCCGCAAGAGGAGTGCCCCACCGGAATCTTTTTCGGGAGCCACCGTCGCAGCACTTCGCTACGTCCGGCACTCTCCCGCAATCCTGACGGTCTTGCTCAGAACGGGCGTAGTCATGTTCTTCTCCAGCGCACTCTTCGCGTTGCTGCCGATGGTTTCTCGAAATGTGAATCAGAAGGCAACCGGCTATGGACTCTTGCTTGGCTGCTTTGGTGGCGGTGCGATCATCGGTGCTTTGGTAATGCAGTCAGCTCGTGACAAGTGGCCGATGGAATCCATAGTGTCGACGGGCGTGGTGAGCTTGGGGCTAGTGATTTTGGCGATGAGTGGGTTGCACAGATTGAGCACACTGGCCCCAGTTATGTTGGTTGGCGGTGCGGCATGGGTCATTTTCATTTCCCTTATCAATGCCCTTGTCCAGAACCTGGCGCCTGATTGGGTGAGAGCACGAGTGCTCGCCATCTTCATTCTGGTTTATCAGGGAAGTTACGCGCTCGGGACCGCGGCTTGGGGCGCCGTCGCGCAACGATCAGGCGTTGCAACCGCGCTTGTCTACGCTGGAGTGGGGACCATCGTCACCGCGGCGATTGCCCTGTTCGCGCAACTTCCCGATTCGACCGCGGATCTGAGTCCCTGGAACCACTGGCGCATGCCGGTCGTCATCAAGGAACTTGGGGCTGATGTTGAGAAGGGACCGGTACTAGTTACCATCGAATACATCGTCATGCCAGAGCGGAGAGCAGAATTTGTGGATGCGATGCACGAATATGGTCGGATGCGGCGTCGCGATGGCGCGTACCGGTGGGCAATCTTCCGCGACACTGAAGTCGCGGATCGTTATCTGGAGATATTTTTGGTGAACTCTTGGGCGGAGCATCTGCGTCAGCATGAGAGGCAAACCCAGGCCGACCGTGAGTTGGAAGGGCGAATCTACGGCTATCTTTCTGGAGAGCCGACGGTACGTCATTTGATCGATACCTACGCGACAGAAGCCTGATCTGACAGTCTGCGTGCGACGCCAGATAAAAGATTGCCGGACGCCTGCACTTTCCACCACCCCAAGCGGGGGTCGCCTATCTGACGGACCGGCGGCGCACCACGACAAAGTTCCCGCTGCGCTGATTCATACGAAGGTATCGATCTATACCATCGTCCAATAGATTCCTCCCGTTGACTCTGGCCTAATCGCATCTGCATTCGCAAACAACCGCGAGCCCCTGCGTTTGGGGCAAGTCAAGAAAATGAGAGGTAACACCATGTCAGCCGCGACAAGCTACGAACTGAACGATGCAGCAACCGTCGGACCTTCATTCATCACAAGTGAAGAGGCAGCCCTCCTGGCGTCCGCCAGGGCTGGCGACTCGACAGCATTTGAGTGTCTCGTCATGCCGCACTGGGACGCTCTCCTTCGTGTTACGCAACGCATTCTTCGCAATCGAGAAGATGCGGAGGACGCCGTTCAAACCGCATTTCTCGATGCGTTCCGCAATCTGAATGGCTTCCATGGGCGTTCGCGATTTTCCTCGTGGCTCACTCGCATCGCCATGAACGCGGCCTTGATGCGCTTGCGCGTGGGCCGGCGAAGAAGGGAAACATCGATTGACGAGGTCACAGAAACTGGTGAGGTTCGGGCGAGATTTCATCTCGCGGAAACGAGGCTGAACCCCGAGCAGGAGTACTTGTCGAAGGAGGGCCGAGTTCTGCTCAAAAAAGGACTCAGGAAACTGAGGCCAATTTATGTCGAGGTTCTGCATCTGCGCAATGTGCAAGAATTGTCGGCCAGAGAAACAGCCAGAGTCTTGGAGTTGCCGGTGGGAACAGTAAAGGCGAGGCTGCATCGAGCGCGCACTACGTTAGCGCAGCACGTGCAGTCGATTACCACACGCAAGCGACATCGCGGAAGCATCAGGAACCAACGTGTCGGAGCGCTAAGGTCGCGGGACGCACTTGATACGTAACGCTGATGTTCGAATCCCTCTTTAGGCAAAGTCTATGTTGGTGCTGTCGTTGGCTGATGTACCGAACTTCGAGCTATTCTTCGCTTCAAACTTCCGGACGACTCGCGCCCCTAATTCCTCGTCAATTTGAATCGTCAAATAGACAGAGCAAGAGGAACACAGCCAGGCGTACTCGAGCCGCCCAGACTTGCTTGAGCATCTCGGCTTGTTCCGAGATAGCGGTCCCCTGGGGGCAATCACATACAGTCTTCCTTCGTGAAGGTAGCGGAATGGAACCGGACAGATTGGATTCGCACATTTTGAGAGCATCGGATCTCCGAACTCTTGTCCGGAGATTAGGCATTGGCGCTTGGGCGCTCAAAATGTCACCCACTCATTCCGGAGGCGATCCGCATGATTACGCCACAGCCACGAGAATCAGGCTATTGGACGAAGGTGTTGACCAACACTTTTGGATTGGCTCGCTGCGGGGGAGGAGTATTTCTGCGGAGAAGGCTGAGTCGCTGGGGCTGCACCAGCCGAAGGCTTGACCCAGTGCGCTCGCGGCGAAAACATTTCGCCTATGCGAAAATATCGGTCAATACCATCGTCCAATAGACTCATTTCCACCCTTCTGGCTTAATCGTAACTGTCCACAACGCCCCGTAGAACCTGGATCGCATAGTTGCCAGAGAGACGTGAGAACGGAAAACTATGTCAATGACTGAATTGGCGACAGAGCGGAATCTGGCGAATGGTTTGACAGCATCGTCTGAAGTGGGCGAGGTTCAGGCGGGGAATCCGCTGCCGATCGGAGGCGCCCACCAACAAGGACTGGGAGTCAATTTTGTTTTGTTCAGCCGTCATGCAACTGGTGTTCGTCTGGAGTTTTATCAGAAGTCTTCCGATTCTTCTCCGAGCAGAATCATTGACTTCGATCCGGTTCGCCATCGGACAGGCGACGTCTGGCATGTGTGGGTGCGCGGCATTCCCGCAGATCAACTCTACGGGTATCGCGTCGAGGGGCCGTATCTACCCGAAGAGGGCCATCGCTTCAATCCACATAAGCTGCTTCTGGATCCGTATGCAAGAGCAATTGCCGGGGTCGAGAATTGGGATTTTCTAGCCGCCCGCGGCTACGATTCATCCAGCAGCCTGACGGACCTAAGCGTTTCGACTGTCGACAACGCCGGCACCGCGCCGAAATGCATCTTTACCCACGACCATTTCGACTGGGAGGCGGATTCGCCTCCAAAGCATTCCGCCTCCGACACAGTTATCTACGAGACACACGTTCGCGGGTTGACAATCCATCCGAGTTCGGGTTCGGCGCATCCTGGGACCTTCGCCGGCGTGACCGAAAAGATACCGTATCTCCAAGACCTGGGAGTGACCGCCATTGAGTTGATGCCAGTTCTCGAATTCAATGAAAACGAATCCAACCGGCTGAATCCAATCACCGGAGAGAGACTCAAGAACTACTGGGGCTACGATCCCGTCGCCTTCTTCGCTCCGAAGCAGTCCTACTGCATTGGAGGACCGCACGGTCAGCAGATCCATGAGTTCCGAGAGATGGTCAAGGCTTTTCACCGCGCGGGCATTGAGGTGATCCTGGACATCGTCTTGAACCACACAGCTGAGAACGATGAACTGGGACCCACGATTTCGCTGCGCGGTATTGAAAACTCGATCTTCTACATGTTGCAAGAGAACGGGCGCCGATACTACAAGAACTTTTCTGGCGTTGGCAATACGCTGAACGCAAATCATCCCGTCGTGCGGGAGTTCGTGAGGAATGTGCTTCGTTACTGGGTCATGCACATGCATGTGGACGGTTTTCGGTTCGACCTTGCTTCGGTCCTCGGCCGGGATGAGCATGGGAACATTCTTCGCAACGCTCCCCTTCTCGAGGACATTGCGGAGGATCCAATCCTGCGGGACATAAAAATTATCGCGGAGGCTTGGGACGCAGGCGGCGCCTATCAAGTGGGGAGCTTTTCCACCAAGCGTTGGACGGAATGGAACGGCCGTTTCCGTGACGATGTGCGCCGCTTCTGGGTTGGCGACGCGGGCATGATCGGATCGTTCGCAAGCCGAATCTGTGGTAGCTCGGATTTGTACCAAAGCTCGGGCAAGGGACCCGCGAGCAGCCTTAACTTCGTCACTTGTCATGACGGCTTCACACTCAACGACTTGGTTAGCTACAAGCAGAAACACAACGACGAAAATGGCGAGTACAACCACGATGGAACCGATGCCAACTACAGCGACAATTGCGGCGTGGAAGGAGCGAGTGACGATCCCGTTGTCGAAGGCATGCGGAACAGATTGATTAAGAATTTTCTGTTGACCCTGTTTGTTTCGCGAGGGGTTCCCATGTTGCTCGGTGGCGATGAGTTTCGCCGAACCCAGCGCGGCAATAACAATGCCTACTGCCAGGATAACGCGGTGAGCTGGTTTGACTGGAGACTGCTCGAAAAGCACAAAGAGATCCAGCGCTTCACTCGGGGAATGATCGCCTTTCGCCGAGCCCATCCTGTTTTACGGAAAGAAACTTTCTACACCGACGCCGACATAAAGTGGTTCGCGCCAAACGGTGCCACTCCCGACTGGGCGGACCAGCGGCAGAAATCCTTTGCGTGTCTGATTCCAGGGCAGTCTGAACCGGACTTGTTCCTGATGTTTAACGCCGATAACACTTCGGTCGATTTTTCCATTCCTGCCTTGCCGACCGGGAAGATCTGGCGTTTGGCGGTCAATACTTCCCGAACCGCGCCTGACGATCTCTTCGACCCTGGGAAGGAGCCTTCCATGCAGGGCCAAATCAGTTTTCGGCTCGAACCTCGATCAAGCGCAATTCTGTTGACGGACGGCGGCGAGGTGCTGCGTGACAATTAACCCTGCTGCCGGGAAGCCGGCTGACCCATCCATTCTTGTGAACGTCCCGAAGCTCGTTACATCCTATTACGAGTTGCGGCCCGACCCGAGTGATCCCAGACAGCGGGTGGTCTTCGGTACGTCCGGCCATCGCGGATCTGCTTTCGACGTGGCCTTCAACGAGTGGCACATCCTGGCCATCACTCAGGCGATTTGTGATTACCGCAAACTGCAGAACATTGACGGGCCGTTGTTCCTTGGGATGGATACGCACGCTCTGTCCGAACCTGCATTTGCGAGCGCGATGGAGGTGCTTGCGGCAAACAGCGTCGAAGTAATGCTCTCCGAAGGCACACCCTACACCCCGACCCCAGCCGTCTCCCATGCGATTCTGCTTTACAACCGCGCACGAAAGTCAGGACTGGCCGACGGTATCGTAATCACGCCGTCTCACAATCCTCCCGATGACGGAGGCTTTAAATACGACCCTCCCCATGGAGGACCGGCGGATTCGAGCGTGACTTCGTGGATTGAATCGAAAGCCAATGATTTTCTCGAGCGCAACCTCGACGGTGTTGAGCGCACGCAGTTTGCCAAAGCGCTGCGTGCGCCCACAACCCACAAACACGACTTTTTGACCGCCTATGTCAGCGATCTCAACAGCGTTGTCGACATGAATGCGGTGCGTGACGCTAAGATTAAGCTTGGCGTGGATCCCCTCGGGGGAGCGGGCATCGATTATTGGCCGCGGATTGCCGAGCAGTATGGTCTCGATCTGACGATCGTCAACCAATCTGTAGATCCTACATTTCGCTTCATGACCGTGGATTGGGACGGAAAGATTCGCATGGATCCTTCCTCGCCTTATGCGATGCAGAGACTCATCGCATTGAAAGACAAGTTCGATATTGCATTTGCCAGCGATACCGATCACGATCGCCACGGCATCGTGACCAAAGGAAGCGGCCTGCTGCCTCCGAATCACTACCTTTCGGCGTGCGTCAGCTATTTGTTCGCGAACCGGCCCAATTGGGGTGAGGACGTTGCCGTCGGCAAGACCGTAGTGAGCAGCAGCATGATTGATCGTGTCAGCGCTCGCCTGGGGCGGCAGCTTTATGAAGTTCCCGTGGGCTTTAAGTGGTTTGTCGAAGGATTGCTCGCCGGCCGCTTGGGTTTTGGCGGCGAGGAAAGCGCCGGTTCCTCGTTTCTCCGGCGCGACGGCAGCGTCTGGACTACCGACAAAGACGGAATCATTCCTTGTTTACTGTCGGCAGAAATTACGGCGCGTGTGGGCAAAGATCCAGGTGAGATTTATCGTGAGCTCACCCGCGATCTGGGAGATCCCCTCTACGAACGCATCGATGCTCCCGCTACGCCCGAACAAAAAGCCGCTCTGGCAAGATTGTCCTCGTCCGACATTCACGCTGCCGAAGTTGCTGGTCAGCCGATCCAGAAGATTTTGACCACCGCCCCCGGAGACGGAAATCCAATTGGAGGAATCAAAGTGATTGCCAAGGATGGCTGGTTCGCAGCGCGCCCTTCGGGCACGGAGGAAATCTACAAGATTTACGCCGAGAGTTTCGTCGGGCAGAACCATCTACGACAGATCGAGCAAGAAGCCCAGACTATTGTTTCGGAAACGCTGGCTCGCAGTGCCAAGGCGGCCTGAGCCGATCAGCGTGAGAGGAGTTTGTTTCATGAGTAGCTCGACAATCGTTGGTCCGGTCACTTATCTTACTCGTGGATCGTTCACTCGTTGATCGTCCCCTCGACCCAGCTATTTCAGATGCTCTTACCGACTTGGCCTTGGATCTTAGATGGTCGTTCAATCATTCGGCCGACCAGCTTTGGGAGCAACTCGATCCGGAACTCTGGGAACTGACGCACAATCCCTGGGTTATGCTGCAGACCGTCTCCCGGGAAAAACTGCAAGGTGTTACCTCCGACCCAACATTTCAGAAACTCCTGTCCGATCTCCACCGCGAGAAAACGCTTGCCGAAGAGTCGGAAGCGTGGTTTCAAAAGGCGCATCCGCGTTCGGGTGTGTCGACGATTGCGTATTTCTCGATGGAGTTCATGTTGAGCGAAGCGCTGCCGATTTATTCTGGCGGACTCGGTAATGTTGCCGGCGATCAGCTCAAAGCCGCAAGTAACCTGGGTGTTCCGGTGATCGGAATTGGTTTGCTCTACCAACAAGGCTATTTTCGGCAGGAAATCGATGCACAGGGCCACCAGCAGGCCTTGTACCCATTCAATGATCCTGGCCAGCTTCCGATTCAACCGGTGCGCGAGCCAAACGGCGAATGGCTGCGTCTGGCGCTCGCTTTGCCTGGTTTTAAGTTGTGGATCAGAGTCTGGCAAGTACAGGTGGGCCGGGTCAAATTGTATTTGCTCGATACCAACGATCCCGCAAATCTTCCGTCCTTCCGCGGCATTACGACTGAACTTTACGGAGGTGGTCCGGAGTTGCGTTTGAAACAGGAGTTAGTCCTCGGTATCGGAGGCTGGCGGCTACTGCGAGCCTTGGAACTGCAGCCCGAGGTCTGCCATCTCAACGAAGGTCACGCCGCGTTCGCGGTGCTGGAACGGGCGCGTTCCTACATGGAAGACAATGGCAAGCCATTCGACGTCGCGCTTACCGTCACCCGCGCCGGCAACCTTTTTACGACCCATACTCCCGTGGAGGCGGGCTTTGACCGCTTTGCTCCCAGCCTGATCGAGCGATATCTCAGGAAGTATGCCGAGGAGAAACTGTCGATTTCGCTCGACCAGCTTCTAGCGCTCGGACGACGCGATCGCCAAGACTCGTCCGAACCGTTCAATATGGCCTATTTGGCGATCCGCGGCAGCGGCGACATCAACGGCGTCAGCAAATTGCACGGTCAGGTGAGCCGACGACTCTTCCAGCCCCTTTTTCCGAGGTGGCCTGAAACAGAGGTGCCGGTAACGCACGTGACCAACGGAGTGCACACTCCTACGTGGGACTCCGCTGAAGCGGACCGCTTGTGGGAACTCTCGTGCGGAAAACAATGCTGGTACGGAACACTGGCAGACGCAGAAAAAGATATTCGTGCAGCCAGCGATTCCAGCCTCTGGCAACTGCGCGCAGACAGCCGCAAGGCTCTCGTCGAGTACGTCCGAAGACACTACGGCCGTCAATCAGCAGCTCGGGGAGCGTCGTCGGAAGACCTCGCGCAGGCGGCAATGATGCTCGACGACAATATTTTGACTTTGGGATTTGCCCGTCGCTTTGCCACTTACAAACGCCCGAACCTTCTCCTGCACGATCCGGCCCGGCTTCTGAACATTCTGATGAATCGAGAGCGCCCGGTTCAACTCGTGCTTGCAGGCAAGGCTCATCCCCAGGATGCCGAGGGGCAAGAAATGATCCGGCAGTGGTTTGAGTTTGCTCGCCGCCCTGAGGTTCGATCGCGAGTGGTTTTTCTTTCTGACTACGACGTGCTCATGGCGGAGCATCTGGTTCAGGGCGTGGACGTCTGGGTGAATACTCCGCGACGGCCTTGGGAAGCGAGCGGCACGAGCGGCATGAAGGTACTGGTGAATGGCGGGCTGAATCTTTCGGAACTCGATGGCTGGTGGGCGGAAGCGTATTCCCCGGAAGTAGGCTGGGCGATCGGAGATGGGCGCGAACATGGGGATGACCCTTCCTGGGACGCAGCTGACGCTGAGAGTCTCTATACGGTGCTCGAAAGAGAGGTTATCCCAGAGTTCTACGCGCGCGATGAGCATGGAATTCCACGCGGCTGGGTTGCCCGCATGCGCGAAAGTATGGCCCGCTTAACTCCGGTCTTTTCGACCAATCGCACAGTCCGGCAATATACCGAAGAACACTATCTCTCGGCAGCAACAGCTTTTCGCGAGCGTGCCGAGAATCGAGGTTCAGTGGGAAGCGATCTCGTCGCCTGGCAGTCCGAACTGGCGAAGCATTGGTCTGCGCTGCGATTCGGTTCCGCGACCGTCGAGCAACAGGGCGAGCAATATCTATTTCACGTTCAGGTTTTTCTTGATGATATCGATCCCGATGCCGTCAAGATCGAACTCTACGCGGACGCGCAGAAAGATGAGGACCCGATCACACACCCTATGAATCGTGGCGACCGCCTGGTCGGGGCGACAAATGCCTTCGGCTACAGTGCTTCTGTCCCGACGAGTCGCCCGCTTGCCGACTATACGCCGCGCCTCATTCCGCAGCACGCTGGAGCGCTGGTGCCGATTGAGGCTCCTTTCATTCTGTGGCACGAAGCACCGTCCTGGCGATGAGCTTTGAGACTCGTTGCGGCCCCGTTCGACGTTGCATTCGCTGGATCGTAACGATTGATCAGACGACGGGAGCGAGACTGGGATCACTCCCGCAGATCCAAAGTTGGAGGAACCACGATGCCCGATGAGTCTCGACCGCCGGATCGGCAACAACCTCTGGAGCTCACCACTGATTTTCTTGGTGAGGACCGGCATGAGTTCGTGGAAAAACTGGCGTACAAGCTCTGGGAACAAAGGGGGCGTCCTCTCGGTTCACCGGATGTCGACTGGTTCGCAGCGGAACACGCTCTGTACGCGTCGTTAGCAGCGTCGGGGATGATTACGCCATCCCCGAATGACCCGCGGAACATGAGAGAAGAGATTTACCGCTAGCCAATGTTGCGTGGAGATCAGCGCTGCGTTCCGGTCATGCCAGGTGAATTGCCTGACTCGAGGGCCGGAGTTTGGACGCCATCCTCACCAAGTCGGCAAGAGAATTCGCCTTCATTTTTTGCATGACCTGCCCACGGTGCGCCTTCACCGTGATTTCGCTGATGCCCAGTTCTGCGCCGACCTGTTTATTTAAGAGTCCGGAAACAACCAATGCCATCACTTGGCGTTCTCGAGGAGTGAGTGATGCGTGGCAGTTTCGAAGGCCGCATAATTGCACTTCGCGATAAAGAGCCACGCGGCTTCTTTCGAGTCCTTCGCGGACTGCTCGTAGCAAAACGTCGTTGCTGAACGGCTTCACGAGGAAATCGACGGCCCCAGCTTTGATTGCTTGTACGGTCGTTGGAATATCTCCGCAACCGGAGATGAAGATTATCGGCATCTCGGCGCGCTCTCGCGCGATTATCTTTTGCAGTTCGAGCCCATTCAAGTTTGGAAGAGCGAGATCGAGAATGAGACAACTCGGGACAAGAGGCCGCGGCAAACTCAGAAATTCTCGGGCGGATTGGAATGTCTCCGGTTGCCAGCCTTCGCAGCGAATCAATAGTTCGAGCGATTCTCGAACCGAGATGTCGTCATCGACGACGAAAACGATCGGCGTCAAGTTCGGAGCAGAGGCCGGGCCCAATGCCTGACCAAGTGTGTGCTGTAAGTTCATATCCACCCCCTCAGATTTGCTTATGGTGGAACTGATGGTGAAGCAAGTGCGTATGAGTCCACAACCTCAAATAGTGCAGTTTTCAGCTCCATCTGCGGTCTAGGTCTGAGACTGTTGTTTTTGAGGGGTAAGACTCTATCGCTGTTGAGGGTAAAAGTCCGTCATGCTAGTTAGGTCTCTACCTGCTTTGATCGAGATTCAAGTTGGGCCATTTTTGCTCCCCCGGGAACGTGACCGCCACGCCCGCAGCCTATAGCCGTCGCGTTCAGCATTACCGGAAATCAGAGGCTGGTCGAAGGCCCTGGTCCGCCGACAGGTTTACTGCGCCCTCGGGCTGATTGAACCCTGGAATCGCTCCGGCGTCAGGGTCGCCATGCGATGCCCTAGGCAGCCGACGCAGTATGAAGCTTGGCAGCCAGTTTTACCAGGGTTGCGAGAGAGTCGGCTTTCATCTTCTGCATGACCTGCCCTCGATGAGCCTTTACCGTGATCTCGCTAATGCCGAGTTCACCGCCAACTTGCTTATTCAACAAGCCGGATACAACTAACGCCATGACCTCGCGTTCACGGGGAGTAAGCGAGGCGTAACGAGTGCGGAGTTCCTGCATCTCACCGTCTTGAGCGAGTGCGAGGCGGCTTCGTTCGAGGGCTTTTCCGATCGCGTTCACCAGCGCGTCGTTATTGAGCGGCTTGGTTAAGAATTCGACAGCGCCAGCCTTCATGGCCTGCACCGTTTTCGGAATGTCACCATATCCGGTGATGAAGATAATCGGCACGTCGGTGCGCTCAACCGCGAGGCGCTTCTGCAGTTCCAGACCGTTCAGACCCGGGAGAGAAAGGTCGAGGACAAGACAGCTCGGAACAGGGACCCTTGGATGATCGAGGAATTCTTGTGCGGACGCGAATGTCTCAGGCTTCCAGTTCTCATTCCGAACCAACAGTTCCAATGACTCGCGCACCGAGACGTCATCGTCAACAATGAACACGACAGGAATGTCACTCGACATTGGTCGTGCGCCCATTGCATAACCAAGCGTGTGCGCCGAATTCATCGTATGCCTCCCGAGATTGAGCGGTAAAACCCTCAAGTGGCTTGCAGCGACGTCTTGATGGCCGCGAGCAGAGCCGTGTCACTGAATGGTTTGAGCAGAAACCCCGCCGCGCCTTGCTTGAGTACTCGCGCACGAACGGCGTCATCTCTCCGACCGGTAATAAATATGATCGGGATCTCCCGTCCGCGACGCTTTAGCTCCTGTTGAAGTTGCGGTCCAGTCATGCCTGGCATAGCAATGTCGAGGATCAGACAGCTAGTCTCATCAAGACAATCGGATGAGAGAAACTCTTCGGCCGACGAAAAAGCTCGAGCCGCAAAACCGAATTCCCGAAGAAGGTCAGGCAGAGACTCGCGCACTGACTCATCATCATCGACAACCACAGACAGAAGCGGGCGTTCGTTCCCCCCCCTGCCCTCTGGGGACTCCATGACGAAACAATGCGGCATTCCATCGGGAACGTCCATTGTACTTTAGTATTGCTCCTGTCCCGATTAGGGTATTGGACCTGGCTACGCTGCGCCCGTCGTCGGCTCATCCCAATTGATACGAGTTTCGGGGTCAGACAAACCCTCGAGCCTACACGGGATAGCAAACGAAAACGTAGCTCCCGGCCCATCATTCGGTGCCGCCCAGAGACGTCCGTGGTGGGCCTCAATAATCGAGCGGCTGATGGAAAGTCCGATTCCCATCCCGTCGGCTTTGGTCGTGTAAAACGGTTCGAAGATCTTTTTCGCGGTTTGGGGCGTGAATCCAACTCCTGAATCCTTCACGCTAAGCCGAACGTGATTCTCCTCTTCGCGTCCAGTTTTGATGACCAACTCTCGCGGGCGATCATCGGTTGTGCCCATCGCATCCGCGGCGTTTCGAAGCAAGTTCAGAATGACCTGCTGAACTTGGATGCGGTCCCCGACTACTCGTGGGAGGTCCTCCGCAAGCTCATACCGCAGCATCACACCGCTTCTCTGGAACTCACTGAACGATAATGCTGTCACCTCTCGAGTTGCTTCATTCAGGTCCATCGATTCAAGTGACGGTTCCTTCTTGCTGTAAAGCGTCCGCAATCGCGTAATTACGTCAGAGACCCGGTTGCCATCACGAAGCGTGCGCCGGACCGTTTCCAGAGCGCCCTCGGTATTTGGAGGGTCAGCAGAAAGCATGCGCAAGCCGGTACTGGCATTGGTGACGATTCCCGAAAGAGGTTGGTTGATTTCGTGTGCGATTGACGCGGTCAGTACTCCCAGGCTTGTGATACCGGCCACCTTGGTGAGTTCCGATCTTGCCCTCGCCAGAGCCTCCTCGGACAATTTTCGTTGCGTCACGTCTTCGGAGATCGCCATCAGGAATCGCGGCATTCGCTCCGTGCCCGGCACGACGGAGACATTGTTGCGCACCCAAACTGGTTGTCCATCCTTGCGGCGGTATTGTTTTTCGATCTGAAATTGCTGGCGCTTTCCTCCGAGCAGTTCGCCGATCAGCGTCCGGCTCTCTTCGACATTCTCTTCATGAGTGATGTCGAGGAAAGTAAGTTGTTGCAATTCATCCTCCGTATAACCCAGCATCGTCTGGAAGACGAAATTCGTGGCGATGAACCGGCCATTCAGGTCTGTAAGCGCGACCCCGACGGCGGAGTTCTCAAAAACAGACCGCCACCTTTCCTCGCTGCGCAGGAGTTGCGCATGAGCCAGACGCAGAGCGTCTTCGCTTCGTTTGCGTTCGGTGATATCGCGAAGGTGGCCGGTGAACGCCGGGGGGCCATCCTGGGGGATGCGCGTGATTGTAAGCTCCACGGGGATTTCTCTCCCGTCGGCACAGAGTGCCGTCATCTCAAGTCGCCGGCCCAATATTTTCGAGTCGCCAGTGGCCAGATAGTGCGCGAACCCCCTATGGTGTTTGTCGCGGAGCGAGGGCGGAATGATGAGATCGGCAAGATGCCTGCCCAGCACATCACTCCGGCGATGACCGAAGGTCTGTTCCGCTGCGGGGTTAAATTCAGTGATGCGACCTTCCCGGTCAATTGCGACAATGCAATCAGCGGATGAGTCTACAATCGCTGCTTTATGCGACTCACTGCGCTTCAGTTCGCGCTCTTCGTGCCGGAGCCTTTCTTCCGCCAGTTTGCGCTCGACGATTTCTTTCCGCAGCTCTTCGTTGGTCGCAGCAAGTTCCGCCGTTCGCTCAGCGACTCGTCGATCGAGTTCACTCGCGATCCGCTTCTGTTCGCCTAGAAGTCCTGCCTCCCGCAGCCCGATTGACACCTGATTCGCGGCGACGCTCAGAAGAAGGCTCTCGGTCTGGCTGGGAAAGCCCGCTCGTTCAGAACCTACTACCACCATACCGATCTCGCCGTGTATACCCAGGGGTACGGGAAAGATGGAAATGTCCCGCTCTTCGAGTCGGTTCGGCATCGGCGGGGGCGAACTGTTCTCTTCGTCTTTGAACCACTTGCTGAGCATCCCACGAACATCCTGCGACAGCATTGTTAGTTTGCATGAATCAGCGACGCGGAGGATCTCCATGGGCGTGGTGGTGGCTGGATCTTTCAACCGGGCATAAGCGAAGTCAAGGCGGAGCATACGGAGGAGCGCATCGAGCAACATATGAACAATCTGCGTTGGTTCATGGCCGGTCCAGATGGCCGGCAGAGCGAGCAGGCTGATCAGGTCGTTAACGCAGCGCTGAAGGCGCTTGATCTCGTCAGCCGAGTCTTTCTCTTGTACGTCCATGCTAGGCCGCCGCGGGTGAGGGGCTCCGACGAGCCCGGCGTTGACGAAACTCTCGCAGGAATTGTTCGGGTGGAATATAGAAGGGGTTGTGCTGCAGAATGCCGCCGATTACGACCATGGGGTGCGTGCGCATAATGTCAATCACGGCGTCACCGCCAAATTTTCCGAGATGGTACGTGCAGATGACCGCGTCGTCGTGGCGACGCCACACCTCGTTTACGCGCGACTCGAATTCAATTACGTCGTCGACGTGCGATTGATCTTCAACCGCCCAGTCCATGCGACAACAGATTCGACTCAGCGGGAATTGTCCGCTGGCGTTACCGCTGGCCAGCTGCTCAAACACTGCGATCATACGATCCGGATCGAAGCGGCCATCTGGAAGGTAGACATCTGTGTTGATGCGAACCTCCAGTTGTCCACTCTGTTCCGCGGCAGGCGCATCGACTCCTGCGGCAGCCAAACGCTGCAAATGGTCCTTACGCTGATCGGGATTCACCACATGAATCGCCTTGTGGCCGCACTGGAACCCATCTTTGATGAAAGGAAGCAAGACCCGATACTCTTCGTCATCGCTGTTGAAGAACGCGCAGACATGACGGGTTTCATCGAGCTGGGAACTGGCAAAAGGGATCGGAGCAGTTGTTCTCTTCATGGCGTATCCCCCCACAGGATATCGAGCACTGCCCAGTGAAATAAGGATGCACCACACTGTGTCCAAATGTCCAATCCATACTTTGGTATTGATCGATACGTTCGTCCAATAGATTTGTCATTCTGATTCTGGCTTAATCCCGTTTGCAATGCGAAGGCGATACCCCGCTGGCATTTCGAGGAATACAGTTCTCCTGGCGTTTGCAAGTCTATTCGCGGATATCTCCTCGGAAATGCTCTACCCCATCCTGCCGATCTTCCTCACACAGGTACTGCATGCAAGCGGAAGTGTCGTCGGCGCGGTGGAAGGCATTGCAGCAGCAACCCAGAATGTCGTTCAGGGTTTCTCCGGTTGGCTCTCGGACAAGCTCCAGAAAAGGAAGCCTCTGGCACTCATCGGCTACTTTGTGTCCGCTTTAGGGAAGCCTCTGATGGGAATTGCCGCGGCATGGCCAGGCGTATTAGGCGGTCGTTTTCTAGACCGCCTCGGGGCTGGCTTTCGCTCCGCTCCGCGTGATGCCCTCATTGCGTCTTCCGTCTCCGATGAATACAGAGGGCGGGCTTTTGGGCTTGAGGGAATTGGCGACAATCTAGGAGCTTTCTTAGGGCCACTATTGGCTCTTCTGCTTTTCCTTTCGTTCCATTTTCAGATCCGATGGATCTTTTTCGTCGCAATCGTTCCCGGCTTGCTTGCGTTCTTAATGATTCTGCTGGTTCACGAACAGCCCGTCCCCGTGGCGGCAAAGTCCACAATCGATATCAGTTTGCGGGAATTCCCGGTCGGATATTGGAAATACCTATTGGTGATCGCGATTTTTGAGATTGGCAACTCAAGTAATTCCTTCTTAATTCTTCAGACAAAGAGCATCGGCGCCTCGTTTGCGGTGACCATCCTGATCTATGCGGGTTTTAATTTAATGGCCGCACTGATTTCATATCCAGCGGGTTCGCTCTCCGATCGATGGGGTAGAAGAAACATCCTGCTGGCGTCGTTCATGATCTTTTTTGTCGCGTATCTTGGCTTTGCTAGTACTCGAAGCGTGATGGCGGTCGGCGTCTTGTTTCTCTTTTACGGATTGTTTCAGGGAATATTTCGGTCAGTCGGCAAGGCACTTGCTTCGGATTTCGTGCCAGAACGCCTGCACGCCAGCGCCGTCGGCTGGAACAGCGCCGTCGTGGGGCTTCTAGAACTGGTCGCAAGCGTTGTCGCTGGTTTGTTATGGGACCACGTCAGTCACGCTGCTGTGTTTTATTACGGTGCGATCTTTGGTATTGCGGGCAGCGTCGGATTGCTGTTTATTCCCGGAAAACGCAACCGGTCCGCCGTTGACGCTTAGAGCGCGAGCTAGAGTTATTGCTTTGCAGATATGTACGGTCGCTCGTTTAATACATAGCTGAATCCTATGCCAACGCGAAATTCACTTGTGTTTCTTTCCACACTTTGCGGTTTGGTTTTGACAATACTGCCAGCCCCTCACTGTCCCGGACAATCTACACAAGAGAAAGCGTGGACGCTTTTGGAGGCGGGTGCACGCCAATCCAAGACTGAGAGAAGGGTCGTGGCAGTACGTGTTCTGGGACTGCTGCCCAACAACGACCGAGCCACTCAACTCGCGCAAGACGCACTTCAAGATCCTAAACCTGAGGTGCGGGCGGCAGCCGCCACCGCCCTGGGAAAAATGCGCGCGGCGAGTTCTGTGACCGGTCTGAAGAAAGCTCTGTCTGATAAGAAATTCAGTGTTGTCCTCGCCGCAGCCCACGCGCTGCATGAGTTGAAAGACCCAGCTTGCTATGAGGTGTACTACGCAATCCTAACGGGGCAACGCAAGAGCAGCGAGGGTTTCTTTGAGCAGGAAACAGAGATGTTCCACGATCCCAAAGAGCTGGCCAAGATGGGATTCGAGCAGGGCATCGGTTACGCGCCCTATGCTGGGATTGGATGGGACGCAGTGCGGACGATTATGAAAGATCGAAGCGATGGCTCACCCGTTAAGGCAGCGGCGGCTAGCAGTTTAGTGTCCGATCCCGACCCACGCACTGGCGCGGCGCTAGTCAACGCCGCTCATAACCGCAACTGGGTCGTTCGTGTGGCCGCGCTGGAAGCGATCGCGGAGCGCGGGGATCCCACTGCCTCGGGCAAAATTGAGCCTTTGCTGGAGGACTCCAAATTGGAGGTCAAGTACACAGCGGCGGCAACTATCGTACGTTTAGGCGCCCCGCCAGGCTCACCTTCGCAAAATCGGTGACCGCCAGGTAACAACCGCACGCGATCAGGACGGTGAATACCAACTGCGGACGGATCGCCTCCATCAAAATGCCGCGCGTTGCAAGAACACTTACGACCGCAATATCGGCCACGGAGCTCAAAACCAACCACTTGCTGGGTCTCGAATTCCAGAAATGTCCCCGCTGACGAACCAGGTAAACCATGCCTTGACCGGTGAAAACGAGCGTGATAAAGACCAGGGTCTGCAACTGCGACAGCGGTAGTTGCAGCCAATCGCGTCCGGCCAGAAGGATCCCGAACGAGAATATGAGCACCAAACTTCCCAGCGTCAGGCCAATCAGAACAAGCGACCGAATGCGCCAACGATCCGGCTGCTGCGAGTAGGACACGGTATCGGTTGCGATCGACATGGTCACAAAATCATTGGTGAATAACAGAACAACGATAAGCAGCGGGGTGATAACGAAGCTCCCGGTCAGCATCACACCCACACTCAAAAGCAAGGCAATTTCGATGGTCTTGATGATTTTGTTCAACGTATAGGTGAGCATCCTCTGATAAATGCGGCGACTCGTCTTCACCGCAGCCACGATATCTGTCAGGCCGGGATTGGTGAGCACGAGGCTCGCGGCGGCTTTCGCCACGTCTGTGGCGTTCGCTACCGCGATGCCAACCTCCGCTTGCTTCAACGCGGGGGCGTCGTTTACGCCGTCCCCGGTCATTCCAGTGACCGTGCCAGCTCGCTGCAGCGCCTGGACTATGTGAAACTTGTCCTCTGGGTATACGCCAGCGAAGACATCGTTCTGCAGCACCTCTGCCGCGGCCTCCTTGTCCAGGCCTTTAGGTTCGACCGCATGATCGCCGATACCGACGCGCGTGGCGACTGCGCGGGCAGTAGCCAGGCCGTCCCCGGTGATCATGATGACGCGAACTCCCAGATTTTGCAGGCTCTGGATTAGTGTTTTTGAGTCGTTGCGCGGCGGATCCTCGAGCGCCAGTAGTCCCACAAAGCTAAAGTCGTCGTCCGGTCCGGCAGCCACCGCGAGCACGCGACATCCCTGCGCCGCCAAGCGTTCCAGGTCTGGCGAGTAATCAGGCGGAATTTTCACGCGCTTTGCGACTGCTTCCGGAGCGCCTTTGATGGCACGGCTGCGCAGGCTGCTTTTGCTAAGGACGGTCTCCGAAAGCTTGGTTGCAGGTTCGAAAGGAATCAGTTCGAGTGTCTGCCAACCTGTGGCGTCGACATGGTGACTGTCGGCTGCAGCCAGGACGGCCAGGTCGATTGGATCCTGACTAGCAGCATCGCTCGCCAGCATGGCAAACCGTAAGAGGTCGGTCTCGGTGTAAGGCGCGTACGGCTGGAGCGCCGCGACTGCAAGGCGATTTTGCGTGATGGTGCCGGTCTTGTCGCAGCACAGCACTTCCATGGCGGCAGCTTCCTCGATGGCGGAGAGACGCGTCACGAGTACGCCACTGCTGGCGAGTTCCAGGGAGCCGAGCGCGGTCGCCAATGTGAAAGTAGCCGGCAGCGCCACCGGAACCGAGGCCACCAGCAATATGAGGGCGAACGGCAGCATATCCCTCATGGATAAGTGCGCGAACCCAGCATAGAGCAGAAGAATGACCACGAGCACTGCATCCAGCGTAACCAAGTACTTGACGATGGTGAAAATGGTTGCCTGGAGGTGGCTCACCGTCTTGGCCGTGCGGACCAACTCCGCCGTCTTGCCGAAATAGGTCCTGGCACCCGTTGCAATGACTTCTCCACTTGCTTCCCCGCGCATGACCACCGAGCCCGCGTATGCAGATTTATCGGGTCCGGCCTCTAAGGGAACGGATTCTCCGGTAAGGGAGGATTGGTCGAGCAGGATATGTCCCTCGGTGAGGAGCACATCGGCCGGCATGACGTCTCCCATGCGGACGTGAATGAAATCGCCGGGAACAAGTTCTTCTGCGGCCAGCAGTTGCCACGTTCCCTCGCGTAACACCCGTGCCTGTACCGGCAGCCTTTTCCGCAGCAGGGCAAGCGCGTTCTGAGCCCGCTTCTCCTGCACGAAGCCCAAACCCGCATTGAAGACAAGCAGAAAACCGATGATGATAGCTTCAGGACGTTTGCCTAAAATCAACTCCAGTACGATTGTGGCTTCGAGCATCCATGGCACGGGCGCCCAGAACTTTCCGGCGATTGCGAAGAAGATATGTGGCTTCGCTTCCCGAACTGCATTTGGGCCGAACTGCCGTAATCGAGTTTCGGCCTCCTCGCGGGTGAGTCCGCGATGTTGAACATTCTGCTTCGCCTCTAGATTCGCGTTGGAATCCATGTTCTGCCCCGTTCGTTCGAAAAACCATTAGTCGGAAGCCGCCGGAGAGCGCGCGATGTCCCAGCGTGTGCCTGAAAAGGGAGATGCAAATTGGCGGAGTGTGACTTCGACACCGGCGAGTTCAGGGCCGAAGTCTGAGGCCCACTGTAGTGCGTCATTCTCCACTCGATGACGCGAACCCTCTAGCGTGACGCCCACCGTACGACCGACGCGGTCAAACAGATTGGGCTTTCCCATTGCACCATCGGGCAATTCCAGGACGATCAGGCGTCGTCTGGTCGCTACCGCGCCGATAGAGTGCCCTGGCGTCTCCGCCTCAGCGCGCAGCAGGGTTAGACCCAGGAACATTACGCATGAAACTAAAACCACACTGCGCCACAAACGGCGGGTACGCTTCCTCACGTCAACTCCGATTCGGCAAACAAAAGGCAATACTGCCGGGCAGGGTCGCGGCAACAAGAACCATAATAGCTCTGTAACTGAGGTGCACGATGACCAGATTCGCCCCAGCTCCGGCCTCCCTCCCATTTACAATAAGGTCGCAAGTTTGTGAACTATGGCGGATCCTCTCTATCTCAGTCTGTGGTTTCCCGACTTTTCCGGCCCGGCGATGCTGCCGCATATGTTCGCCGTTCTGCAGCAGTTCCCTTTCTCGGCGCAGCGACCCGGTGTTACCTACGCAGCGGTGCAGCCGGTTTCGTGGAATGAGGCTAGCGTTCTCGAACGTCGTTTCTCCCCGGGCATCGGCCCGCAGGAGGCGGTAGTAGTCGCTGCCGATCTGATTCATGACGACTACGCCTACGTCTTCGACGCCTACTGGGATCTCTGGACGCCCGATGAAACTGGCCGCGAATGGAGCCTGATCCCCAGTCTGGTGAAGTTCATTGTTCAGGGAGAAGAGTTCGACGAGGGAACCTTCCAGGAAACCGGCCACATCGAAGTCGACTTCGGCCTCGACTCACTTTTCGTGCAGGAGAATGTCGAACTCACCGAAGAGACCCAGGCCAAAATTCGGGACAACGTGAGCAAGCTGGTCGAGTTTACCAAGAAGGCAGAAACAAATACGCGCGCCACCTCGCGCCGCCTCTGGTCTGAATCGGAAGAGAGCCTTCCGCAGAAACTTATCGCGCGTCTGCAAAAAGTGCAGTAAACGCAGTGCGGGGCTGCTGCTAGACTAGAACAACACGCGTGACGGCAACGAAACGACAAGCTTCGCCATTGAATTCCCTTCTTCTGGTCAACATTGGCCAGCTTCTCACTTTACGTTCCGAGGCCGCCGGGCCTGGCCCGCGGCGCGGGGTTGAGCTTAAGCAGCTCGGCCTCCTCGAAGACGCAGCCGTTTTTTGCGCGGGCGGAAAAATTGTTTCCATCGGTAGAACAAAGGATGCGCTGCGCGATCCCTGGCTGAAGAAGAATCGCAAGAAGATCACGGAGATCGACTGCGCCAGCAGAGTAGTTCTTCCCGGATTCGTCGATTCGCATACGCATCCCGTCTTTGTCGGTCCGCGGCTGGTAGATTTTGAGAAGCGCATCGAGGGTGCTTCGTACGAAGAGATTGCGGCGGCTGGCGGCGGCATCCGCTCGAGCCTGGAAGCGGTGCGCCATGCTCCGAGGGGCGCGCTGGCCGCGAAGGTGCTGACCTCACTAGAGGCTATGGCCGCGCATGGCACCACCACGGTCGAAGCGAAATCCGGTTACGGGCTGACGGTTGAATCTGAATTGAAGTCGCTGGAGGCGATCCGGGATGCGGCGTCGCATTGGCCCGGCACCGTTGTGGCCACGCTGCTCGGAGCCCACGTGGTTCCAGCAGAATTCCAGGGGCGCTCACAAAAGTACGTTGAGACCGTCTGTAGAGAGATGGTTCCACGGGCCGCGAAGCGAAAACTCGCCCAGTTTGTCGACGTCTTCTGCGACAAAGGAGCGTTTACTCCCGAGCAGACCGAACAGATCTTTGCGGCAGCGAACGAACACGGGCTCAGCGTCCGCGCGCATATGGGCCAGCTCTCGGAAACGTCATTGTCGTCGTTCTTGCGATTTAATCCAGCCTCGTTCGACCACATGGACCACGTCAATGATAGCGACATTACAGAACTGGCCCAACGCGACACCGTTGCCACGCTGGTGCCCGGGGCAAATTATTTTCTTGGTCTGAAGGAGTATCCCAATGCACGCCGGCTGATCGATGCCGGTGTCCCGGTCGCGCTGGCAACGGACTACAACCCGGGAACATCGCCGACCATCAGCATGCCGATGGCAATGTCGCTGGCCTGCACGCATATGAAGATGTCACCGGCGGAAACGATCGTTGCCGCCACCATCAACGGGGCATGGGCACTGCGCGTGGCCGATCGCAAGGGCAGCATCGAATCAGGAAAAGATGCCGACTTCGCGGTGTTTGCCGTCGCTGACTATCGAGAGATTCCGTACTGGTTCGGCGCCAATCACTGCTCAATGACCGTCCTGAATGGAGTAGCCACATCCCACGGATGAACGCTCGCGGGGCAGGAAACGCACAATTCTCATACCATGACAAATCTGAATTAAATTTCCTAAGGACAATTCAATGAGGCAACTTTCCGCACTCTTAGCTTTTTTCGTGCTCACGCTCTCGCTGGCTGCGGCGCAACGGCTGCCTCAAGTTGCGAGGCCGGACAATTACAAACTCACGTTCACTCCCGATCTCGAGAAGGCCAGGTTCGAGGGTGAGGAGACCATCGCCATCCAAGTGCTGAAGCCGACCAGCGAAATCACGCTGAACGCAGCCGAGATCGACTTCCACGAGGTCACCATCACGAGCGGTGGAACCACCCAGAGAGCGCGGGTCACTCCAGAGCCAGACAAAGAAATGGTCGCGCTGTCCTTCGACAAGCCACTGCCCACCGGCCCGGCGACCGTACACATTCTTTACACCGGCATTCTCAACAACGAAATGCGCGGGCTGTACCTGGGAAAAGACGACCACGGACGCAAGTACGCCGCTTCGCAGTTTGAAGCCACCGACGCGCGTCGCGCCTTCCCTTCGTTCGACGAGCCGGAATACAAAGCGACGTTCGACATTACCGCTGTGGCCGACAAAGGGCTGGTGGCAATTTCGAACCAGAAGATCGTCTCCGACACAGCTGGCCCTGGCGACAAACATACAGTGCGTTTCGCTACGACGGCAAAAATGTCCTCTTACCTTGCCGCGCTGGTGGTGGGCAACTTCGAATACATCGAGGGCGACGCTGACGGAATTCCGATTCGCGTTTATAGCACTCCGGGCAAGAAAGACATGGGCGCGTTCGCGCTGGAATCGGCAGAGTACATTCTCGGCTACTACGACAAATACTTCGGGATCAAATATTCCTACGGAAAGCTCGACCTGATCGCCCTGCCCGACTTTTCCGCGGGGGCAATGGAGAATACCGGCTGCATCACCTATCGCGAAGTACTTCTTCTGATCGACGAGAAGCAAGGCTCGGTCGACCGGAAAAAAACCATCGCCAGCGTAATTGCGCACGAAATGGCGCACCAGTGGTTCGGCGATCTGGTGACTATGAAATGGTGGGACGACATCTGGCTCAACGAGGGCTTCGCCACCTGGATGGAAGGCAAACCAGTGGCGAAGTGGAAGCCCGAATGGAACTACGATCTGGACGCTGCCGCTGACACCAGCAAGACCCTCGTCGTGGATTCGCTGGCCGCAACCCGGCCGATTCAACAAGCCGCCGAAACTCCAGACGAGATCACAGAGTTGTTCGACGGAATCGCCTATGGCAAGGCGGCGTCCGTGTTGCGCATGCTCGAATCCTATCTGGGGGAGGAGACTTTCCGCGCAGGCGTGAATACCTATCTGCGAGAGCACCAGTACGCCAACGCCACTGCCGACGATTTCTGGGACACGCTGGCGAAAACATCCCACAAGCCCGTCGACAAGATCATGCCCACATGGGTCAAGCAACCGGGCGCCCCCATCATCAACGTCAAGGCACAGTGCTCCGGAGTTTCCACGAATGTTTCGCTGACCCAGCAGCGCTACTACTCCGACCGTACCCAGTTCGAAACACCCAACGATCAACTCTGGCAGATTCCGCTTTGCCTCAAGGGATCGGCCAGCAATTCCGCGAAGTGCGAATTAATGAGCCGCAGGGAAGAATCCTTTACGCTGCCGGGTTGCTCGACCTGGGTTCTGGCGAACGCAGGCGCGGCCGGTTACTTTCGCACGGGCTATCAGCGCGATGCGCTGCGTGCTCTGGCGGCCGATGCGGAGACCATGCTCACTTCCGCCGAGCGCATCGGGCTCGAGAGCGATATCTGGGGCTTGGTGCAAGTGGGGCGGGCGCCGGTGGGCGACTATCTTGTCTTCGCGCAAGGTCTGCAGTCGGACCGCCACGACGCCGTCATGGAGTCCGTGTTGAGAGGGCTCAATTTCATTGGCCAGTATCTCGCCAACGACGGCGACCGCGCTGCGTATCGCGAGTGGCTGCGGCAATATCTGACGCCTGCCGTGAAAGAAGTTGGGTGGGAGGCGAAACCGGGCGAGAGTGACGAACAGCGGACGTTGCGCTCGCACTTGATCGGTGCGCTCGGCTACGACGCCCGCGATCCTCAAGCTCTGGCGCAGGCGCAGAAGGTCGCCGACCGGGCTCTGAGCGATCCCATGTCGGTCGATCGCGAACTCGCCGGAGACGCTTTCGAACTGGCTGCGCTGAATGGCGACGGCGAGTTTTACGACAAGATAATTGCGGAATTGAAAGATCCAAGAACGCCGCAAGAGTACTACATCTACTTCCACACCCTGTCACAATTCAGCGACCAGAAGCTATTGCAGAGAACGCTGGATCTGGCCGTGTCTCCGGAGGTGCGATCACAAGATGCTCTGGGCCTGATCACACGCGTGCTGGAGAATCCGGCGGGCGAGAAACTCGCGTGGAATTTCATCCAGACGCACTGGGACGCAATCACCAAGTCGGGCGGCCCCTTTGCCAGCGCCGAGGTTGTGGGAGCCACCAGAGTTTTTTGCGACGCCGGCATGCTCAATCAGGTACGCCAATTCTTTTCCACGCACAAAATCGAGGGCGGTGAACGTACCTACAAGCAATCGATCGAGCGCATCCACAGCTGCGTCGATTTGAAATCGCAGCAAGAACCGCAACTGGCGGCGTGGCTTGGGCAGCACGGCAGCGCAGGTGGAAAGTAGCCGGGAGATGGAGCACGAGCGAAAATACGAGCGCAGGATATCAAGCTACTCCGCTCCGCGAAATCCCGTTCGTCAAAACAGCCGGCCAATCGAGAAATTCACTCGCGATTGGCCGGTGGGGCTCACACTGCCCGCTAGAGCAATCGGACCCACGAAGGTCTCCGCGATTACACCCAGGTTGAACGTGCCCCGCACCACCACCGGCCCAGGATCGCTCGCAGCCGTACCGAAGGCGCTGCCCGCCTCGTACCATCCGCCCCAGTAAATCTTCCCCCCGACGATTTGCGGCAGGCGGTAGAATTCGCGCCGGAATCCGAGCGACGAGTACGCATAGTGATTCCCCAGAAATTCCTGCGGAAGATAGGCCCCGAGACGAAACTGTCCGCCGAGAGCGAACACCTGGAACGGTCCGGCGGAGCCGCGAAACGTGGTTCCACCTGACGCGATGAGAAATGCTGAAGTCTTCCCGCTGATCGGGATGAAGGTGGAAGTCTGAACGTCCAGCTGTCCAATTGGATGCTCCAGTCCCGGACTCTGAAAAACACGCGACAGCGTGGCCACCACGCGCGTACCGTTGCCTGGAATCGCAGGGCTGTCTTGTCCGTCCCATACATAGCGCGCGCGAACTTCGCCGGTGCTGCCGCTGACCATGGGCAGCCCCGCACTGCCGATCAGAGGGCTCAATCTGGCACTGAATATCTCGTAACCCATGCGAAATTCGCTGCGCCGGCCGGAGTCATAGCCAAGATCGAAACCGCCTCCCCCGCGCTCGTCGCCGAACACAGCCACTCGAGTCAGCCCATCGAAAGAGTTCCGGGGCGACTTCGACACGAAGGCATACGGAGCTGCAAACAGGTGCGATTGGCCCAGAGGCTGGTAGAACTCCGTCGCCGCCAGATTGCTGGAACCGAAAAGAAGATCGCTGCGCCACTCCCCTCCGCGATCTGCAAAATCCATAAACGTGATGCGCGCTCCCGCCGAAAAATCAAACGCGGCCACTCCTGATCCATCCACGTTCACTGCAAGGTCCACGAACGGAGGCCCGTAGGATTTGTCGTGCGTCGTGACGCGCAACGCGGGAACACCATTCTGTGTGAAGCCCTCGTAGCCGAGCCGGTCGAACTGGCCTTCCCCTGCGATGCGGGTCAGTTGACTGTCCACCTTCGAGAGATTCAGCGGCCCTCGAAGGGCCTTGCTAAGGCGGTGCTGCAGCCTGCTGTCGGTGTCGGCATCCGCGCCCCGAACCTCGATCGCCTCGATCTTCTGCGGAGGCGCTTGTTTCCGTGCTCGGCGTTCCGCCAGGTACTGCTCCCACGCCACCGGATCCTGAATCGCATAGGGGAGCAGCCCCGAGGACTGACTGGCGGCGCTTGTGTAGCCCAGCTGAATGAGCTCTTTCACCCGCTCGTAGTCGGTTGCCGTGAACCCCCTCGTGTCAACAATCACTTTCGCCTGGGCCAGAGCGATCGAGCGGTTTTCGTTTTGCGTGATCATGACGTCGACGGCGCGTGTGAGCACTCCGGTAAGCGTCTCCAGTTGCGCGCGATCGGCTGGAGGCGTGCGCAGCTGCACTCCGATCACGACATCAACCCCCATGTCGCGAACTGTTTCGACGGGAATATTTTCCACCAGTCCGCCATCGACCAGCACCCGCCCGTCGATTTCAACCGGAGTGAAAACCCCCGGGATCGCCATGGAAGCGCGAACCGACTGCGCCAGCGACCCGCCGTGCAGCACCACGGCTTCGCCACTCAACATGTCAGTAGCAACGCATCGGAACGGAATTGGCAGCTCGTCGAAGTTGGTGATGCGGTACTCCGGAAGCGCAATTCGATCGAGCAAAAGTCCCACGCCCTGACCGGGATTGAAACCGTTGGGACCACTCAACCCGTGCCTCAATCCAAGCCGGGCGCTGATCAGAAAGTCGCGCCGGTCCTGCTTGCGGCGATAAGAGAGATCGCTGAAAGTCGGCTCGGGCAGGAACGCCGCATCCCAGTCGATGTTCTCCGCAAATTTCTGGATCTCCGTGGGCGACATGCCCGTGGCATACATGGCGCCGATAATGCTGCCCATGCTGGTTCCGGCGACGCGATCGACCGGAATATGGTTTTCTTCCATCCACTGGATCACGCCGATTTCAGCCAGGCCGAGCGCCGCTCCTCCGCTGAGCGCAAGACCGATCCGCGGTCGACGAGCAGGCACAGGGGCGACGGGAGTTGCCGGATTCTGCACGGGAAAAGGCACATCCTGCGAAATCGCTGCGGGCGGAAGCATCGCGGCCAGAAGAAGCATCCATGTCAGTTGTGTTCGGCGTGCGGGACAATCAGCGGATTTCATCAAGCGCTCCTGACGGTGTAGACGAGGGTGCCGAGACAACACGATCTGCCATGCGCGGCCAAGGGATGAGAAAAAAGGTTAGCAGGTTCCGGCGGGAGTCAGAATGGCATCCTTGTCTCGGGTTGAAATTCCTTGCACACCGCTGGTTTTCAAGCTTCCCTCTTGACGCGGTCGCCCGACGGAGACATAATTCCTGCCACTTTTGTTGCGTGCTCTGGCGCGACGCTGTTCCCCCCGAAAAGCCAGGCTCGCAGACCCCTGCGACAAGAAACTCAAAACTGTTAGGGAGGTGTTATTTGTGAATCGGAAAGTCTTTACCACTCTTTCGCTTGTCGCGTGCTTTCTGGCGGCGAGCGCATCGCTCTACGGGCAAGACGCTGCTGCCTCGCCCGGCATCGAAGGATACTTGAATTCACGAACAGGAGTCTTCCACGCGATCCGGCGTTCTCCTCCTCAGGATGATGCCGAACCACTCGCCACGACTACTTACACCGGCACGTTCGTGGTTAATTTCACCATCACCGTTAGCTCAGTGATCCCCGCTACCAAAACCATTGGATGCGTCGCGGGCGCCTCGCTGGTTGACACCGGCACCGTACACGCCATCGTCGACCTCGCTGGTTCGGCGGTGACCCGAGGAACCGGAAGTACCGTCACTTGCTCGGTCAGCATCCCGTATTCGTGGAGTTTGGCATCTGCGAGCACGGATTCCGTTGAACTGAGCTATGCAGTCACCTTCCCGGCGGACTTCAGCACCCCGGCAGGATTGTGGCCGCACCGGACCGGTTCGCAGGCGATCGGCAAGATCAAGGTCCCGGTCAGTGGAACCACAACAACAGAAACCGTGAAAGCCAGAATTTAGCCGGAGATTCATGCGAGCGGAGATTCCGCTCGTCGACGATTGGTATTGCAGGAAATCCAAAACTTTTTAATGGAGGCGTTTTGTGAGTCACAGACTATCGAGTTTTTGTTTGCTTGCCGCGTGTTTCCTGGGAATGAGCCTGACGCTCTGGGGCCAGGGTCAATCGAAATCAGCTGTAACGCGTGGGATTCGAGGATACCTCGACCCGCAAACCGGCGTTTTCCACGCCACACCGCGGCCCGAGCCGCAGGATGCCGCTGAACCGGCCGCCGTCACAACCGTCGCCGGGAGGATCGTGGTGAATTTCACGATCACAGTAGATTCCACCATCGCCGCAACCACGAAAATCGGATGCGCCCTTGAGGCCGACGTGGATGACGCGACCGCGGGGTTCATCAGCGAATCCGCCGGCACGGCGGTAGCCCGCGGCACCGGAACAACCGTAACCTGCACGACAACTATCCCCTACTCGTGGAAGCTGGGATCGATGAGCACGGACACCATCTCGCTCAGCTATACGGTCTCTTCGCCCGTCGCCATCGCCACCGCGGCCGCCGAATACCCAATCCGCGAAAGCTCACAGACGATCGGCACGATCAAGGTTCCGGTTAGCGGCACAACCACCACGGAAGCCGTAGCTGTTACCATTTAGTCCACTTCAACCAATTCATCACCACGAAGGGCGGATCCGAAAGGGTCCGCCTATTTTTTTCGTCAGTGATCTTTCGCGGCTGGAACCGTAATGTTGGCCTGCGACGCGCGCACCTGCTCTACGACACTGCGGACCGCGTCGATCACCACGTCGGGACGATCGATCTGAATATAGTGTCCGCTGTTCTTCGCCACCGTCCGCGTACCCCGCGTCGAGAGATGCGCCAACTGCTCCTGCATCTTCTCCCATGCAGCACTCGTGGGCTGCGCGAGATCGGCGGGCAGATCGGCGGAAGGTTTGTCCGGATCACGGGACAACACCGCAAGGGGTAAATCGCCCAGCGTGCCGGAAGCGGCAGTCTGTGCGGCGCTTTCAGGAAACGCTTTCAACTCCGCCACGCTTTCGCGCGCAGAGTGAAAATTGCATTCGGCGGCGCGCGCTACCGGATCGTCGTCGCACAAATTGAGCAGTCGCGGAACGCCCAACGGCATCGTGTATGCCAGGAACTCGCTCTCGCGCATCCAGCTCCCTTCCAGGTTCTTGAGCTCGGGTGGAAAACGATTCTCCTGGTCCGGATGGGAAGCGTCGACCAGCACCATTCCGGCTACCTCGTTACGGTAGAGGCTGGCAAACACGCGGACATGGAATCCACCCATCGAATGGCCGACCAGCAAGTAGGGAGGCGCGATGTCCGCCGCCTTCAGAAGTGCATGCAATTCCTCGGCGATGACTGCGCTGGTGCGCGGCCGGAAACTCGATTTGCTGTAGCCGAGTCCGGCCCGGTCGTAGGAACACACCCTCGCGAACTTCGCGATCTGGGGCTGCACCTTGCGCCAGGAAACGTACGTATCGCCAAGCCCAGACTCGAGAACGACCGTGGGACTTCCCTGCCCGGTGCAGTCGATATGCATCTTGTAACCACCAACGTCGAAGCGGCGCCCCGTCGTGGGATTAAACCGGCGGTCGCGAGCCTCAGAAACGTTCTCGTAGAGGAATCCGGCGCCAACAAGAACCAGAACCAACACGAGCAGAATTCGGACAATACGGCCGAACCACGGGTGCGACGGCGCTGGAAAGGGCGCTGCTCTATTCATGAGTAGACAGGGTTGCGCGGCCCACACACCGCGCTCAATGGCGGCATTTTACATGACCGGCGGCACAGTGATGCCCATCACCGCCAAGATTCGGGTTAATTCCCGGCGAACCACGGCCACGGTGGCCAACAGAAAACGCTTCCGGCTCTCATCAGTCTCGCTGAGGATGGGATGGCGATGGTAGAACGTGTTGAAAAGCTGCGCGAGCTGAAACACATGTTTGGCCAGGTATGCCGGCTCCGTTGTGGCAATGCATTTGTCGATCACGTACGAAGTTTTGGACGAAGCGAGCCACAGTTCCCAAATTTCGTCGGCCGCTTCTCCGCTCAGATCGCTAGCCAGGTCAAGGCCCGCAATCGCTTCGCTGCAGAACGTTTCCGGATCCAGCCCGGCTTTCTTGAAGATGCTGGTAGCGCGCACCACCGCGTATTGCGCGTATGGTCCGGTCTCGCCTTCGAAGCTCAGTGCCTCTTTGAAATCGAAAGCGATCACCGATTGCTTGGTGTACTTCAGCATGAAGTAGCGCAGCGCTCCGATCGCGATCTGCGTGGCAATCTGCTGGCGCTCTTCGTCACTGAGTTGAGGATGGCGCGAGTCGACTTCGTTCTTCGCCGAGGCAATGAGCTGATCGAGCAGATCGTCGGCCTTCACACCGAATCCCTTGCGGCCACTCACTTCAATGTAGGACCGAGTCTTGTCCTCTTCGCTCAGCGTGTAGCCCAGTTCCGCGGCGCAGCGGGGTGTGAGCGCGACCATTTCGTAGGAAAAATGCGTATAGTGGTCGGCTGCTTCGTTGTGACCCAGTCCGCGAAGGGCTTCAATGACCGTGTTCTGCGCTTCCGACTGGCGCGCGTCGATCACGTTATAGATCTCGGCAACATCGCCGAAATGAGGATGATGCTCGTCTCCTGTGGTGGCCGAAATCCAGCAGTCGCGATGGTTCGGATAGCGATAGAACCTGCGATACTCGAAGTCCCGCCCCAGCAGCCCGAACTTCCACATGTGATAGGCGATGTCCTTGCCCACGTAGCCGACGGTTCCGTTCGAACGAACAATGACTTTCTGATCCTCTTCGGAAATTCCTTCCACACCGTTTGTGCCAATGGCAACAAGCAATGCGTTCAAGTCATCAGGGGCAGTCCCCGAAGTATCTGCAGTAGCACGGGAAGTCCCCGCGCGCCGCATTACCCAACAGCCCTTATTCTTGCCCTGATTCTCGAAAGTTAGCACTCCGGCTTCCTTCAGCTTCCCGAAGGCCGCATCCCAGAAATGCAAATGCAAAATTTCGCTCTCGCGCGGCAGAAAGTCGTACTCGATGTCGAGCCGCTCCATGGTCTCGAGATGCCGTCGGAGCACGGCCACCGAGATCAAATCGGCGATTGCGGCCGTATCGCTCGCCGCATCCTCGATGGCATGTAACGTCTGCAGCCGGAATTGCAAATTCTGTTTGTCCGCGGCGTACCACTGCGACACCCGCGCATATAGATCCCAGCAGTAATAGTCGAAGCGTGGCTGGTGGGTAAGAGCTTCAATCTCCGCGCGGGACTTCTTCTCGATCTGGGTGAATCCAACCACTACGTCGGCGACCTGCACGCCAGTGTTGTCAATGTAGTTCTGAATGTCGACTTCCCTGCCCGCATAACGCAGCAGGCGCACAAACGTATCGCCGAGAATGGCGTTCCGCAGGTGCCCGATGTGCGCCGCCTTATTCGGATTGATGCTCGAATGCTCGACCAGAATCTTGCCGGGCGGAATCGATGCCTCCGGTTTCTCGCCGGCGGCAAGCGCGGCCGCCATCCACGCCCGGTCGATCTTCACATTCAAATAGCCGGGGGGCGTAACCTGCATTTCGGCAATGCCCTCGATGGGCCCGATCTCCGCGCGAATCGCCTCCGCGATTTTCAGTGGCGCCGAGCGCAGAGGCCTGGCGAAGGGAAACATCGGAATCGCGAAGTCCCCGAGTTCAACCTTGGGCGGCTGTTCGACCACCGCTCCCGGCAGAGCAACGCCAGGGTGAAGACGCTGCAGACACTCCAGCAGGCGCTGGGCAAGACGATGTTCCAGATGGCGATACAATGATTCCCTCTAAGCTATTGAAGAAACAGTGATTTTACCAGAGCGAGCCATCGGCGCACGTTTGACGGGGGAGTAAGGGTTCCCTATGATGAAAAATCAGTTGCTAGTGCTTAGTCGTCGGTCGTCGGTCGTCGGTCGTTAGCAGCCACATCTCTTTCCGCTTAACGCGGATCAAGCTCTTAGGCAACGACCAACGACTACCGACCAACGACGGTTTTGTTTATGCGCATTGCCTACCTTGAATGTTTTTCCGGCATGAGCGGCGACATGTTCCTCGGCGCCCTCGTGGATGCCGGAGTTCCGCCACGGCTCCTTGAAGAGACGGCCACGGCGCTACAGCTAGGCGCGCGACTGGAAATTTCGCGCGTAGTCCGCAGTGGGATTTCAGCCACCAAGATCGACGTGTGGGTCGACGGCAAGAAAGACATGCCGCGCGAGGAGTATTGGAATAAGCAGACTGTCGCCCCAGCGCCATCGGCCGCGGACGGCCAGCACGAGCACGAACAGCATCACCATCACGACGACCACGAGCATGATCATGAGCATAATGACCACTCGCACGCTCATACTGATGACACCGCGCGCGCGGGAGCCCCAGCTCAACATGAACACTCCCACGCGCACTCGCATCATGGCCGCGGCCTGATCGAGATTCGCGACATCATCGGTAAGTCGTCGATCAGCGACACCGCCAAGAAAGCGGCAATCGCGATCTTCGAGGCTCTGGGCACTGCGGAAGCGAAGATTCACAACACGCCCATCGAACGCGTACATTTTCACGAAGTAGGCGCAGTGGACGCGATGGTCGACATCGTGTGCGCCGCGGTCGGGGCCGAAGCCCTCGGCGTGGATGAGATCGTCTGCTCGCCGTTGAACGTTGGCGGCGGATCGGTCAAATGCGCACACGGCACATTTCCCGTGCCCGCTCCGGCGACCGTCGAGTTATTGAAAGACGCACCGGTATACTCGTCGGGATTGCAAGCGGAACTGGTCACGCCGACTGGGGCGGCAATCGTGAAAACGCTGGCTCGGCGCTTCGCCACCTTTCCGGAAATGAAGATCGAAAAGTCCGGCTATGGCGCGGGCTCGCGGGATTTCCCGGGCCACCCCAATGTCGTTCGACTGACGATCGGCGAAGCGTCCTCCACTCTCGCCGCGAAGACTGCGTCGGACACGGTCACAGTGCTCGAAGCCAATCTGGATGACCTGAATCCGCAGGTGTTCGGATACGTGATGGACCGCTTGTTCGAAGAAGGCGCACTCGATGCCCTCGGCGTGCCGGTACAGATGAAGAAGAATCGTCCCGGAACGCTGCTGACCGTCCTGTGCAAACCGGAAGACGCAAGCAAGTTGACGCAGTTGATCTTTACCGAGACCACGACGCTCGGCGTGCGCCGCCGGGAAGAAGCGCGTCAAACTCTGGCGCGGCACTGGGAAAATGTTCGAACCCAGTGGGGTGAAGTCCGCATCAAGATCGCAAGCATGAATGGAACCGTCACCAACTACGCGCCGGAGTACGAAGACTGCCGGCGCATCGCGGCCGAGCATCGTGTGCCGCTCAAAACGGTGATGCAGCAAGCAACGCGACAATATCTGGAAAAGGGCGAAAAGCTTTAACCACAGGGGAAGCACAGAGAAGGCTCCCTGTGGTCCTCTGTGTCCCCTGTGGTTAAAACATACCTATGAGCAAGAAGTTTTACATCACGACCCCGATCTACTACGTCAATGCGCGTCCCCACATCGGCCACGCTTACACGACCATTGCCTGCGACACGATTGCGCGGCGGCAGCGCCTGCTGGGCGCCGACGTATTTTTTCTCACCGGCACGGACGAGCACGGCCAGAAAATTGAACGCGCCGCGGAGGCCGCAGGCAGGACTCCGCAGCAGTACGCCGACGAAATCTCTGCCCAGTTCCGCAACCTGTGGAAGCGGATGGGAATTTCCAACGACGACTTCATTCGCACCACGGAAAAACGCCACGAAAAGCGGATGCAGGAGCTTTTCCGAAAGATTCGCGACAACGGCTTCATCTACAAGGGAACCTACACAGGGCAATACTGCGTCTCCGACGAACTCTACGTCGATGGCGCCCAACCCGGAGATCCCTGCCCCACCTGCGGCCGCATTACCGAAACCGTGCACGAAGAGAATTATTTCTTCAAGCTCTCGGCGTTTCAGGACAAGTTGCTGGAGCTTTATGCGGACCCGGAATTTATCCGGCCTGAAACCCGGCGCAATGAAGTGATTTCATTCGTCCGCTCCGGGCTGCGCGATCAGTCGATCAGCCGCTCGACGTTTTCCTGGGGCATTCCCGTGCCCGACGATCCCGGACACGTGATTTACGTGTGGTTTGACGCCTTGGCCAACTACATCACCGCCATCGGCTACGGCTCCACGCACGCCGGCGCGCAGGATGCGTTCAAGAAATATTGGCCCGCCGACGTCCAGATGATCGGCAAAGAGATCGTCCGCTTCCATTGCGTGTACTGGCCTGCATTTTTGATGGCGGCCGGATTGCCGGTGCCGAAGGCGATCGTCGCCCACGGCTGGCTGCTGTTTGAAGAGAGCAAGATGTCAAAGTCGCGCGGCAACATCGTGCGCACGGAAACCATTCTCGACGTACTGGGAGCCGACGCGCTGCGATATTTCCTGTTGCGCGAAGTCGTGTTCGGGCAGGACGGTTCATTCTCATTCGACGCGCTGGTGCAACGCTACAACTCCGACCTGGCCAACGGCCTGGGCAATCTCGCCAGCCGCACGTTAACCATGATTAACCGGTACTTCAAAGGCGAAGTGCCGCGCCCTTCGCCTGAACTGGCAGATGAAGTAATTCGAGAGATCGCGGAAAAGGTCGTTATACCGGAATGTAATCGGTCTTTCGCCAACTACCATTTTTCCGCGGCACTGGAATCCATATGGATTCGTCTGATTGCCGCCGCGGACAAATATATTGTTACAAACGAGCCCTGGTCACTTGCCGAAAAGAAGGATGAGCATAGCCAAGTCCGGCTGGCCACCGTGCTCTACACCGCAGCCGAAGCGTTACGCATTGCGACCGTGCTGGCCTATCCCGTTGTTCCAGATGCTGCAGCAAAGATCTGGACACAACTTGGACTGGGTGACATAAAGCAGTTCGATCTGAATAAATTGTCCTGGGGACAACTGCCGCCGGGCACGAAGCTCGGCGACGTGCACCCGGTTTTTCCGCGCGCCGACAAGAGCGCAATTGAAAGGATGCAGCAGATGGAAGAGCAGCAAAGAGTTCCCGCGGCGGAGGAGAAGTCGTCGTCGGAAATAAAGCTGGTAGCCGAGATGCCCGCGCCCGCTGCGCCGCAGACAGTTCCTTCGGCAGCTGCGCCGCCCGCGGCCAGCGAGAAAATCACCATTGACGACTTCGCGAAAATCGAACTGCGAGTCGGCGTGGTGACAGTCGCTGAGCGCGTCCCCAAGGCTGACAAACTCCTGCGGCTCGAAATCGACATTGGCACCGAAGTGCGGCAAGTCCTGGCCGGGATCGCCGAGGCCTACGCGCCCGAGACCTTGGTCGGCCGCAAAGTGGTCATCGTCGCCAACCTGGCCCCGCGCAAAATGCGCGGGCTGGAATCAAACGGCATGATCGTAGCTGCGTCGCTTGAAGGCGGAACGCCAGTGCTGGCGGGCTTTCTGGAGGATGTGCCGGTAGGAGCACGGCTGAAATAAAAGGAATAGGCGTCAGACGTCGGGCATTAGGCATTGAATCAGGAGTGAGCATGCGAGAATTCGCACTCAAGGATCGAGAGGCCTTGATTGACTTGCTGATAGCCCGTGGGATTATGAATGAAAACCAAGCAGATGTCTTCACTCATGCGCTATTGGACATTCGCGAATCCGCAATCGAGATTTACGACGAGTATCTTCCGGCGTTGCAAGAACAATTAAGAACTAACACGGGCGATGTCGCGGATACGATCTGGAACATTCGTGAAGCATGCAGGCACATCGACTATCACCTCAAGGATGCTAAGCTGCCGCCCGACGCCTGAAGCCCTACGCCCGATGTTCATCGATTCTCACGCCCATCTCGATGGCAAGCAGTTCGATCCCGATCGCGAGCAGGTCATCGCTCGCGCGCGTGAGGCCGGAGTTCGGATCATGGTCGCGATTGGCAACGGTGACGGCCCTCCCACGCTCGACGCGGGCGTCCAACTCGCGGACAAATATCCATTCATGTACGCGACCATCGGCATTCACCCGCACGAAGCGCGGCTTGCCGACGACTCTGCCTACCAAACCATGGAGCGACTGGCACGCCATCCCAAGGTAATTGCCTGGGGCGAGATCGGGCTGGATTACCACTACGACCACTCTCCGCGCGAAACCCAGAAGCAGGTATTCACCCGGCAGATGGAGTTGGCCGCGTCGGCAAAATTGCCCATCGTCATTCACTGCCGCCCGTCCGACGGCAGCGAAAACGCGTGGGATGATTGCCTGGGTTTGATTAGCAGTCAATGGGCGCCCAACGGCCTCGGCGGCATACTCCACTGCTTCACGGGTAACCCGATTCAAGCGAAGCGCGCCCTCGACATGGGATTCATGATTTCCTTCGCCGGCAATCTGACCTTTCCCAAGGCACAGCAGATTCGCGATGCGGCGCTCGAAGTTCCACTCGATCGCTTGCTGATCGAAACCGATTCGCCTTATCTCGCGCCTGTCCCACATCGTGGCAAACGCAACGAACCCGCCTTCGTCAAAGAGACGGCGCGCAAGCTGGGCGAGTTGCGCGGTCTTTCGATGGAGGAAGTGGGCGAGCGCACCTCCCGCAATTTCTACAATTTTTTCAAATTGACTGAAATCGCTGAAAGCAAAGTTCCGCCCCGCTAGACCCTGCTGTTCTGATACCCTCAGGGGTTAGATTCCCTAATTTCAGAAAGATTAGAAATGTATGCCCGATAACAGTTTCGACGTGGTCAGCAAGATCGACCTGAACGAGGTCTCGAACGCCATTCAGCAGGCGCTCAAGGAGATTCACACCCGCTTCGATCTGAAGGATTCGAAATCGAACATCGAACTGGAAAAAGACGCCATCGTCCTGCACTCCGCCGACGAGTACAAACTGAAGGCCGTGAACGAAATTCTTCAGGCCAAGCTCGTCAAGCGCGGAGTTTCGCTCAAGGGCCTGACTTACGGAGCGATCGAACCTGCGGCCGGCGGGACCGCCAAGCGCAAAGTCACCATGCAGCAAGGCATCGCCATCGAGAAGGCGCGCGAGATCGTGAAACTCGTCAAGGATTCAAAGAAGAAGGCGCAAGCCTCGATTCAAGGCGACCTGGTGCGCATCAGCAGCAAAGACCGCGACATGCTGCAGGAAACCATCGCCCTGCTGAAGGGGCACGATTTCGGAATTGATTTGCAATTCACGAATTACCGGACAAACTGACGACGAACTGAACCACAGGGAGACACAGGGGCTTTGAGCGCATCGGCCACCATTAACGGAAAGGAAGTATTCGACCTGCTGCGGGACGATCTCGTCGCGTTGGAGCGCGAGTTCGGAAGTGACACGGTCTCAGGCGTTCAGGCCATCACCGAGATTGGCGAATACTTGCGCGCCGGCGGCGGCAAGCGCATCCGCCCAGCTCTGCTTCTGCTGTCCGCGAAATTGCTCAACTATCAGGGCCAGGGCGCGGTGCGCCTGGGGGCGGTGGTCGAAATCATTCATACCGCGACGCTGGTTCACGACGACATCATCGACGAAGCCAAGACCCGCCGCGGCCGTCCCGCCGCCAACACTCAGTGGGGCAATTCCAAGTGCGTTCTGGCAGGCGACTGGCTTTACATGCAGGCTTTCAAGATCGCGGTGCAGGAAAGAAACTTCCGCATTCTCGACACGTTGATCGAACTCACGCAGCAGATGGTCGAAGGCGAACTCCTGCAGATGGAAAAACTGGGCAAGCTCATCACGCTCGACGAGCACTTCGACCTCATCTTCCGTAAGACCGCATGCCTATTCTCGGTTTGCATGCGCCTGGGAGCGATCCTCGGCGGCGCAACGCCCGAACAGGAAGCCGCTCTCGGCAAGTACGGCCACGACCTCGGCATGGCGTTTCAGATTGTCGACGACGTGCTCGATCTCACCGCTTCCGAAGACGTCCTCGGCAAGCCCGTAGCGAGCGATCTGCGGGAAGGCAAAGTGACCATGGCCGTCATCCATGCCCTGGAGCGCTGCACGCCGGAAGAGCGGGCGAAGATCGAGACCATTCTGCGTGAAATGTGTTTCAACGGCGTCACCCATGCGCACATTCTGGAAATCCTGCAGCGCTATGGCTCCCTCGACGCCGCTACCACGCGTGCCGCGCGTTACGCGGAGTCCGCACGAAACGCCATCTCAACTTTCCCCGATTCGGAAATCAAACGCGCCCTGCTCTGGGCACCCGAATTCGTCGTAGCCCGGGAAAAGTAATCCGCAAGTTCGCCTCGTCGCGTCCGCCCAACTCCCCGGAATGCGGCAACTTGCTGACCTGACGCAATTTACTTTCATGACCGCGGTCACATCGAGCCGTGATTTCCGCCACAGACAATCTTTCCTTTTGCCCCCACAATGCAGCCGTTTGGTGGGGATGTCCGCCAGAGCGGAAGGCTAATGAGACGCACTGGCATGCGACGAGGCGCGAGTATGGTGACCTCGATCATCTCCCCCCAGCACTTGGGAAAGGCAAGGCGCTGAGGGTCCCGTCCGCAGCGGGCGAACCATCAACGAGAGACGGCGGCTTCAGTCGAAGCTCTAGACGAAAGGCGCCTGGGTTTTTCGACGCGCCGGCCCGAACCGGGCCGGAGAAACTTCGAGTGCAAGCCGCTGTCTTCCTCACCCTGGGACGGGGAGAGTCTCCTGAGAGAAAGTCGTCCCCGTACGGCAGAGCCGGGCGCTGGTCCATCGGACCCGCCCGGCTTTGTTTATACTGAACCCTTTCCTGACTTCCGCTTATCCAACGCTGTGATTGCTTATGAATAATGTGCTCGCCATGATGGCGCGTCACGGCTATGCCCTGACCTTCGCTGTGCTGCTGGCGGAGTCGATCGGGCTTCCCTTCCCGGCCACGATCGCCATGGTTGCGGCCGGCGCCGCAGTCGCCTCTCACACGCTGTCGGGGCCCGCTATTTTTCTTACCGCCATGACCGCACTCGTTCTAGGCGACGTCGCGCAGTTCTGGCTTGGCCGCTCCGCCGGTTGGGCTCTGCTCGGTTTTCTCTGCCGCCTGTCGATGAACCCAGAGACCTGCATCCTGCGCTCGGCGGAATCCTTCTACAAGCGCGGTAAGATCACGCTCTTGATCGCCAAGTTCATCCCCGGCCTCAACACCATGGCCGCCCCGCTGGCCGGCAGCATGAAAATGCGCTTTGGCCAGTTTCTCCGGCTGGACTCCGCTGGAGCGCTGCTCTACTCCGGCTCTTACCTGATGCTGGGATATCTCTCGCGCGATTTTCTGGCTGCCGTGCTTAACGGTTTCCACGCAGCCGGCCGCGCCATGGAGGTGGTCCTCACTGCGGCGCTCGTTGTTTATGCAACCTACCGCGTCACGCAATTCATCAAGTACAAGAAATACCGAATCGTGCCCCGAATACAAGTGCAGGAGCTCGCCGCGCGCCTGTCTTCGGAGGACGCCGACCGGGTGCTCATTGTCGACGTGCGCAGCCACGGTTATTACGATATTGGTGCGGAGCGCATCCACGGCTCCATTCGCATCGAACCCAACAACTTGGAGGAAGAGATTAAGCGCCTTCCCAAAGACAAGGATATTTATCTCTACTGTACTTGAGCGCGCGAAGCGACCAGCGCCCGGGTGGCGCACTTACTGCGGGAAAAAGGATTCAACACGTTCGTGATCGTCGGCGGACTCACCGCCTGGCGCAAAGCCGGGCAGCCCCTTGAGTCCGTACCCAAGGATGACCTTGTCAAACTGCCGACGTTCGCGTAGACGACGCCCCATAAGGCACTGGGGGGACACGACCTTCAGGCGGGAAGGGCACGGCTTTAGCCGTGCCGCCGGCAGCCAGAAAATGACGCGGGCTTTAGCCCCCTGAGGACCGCTATGCTCCAAATTGCCGCAGGTGATGATCCAGGTGTTTATACATCCCGCGGCTCCACTGTTGCGGATCGAGCGGGCCAAAAAATGGGTGTGGATGTGTCGTACATCTCTGTGCTCCGCCCTCCTGAAATTGCCACAACTTCATTTTGAGTTGTTCCTGCTCGCGAACAAAATCCCGCCGATCCGCGACCACCAGCTGTTTGTCGGTGGGGTTGTTCTTCGAAAATGGCTTCTCGTTGGTCAGGATCGGCTTCACCAATGGTCCCAGCAGCCTTCCAATGAACACGCGCGGGGGATTGAGCCGGCCGGAAGCCATATCCATCGCGGCGGAGCAGTGCGCCATCATCTGCGCCACATCCATTTTGCCCCACTGCCGTTGGGCCGCCGGTTGCAGCCGGTCGATGCGCGCAATCACTTCATCGGTCGTTTCCATCTCAAATAGATTCTTCATGCGGACCTCAGATTTTGCCGAAATGATAGCACCTGGGCATTTGAACCCTCCGGCAGGTGCGCTTGCAGCGGAAGTGTACAATGAGGGCGCTTTTGCCCCATGGACAACGCCGCCAGCCGCGAAGAAGCTGTCTTGCGCCCGGCGGATCATCCGCTCCGACTCCCCGCTCACGAGACGCATCCCGGCATGAACCGGGTGCTCTTTCTTCTAGCTTTCTCCGTTCTCATCAACTACATCGACCGCAGCAATCTTTCGATCGCCGGGCCGCTACTGCAGGATGAGCTCCACATTTCCAACTCGCAACTGGGAATTCTTTTCGCTGCATTCTTCTGGACCTACGGGCTCATGCAGATTCCCGCGGGCTGGCTGGTGGACCGCTTCGATGTGAAATGGGTGTTCGCCGCCGGCTTCTTTCTGTGGTCGACGGCGACCGCCGTCACCGGAATACTCCACGGATTCGCTGCACTCATCGTGATCCGCGTCGTCCTCGGCGTGGGAGAGTCAGTCGCCTTCCCGTCCTACTCCAATGTCCTCGGCCGATATTTCTCGGAAGCCCGCCGCGGCCTGCCCAACGCGCTGGTCATGGCCGCTCTTTCCCTCGGCCCGGCGCTCGGAGTCCTGGTCGGCGGAATGGTTGTTGGGCGCTTCGGATGGCGTCCCTTCTTTCTCGCCCTCGGCCTGGGCAGTTTGCTGTGGCTTGTTCCATGGCTCGCGTGGATGCCGCGTAAAGTCGCGCGACCCAGGCCACCTTCGGCGCGGGGAGCGGGATTCGTCTCCATCCTGCGCCAGCGCTCAGCGTGGGGCACTTGTCTGGGACAGTTCTGCATCAATTATTTTTTGTACTTCCTCGTAACCTGGCTGCCCAGCTATTTGAAGCGTGGCCACGGTTTTTCCATGGATGATGTGGGGAAATATGGAGGCATGCTCTTCTTCATGTCGGCGATCTCGGCCACGGTGTGGGGAAAGCTCTCCGATCGGTGGATCAATGCGGGGGCGACTCCAACGCTGGTGCGCAAGACTGCCATGGTTCTGGGACAGCTGGGGGTCGGAGTTTTTCTAGTCCTGACTGCCGTCACCGAAGGGCGCGTCTTCATTGCCATGCTGGCGCTTACTGGAACGTTCCTCGGCATCAGCATCTGCAGCGGCTGGGCGATCACGCAGACTCTGGCCGGACCCCTGGTTGCGGGACGATGGACCGGAGTACAGAACTTTATCGGCAACTTCGCCGGATGGGTAGCTCCCTGGCTCACTGGATTTCTACTCGACCGCACCGGCCATTTCTACTGGCCATTTTTCATCACCGCGGCAGTGGCCTGGCTGGGAGCTTTGTCCTGGGGATTGATTGTCGGTCCGGTGGAGCCCGTGGATTGGACCAAAAATACGCCGACTGCATTCGAAACTCCCGCGGTCAGCGCCGCTCTGTCGTAATACACTCCTGTTCATGGGTCTGAAAACCACGCGCGAAATCGAAATCAAGTTTCGAGTCGAAGATCTGCGGGCCTTGGCTCGCAGGCTGCGGGCCGCGGGATTCCGCATGGTTACGCCCAGAACGCATGAGCTGAATACTTTGTACGACTTGCCCGGGCAAGTCCTGCGCGCGCGTAGGGAACTCTTGCGGATAAGAAAGTACGGTTCGCAGTGGACCCTAACTCACAAGAGCGGCGGCGTGAAGGCGCGCCATAGCAGCCGCGTCGAACTGGAAACATCGGTAGGCGACGGAAAAAAGATGGGCATGATTTTACGGGCGCTGGGCTATGAACCGTCATTCCGCTACGAGAAATTCCGCGCCGAGTGGACCGATGGCAAGGGCCAAGTCGTAGTGGACGAAACTCCCATCGGCAATTTCTGCGAGATTGAAGGTCCCCCGCGCTGGATCGACGCCACCGCGAAAAAGCTGGGAGTGAACGCGGAAGACTACATCACAAAAAACTACGCCACGTTATTTTCCGATTGGAAAGAAGAAACGAGAAGTCCAGCAAAAGAAATGACGTTCAACGCGGCCGAATAATCCGGGTGCCCCATTTCTCGCGCGTTCTTTGCGCGAGAAGTGGGGATTTTGACTTTGAGTACGCAAATCAAAAGCCCCACCCTGTCGCAAAAACCGCGACAAGGATGGGGCACCCCTGCGTTAAGCTATGCCCCGTGGCACTTCTTATATTTCTTCCCTGACCCACAAGGGCAAAGGATCATTCCCCCCGCCGGCAAGTGCCTCGCCGCGCTAGTCACCCTCTTGACAACCATCGTATCGAGCATGCGGGAGAAGGCCAGCGGAGATGTGCCAGGCCTGAAGCCATGCATCTTTCGCTTGTCTGGACGTGCCGTCGTTTGCCAATCCGGCAGCGTAGTGTATTAGGGCTTTTGAACGAGCAGAGTCCGTCTTGCTGCGAGTTTGTGCTCCACCAGCCCGCAGGAGCATATCAGAGAAGGCATCGCCAACCATAAAATGTGTCAGGGCCGCCGTAGGCGCATCGATGCCCCTGGCAATGAGGTCTTCGCCAACAGAGATGACAGCCTCAGGCTCCTGGCACTGAGCGGCCGTCATCCAGACAAGCGAAGCCAATTTTCCAGACTCGGTATCCGGAGAGAGATGTCTCGCCTGTTCAAGCCAGTTACCAGCGTAGTAATAGTGGGTATCTCCCGGCTTGTTTTCTCCAATCACCGCACCGAGACTCTCCAGTTGGGAGCGCAATTCGGCTTCCTCCGGGCTTGTGGAACCGTCCCGGCCAAATTGGCCTTCGCTGGCTTTAGGTCCACTCTCCATGACGCCCTGGAAGACCGTAAGCAAGCGGTCCGCAGCAAGCAGACCTGCTGCCTGCCTATCCGGGCTGAGCGGCTTCAAGGCATTCAACCAGTCACGGAGTGTGGGGACAAGGGGCTTACGCCATTCGTCGCCAGCCGGATCTGGAAGTTTGTTTAAATCCGCCTCGCTACAGTTGGACCCGCAGATCTCCGCAAAACGCTTGGATTGAAGTTGAGAAACCGTGGTATCCAGGTCGTACAGTTTTTCCATACGATCGGAAATCGCGGGGTCTCCCCCCGCGATCGCGACAGCCCGGCGAAATTGAACAGAATCCGCTTGAGGATCGTCGCTACCTTGCGAGTCAGGGAACATCGGTTGCTTCCAGAATGGCAGGTAAGCCCACACATATGCCGCGGGCCCAAACTTTGGTTTGCCAGTATCGAATGCGAGACGTTTTCCCGAATCATAGGCGTTGATGATCTCGATCGAGCCGGAATGCCAGACGCCGACCTGATCCTCGCTGGGGCCATATGTCGAATTGAACTGTTGATTGACGGTTCGTTGCGCGGCGCGCCCCGCTGCTTCGTCCGCTACCTTGACTTCGACCTGGACCATACTCATCGTGCAGGTTTCGTTGATCAGACTTTCTCCCTGCAGACTTGGCAGAATGGCCGGAGAAGGCGCTCGCGGGGGATTGAACGAAACCACCCACGCGACCTGGGCGCCGTCCGCGAGCGTGGTCCATTCGGCCAGGATCACACACTCCCCGCCGATGGCAAGCGATGCCGGGTCGACTTTTGTTGCGCCGGGATGACGCGCCTTCCACTCGGTGACGGTTATTCCCTCATGAAGCTCCGACATAGCGCGATCGGCTGCAACTGCAAAGTTCGGGAAGTCGCCCAACTCACCAACAGAGGGCGCGGCTTTTGGTTGGGACACCGGTGGTTGAGAGACCATCGGGTTGAGACACCGGTGGCTGAGACACCGGCGCGTGGATTGAAGGACGATGGGCTGACAGAACGAACGCAGCTATTCCAGCCGCGACGGTTACACCGAACAGGATCGACACGAGCCTCATGCCGATTATTTGAGGCCGGTTTCCCGAGGGATTCAAGATTACTATCGTGAAGAGCCGATTCGCCTAAACCTGTGACTCCGACGCCATGGCTTAGCTGACCGGCGCCACGATGAGCCCAGATCATGCACCGTGGCACTTCTTATATTTCTTCCCTGACCCGCACGGGCAAGGATCGTTCCGCCCAACCTTCTCCTGCCCACGGATAACCTGTTGCACCTGGGGCTTGTCTCCCGCGCCAGCCATGCGCGCCTGCTCTAACTCGCGCCGCTTCCGGCGCATGAACGCTTCTTCCAGTTCGTCGGCGGAAGTTGAGACCATCCTTGGAGGACGTCTCCCATTTCCATCTCCACCGTGCTGCGCGGGAACGCCCGCATCCGGCCCCTGCCCAGACGGTGCGGGTGGCGGCCCGGCCGCATCCGGCGGCCGCTCCAATATCTGCATCAGGTAGAGGTAGCGAACCGTGTCTTCCTGGAAGCGCTGCATCATCGCTTCGAACATGTCGAACGATTCTTTTTTGTACTCGACCAGCGGATCGTGCTGCCCGTATCCCCGCAGCCCAATGCCTTCCTTCAGGTGATCCATGCTCAGCAGATGATCCTTCCACTGCTGGTCAATCACGCTCAGCATGATCATGCGCTCGTGATGGCGCATGGCCGCCGGCCCAATCAGCTTCTCTTTCGCGTCGTAGCGTTCTTTGAGCTTTTCGAAAATCGCATCGCCCAACTCCTGCCGGTTCAGAGTCTCGGCCTTCACCCCCTCGGCCAGGAAGTCAACGCCGAAGCGTGTAAACACTGCATCTTTCAGCCCTTTGATATTCCAGTCATCGACGTGAGCTTTCGCCGGGCAGAACTGCTCAAGCAGTTCCGCGAGAATGGCGGAAACGTAGTCTTCCAGGATGAGATCCTTCTGATCCATCCCTTCCAGCAACCGGCGGCGCAGGCCGTAGACCGCCTCGCGCTGCTTGTTCATTACATCGTCGTACTCAAGCAGATGTTTGCGCGACTCAAAGTGCTGCGATTCCACCGTCTTCTGTGCCGTCTCGATGCGGCGCGTGATCATCCGCGACTCGATCGGCACGCCCTCTTCCATTCCCAACTTCTGCAGCAGGTTCGAGATCCACTCCTTAGCGAAGATGCGCATCAGGTCATCTTCGAGCGCCAGATAAAACCGCGACGACCCCGGATCGCCTTGCCGCCCAGCTCGCCCACGGAGCTGGTTATCGATGCGCCGCGACTCGTGCCGCTCGGTGCCCAAAATGTGCAGGCCGCCCACCGCGGTCACCTCGTCGTGCTCAACTTCGGTCTGCGCTTTATAGCGATCGAGCGCCTCCGCCCACTTGTCGGTCGGAACCGTGTATTCGTTTCCGTTGTAATAAAAAACGGAAGTCTCGCCGTCTTCCTGCGGCCCTTCGATCTTGCCCTGGGCCACGCGCAATTGCTGCGCGATTCCCTTCTTCACCATTTCCTGCTTCGCCATGAACTCCGGATTGCCACCCAGCAGAATGTCGGTACCGCGGCCCGCCATGTTGGTGGCGATCGTGATCCTACCCTTGCGTCCGGCCTGGGCCACGATTTCGGCCTCGCGCTCATGGAATTTCGCATTCAGCACGACGTGATCCTTGAGTCCTTTTTTCTTCAGCAATTCAGAGAGACGCTCAGACTTTTCGATCGACGTCGTACCTACAAGCACGGGCTGGCCCTTGGCGTGAAGCTGCTCGATTTCATCCGCAGCCGCGAAGTATTTCTCCTTCTCGGTGCGGTAGACGATGTCCGGATTCTCCAGCCGCAGCATCTGCTTGTTGGTCGGAATCACCACCACTTCCAGCTTGTAAATCTTGTCGAACTCAGTCGCTTCCGTTTCCGCCGTTCCCGTCATGCCTGCCAGCTTTTTGAACATGCGGAAATAATTCTGGAAGGTGATCGTGGCCAGCGTCTGGTTCTCGCGCTCGATCTTCACGCCTTCCTTGGCTTCAATCGCCTGATGCAGACCGTCCGACCAGCGCCGCCCAGGCATCATGCGTCCCGTGAATTCGTCGACGATGATCACCTCGCCGTCTTTGATGACGTATTCCACATCCTTGCGATAGAGCGCATGCGCCTTGACCGCTGTCTCCACGTGATGCTTAAGGTCCCAATTCTCCGGGTCGGCAATGTTGCCAATGCCCAGCAGTCCCTCGACCTTCACCCAGCCATCATCCGTAACCGTAATGTTGCGGTGCTTCTCGTCGACCACGAAATCGCCGGTCAGTTGCGCCGGCTCGCCAGGCGGAACATCAAGTTCCTCACCTTTTTCCAGCTTGGGGATAATCCGATTAACCTTGTAGTACTTGTCGGTCGACTCTTCGCTGGCTCCGGAAATAATCAGCGGCGTCCGCGCCTCGTCAATGAGAATCGAATCGACTTCGTCGACGATCGCGTAATTGTGCCCGCGTTGCACACAATCCTTGATGTCGAACTTCATGTTGTCGCGCAGATAGTCGAAACCGAACTCGTTGTTCGTGCCATAAGTTACGTCGGCAGAGTAGGCGGCGCGGCGCTCTTCGTCGTCCAAGTCGTGCACGATCACGCCGACCGTCAGGCCAAGAAATCGGTAGAGCCGGCCCATCCATTCCGAATCGCGTTTCGCGAGATAGTCGTTGACCGTAACTACATGCACGCCGCGCCCGCTGAGCGCATTCAGATACACCGGAAGCGTAGCGACCAGCGTCTTGCCTTCGCCGGTCTTCATTTCCGAGATCGTCCCCTGGTGCAGCACCATGCCGCCGATCAGCTGCACATCGAAGTGCCGCATCTTCAGCACGCGCCGCCCAGCCTCGCGCACCACGGCAAAAGCTTCCACCAGGATTTCGTCGAGAACTTCTTGCAACGCGTCGTACTGTTCTTTTTCCTTGCGCTTAATCCGGTCGAAATCGTCTTCTTCTTCCGATTCAGGCCCTGCAGCAGCTTCAATCGGCGGGCTTCCATTGCCTCCGCCGAAGCGGCTCATCCGTTCCTGAATGCGCTGGCGGAATTCGTCGGTCTTGGCGCGCAGCTCAGCGTCGCTCAGCTTTTCGATCTGAGGTTCGAGCTCATTGATTGCGCGCACCTTCGGCATCAGCGCCTTGATCACGCGCTCATTCTTGGTGCCGAAAACCTTGCCTAGCAGCTGGTTAATCAACCGGAAATCCTTCAGGGGGCAGCACGCCCAAGATTATCTCTAAAAGCCTAGCATATTCGATGCAGAACGCGGGGTGTCGGCGGCAAAACGGTAACTACCGCTTCTCTTGAAGCGCTTTCGACCACCGAGTCGAGCCTGATCGTCAGCGAGCCACTCCCTTTCTGCACAAATAGACCCGGACGCAGACACTGCGACCCATGACGCATTTCGTGTATATTCGCCTCGACCTTATTCAATTTAACCCATGCCCACGTTCTACGATCGTTTCGTCGAATGCTCCGAGCGCTGGCCTGACAATGTCGCCGTCGAACTCCAGCGCCAGGACCAGATCGAGAGCTACACCTACGCCGAACTCCACCACATGGCCGAATCCGTCGGCCGCTGGATTTACGAAAGACGGATCACTGAAAAGCGAATCAACGAGACCGCATTCGCCCCCGGCGCACGCATCGCCATCCTGGCCGACAATCATCCTCGCTGGGTTGCGGCTTATTTAGGAATCATCGCCTCTGGCTGCGCGGCCGTCCCGCTCGACACTGCCCTGCACGCCGACCAGGTCACGAAGTTGCTGAAAAATAGCGGCGCTGCGGCAGTTTTTTGCGATGCGCGCCACGTTCCGGTCGCACGTCCCGCGGCCACCGAATTGAAAGTCGGCCTCGTGCTCACGGACCCCGAGCGCATGACCAACCCTACAGCGGACGTACATTGGCTGACCACTCTGCCCGCCATCTTCGAAGCTGGCCCGGGCAGTTTCAAACCCGCGCCGGCGAATGAGCGACGATCTAGCTTCCCTGCTCTACACCTCGGGCACTACCGCCGACCCAAAAGGTGTGATGCTGACCCACGCCAATTTTCTTGGCGAAGTCGAGGCCGTTTTTAACTGGGTGGACCTTGGTCCCACCGATGCGCTGCTCGGCGTGTTGCCGCTCTTCCACGTGCTGGCGCAGATGGCCAATCTGCTGCTTCCCGCTGGTTAAGGGATCGCGCGTCGTCTATCTCGAAACGCTGAACACCACCGAACTGCTGCGAGCCCTGAGTGAGCGCAGACATCACTGCCTTCGCAGTGGTCCCGCAGTTCTACTACTTGATTCACGAACGCATCTTCCAGGAGATAGAGAAGCGCGGCATAGTCACTCGCAGGATTTTCGCCGCCATGGTTGCGCTCAATCGCACGCTGCGCAAGGTCGGAATCAACGCCGGGCCGTACCTTTTCAAGAAAGTTCACGACACCCTGGGACCGAAAATGCGCTACCTGGCCACCGGCGGCTCGCGCTTCGACCCTAAGATCATGACGGACTTTCACGATCTGGGCATCGACGTGTTGCAGGCCCTGGGACTGACGGAAACGACTGCGGCCATCTACGTTAATTCCCCCGACGACAACGTAATTGGCTCCTGTGGCAAGGCCATGAAAGGCGTCGAAGGAAAAATCATCGACCAGCAGCCGCAAGAAGAAGGCCCGCCCGTCGGCGAACTCGCCGTGCGCGGCGCGGTGGTGATGAAGGGATACTGGAACCGTCCCGACGCCACCGCCGCGGTCTTTCGCGATGGATGGTTCCTTACCGGCGATCTCGGCTACTTCGATGTGCAGGGCAACCTTTTTCTCACTGGCCGAAAAAAAGAAGTCATAGTTTTGAGCAACGGCAAGAATGTCTATCCCGAAGAGATCGAAACCCACTACCTGAAGTCGCCGTTCATCAAGGAAATTGCCGTCATGGGCCTCGAAGGCAAGCCCGGCGAAGGCGGCGACCGCCTGCATGCCGTAATCGTCCCCAACTTCGACGTGTTGCGCCAGCGCAAGATCGTCAACGCCAAGGAAGTCATTCGCTTCGGCCTCGAAGGTCTGTCACCGCAGATCGCCTCCACCAAACGCATTGGCAGTTATGAAATCTGGCAGGACGACCTGCCTCGCACCACCACTCGCAAGATCAAGCGCTTCGAAGTGGAGAAGCGGGTCAGAGCAAATCAAGCCAGGAAGCTCACAGATGATTCCGATCTGCCTGCCGACAAGCCCCTAACCGCGGATGAAGTCGCCTGGCTCGACCAACCGAACGTGCAGCGCGGCCTCAATATCATCCGCGAAGCCGCGCGCACTGCCCCGCCAACTCTCCGCCCCACGCTCAACCTGGAACTCGACCTCGGTCTCGACTCCATGCAGCGCGTGGAGGTGCTCAGCCACCTCGAAGAAGAACTCGGCGGCAACGTCGAGGAATCGCGACTTGCTGAAATCTACACCGTGCGCGACCTGCTCGATGCTGTTCTGCAAAGCGCAGCAAGCGGCGCGGGGAGCGCAGGAGCCCACGTAACCTTCGCCGGATGGCACGCGATTCTAGCCGAAGATCCGGACGACGCCGACGTCCTCGCGCTGGCTCATCCCAATCGCGTGACCGACGCTTTCTGGTACATGGTGTCGAGGCTGGCGCAACTGATCGCCCGCGACCGGTTTCAGTTGAAAGTGAGTGGACTCGAGAGACTTCCCAAGAGCGGTCCGTTTATTATTTCTTCCAACCACCAGAGCTATCTCGATCCGCTCATTCTCGCTAGCGTTATGCCACAGGACATTTTCCGGCGACTCTTCGCCGTCGGCACCAGCGACATTTTTGGCGAGGGATTCATGCGCCGTCTCGCGCGCTCCATCAAGGTGGTTGTGCTCGATCCGGATGCGAATCTCGTTCCCGCGATGCGCGCCGGCGCGTTCGGCCTGAGGCACGGCATGGCGCTCATGCTTTATCCCGAAGGCGAGCGCTCAATCGACGGCACGCCCAGAATTTTCAAGAAAGGCGCGGCCATCCTTTCGATTCACCTGCAAGTGCCGATCGTCCCCGTCGCCATTGAGGGCTTCTATGACGCCTGGCCACGCAACAGATCATTTCAGCGCTTCGCTCCGCTGAAAATGGTGATCGGTGATCCAATCGCCCCGCCGCCAGAATCCGAAGCCTCGGAAGCGGCCTACGAAAAACTCACCGCCGATTTGAAGACCCGAATCGTCGAAATGTGGGAAGAACTACGACAAACTTAGACCCTTAATTTGGGCGCGACAATCTGGGCATGAAGCCTTTGTCGCGCAGCGCTTTTGGGTGGCGCGGCGCTTCTAGCGCTGCGATCGGCGGAACATTATCAGGCGGGCTTCATCCCCCGAGGTCCGCTTGCAACCCCTACTTCGCCCGCGGATGCGTCTGATCGTAAACATGCAGCACATGTTTCATTGAGAGCTGCGTGTAACGCTGCGTCGTAGCCAACCGCTCGTGGCCAAGCAATTCCTGAATCGCCCGCAGGTCCGCGCCTTCCTCCAGCATGTGTGTCCCGAACGCGTGCCGCAACGTATGCGGATGCACATCGGACGACAGCCCTTTCGCCACCGCGATCCTCTTGATGATGCGTCCCACACTGCGCGTAGTCAGCCGCCCGCCGCGTTGATTGATCAGCAGCGCTGGAGTCGTCTTGCTCACCTCGGCGAGAATCGTCCGGCGCACGGAAAGATACGGCGCTAGCGCGGCGCCCGCCGCCCCGCCGAACGGAACGTAGCGTTCCTTTTTTCCTTTGCCGCGAATCAGGATCGCCTCCGCACTCAGCCTGATGTCGTCCAGGTTAATGCCAGTTAGCTCCGAGTTGCGAATGCCACATCCATATAACAATTCGAGCATAAGCCGGTCGCGCTCGGGAAACGCCGCCACTTCCGGCATTTGGCCATCCAGCACCGAATTCATCTCTTCGATCGTCGGTACTCGCGGAAGTTTCTTCGGCAGTTTCGGCGTCGCCACCAGCTTCGCCGGATTCTGCTCAACCACACCCTTCTGCGCCAGCCAGCGGTAAAGCGAACGCACCGCCGCCAACGACCGCGCCACCGAAGTCTTGCCCAGCCCCTTTTCGTAGAGCTGCGAAAGAAATCCGCGGATCGCGATGTGGTCGATCGACTTCCATCCGCGAGCCCCGGCGTAGGCGGCAAAGTTGGCCAGATCACCGTCGTACGCTTTGATGGTATGCGGCGAGGCATTGCGCTCGCGCAGGTGGCTGAGAAAATCAGCGACGGCCCGGCTGACGATTGTGGTCGACTTTGCCATGTTGATTCCTGATTGTTGATTGTTGAATTTGATTGTTGATTGAGAACCTTATCCGGGAAGAATCATCGAGCGTTTTTCAATCAACAATCAGCAATCAAAAAATCGACAATTGCCCTACCTCGCCTTCGCCCTCGGATGACAATTCTGATACACCGTGCGCAACCGGTCAAGCGCCAGATGCGTATACACCTGCGTGGTCGAAATATCGGCGTGACCGAGAATGGTCTGCACCGTGCGCAGGTCCGCACCGTTCTCCACCATGTGGGTAGCGCAAGAATGCCGCAACATATGCGGTGACGCATGGCGCCCGGAAGCCGACGCCGCTCCCACCATCTGCCACACCCGCTGCCGCGTCAACTTGTGCCCCCCGCGCGCCAGAAACAAGAACAGCGAATTCCTCGCAGTCGTCGTTCGCGGGGTGCCCCATTGTCCCGCTGCCTTTGCGGGACGTGGGGATTTTGACTTCCTCCGCTACTCGCCAGAACCGCCCGCGACTGCGCTAGATATTCTCGCAGCACATCCTGCGCGGATTTTCCCAGCGGCACAACCCGCTCCTTGTCGCCCTTTGCCGCGCACTAGCATGTATCCCGCCTCAAGCTTCAAGTCTTCCACTTTCGCATTAATCATTTCCGAAACGCGCAGTGCTCCGGCGTAAAACACTTCCAGCATGGCGCGATCCCGAATGCTCAGAGCGATCGATTCCTTCGTCGGCGGACGATCCGTGTTCCGCGCGCCGCGAGCGGAGCGGCCAGCGTAGCTTCCATCTCGTCGCGCGCCAGCGCCTTGGGCAAAACCTTCCATTGCCGCGGAGACTCGATATTCAGAGGTCGGATCGTGATCGATTTTCTTGTCGAGCAGCAAATAACGATAAAGTTGCCGCAACGCCGAAAGTTTCCTCCCCACGCTGCGTCCGTCCACTTGATTCGAAAAAAGCTGTTGTAGAAATTCCCGGACATCGCCGCGACGCGCAGTCAGCAACAGGCGCTTCCGTTTTTCCAGAAACTCAGCAAACTGGAAAATGTCGGTGGTGTACGCGCCAATGGAAAGCGCCGCCAGTCCCTTCTCGATGCGCAGGTAGTCGAGAAACCCCGAGAGCAGGCGTGAGTTTGTTTCAGAAGCCATGCAGAGAGAAATGTAGTATGCCCGTTATCGGACACTCAGAGAAGTAATGAAGCAGATGCTTGCGAGGCTCGCCTCGCAGAGACTATTTCTCTCGACTGCCGTTCACCACCCGCTCACCAGCAGCCTATGGGCCGCGCGCACCCCACATTTCTGATACTTGTCATAGGCTCCGGTGGCACGGTCGCGAATCTGCTCGTAGTTTTCCCCCGCGATCCACCCATCGAGAGCGCCCTTCAGCGTGTACGCCTCCGGAGCCATCAACCCGGTAGTCCACAGCAACGGATACGCGCCGGAAGCCCGCACCGCCTCGGCGAAGAATTGCTTGCTCGCGCAGGCCAACACTACCGCGTCGCGATGAACTTCGTTTTTCTTCGCCGGAAACTTGGAGAGTTGAAAGTCCATCAACCCGTCATGGCCAATGTAGGCCACAAGATTCGCGCCGCCGCGTATCGGCAACTTCACCGCACCCGACGCACTCGGCACGCTCAGTGTCTCCGCGCCGTCTCCCGCCGCGGAATCCAGAAAATCGAGCACTGCCTGCTTGATTTCGATACCCCGATACGCATCGGCAACCAAATACACATTCGCCGCGCGGTACTTGAACACGCAGCGCTCAAGAATTTCAGCCTTCGGCTTCTCTCCGCATCGAATCCGCTCCCACTCCGCACTGCGCGTGAAAAAAGTCTTCACTCCATACGCCGATCCCCAATACAGGTTGTGTTCCGCATCTTCCCCATTGCCAAGAATCGCCGCCACAGGGACGATACCCTGATGCTGATTGTCGGCGAACGCAACAAAAACATGCACGGTGCGCAGGCCGGAATCCTGCGCGCCCGCCGCACTTAACGCCATGGCCATCACAGCGCCAAGCAAGCGCGACTGCATCTCACGACGCCGATCACTTCCCCTCCGCGCCGCTCACTTCCCGCAACAACTCCACGGCATAGAGCGCGCCCTCCGGCGTTTCCTCGTGCTTGAAGTAAGCAAACACATCGCGTCCCGCAGCTATGTGTTGCCCGATGCGGTCGATCATCGACCGCCGCTCGTCTCCCGTATAACTCGGCTTGCGGAAGCGGTAATAGACGAACCCAGCAGTCGCCACTTCCGGCGTGTTCATGGTTTCAGTCTCGGCTACGCACAAAGCCATGTTGCTCGACTTCAACAGATCCCAGGTCGCATCTGTGAACCAGGATGCATGGCGAAATTCAAACGCTGCTGGCACAGTCCGTGGCAACACCGCCAGAAAATCCTTGAGCAGCGTCTCATCGGCCTTCAAGTTCGGTGGAAGCTGAAACAACACCGGCCCCAGCTTGCCCGCGGCGGCGAGCGGTTCAATGGTCGCAAGGAAGTGCGGCACAAAGTCCTCTGCCCCCTTCAGCCGCTTGATGTGCGTGATGACCTGATGAGCTTTAACGCCGAAGCGAAAATGGGCGGGAGTGTCATTCAGCCAGTTCTGGATGATCGTCTCTTTTACCAGTTGCCGAAACGTGAAATTGACTTCAACGGTATTAAGCTGCGTGGCATAGTGCCCCAGAAATTTCTTCTGTGCCAGCTTCGCCGGATAAAACTCTGGCTTCCACGTAGGATAAGCCCATCCCGAAGTCCCCGCAAAAAATTGAGCCATAGCCTTCCCTATGGCGAAGATTAAATCCGGGTGCCCCATGTCTCGCGTCCTTTGCGAGACGTGGGGATTTTCTGCCGGAGCCAGAACAATATCAGCATCACGCAGTCCGGAATCAAGTCTTGCGCGGCTTCCGCGCGGGATTCTTGCCCACATTCTTTCTCTCGGCAGATCCCTTCTTTCGCGGCGGCTCGTAATCCTCATCCGCCTGCGCCGCAATCTCAATCCGCTCCGGCTCCGCCGCAGGCGCCGCGACCGCCTTCCGCAAATCCGGCAACTTCTGTTTCAATTCCAGCACCGGCTCGAACAGATCGCCCATTTTCTCGAATCGCGCCACGACCTGCTTCGCCTCAAACACCAGCAGGCTCGCATCTTTTTTCTTCAGGGCGTTCTCCACTTCCTCCCACGTCACGGGAGTTGAGACTGTGGGCCGTTCCCTCGCCCGCAGCGAATACACCGCGATCGTCGTCTTATGCTCGTCGTTCTGGCTCCAGTCGACAAAAACTTTGCCGGTGCGCGCCGACTTGCTCATCTCCGACAACACGAGATCGCGATGATCGTGCTCCAGCAACTGCGCCAGCGCGTGCGAAAACATCTTCGTGACTTCGTACGTGACCGGCGTATTCAGCGGAATGTAAATCTGCAGCCCCTTCGACCCGGAAGTCTTCGGAAAACTCCGCAATCCGAAATGCTCGAAAATTTCGCGCAGCCACAGCCCCACTTGGCAACAGTGCACAATATTTGCCGGCGGCCCAGGGTCGAGATCGAACACCATCTCCGTCGGGCACGTAATGTCCACCGCCAGCGCCAGCGAGGGATGCAGTTCCAGCGCCGCCAGATTCGCCAGCCACACCAGCGTCGGCAGATCGTCCGCCAGAATGTAGTTAATCGTGCGGCGGTTCCGCCCGCTCCAGATAGGCGTCGTCTTCACCCAGTCCGGCTTATGCATGGGAGCGTTCTTTTCGAAAAACGGCTCGCCCTCCACGCCATCGGGATAGCGCTTGCGCGTTAGCGCGCGTCCCGCAAGATGCGGAATGATCGCCGGCGCGATCCGCGCGTAGTAATCGATCACATCCTTCTTGGTGAACCCCGCGGCAGGATAAAGCACCTTCTCCAGATTCGTGAGCTTGAGGTTCCTGCCCTGAATGTCGACGGCCGAGTCCATCGTGCGCGCACACCTCGTTGAGTATTGTGCACTTACGCCGGGTGCGCCATTTCTCGCGCGCCCTTTGCGCGAGAAGTGGGGGTTTTCAAGGTCTTCGACTCCTCCGAGCCTCAGGTCGAGCGCAGCTCGATAATTCTCCGCTCCACGCCGAAGGACTGAAATCTTTCGCCCCACTTGCGTCGCCCCAATCGCCCCGGATAATCTTTCAACAGGAGAGAACCACATCATGAGCAAAGTACGCGTTCTGGTAGGCACGCGCAAAGGCGCATTCATTCTTACCGCAGACGGCAAGCGCGAGCACTGGGACGTCAGCGGCCCGCATTTCGCCGGCTGGGAACTCTACCACCTGAAAGCGTCGCCGGTCGATCCCAACCGAATCTATGCCTCGCAGTCGAGTGGATGGTTCGGCCAGTTGATCCAGCGCTCCGACGATGGCGGCAAGACCTGGCACCAGCCCGGAACGCCGCCCGGAGAGCCGCCCGCGCCCGGTCCACCGAAAGCCGCGAGCAACAAGTTCGTCTACGACACATCGGCGAAAACCGGCAAGCCGCTGACTACACACCAGTTCTACGACGGCACGCAGCATCCCTGGGAGTTCAAGCGGGTGTGGCATCTCGAGCCGTCGCTCAGCGATCCCGATACGGTCTACGCCGGCGTCGAGGACGCAGCACTCTTCCGCTCCACCGATGGCGGCGAGAACTGGCACGAACTCTCCGGCCTGCGCGGCCACGGCACCGGCCCCAACTGGCAGCCCGGCGCCGGAGGCATGTGCCTGCACACCATCATTCTCGATCCCAGAGATCCCAAGAGAATTTTCATCGCCATCTCGGCTGCAGGCGCGTTCCGCACCGACGACGGCGGCGCGTCGTGGAAGCCGATTAACAAAGGCCTGTACTCGAAATACATTCCCAACCCGACCGCCGAGGTCGGCCACTGCGTTCACCACATTGCGATGAATCCAACGCGGCCGAGCGTGCTCTTCATGCAAAAACACTGGGACGTCATGCGCTCCGACGACGCTGGCGACTCCTGGCGCGAAATCAGCGGCAACCTTCCCACCGACTTCGGATTCGTCATCGACGTGCACGCCCACGAACCGGAGACGATTTATGTCGTCCCCATCAAGAGCGACGGCGAACACTTCGTGATGGACGGCAAGCTCCGCGTCTACCGCAGCCGCACCGGCGGCAACGAATGGGAAGCCTTGACCAACGGCCTGCCGCAGGCGAATTGCTACGTCAACGTCCTGCGCGACGCCATGGCCGTCGATTCTCTCGACAAGTGCGGAATCTATTTCGGCACCAGCGGCGGCCAGGTCTACGTATCGCCCGACGCCGGAGATAGCTGGAAGCCGATCGTCCGCGATCTGCCGGCGGTGCTGTCGGTGGAGGTGCAGACGCTGGCGTGATCGCGTGTTACGCTTTTCAGTGAGCCGAGATAGCGTATCGGATACGGTGGACCCTTGGCTGCGCAACACCATTTCATCTCGAAGTTCCACCTGAATCAGTTTTTGGATCCCGATGGTGCTCTAACGAGGGATCCGTGGCTTTGGCAAGGATTCGTGGGTGACGCGACGGTGAAGCGCCGTGCGCCGAAGAACGTCGGCACAGAATCGCTTATGTTCGACGGTCCCGGCTGCCTCGCCGACCGAAAAGCAAAACTCGAAACCTTCCTCGCCAACGAGGTTGAAAGGCCTGCGGCGGAAGCGCTCAGAGAGCTGTGTCGTAGGTCGACCGGGACCGTCGCCGAGTTGCCTCCCGCACTGATGCGTTACCTAGGATGGGCGGCAGCACGCTCGCTACCAATGCAAGCCCTGGAAAAATCGTGGGGAGAAAGGACCTTCGGTCAGCATTCCGAACTGGCCGAGCCGCCTCCCGAAGGCTTGCTCAACGCGACCGAATCGAGACGCGATGTTCAAATGCTTCATCCGACGCTGGGACGGCACCTTTTTCCGGCGCACAGCGATTTTGAGCAGGCGGCCCGCGAGGGATGGTTCCCTGACATGGGCGACCGCACAAATTTCCTCGAAAGCGTACACATCCAAGCGTACTACTTTCAGGTGCGCTTTTTCCCGAGGTTGAAGTGGTTCACACTGCGTCCTCCGCAGGGGGAGTTTTTTATCGTCGCGGATCGCCCAATTGGATGGATTGCGGAGGGTTACCTCGATGCGCCGCCAAGCTCTTTGCGACATCCATCTGCGTATGTGCTAGCGCCGATCTGCAAAACCCTCCTGCTCGTTGGCAGGCACACGTCGGAGCCATGGCTTCTGACCCTGCTCAGATCAATGCCGTAATGGCTAGCTGGGCTCACGCATGGATCGCCGGCCCAACCGAGGACACGGTGCGAACCGCCCTGGAAAACCGACGCCTCGCGACGGCTTCCTCAGGATTGATTCAATGATCCGCCTCATCCTCCCACCCCACCTCCGAACGCTGGCCCAAGTCCACGGCGACGTGGAACTCGAAGTCGCCCCTCCGGTCACGCAGCGCGCGATCCTCGACGCACTCGAGGCCCGCTATCCCATGCTGCGCGGCACTATCCGCGACCACGCCACCCTGCAGCGCCGCCCCTTCCTGCGCTTCTTCGCCTGCGAACAGGATTTCACCCACCAACCTCCCGACGCCCCGCTCCCAGACGCGGTCGCATCGGGAAAGAACCCTTCATCGTCCTCGCAGCCATCGCTGGCGGCTAATTACGCAACTCCCCTGCGTGATAACATTTTCCCGTGCCCATCAGCGATACGAGTCCTGAAGCGCAGGCCATACAACTCCGAATCCAGCAAGCGATGTCGGGCGAACAGCGCTTGCTCCTGGCCTTCGAGATGACCATGTTTGCCCGGGACTTGGCGCGGGCGAGAATCCGGCAAGATCATCCGGACTGGCCCGAATCGCGAGTCACTCGTGAGCTGCTCAGGCTGGCATTCCTGCCGGATCCATTACCGCCGGCGCTGCGATGATCGTCCCTGAGATTGTTCCAAGGATCACGGCAAGCCTCGTCCGTGCCGGTATCGCCTACATGATTTCTGGATCTTTCGCCAGCGCTTACTACGGAGCGCCGCGCTCAACCCAAGACATCGACATCGTGATTGAGGCCACGTCGGAACAACTTCGAACGTTCATTCGTTCCCTGCCAACAGAGCACTACTACGCGGATCTTGAGTCGGCTCTGCATGCCCATAAGGCGGCGTCAATGTTTAACGTGATCGACTTGTCCGGCGGCTGGAAGATTGACCTCATCGTGCGCAAGACTAGAAGCTTCAGCGTCGAAGAATTTCGCCGTCGTGAACGGGTCGACCTGGAAGGCATTCCACTTTTCGTGGTCAGCGCGGAAGACATAATCATAGCCAAGCTGGAGTGGTCAAAGGCGTCGCACTCGCAACGTCAAATTGAAGATGTCACAGCGATACTCCGGGCAAGGCGCGAGATTCTCGACTTTGCCTATATCGAGACATGGACCCGCGAGCTGGGCATAGGGAAGGAGTGGAGCAAGGTACGTGAGGCGGCGAGCATCTAAGCCTGGTCCGAAGCCAAACCCGGCCGCCTCGGTTTGACAACACCCCTTCCTCCCACGTACTTTCAAACTTCTGCCCTGCCAGCCCGTCTAAACATGCGCCCTTGCCGTCGGAGGCCCAATGAAACAAAGTCCGAGAAGACTCAGCTCGATGAAACCCAGCATCCTGAAATCCGCCGCCCTCTTTCTTCTTCTCTCAGCTCTGGCCGCTGCCCAGGACGTCGCTTCCTTCGCCAAGCGCATCACCGTGAAGAAACTTCCCAACGGCCTTACGCTGATGATCTGCGAGCGTCCGGAAGCTCCGGTCTTCTCCTTCTACACGCTTGTCGACGCCGGTTCCGCGCAGGATCCGCTGGGTGCCACCGGCCTCGCCCACATGTTCGAGCACATGGCGTTTAAGGGGACCGAACAAATCGGCACCACCGATTACGCCGTCGAGAAGCCAGCGCTCGCCAAGGTTGAGACGGCCTACGGGGCCTACATCAAAGAACGCGACAAGAGCGTGGGCCGCGACGAAACCAAATTGAAGCTGCTCGAAAAGGAATGGAAGGACGCCAAGGACGCCGCCGACAAATTCGTCAAGTCCAACGAATTCGGAAAGATCGTCGAACAAAATGGTGGCGAGGACATGAACGCCAACACCGGCCTCGACGAAACCGCGTACCACTATTCCCTGCCCGAAAACCGGCTGGAACTGTGGGCCTATCTCGAGTCTGAACGCTTTTTGCATCCTGTGTTGCGCGAGTTCTACAAAGAACGCGACGTGGTCATCGAAGAGCGCCGTCTGCGCACCGACAGCAATCCCATTGGCCGCCTGATCGAGCAGTTCACCGCTGCCGCGTTTGAAGCGCACCCCTATCACCGGCCTACCGTGGGCTGGATGGCCGACCTGAATTCCTTCTCTGCCACCGACGCGCAGAAATTCTTCGACAAGTACTACGTTCCCTCGAACATGGTGGTCGCGGTGGCCGGCGATGTGAAGGCCGCCCAGGCCCTGCCCATCCTCGAAAAATATTTTGCCCGCCTGCCCGCGCGCCCGCAGCCGGACGAGACCACGACCACCGAGCCTCCGCAAAACTCCGAGCGCAAAGTGGTTCTCAAGGAGAGAGCGCAGCCGCTGTACATTGAGGGTTACCACCGCCCCGACTACCGCAGCAAAGACGACGCTGTTTACGACGCCATCGCCGACCTCATGTCAGAAGGCCGCACTTCGCGGCTTTACCGCACACTGGTTCGCGATAAAAAGATCGCGTCTTACTCCGCCGGATTCAGCGGCCTGCCGGGCATCAAATATCCACATCTATTCGCGTTCTACGCCTTCCCGCTGCCCGGCCACACCACGCAGGAAGTCGCCGACGCTATCCATGCCGAAATCGACAAGCTGAAAAAAGAAGACATCGCTGACGACGAACTGAAAATGATCAAGACGCGCAGCAAGGCCAACCTGATCCGCGGGCTCGCCGACAACGAAGGCCTGGCTACGCAACTCGCCTCCTATCAGACTCGTTACGGCGACTGGCGCGAGTTGTTCCGCTCTGTCGACCGGATCGACCAGGTCACTAAGGCCGACATACGCCGCGTCGCCAACGCAACTTTCGTCGACACCAATCGCACCATCGGAGTCATCGAAACCGGCGGCGGAGGCGGCTCTCCCGGCGGAGACCAGCCCGCTTCGGGTGAACCCTCTTCCAGCGATTCGCCTTCCGGAACCCAGGCTTCCAATGAATCCGGCGTTCAAGGAGGTGCACAATGAAGCGTCGCATCCTCGCGATCTTCATCTTGCTGGCTGCAATAACGTTCACCTCGATTCCGCAGGTGGCTGCGCAGGCCACCAGTTGGAAGCAGATTCCCATCCCTCCTTTGACCTCTTTCAAGCCGCAAGAACCGAAGCGCATCGAACTCTCCAACGGCATGGTGATCTTCCTGCAGGAAGATCATGAACTGCCGCTGATTGACGGAACCGCGCGCATCCGCGGCGGCTCGCGCGACGAACCCGCCGGCAAAGTCGGACTCATCGACATTTTCAGCGAAGTCTGGCGCACCGGCGGCACCAAGACTCAAACTGGCGATCAACTCGACGACTTCCTCGAAGTTCGCGCTGCCAAAGTTGAAACCGGCGGCAGTTCCGATTCCACGACAATCAGCTTTTCATGCCTGAAAGGCGACCTCGACGACGTATTCAAAGTCTTCGTCGATGTGCTGCAGAATCCCGAGTTCCGCGCCGACAAAATCGACATCGCGCAAAAAGAAGAAGCCGACGGCATCTCCCGCCGCAACGATCAAGCCGGCGAAATTGCGCAGCGTGAATCGGTGAAGCTTGCCTATGGCGCCGACAATCCCTACGCTCGCGTGCCCGAATACGCCACCGTCGCCGCCATCACGCGCCAGGATCTGATCGACTGGCACGGCAAATACGTGCATCCCAACAACATCATCCTCGCCATCAGCGGAGACTTCGACTCCGCCGCCATGGAAGCCCGGCTGCGCGCCGCGTTCGACGCATGGCCAAAAGGTCTCGCACTGCCGAAAGACAATATCCAATATGCGCCCGCCAAGGCCGGCTACTACCTCGTTCCGAAAGACGACGTGAACCAGAGCAGTATCCACATGGTCGCACTCGGCACCACTCGCGACAATCCTGACTACTACGCTATCAACGTCTTCAACGAGGCCTTCGGTGGCGGATTCGGGTCACGCCTGTTCAACGACATTCGTACTAAACGCGGACTCGCTTACAGCGTGGGAGGCGGCGTCGGCACTAATTTCGGCCATCCCGGTATTCTGCAGGTCGCCATGGCCACAAAGAGCAAGAGTACGGTCGAAGCCATTCAAGCCGCCGACGAAGACATCGACGATCTTGCCAAGCATCCCATAACCGACGAAGAAATCCAGCGCGCCAAAGACGGCATTCTCAACGCCTTCATCTTCCGCCTTGACTCGCCCGACAAAATTCTCGGCGAGCGCATGACCTACGAGTACTACGGATATCCCCCCGACTGGCTCGACAAATATCAGGCGGAGATCAAGAGAGTCACCACGGCCGATGTCAACCGCGTGGCCGCGAAATATCTGCACAAAGATCAGTTCGCCGTTCTGGTCGTCGGCAATACCAAAGAATTCGGCAAGCCGCTGTCATCGCTCGGCGCGGTGAAAGAAATCGATATCACCATCCCGCCACCGCCGGGCGCGTCCGCAGCTTCAACCGACGACACCGCCAAGCCCGCGGCTTCCAATCCCGAAGGCAAAGCCCTCGCCGAGAAAGTCGCCGCCGCCATGGGAGGCCTGCCCAAGCTGCAGTCCATCAAGACGATGCATCTCAGCATTGCCGAGAGCGACGCCGGAGCAACGCCGTCTCCGATCGAAGTGACCATCGCCTTCCCCGATCGCATGCATATCGACATTCAAACCCCGCAGGGCAATCTCACCATCGTCGCCACGCCCGACGTAGGCTTCATGAGCATGGCCGGCATGGGCTCGCGCAGCATGCCGCCCGCGCAGAAAACGGAAATGCTCTCGCAACTTCACCACGACTTGGTCTACATCGCCCAGCACGCCGACGATCCCACCTTCACCTTCACCGCCGCGGGTACCGAGAAGATCGGCGACGTCGACTCCGCCATCCTCGACATCGGCGGCGCCATCCCCTGGGTGCGCTGGTACATCGATCCCAAGACCGGGTACATCCTCCGCGAGAAATATAAAGGCATGGGACAATCCGGTCCTTTCGACGGCGAATCCGACCTCTCCGACTGGAAGACGGCCGACGGCCTTACCCTTCCCCTAAAGCACGCGAACAAACAAAACGGCCAGGCGACCAGCGTCGGCGAATTCAAGAAGATCGAACTCAATCCAACGCTCGATCCCAAACTGTTCGCTAAACCGGCGGAAAAAGAGGGAGAGAAGCCGGAGTAGCTAGCTCGCGCGTTCGCTCACCGTCAGTGGTCGCGGAACATCGCATGATTTTTTATAGGATCGATGGCGTGAAGGCGTTTCCCCATATGCATTCTTGAAGCGCACGCGCACCAGCCAGAAAACCAGCAGCAGGAGCGGCAGGGCGCTCAGGAAAAGAAGTGTGCCGGTCTTGCGCATTATTGGCGGGAATAATTGCTGCCGCGCCAAGAATATAGACGCGGCCGCGATGAACAGCGCAAAGCACATCCGCCAAAGATGCCGCGCGATCCGTCGTGTGCCAGAAATACCGCGGCCCGCGAGCATGCGGACGTCTCCCACAGCGGCAAGCACCGCAACGGAGCCCATGAAAAAATAAGGCCCTGGCGGATATCCATACTTCATCCCCGTCTGGCTGGCCGCCGCTTCGATCCCGTACGTCACCTCGATCGCTGCGATCGCCAAAATAGCCAGCAGTGCGCCCCAATCAAACATGCCGGGGACCTCCTGCCGGCGGCGGGCGGCCAACCACGCTGTTGCCACGAGATAAAACGTCAGCGCACCCCCGAGAATGTTTCCGGGCTGGGATTTCATCACCGCGAGAATCGTTCCGCTTGCCGACAGGCTCAGCATCGCGGCGACAAATACGTTTCCGGCGATACCATGCCGCCGGGAACCTTTGCGGAGAAACACCGCGACGAATCCCGAGAGCATCCCCAGAGTGCCGGCAACAATGTGAAGAAATAACAGTGGCGATCGCATCAGGAAGTCCTTTCGCTAGGAAACGTTCAGCTCTCAGATCGGCTCGCGATAGCGGCGCAGTTGCACCGCCGCAGCCAGGAATGCCGCCCCGCAAGCCAGCCCGATCCAGAGACCCGGGCTCAGCAGAAAATGACCCGGCGTGAGTTGCATCCCCGCATCGATGGGCATTCGGCCCGGGAAAGGAATAGCCTCCGAACCACCCGATAACTGGGATCCAATCATGTCGGCGAAATATGAGGTGTTGAACGCAATTTTCTCGACGACTGCGATCGCCAGCGGCGGGAGGAACGCCCACAGAAATGCCGCACGCCGCGCCCACGCGGAGACCAGCAGAAACCAGCAATAGAAGGGTGCGTGCAACAGCACGTGCACCGTCAGTAAATGGTAGAAGAGCCCTGCCGACACCTGGAACAGCGACAGCTGCGTCCAATACGCACCGACGCTCAGACCATTGCCCGCCAACACCACAGTGCTCAGCAGCAGCATGATCACCTGTAGCACTACCGTGACCGTGAATGCGAGCAGCGGCAGAACCACCAGCGGAATACTCGCCTTCGAGAGCACCGTGGTGACATCGGACACCGGCAGCGATTTCCAGAACAAGATGCTGCGATCGCGCCGCTCTCCGTGCAATGCGTCGAGGCAGTACAGCACTCCAACGATCATCGCGGTCACCATAAGCAGCCCCGCCGCAAAGTCGTAAGGCATGGTGATCGCGTGCTGCTGTTGCTCCAGATCGAGCCCCGACAGGCCGCGCATTTTGTGCGGCAGGCGAGCCAAACTGATCAGGAAGCCAAACAAATACACGGCGCCAGCGCCTAGCGGAGCAATGTAGACGGAGCGGTTCTCCCACAACTCGCGTCGCACCGACCAATACAGCAGGCGTGTTGCCGGCACCACTGCCGCCGCATTAACTGGCGCGTTCAGCGGCGATCCCGGCATCGCATTCGCATTTGATTGACTATTCATCGAGCCACTCCTTCCAAGTTATTCCGCGTCTCGCCGGCATGATCGCCCACCACGGCAACGAACAGGTCGGCAATACCGGGCGTGCGCAGGTCGCCGAGTGCGGCCAATTGCTGCCGATCGACGTTGTTGTGCTTGAGATCAAACAGCAGGATGCTGCGGCCAATCATCTGCCGCTCGTGCATCGGCTTGAGCGCCTGCGCCGCGGCGAGATGCTCGGGACGTACCATCACTTCCGCATAGCGCGACTCGATTTCCTCCATCCCGCACGAAAATACAATCCGGCCGCGATCAATGAACATCAGGTCGGTCAAAACGTGCTGCACTTCCTCCACCTGATGGGTTGCGACAATGATGGTGCGGCTGCGATCGTAATAATCGTTCAGCAGCGAATCGTAGAACTGCTTGCGATACAGAATGTCGAGCCCGAGCGTCGGCTCGTCCAGCACCAGCAGCCGCGCGTCAATCGCCATCACCAACGCCAGGTGCAACTGCGTCACCATGCCCTTCGACAGTTCCCGGACCTTGCGATCGGGCTTGATCGTGGTCTTCGCCAGAAAGCCTTCCGCCTTCGCCCGATCGAATCGCGGATGCACTCCCGCAACATAATCGAGCGCCTGCGAAACGCGGATCCACCGTGGCAGCACAGCGACATCGGCAATGAAGCATACGTCCCGCGTCAGCTGATCGCGTTCGGTCCAGGGATCGCGCCCGAGCACTCTCAGCTCTCCCTGATACGGCACAAGGCCGAGAATCGCGTTGAGCGCCGTGCTCTTCCCCGCGCCGTTGGGACCGACGAGTCCGAGAATTCGCCCCTCGTCGACTCGCAGATCGACGCCATCCAGCGCGATCGTCGTGCCGAAGGCCTTGCGCAGGCCGCGGGCTTCGATAACTGTCATGACTTCGGCTCCTTCTCTACGGCATTGGTATCTGCCGCATTCCCATCTGTGGTGTCCCGATCCGCGTTCGAAGACTTGCCGCTTCCGCCGGCCTCCAGCAGTTCTTCCGCTTTTAATCCAAGTCGCTGAATCGTGGCGCGGACGCGAGGCCATTCTTCCGCCAGAAACTTCTGCCGTTCGCCGCGCAGCAGCAGATCGCGCGCCCCGGCATTGACAAACATTCCTCGCCCTCGCCTGCTTTCCACCAGTTCCTCATCCACAAGCTGTTGATAGCCCTTCAGAACCGTGAGTGGATTGACCCGATATTCCGCCGCGACCGTGCGCACCGAAGGCAGCGGATCGCCTTCCTTGAGCACGCCGTCGAGTATCATCGCGACCACCCGGTCGCGAAGCTGGCGGTATATCGGCTGACTGTCGTTCCACTCACGATCCATCATGGGTTCCCAGTTTGTGAAATATGGTTTCTTCGGTCATTTCGTGCGCTGCAGATCGAAGTGCGCGTGCATGGGCTTGTCTCCTGGCATCAGGTAGGTCCAGTCCTCGGTGTGATGGTTGGCGTCGATGGCGGTGAACACGGCGTGCTGCATGTGGCCGTACTGGGTGCTGCCGGCAACGTCGAGAAAATCGAATTCCAGAGTCTTGCCATCGGACGAGGACCGCGCCGCCATCCGAGGTCGATTGCCGGCGTCACAATAATGGGTCAGGAGCAGGCGATCACTGTCAAGGTAAAACATGGTGACAGGATGGTCGTACTTCGTGGGATCATCCGCCGTTCCCGCCGCCTTCATCTCGTGCACGAGCGCGTTTCCGCGGGAGGTTACCCGCAGCGAGATTTCTGTGAGGGTGCCGTCGCCCATCTCGGTGAGCGGCGGGACGGTGGTCACGCGGCCCGTCCACGTGCCCGCCAGAGTTTTCAGTTGGTCGAACGACTTTTGCGCGTCGGACTGCGCGAAAGCAACCGTGGTGAGCGATACCAGAACAACAACCAGCGCGAATCGAAGGGATTTCATATTTTATTCTCCTTAAACTTCTTCGTCTTTTTCGACTCCAGGAGTCTCTCTCGCATATCCGCCTGCGAGGAAACACCTTACACAGTAGATATATACTGTTATAGTTAACTACAACACTAAATACAATGCAAGAACTTTTTCGAGTTTTTATTCGGTTCCCGGCTAACGCTCCGCCAGCGCTCAGCGTCTCAGCGAAGAAAAGAAGAAGACAGTCCAATGGCAAAATAATTCAACCACGGAGGACACAGTGAGACACAGGGGATCAAGACTCTGTGCAACCCTGTGTCCCCTGTTGTTGAACTTACCTAGAGTAGGGGAGCTCCCATGAAATTTCCGGCGATTCGACATGCCGCTCTTGCGTTCGTCGTGCTCGCGGCCGTCTCGGCGTTCACACAGGTCACCACCTCGCAGTACGACAACTCCCGCAGCGGCGCCACATCGAACGAACGATACTTGACTCCGCAGAACGTCAACGCAAAACAGTTCGGCAAGTTGGGCGCATTCAAAGTGGACGGCGCGGTCTATGCTCAGCCGCTGTTCGTGCCCTCGGTCGATATCCCCCACAAAGGCCGCCACGACGTCATCTTCGTCGCCACGGAACACGACAGCGTCTACGCCTTCGACGCGTACGATCCCGCCGCTCCTCCGCTGTGGCAAGTGAGCTTTCTCGACAAAGCGCGCGGCTCGGTTCCCCTCTCGGAGGACATGGTGCAGTGTCCGTTCATCCGACCCGAAGTTGGTATCACCTCCACTCCCGTCATCGACATCAAGACCGGAACACTCTATGTGCTCGCCCGTACCGCTATCCGCCACGCGGTCGGCGACAACGAATACTTTCAGCATCTACACGCGCTCGCCATCACCACCGGCGTAGAAAAATTCGGCGGCCCAAAACTGATCACGGCATCGGTGCTAGGCCGGGGCGCAGGCAGATCCAACCGCCAGGTCGACTTCGATCCGCTCCACGAAAATCCGCGCGCCGCCCTCACTCTCGCCAACAACAAGATCTACCTGACCTGGGCTTCCTCCTGCGATGTCGATCCCTACCACGGCTGGGTCATGGCTTACAGTCCGCAAACGCTGGAGCAAAAAGCCGTGCTCAACGTCAATCCTGACGGCAGCGAAGCCGGAATCTGGCTCAGCGACACCGGCCCCGCCGTCGATTCCGAAGGCAATCTTTACGTCCCCACCGGCAATGGCACCTTCGACGCCACCAGCGGAGGCCGCGACTACGGCGACTCCGTTCTCAAGCTCGACGGCTCATCCCTCGTCATCCGCGACTATTTCACCCCATTCGATCAAGCCGACATCCTCGCCGGTGATTCCGACGTCGGCTCCAGCGGTCCCACGCTGCTCCCCGACCAACCCGGACCGCATCGTCATCTTCTGCTTCAGCCCACGAAGCACTCCATTCTCTATGTGATCGATCGCGACCAAATGGGAAAATTTCACGCCGAAGGCGATGCCATTCCCCAAAGGATTCCAATGGCGGGAGGTGGTTACGGAGCGATCGCGTACTGGAACGGCCACGCCTTTTTCGCCGCCAGTGACGACTACCTGCGCGACTACGCCATCAAGAACGGCCAGTTCACACTCAACGCGTCGTCGAGCACGAAGTTCGCGAATCCCGGCGCGACCCCCACCGTGTCTTCCGACGGAAACAAGAACGCCATCGTCTGGGCCATCGCCACCAAAACCTGGAACGGCCCAGACACCAAGCCCGCAGTCCTTTACGCCTTCGACGCCACGAAGCTCGGACAGCCCCTCTATACGTCGGAGCAAAACAGCCAGCGCGATCGCGCCGCCCTGGCCACCCGTTTCGTGATCCCGATCGTCGTCAGCGGCCACGTCTACTTCGCCACCAGGGGCGAAGTCGAGGTCTACGGTCTCTTGAAATAGCGCATGCCGAATACCGCGTTTCCGTATAGATTAGTTCGCTACGATGACTTCTTCCTACAGATCGCAAGTGAGGAACGCACCATGACCCAGAACAGCGCGAGTGACCACGATCTGCTGCCAGCATTGCCTTTCGATAGCTGGAAGGACACGCTTGCCACCTTGCACATGTGGACGCAGATCGTCGGGAAAGTGCGCCTCCGATTGTGTCCGCTCGTGAACCATTGGTGGAATGTTCCGTTCTACCTGACCGCTCGCGGACTCACCACCTCGGCCATGCCATATCCGCAAGCAGCGGTCAGCGGGAACGTCACTGGGACGATCGAAGTACGCTTTGATTTCATCGAGCACCGGCTCTTCCTCGAAACCAGCCAAGGTCGCGTCGTCACGATTGCGCTGGAACCGCAGAGTGTGGCCGAGTTCTACCAGAAATTCATGGCTGCCCTTGCCGAACTCGGCGTTAGCGGTAAAGATCTGGACCAAGCCCTGCGAGATCGCCGATCCCATACCGTTCGAGCAGGACCACCTGCACGCCGCCTATGATCCGGACGCCGTTCAAAAATTCTGGCGCATCCTGGTGTGGGCGGATCAGGTATTCAAGGAATTCCGAACCAGCTTTCTGGGAAAGGTTAGTCCCGTGCATTTCTTCTGGGGAGCATGCGATCTTGCAGTCACTCGTTTCTCGGGTCGAAGGGCGCCCGAGCGGCCGGGAGCCGACCCCATCACCCGCGAAGGATACTCGCACGAAGTAAGCAGCGCGGGAGTCTGGCCTGGCGGCGACGAGATCCCGGGACCGGCTTTCTATTCCTACGCCGCCCCTGAGCCTGCCGGCTTCGCGCAACGGAAAGTCCGCCCCCAGGCCGCTTTCTATCATCCAAAATTGCAAGAGTTCCTGCTGATGTACGACGACGTGCGCACCGCCCCTTCGCCCCAAAAAGCGCTGCTGGAATTCCTTCAAGACACCTATGAAGCAGCCGCCGAGCTTGGAAATTGGGACCGCAAGAACCTGGAGCGTTGACGGCTGGCCCCATTTCCCAATCCTCTATAATCTTCGCTGAGCCCATGTCCACCGTGTCCCCACCCGCCGGACAGCCTGACTTTCGCCCCGCCACTTTCGGAGTGCGCCTGCACCGTTTCTGGCGCCGCGTCACGGAAGGGCTCGAGGTTAGCCAGCTCTGGTCCCAGTTCGAAGCCGAAGCCCGCGCCAGTTTCCGCCTCTACTCGAAGGATGTCGAAGCCAAAACGCCCGAGGGACTCACCCGTGGCGGCCACCGTCTGCATGTGGTCAAGGAATTCTTCTGGGCAGTTTTCGAAAAGCTCTCACCTGCGCGCCGCGTTCTGTTGTTGCTGGCGTTGGTTCTGCTGGTCATTCCTCACGCTGCCATCGAATATACCGGCGAGGCTGGCAAAGTTCAGGCCATTGAGTTCGATCTTCACTTCTGGGCGGCGCTGCTTCTGCTGATCGTGCTCATGCTCGAGATTGCTGACCGGGTGGTGATGAAGCGCGACTTGCAGATCGCGCGCGAAATTCAGACCTGGCTTCTGCCCGGCGCGCCTCCGCAGATTCCCGGCCTGGCCATCGCCTACGCCACGCGCCCCGCCAATACCGTGGCCGGCGACTACTACGACGTCTTTCCCCGCCCCGGGCGCACGCCCGAAGAAAATCGAGTAGTCATGGCCGTGGCCGATGTGGCCGGCAAGAGCATTCCCGCCGCCATGCTGATGGCCACCTTTCAAGCCAGCCTCAAAACGCTCGCCACCGCGCACGTTGACCTGCCCGAACTCGCGTCCAACATGAATCGCTACGCCTGCCAGAACAGTCAGGGCGGGCTGCGCTTCACCACCGCGTTTCTGGCGGAGTACGACACGGAGCACCGCACCTTGCGTTACATCAACGCCGGCCACAACAATCCCATCCTGCGGCGCGCCGGCGGACAGATTGAACGCCTGGACGTGGGCGGCCTGCCTTACGGCATTCTGCCCGAAGTCAAATACGAATCTGCGACCGTCACCTTAGCGCCCGGAGATTGGCTGGTAATCTTTACCGATGGAGTGGTGGAAGCCGAGAACTCCCGGCAGGAAGAATTCGGAGAGCTCCGCCTGCTGGCCGCAATCGAAGCGTGGAAATCGGTCGAGCCCGCCGAGATGCTCAAGCGCCTGATGTCCGAACTCGATGTCTTCGTGGGCGCAACTCCGCAACACGACGACGTGACCTGCCTGCTGCTGAAAGCCGAGAGCTTCTAGAACCTATCGAGCCCCAATCAGTTTCCCGCACAACTTCCGTTGACCGATTGCCCGCACGCGGTTCCGCTAATCGTGCACGTAGTTTGGGAGCTGATCGTGTAGGTCACGTTGACCGTACAGCTTCCGGAGGGATGCGGCCCGTACGAGATGCCTCCAACTTCCGTCAGGATGATGGGAAACGCCGGAGCGGTCTGGGTGAAATTGATCTGGCTGTCAACCGCGACACTGGGATCGCCATTAATCACCATATTCGATACCGAGCAGCTTGCCGGAGTGATAGCGATTTGAGTCTGCACCGACCCACCGCCAGTGTTGTTCAAAGAACCGGTGACATCGCCGGCGACGGAGATCGTCCCGCCTCCCGGGCATGGTCCTGTGTAGGAGATCGGCCAACTGCAATTCTCTCCCGTGGAGGTGGGAGTGCACGGCGAGGAAGTGTCCGGGCGCATCTCACTCACCACCGTTGCCAGACTCCGGTGTACGCCGCTGGCCGCGTACGTAGGCGAAAAGAACGCATTCTGTAGGGCATTATCGAGAGCATTGGAGAACTGTTCGGTCACCGCCAAAGCCTGTGCTTGCGACATGTTGTTGCTGCTGGAACCACCGCATCCGCTCCACAGCAGGAACATCATGGCGATGCCAACGATGCCAGCCAACGACGCACTTAGTTTTGCACGAGAGCCTAATTTTGCGCGCAACATTAGGAAACCTCCTTCGCTTGAATCGAACTTCCTTTATGATCCGAAAAACACGACCTGAAAACACCCTCATTCTACGCCGATCGATATCGCGTGACGCCCTCATCCGCCAGCGTTTCGCCGTTTGTAAAATCTCCGTGACACCAATCACAGTTCACGTGCACGCTTGTGAGATCCGTACGCTCACCGACTTGCCTGAGGGACATGAGTCCGCAAAAGAAATCGGCCCTCCGGGCCGCAAAAGCTGACCGCAGCGACCGCTGTCGGTTTGTGTACGTATACTACGATATGTACACCGTAGAATTTGACGGCGAGCCCAATACCACCAGGCTATGCAACCGGCGCCACACTCGAACCGGTGCGGCTCCGTCCGATTCGTTCTTTAGTTGGCTTTGTAGCCAAAGATAAGCTGGGTCTGGGCCGCGCCTTGCCTGGCTTCGTCGAGATTCGCCGAGATTTTCCGAGCAACATCCTCGGCGGCCTGCGCCTCCTGCATGCTCCCGGCGCGACGCAGCGAATCGGCCAGCAGCAGGTACCCCACATCGCTGGGTTGCACCTGCATCGCGTGACGCAGGTTCGCGGCCGCGCGATCGAAGTCACCCGCGCGCGACGCCAGCAACCCCGTCCCCACCAGCGCAGAGGGATCGTCGGGGTTCAGCCGCAATGCGTTCTCATAACTTTGTGTCGCCTGGTCGTAGTTCGCCATTTGCACGTACGCGGAACCCGTTTGACCCCACGCAGCCGCCCGCAAGAGTGGCGCCGCCGTGCCCATCGAAACTTTCTGGTACTGCTCGATCGCGCCCTGAAGGTGACCGTTCCGCTGTTCGTACAGTCCGATCTTCAAAATCTGGTCTGGAGGATAGTCGTGCAGCGCTTCGGACGCGCGGAACTCGCCGATCGCTTCATCTGTCTTTCCTTCTCCGTCCAAGACCATGGCCAGATTGTCGTGAGCGAGATAGTTGCGGTCGGTAACGCTCAGCGCGTACCTCCATAGCGTTTCACCATCGTGCCAGTAACCGAGCTGCCGATAGGTGAGCCCTCCCAGAGCGACAAGCACAAGTACGGCTGGAGCCGCCACCCATGGCTTCAAGATGGGCTTTTTCTCGACTGCCTCACCGATCGGCCACGCCAGCATTACAAACAAGCCGATCATCGGCAGGTATGCGTAGCGATCTGCCATGGCCTGTTCTCCCACTTGCACAATGCCAATCATCGGCACCAGCGTTCCCAGAAACCAGAACCAGCCCACTGGCAAGTAACGAAGGTTGCGCCAACGAATCACGAGAACCGTGACCAGCACCAGCAGCGCAGTGGCTCCGGCAACCTGCGCCACTGGCAGAGAAGCGAACGCATGTGGATAGATCGGAGACAATCGTACCGGCCACACCGTGTGGACAATGTAGCGCACGTAGGCAACAACCATGTTCCCCAGTCGCGCGGAGAAAGAAATCTCTCCTAACGTTCGAAACGCGCTCGCCTGATGCTGCGCCCAAATCGTAATCGCAGAACCCGCGGCAGCGAGAGCAAACAATGGCAGCTTTTCCTTGACCAGATAGGAAAATGAGCGGGGAGCATACGCCCCGGCAGCATCTGAGGGCGAGGCAAACATTCTGCGCAACGGCCAGTAGTCCCAGAGCAACAGCACGCAAGGCAGGGTGACGATCTGCGTCTTGGCCATCAGCGCCGCGCCAAAAAGCAGTACTACCCCAAGGTATCGGCGAACTCCTCCGCTCTTTGCGTATCGCCCGTATGCCCACAACGTCAGAAGAAACAAGAACATGCTCAGCACATTCTTGCGCTCCGCGGCCCAGGCGACCGATTCCACATTTTCCGGGTGCAGGGCAAACAGGGCCGCCACCATCAGGCTCGGCCACGCCGCACCCGTGGCCTCAAGCAAGAGCAAGAAGAGCAGAACAACACTTCCGGCATGAAACAGAAGGCTGACGTAATGGTGCCCCGTCGGATTCAGGCCGAACAGCTCGCAATCGAGAGCATGCGAAAGCCAGGTTAGCGGATGCCAGAAGCCCGTGTGGACATTCGTAAAAGCGTACTCAACCGTGTCCCAGGTAAGCCCCGCTTGAACCGCGGGATTTCTCGTTACATATGTGACGTCATCGGAATAGACAAAACCGCAGTGTGCGATGGGATTGTAAAAAGCCAGCGTTGCGACCACCAGCAGCAGGCACGCTACGACTCTATTTTTCTCTGGAAAAGAAGACACAGGGGCGATCTCTGGCACTGACTTGCCTTTCTGCAACCTGGCCGCCGCTTCTGGCAAAGTGTGTCCTCCACGCTATTGGAAAGGTGATTGTAACCTCGCAACGTTTGCGCGCAGAGCCATCGGCGTCGGTTTTTCAGTACGTCGGTAACCGGCATTAGCCAGAGAAACTTGCGCATAAAGCAAGAGGAATCGCGCCCTCGGCAAAGGACTACTCCCGCATCCGTTCCGCATACATTCGGTGAAAGGCGTGCACGCCCTTTTCCTGCTTCACGCTGAACCGGCCATGGGTGTAACTCCGTGACCGCAGATTCTTCTGCACCACTTCACAGATGCCCACGTCCTCCATCTGAATCTGGTCGCTGAACTCTACCGACGCCTTCGCCGCCGGGGAACTGTGATCCTTGGGCCGCAGATACCATTCGAAAATGGCCAGCGACCGCTCCGCGTCGACCGGGAGCACAATGTTCAGCGAAACGTTGTCGGGATAGCAGTTCAGCATCCAGTTGGGAAAGATCCAGAAGTAGTCGGTGGTCAGGTCGTCGCGCGCTTCCTGGTAGCGCCGGGGCGTGGCGTCGCCGGGCTGCGCGCCGCGAATCGGGCTGAACTGGCGCACATATCCCTCTCGGCCTCGAGCATGAGGTTCGACCGTGTAGGCGTTGAAATCGAGTTCGCGATTCAGCCCGGGATGCACGTTCGGCAAGTGATAGCCCTCGAGATAGTTGTCGACATAAGTCTTCCAGTTGCACTTCATGTCGTAAGTGCGGCGCTCGAACAGCTTCATGCCGGCGAACGGAAAATTTCTCTGTCTGCTTCGGCAACTCACCCAGACACTCGCACAGCGGCTGCGCCTCCGGATCGAGATTGGCAAACACAAGATTGAACCATTCTTCGGTGCGCACCGGAGCCAGCGCGAAATCCTCGACGCGAAAATTCTCCACGCCCTCGATCTCGGTCGCGCTGATCAGCGCGCCGTCGAGGCCGTACGTCCAGCCGTGATAGCCGCAGCGAAACAGCTTGCGCGAGCCACATCCCTCTGCCGGTGGCCCGGCCCGATGGCGGCAGACATTATAGAAACCTCGCAACCTTCCATCTGTGCCGCGCGCAAAGAGCAGAGGCTCGCCCACGATATCCGTCGTGAAGTAGTCGCCGGGCTTCTCGACCTGGCTGGCGTGTCCGACCACTTGCCAGGAACGCGCAAATATCTTTTCTTTTTCCGCGGCGAATACGTCCGCGTCGGTGTAAAGCCGCGCTGGCAACGTCCAGGCGCGCGCAATTTCAGGATCGACCTTCAGATTTGATTCCGGAGTTGCCATCGCGCTCTCTCGAATGCCGAACATTGTAAAACACGAGTGCCGCAGTTCCGTCTTGGCCCACGCTATGTCAGGGGGCGTTCCCGGAAGTGACCAAAGTTATCTGTTCCGCTCTCGGCTTCCGCGTGGTCTGGATTCCCGCGGATAAGATTCAACTATATGGAGAATCGGCTCACACTCACCGGCCTCGGTATCTGCGCGCTCGCATTCGCCTTCTTTCTGGCGGGGATCGGAAAGCCGCCCATGTTCATCTTCGACGAGCCTCTCTACGTGGACGGCGCGCGATCCCTCTTGCATGGAACTCAGGACCTGAACCCCGAACATCCGCCCCTGGCCAAGTTTTTCATTGCATCGGCAATCGAGGCCGTCGGCGACTCCGCCTTGGGTTGGCGCATGGCCGGGGCCATGTTCGGCGCCGTCACGTTGATGGCGATTTTCTTTTGGGCCTATCTCCTTCTCCGCGATTACGCCCTTGCCCTTACGGCAGCCGGACTGACATTCTTCAACAACTTCCTGTTCGTCATGTCGCGGGTCGCCATGCTTGACGTTTTCTACTTTGCCTTTGTCATGTGGGGAGTGCTGGCCTTCACTGCCGCCCTTTTGCTCGAAATGAGCGTGGCGCGCCGCCGCGCCCTGCTGCTCGCATCCGGACTGATGTTTGGATTAGGCACGGCCTGCAAGTGGAACGCGGTCGTGACGCTGGCGGCGGTTGCGCTGGCGGCCGCGGTTCTCTACCTTCGCGACACGCATCACATGCGCGAGGCGGGCGTAACCACATTGGCGATCGCCTTCGCAGTCGTACCGGCCGCCGCCTACGCTCTGGCTTACTTGCCGCTTTGCCTCAGGTTTCACCGGCCTTTTTCTCTCATTGAACTGTCTGAAATGAACGCCTTCATCTGGCGCTATCATGTAGCCTGCCCCGGCAATCCTGCGCTCGACGTTCATTGGTACTACTGGTTCTTCCGGGCTACGCCGGAGCGCGGTCTGTCGTACCTGATGGGAAACTTTGTAGTTGCCTGGCTGGGATTCGTCGCTCTCGCAGTCTGCGCCTGGAGATTCTTGCGGACCTTTGCTCTTCCGGAAGGACTAGTCACGCTCTTTTATGCCGTCAACCTTCTGCAGTGGGTGCTGATCCCGCAGAAGCGTCTGGTTTATTACTACTATTTTCCACCCGCGATGTTTCTGGGTGTGGCCCTTACAATCGTTCTCTGGCGCATGCCGTCGCCGCGCGTGTTCGGCATCCGCCTTAGTCTGCTGCTACTGACGGCTGCCGCGGTATTTTTCGTTTATTGCTATCCCCGCATGGCAGGGCTCCAGGCACCTTACGACTGTATGTTCGGCTGCTGGTCGTAATTATCGACCCCGCGAGGAGAGCCCATCATTCGATCAGGTGCCTCGCCCTGAGTGACGGGAATTGTCAGTCGGATCGACGCATTTTGCTAGGAAAACGGGGTAATTGGCAGGCATGGGACGGGCATTTGGGTAGGACTGAAGTGTACTTCCGTGCTGAAAATAAAGCCGTTCCCGATTTGGGTTTTGAAACCATGGTAACTATCGATTTTGGAACGGGAAATGCAAATATCGAACACGACTGCGTCACCACGTGACCAGCATATTTTCAGAAAAATATAACAAGGGGAAACGAGAGATGCGCAAACAGAAGGGTTTTTCACTGATCGAGCTGCTGATCGTGGTGGCAATCATCCTGATCATCGCAGCGATCGCCATTCCGAACTTGCTGCGCGCCCGCATGGCGGCCAATGAGTCGTCTGCTGTCGCCTCCATTCGCACCATCAACACTGGGCAGGTCACCTACAACTCCACCTATCCGACAGTCGGCTTCGCGGCCTCGCTGGCGGTTCTGGGTGGCGTGGCTCCTTGCACGCCCAGCTCGACCACAGCTTGCCTGATCGACAGCGTTTTGGCTGCCGGTACCAAGAGCGGCTACACGTTCCTGACCTCTGCCGCGGGTGGAACTCCGAACGTGACCTACTACGCGACGGGCGTTCCGGTTACGCTGAACCAGACCGGTGTGCGTAGCTTCTGCTCGTTTGAAGATGCTGTGGTTCGCGTGCAGCCCACGGGCGCCGCGATCGCCAGCGAAGCGGCTTGCCAGGCTCTTCTGCCGCTCAACCAGTAATTGCATTCGGCGAAGTACCCGGCAAGGGTACAAGATGGAGCAGCGAACGAAAGTTCGCTGCTCCTTTCGCTTTTTATGCGAGTTTTGCGCGCCACATAAGGGGCTGCCAATTCACGGCGCAGGTTGACATAACGTGACAACTTTGGCCGCGCAGGCAGCAAGCCTATCCAAGCCTCATGGTGACCCCACGTTGCAAACAAGCGTCTTAGCTGGGTCAGGTAACTATGACCAGGAGCAAAAACGTCGTGGCCCACCAAGTGCTAGGAAAAGAGCAGGCGTCCGATGATGGGCCGCAATTTACTACAGGGAGACAGTTCTCACAATGCGCAAACAACAGAAGGGTTTTTCACTGATCGAGCTGCTGATCGTGGTGGCAATCATCCTGATCATCGCAGCGATCGCGATTCCGAACTTGTTGCGCGCCCGCATGGCGGCCAACGAGTCGTCTGCAGTCGCGTCCATTCGTACCATCAACACTGGGCAGGTCACCTATAACTCCACCTATCCGACAGTCGGCTTCGCGGCCTCGCTGGCGGTTCTGGGTGGCGTGGCTCCTTGCACGCCCAGCTCGACCACCGCTTGCCTGATCGACAGCGTTTTGGCTGCCGGCACCAAGAGCGGCTACACGTTCCTGACCTCTGCCGCGGGTGGAACTCCGAACGTGACCTACTACGCGACCGGCGTTCCGGTTACCTTGAACCAGACTGGTATTCGCAGCTTCTGCTCCTTTGAAGACGCTGTGGTTCGTGTGCAGCCCACGGGCGCCGCGATCGCCAGCGAAGCGGCTTGCCAGGCTCTTCTGCCGCTCAACCAGTAAGTTAGCACCGAGTAAGTTTGGCGAGTACTCGGGGGAGGGTACAAGCCAGGAGCGGCGAACGCAAGTTCGCTGCTCTTTTGTTTTTTTGCACGACTTTTCTAGAAGCTTTTCCTCTTCTGATCGTCGTCTCGTGATCGTCGTCTCGCCGTAGCGATCTTTCGTGGCGACTGCCAACCTTCAGCGTTTGACTGACGCAAATTGTCACTCCCGCCCTAATCCGCGCCCCATACGCGGGAACAGTCATCTCGCGGACGAAGCGATTCGCTGAAAATAATAGCCTTAATAAGACGACCGTAGTAACCCAAGTAACGACGGAGCGTGGCCCGTCGCGTGCCACTATAAGAGCGTGCCCAGAACGGGCTCGAAAGCTCAAGTCCAGAGACGGCAAACCTTTTAGACGGAGAACATATATCAATGCGTAAACAGAAGGGCTTTTCACTGATCGAACTGCTGATCGTCGTAGCTATCATCCTGATCATTGCAGCGATCGCGATTCCGAACCTGCTGCGCGCCCGCATGGCGGCCAATGAGTCGTCCGCAGTCGCGTCCATTCGCACCATCAACACCGGCATGGTCACCTACAACTCCACCTATCCGACAGTCGGCTTCGCGGCCTCGCTGACGGTTCTGGGTGGCGTGGCTCCTTGCACCCCGAGCTCGACCACCGCTTGCCTGATCGACAGCGTTTTGGCTGCCGGCACCAAGAGCGGATACACGTTCCACGCGACCGGCGCGGGCGGCACTCCGAACACGATCTACTACGCGACGGGCGTTCCGGTTACGCTCAACCAGACTGGTGTGCGTAGCTTCTGCTCATTCGAAGATGCTGTGGTTCGCGTTCAGCCCACGGGCGCCGCGATCGCCAGCGAAGCGGCTTGCCAGGCTCTTCTGCCGCTCAACCAGTAAGTTAGTGCCTAGCAAGTTTCGCGAAGTAAGTTTTGGCGAGTACCTGGGGAGGGTACAAGCCGGGGAGCAGCGAACGCGAGTTCGCTGCTCTTAATTTTTTTTTGCTCGCGCCTTGGAGCGGGGCTCTGGCTGCGGTTTTCCCGCGAATCCTCCGCGACAAACCCTCCTTCGGAAGTGCTCTCGGTGACATTTTCTGTCATTTTCTGCCAATCGGCGAGTGCGAGCGCGGTGAAGAGGCGCGTCATCCGCCTGCATCAGGTCACACCCGGGCACCTCGTCGATTGCTAAACCCCGACATACCATACGCTTACGGGATTACCAAGGTGGGGTGTCGCATGTCCCGGAATGGCGCTGAAACTGCTAATGAATTACCGTAAGTTGCCCGCGAACGATCTTCGGTAACAACAACATTCTGAGGAAAATAGGGTTATGCGATCAACAAAAGGGTTCTCGCTCATCGAGTTGCTGATCGTCGTGGCGATTATCCTCATCATCGCCGCGATCGCGATCCCCAATTTGCTGCAGGCCCGGCTGGCGGCCAATGAGTCTTCCGCCGCGGGATCTCTGCACACGCTGCAGAGCGCCGAAATCACGTACTACAATACGTATCCGACCATCGGATACGCGGCCACGATTGGACCCTTGGGCGGCGCTACTCCGTGCACGCCTTCATCAACCACGGCCTGTATTATCGATAACTTTCTGGCCACGGCCACGCCCGGCGGCGTAGGCAAGAGCGGCTACTACTACCTGGCCACGGGAATCGTCACGGGTGGCGCGACCTACAATGACGCATTCGTGGCAGGCGCGGCACCCATCACGGTGCACTCCACCGGCAACCGCGATTTCTGCCAGACCAACGACGGTGTGCTGCGCTCGCAGATGGGCAGCACAGGGGATCTGCCGGCTAGCGCAATTGGTACGTGTCTGGCCTATGCCGTCACGCAGTAGCGGTCTCAAGTCTCACGTCATTCTGAGAATTCAGCAAGCTGGATCCGCGGGAATCCCGCGGATCCAGTGTTTGCTGGGAGGGTAGCGGTTCGACCACAGTGACCGTCGTAACCGGCGACTGCGTTTCAACTCCGCCCGACTTGCATATAATCTTTTCGGAAAGACCTTCTGAGGTCCTCCTTCTACAAGTGTTGTCCTTGACCACGATGGCGGCAATCGAAATTCTCGGATTGGAAAAGACATACCTTGTGGGTTTCTGGCGCAAGCGGCCGAAACGCGCCCTGCAACCCCTGCATCTCACGGTGGAAGAGGGCGAGATCTTCGGGTTTCTCGGGCCCAACGGCGCCGGCAAAACAACGACCTTGAAGATGCTGATGGGGCTGGTGTTCCCGACCGCGGGCACGGCTCGCATCCTGGGGCGTGAGTGGACCGATCCGGAAGTGAAGGCGCAAATCGGCTTTCTGCCCGAGCAGCCCTATTTCTACGACTACCTGACCGCGCACGAATTGCTCGATTACTACGGGCAGCTCTCGGGAGTTCCGGGGAAAGATCGGAAGAGGCGAATCGACGAAGTGCTCGAGCGCGTGGGCCTGACCGATGTCAAGGGCGTGCAGTTGCGGAAGTTTTCTAAAGGCATGCTGCAGCGTGCTGGAATCGCGCAGGCCATTCTGCACAATCCCAAGCTGGTGTTTTTCGACGAACCGATGTCGGGACTCGATCCTCTGGGACGCCGCGAAGTCCGCGACCTGATGGAGCAGCTCAAGCAGGAAGGCAAGACGGTATTTTTCTCGACCCACATTCTTTCCGACGCCGAGGCGCTGTGCGACCGCGTGGCGATCATCAACAGGGGCGAGTTGCGCGGTGTGGGAGCGATTGAAGATTTGACCTCCGCCGTTCAAGGAAAAGTGGAAGTGATCTGGCAAGGTCCGCTGGTTCCAGCCTCGATGAAGGCTCTGGGCGCGGAGTGTCACGTCACAGGCGACACGGTTCGCGCCGTTTTGCCAGAGAATCAACAGGACGCGGCCATTGACGCGCTGCGCCGCGAGCGCATCCGGCTGATCGCGATCACCCCGCTGCGGACCTCCCTGGAGGCTTATTTCGTGGAAAAAATGCAGGTTGAGAAGATGCAGCAGTCACAGACCGCGGGGAAAACGTCATGAGTCCGCGCATAGTCCACATCGCGCGTAACACTTTTCGCGAAGCGGTACGCGACCGCGTGCTCTACAACCTGATCGCATTCGCGCTGCTGCTTTCGGGCGCGGCCATTTTCGTGGGACAGATTTCCATCGACATCGAGCGGCTGGTCGTCATCAACCTTGGCCTGACTGCGGTTTCCCTCTTCGGAGTAGTGATCGCGATTTTCATCGGCATTGGCCTGGTCTCGAAAGAAATTGAGAAGCGCACGCTTTACACCGTGCTCTCGCGGCCAGTCCGGCGCTGGGAATTTATTGTAGGAAAGTTTTTCGGCCTGGCCGGAACGCTGGTGGTGAATACTTTCTTCATGGCCATCGGCGTATTCGGCGCGCTGCTCTACGTAGCGCACAAGTTCACGCGGCCCGACGCGCAGATACTGGTGGCGCTGTATTTCATCGTGCTGGAATTTCTGATCATCTGCGCGCTGGCGCTGTTGTTCTCGTCATTCTCGACGCCGCTGATGTCGGCCGTGTTCGCCTTCGCTTTGTTCGTAATTGGCAGCTTCGCCGACGACCTGCGCGGATTCGCCGGACTGACTCACGGCTTCATGAAATGGGTCGCCACCGGAGCGGCGTATCTTGTGCCGAATTTTTCAACGCTCAATGTGATTAGCGCGGTGGCTCATCAGCAGGGGCCGGGGACACAGCTCATCCTGCAAAATACGTTGTATGCGCTGTTCTACACCGCAACCGCACTGAGCGGCGCGGTGCTCATTTTCGAGCGCAGGAACTTGAAATGACTTCGCGGCGCCGGACCACGATCATCGCCAGCGCCTGCCTTGCGGTGTCGATGGCCGCATGTGTGCTGCTGCTGCGCCACATCGATCGAGCGCGTCCGCAGGCTTCGATCGACGACGTCCTCTACATCAGTTCGCCGAAGATGGTGAAACGCGCCAGCCTGGGCTTCGACGGCCTGATGGCCTGCATTTACTGGACCCGCACGGTGCAGTACTTCGGCCACCGGCATTACAATCGCGAGCGCAGCTACAACGAACTGGCGCCGCTGCTCGAGATCACCACGGCGCTCGATCCGCAACTTATTCCGGCCTACCAGTTTGGCGCCAGCTTTCTGGCGCCGCCTCCGCCCGACGGCGCTGGGCAGCCGGATCGCGCCATTCGGCTGATGGAGTACGGCATCGCGCACAATCCCGACAACTGGCAGCTCTATTACAATCTCGGCTTCGTCTATTACACCGAACTCAAGGACTACAAGAATGCGGCGAAGATCTTCGAGCGCGGATCGCAGGTGCCGAATGCTCATCCGTTTATGAAAATTCTAGCCGCGTCAATGGCCGAACACGCGGGGGATTTTGCCACCGCGCGGCTGCTGTGGAGCGCGACCTTCGAAACCAGCCACGAGACCAACATCCGCCAGAATGCCCTGGAACATCTGCGGGCGATCTCGGTGGATGAAGACGTCAGCAACCTGCAGGCTGCGGTGACTCGCTTCGGCCAGCGCACCGGGCGTCTTCCGGCGAGCATCGAGGAACTGGTGATCGCGGAGCATTTGGGTGGCATTCCCGCCGATCCTGATGGCAACGCCTATAAACTCTCGCCCGAGGGGCGCGTGGAACTGGAGAAGCCGGACGATTTTCCTTTCGTGACCAAGGGGCTGCCTCCGGGATATAAGCCCTCGGCGAAGCCGAAATTTCACACCAAGCTGTAAAGACAATCAAAATCCCCAGCCCTTCGGCAAGCTCAGGGCAGGCTCTCTCGCACAAGATGCGAGAAGGGTGGGGCACCCGCTTCATTCCGTTCACGCAATTCACTTATCATCAACCAGTGACGGCTCTCCATGATCCTCCTGTAACCGAATCTTCATCTCCCCCCCACCTGGGATTTTGGATACTGTACGGCAATGGTGGAAATATGCCGCCAAGTATGAAGGGCGGCTGCGCGCGACGCGGCGGCTGCTGGGCGTGCTGTGGGAGTTTGCGCGCGACTCCACGCCGGAGCGGCGTCGCCTGCGCTTCGGCGATGCCGACTATGACTGGGACCATCGCGTCAACACAACCAGCGGCGCGATGGCGTGGCGTGACCGGCTGCTGGGGATGTTTCATTCCGAGTATCAGCCTACCGATCCGGCGGCGTTCCACGACATGCTGGATGCGTTGCAGCGGGATACCGGGCTGGATTTTCGCGAATTCACGTTCCTCGACATCGGATCGGGCAAGGGACGCACGCTGCTAATGGCGTCGGATTATCCCTTTCGGCGAATTGTGGGCGTGGAACTGCTTCCTTCGCTGCACCAGATCGCGCAGGAAAACATCGGCCAATACAGGAATCCCGCGCAGAAATGCTTGGCGCTGGAATCGATCTGCGCCGATGCCAACGACTTTCCTTTTCCTGACGAGCCGCTGGTGGTTTATATGTTCAATCCTCTGCCCGAGTCGGGAATGCGGCGGGTCTGCGCGAACCTGGAGAGTAGTCTGCGGGCGCGGCGGCGGGCCCTGTTTGTGCTGTATCACAACCCGCTGCTCGAGCATGTACTGAGTGAGCGCGGAGGGCTGCGCAAAGTCGCAGGCACGAATCAGTGGTCAGTGTTTCGTGGATAATGGATAGTGACCAGCCTGGCCACTGATCCCTGTCCCCTGACCACTGCTTCTCCAACTTTTAGTCCCTCTTTAATCCCATCTGGCGTGGTCCAGTGTCTAAAATGAATGGAATGATGTCTAGGTTCGGTTTGGCAGTCTGTTTTGTGAGCCTGGTCGCGTTGGCCGCATGGGCGGACGACGTGAAATCCGTGGCGGCTGCGGTCGACGCTCATTACAACCACCTGCGGACTCTGCAAACCGAATTTACCGAGGTTTATCGCGGGTCAGGGATGGAGCGTACCGAGACTGGGATCTTGTGGCTCAAAAAACCCGGCAAGATGCGCTGGGAGTACCGTTCTCCCAGAGAGAAACTGTTTGTGAGCGACGGCAAAGACGCGTGGTTCTATGTCCCCGAGGACCGCCAGGCGAGAAAAACCGCGGCTAAGAAGCTGGATGATATTCGATCTCCACTTGCATTCCTGCTGGGTAAGACGAAGCTGGAAAAGGAGTTGCGCGGTTTATCGACAGCCTCGGATACCACTCCCACCCAGGCCGGGAACTTAGTGTTGCGGGGGGTGCCGCAGGGGATGGAAGACCGGGTCAGCGAGATTCTGCTGGAGATCACGCCAGACCACCGAATTGCTCGAATTGTCATCCAGGAAGTGGATGGATCGGCCACGGAATATCGCTTTACCGATCAGAAGGAAAACGTGGCGATCGGGGATCAACGATTTGATTTCCAGCCCCCAGCTGGAACAGAAACGGTGGAGGGACTGGGGCCGTAGGGGTTAACGCTCGGGCTGGCGAGAAGCAGGTTCCTCACCGGGCTTTCAGCCCGGTTCGGAATGACAGGGTTTTGAGGGCTTTCGAAGTGCTCCGATCAAGCTGTTCTCCCAGGATGGCAACACTCCCATCCTGGTTACTTGCGGTACTGGATGGGACCATTTTGGAGAAGTTCGGCGGGTGGGAATGTTTATTAGGAATGTTAGACTGAGTCGGTAGGGCGTATCACCGGGAAAGTGGCAGAAAAACCGGCAAATGGCTGAATTTGTAGTCAAAATCGCGGACGAGCGCGGAAACGTCCAGCAGCAGATCGAGCAGGGCTATTCCGAGACCGAGGTGCGCGACCGCTTCTCGCAGCAGGGCTATCACGTGTACTGGGTCAAGTCCCAGGGCGTGATGTCGGGCGGGCTGTCGCTGCGGCGGCGCCGGAAGCTGAAGCAGGCCACGTTTCTGGTGTTTAACCAGCAGTTTCTGACGCTGATCCGCGCCGGGCTGCCGATTCTGAATTCGCTGGAGCTACTCATTAAGCGGCAGAAGGATCCACAACTCAGGCAGATTCTGGAGAATGTGCGCGACCGGGTGAAGGGTGGGCAGTTGCTTTCCGATTCCTTCGCAGCCCAGGGTGTGGTTCCGAAGATTTATACGACTACGCTGATGGCGGGGGAAAAGAGCGGCAACATAGACGAAGTTCTGACGCGCTACATCGCGTTTCAGCGGCTGGCCATGACCTTTCGCAAGAAACTGTTCGTGTCGCTGATTTATCCCACGCTGCTGATCAGCGTGGTGCTGGTCATGGTGACATTTCTGTTTACGTATGTTGTGCCCAAGTTCGCGGATTTGTTTAACAGCCTGGACGCGAAGCTGCCGGCGATCACGCTGTTCATGCTGGCGGTGGGAGAGAACGCGCAGAAATACGCGCCGTATTTCTTTGTTGGACTGGCGGTAGTGGTGTTTGTGTTCTGGCGTTGGAAGGATACGGACAGCGGCGCGGACCGCATCGACCGGGCGATTTTGAGTCTGCCTCTGCTGGGGGATATCCGGCTGAAGCATCAGGTGGCGAGTTTCTCGCGCATGCTTTCGACCCTTTTGCAAGGCGGGTTGCCGCTGGTGCCGTCGATGGAAACGGCCGGCGCTTCCATGACCAGCCGGCGCATTCTGAAGGGAGTCATGCGCGCCGGCGTGCGAGTGCGCGAAGGAAATTCGCTGGCGGGAAGTCTGGAAGAGCAGAAGATTTTTCCCGAGCTGGCGGTGGAAATGATTGAAGTCGGCGAATCCACCGGAGCGTTGCCCGCGATGCTGAATTCGGTGGCGGAATTTTATGAGGAAGATGTGCAGACGGCGCTGGGCGCGTCGATGGCGCTGATTGAGCCGCTGATTCTGATCGTGATGGCAATTTTTGTGGGTGGCGTGCTGATCTCACTCTATTTGCCGATTTTTACGTTGGGAGTGCATTGAGGGCGGTCGTTGGCCGCTAGTCGTTGGTCGTTGGCCAAGGACTAACGACTAACGACCAACGACGGGTTAGACAAAATGGCAACAGCCGACAAAAAATCGTTGTTCGTAGGCGGTGGCAACGGCGGGCCAATCAGCCCGACGGGGAATCCGATTACCGACCTGGAGCGGGCGCAGGATGTGGCGCGGCGCTACCGCTGCGAGTTTGTCGATCTCACCGACTTCACGCTGCATCACGAACTGTTCAAGAAGATTCCGGTCGAGCTGATGTTCCGCTACAAGTTTGTGCCGCTGGAAGAGACGGCGGACGGCAAGCTGGCGATCGCGATCGCCGATCCTAGCCAGCTGATGATGATCGACGAGATCAGCCTGCTGCTGAAGCAGCGGATCGTCACCAAAGTTTCCACGCTGAAGCAGATCGACAACATTCTCACCAAGACCGAGCAGTCGCAGCGGGTACTGGAAGAGGCGAGCGAAGGCTTCCAGATCATCCGCGAAGACGAGAATACGGGCGCGGAAGAAACGCTCTCGATCGACAAACTGACGGCGACGGGCGACACCAGCCCGATCATTCGTTTAGTCGATACCACGATTTTTACCGCGCTGCAGCGGCGCGCTTCCGACATTCACATCGAAACCCGCGACGATTCGGTGATGATCAAGTTCCGCATCGACGGCGTGCTCACGCAGGCCATGCCGCCCATCGGCAAGGAACATCATTCGACCGTGATTTCCCGTATCAAGGTCATGAGCGAGCTCGACATTTCCGAGCGGCGCGTGCCCCAGGACGGACGCTTCCGCGTGAAGTACAACGGGCGCGCCATCGACTTCCGCGTGTCGATCATGCCTTCGATTCATGGCGAGGACGCCGTGCTGCGCGTGCTCGACAAAGAGTCGATGAGCGAGAAGTTCAAGAGCTTGACGCTCGACGTGGTTGGCTTTGACGAAGACGATTTGCGCCGGTTTCGCCGTTACATCAAAGAACCCTACGGCATGGTACTCGTGACGGGGCCGACCGGTTCCGGTAAGACCACGACTCTGTACGCGGCGGTCAACGAGATCAAGACCGACGAAGACAAGATCATCACCATCGAAGATCCGGTCGAATATCAGCTGCGCGGCATTACGCAGATTCCGGTCAACGAGAAAAAGGGATTGACCTTCGCGCGCGGCTTGCGCTCGATTTTGCGCCACGACCCGGACAAGATCATGGTGGGTGAAATTCGCGACGCGGAGACCGCCCAGATTGCGATTCAATCGGCGCTAACCGGCCACCTGGTATTCACTACGGTCCACGCCAACAACGTGGTCGACGTGATTGGGCGCTTCCTGAACATGGGCGTCGAGCCTTACAACTTTGTTTCCGCGTTGAACTGCATTTTGGCGCAGCGGCTGGTGCGGTTGATTTGCGACTCATGCCGCACGGAAGTGCATTACGCGCCCGACGTTCTCGAAGCCAGCGGGCTTGACCCGGTGCAGTGGGGCAAGGTTCCGCTCTACGAAGGGCCCGGGTGCATTGAGTGCGCGGGCACGGGATTCCGCGGGCGAACCGCGATTCACGAACTGCTGGACCTGAGCGACCGCATCCGGGAAATGATTCTGGCCAAGAAGCCGACGTCGGAGATTCGGCGCGCGGCGCGGGAAGAAGGCATGCGGTTCCTGCGGGAATCGGCCCTGGACAAGGTTCGGCTGGGCATGACGACGCTGAAGGAGATCAACAAGGTTACGTTCATTGAGGCCATGCGGTAACTGCAGCTCCGCACGTATCTTCGACTTCGCTCGGTTGAAAATCCCCACTTCTCGCGCAAAAGGCGCGCGAGAAATGGGCACCTGGAGACAGCCGGCAGGGCCTGCCCTGAGCAAGCGAAGCGCGCTGAAGGGATGCCCGGCGCTACGTCCCTCAAGTGCTCTTTCGGTTATTGCATTTTCCGGCGGTAAGGTTTCTGATTTGTACAACAGTGTTTCTCAAAGGCGTTCTCGGGAATGAGTTCGAATTCAAATACACCTAAGCCCAAACTGGCCTGCGAAATCGCGGCCGACCGCGTACTGGCCGGGCGGCTGACCGACAACGGCGGCGCGCTGGAAGCCTGCGCGGCGCGCGAACTGGCGCCAGGCAGCGTGGTTCCCGATCTGGTCGAGAACAATCTGCGCCAGCGGGATGCGGTGCGGGCCGGAATTGAGGCGGCCCTGGGCGGCGTGGCGGGACGATCCAAGGACGTGATCGCGATCGTGCCGGATGCGGCGGTACGGGTGATGCTGGTGGAATTTGACACTCTGCCGTCCGACACTGAAGAGGCTCTTGGAGTGGTACGGTTCCGGCTGAAAAAATCTTTACCGTTCGACGTGGAGAAGGCCAAAGTTTCCTATCACGCGCAGAAATTTCCCGCCGGAGTGCGGGTTGTGGCGGCGGTCGCGCTGGCCAACGTGGTCGAGGATTACGAAGCGGCGTTTCGCGAGGCGGGATTCAATCCGGGGGTGGTGCTGCCCTCGATGCTGGCGGCGCTGGGATCGGCGGATGCAAAGAAGCCGACATTAGTCGTGAAAGTGGATGCGCACACAACCAGCATTGCCATTCTGAATGAAGATCAGTTGCAGTTGTTCCGCACGCTGGAGAATCCGCGCGGGGTCACGATTACGGGCGAACAACTGGCGGAGGAAGTTTATCCGTCGGTGGTGTTTTTTCAGGACACGTACAAGCTCAACATCGAGCGGATTTATGTGGCGGGCCTGCCCGAGTCGGGCGGCGCGTCGCCGGCGCTGGCCGCCCAGACCGGGGCGCAGGTGCAGGAACTCGTGGCTTCGTCGCAGCTGGGAGCAAGTGCGAGTGGTCCGGTGCCGCGGTGGAGAATGGCGGGAGTGGTGGGAGCTTTGATTTCGTAGGGGCTAGGGATTAGGGGCCAGGGGCAAGAAACCCAGTCCCTAAACCCTAGTCCCTAACCCCTGGCCTCTGATTTCTATGCGTCTTGATATCAATCTCGCGAGTCAGCCGTACGAAGATGCGCGGCAGTTCTGGATGCGCTGGGGCACGGCCGTGGGCACGGCTGGAGTGCTCACCCTGGCGCTGCTGACGCTGACGATTACGGGCTGGGTGAACGCGCGGCGGGATCGCGAGGCGATGGCGGAAAAGCGGGCGCTGATTGCCGACCGCGACCGCATCCGCGCCGACGCCGAGGAATTTTTGAGCCGTCCGGAAAACCGCACCACGCGTGACCAGTCACAGTTTCTGAACGAACTGATCGAGCGCAAGGCGTTTTCCTGGACGCGCGTGCTGGAAAATCTGGAGAAGGTGATGCCGCCGCGGGTCCATCTGGTGTCGATCAGTCCCGGACTGGACGAGGACAACCAACTGGCACTGAAAATGACGATCGCGGGCGGATCGCGAGAGCGGGCGATTGAACTGGCGCAGCGCATGGAAGATTCGAAGCGCTTCGCTCAAACCAACATTCTTTCGGAGCGCCCCATTCAGTCGACCACCGGCGATACCGTACAGTTTGATATTGCGGCGATTTATATTCCGGAAGCGCCGGTCCCGGCAACCTCTACGTCCAACGCTGAACCGAAGAAGGCGGAACCTAAGAAGACCGAACCAAAAAAGACCGGGCCCAAAAAGATGGAACGGAAAGCGATTTTGCCGAGGCCGAAGGCAGTGAGCCTGAAAGGGAGCAAGAGTTAGATGCCCGACCTGCGTCAAACTCGGAAGAATCTGAAAATCGCGCTGGCGGTGATGGCGGGCGTAGACCTGCTGGCGGCCGTGATTTATTTTTCGCCGCTGGTAGGCTCGGCGGATACGCGGCGGCAGACGCTGAACGAACTGCAGAACGAACTCAACACCAAGACGAAGCTGGTCGCGCCGCTGCAGAACTTGCCGCATAAAGTCGTGCTGGCGGGCAACCAGACGCAGATGTTTTACAAGACGCGCTTCCCTGCTCAGGATTCGCAAATCGTAACCGAATTTGGAAAGCTGGCTGCCGCCAACGGCGTGACCATTGAGCAGGCGAAGTATCCGGTGAAGGGCGAGGTCGAAACCGGCAGGCTGCAGCGCGTGGAAATGGAAGCGGACCTGGCGGGAAACTATACCTCGCTGGCCAAGTTCATCAACGCGCTGGAACGGGACGAGATGTTTTTCATCATCAACAGCGTGACTCTGGGCGGTGAACCCCAGGGTCTGGTGAAACTGAACGTGAAATTGGAAACGTATTTGAAGGTGGGAACGTAGTGCAGCTGGGACTGGAAAACAAGAAGCAGACGACGTGGGCGATCGCTCTCGGCGTGCTGGCCGTGCTGGCCATGGCGTACGAGTTGATTCCCTTTTTTGCGGGATCGTCGGCAGCGCCCGGTTCGAGCGCGCAGGCCGCGGCCTCGACCTCGACGCGCGCGGCGGCGCGGGCGGGAGTGAAGGGAAAGAAAGTTCATCAGGAGAATCTTGATCCGACGCTGCGGCTGGATTTGCTGGCCACGGCGGAGCAGACGCAGTACACCGGGAGCGGAAGGAATATTTTTGTTTCGCAACCGGATCCCCCTTCGATACCCATACCCGGGGCTCCGGGAGTGACCGACAAACCGAAGGATCCTGTCTGGACACCACCGGGGCCAACGGCGCCGCAGCCCATCCCGCTGAAATTCTTCGGGTTTGCGAGCAAGGCTGGAGAGCCGAAGAAAATATTCCTCTCGCAGGGCGAGGACGTTTTCGTCGCCGGCGAGGGCGAAATCGTCGACCGGCGCTACAAGGTAATCCGAATCATGCCGACGTCAGTCGAGATGCAGGATGTGGTGAACAGCGGCCCCTCGCAGAACATTCCGCTGACACAGGGCGGGTGAGAATTATTGAGTGATTTGGCGATTGAGTGATTGGGTAATTTGAAAACCTGCTCCAATCGCCCAATGACCAAATTACCCAATTGCTCAATTCTTTTCCGATGTCTTTGCACTCAAACGCGCGACGCACAGCTTCTCGCAACCATGAGCACGGCTACGTCCTGCTCACGCTGCTGCTGATCGTCTGCCTGATGATCATTGCCGCGGCGGCGGTTGTGCCTTCGATCACCTTTAATATCCGGCGCGACCGCGAAGAGGAAATGATTCATCGCGGAGTGCAGTACTCGCGGGCCATTAAAGCCTACTACAAAAAGTTCGGCCGCTATCCCACCAAGCTCGAAGATCTCGAGAACACCAACAGTCTGCGTTTCCTTCGCAAGCGGTACAAAGATCCGATCACGGGCAAGGATTTCAAGCTGCTGCATTTTGGCGATGTGCAGCTGTCGCTCAGCGGAGGGATGGGCGGGGGCACCCTGAACGGAGCGACTCCGGCGGGGCAGTCCGCGCCGTTTGGCTCGCAGCCGACGCAGGGCGCTGGCGCGAGCACGGGCGGCGGGTTTCTGTCGGGCGGCGGGCCGCAGAGTTCGTCCGGGGCGAGCTCGAACGCCGCTGCAGGAGGCACGTCCGGTGGGGCGACTGATCAAACTGATTCGGACTCGTCGTCGCAGACCTCAGGCCAAGCGTCACCGCAGAACCCGGGTGACCATCCAGGCGTTACCGGCCAGGATCAGTTAGCGGGCGCGACGTTTGGAGGCGGACCCATCGTGGGAGTGGCGAGCAGCAGCAAGAAAGACACGATCCGCGAGTTCAATCACAAGAAGAAATATAACGAGTGGCAGTTCATTTACGATCCCGCGACCGATCTCGGCGGGTTGTTGACGACGCCGAACCAGCCCGCGATTCAGGGATTCGGACAGCAGGGTACGCCGAATCTCAACGGGCAGAGCAGCAGCGGGTTCGGCAATGGCATCGGCGGGCAGCAGCCGGGGAGCCAGAATGGTTCGGGTTCGACGGTGGGCGGGACGACTAGTCCGCCGCAGTAGGCGCTGGAACCACTCCCCACGCGAAGGCGATTGACTCGAGATCAAAAACCGCCTTTCGATCTACCTTTTTCAAAATGCAAACGGCCTCATCTGGCTGATGAGGCCGTCTTGATTCTTGACGAAAATGCCGCGCTGCGCGCGGCGGACTGCCGAGGGCGGCTGTCCCCAAATGAACGCAACTACACGCTGAAAGAACTGCCGCAGCCGCAGGTGCTCTTCACGTTCGGGTTTTCGAACTTGAAGCCTGCGCCTTCCAGGGTCTCGACGTAATCGACGATGCAACCGTTCAAGTACATGACCGAGGTGGCGTCGACGAATACTTTCAGGCCGTCCATGTCAAAGGTCTTGTCCATCATCCCGGCGCCGTTTTCAAACTGCATCGAATAGGAGAAACCGGAGCATCCGCCGCCCACCACTCCAATGCGCAAGCCGGCGGGTACGGGGTTCTGCTGTCCCATAATCTCGCGGACCTTGGCAACGGCGTTCGGGGTAAGGGTTACGGGCGCGGGCTTCTTGGCGATTTCGGGATTAACACCCTTGGTAACTTCGGGAACGGTTGTCGTGGCCATTCATATCTCCTTGGCGCTGAAGTTTTTAGATTATACCAGACGCCCGCGCCGTAACCAGACCTGATTTGGTTACCCTTGCTTGGTGTAGAACGTCTACTGGGTTGGATGCCAATCCGGCCTGGAAGTCGCATCCTCGGCGGCCTGTAGGGGCTTTTGAACCTCCCTTCTACTGGGGGATTGGTTCCCTTCTTATTCCTCTCCCCAGGCTTGCCAATAGGGCTATAATCGTTGCGTAAAGGGCTTCCCCGGGACTGGTTGCGGGGTTTCTGCACCTCCACCACGAAGTGGAATGCCGTTGCGCTGGTTTTTGGAAATCTGCCGAGGTGGCTTATGACGACGCTAACTCTAGTGGGGATCGTGTTCGGGGTCTTCGCGGTTGGTCTGATCATCCTGCTGATCTATAAGAGCACGCTCACAATGCACGAAGACGACCAGCTCTTTCTGGATGACAACAACTCGCACATGCAAGAGGAACAGACCGAATTATTGACTAAGGTCAACCGGCTTACGATCCCGGTGCGTGTCTTCAGCATCGGTTCCGGCGTGTTTCTGCTGGTGCTGGTGGCCATGTTGATCTACCAGAAACTGAACGAAGTACAGTAGCGTCGTTTCGCGGGAATTGCGCCGTCCGGACCGCTCTTCGGGTGGCGCAAAGCGAGGCGGGCCGCGACGCCCAGTTGCGGTGAAGTGTTTGCTTTGAGCGCAGAACTGCGCAAGAAATACCGCCTCAGAATACGTTTTTCTTCCCCAGGCCCCCGGTCAAGATCGGTTGTGCGGAAAAGGACGGGAAAACTCGCAAGCGCACTCGACTTTCACGATCTAAGTTACGATTACGCCGTTACGACCTAAGCCCAGGGATCAATTGTCTGCGTCCGCGGCGGGCAACTTTTGCCGCTCTGTCAGATTCCTACGGCGGGAGCATTCCACCCATGACTTCAGCTCCGGCAACAGTGACTCCCGACTCTGAGTCTCCGGCAGAGCAGCCGCTGCCACAACCGGAACCATCCGAAAAAGACAGTGCGCCGCGTTCCTGGTTGCGCGGCTGGATGATGATCGCAGGATTCCTGGCCGTGCTAGGGATCATTCTGCTGGTGGCGACCCGCGGCAAAAGTCCCGCTACAGCGAACCACACCCAGTCTCTCGCCAGCAATCCTGTTCAAGTGTTGCGCCTCAAGGGAACGACCGAGGCGGTGCAGTCGCGCGCCATTCTCGCGCCGCTGCTGGCGGGGCAACAGGTAGGCTCGCTCACGATTATCCACATGGCGCCGGCGGGAGCAAAAGTGAAGAAGGGCGACCTGCTGGTCGAGTTCGACCGGCAGGCGCAGATGCGGGATTTCGTCGACAAGCAGGCGGATTACGGCAAGCTGGTGGATCAAGTGGCCGGGGAGCAGGCGAAGGAGAACGCGGCTCGCGCCAAAGACGAAACCGAATTGAAGACGGCGGAGGATAATCTTCGCAAGGCCGAGCTTGAAATTCAGCGGGCGGAAATCGTTTCGCGGATCGATGCAGAGAAAAATCAGGAAAACCTGGACGAGGCAAAAGCCACTTACGATCAGCTGGGCGAGACTTTCGATCTGAAGCGCAAGGCGGCGCAGGCGGCGATTCGCATTCTGGAAATTCAGCGCGACCGTACGCAGCAGACCATGATGCACGCACAGGCCAACGCCGATCTGATGCAGATCCATTCGCCGCTCGATGGCGTCGTGGTGCTGAATACGATCTGGAAACAGGGCACCATGGGCGAGGTTCAGGAAGGCGACCAAGTGCGGGCGGGCGTGCCATTTATGCAGGTGGTGAATCCGGCGACCATGCAGGTGCGCGTCATGGCCAATCAGCAGGATTTTCCCAGCCTGCAGGTCGGGCAGACGGCGAAGGTGCGCCTGGATGCTTATCCGGACCTCGTCTTCCCTGCCAAGCTCGATCAGCTGGCGCCGATTGGCGAAGGCGGAGATTTTTCCAATAAGCTTCGAGCGTTTGTGGTGATTGTGTCGATCGAGGGCAATGATCCCAAGCTGATGCCTGACTTGTCGGCCGCAGTGGACGTGGATGTATCGAAACATGATGTGTCGAAGCAGAATGCGGATTCCAATCCCGGACCAGGCGCCGGGAACGGTTCGCTATGATCCAGCTCTCTATGATCCAGCGCTTTCAGCGGCTTTCGATGCGGGGCAAGGCGATCGTGGTGGTGATCGTCCTACTGGCCGGCAGCGGAGTTGTGCTGGGAGCGGTACGGTACGGCAAGCGATCGCCCACGGTTCCCACCATCGAAGTGAAACGCGGAGAGTTTCTCGACTCGATGCAATTTCGCGGCGAAGTCAAGGCGATGAAGTCGGTAACGATCAGCGCCCCGGCGGAAGCGGGCGATCTGCAGATCATCAAAGTTGCCGCGGAAGGCACAGCAGTGAAACCGGGCGACGTGGTGGTCGAGTTCGACAAGACCAAAACCGAGCAGGATCTGGCGCAATACAAATCGAGTCTAAAATCGGCGCAGGCGGAGATCGATCAGGCGCGGGCGCAGGCGCGGCTGGCGGAAGAAGAAGACAAAACAACGGTGCTGAAAGCGCGCTACGCCGTGGAAGCGGCCAAGCTCGAAGCCAGCAAACAGGAAATCGTCTCCCAGATTGAAGGAGAGGAAGCGAAGCTGAAGCTGGCGGACGCCGAGCAAGCGTTGCGCGAGGCCGAGACCAAACAGAAATCGGACGAGACCCTGAACAAGTCGACGATTGAGAGCAAGGAACAAGCCAGCAAGAAAGCGCAGTTCGACGTGGCCCGCGCGGAGCGATCGCTCTCGCAGATGATGTTGAAAGCGCCGTCGGCTGGGACCATCAGCCTGTTGCAGCATTGGACCGGCTCAGGCGACGCCCCGTACCGTCCGGGGGATCACGCCTGGCCGGGCGCCGCCATTGCTGAATTGCCCGACGCCACCACGCTGCGCATTTCCGCTCGCGTCGATGAGACCGAACGCGGACGGCTCGCTCCCAAGCAGACCGTGACGGTGCAGTTGAACGCCATTCCGGACCGGCAATTCACGGGGCACATCGAACAGATCGGCGCCATCGCCAGCATGGATTTTTCCAGCGGCTGGCCGATTACGCGCAATTTTATTCTGGAAATCGTCCTCGACCAGACCGATCCGCGATTCAGGCCGGGCATTTCAGGACAGGTCACCGTGGTGGTGGATCGCGTAGCTGACGCGCTGACCATTCCCGCGCAGGCTCTGTTTCAGAGGTCAGGACAGAATGTGGCCTACGTGTGGCAGGGCGGCCAGTTTGAAGAACGCGAAATCGACGTGGGACGAAGAAGCGGCGACAAGATCATGGTTGCCAAGGGCGTGCGCGCGGGAGAACAGGTGGCGCTCAAAGATCCTACGGTGAAGGAGTGAGCGCGGTTCGAAACAAATAATAATAATGAGAAGCCGGCGAACCATTACGTGGGCGGTCGTGGCGGTCGTTCTGTGCGCCGCGGTTGGCGTGGTCGCAGCGGTGCGGCGGACTGCGCCGGCGGCAGGCGACGACATTCCCACAGCCCTGGTGAAACGCGGCGATCTGGAAATGCAGGTGTATGCCACGGGCGAACTGCGCGCCAGCCACTCGGAAGTGTTGACCGCGCCGCCCATTGGCGGAGGTGCGCTGCAGATTACCCATTTGCTGCATACCGGGGCGGCCGTCAAGAAGGGCGATCTGGTCATCGAGTTCGATCCCAGCGAGCAGCACTACAAACTCGACCAGAATCGATCGGAATTGCTGCAGGCTGAACAGGAAATCACCAAGGCGAGAGCCGATGCGGCGGTCGTAACGGCGCAGGATAAAGTCGCGTTGCTCAAAGCGAAGTTCGACGTCAGACGCGCAGAGTTGGACGTGCAGAAGAACGAACTGGAGAGCACGATCGACGCGCGGAAAAATGATCTTGCCCTGGAACAGGCGAAACGCGTGCTTGCGGAATTGGAGCAGGACATCAAGTCGCGCAGCGCGTCGAATCAGGCGACCATCTCACTGGCGGAAGAAAAACGAAACAAGGCAAAGCTGGCAATGGACCAGGCGCAGGGCAACATCGACAAGATGCGCATCCTGTCTCCCATGGACGGACTCGTGTCGCTGGAAAAAAATGAAGGCGCCGCCGGAGGAATTTTTTTCAGCGGGATGTCGTTGCCGGAATATCGCGAAGGCGACCAGGTGCAGCCGGGACGGTCGGTGGGCCAAGTGATCGATCCCAAAGGAATGGAACTCGCCGCCAAGGTGGGCGAGCTCGATCGCAACAATGTCAAGGAAGGACAGACGGTGGACATCCAGCTCGATGCGTTGCCTGGCAGTACGATTCATGGCGTAGTGAAGACGGTCGGCGGCAACAACGCCCGCAACTTCTGGGAGGACAACAGCAGCGCCCGGTTCGAGGTCACGGTCACCCTCGCGAACGCAGACTCGCGGCTGCGTCCCGGCCTTACGGCGCATGTTGTGATTCACGGCGATCCGCGAAAAGGCGTGCTGTACGCTCCGCGGCAGGCGCTGTTCTTGAAAGAGAGCAAGCGTGTGGTCTATGTTCGCCACGGCAACAGCTTCGATGCGCGTGAAGTAAAGATTCAGGCAGAGAACGAGAGCCGCGCCGCCATCGAAGGGATCGCCGCGGGCACGGAGATTGCGCTGATCGACCCCACTGCGCCGAGGAAGTCCGCGAGTTCCAGCGCGCCCCCTCCTGGCGGGGGAGGCGCGCCGTAATGGCGACTCTCTCTTCCACGCAGCCCGGCCGCTTGTTGCACGGTTACCAGCAATGGCTCCCCGACATGCAACTGGGGCTGCAGAATCTTTTGCTGCACCGGTTGCGCTCGCTGCTGACCATGCTGGGAATGATTTTTGGCGTCGCGGCCGTGGTTTCGATGCTCTCGATTGGCGCGGGCGCGCGCCAGAAAGTGATGGCGCTGATCGAGCAGATGGGCGTCCATAACCTGATTGTGGAGGCGAAGGAAACTACCGAGTGGCAGGCTCACCAGAAGGTCCGCAAGATTTCCCAGGGGCTTACATTTCAGGATTATCGCGTGATTCGCGATGACGTGAGCGACGTGGTCGCGGGCACTCCGCGAAAACGCATGACTCCGTCGAAGACGATTCCCAAATCGCAGCAGGATCCGCCCACGGTGTACGGAGTCAATCCGAGCTATCTGCAGATTGCTGGATTGCATGTGCTGCAAGGCAGGTTCTTCACTGACGACGAAGAAACACGGGGAGCGCCAGTTACTGTGCTGGGCGCGGCGGCGCGGTCGAGCCTGTTCGGGTCGGCGGACCCGCTCGGGCAGTTCGTGAAGGCCAACGAAACATGGTTCCGTGTGATCGGCGTTGCGTCACCGCAACTCAGTTCGCAGACGGAAGTGGCCGGAGTACCCACGCAGGATCTCAACAACATTATGTATGTCCCGCTGAACTCGGCCATTCTCCGGCTGGAAGATAACTACAGCGACGTGCGCGACGAGATCGACGGAATTTATTTGAACATTCGAGACGGCGCCGATATGGGTTCGGTGGCGCAGTTGGTGCGGGCGATTCTGGATTCGTCGCATCACTCCGCCGGAGACTTCAGCGTAATCGTGCCGGCGGAATTGCTGGCCGAACAGAAGCGCACAGAACGCCTGTTCAACGCCGTCATGGTGGCGATCGCTTCGATTTCTCTGCTGGTGGGCGGCATCGGGATCATGAACATCATGCTGGCCAGCATTCTGGAACGCACGCGGGAAATCGGCGTGCGCCGGGCGGTGGGCGCACGGCAGTCGGACATTATCCGCCAGTTCGTAGTCGAGGCCATGCTGATCTCGTTTGTCGGCGGCACGTTCGGCATCGTCTTCGGTATGGTGATGTCGCGCCTGATCGCGTGGCTCGCGGGATGGTCGACCATTGTGACGCTGAGTTCCATCCTGCTCGCGTTCATCGTGTCGATCACGGTGGGATTGGTTTTTGGAATTTACCCTGCAGTCAAGGCCGCGCGCCTGGATCCGGTGGAAGCGATTCGCTGGGAGTAAAGACGGCGCGGTCGTTCCGCTCTCCACGCTTCACTGCATCCGGTTCACGCTTCACGGCACGAGCCAACACACCTTTGGAGGAATTGAGGAATGAAATACTCCCGCTTGGGGCCCTTCGCCTGTCAGTGGAGCGTCGATCGGACGACCGTCTCTCTGTCGATCGCCTCTCTGTCGATCGGCGTCATGCTACTATTCACGTCGTTGAGTTGGGCGCAAAAGGGCGAGAGCTACGGCGAAATGGCCACGCCCCAGGTGCGGTCCGACAAACTGGGAATGCCGGAGCACTTGCGGAACTACGTTGTCGATGGAAAGCTGAGGCTCAGCCTGCAGGACGCGAGTCGTCCTTACGCTGGAGAATAACAGCTTCGTTCGAATCCAGGAGACGCAGGTGGAGTTTTCGAAGTTCTCGCTGCTGGGTGCGCATTCGCCCTTCGATCCGGTGGTGAGCGCGCTGTACAACGGGACTAACACAACTTCCCCGCCGCTCAGTAATCTCCAGGAAACGGGTGTCGTGATTCCGACCAAGAGCGTTACGAAATTTGCGAATCTCAATTACTCCGAGACTTTTGAAACTGGGACGAACGTTCAGGCGGGACTGAGCAGCAACCACAGTTCCTTCATCAGTTCCTCCGACCTGACTGGCTTCTTCAACCCTTCCGTCAGTTCAACTCTGAATTTTCAGTTTACGCAGCCACTTTTGCGGAACGGCTGGCTCTTTGCGAATCGTGCTCCGCTGTTGATCGCGCGACGCAACCTGGAACAGTCACGGGCTAATTTTGCAGCCGAGGTGAACAACAATATTTTGCTGGCAGTGGGACAATACTGGGCCGTGGTTGAGGCTCGTGGAAATCTGGAAGTGGCGCGAGCCTCGCAGGATGCAGCCGAGGCGACGTACAAGCGTGACAAGCGGGCCCTCGAGCTGGGCGCGCTGCCGCCGCTGGATATTTATCGGTCGGAGTCGCAGGTGGCATCGCGGCGCGTCGCGGCCATCCAAAGCGAGTATGCGCTCAAGCAGGCAGAAGATGCGCTGCGCATGACCATTGGCACGGACCTGGATCCATATTTTCAGGCGCTGGATATTGAACTGACGGAGAAACCGGAGCCCGAGGGCGAGCTGCGCACCATCGATACCGCCGCCGCATTGCAACGGGCGCTAATCAAGCGGCCAGAGTTGGATGCGACCCGCGCGGCGCTCGCCATGGACGACACTCGGATTCGGCTGGCGCACAATCATCTGCTGCCCGAACTTGACCTGATCGGATCCTACGCGAGTAACGGACTGGGAGGAACGCAGTTCACCACCGCGGGCCAGAAGGTTACGAATTCGTCCTTGAATCAGCTTTTCGGATTCAACTATCTCACGTATTACGCGCAGTTGTCCGTGAGTCTGCCGCTGAAGAATCGTGCCGCGAAGGCCGAGATGGGGAGCGCGCTGGTATCGCGGCGCAGCGATTTGTATAGTGAACGCCAACTGCGGGAGCAGGTCATGCTCGATGTGAGCAACGCGGTTCATCAACTGGAGCAGGCCAAGCTGAGCATTGCGGCCGGCAAGGAAGCCGTCGATTTCGCCAAGAAGACCATGGCGGCGGAACAGCGCAAGTACGAGTTAGGACAAGGAACAATCTTCCTGGTGCTCGAAGCGCAGACCGAACTGGCGGCAGCGGAACAGAGTTTACTGCAAGCTGAAGTCGGATATCAGTTGGCCGTGGCCGGAGTCGATCATGCCACCGGAGAATTGCTCGAGCCTTATCATGTACAGATCGCGGAGCTAACGCGCTAAAAGGAGAAGCCATGCCTGACGAGCAGAGACAGCAAGACCACGATTTGCATTTGGGAGATGTCACACGCCGCGAGTTTACTTCGCTCCTGGTGAGTGCGGGCATTGCGGTCACGGTGCCGGTGGCCACGGCGGCCGACGTTGATGTGATCGAAACCAACGTCGACATCAAGACTCCGGATGGAACCTGCGACGCTGCGTTCTTTCATCCCAAGTCCGGCTCCTATCCCGGAGTTCTCGTTTGGCCGGACGCCTTCGGGTTGCGGCCCGCGCTGCGCGCCATCGGCAGGCGCATCGCGGCTGAGGGATATTCCGTCGTCGTGCCCAATCCGTTTTATCGCGTGTCCAAGGCTCCGTTCACGGACGCTTCCAACTTTAACTTCCAGAATGCGGACGACATGGCCAAGCTGCGGCCTCTGATGGCGTCGGTGAGCGCAGCGGGCAACGCCGAAAAAGATGCTGCCGCTTACGTGGCCTTCCTCGACGCGCAAAAAGAAGTCAACAAGGCAAAGAAGATTGGAACTCAGGGCTACTGCATGGGCGGGGCTTTGGTGGTGAGAACTGCAGCAAGCGTGCCGGGTCGCATTGGCGCGGGCGCGTCCTTCCACGGCGGAGGCCTGGTCACAGACAAACCCGACAGTCCGCATCTGCTCGCGCCAAAAATAAAGGCCCGCATGTATTTCGGAATTGCGTCGAGCGACGATCAGCGCCAGCCGGACGCCAAGGATAAGTTGAAGGAAGCGTTTGCCGCAGCGAAAGTGTCCGCTGAAATCGAAGTGTATCCGGCCCAGCATGGCTGGTGCATATCGGATATGCCGGTGCGCGATGGCGCGCCGATCTACAACAAAGCTGAAGCCGAGCGAGCCTGGGGAAAACTGGTCGCGTTATACAAAGCGGCTCTGGCGTAGGGACCAAGCTTCAACCACTTTGTATAATTATAAGAGTGCGAAAGTGGCGGAATTGGCAGACGCACCAGACTTAGGATCTGGCGGGTAAAACCGTGGGGGTTCGAGTCCCCCCTTTCGCACCAAACTCTTCCAACTGAAACTTCGCTCCTACCCGAAAGCTCCGCGCCTGCGTTCTGGTTCCTCAGCGACTGGCTATCGCTCGATTGAACGTCGGACGGTGACACCAGTCCAAGGGTCTCGCTGGCCATATCCACGATTGCCTTGCCAATGGTCAGCGACGCGGTCGCTGCGGGCGAAGGAACGTTGAGCACGTGCAGCACTTTGCCCGACGGCACGAACTGGAAATCGTCAACGAGCGAACCATCCGGCTTCAAAGCCTGAGCGCGAACGCCTGAGCCTCCGGGAACCAGATCGTTCTCACGCACTTCGGGCACTAATCGCTGCAGAGCGCGCACAAAGACGGGCTTCGACAGCGAGCGATGCCATTCGTCGAGGCCGTTACGCCAATGCCGTCGGGCCATGCGCCAGAATCCGGGGAAGGCCAAGCGATCCCGCGAGGTCGCGGAAGTTGATGTCGCGATGACGGTAACCTTCGCGAGCGAGTGCGAGAACAGCGTTGGGGCCGGCGTCCACGGTACCGGTGATGCGCCGGGTGAAGTGTACACCGAGAAATGGAAAGCGCGGGTCCGGCACGGGATAAATCAGCGAGCGCACGAGCGACGCGCGGGCGGGAACGAGATCGTAGTATTCGCCGCGGAAGGGGACGATCATGACGCCCGGGGCGTCGCCGGCCATTCGGCTGATGCGGTCACTGTAAAGTCCGGCGCAGTTGACGAGCGCCGCGGTCGAGAAGGCGCCGCGCGAAGTCTCGACCACGATTTCGCCGGGCATGCGCCGGATTCCCGTGGCCGCGGCCGAGGTCAGCACTGTTCCGCCACGGGCCGAAATCAGTTCGGCGTACTTTTCGCAGACGGCGGCATAGTTGGTGATTCCTGTCGATGGGACTACCAGCGCCTGCAGGCCGGTGGCGTGCGGTTCGATCTCGCGCAATTCCTCGGGACCGATCAACCGCAGTCCCACTAAGCCGTTGGCCTCGCCGCGCTTGCGAAGTTCTTCGAGGCGCGGCAGTTCGTCAGTCTGGGTGGCGACGACTACTTTGCCGCAGACTTCGTGGGGAATGCCGTGTTCGCGGCAGAACTCGATCATGGCCGCGGCGCCGGCGACGCAGAGACGCGCTTTCATCGAACCGGGTTTGTAATAAAGACCGGAGTGAATGACGCCGCTGTTGTGTTCGCTCTGGTGGCGGGCGACACGGTCTTCCTTCTCTAAAACCAACAACCTGAGATGCGGGAACCGGCGCGTGATTTCGAGCGCGACCCCGAGTCCGACGATACCACCGCCGATGATGATTACGTTGTAGCGAGAGTCGGTCATTTGCGCCGGAGAGAGACTGCCCTGCCCGCCTGCCAGTGTTACGAGTTTACGACAGTCAGTTCACGACGAGAGTGACTTGCGTGCTTTGGCCGGCATCGGCCGCGGTGCCGGGAGCGGTTCCGGTTACGGTGATCTTGTAGGTGCCTGGCGGAGTTCCCGGCTGGACGATATGTTGCCCGCCGTTGCTGACGCCGCCGCACGATAGCAGAGCTAGCATCAGCAGAAGCAGTGGAGCGATCACGAACCGCGACTTCAGCCTTCCGGAGGACCGTCCGAACGCACCCCAACAAACGATTCCCGGAAGCAGCAGGCAAAGAGCATAGATCGCGCGCCGGTTGTCGTGGGTCTGCAGAGCAGTGGTCGTCGTCGCCGTAGTGGTGATGGTCATCACCACATTCGCGGCAGAGTTGCCTGGCGTTACGGCCGTCGAAGGCGCGAATGAGCAAGTGCTGAGAGCGGGCAGTCCGGTGCAGGCGAGCGTGACTGCGGCATTGAACGAACTGCCTACGGGCTGAATCGTGAGGTTGTAGGGGCCGGTTTGCTGGCCTGCATTCACGGTCTGGCTCGATGTGGAAGAGGTGAGCAGAAAATCCTGCGACACGGTGAGCGAGATCGTGAGGCTATGGCTGGGCGCTCCGCTGGCATCTTGCGTCCCAAGGTTAATGTTGTACGAACCGTCGGCGGCATTGGTCGGAACGTTCACCAGCGCCGAGAAGTTCGTCGTGCCATCGCTGGCGACGATGAGCGAATTCGCGGGAGAGACCGTGCATGTGGCTCCGGCGAGCGCGCTGGCATCGCACGTTGCATTGACCATCCCACTGTAAAAGTTGGAGGAGGTCAGCGTGAAGTTCGCGGTTCCCTGCCCTCCAGGCGCCACCGTGAGAATCTGCGTTCCGGAAAGGGAGTAGTCTCCGACGTTGAAAGGAACGGAGAGCGAATGGGTAACGCTTCCGGATGTCCCGGTGATCGACAGCGAATAAGTCCCAACCGCGAAACTGGTGCCGTTGATGGTGAGAGTCGGCGTCGCCGGGAATGTGCTGACAACCGTTGGGCTGACGCTGCAACTGTTGGCGCCGAACGTGGCCGCGCAACTCAGGGTGACGGTGCCGCTGTATCCGTCCTGGGCAGTAATCGCGATGGGCCCTTTGGTGCCGGTGCTGCCCGCATTTACCTCCGGAAAAGCGGAGGGTTCGGAGAGAGCGAAATCAGGGTTGGACGTCACCGTAAGTTCGAACGACGCAGTGATCGAGGCGGGAGCACCGGTCGCCGTGGCCTGGATTGCGACCGGGTAATTGCCGATAGCTGTGCCCGCCGGCACCGTAACACTTGCGGTTACGAGGACGGGGTTCGTGGAAGTGGGATTCACGGTGGTGCCAGGCGTAAGGGCGCACGTCGCGTTGGCGATGCCTACGTTGCAGGAAAGAATCACGCTTTGATTGAACGATCCCGCTGCGGTCACTTCGAGGCTCACCGGAGCGGAGGTGGTGCCGCGCGGCACGTTCTCATCCGCGGGCGATGGCGCCGTCAGCGCGAAGCTGACGATGTGCAGAGTCAACGGGACCGTATGCGTGACTTGATTGGTATCGGTCCCGGCGGCCTGCAGATTGAAGTCGTAATCGCCATCGACATCCATGACGGTGACGCCAAAAAGGGCGCCAATTCCGGGAGTCAGCGAGGATGGCTGCGCCGAACAAGTCTTCGGAGGAGCAGTCGTACCGGCCACGCAGGCCAGGGTGACCGGGCTTGCGTATCCGTTTACCGCGCTGAGCGATCCGGCGAATGCACCTGTGTGTCCGGCGAAAATCGTCAGCGGCGAGTTGGTGACCGCGACCTGAAAATCTTGCGTTACCTGCAATCCGAATTGCCACATGCCACGCCCATAGGTGGAAGCGCGCAGCAATTCTTCTCCACCCGAGTTGAATATTCCCAGTGCGGTGACGGCGACATTAGGTAAGAATCCAGTTTGTCCAGGACTGGCGGCGGCACCGAGTTCTGTCCAGTTAGCGGAGGCGGTCGAGCTGGCGAAGACTCCAACGTCGGTGCCTACGTAGAGCTGCGGGTGTGCGGGGTCGACGACCACCGCATTGACTGGAGAGTCGGGCAGGTTCGCGGTGAAGTCGGTCCAGGCCGCGCCCGCGTTGATGGTTTTCCAGATGTGGCCCGGGCCTCCGGTGAATCCCATGATCGTGACGTAGGCGGTATCGCCGCTGGGATCGGAAGGATCAATGGCCACGCTCGAAACCGGAAATTGGTTGGGATTAATGCTACCCTGCGGACCGTTGTTGGTTACGTCGGTGAAGCTGACGGCTCCGAGTGTCGCGTTCGTAGTTACCCAGACGTGGCCGCCGGTAGGTATTGACGCGTCGAGAGGCCCGATTCCGCTGGTCGTGGCGTAGACGACTTGCGAGCCGTTGGAATCGGTCGGGCCGCCGGCCGCGACAGCGCGTACCTGGTTGACTTCACTTCCCGAGCAGGTTCCCGATCCGAGCGTATCGAAGTTCGGACTCAGCACGGTGTACGCTCCGCCGGTGCGAGGGCCGCGCCAGATGCGGCAAGTGCCAACCAAAAGGGCCGTCGGCGATTGCGCATCGAGAATGTAGGGAAAATAAAACCCGCCATCGTCTCCGCCGACCATGCTGCTGGTGACCACGAAACCGAACCCGCTGTCGACGCAGTTCACGCCGCTGGAACAGAGCTGAATCCCGAGACCGCCCGGAGGAACGTCAGGATTCGACGCGTAAAAATTCGAAGGAATATTGGGATCGATGGCGTTGTAGCCGCCGTCGCCGCCCAGCACGTTGGCCCAGGCGAGATTCGTCGTGGCCTGATTCGTGGCCGGCGAGCCGTTATCCTGTGTGCCTCCCAGTAGCGTGTTGGGATCGGTGGGGTGCTGCGAGAAGCTGACAAATTGCGTCATCGATCCGAGGTTCTGATTGAGATCGTCGAATTGGTTCGTGCCGGAGCACGAGCCGGTGGTCAGGCCTCCGAAGCCGTCGAGAGCGCGGTAAATGCCGCCATCGTTGGCGAAGTACATCAGCGCGTTGCCCGAGTCACCTCCGGAAGTCGGAATCATAAATGCCAGCGCATGCTGGTCAGGATGCACGTGGGCGGGCGCGGCGATGGGATCGCACCCGTAAACGTGAGTAAGGTTGATGAAAGGAGAACTCGTGCAGGTGGGATTCTGCGAGTTGATCGAGCACTTGTAGAGATTGATTGCGCCCGCGTATAAGTCCGTGCCGGCGGCGTTGGGAACGGCCTGCAGTTCCAGATTATAAGATCCCTGCTGCACGCCGCAGCCGTCAAAGTCGCCGCAATTCGTGATGGCGGCGTCGGAGATGGAAGTCCACGATCCGCCGCCGTTGAGACTTTGCCAGATGCCGCCATCGACCGGGCTTCCAGTCGAAGACAGGGAAACAAACCAGGCGTACATTTCGTTGCGTCCGGGCACGACCGTGATCTCGGCGCGGTAAATGGGGCACGCGTAGCCGTTCGACGTGGACTGCGCAGGGCAGGCGGTCGTGCTCAGCGAAGTTCCGCCGGGCTGTGTTGCCAGGCGCGTCCAGTTCACTCCGTCGGGCGAGGAGTAGAACCCGTGGTAGCGAACTGCCGCGAGAAACTGTCCAGCGATAGCGTTGTAGGCGACCGACGTTGCGGAGGTCGCGTCATCGGTCGCGCCCCCGGGATCCGCGAGTGCATCGTAGGTCCAGGTCTGACCGGCGTCGAGCGAGGTGTAGAGACCGCGCGTTGTGTTGGCTGTGACCGCGCCGTCGACCAGACCCTCCGACGTGGTGGCCATGGCCGAGACGACCGTGCTGGTCTGCCCGCTGGCCGTGCTGAAAGCCATCCGAGTTCCACCCAGACCACTGAAAGAATGCGCGCCGCTGTTGGCGGTGGAAATCAAGGCCCAGGTATTTCCGGCGTCGGTGGACCGCAGAATGCCGAGACCGAAATACGAGTCGGCGGAGTTGTCAGCCTCGCCGGTGGCGGCCAGAATCAGAGTCTGCGCCGGATTTGCATTGCCGGGCTGCAAAGCAATCGCTCCGATCGATAACGTGGCTTGATCGTCGGCGACGGTAGTCCAGATCACGCTGTTAGCCGCGAGGCCGGCGGCGTTGCTCGACTTCCAGACTCCGCCTTGCGCGCCACCGATGTACACGGTATTCCCGGTCGGGTCGGCGGGATCGATGGCAACGGCGGTCGCGCGTCCCGCGACCTGGTGATAATCCTGCGTACCGTTGCCCGTCGCATCGGACGCCAAGGGCACCGGGCCGAGCGGCGTCCAGATGATCGAAGGACCTTGCGGAGCTCCGTTGGGCCCGGCCATGGCCGCCAGCGCGGCGGCATGTTGCGCGCGCATTTGCAGCTTGGCTTGATAAGCTCGGCGTCGAAGTTCCGCATAAGACTTCCCGCGCACCACACGGCCACGGAGGAACCATTCGTCGCGCTCCTCGATGTGATCGGAGTTGGAATCGAGGGTTGACGTTTTTGCAGTTTGTTTGACGGCTTGACCCTGCACGACGGGAACGCCGGCGAGACAAATAAGAACGATCTTCGTGACCCACGACCAGTTGATGCTCACCCAGCCAGTATCGAGAGGAGATGAGAGCGAAGCAATGCAAAAGCGGCACTGCGAGCGAAGTCCAGCCCACTTTGGGAAAGTTCGAGGCGACACCGACGGTACTACCGAGTACCATCGCCTGTACAATCGGCTGGTCGTCGATCGAGTGTTGTTAGTCGACTCAGGTGCGCAGGAGGATGCGGAACCATGAAAGCTTGGATTGACGCGTTGACGACCGGGTGTTTGCTTCTCGCTTCGCTTTCGGTACGAGCCCAGGAAAGGAAAGCCGCGCCCGAACTGGTCGTGGCGGCCGCGGCAGACCTGAGTTCGGCGCTGCAAGAGATTGCGGATCGCTACGAGAAGCTGACGGGTGTGAAAGTGAAGCTCTCATTCGGGGCGTCGGGCTCGCTGACCCAGCAGATTCAGAACGGGGCGCCGTTCGATCTCTTCTTTTCCGCCGACATGGATTATCCGCGCCAACTCATCGCCGCGGGCGCAGCCGACGGCGCGACCTTGTCTCAGTATGCGGTCGGGAAGCTGGTGCTGTGGGTTCCGGTCGACTCGACGCTCGACGTTGAGCATAAGGGGATGCAAGTCCTGCTCGATCCATCCGTGAAGAAGATTGCGATTGCCAATCCGCAGCATGCGCCCTATGGGCGTGCGGCGGCCGCGGCCCTGAAGCATTACGGACTATACGATCGGGTCTCAGACCGGTTGGTGCTGGGCGAAAATATTTCGCAGGCAGCGCAGTTCGTCGAGTCGGGCAACGCCCAGGCCGGATTCGGGGCCCTGGCCCACGCCAGCGCGCCCGCCATGAAGGGAAAAGGCAAGTATTGGGAAGTTCCGGCGGACGCTTATCCTCCACTGGCGCAGGGGGTAGTCGTGTTGTCGCACTCCCAGCACAAGCACGAAGGAGCGGCATTCGCCGAGTACGTCAAGGAGTCAGGCGACTTGTTGCGCAAATACGGTTTCACGCTGCCGTAGAGACAAGCCTTGAACGGAGAAAGGCTTGGGAAGGGCACGGCTTAAGCCGTGCCACCAGCGTACAAGGGTTCGCGGGCTTTAGCCCCTGAGGGCGCCCGCGCAACAGGCGGCAAGGTACTGGCCTACGAATCACACTATGGCAATCGACTGGCAAGCATTCTGGCTGACGCTGCAACTCGCGATCACGGTCTCGGCCATATTGCTGGTGCTCGGTCTCCCCATCGCTTACTGGATTGCATTTTCCCGCTGGCGCTGGAAATTCTTGGTGGAGGCTGTCGTCGCGCTGCCGATTGTGCTGCCTCCGACCGTACTTGGGTTCTATGTGTTGGTAGCACTCGGCCCGCGCAGCCCACTCGGTCGCTGGTGGATTTCTTTGACCGGGCACACGCTGGCGTTCACCTTCTCCGGACTCGTCATCGGATCGATCCTTTATAGCTTGCCGTTTGCGGTGCAGCCGTTCGCCGCATCGTTTGCGGGCGTGGATCGCAAGCTGATCGCGGCTTCGGCGACTTTGGGCGCTTCGCCGCTGCGAACTTTTTTTCGCGTGATCGCGCCACTCTCGATTCCCGGACTGATCACGGGCGCGGCGTTGACTTTTGCTCACACCATGGGAGAGTTCGGCGTCGTGCTCATGGTGGGCGGAAATATTCCCGGCATCACACGCACCGTCTCTATCGATATCTTCGACCGCGTACAGGCGTCCGACTATGCGTCAGCGAACCAGACCGCTCTCCTGCTGCTGGTTCTGTGCTTCGCCGTATTGACGATTGTGTATGGATTGAACCGCAGAGCCTGGACGGTCGGGCCCGTAAAATAAATCAGCTCTAAGCGTTGTCATCCTGAGCGAAGCATGCCGATGAGCGAAGCGAATCGGCATGCGCAGTCGAAGAGCCTGCCCTGAGCTTGCCGAAGGGACCCCTAGCACCAAAATGCCCCCAAGAGTTTATTCAGGAATTTCCACCAGTGTCGCCACCCTTTTGCCAACGCCCAAGAAGCTCCCTACAATGAACTGCGATGAATCCTCCGCGTTCCATTGAGTTGCCGGAAAGCCCGGCCCATCCGGCCTCGCAAGCCGAAGAAGAGAACGTCCAGCCCGCCGGCCCACTGCTCGCTGCCCGTTTCCGTAAGCAGCAGTCGCCCCAGTTCTCTCTGGACGTTGAGTTCCAGGTCGCGCCCGGATTCACCATCCTGTTCGGCGCATCGGGCGCGGGCAAAACGACTCTGCTCGACTGCGTGGCCGGCTTGGCGCAACCAGACTCAGGGCGAATCGCACTCGGTGGCCGCGTCCTGTTCGATTCAGCACAGCGAGTCGACGTTGCCGTGGCCAAGCGGCAAGTGGGATACGTCTTTCAAAGTCTGGCCCTGTTCCCGCACCTGACGGCGGAACAGAACGTGCAATACGGCCTGGCGCATCTGCGGCAAAGCGAGCGCAAAAATCGCACATCCGCGATTCTGCAGGCGTTCCGCATTGCTCATCTGGCCCATCGTAGCGCCCGCGAGATTTCTGGCGGCGAAAGCCAGCGTGTAGCGCTGGCGCGAACTCTGGTCACCGATCCCGCGGTGTTGCTCCTCGACGAACCGCTGGCCGCGCTTGACGCTCCGACCAAAGCGCAGATCATCGACGACCTCCGGGCATGGAATCGCGCGCACCGCATTCCCATCCTCTACGTTACTCACAGTCGCGACGAAGTCTTCGCCCTGGGTGAGCGCGTAATTGTGCTCGATGCCGGGCGCATCGTGGCCCAGGGCACGCCGCACGAGGTGATGACAGCGCCGCGGCAGGAAACCGTCGCACAGTTGGCCGGCTTCGAGAATATTTTCGACGCCGTGGTCGACGCGGTGCACCCCGAGCGCGGCACCATGGTCTGCCGCGTGGCCGGAGACGGCGGGTCACTGATTCTCGAAACGCCGCTCGTACGCGGTGGCATAGGCACACACCTGCGTGTCGGAATACAGGCAGGAGACATCCTGCTGGCGACGGCTCCGCCAGTGGGATTGAGCGCGCGCAACGTGATTCCGGGGCGCATCGTGGCGCTTGAGCAGCGCGACGTGATCGTCTCCGCGCGAGTGAAGTGCCGCGTCGAGATGGAGGTTCATCTGACTCTGGCCGCGCGCGATTCCCTGCAACTGGCGCCGGGCAAAGAAGTGTGGCTCGTGATCAAGACGCACTCGTGCCACCTGATGCAGAGGTAATCCGGTACGATTCAGAAGGTCGATGGCTGGGATAGCACGAATATCATCCTGAGGCGCGCGTTCTTTGCGAGCCGAAGAGCCTGCCCTGAGCCTGTCGAAGGGACCTATGTAATTCCCGCTGAGTACATAGTTCCTTCGCGCGCAAAGAACGCGCGCTCAGGATGACAACGTGGACTAGTTTTTCGCATTTTTTATCTCTCCCCGCTCCATCTCAATCACCGCGATCCACTGCCCCTTGCGCTCCTCTGAGAACACGATGTGACCACCGAGAATCTGTGCCGCGGCAGCCGGCGGCAAGTCGCGGTGGAAACCGAAGAATCTGGCCTTCAGGTCCTCCCACCGTTTCCAGTGCTCCAGCAACGGATGCAGCGGCTCGTATTTTGTGGAGAAGACCAGCGCGACCTCGAAGTTCTGCCGAAAATCCGCGGCGGAGAGAACTTCGTCCAAAGAGAAATCTTCGATACGCACGACCTGCATAGGGCGCGTAACGTAGCCCAGCCAAGGGCTGCGCAACTCATCGGAGGCGGGCCAGGCGGTCAGCACGTGCGCCATGGGATAGCGGGCTTCCAGAAAGCGGCCTCCGTCCTGATGCAGGACGATGAAATCGCGATAAGCGAGATTGTCTTCCGGGGAGAATCCGTAGGGCGGATTCCAGAACCATCCCGCGATGAACGCGCAGCCCACCACCGCAATCGCCGCCGGCCAGTAGCGCAGTCGACGCCGTAGCGTAGAGACGGCGACGATGATGACCAACGGCACCGCGGTCAGCATGTAGCGCGCCAGCACCGCGCCGCCAATTGTCGCCATGACGACTACGTACGCAGCCACGACAACGAGAAAAATCATCTGCACCGGAGATCGCGATGCGCGGGCGTTCGACGCCGTCATCTTTTACCGGCGGCAGAAGCATGGCCAGCAGCATGCCCAGCGTCAGCACCCACAAATGCATGTAGCCGAACACCTGCCACAGGCGCGCCAGCAGGGCCAGCAGAAAGCGCAGCGGGCTGAGCGTAGCGGCGACGTTATAGCGGAAGAATTCCGGATTGCCGAACACGTAGCCGGTGCGCGCGTAGTGATGGGCGTACCACAGCGTGAGTGGCAGCAAGGGAAAGAGGAGCGAGAGAATTCGTTTCGCCGCGGCTGTCGAGCTGCGCTCGTCTGGACAGCCGGGAGCCTGCCCTGAGCCTGTCGAAGAGCCTGCCCTGAGCTCGCCGAAGGGGGCGGCTGTCCCCACATAGCCGGACTCGTCGCGCGACGCTAACCGTGGCACTGCGTGACGAAGAACTTCCCATACAACCATAGCTCCGGGTGCGAGAATCGCGGTTTCTTTCGCCAGCACCGCGAGCGAGAACCAGATCGCCGTCGCAACCGGGCGATCTTCGAGATACGCGCACAAGGCCCAGAACGTGAGTCCGGCCGCAGCTAATCCACCTGCGCGAGCGAACTCTGCGCAAAGAACACCGGATACAGCGCCGTGCATAGCGTCGAGGCTACGGCCACCTCGGTATTTGCGACGCGCTCCGCCAGACGGAACACGCCCAGCAGCGAGAATGCCGCGACTAGCAGCATGGCCGACCGCGTCACCAAGGTCGCATATCCCGCGCACTTCCACCATAGCGCAACCCATGCCATGACCAGCGGAGGATGCGCGTTCGAAACCGTCGTATGCGGGATCAGGCTCCCCGTGAGGAGTAGATCCCGGGCAGCCGCAACATAGTATCCGGCTTCATCCCAGAAATATGGAAGCTGCAGCAAGGGCGCATGCAGCAGGAAAATTACGACGAAGATAACCGCGAACACCACGGCAGGGTGACTTCCCATCCCGGCCGCTGGTCGCGGATTCGCACGGATTTTCACGGATGAATCTGATCGCATTTTCTGTTTTTTATCTTTCTTGATCCGTGTCAATCCGCGTAAATCCGTGGCTAACGTTTAATGCACCGGCCCCTGCGCGCCCATGCGCGGGTCGAGCTTGATCTCGCCGAACGCGCTCTCGTATCCCCCGATGTTTTGTTGCAGCAGCCCCAGCAGCGCTTTGGCCTGCTGCGGGCTCAGGTAAATGCCCTGGAAGTTCTTGATCTCCACATGGGTCTCGGTTTGCTGCTGCAACGTACCGAAGACGAGAAAGAAGTCCCAGATGTTCACGCGCATCTGCACGCTGTTGGCGTAATTCTCACGATAGTCGGGAGCGTTTACTAATTTCAGATTGGGTTGCGTTGGAATGCTCATATCCCCGCAGTGTAATGAGTTTGCGGTGGGGAAGGAAAGTCCGCTGCGAACTGGAATACAGGTGTGGGGGCCCGTTTGTGTCGCTGCCCCGTTACTGGTGCAATGACACAAACTGTCACCGGCATGATGCTTTGCGGCTGAGCGATGGGTCGGATGCCCTTGTCGGTAAGTGCGTTTTTAGCCACCTTCCGACTGAAAACAAAGGACTTGCTAAAACCGAGGCGGTTACTTTGGGGAGTACCGAATGGTGCGTGAAGTGCGATAGAGTTTAAGTTCCTCCGCGGTACTGGAGAGAGTGGGCGACAATGACCCAAAATATCGATCACGGCATGATGGAAGAAATCGTACTGCCCGAGCATTTGCTGCCCGTGGGATCCGTCCTGGGCCCGGGGGTATCGGCGATGGACCTGTGCATGGTCCTGGCCAAAATTTTTCGCGTGCAGTACACCGAAGTCGCGCTGATGCGGCTCGAGGGCGGGCTGCTGCGGTTCGTGTTTCCCGAGTATCTGCGCACCACGGGATCCATTCCGCTAAATGGCAAGGCCGTAGCGGCGCACACGGCACTCAGCAAGAAGGCTGAAATTTTCAATAATTTCGCCCGCGTGAAGCACGCCAGCATTTTTGAAACGATCAAACCCGGGTCGGAGGATCGGGAACAGTCGGCCCCGGCGCCGATTCAGAAGCTGATGTCGGTTCCCATCATGGATCGGGATTCGGCGGTGGTGGGCGTGATCCAGATTTCGCGCAAAGCATTAGATTCGAAGTTTGCCCAGGATTTCAGCCGCGAAGACCTGCATGATCTCGAGTTGGTCGCGGGCCTGCTGGCCACGGCTCCGGCGCTGCTGGAGAACTAACTCGATTTAGATTCTGTGGGGACAGCCGCCGCGTGCGTCCTGCGGAGCGAAGCTCCGCCGCCCCAGCTGCGAACGTTCATCTACGCTTTACTCGAATGCGCAGGTCAGCTCCCGTCATCTCTTTCGGCTCATCGAGGGCGAGCATTCCCAGCAGCGTGGGTGAAATATCGCGCAACGATCCGTTCGGCTTCAGCGTGAACTCCTTCGCATTTTCCGAGACAACAATAAACGGCACCGGATTCGTGGTGTGCGCCGTATGCGGACCGCCCGTGACAGGGTCGATCATCATTTCGGCGTTGCCGTGGTCAGCGGTGATGAGCATGGCGCCGCCCTTGGCGCGAACCGCAGTCTCGATGCGGGCAAGGCAGGCATCGACCGTCTCGACCGCTTTGATCGTCGGCTCGATCTTACCGGAGTGGCCGACCATGTCGGCGTTGGCGAAATTTACGATGACCACGTCGAAGGTGCCGTCCTCCGTCGCTTTCACGACCGCATCGGCAATGCCGGCGGCACTCATCTCCGGCTTCAGGTCGTAGGTTGCGACTTTCTGTGAGGGCACAAGCACGCGCTCTTCGCCGGGGAATGGAGTCTCTACGCCTCCATTGAAAAAATAGGTGACGTGCGCGTACTTCTCGGTTTCCGCGACGCGCAGGTTGCGCAGTTTCTGATTGCCCATCACGTTAGCCAGAATATTCGCCATCGACTCCGCGGGGATCACGACCGGCAGGCTGAAATTCTTGTCGTACTGCGTCATGCAGACGTAGCGGAGATTTTTCGGCACGCGGTCGCGCGGGATCGTCGCATCGAGATCGGCCGCGCCAGGAAGATCGCTGCCGCCTTTGGCGTTCAATCCGCTGTTGCGGGTGAGCGCGCGCGTGATCTGGCGTACGCGGTCGGCGCGGAAATTGAAGCAGATGCAGGCATCGTCGTCGCGAATCGTTGCCAGCGTCTGGCCGTTCTTGTCGGTGCAAACAAACGGAATCACGAATTCGTCGGTGACTCCCTTGTTGTAAGAATCTTTCATCCCCTGCACCGGATCGGCCTGCTTGCCGCCCTCGGCGTCGGCGAAAACCATGGCGTTGTAGGCCTTGGCGATGCGTTCCCACCGGCGATCGCGATCCATGGCATAGTAGCGGCCGTTCACCGTCGCAATCTTGCCGCAGTTGTATTCCCGCATCTTTTGCTGCAGTTGCTCGAGATATCCCGCGCCGTTGGTGGGCAGAGTGTCGCGGCCGTCCATGAAAGCATGTACAAACACGCGGTCCAGGCCGTTCTGCTTGGCCATTTTCAGCAGCGCATAAAGATGCGCCTGCTGCGAGTGCACACCACCATCGGAGAGCAAGCCGAACAAATGCAATCGCCGCTCGCCGGTGCGCGCATGCTTCATGGCGTCGAGCAGCACGGGATGCGAGAAGAATTCACCGTTCTGGATCATCAGATCGATGCGCGTGATGTCCATATGCACGATGCGCCCGGCGCCGATGTTGAGGTGCCCGACCTCGCTGTTCCCCATCTGCCCTTCAGGCAACCCAACGAACGGACCGCTGGTATGAATGAGCGTGTTGGGATACTCCCGCAGCAGCCGGTCATACGTGGGCTTGCGCGCGAGCGCAATGGCGTTAGCTTTGGTTTCGGCGCGGTATCCCCAGCCGTCGAGGATGATGAGAACGAGCGGTTTAGGACGAATCATTCGAAGAGTTCCTTATCAAGGTCAGGACGATCAATCTCAAGGTAGCCCGCAACTTCGGACAGAATGCCTGCCAGAGTTCCAACCTTGAGTGGATCGTGTGCGGGAATAGTGACGTGATGGGGTGTTCCCCGAAACGTTGATTTCAGACGCATGTGGCTGCCGGTTTGCCATTACCACATAGTCATAGCGGCGCAAGAGTTTCGCGAGATCGTGACCGGATAGATCACGGGGCAGCCTCAAACCGAAATGACCTCATCCTTGACGATGTGAAGACGAATGACAGACGGAGCCGTTTTGTCATCGAAGTGGCATCGAACTGCATCGCGAACCATGGTCTTCAACTCTTCCATGGTTTCTGCCTGAGTAAAAATAGCATGCCCGAGCGCCCGAGCTTCGTACCCTCCCTCAGGAGAATCATGCACCGAAAAAATTATTTCGCTATCGTTCATGGCCACAATTATATTCCCTGGCTCGCTCGGCCTCACGTTTCGGAATCGGCGCGACCTCAGTCGCGCCGGAATTGACGAACGATCGAATCGGTCCGTTCCTACTGCTTCTTCGAATCTCTGACCAACTCGGCAAGCTGCCGATCGAGTTCCTCGCTCTTGGCTGTGAACACTCTGCGCCCGATATCTCCACCCGCCTGCATCGACTCGGCCATGATTGCGGGCAACTCCTTCAGAATTTTCTGGCCTGCCGGAGACGAATAAAAAGCTGTGACCGCAGCCAGATCCGCCTTCGTCAAATGCTTCTGGTAAATGGGCACGATCGCATCGAGCAGATCATCCATCGGCAGCGCAGCAAACAGCGTGTCGAAGAGTTTGTCGACCTTTGCCAGTTGCTCGGGAGTCGCATCCGGCACCTTCTGCTTGAATCCCTGCTCTGCCCCTGATTTCATCTGCTTCACCATGCCTGCGAGAACTTGTTCCATCTGTTCACGGGCATGCATGAGATCCAGGAATTTCATCACATCCGCTTTGTCCGGAACTTCCGATTCGCCCGCCGCCTGTGCCGAGACGCAGATCGGAGCGGCCAGCAGAAAACAAAGAACGGCAAAAGACACGAGTTTCTTCATATAAGTCCCCCTCACCATATTAACTGGACCGGATACTTCTCAAACTGTGGATCGGCACTCACCAGCGGAAGGTTCTCTTCCAGACTCTGAGCGATCAAGATTCGGTCAAATGGATCGCGGTGATGAAGCGGCATGCCGTCTAGCCGCCTGACATGAGCGAATGTTAGCGGAAGAACCGAAACACCATTCATCTTGAGTTTCTCGGCCAGATAGTCGATGAGGACCTTCATTGCCAGAACAGATCTTCAACTTCCTTTGGCCGAGGATCGTTGAAGTCGTCGGGAACGACGAACTCACCTTTTGCTGAGCCAAACTGGAATCGCGGTCGCTCGGAGGCAATCGCCACGAGCTTCGCTACAGGCTTTCCCGCCTTGGCGATGATCACTTCTTCGCCCAATGCGACTCGCTCTCACAGCCTGGAAAGATGAGTCTTAGCTTCGTGGATGTTGACTTCCATAGTCAAATCATAGACTAAGTCTTTGACTAAGTCGTGCCCTATTCGAACTGCAGCATCACAATTTCCGGATTCGACCCCAGGCGTAACGGCGGTCCCCACGTTCCAGCTCCGCTGGAGGTGAAAACCTGCATCTTGCCGATCCGGCTCAGGCCATAGACGAACTGGCGATACATCTTGCGGGCAAACCAACTCCACGGGATGAACTGCCCCAAATGCGTATGCCCGGACAGTTGCAAAGAAACGCCCGCAGCCTCGGCGACTTCAGGGTGGTCGGGAGCATGCACGAGTAAGATGCTCGCCCGATCGCGGTCCAGACCGAGCTTATGCAGCGCCGAGGCCAAGTGGCCTTTCTGCGTGGCATTCCGGAAAGGCACGCCGATAATCTGCAGGCCGTCAACGTCGACTTTTTCGTTGGTGAGTACACGCACCCCCGCCGCGGCAATCGCCCGGAGATACTTGCTGTCGTCGCCGAATTGCTCGTGATTTCCAGCGACGAAATATACGCCGTGGGGTGCCGTGAGTTTGTTTAAGGGTTCGGCGGCCTGGGCCGCGTCGATGGCAGTGCCGTCATACAAGTCGCCGGCAATGAAAACGGCGTCAGGCTCTTCCCGCAGAATCTTCGCCACCATGCGCTGCAGGAAAATGCCGTTCCGTACGTGCCCGAGATGCAGGTCGCTGATGAGCGCCGCTTTTCGCCCTCGCCATGACACGGGCAGGTTCGCCAGGCGGATCGTGGCACGGGTGATCCGGGTCAGGCTGGCGTTGACCACGCCGTAGAGGCCCGCGACCATCGCGGCCCCGAAGAGCCATTCAACCAGGCGGTGGAAATTGACATTGAGCCCGGCCAAACGCGCCACGCCGAAAATGGTCCACGAGAGCAACATCGCGGGAAAGAGGAAATTCTGCAACCCCAGCCAGACCGCGGCCACGCGGTAAAAAGCCCGCAGCGCGGGCGTGGTATAGCGAAAGGCCAGCAGCGAAGCGGCCACAAAGCTGACGGACAAAACTCCAAGAATCAGTTTGATAGCGAGCGTGTCGGTAGAACCTTCCGCAAGTGAAAACGTCCACGTTTTGTAGAGCAGAAAGTGTTCCAGAAAAAGAATGGACTGGATGACGGCAATGAAAGTAGCGATACGACGAGTGCGCATGGATATTGGATTCACCAGCCCACCATTTCGAGTCGGATTCTTTCGCCTCTTAGGATGACTCGCCACCAGATTCCAAGATCGCGGTTATACTCACGGTAATACTCAAAAAACGGAGACGATCATGCCCATTAGCGAATTTCTGGTGACTGAACTGGACGAAGAGATTAAGAAGACGCGCACGACTCTGGAGCGTGTGCCCGCCGACAAGAAAGATTTCGCGCCTCATCCCAAGTCGATGCCGATGGGCAAGCTCGCCCCGCATGTGGCGCAGCTTGCCGGCTTCGGACTGACCATCCTGACGACGCCCTCGTACGATTTCTCCACGGGCAGCATCAAGCCGGTGCCATTCGAGTCCTCGGCGCAATTGGTGCAGGCTCTCGATGAAGGCGCAGCCCAGGTTCGCGCCGCCCTGCAAGCCACTCCCGACAGTGCGTGGAAAGAAAACTGGAAGCTGAGCTTCCAGGGCAAGACAATTTTCGAAGGAGAGCGCTTTCTGGCCTATCGCGAGATGTTCCTCAATCATCTGGTGCATCATCGCGCGCAACTCGGCGTGTACCTGCGCCTGAACGAGAAAGCTGTGCCCGCAACGTATGGCCCGTCGGCGGATGACAAAATGGGATTCTGAAGGCTCAGGGCAAGCCGCGCTGAAAGGGAAAGGCCTTTAAGCGCAGAGATCGCAAAGATAAAGACCGCGGAGATCGTGGAGAAGATCCTGTTTTTCTTCGCGTTCTTCACGGCTTTTCTTTGCGACCTTCGCGGTTAGAGGCTTTGACTTTCACCCCCGGTAGTTCAGCGCCTTCAAGCCCCAGGAACCGCGAAGTCCCGGCCAACTCTTCCTCGATCCGCAGAAGCTGGTTGTACTTGCAGATGCGGTCCGTGCGCGAGGCGGAGCCCGTCTTTATTTGCCCGGCGCCCGTCGCGACCGCAAGATCGGCGATAAAGGTGTCCTCGGTCTCGCCGGAACGATGCGAGATCACCGACGTGTAACCATTGCGCCGCCCCAGGTCAATGGCATCCAGCGTTTCGCTGACCGTGCCAATCTGGTTCAGCTTGATCAGAATGGAGTTCGCAATCCCCTTCTCGATGCCTTCACCGAAAATTTGAATATTGGTCACGAAAATATCGTCGCCCACCAGCTGAATCTTGTCTCCAAGTTCCTTGGTCAGCTTCTGCCAGCCATCCCAGTCCTCTTCCGATAATCCATCCTCGAGCGACACAATCGCAGGATAATCTTTCACCCACTTCGCCCAGAATGCGACCATCTCGTCGGAACTCTTGGCCGACTTGTCGGACTTCTTGAAGACGTATTTGCCGTCCTGATAAAACTCGCTGGCTGCGGGATCGAGCGCAATGGCAATCTCTTCTCCCGGTTTGTAACCGGCCTTGGCGATCGCTTCCAGCACAACTTCGATCGCTTCCACGTTCGACTTCACAGATGGCGCGAACCCGCCTTCATCGCCGACTGCCGTGTTGTACCCGCGTTTTTTCAACACACCTTTCAACGTGTGAAACACTTCAACACCCCAGCGCAGCGCTTCGGAAAATGATGGTGCGCCCACGGGCATGACCATGAATTCCTGGAAGTCGACGTTGTTATCGGCATGCGCGCCGCCGTTCAAGATGTTCATCATCGGCGTGGGCAGCGTGTTGGCGCCGGCTCCGCCGAGATACCGATAGAGCGGAATGTCGAGCGACACCGCCGACGCGCGCGCCGCTGCCATCGACACTGCCAGGATGGCGTTCGCGCCCAGCCGACCCTTGTTTTCCGTGCCGTCCAGTTCAATCATTTTGGCGTCGAGTCCCCGCTGGTCAAACGCGTCCCAGTTGGCCAGAGATTCGGAGATCTCGCCATTGACGTTCTCGACCGCTTTGAGCACGCCCTTACCCTGGAACCGGTTCGTGTCTCCGTCGCGCAACTCGACCGCTTCGTGCTCGCCGGTGGAGGCGCCGCTGGGAACAATGGCGCGTCCCATGGAGCCGTCTGCCAGAAAAACTTCCGCCTCTACCGTAGGATTGCCGCGTGAGTCCAGAACTTCCCGTGCATGAATGGCTGCAATATTTGACATAGATATTTCGCTTCCTTGGATTGGATAAGTGTCGTCAGATTGTGGTTTGAAACCCTCGATTATATCGGATGGCACCGTAACAAAGCGTGAGCCCGGACACAGTTCTTGCCGCGTTTTCCTCGTTTGGGACTGGCCATCCGGCCAGTGCGGTCAACCCCTTATCGCCGCTGGTTCCCCTGTCCTGACTGTGGGTTGTCCCTGCCTCGACAGTGGTCTAGAGTTAAGAGAGTGGTTAGGATTCCCGGAGGTTCCCCATGAAGAAATTAATGTTATTGCCTTGCCTGCTCGTCTCGGCAATGCTGGCCGCCCAGACCAGTTCGCCCGTCCCCGCTGGGACGGCATTGATGGTCCGGCTGGATACGACGCTCGCAACCTTCAGCAATCGAGTCGGGGACCCTTTCCAGGCGAAGATTACACAGCCGGTGGTGATCAATGGCAACACGCTGATTCCCGTAGGTGCCACAGTCGAAGGCCGCGTCACCAAGGTGACCGAACCGCGCCGCATTTCCGGCAAACCGAGCCTTGGGATTCTGCCCGAGGCCGTGATTCTTCCCACCGGCGAACGCTACTACCTGGACGCAACACTGACTGACACCAACATTCCCGGAACCGATGTGAATGCGGAGGGCCAGTTCAAAGGTACCGGCCACGACCGCCGCGACCAGATCGAAGCCGGCGGCGGCACGGCTGGCGGCATGCTCATCGGCGGCTTGATCGGCGGCGGACCGGGACTGCTGATCGGCGGTGCCGTGGGCGCGACCGCGACCGGCGTGCATTGGCTTAGCAAGCACCGCTCCGCGACCCTACCCGCGGGCACCGAACTCACGCTGGAGTTGAATCGTCCGCTGACCGTGAGCGGTGCCCCCGCCCCAGCGGTTGGCGGCGGCGGCAGCAAGTAGATTAGAGCTGCGAGGGAACTTTCGAACCGCCGGAGAGCGACGACTCCGGCGTTTTCTTGCCCGCAGAAAGTAATTCCTATCGAGCCATAAATATGGCAGAATGTTTTCATGCGAACGACCGTCGATATTCCGGATCCTCTCTACCGGGCGCTGAAAAAGAAGGCGGCCCACGAGGGTCGCTCCGTTAAAGAACTGCTCGTTCGCGGAGCTCGAGTTGCAACTGAGGGCGCAACCGAAGAAGACGGGCCGCAGGCGTCCTCCGGTGATCGATTCCGACACGCCCGGAAGTCTGGACTTGGACAATGCCAAGATCTACGAGATCATTCCCTTTCCCTGATGTGAACGTATGGATTGCGTTGACCTATACGGGCCATATTCACTACACCGCGGCAAAGACATGGCTGAACTCTTTGCCTGATGACTCCGAGCTTGGCTTCTGCAGGGTGACTCAGCTTGGGTTTCTCCGCCTTCTCACAACACCTGCGGTAATGGGAAGCAGGGTGCTGTCCCAATCTGTCGCATGGGAGGTGTATGACGACTGGATCGACAACGGTCGCGCCGTATTCATTGAAGAGCCATCGTCAATCGATCCCACCTTTCGTTCTATTTCGCAGTCGGGGCAGTCTGCTCCAAAAGATTGGGCGGATTCCTATATCGCTGCTTTTGCTCAGATCTCGGGCTTGCAGTTGGTGACTTTCGACCAGGTATTACATCGAAGGTCCAGCGGATCGCTCTTGCTGCGACCATAACGAATCCCTACGCTCCGAACAGCAACTCCCCTTCGCTCACCACCTGCAGCTCAATCCATCCCTCCAGCGGCAGCGAATCGACCGGTAGGTGGTTTTCCCACAAGCTGAAGCGCAGGCGGAGTTGGCTGGTGGCGGCAATCGCCGTTGCTCCCGCCTTGCGCTCGGTTGGCGTTGACGCCACACTCGGAGTAGCGAGCAGCCAGGCCAGCGGCAGTTTGAACTCGAAGTTGCGCAGCAGTGCGAACTTAGTGCCGTCGTCCGGCTGTCCAGAAGAGGCGAGCGATTTCCCTTCCCCGCCATTCTCGATCTTCCACTCTTTCAGCTTGCGCTCGTGCACCGAAGCTTCCACTCGCAGCGCGCGCCGTGGACGCGGCTCGCCCCGCGCCCATGACTCCACATTCACCACCAGGTCAAAATCCACTTCCGGAACCTTGTCTTTGAAATCGAGGCGTCCGTACAGGTGAGTCGAATCGATCCCGGCATACACCGAGTCGAGCAGGAACTGTTTTCCGTGCATGGCTCCTGCGCGATGATCGGCCGTGTAGGCGGCCGCTCCCATCCACTCGAAATACCGGACCTTATCGCCCGCGACTCGAGGATGAATGTAAGCCGTCTGCGGCACAAACGACGGGCGCACCTCCGCCCCGGTAATGGGTTGCGCCAGATAATCCGGTGGAACCGCGCCCAGCGCCTGATACGCGTTCGACAAGTGCTTCCGATAAAGTTCGTCAAAATCGCGGTCGTTGGCCGAATGATGCTCCGGGCCGTACCACCAGTTCCAGTCGCTGCCCTCGGCAATCAGGATTTCGTCGAAGGCCAGCTTGCGCTGGGCTTCGGTCGCGCGCGCGGCGTTCTGCGCGTAGAAGTCGCGCGCCTGGTGAAGGTAATCCCAGGCGCGATTGTCTTCCGGCGCGCCAACCCACACATTGAAGTTGGCGTTGATCCACGACCCAGGCACCAGCGAAGTCAGCTTGCCGAAATCCTTGTGCCGGGCAATCGCTTCGGAGATGGTCACCGCCTCGACGCCGGGCTCGCGCTGTAGTCCATCATAGAAGCGCCGCAAAAACTCGCGCCCCGACTGCGGATAATATTCCCACGCATTCTCGCCATCGAGAATGATCGAAACCACCGCGTCACGGCCCTTGGCCAGCACCGGCTTGGCCGCTTCCTTGATGTTGCCGATCAGGTGCCGCGCCGCGTCCGCCGGCGGCATGCCCGAATATACGAACCCGATCAGGTCGGAAATCGTGTGATCGCGAAACACCAGGTGCATCGCCGCCGATCCGTTTTCGTAGCGATGAATGTTATAGAGCTTCTCGCCCAGATGAGCGGGCAACCGGCCGGTATGGTCGCGCCCGAAGAACGCGCCCGAACTTCGCCCCAGCACCTCTTCATCCGTGGCCATCCACTGAATGCCCAGGCTGTGCGCGATGGCCAGCACTTCCTCAGAAACGCTGCCCTCGGAGGGCCAAATGCCCTTGGGACGCATGCCGAAGACTTTCTCGTGCAGATCAAGACCGCGGGTAAGCTGCTCGCGCGCGTCCTCGGGATGACGAAACCGGCTCTGCGGCAGCGGCAGCCCAGGAGACGACACCCCACCGGCGTTGGTATCGCAGATCAGCGGAAGGATGGGGTGATAGAAGGGAGTAGCCGAAAGCTCGATCAATCCTTTTTTCGCAGCGTCGGCGTGCGCCGGCAGAACCTTGCCCAGCAGTTCCCTCTGGCGCGCAATGACCAGCTTTTGATCATCGAGCGAATAATGGCGTCCCTTGGCCACCAGCGCCGCGATGTCTTTCTCCTGGAGGAAAAACTCATCGAACCACGCAATCTGCGACAGCACTTGCAGATCGGTGAAATCCTGCGGCTGAAAGTAGCGCTCCGCCCGCTCCGGGTGGTCGCCATGTTCGCGAAACCGCTCCCACAATTCCTTGTACCGTGGATAACGGCCGATCAGGTTCTGCGGATTGGCCTGAAACAGGTATTGCAGGGCAAAACGGCGCTCTTCTTCGGAAAGATCCTTGGCCGGCTTGGAAGCAACAGTTAGAAACGGATCCTGCGCCGTCCCGTCGGCATAGTCCTGAATCTGCACCATCAGCGATGGCACGAGGTTGAAATTCTGGTGGACGCTAGGAAACTCGTCCAGCAGCTTGACCATTCCGTAGTAGTCCTTGAGCGCGTGCAGCCGCGTCCACGGCAGACGATATTCACCGGTGACCAGATCCTTGTAGAACGGCTGGTGCTGATGCCAAAGCAGAATGACACGCAAGGCGGGCATGGCTGGAGGAGTCAGTCTAGCATGGGGAATTTGAGGACTACAGGAACGAAGGGCCGAACCGCCGCCTGGAAAGGGGGCACTGTGCTGTGCGTTCTCGCGCTCAGTCGCGCAGCTTCCCGTATACGTCCTTGATCTCGACTCCGCTACGGACGAATCGTTCGCTGGCTTCTAGGGCAATGCGGTTACTCCGATGTTCGGCAATGGCCATGTCCAAAGCGAGCTCGATGGCTTCGGTCTCCGTTTTCGCGCCCAAGGCCTTCTGAGCGCGTTTGATTTTCGCCGCATCCAACCGGAAGTGCTTATGAATTCGTTTGCGCAGTGCGGACATAGCTGCCCTTGTCTATTGTGAGAATACATCGCACAGGTGACAGTCATTCTTGAGCATGCAGATACCTTCCGGAATCCGGGCTCTCTCCGGCCCTCCTACAAATACGTGCGAAAAGACATTCGATTTCTGTAAACTAAGTCGCACCCAGATTACGTCCTACGCATGAGCCCTGAAACCACCCTCGCCGCACCTCAGCTTCTCTCTGACCAGGATCTCTACCTTTTCAACGAGGGCAGCAACTACCGCATGTACGAGAAGATGGGCGCTCATCTGGTCACGCATAATGGCGTGGCCGGCGCAGTCTTCAGCGTGTGGGCCCCGAATGCGCGGTCGATTTCCGTCGTCGGCAGCTTTAATGGCTGGGATCCCAAGTCCCATCGTCTTAGCCCACGAGGATCGTCGGGCATCTGGGAAGGATTCATCCCCGGCGTAAACAAGGGCGCACTCTACAAGTTCCACATCGAGTCGCGGAGTCACGGCTACCGCGTCGATAAGGCTGACCCGCTTGGCCTGCTGCATGAGAAGCCTCCCCGCACCGCGTCGGTGGTCTGGGACCTGGACTACCAGTGGAATGACGGCGAGTGGATGCAGAAACGCGCCGCACGCAACGCGTTGCGCGCGCCCCATGCCATTTACGAAGTGCATCTAGGATCGTGGATGCGCGTGCCGGAAGAGCACAACCGCCCGCTTACGTATCGCGAGACCGCGCCGCGCCTTGCCGAATATGCGGGCCGCATGGGCTTCACGCACGTCGAGTTCCTGCCCGTAATGGAGCATCCGTTCTACGGCTCCTGGGGATACCAGACCACCGGCTACTTCGCGCCCACTTCGCGCTACGGCACGCCACAGGATTTCATGTACCTCGTCGACTACCTGCATCAGCATGGCATTGCCGTGATCCTCGACTGGGTTCCGTCGCACTTCCCTTCCGACGAGCACGGCCTCGCCTACTTCGACGGTACGCACCTCTACGAGCACGCCGACTCCCGCCAGGGATTTCATCCCGACTGGAAGACGCACATTTTCAACTACGGCCGCGCCGAGGTGCGCAGCTTTCTCATGTCGAGCGCCGAGTTCTGGCTCGACAAGTATCACATCGACGGCCTGCGCGTGGATGCGGTCGCCTCGATGCTCTATCTCGATTACTCGCGCAAGCAAGGCGAATGGATTCCCAACAAATTCGGCGGACGCGAAAATCTCGAGGCCATCGACTTTCTCCGCCGCTTCAATCAGGAAGCCTACAAAGAACATCCCGCCATTCAGACAACCGCCGAGGAGTCGACTTCGTGGCCCATGGTTTCAAAACCGGTCTACGTCGGCGGTCTCGGCTTCGGCCTGAAGTGGGACATGGGATGGATGCACGACACGCTCAAGTATTTCCAGAACGATCCCATTCACCGCAAATATCAGCACAACCTGCTCACGTTCCGCATGCTGTATTCGTTTCACGAAAACTTTGTGCTGCCGCTCTCGCACGATGAAGTCGTTCACGGCAAGGGATCGCTCATCGGCAAGATGCCGGGCGACGAATGGCAGCGCTTCGCCAACCTGCGTCTCTTGTTCGCCTACATGTACGCCCAGCCCGGTAAGAAGCTGATTTTCATGGGCGGAGAGTTTGGCCAGGTGCGCGAGTGGGCGCACGACTCGAGCCTGGATTGGGATGTCGTGCAGTATCAGGTACATCGCGGCGTGCAGGCGTGGATGGAGCAACTGAACCGCTTCTACCGCAGCGAGCCCGCCATGCACGTGCTGGATAACGATCCCTCGGGATTCGAGTGGGTAGACTGCAACGACAACGCCGCCAGCACCATTTCACTGCTGCGCAAAAGCGAATCGCCGCAAGACACGATCCTGGTCGTGTGCAACTTCACCCCGGTGCCTCGCACGGAATACCGCGTCGGCGTGCCCCACGGCGGCTACTGGCGTGAATTGCTCAATAGCGACGCCCGCGAATACGCCGGCAGCGGCATGGGCAATCTCGGCGGAGCGCAAGCCGAGGAAGTCGAAGCCCACGGCCGTCCGTTCTCGCTGAAGCTCACCTTGCCCCCGCTGGCTGCCCTCTTTTTCAAAGCCCAATAGGTGGTCGTATAAAAGGAAAGCTGGGTGCCCCATTTCTCGCGTTCTTTGCGAGAAGTGGGGTCTTTGATCTCAGCCCGATCAAACTGGATGTTGCGATAGAGAGAGGACCACGGCGAGCGTTTCTCCGAAGTTCGGATAAAAGTCAAAGCCCCCCACTTCTCGCGAAAGACGCGAGAAATGGGGCACCCGGCATGAACTGTTCAACGTCGTCATCCAAATCCCTGATATTCCTTCCAAAACTCCGGCCAGGGCAACCGTGGCGGACCGCACACAAAGATATCGGGATGATCCTCACTCTCTTCGTTCTTCACGCCCAGAGAATTCCCGTTGTGCCCGGCCCAGCGGCAATCAGTGAAGAGCCGGTCCGCTTCTTTGCGCGACTGTCCCATCACAATAATGGTCGACGGCGTGGGCGTGGGATAGCCGCGCAGCCAAGACGAATTGACTCCGCTAATAGGCGGAGGCAGATGATAGGCCGCGCCCAGGATCTCGATTGCCCCCTGCTCGCCGTAGTTCCTGACTGCGATTCCAAGGTTCTGCTGCTGCTCAGGAGGCAGCGAATCGCGAATGCCCGCGACGGTCTTGACCAGTTCGTCCCAACCGATCTCCTCACGCAGATCGCCGTTGTTCTCAAGCGCAAACTTCATCAGCGGGCCGCTCGACGCGACCGGAACAATCATCGCGCCCATGAACAGCCCCCACCCCGCGAGAGCGGTGAAGAAGACCGCCTCCACCGTTCGGCGCGGCACCTTCGACAGCGACGCAACCCAGCGCTCGCCCATGACCGCGCCCATCGCGATGAGCATGGGGTAAGCCGCTCCCAGGTAATAGCCGCGTCCCTTGCCAGCCACAAAAAGCGCCAGCGGAATCAAATACATCCACGCCAGCATGCGATAGCGGCGGCTCCGCAAGAACCCGAGCAGGCCACCGATCCACAGCGGCGCGGCAAACATATTTGCGCAGATCCAGAATTGATCGCGCCAGAATCCCTTCGACCGCCCCTGACCCACATCGCGCTTGTGAATGTGCTGAAGAAAATGCAGCGAGATAAAATCGTGACGCACCTGCCACACCAGATTCGGCAGGAAGATCACGAGCGCCAGCGCCATCCCCGCCCAGAACCATCCGCTCGTCAGATAACGGCGCGCCCGCGTGAGCAGGAGCCCGCCCAGAATCCCGCAAGCGTAAAATGCCATCGTGTACTTGGTCTGAAAGCCAAGTCCCATCACCGCACCGATCGCCAGCCACCAGCGCAGATTCTCCGTCTTCAGCAGGCGAATGACGAAGTAGGCAATCAGCACCCACCACAAACAGTCGAACGTCGTGTATTGAAATTCCGTCCCCTCGAACAGCGGTAGAGTCGAGAGCGCAACCGCTAGCGCAGATGTAACCTGGGCGAGCCGTCCTCCGCCTAGCTCGCGAGCCATCCATCCAGTCACGACCACAGCGGCTGCCTGCGCGATGACCGAAAACAGCCGCAGGCCGACCATCGAAACTCCGAAGATGGAAAGACCAATCCGCTCCACAAACGGCGTGAACGGCGGGTAGGGCACAAATCCCCAGTCCAGGTGGCGGGCATCGCTCAGGAACTGCAGTTCGTCGCGATGAAATCCGTAGCGACTGTTGGTGAGCAGATGAACCAGCGCAATCACGGCCGCAATGCCTACCAGCGCGAGAGTGTCAGCCCGAGACTGGTCCGTCTGGCCCGGGTCCTGCTCCATGTTCATCGTCGTTCCGCTCGTTTCGGTCAACCGCGCCTCTTCAGCCAATACGCACCGCACGCCATTCTGGTTCCATTCACGCTCGGTGCCAGAGCTTGGCATTGTGCCCCGCCGGAGACTCGCAGCGCAAGCGAGAGTGCAGCTCTCTCTGTGTTCCCCTGTGTCCCCCTGTGGTTTTCTTTGTTCGTCCGCCCGATCCGGCGGTTCCCTCATGCTATGCTCGGCTGAAGCGCGTCTCTCGTCTTTCATGCGGATTCTGACCCGCTATATTCTTCGCGAAGTGACCGCGCACGCGCTGATCGGCGCGGCGATCTTTACCTTCGTCCTGTTTACCCGCGACCTGGGGCGCATTCTCGAACTGGTCGTCCGGGCCAGCGCTCCCCTGCCCAGCATCGCCGAAATCTTCTTCTTCACGGTCCCGCTCGCACTCACTTACACCCTGCCCATGAGCGTGCTGGTCGGAATCCTGATCGGACTCAGCCGGCTCGCCGCCGACAGCGAAATCACCGCCATGCGCGCCAGCGGGTTGGGCGTGTGGAATTTCCTGCGGGTGCTCTCAATTTTTGTCATTGCCGCATGGCTGATGGCCATGGCGAACGGACTCTACATTGCCCCGCGATCCCAGGCGGCTCTGGGCCACTTGGAGGACCGGCTCAAGGGCTCGCAAGTTTCGTTCGAAATCCAGCCCCGAGTTTTCTACGAAGGATTCCCCAAAGTTGTCCTCTATGTGCAGGACGTAAAGAGCGCCCAGGGCGCGGCGCTGTGGAAGGGCGTATTCATGGCCGACCTGAGCGACGCCACCAATCCGAAGATCACCCTCGCGAAAGAAGGGATCGTGGTCAGCGAAGGCCAGGATCGTCTGCATCTGCACCTGATCGACGGTTCGGCTCACGAAACCAATCCCAAAGATGCCGGAGATTACCACATTTCCAGCTTTCAGCAGACCGACATCCCTATCGACCTGCCTTCCACAGAGAACAAGACCGACGAGTCCCTGCCCGCCGGGGTTATGGGTACATGGTTCCTGCTGGAGAAAGCCCGCCACGTCGATCCCATCTCTGCCCGCTGGTATCTCATCGAATTTCACCGCCGCTTCGCGCTGCCCACCGCGTGCCTGGTGCTGGCGCTGGTCGGGATCCCTCTGGGGCTGTCGTCGAAGAAAAGCGGCAAGTCGGGCGGGTTCGTGCTGACGATTCTGCTGGTGTTCGTCTACTACGTGATTTCCCTGGTGGGCGTTTCGTTGGCGCGGCAGGGCAAAGTGTCACCCTGGTTTGGAGCCTGGCTCGCCGACCTGGTCTTTCTGGCCCTGGGGCTGTTTCTGCTGTTTCGCGCCGAGAAGCGGCCGTTTGAGCTGTCCTCGTTCCGCTGGTTCTCGAAGAAAAATAACGCCCTGCCACACGCAGTCACGGTTCGCAGCCGCCGCGAGAATGCTTTTGAACGCGCCTCCACCCGGCGCCGCGTGTTCAGCGCCAGTTTTCCCACCCTCATTGATGACTACGTCCTGCGCGATTTCTTTCTCTACCTGGGGATGATCCTTTCCACGTTCCTGGTTCTGGTGATTGTTTTCACTTTGTTCGAACTGCTGGGAGACATTCTGCGCAATCAGGTCCCAGCAACGGTCGTCGCGGAGTACTTGCTCAACGTCGCGCCCTATCTGCTCTACAACGTGGCCCCGCTGGTCATGCTGCTGGCCGTGCTGGTGACGTTTGGCCTGATGCAGCGGTCCAACGAAATTACGGCGATCAAGGCCACCGGAACCAGCATCTACCGTATCGTCACGCCGGTGATCGTAGCGGCGGCCGTATTGGCGGTGGGGCTATTCTTCGCCGACCAGTTCTATCTGCCACGCACCAACAAGCGCCAGGAAGCGCTGCACAACCAGATTAAAGGCAAGCCTCCGCAGACTTACCTGCGGCCCGACCGCAAATGGATTTTCGGCCAGCACAACGACATTTACTACTACCAGTTCTTCGATACCGACCGCGACCAGTTCGCTAACATCACGGTATTTCAACTCGACCGCGCCAGCTTCGCAATCACCCGCCGCATTCATGCCGACCGCGCCCATTGGGCCGACAATCTGAACCGCTGGGTCTACGAGCAAGGCTGGGACCGCTCCCTCAACGGCTCGGCCATCGCCAACTATCGATCCTTCGACGTGGCTACATTCCCGGAACTGCCGGAGACTCCGTCGTACTTCAAGAAGGAAGTAAAGCAGTACACCGAGATGAACTACGAGGAGCTGCGCCGCTACATCCGCGACCTGCAGCAAAGCGGATTCGACGTCGTCCGCCTGCGCGTGCAGCTGCACAAGAAGTTGTCGTACCCGCTGATCACGCTGATTATGGCGGTGCTGGCAGTTCCCTTCGCGCTGTGGAGTGGAACAAAAGGAGCCATCACTGGAGTCGCAGTCGCCGTAATAATGGCGGTCTCTTACCTGGTGGTGTCTCCGCTGTTCGAAGCCATGGGGAATTCCAGCCTGTTGCCGCCGGCGCTGGCCGCATGGTCACCCGATCTGATCTTCGTCCTAATCGGCGGGTATTTGATTTTGAAGGTGCCGACGTAAGGGTAGGCGGAAGGCTTCCGGCGCCGGGCGTCGGCGGCGGCTTCAGACCTCGGCCCTCGGCCGTCAAGAGTTCGGTGAAGCCATGGACTTGATGCGCCAAGTCCCTGAGTGTCGCCACGCGAATCGCAATCCCGCTTTGAGGCCGTCTGAAGTCAACGGCGTGAGGTCCAACGCCTGCTGCCCGCTGCCCGTCGCCCGCTGTCCGAGGTCTGAGGTCTGAGGTCCAACGCCCGACGCCTGCTGCCCGCTTCCCGCTACTTCACCGCAATGCCCCAGGGATAATTGTCCGTAATGACGGGTGAAGCCACTTCTGAGAGCGCGCCGGTGGCGGGCGCGACTGCGTATTCCGTCAGCGTCGCCGCATCATGGTTGGTGACGAAAAGCCAGCTGTCATCGCTGCGAATCGCAATGGACGTGGGCCTTAACCCAGTGTTTACGATCGACGGATTCCCGGGCTGCAGACTGCCCGATGCCGGGCTGATGCGAAACACCGAGACCCCGTTCGAATCCATATCCACCACGTAGAGAGTATTGCCAAAAGGATCCACAAGCAGCGGCCCTGGTCCGTTGGCTCCCCCGGCGGAGACGCTGAACGGCGAACCCGGAACCACTTCCAGAAAGTCATCCAGAATGGTAACCCCAGTCGGACAAATTCGAGGCTGGGTCGACTGGCCGTTACAAATGCCGAACGCGCTGATCGAATTGGACTGATAGTTGGAGACGTAAACGAACCGGTCACAGGGATCGACCGCGACGCCGGCTGGAACGACACCGACCGGGAAAGTCAGGAAAGTGGTGTCGCCGGGCGGAAATCCCAGAGCCCCAGTCGCCCTGTCGATCCCGAACTCCCACACCTCGTTGTTGTTGCTCGCATCGGCCATGTAAAGAAACTCAGAGGTCGGGGGGGGATTTCCCGGGCCGGAGCACACGGCGTTCTGCACTCCATTGAAGCCGATGCCGGGAAAAACTGTTGGGGTCACGGCCAATGCAACCGGATTGATAGCCGCAAAACAGGACGACGGAACTGTGAACGGACCATTCGTGGCCGGATCGGTCACCTCCGTTAGGCTGCCACCGGAGCCAATCGAGAAAACCGAAATCGCTCCCGGCACTTGATTTAAGGCGCTGTCCGTGGTGATTCCGTCGGCAACGAACAGGAATTTCCCCGCAGAATCCATCGTCAGAGCCACCGGCACTACGTCAATCCCCGTCTCCGGTCGCAACACCGGGACTTGGTTGACAACTTGGCAAACCTGCACGCTTTCCTTGGCCAAAGGAACGGGCGACCCAACTGGTACCACTGCCCCGTCCGAGTTCACCTTGAAGGCCAGAATGCCGGTTTTGCTGCCGGGACAGAGATCGGTGGCCGTCATGATCACGTAGGCGTAGTTTCCGGCGGGATCGAGCACAATCGACGAAGGCAGGCCGGGCAGAACACAGGTCGACGCAATCGTCGACCAAGTCGAGTTGAACACCGTTCCCATGTGGCCACTGCCCAGATCCAGGGTATAGGTCTGAAGCAAAGCCGAACCCTGACTGCCCATGACTACCAATCCGTTTTGCGACGGGTCGTAATGGTTCCCGCAGGCCACCAGCAAACCGATTGAAACCAGCATCGCTATTCCGAGCAGCCACCCGAATCTTGTCGACATTCTCTGCTTGATCTCCATGTTTACGTGAGGTTTACGCGTGCACACACCCCTTATGGCCCGTCGCCGGGGTGCTTGCCATGTGGAAAACGCGGGAAATTCTCAACCCATTTATGTATCAGGAAAGCGCGGGAAGAGCAAACTCCCACAAAGACTTATTGGAACCTGAGGAGCGCCCCGGAGTTGCCCGGCCTCGTTGCCAGTCTCCAGTATACGGGAAGCTTTGAGTTCAGGCGTCGGCCGTCAGGCGTCAGGATCAAGAGAGGACCGGGGGAGAGAAAGTGGTCTGAGGTCTGAGGTCTGAGGTCTGAGGTCTGAGGTCTGAGGTCTGAGGTCTGAGGTCTGAGGTCCGAGGTCCGAGGTCCCGCCGCCTGACGCCCAACGCCCAACGCCCAACGCCCGCCCCTAAGCTTCGTGCCCCCACGGAACCGCCTCGGGCTGAAGCTTTCGCGCCTGTCCATCCGAGATCAAAGGCAGGCGAATCTCCACGCGCAGTCCGCCCTCGGCCCGGTTGAAGGCCGTAACTTTGCCCCCATGAAATCGAACCGCTCTCTCCGTAATGGCAAGGCCCAAGCCGACCCCTCCGGTAAGGCGTCCACGCGCGTCGTCGAGGCGGTAGAACGGCTCGAAGAGTTTTCCCAGCGCATCGTCCGGGACCCCCGGCCCGCTGTCGCTGACCTTGAGCACGGCTTCTGTCCGTTTCGCGCTCTCGTCACACTCCAGTTCAATCTCCACCGAACTGCGCTCCTGGGTGTAGCGGATGGCGTTGCGCACCACATTTTCAACCGCGCTGTGCAACAGCGACGCGTTGCCCCGTACGCCCCAGTCGCCGTCCGGGATCGTCGTGTGTACGTGGCAATGACGCGCCTGCGCCTCAAACTCCGCATCTTCGGCCACCCTCAGCACCAGTTCATCGAGCGGAACCGGGGTCTGGGGAACGTCCTGCTCTCCATCTTCGAGGCGGGCCAGCGTCAGAATCCTGCCGATGAGTTCGTTGAGGCGGCTGGCTTCGAGTTCGATCCGGTCCAGCATGTCGGCGCTCTCCACTCCCGCGCGCTGCCGGGCCAGGCCGAGAGCGACGTTCAATCGCGCCAGCGGCGAGCGCAGTTCGTGGGAAATATCGTTCAGCAGGCGGGACTGCGCCTTGACCAGCGTTTCCAGCCGTTCTGCCATAGTGTCGAAATCACGCATCAGGCTGGCGACTTCGTCCCTCGCTCGAGGCCGGTGCCCCAGCTGCGCGCCGTGAGATCGCCCGCCGCTAGGTGCTGGGTCGCCGAGCGCAGCCGCACGATCGGTTTGGTCAGGTACCAGGAGAGGAAATAGCACGCGATTCCCGAGGAGATCACCAGGATGACAACGCCGGCACCGGCAGGCCGCGCGGTCCAATGAATACGCGCGGTCCGGGCGGCGGCCCCATCACCAGCGTGTAACGATGCCGCCCATCGGAAGAAGCGCGCGAGTCGCGTTGCACGGGGGGCGCGCGGAAAAATAAGCCCGTCGCGAGGAACGGGCGGTCCACCCCAGCGCCACGGATTGCCCAGACGGGCGGAGCGCGGTGCGAAAGTTCCTCGCCACTCTCATCGAAAAGATAGACCCGCACATGCTGCGCGGCTTCCATCTCCTCATATATTGCCGCAGTTGCGGCTCGCCCCGCCTGCTCGTAGGCGCTTACCGCGTCGTTCAAGACCGTGGTACGCAGGGCCTCCCAAGTCGAACTGCGCGGACGCAGGGCCAGAGTCACGAGAATGTGTACGCCAACCAGGAATAGCGCAAAGGCCATCCAGAATGACAGGAAGATGCGAAGGAAAAGACTTTTCATGCTGCGCTCTCAGCCGCTGACCTTGGACTTCTCTCGCGGACGGGCAAAGATGTAGCCTACACCACGAACCGTCTTTATGTGCTCGTCGCTGTCGGTATCGCCTAATTTTTTGCGCACCTTGCTGACGTGCATGTCGATACTGCGGTCAAAGGGCGAAAACTTGCGGCTCAGCACGGCGTTCACCAGCCGCTCGCGCGGCACCACGCGGCCGGCTTCGCGCAGCAACACTTCGAGCAAATTGAATTCGACCGAAGTCAGGTCCACGGGCTTGCCATCAAGCCGGACCGTGCGCGTCGCAGGATCGAGCTCAACTTCACCCACGCGCACTACATCAGGCGCAGCGGGCAGCGCGCCGCCATCGGCATGAGTGCGCCGCAACACCGCACGGATGCGCGCCACCAGTTCACGCGGATTGAAAGGCTTGGGAAGATAATCGTCGGCGCCGATTTCGAGGCCGACGATGCGGTCCACATCTTCTCCCCGCGCCGTGAGCAACAACACCGGTAGCCGCGAAGTGGCGCGGATGCGCCGCAACACTTCAAATCCATTAATCCCGGGCAGCATGACGTCGAGCACGGCCAGCAGATACTCGCCCGCTGTCGCCTTCTTCAGCCCGCTTTCGCCATCATGCACGCATTCAATCGTGAAGCCTTCGGCTTGAAGATACTCGCCCACCAGGTGGCAGAGTTCAACGTCATCATCGATTACAAGGATTCGTTCCATCGCTGACACCATTGTGCACCCACGGAAAAAGCAGCGTGGTAAAGAATTGTCAAATCCCGAACTCGCCATCGGCAACTTCCGCAACGTAGCGCTGGCGTCTCGCCCGCACCCAATCCGAAATCGAAAGCTCCCCCGAAACCCAGTCGGAGGGTTGTCTCATTCAATGCCACTTTACAAAACTTTACTCCGGTTGACCGACTCTTTACCGCCTTTTCTCGTTCGTCCGTGTTTCTATGTGGGTACGCAAAGCCCGGGCCGTCCGGGATCACCTTTAGGAGTCCACATGAAATCGTTTCGTTTTCGTTTGTTGATTGCCGCCGTTGTCGTGTTGCTGGGCACACTTCTCGCCAACGCGCAGACCGCCGATGCCGCTCCCGCTCCTCCACCTCCATCCATGCACGGCCACGGGCAATGGGGCATGGGCGATCACATGATGGGGTTTTTCGCCGACTATCTGAACCTGACCGACGCCCAGCAGACGCAGATGAAGACGATCCTGCATGCCCAGCATGAATCGATGAAGCCGCTCTTCCAGCAATCGCGCCAGGTGGAGCAACAGCTTCATCAGTATGTCGAAGGCGCCTTCGACGAAGGCAAAGTTCGGGCTCTCGCGACGCAGAAGGCTCTGATCGAGGTTGAACTGACGGTGGCCCAGACCCGCACCCACAATCAGCTGTTCCAGTTGCTGACCGCCGACCAGCAGACCAAAATGAAAGAGTTCGAGGCCACCCGCCAGGCCCGCATGCAGAAACACATGCAGGATGCACCTGCTCCTCCTGCGGAAGAATAGGTTCCTGAGGGGGTAGGAACTCTCCCGGTGAGAGTTCATATTCGTTGCCGCGTGGCGCGAGGTTCGACCGAGCTTCCCGGCCGCCTCGCGCCGCTGACGGAGGATGCACAATGAACGATTCGTACCTGTTCGACGCCGGATGGCTCTTCTTCGCCGCTTGGAGCGTGATCGTTGCGGCCGTCAGCGTGGCCGCCTTCGGTCGCGATATCTTCCCCAGAACCCAGCTTGAGCTGGCTCCGCAGGATCAAACATCAGACGCGGCTCGATCCACCGAGCCTCACCTCAGCTAACACGAATGTGTGGACAGCCATCCCCGACCGTCCACCGGCCGTAGCCCGGTTGCTTTCCTCTGTGCACCCCTGTGTCCCCTGTGGTTAAACATCTGCCCGCCTGAAACCCTGAACCCCGCCTGCTAGAATTTCATCTACTGAATCTGCATGCTGACCAAGAGTTTGCGCCCGCTGCTGCCTTACCTGAAGCGCTACCGCTGGGGCTACGTCGCCGGCACTCTCTGCGTTTTCCTCACCAACGGCATCCTGATTCTGTTCCCACTCGTTCTCGGCAGGGCTGCAGGCGATCTGCGCCAGGGCGTATCCCGCCACAAGCTGTTGGTCTACGCGGGGCTATTGCTCGCCATCGCCGTCGGCAAGGGCATCTTTCAGTTCCTGACGCGGTGGATCGTGATCGGCGTCTCGCGCGATATTGAGTTCGACCTGCGCAACGATCTTTTTCACAAGCTCGAAAGCCTCTCCTACTCCTACTACCAGCGCCACCGCACCGGCGACATTATGGCGCGCGCCACCAACGATCTGAGCGCGGTTCGCAACCTCTTGGGTCCCGCGATCATGTACACCGCCAACACCATCGTCCTGATGGCGGGCGCGCTGGCGTTCATGATCGCCATCAGCCCCCGGCTCACGTTCTACACGTTCCTGCCGTTGCCGGCCGCCAGCATCCTTATTCAATATTTCGGGCGCCGCATCCACGACCGCTTTGAACGCATCCAGGCCATGTTCTCCGACATCTCCGCGCGCGCCCAGGAAAATTTTTCCGGCGCGCGACTGATCCGCGCCTACGTGCAGGAAAAGGCAGAGATTCGCGCCTTCGAAGCCGAGAACCAGGAATACATTCGCCGCAGCCTCAAGCTCGTACGCCTCATGGGCATGCTCTGGCCCACCCTTGAATTGATGATCGGCTGCGCAGTGGTACTGGTCTTATGGCTTGGCGGACGGGAAGTGCTGAGCGGACAGATCAGCTTCGGGCAATTCGTCTCGTTCAGCGCCTACATGGCGCAACTCACCTGGCCCATCATTGCGCTGGGCTATGTGATCAACTTGTTCCAGCGCGGCACGGCATCCTTGATTCGGCTCAACGAGATCATGCAGGAGCAACCCGAAATCAAAGATGATCGCGGGGCGCAGGATCGCGAAATCGAAGGCGAGATCGAGCTCCGCGGCCTCAACTTCAGCTACGACGGCAAGCAGGTTCTGCACGACGTGAACTTGCGCATCCCCGCGGGCAGCAGCCTGGCCATTGTCGGCCCCACAGGATCGGGCAAGACGACGCTGGTGAGCCTGATTCCCCGCATTTACGATGCTGAGCCGGGCAGGGTGTTGATCGATGGCCGGCCGGTCCGCGAATATCTGCTCTCCGCGTTGCGCCGGAATATTGGATTCGTGCCGCAGGAGACGTTTCTTTTCAGCGATCGCATTCGCGAGAACATCGCACTCGGAGTCGACTCGGCCACCGACCAGCAGATTCGCGCCGCTGCTGAAGCCGCCAACATTGCCGCCGATATCGAAGCCTTCCCCGAAGGCTACGACACAATGGTCGGAGAGCGCGGCATCACGCTCTCCGGCGGCCAAAAGCAGCGCGCCGCCATTGCCCGCGCCCTGGTCCGCAATCCGAAGATTCTGATTCTCGACGACGCGCTCTCCAGCGTCGACACCCACACCGAAGACAAGATTCTCAACCATCTGCGCGACGTAATGCAGGGCCGCACCACGATCTTCATCTCGCATCGCGTCTCGACCGTGCGCAACGCCGACCGCATCGCCGTGCTGCACGGCGGACGCATCGTCGAACTCGGCACCCACGACGAACTGCTGGCCCTGAACGGCTACTACAGCGACCTCTATAACAAGCAACTCCTGGAAGAAGAACTAGCCGAAGTCTAGCGGCGAATTCGCAGCAAGCTTATGTGGGGACAGCCGCCCCCGGCTAGCTTGCCCTGAGGTGAAGCCGAAGGGGTCGAGCAAAGCTCGACGGCACCGCTTATCGCACCGGAAAATCACAACACTTCAACGTTGTCGTCCCATGACAAATACAGAACTGCGTCGTCTACACTTGTCCTCGTGCAACGCGTGAACACACCCGAACTCCTCGACACCGACGACTGTTCTCCCGCCGAGGCCGCGGCTTCGCTGCGCGATCTTTCCCGCATCAACCGCTGGTTCGGCGGAGTCGCTACCACGCGCAAATTAATCGAGCGCATCGCCGCCGCAACAGGTCAAAAAGAATTCTCGGTCCTCGAAGTCGCAGCTGGATTCGGCGAAGTCCCAAGGATCGCAGCGCAAAAGTTAGCCCGCAAGGGAATCATGATCGAAGTAACGCACCTGGACCGCATGCTTTCCCATCTCATGCCGGGAACCAGCGCCGTGGTCGCCGACGCGCTCGCACTTCCCTTCCCGGACGGCTCTTTTGATCTCGTGAGTTCCAGCCTGTTCGCCCATCATCTGGAGCCCGGCGAACTAGCGCGCTTTGCCGCCGAGGCTCTGCGCGTGAGCCGCCGCGCAGTCGTAATCAACGATCTGATCCGTCATCCTCTGCATCTCGCACTGGTCTACGCCGGCTTCCCGCTGATGCGCAGCTACGTGTCGCGCTTCGATGGAGTTGCTTCGGTACGGCGAGCTTATGTGCTGGAGGAAATGCGGAGCATTCTTTCGTCGGGCGTACCGGCCGACACTCGGATCGAAATTTCGCAGCACTTTCTGTTTCGCATGGGAGTGATTGTGTGGAAGCAGCCTAACGCGACTGCGAATCGTTGATTGTTGATTTCTGATTGCTGATTGGAAGAACTCAAATGACGGCTTTCGGTCCTCAATCAGAAATCAACAATCAGCAATCAACAATTCATTTACCGTACCACCAGCACTTCCCTCATATTATCTCGGGCAAGAAAGAACTTGATGGAGGCGAAATCGCGGAAGAGAGTTTCAATGTGGCGGTTGTTAAACACACGCTGCAGCCGGAAGCCTTCTGTAATCGCAGTATGAATTGCGCCCGTAGGCCCGCGGCGCGCTTCCCGCTTCAGCACGATGCGCTGCATCTCCAGCGTGTCTTTCCCGATGATGTGGAAGCGGTAGCAGGGCGAATCCGGACCGGCATCTTTGGTATGGAAGAACGCCAGAAGCATTCCGCCCGGCTTCAGCACCGACCACAGCCGTCCCATCACCGGACGCACCAGGCTCTCATCCAAATAGTCGGGCAGATTCCAGCAGAGCACGACATCGAAATGTGCCGCCGGATACACCAGGTTGTCGGCCAGGAACTGCCGGCTGTCGAGCACCACATTTCCCTGCTCGTCCTTTGTGATCAGGCCGGGCTCGGTCGAAGCGACGAGAAGATCTTCGCTATAAATCTTATGACTGCCTTCGGTGAAGAAGCGGATGTTCGACGGCGAGGTCGATCCCAGATCGAGCACGCACAGCGGCGTCTCGCTCTCCCACAGGCGCGACAGTTCACCCAGGCCGCTGGAACGGCGCGTGAGCTTCTGGACGGCTTGTGGTAACGCCGCCTCCGTCCCGCCCGATGAGCCGCGAAAGAGCTTCATGAAATTCTGCGTGACCGATGCCATTCACTCTAACCTGCGCCGCCGCAAACGAGGAGTTACTTCCCCGCTGCCTTGTCCGCCTTACCCTGAATGTCGACTTTGCCCTTGAGGTAGGCGCCTTCCTCGATGGAAATCCGCTGGGTGGTGATGTCGCCGGTAACCACCGCCGACTTGCGCAGGTCCACGCGATCACTGGCCTGCACGTTGCCCTCGAGTTTGCCCTGCACCACAATTCCCTTGGCCTCAACCGTGGCCTTCACCGAGCCGTTGGGACCCACGGTCAGGCTGTTGTTCTTGAGGGCGATGCTGCCCTCGACTTGACCGTCTACGTAAAGATCCTCGCTGCCCGACAATTCGCCCTTGATGACTACCGACTTGCCAATCTGCGCCAAATCTGCCGACAACGGAGCACTCATGGATGTTCTCCTTAAGGAAGCGGGATGCTGCACCACCAAGATACTGGAAAGACAGGTTCCGGACGGTCGCGTCGCTTCCCTCGACTATACCCAACTCCGAGAGAGTGCGGCAAGCGACGTGCCCCTTTGGGTGAAATCGGTTTCCTGCCCGTTCCGCCGATTAGATGGGCGTCATCCCGACTTAGAGGGCGTCATCCCGAACGGAGGCGTTCTTCAGCCGAAGTGAGGGATCTCGCGTGGGCCGGTTTGCCGGGTGCCCCATTTCTCGCGCGTTCTTTGCGCGAGAAAGCCTGCCCTGAGCGTGTCGAAGGGTGGGAATTTTCGACAGAGCGGAGGCCAAGGAATCCCGCGTGTGGCCGGGCTGCCCGTCGCCCTCTGCAACGCCTGGATCGGATTGCTACACTAACCTGAGATGCGTTGCACCCAACAGCGGCAGGTGCTTCCGAGGCTGCTTCGAATAAGCGGCACTGTGGCTCTGTTCGCCGTCCTGACTGCATCCGCCCAGCTCCCGCCGACTCCTGAAAGATCACCCGCCGAACTGGTCAAGTCCGCCGTGGCCAATGAAATCGCAGCGGCCAACGACACTGCCGTCAAGCACATGTTCCGCTCGCGCAAGCAGACCCCAAAAGGATCGCAGACCAAACTGTACGTCGAGACCAACGACGCCATGGCGGCGATGCTGATCGCCATCAACGATCAGCCGCTGACTCCCCAACAGCAGCAGGGCGAGGCCAACCACCTGGCCTGGCTGATGGGCAGTCCCGAGCAGCTTCGTAAGAAACAGGCGCGGGAAAAGGAAGATGGCGACCGGACGCTGCGCATCGTGAAGGCGCTGCCCAACGCCTTTCGCTACGAATATGCCGGCACCGAAAACAGCACGTCCGGACTGGGCAGAGCGAGCGTGCAACTGGTGCGTCTGAAATTCACGCCTAATCCCGATTACTCGCCGCCCTCCCGCGTCGAAGAAGCGCTCTCAGGCATGGAAGGCTATCTGCTGATCGATCCAGAAGCCAGGCGGTTGGCCCGGATCGACGGCACGCTGTTCAAAAATATTTCGTTCGGTTGGGGAATCATCGGCCGTTTGGACAAGGGAGGACATTTTCGCGTGCAGCAGGCCGACGTCGGAGACGGCGCCTGGGAAATCACCGAGATGAGCTTGAGCATCACGGGCAAAATCCTGATATTCAAAACCCTCAGCATGGTGTCCGATGAAGTGTTCAGTGACTTCCGCCGCGTGCCCGATAATTTGCCCTTCGCCCAAGGCGTCGAGCTGTTGAAGGCCGAGCAGGAGAAGTTGGCGCACAACAACCATCCGCCGCAAATTAATTTTTGACGCAAAGTTTCTTGACGCAAAGAAAGTTTTTGACGCAAAGACTAAAGATGCCGCAAAGAAAGGATGCAAAGAAAGACGGCCCGCGCATTCTTCCATTGCGCCGCCGTCCGGGATTCGGTAAAACTTGTGCGGCGGTCGGGTCCGTCCTATGCTCAAGACTCTCGTCGCAATGATTCTGCTGGCGGCTTCGTCGCTGGCACAAACTTCGCCACACTCCCAGCCTGCGTGGCGCGCGAAGTTGGCCGACGCCATGCCCCTGCTCGGCCATCGCAACTGGATTCTCGTGGTCGACTCGGCTTATCCCCTGCAGGTCTCGCCCGGAGTCGACACCATCGAGACCGATGCCAGCCAGATCGAAGTCGTCCGCCGGGTGCTTGCCGCCATTGAACGCTCGCCGCACGTGCGCCCGCTGGTATTTATGGATGCCGAGTTGCCCTTCGTCACCGACGAAGATGCTCCCGGCGTGACCACCTACCGCACCGAAGTGATGCCGCTGCTGCAGGAATTTCCACTCGAGCAACTGCCGCATGAAAAAATCATTTCCGACATCAACGAGGCTGGGCAAACTTTCCGCGTGCTGGTTCTTAAAACGAACATGACGATTCCCTACACATCCATTTTCATCCGTCTCGACTGCAAGTACTGGAGCGCCGACCAGGAAAAACACCTGCGCGCAAAGATGGCCGCCGCAAGTAATAAGTAACAAGCGGGTGCCCCACTTCTCGCGCGTTCTGTGCGCGAGAAGTGGGGATTTTGACTTTAATGTAAGAATGAGTCTCCTACTTCGCCCGCAGCGTCTCTTTTCTCACGGTGAGCTTCTCGATCAAATCCGTCCTAACCCGGTATCCCGTGCCCGGCTGATCGCTGACGGCAATCATTCCTTCCGCCGAGACCTCGACCTCAGGTTCGATGATGTCTTCCTTCCAATAACGCTTCGAAGCGGAAACATCGCCCGGCAGCCGGAAATTTTCCAGCGTGGAGAGCGCGATATTGTGCGCCCGCCCAATGCCGGTTTCGAGCATGCCCCCACACCAGACCGGAATGCTGTGGGCCTGGCAGAGATCGTGAATTTTCAACGCCTCCGTGAACCCGCCGACGCGACCCACTTTGACGTTGATAATGCGGCAAGCTCCGGTTTCAGCGGCGAACGCGGCACTGCGCGCGCTGACGATCGATTCGTCCAGGCAGATCGAGGTGCGCAGTTCTTTTTGCAGGCGCGCGTGGTAGTAAATGTCGTCGTCCCACAGCGGCTGTTCGATCATCAGCAGATTAAACTGGTCGAACTTGCGCAGGTGCTCGACCTGATCGAGCGTGTAGGCGGAGTTGGCGTCGCAACTCAGCGTAATGTCGGCCCAGCGCGATCGGATCCGTTCGAGCACGTTGATGTCCCAGCCGGGCTTGACCTTGATTTTGATGCGGCGGTAGCCCGCGCCCAGTTCAACCTGAATCTTCTCCAGTAGTTGCTCTACCGAATCCTGAATGCCAATCGAAACGCCGCAGGGAATCTCGCGGCGCGTCCCGCCTAGCAACTTCCACAACGGCTGTTGTTTCTGGGTCGCTTCGGCATCCCAGAGAGCGTTCTCCAGCGCAGCTTTGGCCATGCGGTGGGCGCGGACTTTGGCGAACAGCGGCGCGCACTCGCGGGCAAACTCGATCCGCTGCCCGAGCAGCGCCGGAATCAGATATTGCGTGAGCGTGGGCCAGGCGCTGTCGATCCATTCACTGCTGTAGAACGGATCCTCGCCGACCACGCTCTCGCCCCATCCGTCGATACCCTCGCTGTGCACGGTGACCAGCAGAATCCGCCGGCTGTAAAGCCGTCCAAAGCTCGTCTCAAAAAAATGAACGAGCGGCAGATGAATTTCGCGCAGCGTGATGGCTTCAATCTTCATAGTCGAAGAACAATTACATTTAACCACAGAGTCACAGAGACATCAGAGAACAACCCAGGAACCACAGAATCCGAAATGAAACGCTCAACCTACTCGCCGAAATGGCAGCATCTGATTCTCTTCGCTGAAGCCTCTGTGACTCTGTGGTGAATCGATCTCCTGGCATTCGACACCTCTACTCTTCCGACGCGTACGACCACTTCTCATCCCAGCGTCCCAACAAGAAGTTTCCGTTGCCGTCAGCATCGCGCTCGTAACCCAACACCGCGAGTCCCTGAGAAAACGCCGTGAGAAACTGATCGCGATTCATTCTCCTGCACCCGCTTAGCCTGAGCGCGGGTTTCGGGCGCGGCCTTCCATTCATAGATCTGCGCCGGTACTTCGATGCCGGATTCGCAGGCGGCGTCCGGATTTTTCCCGGTCGCCAGCAGGGTTTCCACGCGCTTCGATTTCAGCCACCACTCCGCGATCAGCCGGTCGCTGGGCAATCCTCCCTGCAACGGCGACGAGGTGATGCCGTACTGATTAATGGTATAGCGGCGCGCAATCGCGCCCAGCTTTTCGATATTGAGATACGCATTCTTGATTTCGAGCGGATCGAACGTCCATTCGATCAGTTCGATCCCGCGCTCCAACGCATCTCCGCGCTGCAGCAACTTCAGGCGTCGGCCCAGGCCGGCGTTGCGATGCTCCTTGCGCACCGCCAGCATGTGCGAATGCAGGTAGACGTGACCGGACCGCGTGCCCGGCACTGAGAGCGCAAACCCGACCATCTCTGAGCCATCGAACGCGCCCATCACCTGGCCGCCGACTTTGTCCGCGACCACGAACATACGCAACGGCACCAGCTCGGCGTCGGTGAAATTCCAGACTTCTTTTTGCAGCGCGACGCAGGCTCTCAATTCCTCGATGCCGTGGCAGCGGCGCAGCACGATGGAGTCAGCGCTCATCCGCTCGCCTCGCTGCAGGCGTCATCCCGATGCCTGGCGTCCTTCTGCCAGGCGAGGGATCTCGCGCCGAGCATAACTGCTCTGTGGTCAGCGCTGCGACGCCGCACGAGAGATCCCTCGCCCCGCTGGAAAAAACGCGGGGCTTCGGGATGACGCCGTGGCTGATGATGACGATGATTAGGCACCCCGCTTCTCCTCACGCTTCGCCTGTTGCCACAGAGATTCCAGTTCTTCCATGGGCACTTGATCGGCCGAGCGGCCGCTCTCCTGGACCCGTTCCTCCATCCACTGAAATCGGCGCCTGAACTTGCGGTTGGTCTTGCGCAACGCCGATTCCGGATCGACCGATAAATATCGCGCCACGTTGACCAGCACGAAAAACAAGTCGCCGACTTCGTCTTCCAGTCGCGATTGCAATTGCTCGGGTACGACCGTCCTTCCCGATCCAGCCACACCGCGTCCCTGCGGCCGCGGCCCCGGCGCGGGAAAGCTTTTCAACTCCTCCCGCAGTTCCACCGTTTCTTCCTGAAGTTTATCGAACAAGCCTTCAACGTTCGGCCAGTCGAATCCAACCTGCGCCGCGCGAGAACTGAGCTTCGACGCTTCCAGCATCGCGGGCATAGCGGAAGAAACTCCCGCCAGGATGGACTGCTTCTCGCTCTTCGCCTCGCTCTTCACCTCGCTCTTGGGCTGAGCACCCGCTGTCTCGCCCGGTTGCCGCTTCTTCCTCTCTTCAACCTTCAGCGCTTCCCAGTTGCGCTTGACCTCGGCAGAAGTATCTGCCTTCACGTCGCCAAACACATGCGGATGACGGTGAATCAGCTTGGCCGACAGCCGGTCCAAAACATCATCAATCGAAAACGAAGCCTGCTCCTTGGCCATCTCGGCGTAAAAAAGCACCTGCAGCAGCAAATCGCCCAGCTCCCCCGCGAGTTCCGGCCAGTCGCGATTGTCAATGGCTTCGATGACCTCGTAAGTCTCTTCCAGCGTGTAGGGCTTGATGGAATCGAAGGTCTGCTCCTGGTCCCACGGACAGCCGCCGGGCGCGCGCAAGCGCTCCATAATGCTGACCGCGCGTTCGAAACGTTCTCCAGTCGTCGACATGAGGCAACCAATGTAAACGACCGTGGAAGGAACATTCAATGCGTTGCGTCACCATCAACCCAGACCGCGCTCTGCGCGGAGGCAGCCGACACATCCCCGAACCGCGATTACTTCCGGCACCCTCGCCTGGGTACTTTCAGCGTCGGTCGCCGGGTCAGGCGTAGGACTAACGTCACTTCATCTGCATGCCACACTAGGTGCACAATAGTAAACAGGTGGGCGTGTCAGATCGCGTGACGCCCCCTGCCGGGCCGCCGCGAGCGTTTGCGGTCGCTCCGTAAGCAGTTGAGATTCATGGCTTTAGCCATCAAACCCCGGCCCTCCCTGGAAAGCCAACACTTCCAGGTCGTCGTCATTGGCGGCGGCATTAACGGTGTGGCCGTAGCGCGCGAGTGCGCCCGAGCCGGCAAGCGCACCCTGTTGGTTGAACAAAATGACTTCGCCTCCGGCGCCACCAGTCGCTCCACCCGCATCATTCACGGCGGCCTGCGCTATCTGGAGCATGGTGAGATTGATCTGGTTCGGGAATCGGTGCGCGAACGGGAACGCCTGCTCCGCGAACGCTCGCATCTGGTGCATCCCGTTCACTTCTTGTTCCTGCTCAATGAAACCAGCCAGCGCAGTGCCATGAAAGTTCGCGCCGGGCTCTGGGTCTACCAGCGTCTCGCCGGAAAAAAATCCACTGACCTGACCGAGATGGAATTAAAGCGTGTGGAGCGCGCCCTCGACGCCGGCCATCGATGGACGATTTTCAACTATGAAGATGCGCAGTGCGAATTTCCGGAACGACTAGTCGCCGAGTGGCTCACCGAGGCGGTCGAGGCGGGAGCGGTCGTCCGCAATCATACCGAAGTGCTCGCCGTCGATGTCGCCCACGGCCGCGCCCGCGGCGTGCTGTTGCGCGATCGCAGTGCCGGCGCTTCGATCGGCAACACCGGCAAAGACGAGCGCGTCGATGCCGCATGGATCGTCAACTGCACCGGCCCCTGGGCCGACCGCATCTGCCAGCGATCCTCCGTTCGCACCAGCAAGCCCATGCTGGGCGGCGTGCGCGGATCGCATATTGTTCTGCCGCGATTCTCCGCCGCTCCCAGTTCGGCGCTTTACACCGAGGCAGCCGATGGTCGTCCGGTCTTCGTTCTGCCCTGGAATGAACAAGTGCTGGTCGGCACCACCGAAATCCCCGACACCGGCGACCCGGCAAGAACCGCGCCTTCCAGCGAAGAGATCGAATACCTGCTCCGCACGGTCACCAAACTATTTCCGAAAGCCAAACTCTCGGCGCAGGACATCAAATACGCGTTCGCCGGCATTCGTCCACTGCCCAACTCGCCGGCAAATAAACCATCGGCCGTAACTCGCCGTCATTTCTTGCACGACCACGCCGACGACGGCGCGGCGCGCCTGCTCTCCGTCATCGGAGGAAAGTTGACCACGGCCGCCTCCCTGGCCCGCGAGTGCGCGCGAAAAATGGGCATCGCTGTGCCAGAGCCGACTTCTGTCGCCATCGGCCCAGGAAGTTCGCTCGACCCTATGCTCGATCAGGAAGTCATTGAGATCGCCCGCGCCGGATCGGTAAGCGAAGAAACCGCCCGCGGCATGATGGAGTGGCACGGCCAGCGCGCCATGGACATCGCCCGCATGGCGCTGGTCAGCGCCGAACTGCGCGCGCCCGTCTGCCCGCATACTTCCCACATTGTGGCCGAGGTGGTCGAGGCTTACCGCCGGGAATGCGCCGTGACCCTGGGCGACGTGCTACTGCGCCGGGTTCCCGTGGCGCTAGGCGCATGCTGGTCAGAATCCTGCAGCCGCGAAGCCGCGTTGCGCATTGGCGCTGTGCTCGGCTGGGATGACCAGGCCCTGGGCGCGAATCTGGAATCGTTTGAGATGGAGCGCGCCGCCTTCCTGCACCGCCCATCACGCGGCCTCTCCGCATTGCAAACCGCCGCGGACTAATAAGTACGACCGAGTGTCTTGCGCCCGCAAACCCGCCTGCGATTTCGCACTGCTCGTTCATGCTGCCATCGTCTCCCCATGAACTCGTAATGCGATTAGCGCGTATCCCGCGGGCGTAATCTTCACGATGCCTCGAAGATTAGTGCTGTCCCCCGGCTCAGGGTATATCTCTTCGACATATCCGTGGTCCATGAGGAAACGCAGATTTCTCCACATTGTGCCATCGTTCCTGTACAAGTACTCGCCGTTGTTCTTCTGCGCTTGATCCAAATTATGAAGCAAATAGAAGATGTAGTCGGAGATTGAATACCGGGCAACATCTTGCACGAGTTTTTGCAGTACTCGCTGCTGCTTCTCGATCTCCTGTTGCTGACTCGTCAGCTGTTGTTCATGGCGCTCTGTCTTCTGCGCTGCGTCTGCCACTTGCCGCTCGAGGGCGCCGAACTTTGTGGTGATTTTCACAATGCCCCGACCCCACGGCGAGAACACAATCAGAAGGGCCACAGCGATGACTGCAAGCGGCCACGCGAAGGCCGACAGCGACCCGGTTGGAGACAAAGCAGAAACGATAAGAGCCAATGTGTTGGGCATGTTGTGATACCCTCGGAAACAGACCGTACGGAGTTAAGGAATCCAGATTCGTCGGCACAAAATTGTGCCCCTGTCGAACCTGTCAGTCAATACAAAAAGCAATTGTCTTCCATCGGACGGCGGCAAGGCAGGCGAAAAAAGGACAGCTGCGCGAAAAACTCCAATTCCCCCCATTCCTAAGGTCGTGAACAATCCGCTAGTTACTAAAGATTGCTCCCAGCCCGCAGTCATCTGGGAATCGTCCCGCCGCGAAACTACACTGACGCGAAGGTGTCGTAATTCTGCAACGGGGGCGTTTCGGTCGATGTTAATTCCCATCAAGCACGAGAATATGACGGCCCGGCGCTGGCCAGTCGTAACCCTCGCACTCATCGCCATCAACGTCGTCGTGTTCCTCTTCACCATGTCAGCCATGGACTCGGAAGCGCCGGAACTCGGCGAGGCCAAGCTCCACATCGTGATTCTGGCCGCTCTTCACCCTGAATTGAAGATGCAGCCCGAAGCCCAGCATCTGGTCGACGGATTCAAGCAAAGCCGTCCGCAGGCCTGGAAACACATCCAGGACCCCTATCGCGACATCATCGACGCCTACGACGCCAGAATCAAAATGATGGAGGACACCTCGAAACTGCAGGCCGAGATGGATTCGCTCAACGCCGAACTCGCAAAATTGTCGAAGACATCCCTCATCGAGCAGTACGCCTTCGTTCCCGCGAACCCCACCGCCATCAGCTATCTGACCGCCAATTTTCTCCACGGCGGCTGGCTGCATATTATCGGCAACATGTGGTTTCTGTGGCTGGCCGGATTTGTTCTGGAAGATGTCTGGGGCCGCTGGCTCTACTCGGCGTTCTATCTGATTGCAGGCGCGGCCGCGCTGCAGTTCTATGCCTGGTCAAATCCCGGAAGCATCACTCCCACGCTGGGCGCGTCGGGAGCAGTGGCTGCACTGATGGGAGCCTTCCTGGTGCGCTTCCCGAAGATGAAGATTGAGATGGCCTGGCTGTTCCTGTTCAAGTTGTATCGCTTCAAAGCGGCAGCCTACTGGTTGCTGCCCATGTGGTTGGGAATTGAAATTTTCTACGGCTCGTTATTCGGTTCCTCCAGCGGCGTGGCCCACTGGGCGCACGTCGGCGGGTTCCTGTTCGGCGCCTGGCGGCACTCGCGATCCAACATTCTGGCATCGAGCAGAAGACCAACAAGGCCGTCGAAGAAAAGATCAGCTGGACCACCGATCCCGAAATCGAGCAAGCCAACGACATGATGGAACACGGCCAACTCGCCGAAGCCATCACCCTGCTGACCGGCTTCGTCGCCACCAAGCCGAATTCTCTGGACGGCTGGAACCTGCTTCGCCAGATCTATTATCGCCAGTCCAACACCAAGGCCTACCTGGAAGCCACCATCAAAACCTGCGGCCTGCGCCTGAAAGCTCACGAAGTCGAAGCCGCGTTCCAGGATTATGCCGAATTCACTGATGCCGGCGGCGGCAAAATGCCTGCCGCGACCTGGCTCGAACTGTGCAAAGGTGCGGAAGAGAAACAGGAATTCGAACGCGCCTTCGCGGAATATCAGAATCTCGCGCAAGCGTATCCGGCGGAGCGCCAGGCTCTGACGGCCCAACTCAGCGCGGCTCGCCTTTGCCTGAAGAAGTTGAACCGCCCACAGGACGCCCTCGCGCTCTACCAGGCCGCAGCGGTCTCTCCCATTCCGCACCTCGACTGGGAGCAACTCATCCAATCCGGAATCAAAGAGGCAAAGGCCGCCATGTCTTCAGGAAGTTCCACCGCGGCACGGCGCAGTAGGTACTGCCGCACACCTAAAGAACATCCACCACAATCAGAGTAATGTCGTCCTGCTGGGTCGTCGCCTCGGGTTGCCAATTCCGCAGTTCGGAGAGCAGTTCGCGCGACAACTCAGAGGCCGGCTGCAATGGATTGTCGCGGACCACTCGTTCCAGCTGTCGATCTCCAAAGGCTTCGCCGGCAGCGTTTTCGGGTTCGGTCATGCCGTCCGTATAGAGCACAATGCGGTCGAACTGTTCCACGGATAGGTTGCATACCGGATAGTGAGAGTCAGACTCGACTCCAAACAACAGGCCGTTGCTTTCAATACGCTGCATTGCGCCGCTGGGGTGCCGCCAGCACAGCAGCGGCGGATGTCCGGCGGCCGAGTACAACGCGGTGCGTTTCCTGCTGTCGATCCAAAGATAGGCCGCGGAGACAAACTGACCGTGCGACTCTCCGGAAAATCCGAATTAGATCCCCGAGCTCCTTCGCGGCTCTTCTCGCATGCCCTTGGCGGACTCATTGTCATTTTGATCATCGAAGAAATCAGCGCCGCCGGGATGCCGTGACCAGACACGTCTGCCACCAGGATGCCCAGATGGTGATTGTCGGTCCTGACGAATTGATAGAAATCGCCCGCGACCCCGGTCATCGGACGGTACGAAGCGGCAATGCGAAGGTTCTCCAGATCGGGCACGCCGTCGGGAAGAATGGAAGCCTGGATCTGCCGGGCGGTTATCCAATTCGGTCTCGATGGCGAGCAGCCGGCGTTCGTTGGTAAATACGATCTCCAACGCCACGTACCCCAGCGAAAACAGGAGTGCGGCAAAACCCAACGAATCCACCAAAGGCAATGGCTGATAGCGCAACACAGTCGACAGATTTGTATACAGCGCCTCCAAAGCGAAAATGACCGTCCCAGCCGCAAGCACACGGTGATTCTGAATCACCAGGAACCGTGACAACTTTGGTATTAGCACGATCGGTACCAGTAGAAAAATCCCAACCACTGCGAGCAGGTTGTTGTAGAACATCCATCGGTCGCGTGGCCCACCGAGGAGGAACGTAACCATACCGGCCAGCGCGATCGCCAACCCGATGACAATTTCCACATCGATGAGGCGCCTGAGTTTCCCTACGCTCAATTCCCGCCAGGCAAAGAATGCCGAGACCAGGAGCAGGTACATGATCGCCGTACTGATGTAGGGGATGGCAGACCTGAGAACGCCCGGCGCAACTGCTCGAATCGTGGCCGGACGGGTCAGGGTTTGCAGGCCATACATCGCGCTCCAGATTCCCCACCACACCAGAATGCGAGCGCCCCTCCGCCAGCGGATGGTTGCGATCGTAATGGCAGTCGCCCCAATGGACACGAACACCGATCCCAGGACGATATCAATCACGTCACCACGCAGCGTTGCTAGAGCCGCATCCGCCGCGCTCGCACCGTTCATCGAAGTACTCCGTTTCGCGTTCCTGAGCGGACAGCCATGTCGATTTCTAGGAGTAGCGTGCGGCAGAGAAGACTGGTCTCGTCCGAAATAATCCCGTCGACCCCCAACTCTGCGAAACGCCTCATGTCGGCTGCATCGTTAACCGTCCAGACCATAATCTCCTTCCCCGCGCCCTTCACTTTTCGAACCAGATCGGGATCGACCAGCTTATGCTGCGGAATCACATAAGCGACCGGCAGTTCACTCCAAAGCCGCAATTGCGTTGGCGTCTCGCAAATCAGTCCCAGCGGAATCGTCGCATCCTGGGCATGAACCGACTTGAGCGCTCCGGGCAAGAACGACGACACCACGCACCCTCGCCGCGGCTTGTGCCGCAGAAACAGATCGGCAATCGTTCGCTCGACGCCTTTGACTTTCACCTCGATGTCGAGAAACGCCTTGTCCTGATAGCGCTTCAAAACGTCGCGTAAACGCGGCAAAGACAGCAGATCTCGCGCGATCGTGTGCTCAATCTTGTACCTTCCGAAACGTGGACCATGAGAGACAACTGCCTCCCCGTCTTCCGTGAGCCGCACGTCGAATTCAAAACCGTCGCACCCGTCCACCAGCGCCTGATCGAATGAGGCCAGCGTGTTTTCCGGGATCGCTTTGCCCGCGCCGGCGCCGCGGTGACCAAGAAGCAGCGGGTGTGAGTTAGGGACTGTCATAAGCGGAGAGGCGGGAACAACTAGTCGAGGTCGAAATCTCGAATCGGCTTGCCGGTGTCGGGAGTCTCTTTCGCCTTCTTCAGCGCCTCCTGAAATTTCTTTTCCAGAAGGGACGAAGCGTTTTTCTGAGCTTCCACCGACTGCTGGAAGATCGATTCCCGGCGGCTGTCCTGCTCGCGCATCGCCTTGGCCGCGGCTTCCATATCGTTGAACATCTTCGGCTTCACCGCCGCCGTGTGCGCGATCACAGCCCGGGCCTCGGTGTCGACTTTCAGCACCGCACTGCAACAGGGACACGTTACTTCGAAATTGGGCGACTTCTTTGCCATGTGAGCGAATCATACCGCAAAGTGGCGGGCGCAGGTAGCACCGGCATCCCTTCGACCTCGCTCAGGATCGGCCTACCGGCCTTCGCAGCCGCCGGTATGGTGACCCTACCAGGTGTAAGTATCGCCATGTACGTACAAACGTTCCTATAGGAACACTGTCGAAATTCCTTCCCAGACTGAGACGCTCGCGCCCGAATCTTACCGCCGAATCTTGATGGGGAACACGTGGAACAGGTTCAACATCTCCCATCCCAGCAAGAAGATAGACAGCAGCACCACCATCACGGCCATCAGTTCGCCGAAGCTGAGTCCCCGGCGGGAAGGCTCGAAGCGTCGCGCCGCCAGGCTCAGAATATTCAGGGTCGCGAAACCAAAAACGACGGCCCATAGGATGTTGTAAACATCCTCCCGCGTCCCGCGATAGAGCACTGCGACAGCCACCCCTAAAAACACCGCGCAGTACGCGCGCGCGACGGAATAAATCACGAGCGCGGCCCGCGTGGTCCGGGTGAATCCCGTAATCAGCGACATGGCAGCAGCGAACGCCATAGAAGAACCTAGCCAGCAAGAGCGACCTTGCGGCCAACCGTTGGATATTACATCTTTCCAGAGCCAGTCACGAATCAGAAAGATGACGCCGGATTTTCGCCGCGAATCCCGCCGGATTGCGCCCCGTTGTTAATATGGATTCATGGCCAAATGCCGCTTCATTTTCTTCGACGTCGGCAACACCTTGCTGTTCCCCAATCGCGCGCGCATGTTGGCGCCGTTGCCCGTGGCGCAGCATCCCACGCTGGAGCGCTGGCAGGCGCTGGAGCGGCGCACTAAACAAGAATTCGATCTGGAAATGACCGGCGGCAAGGTCGATCATAGTTTCTGGTGGACTTTCCACACCTATCTGCTCGAAGAGCTCAATGCGAGCAACAACGGTGTACGCAACCTGCTGGTCGAGAACACGCAGCAGTCCGCCAACTGGGACCAGATTCTGCCCGGAACGCGCGACGCCCTCGAACGTCTGCGGCAAGACTACGCGCTGGCGGTAATTTCGAATGCCGACGGCAAGATTGACGCCGTCTTGCGCCGCTGCGGTATTGCCGATTGCTTTGAGAGCATCACCGACTCGGGAATCGTCGGACAGGAAAAACCTCATCCCGCGATCTTCGAGGCCGCGCTGCGCGCAATGAAGGCTTCGCCAGCCGAAAGTCTCTACGTGGGTGATGTATATTCCGTCGACTATGTTGGAGCGCGCAATGCTGGCATGCCGGCAGTGTTGTTCGATGTGGCTGGCGCCTACCGCGAGCGGGAGTTTCCGCGAGTGGAATCGCTTCCGGGATTGCAGAACTGGCTTAGAGAGCAGTCGTAGCCAGGTATTGTCGTCAGACGACGATTGTTGCGATAGGGATGCTTCGACTGCGGTCGAGCTTCGCTTCGCGCAGCTCAGTCCTCGCTCAGCATGACAGTGCGATTAAAGAGGTGATGCGACTATGCTCGATTCCACAAGGTTCTTGCTTTTTCTGACGGCGGCTCTGCTGCTGGCCATCGCTCCCGGACCCGGCATGTTGTATGTTCTCGCGCGCAGTCTGGCGGGAGGAAAGCGCGAGGGCGTGCTCTCGGCGCTCGGCACCTTTCTCGGGGGCATGGTGCATGTGTTGGCGGCGGCTCTGGGTGTGTCGATCATTCTGGCGAAATCGGCGGTTGCGTTCTCTACGGTGAAATATGTCGGCGCTGCCTATCTTTGTTTTCTCGGCGTGCGGATGATTCTCGATGCGCGCAAAGAAAACGCTGCGCCGGATGCGCTTCCCGAGTCCACCAAACCAGTGCGAAATCCACTCTGGCAGGGCGTGGCGACCGAAGTCCTCAATCCCAAGACCGCACTGTTTTTTCTGTCGTTTATTCCGCAGTTCGTGAATCGCGGCGCGGGGCATGTCTTCCTGCAATTCGTGGCGCTAGGGACGATCTCAGTGTTGATGAACACTAGCGCAGACCTGATCGTGATCGCGCTCGCTGGGCCGCTGGGGGAGCGCATCCGCTCGTCGGCGACATTTCGCCGGCGGCAGAGAACGGTGACGGGCGCAATCATGATCGGGCTGGGAACTTACCTGGCGGCCAGCGAGAGCAGATAACCTGCCACATCCAAAAGGAATCGGATTATGAAAAAAACCTGGACACGTTCATCCTTTTTGCCTGGATTTCTCACCCTCGCATTGATCTCAACCGCGGCGGCGCAGGGCGTTGCAAAGGTAAAGATGACGACCATTGAAGGCGATAGCCTCAGCGGCCACCACTTTGTATTGCCGAATGCCGCCTCGGGCAAGGTCGCAGTTCTGATATTCGGGTTCACCAAGGCATCCAAGGTTGCAACAGCGGATTGGGGGAAGAAAATCTCCAACGACTTCAAGGGCCAGTCGGACCTCGTGCTCTACCAGTTGCCGGTCCTGGAAGACGTGCCTCGGTGGCTACGCGGAATGGTGATTTCCGGCATGCGCAAAGGAGTTCCCGAAGAAGTGCACGATCATTTTGTCCCCATCTTGAATGGCGAGGCGGAGCTGAAGAAACTCGTGAGCTACAAGGAACCGGATGACGCTTACCTGGTCGTGCTCAATCGCGCGGGCGAGATCGCTGGCCAAATGCACGGCCCCTTCACCGATGCGGCCAACTCTCAACTTCGAGCACAGATTGCGTCGCTGTTGAATGGTCCGAAATAAGTCTCCGGATCACGCCTCGAACTTTAGATGTCCGCCGCTAGAGATCGACGATCTGGTGGTCGTGGCAGTCGGGCTGGATGGCCTCGTATAGCTGCTGAAGAAGTTCTCCGCCGTAGCGAGCCAGAAAATATAAGCCGCCGATACCCCGCTCCTGCAGGCCTTTGTCGGGATAGAGTGCCTGACTGAGAGTTTCCGCGTGGCGACTTACCAATTCGCTCTTCTGCGCTTCGGCCCGCGCCGCCTGCGTTTGCAGCTTTTCCAGCCGATGCTGCATCTTCGAAGTGGCGGTTTGCGCCGCGTCGACCAGCGTGCGATCGAGTTTTTCCAGCTTCTCGCGAATCGCACCCAGATTTACCGTCAGGGATTGACTTGCGACTTCGAACGCGGCCTGCAGGTCGCCCGCCAGACTGCGCGCGGCAAGTTGCTGCCGCAACGCTTCAGGACCGCTGAACACATCCTGCACAGCGATTCCGTGACGTTCCAGCAGGCGCTGCATCTTCGCTTCGACAATCGTCGCGGAGAAGCGCGGCACGATGGGCGTCACGCGGTCGAGCAAAGTCTCATAGACCGCTCCCACCTGCGCGAAATAGGCGGTCTCCGCCGCGCCTCCGGTGTAGGCGAGCGTAGGGAGAAGATAGTCTTGCACGACAGGACGCAGCAGCACGTTGGGACTGAACTCTTCCGGACTCGCGCCGATGCGACCGATCAACTCCGCCGGCGAAATCTTCTCTAGCACCGGGTCGCCGCCGATCGCGAATTCCCAAGTTCCATCATTGCCGCGCCGGTGCATCGCTGTGCGCGCGCCCTGGTGCGTGGTAAAGAGCAACACTGATGACGTCGTCACCTTCACTTGCTGGTGATAACCGGCAGCCTCAAGAGCCTTGCCCCGCGCCAGAAGTGCGGCATCGAGGTCGTCGGCACGTTCGACGGCCGCGCGATAGATTGGCTCCGCCACGCGGTGCAGTTCCGCATCGGAGGCATCCAACAGAATCACTCCCCATTCCGCGAACACGCGCGCGTAGAGCCGCGCGAAAGCCGAGCCCAGAGTCTCGCCGGGACGGTAAGCCTCGCGCAGAAACTGCGCAGCCTCCGAATCCCCCAGCAGGGCCGCCGCGTGTTCGACTACGGGCAGGATCTCCTCCCCCAGTTGCACCGCGCTGACCGGAGCACCGACGACACCGTGGCTGGCTGTAGTAAACGCCTGCAACGCGCCATCCGCTCCCGGAAACGAAACATGGTTGACTTCGGCCAGATCATGATCGGAAGTGGCCAGCCAAAAAACCGGGACCGCGTCCACTCCCGCCTCTGTCGCCTGCTCCGCCAGTTTCACCGCGGTCAACGCCTTATAGAGCGCGAACATGGGCCCGCCGAAGAGTCCGACCTGCTGCCCCGTCACAACCGCAGCCGCGCCGTTGCGCAGCCGGTCGAGATTCGCCAAGGCCTTCGGAGCAGCGCCCCAGGATTTGTTCTGCCTCTCAAGAATTGCGCTGACCCGCTCGCGGCGCGAGGAATCGTAGGGAATTTCTGCGCCTTCTTCCTTCAGCCATTCATTGAACTGGGGAGGTCTCGGATAAAACGGCTGAACCTTGGGTGAATACTCCAGGAAATCGGTGAAAAGGCGCGTGGTGTGCGGGATTTGCGAGAAAGGTAGACAGTGCGCCTTCACTGTGAGATCTCCTGACATCCGCGCTGACATCGCTGTATTGCTCGCCATCGCATGGCCGCTGTTTGGACGTGTGAGATCATCTCAAGTCAACACTGTTCATACAAACTGCAAATCAATTGTCGAGCAGAAGCCGGTGAACCGGGAAACAGCAGAACCCGCGCGGTATTACAGATGCCTGAAAACCCCGCACGATGCAAGATAATCACGATACAAGATCATGATCATAATGGGATAGTGAGTTGAGAAAGGAAAGGCATGAGCGTCTTCGCTGCTCCGCTGAACATCGTCTTGCCTGTGACTCTGGAAGGACGAGTGGTTCGCCTCGAACCGATTCGCCGCGAACATGCGGAACTGTTCTGGGACGTGGCAAAGAATAATCTGGAAGACATTTTCCGCTGGATTCCCTATTCCATGAAAACGCGGGCAGACTTCGAACGGCTGGTGGAGAAAGCTTTCAGCGAGCAGGAGCGCGGCGAATCCGTCGTGTTCGCGACAGTCGAACGAAGCTCCAGCCGGGCCGTCGGCAGCACGCGTTTTATGAACATCGATCGCGCGAACCGGCGGGTCGAGATTGGCTCGACCTGGATTGCTCCGCCCTGGCAGCGCACCGCCGTCAATACCGAAGCAAAATTTCTGATGTTGCGGCACGCATTCGAAGTGTGGGGATGCGTGCGGGTCGAACTAAAAACCGATGCGCTCAACGAAAAATCGCGCAACGCCATCCTTCGCATCGGCGCCAAGGAAGAAGGCACGCTCCGCCGCCACGTAGTCACCTGGACGGGCCGCATCCGCGACAGTGTTTATTTCAGCATCCTGGATTCGGAGTGGCCTGAAGTGAACGGGAAGTTGGAAGCTCGCCTGTCGAATCCGTCCTCGAATCCATCATTGTGAGAAGCCAGCTGAACCGATATGATGCGTGCGTTCCCGCGCAACCGCTGTTCTTGAATCGTCGCTTCAATAATTATTTCGACCGCCAAGCAGGGAGGAATCTGATGGACGCCATGCCAATCGTCGTCGCCGTAATCGTGGGCATTTTCCTAATCGGAACAATTCTGAGCGGATTTTTCCAGGTGCGCACCGCCGAGGCCGTGGTGGTGCAGCGCATGGGCAAGTTCCAGCGCGTGGCCGGCGCCGGTATCAACTTCAAGCTGCCGTGGCTCGACCAGATCGCGGGACGTATCGACTTACGCGTCCAGCAGCTCGCCCTCGACGTCGAAACAAAAACCAAAGACAACGTCTTCGTCAAGATTCCGGTCTCGGTGCAGTATCACGTCATTCCCGATCACGTCTACGAGGCGTACTACAAGCTGGCCAATCCGCGCCAGCAGATTTCGTCCTACGTATTCAACGTGATTCTCGGGCACGTGCCCAAGATGAATCTCGATGACGCATTTCTGCAGCAGTCCGACATTGCCGTGGCGATCAAGCAGGGCCTCGACGACGTGATGCGGACTTACGGCTACGCCATCGATCAGGCGCTGGTCACCGACATTCAGCCGGATGACAAAGTGAAGGCTGCGATGAACGAAATCAACGCCGCCCAGCGCGAGCAGGTGGCGGCGACCGCGCGCGGCGAGGCAGAAAAGATTCTGAAAGTGAAGCAGGCCGAGGCGGAAGCGCAGAGCAAGGCCCTGCAAGGCCAGGGCATCGCCAACCAGCGCAAGGCGATCATCGAAGGACTGAAAGACTCGGTGGAAGCGTTTTCGAAAGCAGTCGAGGGATCGACGCCGAAAGACGTGATGATGCTGGTGCTGGTCACGCAATATCTCGACACCATGAAAGAAATCGGCGCCAACGACAAGCAGCAACACAATCCTGATG
>CAVPWD010000005.1:0-127067 GCA_963709385.1 uncultured Acidobacteriaceae bacterium
CGCTGAAGAGATCTGTGCCGCCGCCGAAACCGCCGCGCCGGCTACAAGTCTCCAGGCGCCGATTGCCACGAATACGACCGCGGCCGCCAATCCCAACTGGGGTTTGAAAATCAGGCAGCCGAGCGCGAGGCCCGCCAGAAACTCATGCTGGTCGCGGAGCAGGAAGAACATCAGAGTGAAGCACGCCAGCGCGAGTGCTGAGGTCTGTCCCCATGCGATCAAATGAAAGAAGGCAGGGAATCCGATCAAGAGAAGTAGAACGGTCCAACCGTGATCGCGTAGGTTCGGACAGGCACGCCAGATGACGTAGCAGCAGATGCCATAGAGAGCCGCCGTGCAACTCCACCAAGAAATCAACGCCCAGCCATAGGACAAGTGCGACAGAGGCCCGAACAAGATCGAAACCTGCGGCGGATACAGGGGCAAGTATCGAATGCCGGCGGCTTCCGGCATGCGCTGTGCAGCGAGCGTCGCCTGCACGTTCATGTCATACAAGTCGGCCCCGCGATGCGCCATCGCCAATGAACCCAGCGTATAGAAATGCAGGAAATCGGTTCCTTTGAGATTGCCATTGCGGTCGCGCAGGCCGGGCGTAGCCAGATTCCACACGTAGAACGACCACAAACACACGGCAAGAATCGTCCCGTGGGCGCGCAGGCGCTTGACCGTCAGCCATCCTCCCGGGTTGGTTGCGAGCGCCATAGGAAAACGCGAGTTGTAGTTCGATCAGCAACGACAATATCAGGGATTGGTCTGCCCGCCGTAGGCTTCAAGTTTGGCCGCGGGATTGTCGGCATCGATACGCCAGGCGCGGCGGTCTTTGAAGTACTGCAACAGTTCCTGATTCCGGGCGTCGCCCATGTCCCGCGCCCACACGATTTTGGAGGCATCGATGTCGGCGCGGTTGTAAACCCATTCCGCGTGCGGAATGTGACCGGGGCCGTAATGCACGATGGCCAGTTGTTTCCCCGGCATGTTCTGTAATTCGCGAACGATAACAATCCTGTTGGGATTTCCCTCCCGCCCCGGTTCGATTTGTGCGCCCGCCGCCACAGCCGAGACGCGAAGCACAACCATCGCGACACAAATCATAGGGATGGCCCGCGCCAATCCCTGGCCCAGCGGTCGGCCGCGCCATCTCATTAAACGCAAGTGCCGCATGCACTGCACGAGTAGAAGATAGAACAGACCGAGAGCAGGGGCGAGATAGTGAACGAGGGTCCAAGTCTCAATCATCGTGCCCACGGCAACTGCCGCTGCCAGGACTAGAGGCCAACGCATTCTGCGATCACGAAAGAGCCATGGAAAGAAAAGAAACGGCAGCGTGAAAACGGGGCCAACGTAAAATGCCCACAGCACACCCGCTTTGCGGCCAAGGTGGCGCAAGAATCCCAAAGCCGTGTTATCCGACTGAAAGCCGCGCAGTTCCCAGTCAACATAAAAACTTCGCATCTCGGCGTGATGGTAGACGGGCTCGGGCCGCGGCTTCTGCCAAACGAAGTAGGGTGCTACCGCGTACGTTTGCCGGTTGACCTGATATGGCATCACCAACGCATTTCCAGTGACCTGCCAGAAGTAGTAGCCCATCGCCGCACCGGTCACGGCGAGAACCAGGATTAATGGCAGGATTACACGCTGGAAGATCGTCGAGAGCGGAAGTCGCCTCTGCGTAAGCCCCAAATCAGCATCGCCGCGCCGATGGGCAGGCTGAACACGAAGCCCTCAAAGGGACGCGTATTGGCGAGAATCGCCAAGCCAACACCCATGAGAATCGCATCCTGCAACCGTGCATGCCGCCTGAGCCGTGGCAGAGCGCCCAGCGCCAGCGCACCGCCCAACGCGGGCAGCGCGGTGCCGAAGTAGCTGTTCACCCAGTAACTCAAAATTCCCAGCCGCAATACTGCCAGGCAGGCTCCCAGCAGCGCCCACGAAGGCGGCACCCACCCCTGCAGCATCCAGCACAAGCACGAGCACATCAGCGCGGTAGTAAACAATTGGCCGATCCAGGGATGCCCGAGCACCTGCCCGACCGCGAGCATCAAACCCTGGCCGGGTGGGTACATCGACATATACGTAGGCTGCTGAATGATGTGGAAGCTTTCGAAGTGGATCCACATCGGGTGCGTGGGGTTGGTAAGCCGGCCGTGGGCGAACGTGTCGGCGGCCAGCAGATAGCTGAACTCGTCATGCCACGCGGGTTGCGGCACGCCCAAAACGGGAATCAACGCCACGCGGATGGTGAGCGTGCTGAGTCCGACCGCGACCACGGCAAGACTCTTGCGGCGGGCCAGGCGGGAAAATGCGCTCCGCAACGGTAAGAACCGAGGCGCGTGTTTCGAGGAACTCTTCCGCTGTGAAAGGAAAGCGAGCGCGACTGCTGCCAACACGAGCAGCGATTCGATGGTCGGCAGTAACCACGGGGCGAGCGCGACGTAGAGCTTTTCCACCAGCCCGTGGGCCATGGGTCGTAGTTTACCGTAGGTTCGGGAGCGGCTCGACGCTCCCGAACCCATCTTTTCAACCCGGGCCGTCAACCCGAGTCAGCAACGAGAGTCGATAACGCGCACCGGCAAATGAAAAGACCTCCACCCGTGGACCGCAGATGGAGGCCGAATTTCCGCTGGTTTACTTGTTCGCCACTTCCTTCGCGCCAATCTCTTCGAACAAGCCGTCGACGATCTGAATCATCTCGTTGTCGACCACGCGGTTGCAAGAGATCGCTTCCTTCAGAGGAATGGAGACGATTTTGTTCGCTCGCAGCGCCGCCATGCAGCCGAACTCGCTGCGATGCACCATGTCGATTGCGCCCAGGCCGTAACGCGTGGCCAAGACACGGTCGAACGCGCTGGGTGAGCCGCCGCGCTGGATGTGTCCCAGCACTACCGCCCGCGTTTCGAAACCCGTGCGTTTCTCGATTTCACGGGCAAGAATATTCGCGATGCCGCCGAGTTTGGCGTGACCGAACTCATCCTTGCCCATGTCCTGCAGAATGGGAGAACCAGATCCTTCCGAGGAAAACTTCGCTCCCTCGGCAACCACGACAATGGAAAAATAACGCCCACGTTCGTGCCGCTGGCGAATCGATTCGGCCACCTTGTCGATATCGAATGGCCGCTCGGGAATCAGGATCACGTCGGCCCCGCCGGCAATGCCGCTGTACAGAGCGATCCAGCCCGCGTCGCGTCCCATCACTTCGACCACCATCACGCGGTTGTGCGCCTCGGCGGTGGTGTGAAGGCGGTCGATGGCTTCGCACACAATGTTGCAGGCGGTGTCAAACCCGAACGTGTAGTCGGTTCCGCTCAGATCGTTGTCGATGGTCTTGGGAACACCGACGACTTTGATGCCTTTTTCGTGGAGCTTCTGCGCGACTGACAGAGTGTCGTCGCCGCCAATCGCAATCAGCGCGTCAATCTTGTGGGCGTCGATGGTGGCCGAGACACGGTCAATTCCATCGGGGCGCTTGGAGGGGTTGGTCCGCGACGTGCGCAGGATGGTTCCGCCGCGCGGCAGAATGCCGCCCACCGTATCCAGATCGAGAGGCATGCTCTGGTCCTCAATCAGGCCGCGCCAGCCCTCCATGAAGCCGACAAACTCGTCGTGATAATGGAAGATACCCTTGCGCACCACCGCGCGGATGACCGCATTCAGGCCTGGGCAGTCGCCCCCACCCGTTAACATGCCAACTTTCATGGTTTGCTCCTAGTAAGAATTCGGAATGAAATCCTTGGAATGCGCCCCGAGTGGAGGGGCGGACGGAGTGCCCCGAAACGATGGGGTGGCAGTTCGTTCGGAAGAGATAGAGTAACACCAAATCCACTCCGGCTGAAACCGCAGAGTTCAGTGAGCCGCGGCGGAGGCCGCATGGCTGGCCGCTTTTCATTTCTTCATCTGAGTTGCGGAAGGGATTGCGCTCGACGCTGAGATTCGACACAATGCTCGACGGACATGAACAAGACTGTTTCGGTTCTTACCTGGGGAGCGGTTGCCGTGCTCGGAGCGGCGGCGGTTGGAGTGGTAGCCGTTCGACGCGGCGAACCCATCAACGCACTGTGGCTGGTGACGGCCGCGACGTGCTGCTACGCGATCGGATATCGCTTCTATAGCAAGTTCATCGCGGCGAAAATTCTTGCTCTCGACGCCTTTCGCGCCACGCCCGCCGAGCGCCTCGAGAACGGCCGCGATTTTCTAGTGACCAACAAGTGGGTCGTCTTTGGACATCACTTCGCCGCCATCGCCGGCCCGGGGCCGCTGGTGGGGCCGGTGCTGGCGGCGCAGTTCGGCTATCTCCCTGGCACCCTATGGGTGTTGGCTGGCGCGATCTTCGCCGGCTGCGTGCAGGATTTCGTCATTCTGCTTTTTTCCGTGCGCCGCGACGGCAAGTCGCTCACCGAAATGGCCAAGGAAGAAATTGGGCGCGTGGGCGGCTTTGTTGCCTACGCGGCGGTGATCGCCATCCTCATCATTCTGCTTGCAGTGGCGGCGCTGATCGTTGTCAACGCGTTAAAAGACAGTCCGTGGGGAACGTTCACGATTGCCATGACCATCCCCATCGCTTTGTTGATGGGCGTGTTCCTGCGGCGGATTCGCCCCGGCAAAGTGCTGGAGGTTTCTATCCTCGGTTTTTTCCTGGTGCTGCTGGCGATCTGGGGCGGGCAGTGGGCCTCGCAGAATCCGGCCATGGCTCGCTTGTTTTCGCTGCGGGCGCCGAGTCTCGCCATTCTCATCATCATTTACGGCTTTGCCGCGTCGGCTTTGCCCGTCTGGCTCCTGCTCGCGCCGCGCGACTATCTCAGCACATTTGTGAAACTAGGGACGATTGGTCTGCTGGGCATCGGCATTGTGGCGCTGCATCCCACGCTGCACATGCCCGCTCTGACCCGGTTCGTGGATGGCTCCGGTCCGATCTTCGCCGGGAAAATATTTCCTTTCGCTTTCATCACCATCGCCTGCGGCGCGATCAGCGGCTTCCATTCGTTAATTTCGAGTGGAACCACGCCTAAGCTCATCGCCCGCGAGACCCAGACTCGCATGGTGGGTTATGGCGCCATGATGTGCGAATCGGCGGTCGCGGTGATGGCGATCATTGCTGCGTGCAGTTTGCAGCCCGGTGTTTACTTCGCGATTAACAGCCCGGCGGGAGTGGTTGGACAGACCGCAACCGCCGCGACTACAACCATCTCCAACTGGGGATTTTCCGTTACTGCCGCCGATATGCAGGCGCTCGCCCACGCCGTGGGCGAGCAGACGCTCTTTAACCGCACCGGAGGCGCGCCCGCATTCGCGGTCGGTATGGCGCGCATTTTTTCGCAGAGCCTGGGCGGCGAAACGGTGATGGCTCTGTGGTATCACTTCGCCGTCATGTTCGAGGCTCTATTCATTTTGACGGTGCTCGACGCCGGCACCCGCGTGGCCCGCTTCATGATTCAGGACGCGCTGGGACACATCTACAAACCGCTGGGCCGCACCAGTTGGTATCCCTCGATTCTGGCCACCAGCGCATTGATCGTGGCCGCATGGGGGTATTTTCTCTGGCAAGGTGTCAAAGATCCGCTGGGCGGAATCAATTCTCTCTGGCCGCTGTTCGGCATCGCGAATCAGTTGCTTGCCACGGTCGCTCTCTGCGTGGCCACGACCATCATCATCAAGATGCACCGCACCCGGTACGCCGCAGTCACGCTGGTTCCGCTGGCGTGGTTGGTCGCCGTCACCTTTACTGCGTCGTGGCAGAAGGCGTTTGATCCTAACCCGCGAATCGGTTTCCTGGCGCAGGCGCGGGCGCTGGCCGCCGGACCGGCGACGAGCGCAACTGCCCGGCTCATCTTCAACAATCGCCTGGATGCGGTCGTTACCTGTGTTCTGGTCGCGATGGTGGCGCTGGTGCTGATCGAATCGGGACGGCAGTGGATTGATGTGCTGAGCGGGAAGCGAGAAGCGCGTGTTAAAGAAGCGCCATTCGTGATGACGCGGCTGGCGGAGGAGCAGGGATGATCTCTGAAACGATGAAACATTTCGTCAACGCGGCACGAATCATGCTCGCAACCCTGCGCGAGATTTTCGACGAGGCCCCGTATGCACGGTTTCTCAGTCGAAGGGGAATGGCATCATCGGCGCAAGCCTACGCCGCGTTCCGCCAGGAATTCGAAGAAGGGAAGTCCCGCCGGCCGAAGTGCTGCTAAACTCGCTGCCTGCTGTGAATCGAAGTGGGGAAAATAATGTCACGCAAATCGTCGCTATTAGTCGCTTCGGTGCTATTTCTCTCATTCGCTCCGCAAACCCTCGCCCAATCCGACTCCGGCCAGACCATGCGCCCCGTCATTCGCGGGCGCCATGCCGCCGTCTCCACCATGAAGGCCGAGGCTACCGAAGCAGCGCGCCGCATTCTCGACTCGGGCGGCAACGCGTTCGACGCTGCTGTCGGCGGTCAGGCGGCACTGGCGGTTACCGACTTTTCTCTGAACGGCCTAGGCAGCGACGCGGTCTTGCTCATCTACAACGCCCGCGACAAGAAGGTCTATTCGATTAACGCCGAGCCGCGCGCGCCCAAACTCGCGACGATCGAGTGGTACCAAAAAAACAACGGCGGCAAGATTCCCGAGAGCGACGGCCTGCTCTCCGGCGGTCTGCCCGGCGTGGTCGACGCCTGGTACACGCTGCTCGACCGCTGGGGCACGATGAGTTTCGAACAGGTACTCCAGCCGGCGATCGACCTCGCCGAGAATGGTTTCCCGCTCAGCGAATATGGAGCGTCCTACATCGCGGACTCGAGGAAGATTCTCAAGTATCCGACCACGGTCAAAATTTATCTGCCCAACGGCCCGCCGCCGAAGGCGGGAACGATTCTCAAGAATCCCGATCTCGCGCGCACGCTCAAGAAACTGGTCGAAGCAGAAAAGGCAAATCTGGGAAAAGGCCGCCACGAAGCGCTCAAAGCCGCTCGCGATCGCTTCTACAAAGGCGACATTGCCCGCGACTTCGCAGCCTTCTCCGAGGCTAATGGCGGCTTATTCCGCTACGAAGATTTCGCCGAATACTCCGTCGAGGTCGAAACGCCGGTTTCCATCAACTACCGCGGCTATCAGATTTACAAGAATCCATCCGCAAGCCAGGGACCAACCGAACTGATCGCGCTGAACCTTCTCGAAGGCTACGACCTGAGAGCCATGGGACTGAACAGTCCCGACTTTCTTCACACCAGCGTCGAGGCCGTGAAACTCGCCATGGCCGACCGCGAAAAATATCTCGGCGACATGGACTTCATCAAGATTCCCTACGACGGCCTGCTCTCGAAAAACTACGCCCGCGAGCGCCGAAGACTGATTGATCCAGCGAAAGCGTCGCTCGAACTGCGGCCCGGATCGCCCGAGAAGTTCACGGCTGATGGATCGTCCCTCAATCGTCCCGTACACGAAGTTCTTGACGGTGACGCCAGCCACAGCGGCGATACCAGCTACATCGCGGTCGTCGACAAAGATCGCAACATGGTCAGCTTCGAGCCCAGCCTGCACAGCTATTTCGGCACTGGCGTAGTCATGGGCGACACGGGGATCATCTTCAACTGCCGTGGCGATTACTACTCGCTGGTCCGCGGTGAGGCCAATGCGCTCGAGCCCGGCAAGCGGCCGCGCAGCACGCTGCAGAGCACGCTCATCATGAAAGACGGGCAGCCCTATGCGGTCCTGGGCAGCCCTGGCGGTGACGATCAAGTGATGCGCACTATGCAAACGCTCATTAATATGCTCGATTTCGGCATGAACATTCAGCAGGCCATCGAGGCTCCGCGCTGGTCGTCGCGCAGTTTTCCCGCCTCGCCATTTCCACATACGATGTACCCGGGCGACATGTCGGTCGAGTCGCGCATCCCGGAGGCGACGCGGCAGGCGCTGATCGCGCGCGGCCACAAACTGCGCGTTACGGCCCCGTGGGTGATCGGGTCGAACGCGGGAATCGTGGTTGACGTGAACACCGGCGTTCTCAGCGCCGGGGCAGATCCCCGCGTGGATGCGTATGCCTGGGCCTGGTGAGGAAACGAGCACCGGGCGAGGTGGGCCGATGATCGAAATTGGGATGTTACGAACCCACTGACGGCTGACCCGGACGGATCAACCTAACGCTTGGGGCTTCTCCCTTGGTCTGCGACGACAAACCTGAAATCCGGCTGAAAAGCGCCGTGTCTGCCTTGGTGGAACTTTCCTTCCAACCTGAACTCAGCATCAAAGTTCCCCATCGAAGGACAGCATTCGCCATCTTGCGGTTTGTAAATGCCCGACTCAAACGTAAAGGCACCCTTGGCAAACCGATAGCCGCCGTTGCGGAGTTCTTCGCCCTCCTTCAGTACCGTGGACTTCGTCACATCCTGAAACGGGACAATCGAGAGTTTCTGGTCGCTGGATATCGTATAAACATCGTGTTCGACGATTCGCCCAGAGCCCGACACTCGGGTGCGGATGTAGAGGAAATGCATTCCCTTGATGGTGATGAATTCTTCTTCGAAATCGTTATCAGAGGAGAGGCTGCCGTCGACGACGACGGTTTCAGATTGCAATACCTTAAGGATTTCGAATCCATCGCCCCGTTTCACCGCGATAAGGACGCGATCGTCCCTCATGCTGAATTGTGTTGTCGGTTCCGCGCGATAGTGGGCGACAAGGATTTTTTGAGGCGTAGGTTCACAGCTGATTTCTCCTTCCTCAGATGCAATCAGCTTGCGTGCTAAGGGATGGCCCTTATCCGCAGGAAGCTCGCGTGCCAGTTCCGACTTGGCGACGAAATCGCCTTCCTCCAGCAAAACAGGCTGTTCTTGGCGATGTGGGTTGACACTCGCTGTTTGAGCGACGGCCACGGACGCAAGCAGGATTCCCCTGAGCCAAGTCATACCATATCCTCCAGTGAGATTATCCTTACAGTAGCGTAACTGTTGAGAACACCTAGCGCTCAAAAACCAAGTTTAAGGGCGAATCGGCGCTATGGCGACGTTACGCCGGCTATACCCACTTTGGGACTTCCGGCCCTTTCCGCGCTACACTGCTGTTGACATGCGCGTTCTTGGGATTGATTGCGGCGGCGAGTACACGGGATATGGCGTGGTCGAGATTCATCCCGCCGGTAAGCTCTGCTGCCTGACCTGCGGAGCGATCAAACTGTCGCCGCGCGAAGCGCTGCCGCGGCGTCTGTCCCGCATCTTTACACAACTCGGCGCAGTCATCGCCCAGCACCATCCCGACGAGGTCGCCATCGAAGATGTCTTCTACGCCCTGAATGTAAAGTCGGCGCTGAAACTCGGGCAAGTCCGCGGCGTTGCCATGCTGGCGGCGGCAGCAGCAGGACTGGAAGTCGCCGAATACTCCCCGCTCACCATCAAATCGTCGGTGGTCGGTTATGGCCGCGCCGAGAAGCAGCAGGTGCAGCATATGGTCACGCACTTGCTAGACCTGGCCGCGCCACCGGAACCGATGGACGTTTCCGACGCGCTGGCCATCGCCATCTGCCACCTGCATACCGCGGCGACACTGCGCAAGCAACGCGCGTAGATTTCGCGGGATCAGATGTTCGGGCAGCGCATGGCCTGCAACAACACATCAACCTTTGGCATAATTTCATGTTGCAAGTGTGGGTGAGGCCGCTACGAGAACGAGTCGGACGCTGATGATCACCGTCGGAAAGCCAGGACGTTTTCCTTACAGATTTTTCCTCCCGTTGGCGGTGCTCATCAGTTTCGCTCTGCTGTGGAGCCCTCCCGCAAGCGCTGCCGAACCTGCGAGCGTCAGTTTTTCACTCGATTTTCCCGGCTCCGATCCCGAGCATTATTCCATTTCGTTGCAGTCGGATGGACGCGGCCACTACGAATGCCGCGGAAAAATCTCGCAGGACTCCGATGAGACCGAGACCTACCAGTCCGATTTTATTTTTTCAAACGCGGCCCGCGCCCGGATTTTCGACCTGACGGCGCAAGCCCACTATTTTTCCGGCAAAATCGATTCCGGGAAAAAGAAGCTCGCCTTCACCGGCGCCAAGAAACTGACCTACAAGGACGACCAGCGCGATACCACGGCGAATTTCAATTACTCCGAGGTCTCGGCGGTCGAGCAGCTCGCCACTCTGTTTCAGCAAGTGGCCACGACCTTGGAGTTCGGCCGCCGGATCATCCACTACCACCGCTATCAGAAGCTCGCTCTCGACGACGAGTTGAAGCGCATGGAAGTGGAGGCGCGGGCCGGACAACTCGGCGAACTGACGGCGGTAAAGCCGATTCTGCAGGAGATTTACGATGACAGTTCGGTCATGAACGTCGTCCGCGCCCGCGCCCAGCGGATCATGGATATGGGCAACGCGGCGCCACCGGGCAGGTAGGGCCGTCAGGCACTGTCCGTATGGCCCGCCGCCGAGTGACTCAAGTTTTACAATTTCCACCCTGGAATCGTGCTCTAATAGGCCAAGAACGACCTTTGGGGGTAGCTATGTCCAAGGCATCTGTAGCAAGGTTTGGTCTGGCTCTTCTGACGGTTGGAGCCTGCGCGCTGCTGGCGCTGCCTGCTCTGGCCGATTCGCAGGCACGCATCGTTCGCCTGAGCGACGTGCAGGGTTCGGTTCAGATCGATAAGAACACGGGCATGGGCTTCGAAAATGCCTTTCTCAACCTGCCCATCACGCAAGGCACGCAGGTACGCACGCGCGGCAACGGCCGGGCGGAGATCGAGTTCGAAGATGGCAGCACGATGCGCCTGACTCCCAATACCAGCGTTGAATTCAGCACGCTCAGCCTGAGCGACGCCGGAAAGCACATTTCGACAATCAATCTGGTCGAGGGCATGGCCTACGTCAACTGGCTGGGAAAGAGCGGAGACGAATTCAGCCTGACTTTCTCTCGCGAAACCATTTCGCTCGACCGCGCGGCCCATTTCCGCGTCCAGGCTTCAAGCGATAAGGCCGACGTTGCTGTCTTCAAAGGTGGTGTCGATGTCGAAGGCCCCTCCGGCAAGATCGACGTCGCCAAGAAAACGACGGCGACCTTTGATGCCACCGATGACGACAAGTACACCGTGGCCAACAACGTGGCCGACGCTTTGCTCGATTCCTGGGACAAAGAGTCGATCGCCTACCACGACCAATATTCGAAAAATAATTCCACGCCTTATGGCTACGGCGTGAGCGACCTGAACTACTACGGCTCTTACAACAACATTCCCGGCTACGGCATGATGTGGCAGCCCTTCTTCACCGGCGTAGGTTGGGATCCGTTCATGGATGGCGCTTGGTCCTGGTATCCCGGTTACGGCTACATGTTCGCGTCGGCGTATCCCTGGGGATGGATGCCGTACCGCTACGGCAACTGGATGTTCGTTCCCGGATTTGGCTGGATGTGGCAGCCCGGAGGGTTCAACTCGTGGGCGACCGTGCCTCGCTTTGCCGGTACGATGCCGGTAGGTTTCCACGGCGTGGTCGCGCCCTCAGGTGGGACGTTAAGGACGGTCTCAGTAGGGAAGGGCGGGGCGGTATCCACACTCGCGCCGTCGCGGATGGTCGTTCATGCCGGCTCGGCCGGCCTGGGCATTCCTCGGGGCACGCTCGGAAATCTCAGCCACTTGAACCATCAGGTTGCGAAGAACGGATTCGCCGAAGTACGGCCTGCGGCGCAGTTCGGTCCCATTTCGCGCCAGCCCACAGGCTTCAGCTCGCGGAGCTCTTCGTCGGCCTCACCCAGCTTCCACAGTGCAGGCAGTTCGCATGCCTCATCGGGCGGACACCACTGATTCAGGATCGTTCTGAAATAAAGAGGCGGCCATTCGGCCGCCTCTTTTATCTTGAAGCAGAGCAGGGCCGAGATCGCTAACGCCGCAGCGTCACCGAAGTGATGATCTTTTCGCACACGGCCTGCAACTCCGCCGATGCGGCGTGGTCGGAGCTGCAGCTCACTGGCACGACCTTCCCCCACGGTGTCAGCATCACTCCCAGCACTCCGTGAATGTCGGCCAGATCGCGCTGGGTAGCCTTGAAGTCGGTGATCAGGCCCGGATACCCATCCAGCGTGGCGCCCGAGAAGTTGGTTCCGATCCCCGGCTTAGTCGCCAGCCAGACATAGTTTGCCAGGTAATAGTTCGCCTGTTTCTTTAACTCTTCGTCTTCCGTCAGACCGGGAGAGCGCCGGTCCAGCGCCGGACCGACGGCAACGCTGACCAGCAAGTCGCCCGTTTTGGCGAGATACACAGTGCGCAGCGGCGTATCTTCGGAAACCTGCACGTCCCCCGGCAACCCGACTGACACGGTTGCGCAGAACCAGGCGGCGCGGCACAATCCTTTTTCGTAGCGAGTGAAACCCGCCGGCGTCGCCACCAGCGTGTCGGAATCCACCATGATGCGCGTCGATCGCTTCACGACGGCCGGCTTCGCCGCCAGAATCATGGGATTGGGCAGAAGCGTTTTCGTCGCCGGAACGGGGACCGTACCACTGCCCGGCTCCGGCGCGCCTTCAAACCTTTTCAGCGCCGCCAGCCACTCGACCGACCGCTCATCCGGCAGGAGCCGTGCCCGCGCTTCTTCCTGAAAATGGAACGTCATGAACGGATAGCGCCCCGGATTGTCCGACCGCCGGCTCGACAGATCCGGCGTCGGATCCTGCGAATCTGGATCGTCCGCATCGGCAGGATCCCCCTCAGGGTCGCCGTCGTCGTAAGGCGAAGCCAGCGTCAGCTTGTTATCGATGGTCTGCGAGCGATGCAGCCACGCGACGTGATGGGTCGCTGGGTCGAGGAGCAGCGAAATATGCAGCACAGCCGCGACCGCGTTATTGCCCGCGTTGGGTATGGTCCGTCCGCCGGTCGCGGTGCCGACTGCAGGAAGATCGATGGGCGAGAACACATACTGCGACGTCACCCACGCGCAAGTTCTACCGTCAACCTGCACCAGATTCCTGAATCGCAGGTCCGCCCCGCTCAGCTCAAGTTCCTTCAACGCGTGGTTGCGGGAATAAGCGAATTGTCCGCGCGGCTTCCACGACGCGCCCTCAGCCACGGGCCGTGGCGAGAACTCGGTCTGTAGCAGGTCCTGCGTCACTTTGCGTAACAGGTCGCCGCCGTCCCAATACTTAAAGTAACCGCCACCACCATGCGTCATCGCGGTTTCGCCATGCGGTCCCACGGTGAAAGTGATGGGACTTGCCTCGAGCGCCGTCAGCCGTTTCTCGAAATCCGGGGCGGAAAATAACGCGCAGCGCACGCTGGTCACGCGAGTCTCGCTGTAACGCGCTTCTACCGGAGTATTGCCGTTCTTGTCCGCGGCCAGGGGATGCAGGGTAACGATCGCCGCCAGCGCGTAGTCACACGGCCCGCGTGCTGGAGTAAGGATCGCTCCACTCGCGTCGGCAATGGGCTGGAACGATCCGGCCGCCTCGAGTTCGTAGCGCAGAACTTCGCCCGGCTTCAAGTCGGCTTCAAGCAGGATCTTGTGTGGGGCTGGTCGCGATTGTCCGCGCATGTCCGGCGGTCTCGCGCAAAACAATAACGCGAGGCTGGCGCTTCCGAAGATGAAGAGATGTCGGTTCATTCTTCTTCCATGTTGGTACTCATCGTTCTTACTCATCGTCAATCTTGATCCGCATCGTCGGGGGGATCGTCCGGCGGGTCGTCATTGCGCGGATAATACTGCGGGGGACTTTGATAGGGCGGATACACCTTATGAATGTAGGAAGGCTGCAGTTCCTGGTAGCGCGCAGACTTTATGATGCCATCGCACATACTGGCGCCCACACCCGCATCTTCCTCGCGAAAGACACAGGCGAATCCATAGTTGCCGTAAGGCGAACCGGCGACCACGCTTAACCCGCGATATTTCATCCCCGCGGCCGTAATGGTGAAGTGAGTCATGATTTCATTCGACCAGTCCAGCGGAACATGCTCATCGAGCGTCAGCCGTGCCGCCTGGCCGAAATATTCGGGACGGGCGAACCAGCCTTGCAGAAACGCCCTCTTGAAGGTGTCCGGCGTGTACTTGGGATCGTTCGACTCCGCCGCATAGACACGGATCGCATGGGTGGAGTCTTCCTCGCGGCCTGCAACTGCAATCAGCACCGGTCTGGGTTCTTGCTCCGCCCGGGTCCACTTCGGATTCTTGGGGAGAGTGACGGAGAGTTCGTAACACGGGATGAGCGTACACAGGCGCATCCGCCACACTCCGCCGCCATCGGGCCCGTCATCGTCTTCCGTGGCTGTCTGTTTGGCCGCAACGTGGGTGGGAGACGCATGTTCCTGCCGCGCCTTTCGGGCGACGTCACCCAGTGACGGAGAGGCGTCTTGTGCCCAGGCACATACGCCGAGTCCGCACGCCATCATCAGCACGGACATCGATGCGCGAGTTGTGCCCGGCCCGAATTTCATGGCAGTTGCAGCGAATTCACCATCGTGGTGCACAGCGCTTCCGCGTCGGCGAAACGCTCCTCCGCCGCGGCGCAGCCCACCAGAAACTGCCGGCCCGGCAGTTCGATCAGCGTCCGCTCTCCGATCCACCACTTTTTCTGATCGCGCTGGTAGCGGAATCTCGTCATCAGCGCCAGCTTGCCTTCGATGGTCAACTCCTGCGTGCTGACGCTGTCCGCCTTTTCCCGCGACCATCCGTTCGCATTGGCCAGATCGCGCATCCGAATGTAGTCGGGATCGGTCATGCTGCGATAAGGTGCGTTCACGTCTGCCGGTCCGGCATACAGCATCACCGGGTCGCCATTGAGCATGATCTTGAAAATGTACTGTCCGTTAACCCGCGAAACGACCTCAGCCTTTTCGGGGACCAGCACCGACGCATCCGCGCACTGCTGCGGGTTCAGGCAATACTGCATGGAAAACGTGCGGAAGCCCGCCGGCGCCACGCGCCCTTCCGCATTGTCGAGCCTTGCCTGCGCAACGCCATGCGGAGCTTGCCGCGTCTGCCGCGCCAGATCCGCCAAGGAAGAGCCGGACAGAGAAGCGCCTTGCGGACCCGCCACGACCGATGCATCCTGCGTCACCGCCGAAACCGGCTTTAGCGCCTTACCCTCGGCGATGGTGACCGGGTGCACCACAATATCTTCCTTCAACGCGATCGATGGGTAGATGACTTGATCGCAGACCTGCGCCGTGGTTCGTTCGTCCTTGTACCGCGTATCGGCCGCCGCCTGCGCCTTGCTGTGATCCCACCCGTACAACTGATGCTCCCGGTCACTACAGGTATTGTGTCCCCACGTATCGTAGACCACACAGTTTTGATGCGGATCGTCCGGACTGACGCACATCACCGGAATGAGCCGATCCGACGCCAGGATGAACTCTTCCGATCCCCAGACTTCGTGACCCAGAAGCTGGGGGCTGGTCTGCCATGAGCAACGAAAGGCCTTGTGCGAGCCCTGCGTGACTGGGTTGCAGTACGCCTGCGCTCCTTGCACGCTTGCGATCTGTCGCACGATGTTTAGTAGATTGGTATCGCTGAGATTTGCCGGAACCGGAATCGGATTTCCTACCATCACTTCCGTATTCGAGAGTCCGACGCGCGACCCCAGCAGCACGGCGCCGCCATTCTCTCGACCCTCAAGACTGAAGGGATACGGCACGAACACCCGGTAGTAGCCGGCGTTGTAATTCTTGTATCCCACCGGGGCATTGTCTGCGGCTTCCTGCTCCTGCTGCATTTCGTCGACAAGTTCCTGAGCCTTGTTGGGCGTCTGATCGGCCGCTGCGTGCTGGGCACGCGTCTGCCGAGCCAGATCGCCGAGCGAACCGTTCTGATTGGTGGACTCCTGCGCCCTGGCGAAGATGCCGAGGCAGCCGACGCACGCCGCCACTGCCAATAATGCCAACAGCGTACGAACTGAAAACGCAGGCTTCATGGCAATCGCAAAGATCCGATCAGCGCCGAGCAGATCGTCTCCGCGTCGGCGAAGTTCTCTCGCGGCGCCATGCAGCCTACAACGATCTGGGCTCCGTTGGCCTCAACATCGGCGCGTTTTCCCTTCCAGTCCGCCATTCCATTCTTGAATCCCATCTCAGTGATGACGGCGGATTTTCCGTCCAGCTGCGTTTGCTGGCTGCTGATGGTCACGTAGGTGCCCGGTGCACGCCTGGTCTCGGGTTCTACAAGCAGGTTCCAGCGCACCAGGTTAGGATCGTTCGCACTGCGGGCAGCGCAGCCGTCGCTGCCTCCCGGACCGGCCAGCAGCAGCAGGGGCGCTCCTTTGAACTTGACTTCGAACGCATATTGCTTGCAGTCGGAGCTGACCAGTTGGGCATCCGCTGGAACGGCGATCGAAGCATCCCAGCAGGGTTGCGCCGTTCCCTTGCAGTAGTTGAAGGCCTGCGTCTTGAAGCCTTCGGGCGCAGCGGCCGGCGCGTTCACAGTAGCAGCCGCGGCAGAAGGCGCAGCTGCCGCCTGTGCTGTCGGCTGATGGATCCGCCGCGCGAGGTCGGCCAGCGACGGCGGTCCTCCGGCATTTTCCGCTGAAGATGTTTTGGCGGCAGAATCGGGCGGATTACCCGTCGGAGCCGCTGCCTGCTGAGGAGCGGCGATCAGGCTAGCAGTGCCAGGCTTGAAATCCGCCGCCTGGATGGACGCTGCTCCGGCATGAGCCGCAGGCAAGGTTCCCGCTTGTATCGCACCGCCCTCTTTCAGGTGAATCGACTGCAGCACAGACTCGCACTTCTGCCAGACGTCCTTCAATTCCTTGTCTTCGTGTTCGATCGCTAGACGGGCGTTTGTCTTCGACGCGTACGAGGAATGAGGATTGTTCAGAATATCGCGGGCCCGGCTGTCCGTAGGAGCGACGCACATTACCGGGAAAATATTGACCGATCCTCGTATGACAACGGCTTGGCCGCTGACGGAGTGCCCCAGCAGATTTGCTCCCGCCAGCCCGCATTGGTACGCGCTGTGGTTCGCGAGAGTGGTTTGAGCGCATTTCGCCGATTGCAGGTAAGAATGGGCAAACTGGGTCGCCGCTTCGCGGAAAGCTTCCTCACTTTGTCCAAACTTGGCCACAATGGGATTGCCGACCAGCACCAGAGCGTGCGTGTTTCCCACTCCTGCGCCTGACAGCACCACGCCAGCGTCGTCGTTCCCGGCCACCGTGTAGGGAGCCGGAACCCACAATTTGTAGTCGCCCGCGTTATAGGTTCTGAAGCCCGCGGGTGCATCCCGGTCGTCCTGATCCTCCGCCAGCTGATCGGCTACTTGTTGGGCCCGGCTCGTCTCCGGGCTGGCCTGAGCCTGCTTCTGGGCCCGCGCCTGCCGCGCCACATCGGCCAGCGAGCCGCCTGGCTGACTGGGCTGTTGGCTCGATTGTTGAGCCTGCGCTGTAAAGCCAGCCGCAACCAGTAGAAGCGATGCGACGATCATCCTCGTTTCCACCAGGAAGGAGGTCAGTGAGCTCTTATCCGCTGCTTGCGATCTTAGGTTCATGTGCTTGCTCCGCTTGGGCTTAGTTGGATCCAGCTGATGCGCTGGCCGGCTGCACCGCAGCTTCGGGAATGTTGAGCTGGAGAGGGACGTTGTAATCGGAGAACGAGGTCCGCGAATGTTCCCAATCCACCGTCATCTCATAAGGAAGATGGTCTTCGAGGCCGATGCAAACGGTATCGTGCGCCAGTCCGCCGGGCGCGCCTTTCATGGTGACCAGCCACTCGCGGCAACGCACCCCGTTCACCGTCTTCTTGTCGCCCTTCTGAATAATGCCGCGCTTGATCATGGTGGCAATGGGCGGCATCGGCATGATGTCGGTACCCTGAGCCAGGATGTTGCAAAACGCCTTCGCCGACCCGTGTATGGTCGGGTAACGCGCCGGCACCCAGCTTCCGTCGGTCTGATGATCGTAGGTGCGTCCCGCCACGATGATCTGGTCTGTTTTCATTTCCCCCGGAGGGGTCATGTTGGTTTGAACGTAATCGTTCTGATCGTGGGCGATGTCGCGGTCGCAGTCCATTTCCCACAGCATTTCATTGTGCTGGGTGGGCAGAGTCGACGAATAGGCCGCGCGGAAGCTGTGTACCTGCTTCATCGCATCCAGAGTTTTCTGAAACTCCTTCTCCCCGCCGCCCGGCCCTATGTAACTTACGACCCACGCTATAAGGGCCACGCCAACAAGCAGACGAGCTCCCACCCAAAGCCAGTAACGGTCGCCCATGTAGACCTCTCCCCGAGTAAGCTACTGGTTAGGTTAAAGGGCCGCGGGAGGCGCAGAAAGTTACCTCCGTACTTGAACGAGTGGCGCGAACTGCCGGTATTTACAGGCGTTTTGCAGGTTGTTTTGGAATGTGCAGGCGCTTCTCAAGGCGGGTGCCCCATTTCTCGCGCGTCCTTTGCGCGAGAAGTGGGGGTTTTCGCGACTACTCAGGCGGTGCCTTAGTCCAGGCAGATAGCCCTCACCGCACCACCACCCCCGCATACCCCACCACCATCTCCCGGTCACCGGACACATCCCCCGAAGTTGCGTACTTCACCAGTTCCGCCGACTTCGCTCCCAGTTGCCGCGCCGCCGTCAGCATCGCCACCGCAGGCCCCATCCCGCACATGCTGATGTTCTGCTGGGTCACGACTTCATGCAGTCCGCGAGGATCGAGCGTGAGAATCCGCTCTATCGCCCGATGATCCTTCACCCGCGTGATTGCATCGGACTCGTAGTGATTCATGTCGCTCGAAGCCACGATCAGCACAGGATCTTTCTCCAGCGCGATGACTTCAGCCAGCGCCAGTCCAAGCTGTTCCAGAATCTCGAACTGCGTCGTTCCCAGCGCGATCGGGACGAACATTAACTCTGGTTGAAGCATCTGCAGGAAGGGAAGTTCCACCTCGGCAGCATGCTCGGCGCGATGCGCGGCGGAATCTTCCTGCAGAGCGGGGAATCTCTGCTTCAAAGCCGCCGCGAGTTCGGCGCTGATGGGGACTCCGCCTAGCGGCGTCCCCCACGCGCCTTCACTCATGATCGCCAGCGGACGGCCCATTCCTGTGTGATTGGGACAAAGAACGATGCACTGCCGCGGAATCTCCAGCCGCGCAAACACCGCGCCCGCCACATGCCCGGAATACATATATCCCGCATGCGGAGCAATGCAGCCGATAGCCCACCCCGGAGCTGAAGCGATGGAAGTCCCGGAAAGGTAGCCGCGCACTTCGGCGCGCAGGTCATCCGCATCGCGCCGATAAAACCGTCCCGCAACCGCGGGATGCCGAACCACGGTAGAAGCCATGAACGTACCTCAGACGTACGCGCAAAACCCAAGCCCGAAGACCCAACACCGAAGACCCAACACCCGAGCTCCGCGAACCTACGACCCGTCCCCGTCGCGCAACGCCCGGAAGATGGCCGCGCTCTGCTCCAGGCTGAGCGTCTCGGCCCGCGCCGTGGCCTTTACATTGGCCTCGGCCAGCGCCCGCTTCAACTCCGCGCCTTCGTACTTGGCCTTCAGATTGTTCCAGAGCGTCTTGCGCTTTTGTCCAAACGAGAGCCGCAGAAAGTCAATGAACCCATCCCCGGCCACTCCCAGTTTTTCCTGCTGCGGTTCGATGGTCAACCGCAGCACCGCCGAATGCACTTTCGGAGGCGGCACAAACGCCCCCGGCGGCAGCGTGAACAAGTTTTCCACGCGCGCGTAAAGCTGCGCCGTAGCCGAGAGCATTCCGTAATCACGGCCGCCCGGCTTCGCCGCAATCCGGTCGGCAACCTCGCGCTGCACCATGATCACGATGCTGTCAAAGTATTTTGAGAACGCAAACAGCCGTAGCAGAATCTCCGACGTAATGTAGTACGGAAGATTGCCCACCACCTTCACCGGCTCCGGTTTCAGGTCGATGCCGGGCCGGCTGAGCCCCGGTTTCGGTCCGAAGAGGGAATCGAAGTCGATCGCCAGAATGTCGGCCTCGATGACCTCCACGTTCCGCGCCATGCCGAACTGGAGCCGTAGCTGCGCCGCCAGCACGCGGTCCAGTTCCACCGCGATCAGCCGCCGGGTTCGTTTGGCCAGCAGGGAAGTCAGCATGCCGCGTCCGGGGCCGATTTCAAGCACAGTGCTCTGCGATACGTCGCCCAGCGCGTCGACCACGCGCAGGGCTACGTCTTCACTGGCCAGAAAATGCTGTCCCAATTTAGGCTTGGATTGTGGACGGCGGGTGGATGCGACCTTTGGCACGTTGACCCTCACTGTGTCGGGAAGTAGACTTTGAAGTTGGTCCGTGCTTTAAGCAGCCGGACGCCCCGAGACCCATTCATCATAGCTTGCGCCGTAGAAATCGTGCGCGCCTGGAGGTTCCGCCCTCATGCACATCGCATTCGCCGCTTCTGAAGGCGTTCCATTTTCCAAAACCGGTGGACTGGCCGATGTGGTCGGCGCCCTGCCCCGCGCTCTGGCCGCACTGGGCCATCAGGTGAGCGTCTACCTGCCGCGTTACCGCCAGACCAAGCTGACCGAGCCAGCGACGGTCGTGCGCAGCATCACCATCCCCTTCGACGACCAGTATCGCTTCGCGTCTATCGTCTCGGGAGTCAGCCAGGGCGGCGTTCGATTTTATTTCGTAGAGTATCCGCCCTACTTCGACCGCGATGCGCTCTACGGTACTCCCGCTGGCGACTATCCCGACAATGCCGAGCGCTTCGCGCTATTTTCGCGTGCCGTACTCGAAGCCTCGAAGATTCTCGGCGTGCCCCAGATTTTTCACTGCCACGACTGGCAGTCGGCGCTGATCCCGGTTCTTCTCCGCACCGTCTACGCCGAAGACCCCGCATTTCGCGACGTGGGCACGGTTTTCACTATCCACAACATGGGATATCAAGGATTGTTCCCGCCGGACACCCTTCCCCTGCTCATGCTGCCCTGGGATCTTTTCACCATGTCGAAGATGGAATTTTTCGGCCAAGTGAATTTTCTCAAAGGTGCGTTGACCTATTCCGACTTCGTTACCACAGTCAGTAAGAAATACAGCCAGGAGATTCAAACCGCCGAATACGGATTCGGTCTGGAAGGCGTGCTGCGCGACCGCGCTGCCACCGTGACCGGAATTCTCAATGGCGTCGACTACGACGAGTGGAGCCCGCAGACCGATAAGTTCACCGTCGCCAAATTCTCACCGCAGGATCTCGCCACCAAGGCCAAGTGCAAATCGGACCTGCTCGCAGCCTACGGCATGGCGAACGCTGACACGAAATTGCCCGTGATCGGCATCGTCTCCCGCTTCGCCGCCCAAAAGGGATTCGACTTGATCTCCCAGATCGCAGATCGCCTGGCCCGCGAAGAAATGATCATCGTCGCCCTCGGCGCCGGCGACAAGACTTACGAGGAAATGTTCCTCCGCCTCAATAAACAATTTCCCAACAAGATCGCGGTGAAAGTTGCATACGACAACGCCATCGCCCACAAGATCGAAGCCGGCGCCGACATGTTCCTCATGCCCTCGCGCTACGAACCTTGCGGCCTGAACCAGATTTATAGCCTGAAATACGGCACGGTGCCAATCGTCCGCGCCACCGGCGGCCTCGACGACACCATCGAACCCTGGGACGCCCGCTCCGGCAAAGGCACCGGCTTCAAGTTCACCGACTACACCGGCGAAGCGCTCCTGCTCACGATCAAGCAGGCGCTGCAAGCCTTCCGCGATCAGACGTCCTGGCAAGTACTAATGCGCAACGGCATGGGAAAAGATTTCTCCTGGAACGCTTCCGCGCGCGAGTACGGCAAAGTGTACGAGCGGGTAAAGCAGATGCGCTCTTCCACGCCGGTAGCAGAGAAGCCCCTCGTAAGCGCGTCATCCTGAGCAACCTGCCTTTGTTGTCATCCTGAGCAAAGCGGGGCGAATCGCGAAGCGAGTCGCCCCACGCAGTCGAAGGACCCTATCGCCCAGTTGAACCTGATGTTCGTTTGCAAAACACCAATCTCATATATCCCAGCGTGAGGCCGAGTGCCCCGTACACCGCCGCGTTCATAGGGGCAAGCAGAAACAAAACGGCCATGAGCGATGGATCGAACGTCATCTTCAGGAAATACATCGGACACACCGCAAACATAAGCTGCGGGTCGAGATTCCAGCGGTGCGGAGCGAGATAGGCGAAGAGCGCCACAAGATATGCAATCGCTGCGAAGCTGCCGAGCCATTTGAGGGGCGCTGAAAACAACTGCTCATCGTCCCGGTCCTTCCTGCAAGCCTTTGCGATCCACGAGCGCGGCAGCACCGCAACCGCCGCGCTGAAGATCCCCACCAATCCCAGGCCTCCGACAAACACGACCCATTCACTCTGGCGCGGTAACTCAGCGCCACGTAGCATCACGTAAGGCGCGCCGGTGAAAAGCGCAGTCACTCCGCAAAGGAAAAATACGACGCGAGATGTCGTCCTCATAGCGCGTCCGGACATGAGGCGGATTCTAGCAGCGCGCTTGACTTCGCATACCGGATTCCACGTCATCCGCTCCACTGCTCGGCACGCTGGTAAAATCTTTGCACCATGGCTGCCGCCCAACAGCCCGCCTTTACCCGCACCATCTTCCACGTCGATATGGACGCCTTCTTCGTCTCCGTGGAAGAACTCTTCGATCCTTCGCTGAAAGGCAAGGCGGTCGTCGTGGGCGGGCAGCGCGACGAGCGCGGCGTAGTCTCCGCGGCCTCGTACGAAGCGCGCAAATTCGGAGTGCATTCCGCCATGCCCCTGCGCACCGCGGCCAAGCATTGCCCGCACGCCATCTTCGTCAACGGACATCCCGAGCGCTACCGCGAGTGCTCGGAAAAAGTCTACAAAGTTCTCGGCGCGTTCTCGCCGCAGGTGGAGATGGCTTCGATCGACGAAGCCTATCTCGATATGACCGGCACCGACCGCCTGCACGGACCTCCGCTGAAAGCCGCGCACACGCTGCACCTGCGCATGAAAGCCGACACCGGCCTGAACTGCTCGGTGGGCATCGGCACCTCGCGCCTGATCGCGAAAGTCTCTTCGGCGCAGGCCAAGCCCAACGGCGTGCTCTACATCGTCCCGGGTGGAGAAGCCAAATTTCTCGCGCCGCTCGATGTGCGCGAAATTCCCGGTGTCGGCAAAGTCATGGAGAGCCACTTGCACGCCCTCGGCATCAAGAAAGTCGGGGACCTCGCCCGTCTTGAAGATTCAGAGCTCGAAGACCGCTTCGGCAAGTGGGGCCTCGCACTCGCCGGAAAGGCCCGCGGCGAAGATGCCGGAGGATGGTTCGATAGCGAAGTCGGCGCGGACCTCGGCGCCAAGTCCATCAGCCACGAGCACACCTACAACGAAGATACTGCCGACGCCGCTCAGCTCGAAGCGACGCTCATGCGCCTATCGGAAATGGTCGGCCGCCGCCTGCGCGAGTCCAAGTTCTACGCTCGCACCATTCAACTCAAACTGCGTTACAAAGATTTCACTACCATCACACGCGCGCACACCCTGCCCAGCCCCACGCAGCTCGACACAGAAATCTTCGAGCAGATCCGCGCGCTCTTCCGAAGGAATTGGAAGAAAGGAGCACAAGTACGGCTGCTGGGCGTGCAAGCCTCGTCGTTTACCACGCAGCCCGGTCAGATCGACTTGCTGGATGGCAACCGTCAGCAACGCTGGAAAGACGCGCTGGCCGCCGCCGACCGCCTGCGCGACAAATTCGGCGAGTCCAGCGTCAGCCTGGCCGCGGGAATGCGCGGAAACTTCCGCGAACGTATCCACGAAAACCCCGCCGGACTACCGGGGGAAAAACAAGCGGTAGTGGTTCGAGTCCAACGTCGAAAATCTTAGATGGCGTCATCCTGAACGGAGCCGTTCTTCAGGCGGAGTGAAGGATCTCGTGTGTGGCGCCACTGCTTTCCGAAACCAAACTACACCGCTAGCGAACAACCCGCGTAGTTGACCCTGGTCTGCCTCCCGCACTAATATTTCCCGGCACTCTTACCAGCCGTTCCATGGAGCCCAACATGCGAAAGCCGCTCGCGGTGATGTTCGCCTTGGCCGTCGTCTCTTTTTTTCTGACCTCTGTTTTCCTGCAACTCGCCGTCGCTCAGTCCGACCCTCCACTCCTGCTCCGTTTCCCGACCGTCAGCAAGACGCAGATCGTCTTCACCTACGCCGACGATCTCTGGATCGTTGGCCGCGACGGCGGTGACGCGCGGCGGCTTACTTCCGGCGTCGGCTTCGAGGGTGTGGCCCACTTTTCTCCTGACGGCTCCATGATCGCGTTTACCGGCGAATATGACGGCAATCGCGACGTCTTCGTCGTGCCTACGACCGGTGGAGTGCCGCGTCGACTGACCTATCATCCCGCCGAAGAGTACGTCGCCGGCTGGACTCCGGACGGCAAGAACGTCCTGTTCAATTCCTGGGGCAACAGCTTCATGCACTTTGAGGATCAGCTTTACACCGTTCCCGTCGATGGCGGATTCCCCACGCAACTGCCCATCCCCATCGCCGAAGAGGCCAGCTTTTCGCCGGACGGCGCGCACCTCGCCTATGTCCCGCATCCCAAGTGGCAGCCGGCCTGGAAACGCTACCACGGCGGCCAGACCACACCCATCTGGATTCTCGATCTCAAGGATTCCAGCGTGGTGAAGATTCCGCGCGACAATTCCAACGATGACAATCCCATCTGGGTCGGCGACACCGTTTATTTTCTTTCCGACCGCAACGGCCCGGTCAGCCTCTTCGCCTACGACACAAAGACGAAACAAGTTTCGGAAGCGCTGCACAGCGATGGTCTTGACTTCAAAACGGCATCGGCCGGGCCTGACGCCATCGTCATCGAGCAGTTCGGCGCCATCAAACTCTACGATCTGAACACGCATCAGGCGAAGAACATCGCGATTCATGTCACCGGCGACATCGAAAGCGTGCGCTCGCACTTCTCGAAGGTCGACCCCAAGCGCATCCAGAATTTCAACATTTCACCCACCGGAGCACGCGCCGTCTTTGAGGCCTGGGGGGAGATTTTCACCGTGCCCACCGACAAGGGCGACATTCGCGACATCACGCGCAGTCCTGCTGTGGCCGATCGCGATCCGGCCTGGTCGCCCGACGGCAAGTCCATCGCATACTTCTCCGACGAGTCTGGAGAATATGACCTGGCAATTCGCGATCAGAACGGACTTGGCCCGGTTCGCCACATCAATCTCGGCAATCCGCCGTCGTTTTTCTATACGCCGACGTGGTCGCCCGACAGCAAGAAAATTGCGTACAGCGATAAGCGCCTGCAGTTGTGGTATGTCGACCTCGACAATCCAACGCCCAAGCTGGTTGACACCGATTATTTCGGCGGCTTCGGCCCCACCCAGCTCAACCAGACGTGGTCGCCCGACAACAAGTGGATTGCTTACACCCGGCAGCTCCCGAGTGGCCAGCATGCAGTTTTTGTCTACTCGACGGAGCAGAATAAAGCGTTCCAGGTGACCGACGGCATGAGCGATGCGCTCTTTCCCGCGTGGGACAAAAACGGAAAGTATCTTTACTTCACCGCCTCGACCGACGTGGCTCTCTCCACCGCCGGCCTCGACATGTCGAGCGAGGAACACCGCGTGTCGCGCAGTGTTTATGTCGCTGTGCTGAGCAAAGATGAGAAGTCTCCGCTTGCCCCCGAAAGCGACGAAGAGAAGCCCAAGGACGTCAAGAGTGCGGATGACAAGTCGAAAGATGGCGACAAAGATCAGTCAAAGGAGCAAGAGAAACAAAAAGAGAAGGATAAGAAAGATAAAGGCAAAGCCGACGACAAAGCCGCCGCAGACAAGGACAAGGACGGGGACCAAAAAGACGACAAGGACAAAAATAAAGATAAAGACAAGAAAGACGAGCCCGTCGTTGTCAAACTCGACCTTAGCGGCATCGATCAGCGCATTCTCGCTTTGCCCATTCCAGCGAAGAACTACACCAACCTGCTCCCCGGCAAGTCCGGGTTCCTCTTCCTTTTGGAAGCGCCCCAGGTTGTCACCCAGAACGATTATCCGGACCTCAATCAGACCATCCAGAAGTTCGACCTGGGCAAACGCAAGGTCGACAAACTGATCGACGAAGTCAACGACTTCACCGTCTCCTTCGACGGTGAAAAAATTCTTTACCGCAAGGGAGACTCTTGGGCGACCGCCTCAACCGACGACGGCCCCGGCGGTGGCGCCCCGCCCAAGCCCGGCTTCGGCCCGCTCAAGCTCGACGGATGGGAAGTCTACGTCGAGCCGCGTGCCATGTGGAAACAGATCTACAACGAGACCTGGCGCATTGAGCGCGATTTCTTTTACGATCCGCACCACCACGGCCTCGACCTCGACAAAGCGAAAAAGAAATATGCGCCCTACCTTGACGGCATCGCTTCCCGCGGCGAGCTCACTTACCTTTTCGAAGAGTGTCTGGGCGAGATCACGGTGGGCCACATGTTCATCGGTGGCGGAGAAGCCCCGGAGCCAAAGAAACTGAAAGGCGGCCTGCTGGGCGCCGACTACAGTCTGGAAAATGGCCGCTATCGTATCGCGAAGGTCTATGACGGCGAGAACTGGAATCCCGGCAATCAGGCCCCGCTCACTCAACCCGGCGTCAATGTCAAGGCTGGCGATTATATCCTCGCCGTCAACGGTCGCGATCTGCACGCCTCCGACAACATTTACAGTTTCTTCGAAGAAACAGCCGGGAAGCAGGTCGTGCTCAAAGTGGGGTCCAATCCGGAAGGCAAGGATTCACGCGACGTCACCGTCGTTCCCGTGGAGAGTGAAGAGAATCTCCGCCATCTCGCCTGGATCGAAAGCAATCGCCGCCGCGTCGACGCCGCCACTGGAGGCCGCGTCGCTTACGTGCACGTTCCGAATACCGCTGGCGCGGGCTACACCAGCTTCAACCGTTATTTCTTTTCGCAGGTTGGCAAAGAGGCCGCCATCATCGACGAGCGCTTCAACGAAGGCGGCCAGCTCGCCGACTACATCATCGACTACCTGCGCCGGCCCATGTTGAGCAAGGTCGTCACTCGCGAAGGCCACGACTGGACCAGCCCGTCAGAAGCCATCTACGGGCCCAAGGTGATGATCATCAACGAAATGTCCGGCTCCGGCGGCGACGCCTTGCCCTGGTACTTCCGCAAGACGGGCATCGGTCCGCTGATCGGCAAAAGAACCTGGGGAGGACTCGTCGGCATCGGAGGCTATCCTGAATTGCTCGATGGCGGCCACGTCACCGCGCCCCGCGCTGCCATCTACGGTCTCAACGGCGAGTGGGAAGTGGAGAACCACGGCGTTCCTCCCGACGTTGAAGTCGATCTCGAACCTGCCGCCTGGCGCTCCGGCCACGACGCCCAGTTGGAGAAAGCGATCGAGGTCGTGATGCAGCAGTTGAAGGAACATCCCCTGCCGCAGATCAAGCGACCGCCCTATCCCAACTACCACGAACACGACGACCTCGGCGCAAAGTAATTGGTCAAGATGAAGTGTCGTAGAGTGAAGAAGAATCCGGGTGCCCCATTTCTCGCGTTCTTTGCGAGAAGTGGGGATTTTCCAGCGATCCCGCGTTACCGCCCCGCCGAAGCCAGCAACGACCCCACTCCCGGCTTATACCCGTAGAAGTCGCCGACCGTCTGAAGATGCTCGATGATCTCCTCGTCATACCGCTGCTTCAGCGGCGATGTCAGAATGTTGTGCTCTGCATTGGGATCGGCGGCAAGATCAAACAAATAGCTTTGCGCCGGCGAATCGTACGTCGTATATAAATACCGCCCGTCCGCGGTCAGAATCCCATACACCGCCCGCACATCCGACGACAGCAGAAGATCCCGCTTCGGATAGCTGTCGAGCTCCTGTTTCGTCTCCGCAAACAACGGCCGCCCGTAAACTGGATTCTTCCGGACGGGCCGGTGTCCCAGCAAATAATAAAGAGTCGGTGTAACGTCCGTGAGAGTCGAAAGCCGCGTGTCGTCATAGACAAGGTGTTCCCGCATCGCCGCCGGCAAATGAATGATCAGCGGCACCCGCATGATCTCCGGCCAGATCGAAGTGGAGTGGCTGCTCCGCCCGAATTCGCCGGTGGCGTCGCCGTGATCGCTGGTCACGATGATGATGCTGTTGTCATACATTCCGCGCTGCTTGAGATAGTTGAAAAACTCTCCCAGACGTGCGTCCACCCAATGCACTTCATAGGTAATGCGCGCATTCATGCCCGTGGGCGCCTGCCAGTGCTGTGAAGTCGGCGAAGGCACGTTGTTACGAGCGAACTGGTGCACGTTCTTGGGCTGATCGTAGAAAAAAATCGGAACTGGTGGGCCAGCACCATCGCCGATGTGCGAGTCGAGCTCCGCTTCCGCCTGCCGCAGCGTCGAGCCGATTTCCAGCTGGTTCCAAAGTTCCTTGTCCGTGTCGAGCTTTGTGAGATTGTCATCGGGCGGCGACAAGACTTCTTTCAGCACTTCGTCCATGCTCACTACCATGTGGTAATGGTCGGCGCGCAGCATTTTCTCCAGTCCATTCACTTTCGAAAAAGGCTCGAGATAGTGCGCGTGCAGCATCATGGCTCCCGCCCACAACGCCGGTTCGGACAACGACGTTCCTGCATATTGGGAATACGCGTGATGCAGAACTATGCTGTCGCGGGCAAACGCATCGAGATTCGGAGTGTAATCGACGCGCGGATTGTAAGCCCCAAGATAATCCGGCCGCATCGCGTCAATCACAAACACAAAAATATTCGGACGCGCGCTCTGCGTAGTCGCGAGATTGTCGACCAGCCGGACTTCGGTCAGCGTACGCGTGTCGCGGACGTTGGTGTACTCGCGCATAATGCGGCACAGGTCGCCGCACGTCTCTCCCCGGCTGTTGCCCAACATGTGATGCGCCAGCAGAAACGACGCGTCATTGGCGCCGTACTGTTCGAACTTGAGCGAAATCTCGTCGTCGGTCGCCCCCAGCGGTTTGCCCCAAAAAATCTCGGTCGCCTGCAGCCCCTTGTAGACAAAAACGCTGACCAGCAGCGCTCCCACGATCACAGCGGCAGAGTAATTCGCGCGCACCGGCCTCAGGCGATACACGCACAGACTCATCGCAATCCAGAACAGCAATGCTCCGGCGCTCTCGACCAAGCCGTTCCAGTCTTCGCCTCCAATCAGCCATCGCGACCCAAGCGCGAGTAGCGCGATCGTGACCATCGCAATCCAGGTGACGATCGCTTGGCCCGACAAAAAGCTCGTGCCCACGCCGGACGACGATGAGGATCTCGCATGAGTGAGAAACGGTTCGAGAATCCAGAAGCCCCACAGCGTGAGCGTGACCGCGAATGCGCTTGCATAGAGGTATGCGCTCCGGCCGTCGAAACTCATGGCATCGCCAAGAAAGCGTGCCAGCACAATCGCCAGCACCACCGCGATGAGCGTCCCCACCAGTCCGCGCCGGGCACGTTGCGGCCTGGAAGTCTTCCCCGCGCCGAGATAGATAAGATTCAGCACCGACAAAACTGCGATGGCCAGCGCCGCGTGCGAGACCAGACTCCACAGCGCAACTTCCGCGTCCTGCCAATGAAATGCCAGCGCGTGGGTGTCGCTGAAGACTCGCATCCTTGCGCCGATCGTATAAATCAGGCTGACCGCCAGAGCGACCAGCAGCCCCGCGGAAAATCCAATGGACTCAGCGCGCTTCTCACCCGCATCGGCCAGCGCATGCTGTCCGCCGAACAGTTGCCACACCGCGATCCCGATCAGCGGCAGCAGCGCAATCAGACTCCAGGCGTAGGCTTCGCTATTGCTCTGCAAACCCGGCAGAAACGGACGCAGCGTTACATACACGCCGCCCGCGGCCAGCAGCCCAATTCCAATCAGCGCTGCTTTGTGCTTCCACTGAGTCTGTGCTGCCCAGCTTGAGGCCAACGCTGCCGTGACCGCTACCCAGTATGTCAATGCCTGATGATGCGCCAGCCACGGCATCCAGGCGTAAGGCGGTGTCTTAATGAAAGCGCAGAACGTGTACGGCAGAAAAGCCAGCAGACAATACAGAGAGGTCAGAACGAAATACGTTCCCGACACAACCTTTAACAAAATGTTGAGCCAAAACCTCAAAACGCTCTCCTCATATGCAGCCGCCATTGCTGCGAGACTGATTCCCTAGGCGATTTCGGATTGCTGATTTCAGATTGCAGATTGAAACCCTCTAGGCGCTGGCGGCTGTCTCAACTACGCGGTCTGAAATCTGCAATCAACAATCTGCCATCTGAAATCACTCACTCGATTCTCAACGACCGTCTCTCCGCGCCGCAAGTTACCGTGGACGACGGGATCAGCCCGGGCAGCGACTCAATCCGCTCAAAGCCTGCCAACCTTGTCCCCTTCCGCCGCATCCCACAGTTAGCGTGACCAAAGTACCAACATCGTTACTACTTCGGATTAGGTGCTCCCCGCTCCACTCCCATCCTGCATCGGCTAGGATAAAAGCCACACCGTGTTTTTCTGGTTCGCGAGGGCAACTGGATGCCAGGTCAGGCCGCTAAGAAATCCGCTGCACGATCCCGCTCGCGGTCCTTATTTCCCCTGGCGCTCTTCGCTCGCAATTTCCTCAAATGCCCGACCATGCTCGGTTCGGTCGTCCCCAGTTCCCCCTTTCTGGTCAACGACATGATGAATCAGGTGGATTGGCACCGCGCCCGCGTGGTGGTGGAATACGGTCCGGGTGTGGGCACCTTCACGCGGGAGATTCTGCGGCGCATGCGGCCCGACGCCGTTCTGCTCGCCATCGAACTGAACACCGACTTCGTCGAGTATCTGACCAGCCAGATCCGCGATCCCCGCTTCCGCGTGGTTCATGGCTCGGCCGCACAGGTGCGCAGCATTTTGGCGCGGCACGGTCTGGCTCCGGCGGACTACATCATCTCCGGCCTTCCGTATTTCAATATGTCCGACTCGGTCCGCCGTGAGATTCTCGAAGAGTCCCGTCTGGCGCTGAAAGCCGAAGGTTCGATGGTCCTGTTCCAGTACACGCGGAAGCTGCAGCCCTACCTCGAATCGAGCTTCAGTTCGGTCAAGCGCAACTTCCAACTTTTCAACATCCTCCCGGCGCTGATTTTCCACTGCACCCCGTAAGAAACTGTCGCTGGTGAATCGTCGCCGGTCGATCGTGCCCGACCGATTCTTAGCGCCCAGATTTATCGCCACAGGGAATACAGAGGTTTACGCGCCAGAGGTCCTCTTCCCCTGTGCTTCCTCGGTGTCCTCTGTGGTGAACGGTTTTCCCTGGTCAGCCGGAATTATTCCATCACGTACGCCGGAAGAATCGGCAATCGGAAAGTCGAATCGGACGGGTCAACGAATGCGATTATCGTTCCTACGCATTGCACCACCCGGAACGGAACGGTAGGGATTTTCGATTGTGTCGAGCAGCCGAGCCGCACACGACTTCCATCTCCAGTTGGTCGGGGGACAATTTATATACTCTCCCCCGCACGGCAGACGCAGAACCTTCCCACGGATACATTCCCAGCAGGACACCGGCTCCGGCTCGGAGGTGGACATCTTACCACCAACTTCCTTATCTACATTGTTCCATATCCGCTTGCTGAGGGCAGTGATCACGCTCACTGGAGCCAACACGAAACGATCGAGGGGCTAAAACGTCGTCGTGCAAGCCTGGGACAATTGAGGGAAGGTGTTTAACGCTCTTACAGGTCATGGTTTAATTGTGGCGATCAGGGCATGCCCTTCGCTGTTCCACAACCAGAGTGCGAAACAAATATCCCAAAGAACGAAGGCCGGGCATCCCGGAAGTATTTTCCGGATCCCGGCCAACGTCTTCGTTCAACTGGTTCTACTTCAACTTGGTGTAAATGACTGTTTAGTTTCCGGTGTTCGCGGCAGCGGTCGTGGGAGCCGCAGCCGGAGCTGCAACGCCAGTCCCGAAGCGAGCCAGACGCGGGAAGAAAGGCGTGACTTCAAACGGCATCTTGTCACGCGCCGAGGTGATCGCGACCGGAGCCGTCTTCACCATTTCCGCCTTGTCGTCCCAGGGATTGATCTTCACGCGTCCGCCCAACGGCAGCGCCGCGATCTGATCCAGTTTGCTGTTGTCGAGCGCCGGGCCTTGCGTGGCCAGCGCCGACAGGCGGTTCACGGTTCCGTTTTCCGCCAGAGGATTGCCCAGGTGCGTGGTCAGCAGCGCGCTCAGCTGCGGAGCCTTCTGCTGCAGCGCCTTCAGGAACAGGCCCACGTTGTCCAGCTTCTGCGCGTAAGGTGAGTTCTTCAGAAGTTCCAGGGCCTTTTTGTCGGCCGCGGCTTCTTCTTCCGGAATGTGCTTGAAGCCCAGGTTCTGGTAAGTGGAGTCATCGCCGAACAACATGCGGTCGTTGAACGCATACTTGCTGCCCAGGTTGTGGCCCAGAACAATGTGCGCCAGTTCGTGGGAGAGCACTGCAGCCAGGCTGGCCTCATCCGGCAGTACGTCCACCAGACCGCGGCTGATTACGATGGTGTTGCCAACGCTGAAAGTTTCGAGAGGGGCCGTCAGCAGCACGCGCGTGCGCACCGGCCGCGGCAGGTCGATGTTGTTGGTGACCTCCAGGTTATTCACGACGGTCTGGAGAATCCGGTCGACATCGCCCTCAGGCGCCAGCAAGCCAGCGCTGGTCAAGCGCTCGACAACGTTGTCTTCCGCCTGCTGCTGCCATACGCGCTCAGCCTGCAGCGGAGACGCATCCTGTGCCGTGGCGCTGCTGTCCTGCACTGAGTCCACGCGGATGTTGGTCAGTTCGTCGTCCTTGCCGCCCTTCTTCAGGTCATAGCCCCAGATGCGGGTCTGCGCCTTGAAGGCCAGCTTGTTCTTCACACCAGCGCTGAAGTCGCCTTCCTCGCTGTAGATATAGGACGGGACCCAGTAGCCGGGGATCAGGTTCAACCGCCAGCTGTCCATGTGGAAGAAGTACGAGTTGCGCGGCGCGGGAGCATACGTCCCGTTCAGGCGCACGATGTTGAAGTCCTGGTCTTCCACCCATACCCGGCCCAGGAAACGGCCGCGGCCGGACTTCGGTTTGGGCGTGATGTCAAACACCAGGCAGCGCACGTCGCCCAGAAATTCGCGGCGCACGTAGTGAAAGTCGTAGTGCTCGCGGTCGAAGTCGGTGCGGTCCGCGTATACCATCCAGGAGAATCCCACGGGCTGGTACTGCACCTTATAGAGCTTGTGGAATCCGCCCAGCAGGCGCGACTCCATGCCGCCCTTGTCTTCGTCCTTCAAATAGTCCTTGCGATCGACGGTCTCGCCCATATCCAGTCGGCCGAGAAAGTAGTGGTCCTCGCTCGGCACCGGGCCCAGCTGCGGATCTGCCGTCAGATTCTGCAGATAGGTCTCCACCACCGGCGTACGGTTCGCCAGCATCTTGATCAAACCGTGCTCGCGCAAAATGAACAGGTTCACCACCTGATCCATCGTGGTCGGCGCAGCCACCGTGGCCGGTAGAGGAATCGCCACCGGCGCCGGAGCCTGGGCCTGCGCGGGCGCTGTCGCAGCCGGTTGCGCCTGTGCGGGCTGGGCAGCATCCGGCGCGGGTGCGCTCGGTTGAGTTGGTTGCGCCGTCTGCGTTGCATCGGTTGCGGGCGGCTGTGCGGACGGTTGTGAATCCGCCGCTTGCTGTGCGGCTGCGCTCATCGATGCCAGCAGAGCTGCAGTGACGATCCAATTGCAAGTACGCATGACTCTTTTCTCCAAGTTTCTGTACCGATTCTTTTTTCTGTCCGTAGCCCTAAAGCCAGAACTAACTTCGCCAAAACTTTTCAGTACGCCATCTGGAACATCACATGCACGATCGCTGTCGAATCCACCGGCTGACCGCCGCGCAAGGCCGGCTTGAACCGCATCTTGTTGGCCGCCGCGATAGCCGTTTCATCCAGCCCATGTCCCAGCCCGCGCACCACGCGATTCACATGCAAGCTTCCATTCGCCCCGAAGCTCACTTCGAGCAGCACTTCGCCTTCCAGCTTCAGGCTGCGCGCCTCGTCGGTGTAAGCCGGATTCGGCTTGTACGTGATCTCCACTGGCGTGGCAGCGCCGGTATCTGCCGCCGCGATTTTCGGCCCTCCGCCCTTGACCACCTGCTCCGATCCAAATCCGCCGGTTGCAACTCCCTGGCCGTTGCTGCGCCCATCGCCCTTGCCGCCGGTCGCAATGCCATTACCAAAGTCTGCACTGGCCACGGTGCCCTTGATCCCTTTAGCGCCGCCCGATCCGTTGCCTTGTCCCGGGCCCACCGGCATGTCAAACCCACCCGCCGCAGCTGCGTATAGTTTCGCGCCCTGCTTGCCCGTTCCTTTCAATCCTTGTTCGTCGCCAAACCCACCGGTCTGCACTTTCTCGACCGCAGCGTTGACCGTCGGCTTTTGCGAACTGCCACCGAAATCGCCGGTGTGCACCAGTTGCGGACGCGCCCCGCCCGCTGGGGCGATCTTGATGACCGGAGCCGCGAACTGGTTGACTACCACCTTCGGCGCTTCCACCGGCTGTGGCGCTTCGCGCCGAACTTCGCGCGGCACCACCAGCTTCGGCGTCTCAAACACCGGCAGCTTCACGGCCGGCAACAGCTTGGGCTTGATCTTGGGTACTTCCGTCTTGATCGGCGCCGGCTCCGGCCGCAGCGACGGCATCGGTATCAGTTCCGTCACGTGATACGTCACCATCTGCAGCTTGTCCGGCATCAGCAGAGAAAGGTTGATCAGAATGAGGATGACCAGCGCCACGATTCCATAGCTGGTCGCCAGCGCCCGCTTGTTGATCTTGCGCTCGGGTAGAAGTCCTAGTTGAAATCCGCGGTAAGCTGTCGCCATTCCTTTTTCACTCCACTTGGGTCCCGTACGGGGAAAGCGCCGGGGCTTGGAGTTTTAAAAATACGGGAGATAGGACAGGGGGTAAACGTGTCCACGGCTCTTGACCTTAGGTAACCAGTTGCACGTCCTTTTGAGAGACCGGCCCAGAACGGGCGCGGGACAAGGCTTTCACCTACGAATCCCCAACCCAGCGGACGAAACAGGTAAGAAACACCAAAGTACCGGGGTGAAACGCGGTGCGAGTTCAGAGCCAAATCCTAACCGCGTTTCTTCCGCCCCACAGGATTGCGGAGCCGCCGGCAAGAGCCCTTAACCGCGAAGACCGCAAAGAAAATCCGCGAAGTCCGCAAAGAAAGACATTCGACGTTGCCCTTCTCCGCGTCCTTCGCGGCCTTTCCTTTGCGAACTTCGTGATGGCATGAAGAGATCGGCTCCTGGCCGGGTACATTGGTTGTCGCCGAACAGACCAAGGCTCGGGGAAAGGAGCCGACATGTGGATTATAGGCTGTGATTTTCATCCGAGGTTTCAGCAAATCGCGTTTGTGAATACGGAAGGAGGGGGATGGGGTCAGCGCCGACTGGAACATCGCGGGGAAGCGGAAGAGTTTTACCGCAGCCTGGCGGGACAGGCGGTGCGAGTGGGCATGGAGACGGGTGGGTCGTCGCGTTGGTTCGAGCGGCTACTGGGCGAGCTGGGACACGAGTTGTGGATCGGGGACGCGGCCAAGATCCGTGCGGCGGAAACGCGCAAGCAGAAGACCGATGCGCGCGACGCCGAGCATCTGCGCGAACTGTTATGCAGCGGGCAGTTCGAGAAGCTGCGTATCTGGATTCCGCCGGCGGAGAATCGCGATCTGCGGCAGTTGCTGTGGCATCGCCATCGGCTGGTGCAGATGCGCACGCGGGTGAAGAACCAAATGCGATCGCTGGCCACCAGCGAGGGCATGGAGCGCAAGCCCGGGCTATGGAGCCAGGCGGGACAAAAGCAGTTTCAGGCCCTGGAACTGGCGCCGTGGGCGGGACGACGGCGGCAGGACAATCTGGAGTTGCTGGCCGAGTTGTTGCATCGCACCGATCCTCTGGATGAGGAAGTGGCACAGCAAGCGGCGCAGCGGCCCGAGGCGGTGCGGCTGATGACGCATCCCGGGGTGGGTCCGATCACGGCACTGGCGTTCGTACTGGTGATCGGCGATCCCACGCGTTTTGCCAACAGCAAAAAACTGGCCAGCTATCTGGGACTGATTCCCCGCGAAGACAGTTCCGGCGGCAAGCAGCGGTTGGGCCACATCAGCAAGCAGGGCAACGCGCTGTTGCGCGGCCTGCTGGTGGAAGCGGCGCACGTGGCGGTGCGGCACGAGTCCCAGTGGAAACGGGATTACCGCCGTCTGGCCATGCGCAAGAACCGCTCCATTGCCGCCGTGGCCGTGGCCCGCAAGCTGGCGGTGCGGTTGTGGTGGATGTGGAGGCGGGGCGTGGATTACGCGCAACTCAGCGCCTCCGGTTCGCATGCAGGGTAAGCCCGGTTTGACCGCTGGGGTGTAGTTCATCCTCGACTTCGTGAATGGGTTCCCTGCCTCCCTCGATCGCGAGGGAGTTCGAAAAAGCAATCATGGTTCCGCGGGCGCGGAATCGAATACATGGCTGGTGGGGCCAATCCCCATCGAAAGATTGGAAACGCGAGCCTTGGTCGGCACAGCAACAACCAAAGCAAGAGCAAGAACAAAAGCTTCCATCCAGAGGAAAGTCAAAAACATCAACCCATCTTTCCTCTCCGCCAAAGTGTGCCTTGACTACGCCGATCTTTTCATACACGGTTAAAGGCTTTTGCTCTTCCCCCGCCGCAAGTGAGAGAAATAAGCGAACACCGGAATCCCCGCCAGAATTACGAGCACTCCGTACCCCGAGTTTGGCCAGTCATTCTTGAACGTGTAAGCCAGCAGCGCCGCCGCCACAATCACGAACACCGCCGGCACCACCGGATATCCCCACATTCGATAAGGCCGCGCCGCCTGCGGCTCCTTCCATCGGAACACAAACACGGTGCTGCCCGCGATCATGTAAAACAGCCACTCCGCAAAAATCGCCAACGAAAATAATTGCCGGAAATTTGCTCCCAGCAGCAACAACAAAATCGATAGCACCGCCTGCACCACAATCGCCACCGATGGCGTATGAAACCGCGGATGCACCTCGGCCAATGCCTTGAAGAAATAGCCATCCCGCGCCATGGCGAACGGCACCCGCGCTCCGCTCATGATGGTTCCATTCAGCGTGACCAGCATCGACACCGCCATGCCCGCCGACACTATGCCCGCCCCGAGCGGTCCCAAAATCAACGCTACCGCGTCCGACGCCGGACGCGGCGAGGCCGCAATCGCATTCGCCGGAAGTACATACTGCACCCCCGCGTTTACCAGCACGTATAGCAGTCCCACGGTCGCCACGCCTGCAATCAGCGCAATCGGAATATTCCGCTCCGGCTGCTTCACCTCGCCCGCCACCATATTCAGATCGTTCCATCCGTCATACGCCCACAATGCCGCCACCAGCGCAGCCATGAAGCCCGCGATCCCGCCCTTCGCCCCGGCAAAAGTTCCGGCGAAGTTACTCCATCCTCGTCCCGTAGCGTTCCCAATTCCGCTGAAGCACACGAACACGATCCCCAGAATGATTGCGACCTTCAGCAGCGTAAACACCAGCTGAAACTCGCCCGCCTTTTTTATGCCAAGGTAATTCAGAAGCGAAATCAGAATTGCCGCCGTAATCGCAATCACCTGTCCCCAGGTCACGGCGAACGGCGAAGTGATGACGTTGCTGGAGAAAAAAGAAAAGACCGGAAACGTCCCCAGAATTCGAACCAGCCCGGTCGCAATCGTCGCCACCGACGCGGGCTTCGCGATTACGAACCAGGTCCACCCATACAGAAATCCACCAAGCGGCCCATACCCGTCGCGGACGTAAACATACTCGCCCCCGGCCTGCGGCTTCATCGCGCCCAATTCCGCGTAAGTCAGCGCCCCCGCAAACGAAAGCAACCCGCCCACGATCCAAGCCAAATAGACTAGCTTGGCCGACCCCACAGCCTGCATCATCTCGGCCGGCACCAGAAAAATTCCGCTCCCGATGATCGTCCCCACTACCACCGCCGAAGCGTGGCTCACCCCCAGATCGCGCGAAAGTTCAGGACGGGAAGTAGCTGGCTCGGCCATTACGAGTGAGCCAGTATACGCGAGGGCAAGAAAAAAGCTTTAAGCGCAAAGGTCGCGAAGGAAAAGCCGCGAAGTACGCGAAGAAAAATCAGCGCTGCGACTCTCCCTGTATCTATAAATCTCTATCGTACTCTGTTGTGCTTCTTTTCCAGCCCTTTGCAGGTTGCTTCTCTTTGCGTCCTTTGCGGCTTCTCCTCGCGACCTTCGCGGTCAAAAGCTCCTGAACTGGGCAGCGCCAAAATCTCGCGCCTCGTCCCCGTCCTCACTCGGCTCCCGATAGTTGTTCACCATGCGTCGAATGCCATCTTTAACACAACATGGAAGTTGATCAACAAGCCGACCGGGATATTCAGCAACCGCAGATGAGACAACAGCTGAGCTTCATCGACCGGATGCAGTGCCTCTTTACACTTCAGTTCGAGCACGACCCGGCTCTCGACCACCATGTCGGCGCGAAAGCCACAGTCCAGCCTCACGGCTCGATAGATTACTGGTACAGCCTTTTGGCGCTGGACTCGTAGGCCCAACTGTTCCAGCTCAAATGCCAGGCAGGCTTCGTAAGCGGACTCAAGCAGCCCTGGACCAAGATTGCGGTGCACCTTGATAGCGGCCCCAATAATTTGCGGAGTAATATCGGCGCAGTACATGAACCAGAAGAATACTGCTCATCTGCAGGATCTGAATTACTCGGGACGAAATAAAGCCGCGTTGCTTCCCAAAACGAAACTCGGAGGAGGAAGTCGCGCTGTCACTTAGGTGCTTGCTTTTCTTTGCGCCCTTCGCGGCCTTTCCTTCGCGAGCTTTGCAGTTAAAGGCTTTTACTCGCTAGTGGCAAGAGGCGCTCTTTGAGCAACGCAGCTAGCCGCATATCCCACCCCGAACGTCACCGTAGTCCCAATCATCACCCACCAAGTCCACGGTACCCGCGTCCATCCCCACAAATACAACTCCACGCCGAACCCAAACACCATCCCCACCATCGCGCCCACTTGATTTGCCCGCCGCGTGAGCACGCCGAGCAGAAACACGCCCAGCAGCGCTCCATAAGCGACGGACGCAATCTGCAGCCCGACCTCAACCACGCGCCCCACTTTATGCAGCGCAATCAACGCCAGTGAAAACAGCACCGTGGCCCACACGAACGTCGCCACTCGCGACAGTCGCATCTTCGTCTTTTCCTCCGCCGCCGGCCGGAAGCGCGCATAAAAATCCATGATCGCGCTCGACGACAGCGAATTCAGCGCCGCGCTCAAGTTCGACATCGCCGCCGCCAGAATCGCCGCAATCAGCAGCCCCGAAATCCCATGCGGCATCCGCGTCACAATAAATGTCGGATAAATCCGGTCCGGCTTTCCAAACGCTGCCGACGGCAGCCGGTAATAAGCCCACAACATGATCCCCACCGTCAGAAACAGCGCAAACTGAAACAGAATCGCCACCCCACTCGAAAGCAGCGCCGTCACCGACTGCTTCTGCCCCCGCGCAGCCAGCAATCGCTGCACGATCAGTTGATCGGTCCCGTGACTCGCCGTCGTCAGAAACGTCCCGCCGATCAGCCCAGCCCAAAACGTATAAGGAATCCAAACGCCACCGCTGGAATGGAAAACTCTGAAATCAAACACCTGAAGCTTGCCTGCACTCGCTGCCGCCGCGTGGATCGCGCTCCATCCTCCCGGCACGAGATGCACAATCGTCACCAACCCCACCAGCGTTCCGCCCACGTAGATCGCCGTCTGCACCACGTCGGTCCAGATCACCGCCGCCAGCCCGCCCTCAAACGTATAGACAAGCGTCAATATCGTGATGATCGCAATCGACGCCACCTCGCCCGTCCCCAGCGCGATCGAAACCACGATCGACACCGCATAAACCCGCACGCCCTCCGCCGCCGCCCGGGTCAACAAGAACAGACCGGCAGTCAATGACCGCAGCCCCGGCCCAAACCGCCGCTCAATCAATTCGTAAGCCGTATAAAGATCGCCGTGAAAATACTGCGGCAGCAATACAAAGCTGATGACCACGCGCCCCACGACATATCCCATCACGACTTGCAGAAAGGTGAGATTCGTGTCGTAAGCCAGTCCCGGAATGCTGATGATGGTCAGCGTGCTAGTCTCGGCCGCCACAATCGAAAGCGCGATGGCCCACCACGGAATATCCCGCCCCGCTAGAAAATAGTCGCGCAGCGTCCGCTGCTTCTTGCGGAAGCGCAGCCCAAACAGCGTGATCCCCGCCAGATACAACCCGATGATCGCGAAATCAAGATGGTTCAGTCCCATGAGTAAACTTGGTCAGAGACTAAATAAAATCCTTGTCATTCCGACGCTGAGCGCAGCGAAGGCGGAGGAACCTGCTTTTCGCCGGTGTTCACATAACACTTTCCCCCGCGCTCTCCGCTGGATCATACGACTCCGCCGCAGCAATTATCGCGGCAAACTGCACAACTCGCGAGTGAGACTCTGGGGACTGGCTGACAAGCGCGACCGGATGAGCCAGTGGGTAGGGATGATTCCGCCTCTCCAACCTCGGCGGCTCCCCAAGTCGAGTCCGAATGCCAAATGTCGCAAAGCCCGACGCCCGACGCCTGCCGCCGCAGCCCCCAGCTCTATGTTAGAAATAACCGTGCCCTACTACCTCGGCATCGACGGCGGCGGTACCAAGACCACCTGCGTCCTCGGCGACGAATCACAACTCATCGCCACCGCCACCGCCGGCCCCAGCAACATCATCCGCGTCGGCGAGGCTCAGGCCCGCGAGTCGCTGCAGCAGTCGGTTCGCCAGGCCTGCGCCGCCGCCGGCATTACGCCCGCGCAAGTCGCGCACACCTGTGTCGGAGGCTCCGGCGCCGCCCGCCCCGAACTCGCCGCCATCGTCCGCCGTATCCTCGCCGAGATTCTTCCCACGCCCATCGACGTCGTCGGCGACATACAGACCAGCCTCGAGGCCGCATTCGGCCCCGGCCCCGGCGTCATCGTCATCGCCGGCACCGGCTCCATCGCCTACGGACGGGATCGCCTCGGCAACACTCTCCGCGCCGGAGGCTGGGGATTCGCCATCGGCGACGAGGGCTCCGCGCACTGGATCGGACGCGCCGCCGTCAGCGCCGTGCTCCGCGCCGCCGACCCCCGCGACGGAACATTGGCCAGCACCCTTCCGGACACCCGGGTGCCCCACGTCTCGCCTCCGTTGCGAGACGTGGGACGTCTTCCCGAGCAAGGTCGGTCGCAAGGTCCCCCCCAAGATTCCCCGCTGGCCGCCGCGCTCTGCAAAGCCTGGGGAGTCACATCTCTCGACGATCTCGCCCGCGCCGCCAACTCGACTCCCCCTCCCGATTTTGCCGCACTCTTTCCCACGGTCGCCGCGAGTAAAGACGCGATAGCACTGCAGGCCCTGTCCCGCGCGGGAAGGGAACTGGCGCAAGTCGTTGCCGTTGTGACCCATCGCCTGTTCTCCGCTGATGAGAACGCCTCCGTCCCAGTGGCCATGATCGGAGGTGTCTTTCGTCATTCGCCACTGGTTCGCCAAGATTTCTACAATGAACTTCGCCGCCTCGACCCGCGCATAGAAATAAATCCGCAAGTCGTCGACCCAGTCGAAGGCGCATTACGCATGGCGCGCCGAGCCGCTGCGAAGGGCGCTCCGATGTAGTTGATTGATCGGTTTAGGTTTTGTGGGGATAGCCACCCCCGGCTGTCCGCCGGAGCCTGCCCTGAGCTTGTCGAAGGGCGCAGCCTGGCTCTTAGGTACGACACTCTCGATGATTCCGGAAGAAGCCCAACCCGACGACTTAACTTCATCGCCGCAATCCAACTCGCCGCAATCCAACTCAAACACGGTCACCGAAACTGATCCGGCAAGCGATCCCCTCACCGAAGACCTCGCCCTCGCCCTCCTGAAGCGCACCGACCTGCTCCCGCATGACATCGAACAACTCGCCAGGAACGCCGGAGTTATAAAATCCCGCAAGGTCCGCCTCGCGCTCGCCGCCCATCCCCGCGCCCCGCGCCGCCTCGCGCTGCGCCTGATCCGCGAACTCTACACCTTCGACCTGATGCATTTCTCCCAAATGCCCGCCGCCGCAGCCGACCTGAAGCGCGCCGCCGACGAATTGCTCGTCGCGCGCCTCGCCTCCATCAGTCTCGGCGAGCGCATTTCACTCGCACGCCGATGCTCCGTACTGGTCGCGACCGCCCTGCTTCACGACAAAGAATCGCGCGTCTGGCAGACCGCCCTGGAAAATCCGCGCCTCACCGAAGTCGCCCTCACTCGGGCCCTGCATCGTCCCGGAGCCACTCCGGGATTCGTCGAAGCCATCTGCCGTCACACCAAGTGGTCCGTGCGTCCCGAAATCCGCCTCGCCCTCCTGCGCAACGCCCACACCCCATTGGCCCGCGCGTTAGAATTCGCCCGCCGCCTCCCGCCCGCACAACTGCGCGACGTCCTCCACGCCTCTCACTTGCCTGAGAAAATCAAAGAGTACTTGCGGAAGGATCTGAAAGCGCGCCGCTAGCGAAACCTGGGAGAGATCAGCGGAATCACGGAGACATCTGTGGAGTGCCTGTGAATTGTCATCCTGAGGCCCGCGCCCTTTGCGGGCCGAAGAGCCTGCCCTGAGCGAAGTCGAAGGGACCTATGCAATCGCCGGAGTTACCTATTCCGCTAGAGAGTACAGAGGTCCTTCGCGGCAGAGAACGCCGCTGAGGATGACAATGCTGAGTCGCGGCCACGACGGCGCCAGCTGAGAACTGAGAACTGAGAACTGTTCCCCTATTGCCCGCCGCCTGCTCTCACCTTCCCCCGCCCATCTCCACAATCGCCCCCGTCATATACGACGACGCCGGAGACAGCAGCCACAGTACTCCCTCCGCCACTTCCTGCGGCGTGCCGGCCCGCTGCATCGGAATCGTCGGCATCAGCCGCTGCAGTCGCCCCGGTTCGCCGTTCGCCGCGTGCAGTCCGGTTTCGATCAGCCCCGGCGCAACCGCATTCACGCGAATCCCTTCCGTCGCAACTTCGCGCGCCAGCCCGATGGTGAAACTGTCAATCGCGCCCTTCGACGCCGCGTAGTGCACCCACTCTCCCGGCGAGCCCGTGTGCGCCGCCCGCGAAGAAATGTTGACGATCGCCCCGCCCAACCCGCCGCGTCGCGTCGACATGCGCCGCACCGCCTCGCGCGCGCACAGAATCGCTCCGCTCACATTCACCGCAAACACCCGAGCCAGCGCCGCGCCCGATACATCCTCGACGCGCGCAAACCCACCTGTGATGGCAGCGTTGTTCACCAGTCCTTTGATTGGACCCAACTCGCGCTCCGCCGTCTCGAACATCCGCACGATCTGGGCTTCATCGGAAACATCAGCCTGAATCGCGACGGCCAGCCCGCCCGCGGCCACGATCTCATCCACCACGCACGTCGCCTCGGCCATGCCCGTAGCGAAGTTCACCGCAACCGCGTACCCGCGCGCCCCCGCGAGCAAAGCGACCGCCGCCCCAATCCCACGGCTGGCGCCAGTCACGATGATTGTGCCCAGATTTTCTTTGGAGTTCATAAGGTTCGAAAGCAGAAACTAACCAGTACGAAACGCCCGCCGCCTGCAGCCCGCCGCCGGACGCCCTACGCCCACCGCCTCCCGCTTCCCATGCATCAATTCCACCACCGCCGCATACAGCCGCTTTCTCGTCTCGTGCCGGTCGTAGGCGCGCGTAATATAGCGGACGCTCACTTCCACGCCCGATCCACTCGGCTGTACGTTGATCCCGGGTTTCGCCGACAGCGACTGCACCCGATACTTCGTCGTCGACTGCGCCCACTCTTCTTCGGCTTTGCGCGCGTTCTCTTCCGTCTCTTTCGTCGCCAGTTGCTGCAGTCCATCGATCACCTTATAAGGATCCTCTCCGCCCGGAATCGTCAGCTTCAGTTCATCCCACATCCACTGTCCCGAAGTCGTGAAGTTGAAGTAGTGACCTTCAATGGCGAAGCTGTTCACGAACGAAACCCTCCGCCCCGTGGGATGCCCCGCGTCCGTCCAGTTCCCAGTCTCGAGTACGATCGTCTTCAGCAGTCCGATCTCAATCACTTCTCCCGCGACGCCATTGATCTCAACCCAGTCGCCCACGCGAATGCCGTTGCGCCCCATCAGCACGAACCAGCCGAAGAATGCGACGATGAAATCCTTCATCGCCACCGTCAACCCCGCGCCCGCCAGCCCCAGCACGGTCGTGGTCTGCGTGGGCATGCCGAAAACAATGAACGCAATCGCGATCGCGCCCACCGCCTGCGCCGCAAATTTCACCACCGCCCGCAGCGTATCGATGCGCTTGTTCTCCGCCGTCATCCCGGTGAACAAATGTTCGATCATCCGGCTCGCCCCATACACCAGCAGCAAAACCACCAGAATCCACAGCAGGCATTCGATCAGGTTATGCAGCGCCGCGCGCTCCCGCGTCTCGACCAGCGCGATCCAGCTGGCGTACGTGTCGTTGAGTTCCTGTTCGTCCTGTAGCCGCCGCCCGCGGTCCGCCAGATTTCTCTGATCGACCGTGTATTGTTTCAGCGCGTCCAGCGCGGCCTTGGCCGCCGCCTTCGATTCGTCGCGACTCGCCGCCTTGCCTGTCGTTGTCTTGCCGCTGCTCGCGAATCCCTTCGCCTGCTCCTTCGCCGCGGCGCGATTCTCCTGATCTTTTTCCACCTGTGCCGCCAGTTCGGCATGTTTCTGCGTCAGGTATGCCTGCTTTTGCGTCGTCTCGTAGCGCGCGTCCTGCAACTCTGTCGTTTTCTCGCGCAGCGCCTGCCACGCGCGAAAAACATTCAGCAGAGTGTGCGCCTGATAGTCCTGCTCATACGGATTCACCGCCGACCCCACCGCCGCCACATTGTGGTCGCCCGCCTCGTGCTCCGCCTGCAGCCGCTTGATCTTCGACTGCGGATCGCCTCCTGCCTGCTCCAGATCCTCGGCCGCATCGTCCAACTCATCCTGATCCAGATCCATCTGCGCTTTGGCCACGTCGATCTGGTCCTGCAGATTATCTTTCTGCGAGTCGGGCGCGGCCGCCAGCCGGCGCGTGAGCGTGGTAATGTTTTCCTGATCGTCCTTCAGCGTCTGTTCGGCCTTGGCCTTGCGCTCAGAAATCTGTTTCGCTTCCGCCGACAACGGCGGCGGATTCTGTTGCGCCGTTCGCAGCGCATCGAAAAATGTCAGATCGACTTCGTGATCCCCGACCTTCTCCGCCTCATGCGCCAGCGCCTGCTCTTCCGGAGTCCCGGCCATCGCCGCCATGCGCCGCGCCGTCTGCAGCGGACGCTGGTCCACCAGCGCCCGCGGCGCCGTTTCCTTTCGCGGTGCTTTCTTTCCAGCAGCGGTGTTCGTAGCCGTCTCGTCGCTCGCCGCCGGCAGAGCCCGCGTCCACACCATCCCCACAATCGCCGCCGCGATCAACAAAAGCAGCACAATCGCCGTAATCCACTGCCGAACTTTCATAAAAGATTCCCGAATGATCCCGATCCGATAGAGATGCACCTTCCTGCGTGTCCTTCACTCTAGCAAGAAAATCATTCCCCCCGCACAGTCAGAGGTTGCACGTCGGAAACGAAAGAAAGGAGAAGAAAAACGCTGTCATGGGAGCGAGGAAAGAAAGAGCTCTGTCATCCTGAGCGAAGCACGATGGCTCGCAAAGCGAGCCATCGTGCGCAGTCGAAGGACCCCTATATCCTCGCGTCAACAGGACCGCCGAAGGGAGTTTTCCCGCGAACGCAGTGACCTGGAAACTCCCTGTAAAAGTACCCGTCAGTCCCGCATGTGGGGATCCCTTCGGCTTAGCTCAGGGCAGGCTCTTCGACTTCGTGGCAAGCGGGCAAAGCCCGCTTGCCACTCCGCTCAGAATGACACTCCACACGTTCGTAATCTGGCCCCGAAACTCCCCACGCCTAAAATCAATCCACCCATGCTCGACCGCCTCCAATCCATCGTCGAAGCCTTGCTCCCCGACGCGCCCTGGAAGCCCGTCCCGCGCCCCGCTCTGGCCGCGTGGCTCATCTTCTACGCCGGATTCCTCGTCTACGCTTTCAACGCCCACGGCGGATTCCTCTTCATCGACAGCGCCAACCTCGTCGTTCACGAAGGCGGACACAATCTCTTCGCCTGGTTCGGTCCCACGCTCTGCCTCTGGGGAGGCACGCTTGCTGCAGTGGCTGGTCCCATTTCTTCTGGCTATCTATTTCTATAAGGAGCGTCAGACTGCGGGCTTCGTCTTCTCTCTGTTTTTCTTTTTCGAGAACTGGCTCTACACCGCCACCTACATGGCCGACGCCCGCGCGCAGGTTCTCCCGCTGGTCACCACCGGCGATCCCGATTTCGTCGAGCACGATTTCTTCGCCATCTTCTCCAGCCTCGGAGTTCTCAACCACGACACCCAGATCGCCGCCGTCGTACGCGTGCTCGGCTGGTGCGGCATGGTGGGGACCGCTGTCTGGCTGGGATGGCAAGGCACGCGCCCCGTCCCCGAGCCCGTGTACCCTGATTTTGCAGCGCTGCGAAATCTCCGCCAGCCCCCGCTTGTTCCAAAATCCGAACAAACCGCAAATGCTGTTGACCGCTCCGCCAAACCGTCCTATAAGTGATGCCGCAAAGTGATGTCGCGAAGCGGTCGAACAGAGTAAGTGCCTTTCCGCCGCTCGCTGCGTCGAGCCCCCATCTGGAATCAGTGCGGCTAGGCAAGGGAACCGGCATGGATACCCTGAAGATTGCTCTCGAGACCCTGTTAGTCGGCGCCCTCGCCGTGCCCTGGCTGCTGCTTGGTCTCCATCTTTTTTTCCCTGAAGCGAAAGCTTTCCTGCGCCATCGCCTGCCCTCGAGCGACGACAGTATCCGCTATGCGATCGTGGCGGTGATGGCCGTTGCGCTGGCTTATACCGTCGGCGCGGCGGTGTCGCGTCTGGCCCAGGATTTCTACAACGACGACGACTTCGGCCTGCCCCTTCCGCCCCAGGACAGCATTCGCGCCAGCGTCTACTGCGACCGCGAACAGCCCTGGATCTTCGATACCGGCGTTACCCTGCCCGCGGACGCCGGCAAGCCCAAAACCTTCTGCGACCAGCGCAATATTCACAGCGCCAAAGATCGTGAGGCCGCCCGGCAAAGTATTCAGCAAATTTTTGAGTTGCAGGAGAGCGCGCTCCTGCTGCTGGGCGAGAGCAACACCAGCCAGATCCGTCATCTTCATCAACAGCTATTAGTCCTGCAAGGCGCAGGCTTTGACGGTTTGATTACCTGGATGCTCTGCCTGTTTGCCTGGAATGCGGAAAGGGCCGGCTGGGGGCGATGGCGGCGGGCTCTGCCCATCGCGCTGTTCCTCTACGTGGTTCTCTACGCATTGCTGTGGAACCATCTGGAGATTCACCAGTGGTCCGGCCTGATTCGTTTGTTTTATCGCTGGACGCCCTCCGACCCGCCGTTCATGGAGTTCGCGCTGATTCTGCTCGCGGCGGCGGGATATTACCTGGCGTCGAAAAAGCCGGATGCTTTCGTCCCCAGCGCTCCGCGCGGCCCAGCCGTCGACCGTCCGGCCGAGACGCCAGGTCGCGTCTCCTACTCTACCGGCATGATCGTTTCCTTTTTGCTGACCGCCGTCGCTTACAGCGGCTGGTATTGGACGGAGATTCTCTATGACCGCCTGGTCATCTATTCCTTCTACGCCAGCCACGGCAAGCTTTTCTGACTGCGAAGAAGGAAGAAACTGAACGGCGCGCGCGTAACCGGGACACAATCTGCATGCTGCGCGTCCCCCCGTAACCACCGATGCAACCGTGGAAGAGCGGCGCTTCAGCGCCGCGTAAATCGCCAAAGGGATACGGGCTTTAGCCCCCGTGGAGCAGACCAAGCCGGCGGACAATCAATAGCCGTCTGCACCCACCGATCGCTACAATTCAATCAGCAATCAAAATCAACAATCAGCAATCAGCAATCAACAATTGCCTACGGCACCCAATCCGCAATAAAAATATTCGTCTCGTGCGGCGCTTTGGCGTTGCGGTTCGAGGCCCACACCAACTTCTTGCCATCAGGCGAGAACATCGGGAAGCCGTCGAACCCGTCGCTGTAGGTGATGCGCTCCAGTCCCGTGCCGTCAGGATTGATCAGCCACAACTCGAAATTTCCCATGCCGCCGGTGGCGTGCGTGTCACGATCGTAATTCGACGAGAAGATAATCTTCTTCCCGTCCGCCGTGAACGCCGGACCGAAACTCGCCGCGCCCAGATTCGTGATCTGTTTCTTGTCGGAGCCGTCGGCTTTCATGATCCAGATTTCCAGCGACGTCGGCCGGATCAGGTTCTGCGCCAGCAGTTCCTTGTAATCGGAAATTTCTTTTTCAGTCTTCGGATGGTACGCGCGATACACGATCCGCTTGCCATCCGGCGAAAACGTGGGCCCACCGTCGTATCCGAGCTCATGCGTCAGTTGCTTCACGTTCTTGCCGTCGGTGTCCATGACGTAAATGTCGAGATCGCCGTTGCGCACCGACGTGAACGTGATCTTCTTCCCATCGAGCGAGATCGTGGCTTCGGCGTCGTATCCCGGCGTTGTCGTGAGCTGCTTCAGATTTGAGCCATCGGGGTTCGCCGTGAAAATGTCGTATCCCGAATAGACCGCCCACACGTAGCCCTTGGAAAAATCCGGGCGCGGCGGGCACTCCGGGCTGGCCAGGTGCGTTGAGGCATAGAGAATCTTCTTCCCGTCAGGATAGAAAAAGCTGCAGGTGGTGCGTCCCTTGCCGGTCGAGACCATGTGCTGGTCGCTGCCGTCAATGTTCATGATGAAGATCTGGTCGCACTTCACATCGCCATGCGACGACTGAAAAATCAGTTTCTTGCTGTCGGCGGAGAAATAAGCCTCGGCATTTTGCCCGCCAAACGTCAGTTGATGCACGTTGTGCAGATGCTTCTCCTGCGGCGTCGCCTGATCAGGAGTCGAAATCTGAGCGGCGAGATTCGCGGCCAGTCCGCCAGCGACGACGGCTACAAAGAAAATCCAATTCCGTTTCATGAGGACGCCAGTGTAACAAACAAATCTTGAACCACAGGGAGCACAGGGGAACACAGGGCCTCTCCCTGTGAATCCCTGTGTCCCCTGTGGTTAAATCCGTTGTCGTAAAATACGCGGTTCACGGAGGCCCGCATGAAATCCCTTCTCCCGATTCTTGTCGTTGTATTCCTCGTCTCGACGATTGTCTTCCCTCATTCGAAAGTCGCCGCGTCTCCCAAAGCCACCGCCGAAACGCTCAAGCAACTCGAAGCCGAATTCATGAAGGCGGCTGCCGAAAAAGGCTCGCTGGGATACATGTCCTACTACGCCGACGACGCCGTAGAAGTGCCGAACGGCGCCCCGCTCATCGCGGGCAAGGCGAAGATCGCCGAAGGCATGGGCTTTCTCGACGACAAAAATAATCGCCTGGTCTGGACGCCAGTCGGCGCCGACATCTCTAGCTCGGGCGACCTCGGCTACACCTACGGCACCTACGAATTCCATTCCAAAAACAAAGACGACAAGCCGGTTGTCGAATACGGCAAGTACGCCAGCATCTGGAAACTGCAGAAAGACGGGAACTGGAAGGTAGTCCTGGACATGGGCAACGCCAGCCCTCAACCGAAGATGTGAGTTTCGCTTCGCGTCCTTCGCGGGCGTTCCTTAGCGAACTTCGCGATTAGAGGCTTTGAAAAACTCTTGAAAGCGAAGGTCGCTGAGAACGGCCGCGAAGGTCGCGAAGAAATACTGGGAGACTGCAACTCATTTTTCCGCAGAGACTTAGCCGAGCGCTTCCTCTGAAAGCCCTGCTGGGCGCGCGAGCCCGTCTTTTCCTTGAACTTTCCGGGCTAACTTCCACAAGCTTTTCTTAAGGCTTAGCGCTTTTTCGTGGAATCAACAGGTTGCGGAGAAAGTGGAGCGCCGGATATATGTGCTGTGGAATCAGCGGATCGACCTCCGAATATGTCGCGATACTATATCCAATAGATATAAACCGTCGGCAGGCCGCTCTCCCGTCGTTTTGGCGAGTGTGAAGTCTCGGATGCCCTTGCGGTCGTCCCCGAACGAGATCGTTCGTCCTGCGCAATTCCAGCGCTCGCGACAGGCATTCTGCGAAGCATTCTGGACGCTGCGTTCATGCCGTGGCGGGCGGAATTGCGAAGGCTCTCCATAACTCCAATCGAATCAGTTCCGGCGTTTTCGGCGACTCAATGGAATCAACTATTTCCCAAAGCGAATCGCGTTTACTCGCCGACCGGTCCGGTGGCGACGTGGGCCAGGTTGGCCAATTCCTTGTTGTAGATGGGACGCAGGAGTAGTCCGGAAAAGATCTTCTCCACGACTCCCATAAATCCCGGCCTGGTTGGAATCTCCGTCGAGATCGTCACACGGCAGTCGGCCGGGGCTGACCCCGGGTCCACTGTAAACGTAGTCACGGCGCCCGCTGGCTCAAGAAAAGTTTCGACCAGCACGCGCCCCGGTTCCGGTTCAGTGATGGCGGCGCGAAAGTTCTGTTTCTTTCCGAGCATGCTCATCTGAAAACGAATCACCGTGCCTGCGCCGACACCGCCCTGCTCCACCACCAATCCGCTGAATTGGGGAGGAAGAATCCGCGGATGACCTTCGCGATAATTCGCCAGCAGGCCGTAGACGCGCTCCCGCCGCGCCGGAATCAACGCGGAAGCGCTGATGAGATGTGTGTCGTTCGGGTTGCGCATAACGTGAGCACTTGGATTGGAATCTTAACATCGAACGATTCAGGAAGTGGCCGTCAGTATCGAGTCGAGGATTTGGCAGTCGTTGTATTGCCCAACGACCAACGACCGACGACCAACGGCCAGCGACCAACGACCAACGACGATTCACCTGCGGAAGTGATTCCGAATGGCCTCGGCCTGCACGCGCGTCACAACTGCCGAGAGCGCCGCCGGGTCGGCCTGCTTCACTGCCTGCACGCTGCCGAAATGTTCGAGCAGGCGGCGCGTCGTGCTCGCGCCCACGCCGGGAATTTCCAGCAACTCGGTTGAGCGGTCGCGAATCTGGCGGCGCTTGCGGTGGAACGTGACGGCGAAGCGGTGAGCTTCGTCGCGAATCAGCTGAATCAGATGCAGCACCGGCGAGTGATGGTCGAGCGCGATGGGATCTTTCTCCTGGCCGTAGACGTAGAGAATCTCTTCGCGCTTGGCGATCGCGGCTAGCGGCTGGTTGATGATCTCGAGTGCGTCCAGCGCTTCCGCGGCCGCGTGCAGCTGGCCAAGGCCGCCGTCGATCAGCACGAGACTGGGCATTGCCTTCTTCTCGTCTTGAATTCTCTTGTAGCGGCGCGTGACCACTTCGCGCATGGACGCGAAGTCGTCCACGCCCTCGACCGTGCGGATAATGAACTTGCGGTAATCCGACTTCTTCATCTTGCCGTCTTCCCACACCACCATCGACGCCACGGTCTCTGCGCCCTGAATGTGCGAAATATCGAAACACTCGATGCGCTTGGGCAGTTCGGGCAGGCTGAGCGTTTCCTGCAACTCTTCCTGAATCTTGCGGGCGTTCGGTTTGAGTACGCGGAAGCGTTGGTCGTAGGACTGCTTCGCGTTATTGCCGGCGAGGTCGATGAGCGATCGCTTGTCGCCGCGCTGCGGCACGAGAATGTGCACCAGTGTGGCGCGGGCACTCTTTGCAGTGGCTTGTCCCGCGACTTGCTCGGAGAGCAGATCTTCGAGCGCCTCGCGATCTTCGAAATCGACGGGCACGTAAAGATTGCGTGGAACGTAGGGTTGGCCGATGTAGAGCTGCTTGAGAAGGGCAGAGAAGAATTCGCCGGGATGAAACTGGTCGTGTGGGGACGGGCACTCTTGCCCGTCCACGCCGAGCGAAGCTCGGCTGCTCTCGGAGAGTGCGGTGCTGTCGGCGGCTGGCGAGCTTTGCTCGCCCGGACGGGCAAGAGTGCCCGTCCCCACACGATCTGAGGCGGTTCCTTCACTCGGGTCGACTCCAAATTCCGGCAACTCTTCCCAGAAGAATTCGCGGCGGTCGACCATTTTGCCGGCGCGCATGTGGAACAGGTTCACGGCGAGCATGCCGTTTTCGAAGTGATAGCCGAAGACGTCGGCGTCGTCGCCCTCGGCGGCGGCGATGCGTTGGCGCTCCTGTAGTTGTTCAACGGTTGAAATCAGGTCGCGGTAGCGCGCAGCGCGTTCGTACTCTTCAGCTGCGGCGGCTTGCTCCATACGTTCGTGCAGCGACTTGCTCAGGTCGGTCGGTCGGCCTTCGAGAAATAACTTCACGTCGCGCACGGCTTCCTGATAAATATCCGGCGTGGTCAGGTCCTGCACGCACGGGCCCAGGCAGCGCTTGATGTAGTACTGCAGGCAGGGGCGCGGATGAAAACGCGTGAGGTCGACCTTGCAGGACGGAATCAGAAAGTTGCGGTGAATGAGATCGACGATGCGGTACGCGAGGTTGGCGGGGAAGTATGGGCCGTAGTAGGCGCTGCCGTCTTTGCGCAGGCGGCGGGTGACGTAAACGCGCGGCCAGCGCTCGCCGAGCGTGAGTTTCACGTAAGGATAAGTTTTGTCGTCGCGCAGCAGGATGTTGAAGCGGGGCTTGCGCTGCTTGATGAGATTGTTTTCGAGAGCAAGCGCTTCTTTGTTGTTGGCGACGACGATGTAGTCGACGTCGACGGCTTCGCGTACCAGAGTGCCGGTCTTGGCGTCTTCCCAGCGGCCTTCGTGGAAGTAGCTGGCCACGCGGCTGCGCAGGTTCTTGGCCTTGCCCACGTAGATGACTTCACCCTCGGCGTTTTTGTAGAGATACACGCCGGGCTCGGTGGGGATGGTGCGGATTTTGGCCAGCAGGTCCATGGGGGAGAAGGTCCCATTTTACGTTCTCGGGGCTTTTCTCAGCGACCTCCGTGGTTAGAAGCTTTTCGCTTGCGCCACGATGAAAGCCTTTAACCGCTGAGAACGCTGAGAAAAGCCCCAGAGGTCGCGGAGTGATGCATTAGCAAGAGCTGGTGTGTTACAGTTATGGCGTATGAGTCATACACTGACAATTCGTCTTACGGAGGAACTTTTGGCCTGGCTGAAGGAAACGTCGCGCCAGACCGGGATCCCAATGGGGAAGCTTGTTCGGGACCAACTCGAGACGGCCAAGGCCAATGGCGGGAAGCAACGATTTCTGCGCCACGTTGGGACTCTTAGCGGCCCGCCTGATCTTTCGTCCCGCAAAGGATATTCCAGGAAATGAAAGGCATAGCCGACACAGGATTCATCGTTGCGCTGGGCAACCGCCACGACCGCCATCATGCATGGGCCGCAGGGCTCGTTCACGGGGTTACCGAGCCGCTCCTTACGTGCGAGTCGGTTCTCAGCGAGGCAGCCTTTCACTTGTCTTCGACTTCCTACGTGTTATCCCTGGTGGAAGATGAAATGGTGAAAGTGGCATTCGATTTCTCCGAAAACGTCCAGCAGTTGCGCGAACTGGCCCGACGCTACGCCGACCGCAAGCCTGACCTGGCTGACCTTTGCCTGATTCGGATGAGCGAACTCTATCCTCGACACACGGTGATCACTGTGGACGAGAGCGATTTCCGCGTGTACCGGCGGAACAAGCGGGAGACGATTCCTATCCTCTGCCCGCCGCGGCACAATTGAGCTATGTTGCCCATGAGTATCTTGCGCCAGCGGCGGACCCTTCGACTTTGCTCTATCGAAAATCCCCACTTCTCGCGCAAAGAACGCGCGAGAAATGGGGCACCCAGGGCAAGCTGCGTCCGCCGCTCCACCCTGAGATCTCAGCCGAACCGTATAAATTTTCCACTCCGTGTGTGGGGTTTGCGTTCGGTGGAGGTGGTGTGGCGGTCGGACCGCGCGGTTAGGTTTCCGCAAGCCATTGAAAACGGATATACTTACATCGGTCGTTCCCAGCCGCGGAAAACGGCATCTGCCGTGCAAAAGTCAGAGCGGGACTTGTAAGCTTTAACAGTCATTCCCAGGGCCTCAAGATTGGAAATTCGGGCGCGCGGGGCAACCCGGAAAGCGCCAAAGAGAACCATACAAGATGGAAACAAGGAGCCTCAACCCTATGAATCGCACTTCGTTAATGAACAGCGCGTTAGTGATAGGTCTGGCAGCTGCCATGGTGGCCTCGGTGGGCTGCTCCAGCAAGAATTATGTGAAATCGCAGACCACGCCACTGATCAACAAGACCAACGAACTCGACGACCTGACCGCGAAGAATACCAAGGACATCAAGGATGTTGACGCGCGGGCGCAGGCCGGAATCGCGGCCGTGAACGCCAAGACTGCCGACGTGGAGCAGAAGGCACAGACCGCCGGGCAGAACGCCTCGCAGGCGCAGCAGATGGCCGATGCCGCCAACACGCGCGTGGGCGTGCTGACCAACACGGTGGCCAACCTCGACAACTATCATGCGGTCGCCGAGACCTCGGTGAAGTTTGGGTTCAACCGAGACAACCTGACGCCGAAGTCGAAGGAAGCGCTCGATCAGCTGGCGGCCAGCATTGCCTCCACCAAGGGCTATATTATTGCGCTCGAAGGCGGAACGGATTCAGTCGGATCGGCTGACTATAACTACGATCTGAGCCAGCGCCGCGCGAATTCGGTGATTCAGTACCTGGCTGCGAAATATAACGTCCCGGCACACAAGATTTACGTGATCGGCCTGGGCAAGGACAAGCCGGTGGAGACGAATAAGACCTCCGCGGGCCGCGCCGATAACCGCCGCGTGGATGTTCGCCTGATGACCAACACGGTGGGCGATACGCCGGCAGCGACGCCTACGGCTGGGAACAATCCGTCGTCGATGTAATGATTTGAGCGAAGCAAGATCCTTCGCTTCGCTCAGGATTTCGGCGCGGCGTATGCCGCGCCTCAAGTTTACCCTCCTCCCCGGAGGACTTCGCCAACCAGGCCGCTCAAAGCCTCCCCCTGAGCGGCCTGCTTTTTTTGTCTCAGAAGAATCATGTAGCGGCGGACCCATTCGTCCGCCGTGCCCGATTCGATCCGCCGACGTGGACTGACGGCGGACGAAGGCGCCCGCCGCTAGGTGGGATCGTCGTCGGGCGGACCCTTCGACTTCGCTCTGTCGAAAATCCCCACCCTTCGGCAAGCTCAGGGCAGGCTTTCTCGCGCAAAGAACGCGCGAGAAATGGGGCACCCGGCTAGAAATAAATTTGTGACTTGTTGTCGAGCTGCACGGTTATCCACATCAGGCGTTCGGATATACTTCCTGTCTCGATTCTGACGGTTCAGCTTAAAGGACTTTACTTTCATGGCGGTTGGGGTTCGCACACACGATCTGCGAAAGGTTTATAGTTCGGCGCCTCCGGCGGCGGCGGGCGGAGGGATTGTCTTGCGCGCCGATGCCAAGGGGGCGAAGCAGGCGCCGAAGAATCAGATCCCGGCGCTGGATGGGCTGACGCTGGAGATTCCCGGCGGCGAAATCTTTGGGCTGCTGGGGCCGAACGGGGCGGGCAAGTCTACGACCGTGGGAGTCCTCACCACGCGTGTGAAGGCAACCTCCGGGCAGGCGTGGATTGGGGAGCACGATGTGTGGAAGGAACAGGCGGCGGTGAAGCGGCTGATCGGGGTGGTGCCGCAGCGGCCGAATCTGGATTTTTCTTTGACCGCGCGCGAGATCCTGGTTTTTCACGGAGCGTATTTCGGAATTGGATCGAAGCTGCGGAACGAACGCGCCGACGGGCTGCTGGAGAAGTTCAAGCTGACTGAGCGCGGGAATCAGATGGTGCGCGGGTTTTCTGGCGGGATGATGCAGCGGCTGTCGATTGCCCGTGCCATGATGCACGATCCGCAGGTGCTGTTTCTGGACGAACCCAGCGCGGGGCTCGATCCGCAGACGCGAATTTTGTTGTGGGAGATTATTCGCGAGTATCACCAGGCGGGAAAGACGGTTCTGCTGACTACGCACAACATGGAAGAGGCCGACGCGCTGTGCCAGCGGTTGGCCATTGTCGACCACGGGCATGTGATTGCCGTGGGTACTCCGAAGGAGTTGAAGGCGTCGATTCCGGGAGGGTTTCTGCTGCGCCTGCGTTTTGGCCGACGGACTGCGGATTTGATCGAGCGGTTGAAGACGCTGGCGGGAGTTCGCGAGGTGCGCGGGTTGGAGACTGCCCAACGAGGCGTGCTGATCAACGCGGCCGAGAATGCTGAGAAGACTCCGGCGGAGCACGCGGGAGTCGACGTCTATGCCGATCGCGGGGGTTCGCTGATCCCTGAGATTGCGACTCTGGCGGCGAGTGCGGGGGCGGAATTGTCGGACGTTCATATTTCCGAGCCGAGCCTGGAAAATCTGTTCCTGCACCACACCGGAAGGAGCCTGCGCGATTGAACTGGAAAACATTTTTCGCGATGCTGGGGCGCGACGCGCATGTGGCGCGGCGGAATGCCATTCAACTCTTTCTGCAGACTTTTTTGCAGCCGCTGCTGTTTGTTTTTATTTTCGGGCGCGTCATGGTGGGCAGCGGGTATATGCCGACTGCGTATAAGAGCCTGCTGCTGCCGGGGATCATCGCGATCAGCATGACGTTCACGGGAGTCTGGGCCGTGGCGATGCCGCTGATCGCGGAGTTTCAGTGGACGCGCGAAATCGAAGACCGGCTGCTGGCGCCGATCGACGTGTCCTGGATCGCGATTGAGAAAGTGATCGCCGGAATGCTGCAGGCGCTGGTGTCCGGGCTGATCGTTATCCCGCTGGCGTGGCTGGTGTTGCGGCCGGGAGTGGACATCAGCCTACATTCTCCGTGGACGTTTTCCGTGGTGATTATGCTGGTGGCGGCGTTCTCGGCCTGTGGGGGACTGGCACTGGGATGCAGCATGAATCAACAGCACATCGGACTGATGTTCAGCCTGGTCATGACGCCGATGATTTTTTTCGGGTGTACATACTATCCGTGGAGCGCGCTGGAGAAATTCCCGATTTTGCAGAGGATTGTGTTGGTGAATCCGCTGGTGTACGCCAGTGAAGGATTGCGAGGAACGTTGGTGCCACAGTCTCAGCATTTGTCGATCGTGGCGGTGCTGGCGGCGCTGGCGTTCTTTGATGTGCTGCTGCTGGTGGTGGGGCTGCGGCAGTTTGGGAAGAAGGCTGTGAGTTAGGGGGCTGGCGAGCCTTTGACGATTTCCGGAGAAAGCAAAAACAAGAACAAAAGCTTCTAACCGCGAAGGACGCAGAGTAAAGACCGCGAAGGACGCAGAGAAAAGCTACATCACATTGTTCCGACTAATTTTCTTCAGAGTGATAGACGCTAGGGGTAGGATGCTGGCATGACCTCGATACCTCTTTCCCGCCGTTCTTTTCTGGCAAAATCTCTCGCTGCATCCGCGGTGCTGCCGTGGGCACTGCGCGGAGTTGCGTCGGCGACTTCCTCTTCGTCTAGTGCGATCCCCGTAGGCCTGGAGCTTTATTCCGTACGCGAGGCGCTGAAGACCGACGCTGAGGGGACGGTGCGGGCGGTGGCGCAGATGGGATATCAGGCGGTTGAGTTCTATTCGCCTTATTTTGAGTGGACCGAGGCGCAGGCCAAGTCGATGCGCAAGGTGATGGACGAGGCGGGGATCAAGTGTTACTCGACGCATAACAATGAAGATTATTTCAGCGCGGGAAAGATTGATCATGCGCGCGAGTTGAATCTGATTCTGGGATGCAAATATATGGTGCAGGCGTGGAGCGATCCTAAGACGCGTCTGGCGGACTGGAAAGCTCTTGCCGACAACTTAAATGCTGCGGCTGAAAAGCTGGCGCCTTCGGGATTGAAGGTGGGGTATCACAATCATGACGCCGAATGGAAAGTGGTGGAAGGGAAGCGTCCGATTGAAGTAATAGCGGCGGGGACGAAGCCGAGCATCATGCTGCAGCTCGATGTGGGGACCTGTCTGTCGGCGGGGGCCGATCCGGTGGCGTGGATTCGAGCCAACCCGGGACGCATTCGGTCCATCCATTGTAAAGACTGGTCGCGCGATCCGGGGGTGGGATACAAGACGCTGTTCGGCGAAGGAATTGCTGACTGGAAGGGAATTTTCAGCGCGGCCGAGAACGGTGGCGGTGTCGAATATTATCTGGTGGAGCAGGAGGGAAGCCGTTATCCGGAGTTGGAGACGGCTCGGCGCTGCTTGCAGGGATTTCGGGCGGCGCACGGTTAGGGGAGAGTCAAAAGATTTTAACCGCGAAGCACGCAGAGAAAGGCCGCGGAGTACGCAGAGAAAATCGTAGAGAGCCATTCCCTGTTACGCAGCTCATGTTTGCGCGGACGGTTGCGCGGGTCGGGTGGTGACGATCGGGTTCGACTGGCCGGTGAAGGCGGTAGAATAAACTTATGCGTAGTGTGCTGTTGGTTTTGCTGATGGGCTCCTGCCTGGGAGCGTGGGCGCAGAGTTCGTCCAGTTCGTCTTCCTCGAGTCCGACTTCATCCAGTTCCGCCTCGTCGAGCCAGCCTTCCTCCACATCCTCCAATTCTTCGGCTTCTTCTTCGAATGCGCAGACGCCGGATTCCGGTTCGGCGTCTTCCGGTTCATCATCTTCCGACAAGCCGGTTGCGGAGAAGCCGGCGAAGCCGCGGGTGCCGAATCTGGCTCCGCCGCGTTCCGACCGAGTAGATGCCGACTCGCTGGGCAACGAACCCGGCCAGAGTTCAAGCAAAGATACGCAGATTGACTTGAGCCCGCCCTCCGACGACGTGAAGGCCCATCCGAAGAGTGGGGAGATTCTGCAGGATGAGGGGAGCGCATCGAGGGGCGAGGGCGATGTGAGCGAGTTCGAGCCATGGGATCCGCATAAGGCGGCGAAAGACGTTGAGGTGGGAGACTTCTACTTCAATCGCAAGAATTATCGCGCCGCCGAGGACCGCTATCGCGAAGCGCTTTACTACAAGAGCAACGACGCCATTGCGACGTTTCGGCTGGCAGTGTGTCTGGAAAAACTGGAGCGGCCGGACGAGGCGCGGCAGGAATATGAGAGCTACCTGAGGATTTTGCCGCACGGGCCGCAGGCGAAAGAAGCGCAGAAGGCGATTGAGCGGATGAAGGGGCCGGCGGCCAGCGCGAAGGCGAAGTGAGTCGGGCCTGGACAGTCTAGACAATCTGGGTTTGCCGGTTCAGAACGAGAGTCCTCCCCAGGCACTGCAGTTCATCTTGTCGAAAACCCCCACTTCTCGCGCAAAAGGCGCGCGAGAAATGGGGCACCCGGTGCGTGGATATCTCCAGATGCATGTCCCCACACGGGCGTATCAGCGGTGTGACTTTCTGGATTTGGATTTTTCTTTTCCGTTTTCGCTTTTTCCACCCTCCACCACGTGGCTGTTGGCTTCTTCACCCAGAATCAGATTCGCGGGCCATTTTGGGCCGGTGTGCGACATGCCCTTCGGTTTGGCGGCGCAGTTGACGATGGCGTCGCAGGCGTCGAGGCAGGCGTGCACAGTCTGAGCGCGCAGTGCGCCCTCGAAGCGGCCGCGGATGATGAGCATGGCGGCTCCATGCATTAGCGACCACAGGGCGAGCATGAGACGCGTGTGCTCGCGGGACGCTCCGCCGAGGCGACGGGCCAGGCGCTCGCGCATGAGATTGAAGGAGGGCCAGGGCTCGTGCAGCGAAGGAGATTTGGCAACGCCATCGAAGAGAACTTCGTAGGCGTGGCTGTGCTCGAGGGCGAACGCGAGTTGCCGCTGAATGGCCTCGCGGAGGGTGCGGGTGGGAGTGAGTACGGCGAAAAGTTGGATGCGCGTTTGCAGGCGCAGGGCTTTGAGAATGTCGTCGCGGTCGCGGTAGCGTTCATACACCGTGGGCGTGGTGGTGCCGGCGGCCTTGGCCACGGCGCGCATGGTCAGCGCTTTTTCTCCGCCGCGGGCCCACAGGCGGGAGGCGGCGTGGAGAATGCGCTGTTCCAGGTCGGGATCGGGTTGACGGGGCAATGCTCCTCCAGAAAAATCGGAAATAATTACTTGCACTGCGTATCGTTAACGCTGTATACTTTATGCATACGTAACAACTGACGACCTCGCAGGTGGGTCCTGCCGGATCCGCGAAGTGGCAGTCCTCCCAACGGATCCCCGGGACCCGCCTGCGTTCATAACAAAACAATTTTAGGAGCTGTAGATGGTACCAGCCGCTAAGAGACAAGTTGACGTTAACCGCCTGCGGGCGGACCTGGCCGCCGCCAGCGTCGAGTTATTGAGCGCACAATGCGCCGCCGACCGGGTACGTCTTCAGTATTCACCGCAGGACATTGTCGCCTACGGGGACGCGCAGGCCCTGAAGCGCGCTATCGCATCGGCCGAGTCGCTGCAAAACTTTTTCTCCCAGATTGCCGCCGAGATCAAAACCGCCCGGCAAGACGGCAACAACGACAGGAACCGCTAGGGCGCGCTCGCGCCGCTGTCCTTCCTCGGTTTCGCAAGTGTGATTCGCACCCTGGCGCATGCGGGAGCGGGCAGAACTACTGTTCGATTCCGTCTACTTCTTCGAGCATTTCTCCAGCTTACTTCTCCGCTCTACTTCTCCACCCGGATGAAATCGCCGGTGGAGGCGTCGACTGCGACCGTCAGCTTGGCCCCATCGCGCGACGCTCCATAGATGACATGCCAGACCAATTGGTTGGTTCGGGGGTTCCAATCGCAAACGTAGAAAACGGGCGTGGTGGGTTCCTTTTCGAGAATCTTGTCCCCGCCATGCTTCTGCGCGGTGGCGAAAGCCTGGTCCGAATCAACCTTCAGAAAGGCCATGTCGAACACTTGCGTGGAGGCGTTGGTGGTGCTGTAACTGTCTTCGGTGCCGGGGTTGACGCCGCGGGATGGGGCGCCATCGGCGGTGCTGCCTGACCAGGTGTAGGACTTCTGCGAGCGCTGCGCGGGCGATGCGAAACTGGCGCGCCAGACCGCCCACTTGCCATCCTGGCCGTTGCCGTCGCTGGTCACCGTGGACTCGAGACGGTAGGGCTTCGCGTCCTGGTTCCAGCCGCGCGCGGCCACGTACAACTTCTGGAAGGCGGAACGCGCGCTGATCAGTTCCGGGCCTTTGACCTCGGGCTTGGTCTCCGCGGGCTTGGAGTTGTCGGAGCACGCGCTCAGGAGCGCGAGCAAAATGACGACGGCCAACGACCATGCGAATGCTCGTGCGGCGCGACTGCGCGAGCGAAATATTTCAGCGATCAGCGCCGGTGCAGCGACGGGATTTGTGGGAGCGAGGCTGGACGTCTTCATGACTTCCTTCCTGTTATAAAATCACTGGGTTTATTGTCGCGCAACATTCTAACCGAAGCGACGCCAAAGGTGAGTAACCGCGGTGGACCCCCATCTCAAACAGTTGCAGGAAGAGATCGCGTCGGCGACCGCAGGATTGTCGGCGGAGCGGTTGAACTGGCATCCTGCGGGAAAGTGGTGCGCCGCGGAAATTCTGGAACATCTGTACTTGACCTACACCGGGACGGTCAAAGGATTCGAACGGGTCGCCGCCGCCGGGAAAACGCTGGCCACGGGCCCGACCTGGAAGCAGCGGGGCGGGCGGTTGGTTGTGCTCGGGCTGGGCTATTTGCCCGCGGGCCGGGAAGCGCCGTCTTTCGCGCGACCGCGCGGATTGCCGCAGGAGAAAGTGCTGGCAGAAATTGGGCTGAGGATTTCGGAGATGGACGAGATGATCCGGCAGTGTGAAGAGAAGCTGGGGACGCGGAAGAATTTATTGGATCATCCGATTCTGGGGCCACTCACGGGAAACGGGTGGCGGAAGTTTCATCTGGTGCACGGGCGACATCATTTGAGGCAGATTCGGCGGTTGCGCGAGGCCACGGAAAATCTTTTGCCGCAGATTTGCACGGATTCGCACGGATAAACCAGGACGAGACCTCCTTAGAGCCGTCTTCGATGCCGACGGGGCGTCGCCCTAGCCGGGACATCTGAGGCGGCTGTCTCCACATGAGGAGCGGCTGTTCGTGCATTCTATTGCCGAAAAGAAAAAGCCCCACTTCTCGCGCACAGGACGCGCGAGAAATGGGGCACCCGTTTTGATCTCAGTTTCTTATTGGCCGCTGACGGAGGAGGGGACGCCGGCTTTGCGGGCGCTCTCCTGGAGGTCGTCGAGCTTCTGCTTGGCGTCGTCGAGGGCTTTCTGTTTGTCGGCGATTTGCTGTTTGTACTGGGCGTCCTGCTTGTCCCAGTCGGCGGAGTTGCGCATGCGGTTGCCGGCGTCGGCGTACATGGCGGCGGCGCGGATCTGGTATTCGCGCTGCAGCACGTCGAGTTCGCGCGCGGTCAGATCGACCTGATCTTTCTGCTGTGAGATTCTGTCTCCCCACTGCTTCCAGGCGGCTTCTTTTGCTGCCTGCTCGTCCTCGGGGGACTTGGCATTGCTCTTGAGCGGAGCCTTATCTGCGCCGGGCGCAGGCGCGCCAGCGGTGCTCGCGAGCGGAGCCTTGCCATCGGCTGGAGCCGCGGCTGGAGCAGCCGAATCCGCCGGCTTGCTGTCGGCGGAACTGTCGGCGGCCGTGGGGCCTACGATGGAAAGCTTGTCGTCGGCGGGCAGGTTGTCGTTGTCAAATACTTTTGGCTTGGCTTTGGCGCTGGGATCTTTGCGGACTTGGCGGGCGTAGTCGCCAAGCGACGATCCGGAGGGTGTGCCGGAAGCCGAGCTTTGCGAGTTCGCGGGAGCTTGATTTTGGGCGCCGGCCGGCAGGCCGAGCACGCCGAGCGACAGCACGATTCCGATTGCAGAGGATGCGATTCGTTTCATAGCTTCCACCTTTTCCCTTACGCTTTGAGTCTCTTTCATTGTTGCACCGGAGCCGAGGAATGTTCGCTCAGTCCGGCAATACCGAATTCTGCAAAACTCGATCCCGCCCCTCTCATGCCGTCACCGCTAAACCGTCACCGCTTGCCGGTCGTGGCGCAGGCTTTGCAGTTCACTGCGATCGTCGATGACGCAGGCGACCCCGAGCAGGCTGCCATCCTCGGCGGGCACGGGAGAAACTGTGACCGCGAGAAAGCGTTTTTCACCAGCGGGAGTTTCGTATTCGGCCTCGATCGTATGGCGGCTGCTGGCTCCATGAAGCACGGCTGCGACTTCATCGGCGACGCAGACTGGCTCGTCAGAAGTTTCACGGTCATCGTGATCGGAGTCCGCGGATGCGGACGGCCGGCGAATCACGGCGCCGCGAAAAATGTCTTCCGCGTTCATACCGATGGTGGAGGCGAAGCCCAGAATCTCTTTCGCGGCAGGATTGCTGGTCTTGACCAGTCCATTGCTTCCGAATACGAGCACGCCGCAAGAGAGATTCGAGATCACGGCCTGGCCGAACACTTCCGCGGTACGGGCGCGCTGCAGTTCAGTTTGCGACTGCACCTGCAGTTCCTGTTTTTGCTGCTTGAGTTGCTGAATGACGGTGTTGAAGACGTGCAGCGGCATCGTCTCCATGGTCGGCGTGCCTTCCGAAGAAATCTCGGCGTCTTCGGTGATGCTCTTGCGCAGAGCGCGCATGAGGATCAGCGCCAGCAGAAAGGCAAAGGCCGAGCAGAAGAAAACCACTGCCGCGCGCAGGAGGACCGGGTTGGCCAGGATTCTCACCAGAGCCTCCCATACCAGCGCAGGAACTGATTGCCGAAGAACAAGGCGAACATCGCCATGCTGCCGAGAAAGACGCCGAAGGGCATCTGGTAATAACGCAAGACCATCTGTGCCGATTGCCATCCCCTGCGCCGCGCGGCTTGCGCATTGGCGAGGCGGCGCATGAAACGGTGCGTGCGCTTCATCCAGACCACGAGAACGGTTGACAGGCCGACGATGGAGCCGGCGATCGACGCAGTGAAGATGGTGAAGACGGTCAGCTTAATTCCCAGGAACGCGCCCACCATAGCCATGAGCTTGACATCGCCGAAGCCCATGCCCTCAGTGCCGCGCCAGCGAAGATACACTGCTGCCGCGCCGTAGATGAACGCGGCGCCTACGGCCGCTCCGAGCAGGGAATCGAGCAGGGAAAGAATGCGCACTGCAACATCGCCGCTGAACGGGCAGGTTCACCATGCCGGGCACGAACTGCGAGGCCAGATCGTTTACGGGGATGATCAGGCTAAAGACGAGTCCCAGCGCCAGACCGGGCAGAGTCAGCTTGTCTGGCAGGAGCTTAGTTTCCGCGTCGGTGAAGATCAGGCCGAGCAGCAGGAATGCGAACGTGCAGTATTTCAGCGTGGAGAGCGTCCATCCGAAATACCAGTAGCAGGCCACAAACAGGATTCCGGTGAGCAGTTCGATCATCAGATAGCGTGGAGAAATTTTGGTTTTGCACTGCCGGCAGCGGCCACGCAGGATCAGCCAGCTCAGGACCGGAATATTGTCGTACATGGCGATCGGCTGCTTGCAACCGGGGCAGGCGGAACGAGGCGTAACCACCGACAAGCCCAGCGGCATGCGGTAGATACACACGTTCAGGAAGCTGCCGAAGGCCAGCCCGAGGACAAACATCGCCGATGCTAGAACGGGATCCACTTGGGTTACTGACGACCTCGCAGGATGCCGCGCCCGCGGTTAAGCGCGCGCGTCGCCTGAAGAACGCGATCTTGCCTTGATCTTGAGGCGATTATAAGTCGACCAACGGGTTGAGCACTAAGGTACTGAAGTCACTGTCCAAGAGGACAGTGCACCGAAGGGATTGGGACGTGGGCCTGTCTGGCCCCCGGCGGCACGGCTGAGGAGGATGGAAAAAAATTCCTTCCAGACAGAAGAGACTCCCTCAGCCGCTAAAGCCGCCGTTGATTTAGGATGGCTCGCGGCGCGGCTTGAAGCCGCGCCCTCCAAGACAATCCAGCAGAGGAGAGAATGGAGATGCCCCATTTCTCGCGCCAAGAACGCGCGAGAAATGGGGTATCCGCAGAAATTCTTGCCGCCGCGATTACTTACCTTGCAGGGTGTCGATGTAGTCGACCAGATTGGAGATTCTCTGTTGCACCTGGGCTGCCTGACCCTGGCTGATGCTGGAGAACAGCGGACCCCAGACTGGCATCTCTGCGTTGCCGTGGGATGCGAGAGTAGCCTGTCCTCGGATTACGGACGCGACGTGAGCGGAGGGATATTTTCCGCCATTTTTCTGCGCCAGAAGAGTCAGATCGACCGGCGGCGTCTTCATGGCTGAGGCGGCCGGGCCGTTGCCCTTGCCATCGTTGCCATGGCACACGGCGCAATAACTGTTGAACATTTGCTTGCCCGAGTTCGACGGGGTGTTGGTGATGGGGACGTGCTTGAGGGTGGTGGTTGGGGCGGCTTCCTGCGCCATGGTAAATGTCGAGACTGCCACCAGAATGACTGCCAGGCTGATGAATTTCATTACCCGCATATATTCCTCCTGAAGGGCTTGTGAGGCCCGAACCTCTATTAAACGAACCAGTCTAGCTGTCAGACCAGAAAAGGGCTGTGACAGGAATCACACCAGGATGTGACGACTTTGAGCCTAGACTCAGGGGAAAACGAAACGCAACAACTCTCCTGCTAAAGCGAGGGCGGAGGGTTCCGAAACGGGAAAGGCTCCGTTCCAGAGACTCCAGGTGTGGGGTACGAGACGAGTTTGCGGCGCGGGAATGTCGAGCCATCCGGTGGCGGTTTCTTCGCGGAGAAATACGGAGAAGGCGGTGCTGGGACTTCGTTCCGCTGTCCATTCTGCTTTCCACTCCGCTTTCCATTCAAAAAGGGCGGCGGCGAGGCTCTCGGTGAGGGATTCGCGTGGGTCGAGAGCGAGAATCCATCCTGGGCGCGCCCCATCCCGAGGCTACGGAGCGTAAGTATTGAGCAGCGGAGGCTCCGGCGACAGCGGTGACTACGCGTGCGCCGTATTCGTGAGCCAGTGGCACCGTGGCGTCTTGCGACCCATGATCGACGATCAGGATGTGGTCGCAGGGATAGAGCGTTTCCAGACAGCGGCCCAGCCGCAGGGCGTCGTTTTCGGTGTGGAGGAGAGCCGTGATCTGGGGCATGGCGCTGGAATTCCGGCGAGAGAGAGTGTACGCGAAGGCGCATTGCTGCGGCGGATCTGGATCGAATGTTTACTGTTGCGAATCCACCAGCTTCAGGCGGGGCGCGTCCGGGCTGGGGGCGGGCGCGACCGTGATGGGCTCCTGCAGGACGAAGTTCAGCACGGTTTCCGAGGGGAGTTTGATCTCCTGGCTCTTGCCGGCAGCCTGCACGCCACCACCCGCGCCGGCTCCGGCGGCGCCGCCGATGACTGCGCCTTTGCCGCCTCCGGCGATGGCTCCGATGATGCTGCCGAGAACCGCGCCGCCTCCGACTTTTTCGGAGGTGCTCTTGCCGCGCGAGCTGCCTTCTTTTCTGTACTGGTCGGTGTGCAAGCTATAAATCTGGCCGCCGGAGGACAGGCTGTCGAGTTGCAACACGATCAACGATTGCCCGGAGAACTTGCTGGCGTTCTTGACGTCCACAATATGCCCGGTCAGCTCGGTGCCGGCGGGCACGGCCACTTCACCGTCAGAGGTGAGGGGAGCGTTCAGGGTGGCGTGGAAAGCGTCTCCGGTCTGGTTTTTCGAGGTGTCGATGGGGTCGATCAGGCGGACTGCGATCTGCGTGCCCTCGTCGATGATTAGCTTATGGGGCGACGGGGGCGGAGGCGGAGTGGTTGCAGCGGCGAGTGCGGGGTCGGGAGTCGCGGCGGGCGGCGTGTCTGGGGTTGGCGGCGCCGCAGGCTGAGTGCTGGCTGTCTGGCCTGGGTTTGGATCGGCGGGGGAGTTCTGCTGGGCGGAGGATTTGGGAGCAGCTGCCGTCCTGGATTTTCTTCCGGCTGCGGGCTTGGCCTTGTCCACAGCTGGAGAGTTGCTCGCCGAAGAAGCGGCTGGCGGCGAATTGGACGCTGATGACGCGGGCGTATTTTCAACAGTTGCTGTCGTCCCAGCCGCCGGCGCGGCTGCCACCTGCAGGTTGTTGACGACCGTTCTTACTCCCGCTACCGTCGCGGCCTGACGGCTGGCGGCCTCGCGCTGCGCGTCGTTGTCGACGTATCCACTCAGCGTGACGACGCCGTCGTGCGCCTCAACCTTGAGTTGCTTGGTGGAGAGGCCGGAATCGAGGCTGAACTTGCCTTGAATTTCGCTGGAAACTTTGGCGTCATCGGGCTTGCGGGCGCAGCCCAGGCTCAGTCCCAGAATTATCACCAGCGTAAGCGAGGACATCCACAGGGAAAACGTCTTCATACTCGACTCCTGAAGTCGGCCAGAAATGGGGTCGGGCCCGATCCGAATACAGAACGCGCGGATACAGTTTAGATGCAAAGAATCGGTTCTGCAGAGGGAAAAACGGAGGGGCGGGCGTTGGCCGTCGGCCGTTAGTCGTTGGCAGGGACGCGTGGGGTGGGAGCGGTCGCTTGGGATTTGAAGGGCTAACGACTAACGACAAACGACCAACGACCGCCCTAGTGAATGAATTTGTAGTCGACGATCGAAGCAGCCAAGCCAAGATTGCCGTCCTCGCCGTCTTTATCTCTATCTTTGTCTTTGGGCTGAGGGACGTCTTTGGCGCGCATGACGCGGCCCTGGCAGACTACATTGCTGTTTTTCTGGCCGGAAATTTCTTCCGGCATCTCGAAGACCATTTCGATCAGGGCGTTGACCGGAAGCTGCTGCGGGCCGTTGAAGAGCACACCGCTCTGGCTGATATTTTCGATGATGCCTTCATACCAGGTGCTGGTGCGGTTGACGCGGTAGCGCAGCGGAATGTCGAGCTTCAGGCGTCGCGCCCGTGGAACCCAGGTGGGCCGTTTTTCGCGCGCGTGGCTGCGGCGCACGGTCGTTTCCGGCTTGGCATGCTCCACGCGCTGGGTGCGGCGCATGGTGGTCCAGTCGTATTTGTACTCCGCGGCGCAGATGAGACAGACCTGATAATAGTTTCCGTCAGTTCCGCGGCGCGGCCAGGAGAATTCGTGGGAGCAGCGGCCAAGCATAAGCACATCCATGAATTTTTGGGGCATGATGGTTACTTCCGGGTCACTGAAGCCGCGGATGCAACGCCATCATCGCGCGAAGGGGTAAGTTTGGGTAGGTTACTTTCGTGCAGGTGGAGGCGGGAGCGATCTAAAGCGGGCTCCGCGGTCGCAGCTGGTTAGCCCATGGGGGGCGTGGCACGTTATGCGATTCACGTAGCCTCGTCCGCCTTACGTGACCTGCCGATGCGGGTCTGACGGCTCCTGTATCATCGGCGCATGGACGGCGCTTCACGGGATGTTGCCGCGTTCATCCTGGCTGGGGGCAAGAGCACGCGGATGGGCGCGGACAAGGCTTTCGTCACACTTGATGGGCGGACGCTGCTGGCGCGGGCGCTGGAAGTGGCGCGGGCTGTCACTGCCGACGTGAGGATCGTGGGCGATGCCGCGAAGTTTGCGGGGTTTGCTCCGGTGGTGGAAGATGTATTTCGGGGATGCGGGCCGTTGGGGGGGATTCACGCGGCGCTGCGGGCATCAGGGGCGGATTTGAACCTGATGCTGGCGGTGGATGTGCCGTTTGTGTCGCCCGGGCTGCTGGAGTTTCTGATTGCGCGGGCGCGAGGTTCTGCGGCGATCGTGACCGTGGCGCGACCGGGCAGGAGATTTCAGCCGCTGTGCGCGGTGTACCGGCGAGAGTTTGCCGAGGCTGCAGAACGAGCTTTGGGCGAGGGACGCTATAAGATTGATGCGTTGTTTGATGTGGTGACGACGCTGGTGGTTGAAGAAGAAGAGTTGGCTGCGGCGGGATTTTCGGCGGGCATGTTTCGTAATTTAAATACGCGGGGAGATGTGGAGGCGGCGCGGGGTTAGGGTGCGCTGGGAGCTGCGTGGAAATTCTCTTCGGCAGACGTGGCAGCGACGGCGACATAGGGGTCCTTCGACTTCGCGGCGTCTTCGCTTCGCGAAGACGCCGCTACGCTCAGGATGACATTGCTCTAGGAAGGTTAGGAGCCAAGAGCCAAGAGCTAGAAGCTAGAAGCTGATTTATGTCCGACGACGCCAAACCCGCTCCGTACATCGAATTCCGCGACGTCTCCAAGGCGTTTGGCGACAAGGTGGTGCTCGATCACGTGAACTTTGACGTGCTGCCCGCCGAGACGGTGTGCATCCTGGGACGCAGCGGGGTGGGCAAGTCGGTGTCGCTGCATCACATCATGGGATTTCTGAAGCCGGACTCGGGACGCGTGATCGTCGCGGGGCAGGACATTACGGACTACAACGAAGAGCAACTCGAACTGATCCGCAAGAAAGTCACCATGGTGTTTCAGAATGGGGCGCTCTTCGACTCGCTGACGGTGGGAGAGAACGTGGCGTTTCCGCTGCGCGAGTCTCAGGAGTTGAGCGAGGAGCAGATTTTCCAGATCGTCGACGGCCTGCTGCAGATGGTCGGGGTGCAGGAGATGCGCGACCTGTTGCCGTCCGATCTGTCGACTGGAATGAAGCGGTCGGTGGCGATTGCGCGGGCACTGGCGGCGCGGCCGGAGTGCGTGCTCTACGACGAGCCCACGACCATGGTCGATCCGCTGATGGCGCAATTGCTCGGCGATCTGATCAAGCGCCTCAAGATTCAGCTCAATCTCACGAGCATCGTCGTGACCCACGATATGCGGCTGGCGAAGAAACTAGCGGACCGCGTGGTGTTTCTGCGTGAAGGCAGGGCAATTTTCTTCGGTCCGTATGCGGAGATGGAAAAATCGCCCGAACCGATTATTCAGGAATTCCTGGAGTTGGATGAGTTGAAGCTGGAAGCGTAGGAAAGCAGTTGCCAGTTGCCAGGGATCAGTGGCCAACTGGATCACTGGGGCTGAAGCCCGGGTCGATCTCGATTGCTTCTACGCGGCGCTAAAAGCGCCGCTCTTCCACGGTTGCGCATGTTGGCTGGGCACGAATTAGGGCCGACGACTAACTCGATTGCTCTCAAAACCCCTGCTGTACAAGCTCTTCCACGGTCAGCGAACTTTCGGATTCACCCTTCATCATTTTCTCGACGTATTTGGCGATCAGGTCGGCTTCCAGGTTCACGGGGTCGCCGGGCTTCAGCGAATGTAGGTTCGTCATCTCGACCGTGTGGGGGATGATGGCGACGGTGCAGCGACTGCCTTCCAGCTTAGCAACTGTGAGGCTGATGCCTTCGATGGAAATCGAGCCTTTATAGACGGTGTATTTTTCGACTTGGTCGGGCAGGGCGATTTCGAGCCACCAGTTGTCCGATTCGGCGATGCGGTCGAAGGCGATGAGCTTGCCGACGCCGTCAACGTGGCCCTGGACAATGTGGCCGCCGAAACGTCCGTCGGCTTTCATGGGGAGTTCGAGATTCACGAGTGCGCCCTCGTGAATGCGGGAGAACGAAGTGAGCCCCCAAGTTTCGGGTGCGAGATCGGCGCAGAACGAGCCGGGCTTGATGTCGAGCGCGGTGAGGCAGACTCCGCTGACCGAGACGCTGTTGCCGGTACCGAGTTCTTTGGGAGTGTGTTCCGCAGTTACGGTGATGCGGCGGTTTTCGCCGCGCTGCTCGATGCTGGAGATGCGTCCAACTTCTTCCACAATGCCGGTGAACATGAAGGCCTCCGGGTGACCCTCTCATCTTAATTCACCACAGAGACACAGAGACACAGAGAAAAACGGAAAACAGAAATGATTTTCTCTGTGTCTCTGTGACTCTGCGGTGAACGTTATTCGCCGTAGGGGTCGCGCAGGTAACCTTCCACCGCGAAGTCTTCGCCGAAGCGATGCAGGTGAATGTGCTTCACACGATTCATGTGGAAGGGCTCCGATCCAGTGGCGAAGGGGATCGAGCCCGCACCGCCGAGAATCTTGGGCGCGTAGTACAAGAAGATCTTGTCGACTGCATTGGCGGCGAGCGCGGCGCCGTTCACTGTCGCTCCACCTTCGATCATTAGCGAAGTGATTTCGAGTTCTCCAAGGCGGCGGAGGATGGCGGGCAAGGCGGGGCGTCCGCTGGGATCGGTTGCGGGAGCCTTTTCAACGCGGACACCGAGCATTTCCAGTTGAGCTTGCTTCTGGTTGTCTCCCGTCGAGCAAAAAACTAGAACGTCGTTCTTTCGATTCCGTCGCGACGCTTTGTGCCAGCCGCGACTCGAGCGGCAGGCGCAGGTGCGAGTCGAGGATGACGCGCAGCAAGGGACGACGCCGCGGGTGTCCGCTGCGATCGGTGAGGAGCGGATTGTCGGCCAGAATCGTTCCCACTCCGACCAGCAGGGCGTCGTGCTGATGGCGCTGTTCCTGCACGTGAGCGCGCGCCAGTTCGCCGGTGATCCAATTTACAGAGGACTCATCTTTCCCGGCGCTGGCTGGCCTGTTGCTTCTGTACCTCGTCCGGCGGCGGAGCAATCTTGCCGTCGAGCGTCATCGCGGATTTCAGTGTGACCAGCGGCGTGCCGTGGCGGATGTAGCGGGCGAATGCTTCATTCAGTCGGCGTGCTTCTTCTTCGAGTTGTCCGACTTCGACTTGCAGACCGGCGGCGCGGAGCTGTTCGAATCCGCGTCCGCTGACTTTTGGGTTGGGATCGGGCATCGATGCGACCACGCGGCGAATTCCGGCGGCGATCAGCGCGTCGGTGCAGGGCGGGGTGCGGCCTTGATGCGCGTGCGGCTCGAGGTTGATGTAGAGAGTTCCGCCGCGAGCTTTCTCGCCGGCGGCTTCGAGGGCGAGGATTTCGGCGTGTTTCACGCCGGCATAGGTGTAGGTTCCGGTCGCCAACGACATTGCCGTGGGCGTCTGCAATGACCGCGCCGACGTAAGGATTGGGCGAGGCCAGGCCGATGGCTTGGCGCGCCAGTTCCAGAGCGCGGTGAAGCAGTTGCTCGTCGGATAAGCGATCGGACATTCAGGAAGAAATCTAACACGCGGGCGTGGCTTGATGGTCCGGCGAAGTCAAAAGCCTTTGACCGCGGAGGCCGCGGAGAAAGACCGCGGAGAACGCAGAGAAGAGCAACGCCGTGGTTGACTAGGTGCGACGCGGGGGGAAACTCTGGTACGAATCGTTTTCGATTTCGGCCACGGCGGCGCCGCTGCGTCCTTTGGGGCCACGGCGCAAGGGAGCAGTCACATAGGCATAAGGGTCGCCTGAGGGTGGACTAGGTTCCTTGCCGAATCGCTTGCGAACGAATTCTTGGATTCTTTCTCTGAGCGAACGTCTTCGGTTCAACGTCCGCATCCTTCCCTCCTATTCAAAAAGCGAATCCACAAATTCCTTCGGATCAAACGGCAGCAAGTCGCCGGCCTTCTCGCCGACACCAACGTAGCGCACGGGCAATCCGAGTTCGCGCGAGATCGCAACCACCACGCCGCCTTTCGCGGTGCCATCGAGCTTGGTGAGAACGATGCCGGTCACGCCCGCCGACTCGGTGAACATGCGCGCCTGCTGCAGACCATTTTGGCCCGTGGTGGCGTCCATGACAAGCAGAGTCTCGTGGGGCGCGCCGGGGATGATGCGTTGCGCGGTGCGCCGCATCTTATCGAGTTCCTGCATCAGGCTGGTCTTGGTGTGCAGGCGGCCAGCGGTGTCGACGACGACGTAGTCGCATTTGCGCGCGACCGCGGCCTGTAGCGCGTCAAAGAGTACCGCGGAGGGATCGCCGCCAGGCTTGGTCTTGATCACTTCCGTGCCGGTGCGCTGGCCCCAGATTTCCAGTTGCTCGATGGCGGCGGCACGGAACGTGTCGGCGGCGCAGAGCAGGACGTTCTTGCCTTGCGAGCGGAAAACTTGCGACAGCTTGCCGATGGTCGTGGTCTTGCCGGTGCCGTTGACGCCGACAATCAAAATAACTTCGGGAGTGCCGTCGACTTTGTTGACGGGGCGTGTGTTGGCGGAGTTCAGAATTGCCAGCAACTCTTCTTTCAGCAGACGCTTGAGTTCCTGAACGTCTTTGATCTGCTTGCGGTCGGCCTTTTCTCGAAGTTTGCCCAGAACTTCCTGCGTGGTGGTGTTGCCCAGGTCGGCGCCGATGAGCGTGGCCTCGAGATCGTCGAGCGTGTTCCGGTCGATCTCCTTGCCGATCGAAACCACGGCCTCGATGCGCTCCGCGAGGTTCTCGCGGGTGCGCGTGACCGCCTGCTTCATCCGGTCTAGAAAGCCGGGTTTCTTTTCTTCTTCGAGGCTGCCGAACAGAGTCTGAATCATAAGGGGGACAAAGATTGATTATACGGGGAGTGATCAGAAGCGACGTTGCGGGCGATGAGGCTTGCGGAGGTTTAGGGTGGCAGATTCGCGACCGGGGAAACCCCCACTTCTCGCGCCAAGAACGCGCGAGAAATGGGGCACCCGGCACCCGGCATCCAGCCTGCGCTCGTGCGAAGATAGTCATTCGGACTTCTTTCGTCCTCGGGGCCGCTCGGAGCACATGGCAACGCTGCGCAGAATTTTCAAAGCATTTCACTATCGCGATTTTCGCCTGATGTGGATTGGCGCCTGTACCTCGAGTATTGGCACCTGGATGCAGATCGTGGCGCAGGGCTGGCTGATCTACCGGCTGAGCCATTCGGCGCGCCTGCTAGGGCTGGATCAGTTTCTGGCGGGGCTTCCCATCTTTTTGTTCACGATCATCGGCGGCGTGGTGGCAGACCGCACCGAGCGGCGGAAGATTCTGCTGATGTCACAGTGGTTGCAGATGGCGAGCGCGGGGACGCTGACGGTTCTGGTGACCATGGGGCTGACGCATGTGTGGCCGATCCTGTGCCTGTCATTCGTGTCGGGGCTGGCCCAGGCGTTTGGGGGCCCTGCGTATTCGGCGTTGATTCCGACGCTGGTCGACAAGGAGGACATGCCGAACGCGATAGCGCTGAACTCGATCCAGTTCAATCTGGCGGTTACGGTGGGTCCGGCGCTGGCCGGGATCACGCTGGCGAAGCTGGGAGAGAAGTGGTGTTTCGGGCTGAACGCGCTTTCGTTTCTGGCGCCGATTGTTTCGCTCTCGATCATCTCGACGCGGTTCGTGCCGGAAAATACGAAGCAGTCGATGTACAACAGCCTGACGCAGGGGATCAAGTTCATCTGGCATCAGGGATCGATGGTGGGACTGATCGTGCTGGCGTTCCTGATGACATTCCTGGCCATGCCGATGCGGACCTACATTCCGGTGTTCGTGAAAGACATTTTCCATCGCGGACCGGAGACCTACGGGAACTTGCTGTCGCTGATGGGGGTGGGATCGATTTGCGGATCGCTGGCGATGGCGGGGCTGGGCAACATGCGCAGCAAGGGACGGTTCGCCCTGATGTCGCTGATCTGCCTGGGCGCGGGAATTGCGGTCTTCTCGCTGTCGACGTCGTTGCCGGTCAGCTATGCCACGCTGGTGGTGGTGGGAGCCTCGATGATGGCGGTGTTTGCCACTATGACTTCGCTGGTGCAATTGATCATCACCAATGAAATGCGCGGACGGGTGATGAGCGTGTACAACTTCGCCTTCCGCGGAGGCATGCCGATGGGGAATTTGCTTTCCGGTTGGCTGGTGCCGATGTTTACCGCGCCGATTGTGCTTGGCGTGAATGGACTGGTGTTGGTTCTGGTGGCGGCTTACTTCTTGCTCGTGCAGCGGAGAGTGGCGGCTCTGTGACCGATTGGCTGTGATCGATTGAAGTCAGGATTTAGGCTCGTTGCGACCCTTCGACCTGGAGATTTTCACGGTAGCGATTCCCGTCAACCCTGCTATCCTTCGAGTAGCCAATCGTCTGCTGCGGCATCTCGGCCCGAGTGCACCTCTACCGTTTGCGACTGAGGGTCGTTGTGCCATCTGAAGCCACGATATCCAAACATCAAACGTTCAGGGGAATTCCGCGAACCCTGTTTCGCAAATTAGCTTGGGAGGCAATACCGAATGACGAAGATACAGACGAGGATACAGAAGAAGTCTGCCTGGCGCAGCGCACTGATCGCAATTGCGTTCGCCATGATGGTTTTATCCGCAGCAGCATCAGCTCAAGATCAGGATGATCCGCCCAGCCGGGTGGCCCGGCTCGGCTACATGGAGGGGTCGGTTTCATTCCAGCCCGCCGGCGAAACGGATTGGGTAGGAGCGGTTCCGAACCGTCCCATGAGCACCGGAGACCAGTTGTGGACGGATGAGGATTCGCGCGCCGAAGTGCAGCTGGGATCGGCCGTGGTTCGATTGGGGCCCAATACCGGCTTCTCGTTCCTGAACCTCGACGACGATACGGTTCAGATCCAGGTTACTTCCGGCGCCATCAACATTACTGTGCGCCGACTGGGTGACGACGACAGCTTCGAAGTCGATACTCCCAACCAGGCGTTCAGCATCTTTCGGCCCGGCCGTTATCGCGTGGAGGCGAGCGCGGACGGAAACTACACGGTCATCAGCGTCCGCGCGGGCGCGGGCGAAGCCACTGGCAACGGACAGACCTTTGGCCTGCGCAGCGGGCAGAGAGGGACGTTCAGCGGAACCGACTCGCTCTACGCCGATGTCGAGCCGATTTACGATCCCGACGAATTCGATAACTGGTCCGAGTTTCGCGATCGGCGTTATGGCAACTCGCGTTCGGCGCAGTATCTCTCGCCAGATGTGGTCGGCTATGACGATCTCGACGAATACGGCGATTGGCGCGACGATGCGAACTACGGCCATGTCTGGTACCCCAACCAGGTTGCCGCAGGTTGGGCGCCCTATCACGAAGGTCATTGGGATTGGATTTCTCCCTGGGGCTGGACGTGGGTGGATGATTCCTCTTGGGGTTATGCGCCATTCCACTATGGACGCTGGGTGAGTGTCGGCGGACGCTGGGGCTGGGTGGCGGGTCCAGTGGCAGTGCGGGCGGTGTATGCTCCCGCGCTGGTGGTCTTTATCGGCGGAGGGCCCGGCGGTTTCGGCGGCAATGTGGGATGGTTTGCGCTGGGTCCGCGGGAAGTGTACGTGCCGTCGTATCACGTGAGCCAGGCTTACGTGACCCGGGTCAACATCAGCAGCACGACCGTGAACGTCACCCAGGTAACGAACGTCTACAACACGACCATCATCAACAACACGACAAATATCACGAACATTACCTACGCCAACCGGAATGTGCAGGGCGCGGTGATGGTGGTGCCGCAGCACGCGTTCGTGAGCGCGCAACCCGTGGCGAAAGTGCAAGTAACGGTGAGCGCGCGCGATATAGCCTCGGCTCCAATGAGTGCGCGGGTTGCGGTGGCTCCGACACGAGAAAGCCTTCTCGGCTCGAGGGCTGCGAGCGTGGGTCGCGTGGCCGCACCGCCTGCGGCTATCGCGAGCCGGCAGGTCGTCGCCAAGAAGACGCCGCCTCCGCCGCCGGTGCCTTTTGCAAAACAGCAGCAGGCGCTGGCGGCGCATCCTGGGCAACCGTTAGCCAGGAGCGAGGTGCAGACACTGCGTCCGGCGGCTGCGGCTGTGGCGCGGCCGATGGTGAAACAGGCGCCTCCGGGAAAACCAGCGACGCCGAATGTTGGGCATCCGGCGAACCTGCCGAACCCAGGCCGTCCCGGCCAGCCTGCTCCGGCGATGAACAAACCTACGAATCAACCGGCAAATCCGTCGGCGAGTCAGCCCATGAATCAGCCAATGGTTCGTCCGGGCAATCCGCCGGCGACGAACGAGCGTCCGGCTGCGACGACTCCAGTGCAGCCGGCTCGCGCTCCTCAGCCGAACCAGCCGCCGCCGAATCAAGCGCAGCCCAAGCAGCCGGAGATGAGTCGCCCGGAGCCGAATCGTCCGCCAGCGGCGCAACCGAACAATCCCCCGAACAATCGTCCAGAGACGGCTCCGCATCCGCAAACTCCCCCACAGGCTCCTCCGCCCAGCGAGCGTCCGCCGCAGCGAACGCCGCCGCCTGCGGCACCGAAGCCGACGCCAGCTCCGCCGCCTGCGGCTAAACCGGCTCCGCAGAAGCCGAGGCCGCAAACCCCGGAGGAAAAGAAGAAGGAAGAGGAACGGCAGAAGAAGGAAGCCCAGAAGCCTCAGGGCGAGTAGCAGCGCGCGAATCGGCGAAACGCGAAACTGTACGGGGCATCCTAAATCTTCTCAGGATGCCCCATTTTTGTGGCCCGGAAGCGGCGGATCCTTAGCGGGGCTCCGTCTGCGAAAGCAAGGTTTGACGGTTCCGGCTTAGATTCCGGCCGCTGCGCTGCGCCGGGTAAGGCGTGTTCTCTCCTTTGAAGGCGTGCCAGAGCAAGCGATTGAAGACCTCGGTATCCAGCCTGTCTTCCTTGGAGAAGTCCATTCCCTTGGTACGCTCTCCCCAATAACCGGCGGAGTGCAGAGGCTTGGCGATGGATGCCGTAGCGGGGCAGGTCACCGGCAATTGCGTGGTGCACAAAACCGATGGCAGCAGCGCGGTGTAGGTCCACGGTTTTTTCTGCTCGGTAAAGACAGCGCTCATCGGCCGTGCCCAGTCATCGTTCAGGTTGAGGTGAGGGATGCCCAGGATGTCTTCAATCGTGCGCAACATGCGAACTGTGTTGTAGCGGTTGGAGACGACGGCTCCCTGTTTCACGTAGGGACCAATGACGAACGCCGTGCTGCGGTGGGCATCGACGTGGTCGGGACCGTCCTGCGCATCGTCTTCGATCACGAAGATCAGCGTGTTGTCTTTATACGGGCTTTGCGCCACCGTCTGTGCCACTAAACCCACGGCGTAGTCGTTGTCTGCGATTTGAGTCTCAGCGGTGTCTACACCATCCAGTGTATTGGGATCGGTGAACGAGCCGAAGTGGTCATGCATGATGCGGAGCAGGGTGAGCGAGGGCAGATTTCCATTTTGCACATACTGGCCGAACTCGCGGCCCCACTCCTGTACCCGCCAATAATCGGCCAGGCGATTGTCAAAACCGGGGAAATACGGATCGGTGACATTTTGCAGCCCGGGACTCGCCGGGAACGCCACCTGCACTCCGTCCGCGAACGCGCTGTGGTGCGGCGCGATGAAGCCCGGGATGCTGTCCGGCACGTTATAACGGGTGAGATCGAGAAAGAATCCGTAATTGCGGACGCTGACTCCAGCATTGAGCGCGGCGTCCCATAAATAGCCGGTGCCGCCGTCAACGTCGTCGGTATCGGGAAGCAGGTCAGGATCCAGACAGCCGTTGCAGACCTGCGGATAATATGTACCCAGCACGGCCTGCGCCGGATTCGCCGCCAGCCGCTCCGGCAGCGTAGGTAACGCCACGTTGACGTTACGGTTTGTGCCTTCGGTTTCGTAATTCACACCACGACCAGCATAGTTGACGGGAATTTCCTTCTCAATATCGTCCGTCGTGCGGGCCTGGGTCGACCAGTTCCAGCCGTCGCCGCTTACCTCGCCGCTGTCATAAAAATTGTCCAGATCGACAAACTGGCGGGCCAGTTGGTGGAAATTTGGGGTGAGCGCGCCGCCCAGGAAGGCGAGGCTGGGATCGCCGTTGCCCTTCTCCAGATCTCCCAGGATTTGGTCGTAGGTGCGGTTCTCCTTCACGATATAAATCACGTGCTGAATATTCTTATGCAGAAACCGCATGATCTTTTCGTTCGGCTCGATCGTGGGAAACCGGTTATTGATGGCGACTTGCAGCGTTAGGCCGGCCAACTCCAGCGGTTTGGGGACGGGTAGCGTGAGGAAGCCGGCCTTCGTCAGCTGCAGGACATATTCGTTACTGCCGGCGCAGTCGGGTACGTTCCCGTTCTCGCTGCAGTTGTTGGGATTTGGACCGCCGTTGCTTTTTCCGTTAACTACGTACAGCGTGGAGCCGTCCTTGCTCACGCTCACGGAATTGGGATACCAGGCGGTGGGAATCAGGCCGATGGAAAACCCGTTGGTGCCATCACGCAGCAACTCGATCACCGCCACGGAGTTGGTGCCGCCGTTGGTCACATACAAGCGGCTTTCGTCCGGAGATAATGCGACGCTGTTGCTGTTGCTGCCGGGAATGGGTTGACCCGGCGCGAAAACATAACCCGGACCGCCGCTGGAGATAAGGTTCAGCAGTTGGTCCTTATTGGTGTCGATAACCGCCACCTGGTCGGAGTTGTCGAGGGCAAGATACAAGAGGCTTTGCCTACGATTCAGCGCCATCTTGTTGGGGCGGCCGGCAAATTTGATGCGGCTGCTGACGGAGAGTCCGTCCTTTACGTTCACCACCACCAGTTCGCGGTCGCGCACGCTGGTGACATATGCCTTGTTGTTGCCCTTAAAGGCGACGGCAAAAGGATACTCGCCTCCAGCCACGCCAGTCTGCGCCACATTGCTTTTGCCCGGCCGGAGATCCAGCTCGCCCAAAATGGTTCGAGTCGTCAGGTCGATCAGGGTGACGGAGTCATTCTCGTAATTCGCCACCAGTAACTGAGTGCCGGCAGAGTTGACGGCGAGCCCCGCCGATGCGGGTTCGATCAGAATGCCTAATCCGCCGGCGGTGCCAAACGGTGTATGGATGATGTGGTTCAGCGCAATCGGAGTAGCGGATTCGGCCCAGGTTCCATCCGTCAAATCGAAGATGTGGACATTGTCGTTGACTCCGCCGCTGACATAAAACTCGGTTCCATTCGGATTCCACGCAATTCCGTTGTAGGTGTTGGGCACCTGCAGAACCTGCTTCTGCCGCGGATTCTTGCCCGTGACTTCAAAAACGAAGACATACTCGTTGGAGCCGGAGGGGTCGAGATTTCCGTTGGCGTCATTATTGAGGTTGTATCCGCTGGTCAGAATGAGGAGGGTCTTGCCATCTGGGCTGAGGGTTGTAGCGACGGCTTGTCCGGCGACGAAGTTGGGGTAGTTCGCCAGGCCGGGGTTCAGACTCTGAAGAGTCGAACCTTTCGCTGCAGTTGGCGTAATGCGCATACCGGTGGGAACAAAAGAGGTTTGGGTGTCGGCACTGGCTAGGCTGGCCGAGACAGCTAGCAGGCATACGCTGAGAGACACTAGTAGGCGGGAACAAACATTCCATCTGCTCTTCACGCTGACCTCCGGAGAGATTAAGGTTGGACGGCCCTAGCCTAGCGCGTGAATCCTACAGGCATGTTGCAGAAAGATTAATTTCTATTCACAGTACTAGTTGGGAAGAGAGTTTCTAGACGCGAGTTCTTTCCAGTGCCGCGGTTCCGGCGGCGAGGGCGGCTGGAGTGGCGGAGGCGGCGGTTTCAACCGCGACCGGGGCTGCCGCCGGCGCGGGGGCGACGGGACGCTTGATGGTGAAGCGCTGAATCTTGATGTCGCCGCGAGCGCAGACTGCGAGCAGAGCCTCGACCGCTTTGGGGTCAAGGCGTTTGCCCGCCAGGTTCTTGATGATCTGCAGCGCCTGTTCCGGCGTGTGCGCGGTCTGGTAGGGACGATTCGTAGTCAGAGCGTCAAAGGTGTCAGCTACGGCGATGACTCGCGCCAGCAGCGGAATCTGATCACCTTGCAGTCCGTAGGGATATCCGCGGCCGTCGAGGGCTTCATGATGCAACTCGATGCCGGGCAGCATTTCCGCCAGTTGCGCCACCGGACGCAGAATGTTGGCGCCCTTGGTGGTGTGCGTCTTCATGACTTCAAATTCTTCGGCGGTGAGCGCTCCGGGTTTTCTCAGAATGTGATCTTCAATGCCGATCTTACCCACGTCGTGAAGTTGCGCCGAAATCCGCAGAATCTCGAGAAAAGTTTCCGGCAAATTCATTTGTTTAGCGATGAGCAGGGAATAGCGAGTGACGCGGTCGGAGTGGCCGCGAGTGTAGGGATCTTTTTCGTCGACCGCTCCGGCCAGCATCTGGATGGAGCCCATAAACAGCTCGCGGTTCTCTTCGGCGGCGCGCTTCAGATCTTCGACGAAGCGTTCGAGTTCATCAGACATGGTATTGAAAGTGTGGGCGAGTTCGCCGATTTCGGTGCGGCTCCAGAGATTCACCCGCTGCGAGAAGTCGCCACGCGCCAGCGCCCGGCTGGACTGCGTCAGCACCTGCAGCGGATTGGTAATGCGGCGGGCGGCAAAGATGCTGACGCCGACGCTGAGCAGCACCGCGGCCAGCGCCAGCAGGCGGCCATTGCGCTGCATGTCCAGAACTCCGCGATAGGCTTCGCGCTGCGGTTTTTGAACCACCACGGCCCAATCCAGCGACATGACCGGGCTATAGGTGCCCAGCATCTCCACGCGCTCGGAGCCGTTCTTGATGGTGAACTCCATTGTCGGAGCCAATTGTGTTTTGTTGCCGCTGTCGACAAAGTTCCGCACGATGTCGATGCTCTTCATGTCCTGTCCGGTGGCGAACTCGGGCGTGGCCGCGGCCACCAGGCGCCCCTGGGAATCGACGACGTAGGGAGTAAGGCCGCCCCCACTGACGCTGACCTCTTGCAAACGGCCGATCAGAAATTGCAGGTCAACCACGGTGGCGAGCATTCCCAGGAAACGTTGACCGTATTTCACCGGATAGCTGACGAGAAACACGGTGCGGGATTTCTTGCCCTCTCCTACGACGAGGGCTTGGCCGTTGTAGACGCGGCCGTCACGGGCGGCGGCGTAGGCGCGTTCCAGTTCACGCTGCAGAAAGGCGTCAGGAGAGATGGTTCCGGCGGTGATCCCTTTGGCATCGGAGTTCAGCAGGGTGGCGTAGGCGATCTCGTCGGAGGAAGAGACGAACTGTTCGAGCAAGGCCCGCAATTCCGGGGCGTTGATATTTTGTCCGCCAATATCGCCGCCGCTGGCGATCTGAATGGCAGAGGAAAGATTGGCGAGCATCATGCGTAACGAGTGTTCCTGCTGTGAGAGATCGTCGGCCAGAGAACGCGTGACCGTGTTCTGCAGCATCTTCTCGTTGGTTTTCAGGCGGTCGCTGTTGAAGGCCTCAACCTGCGACGAATAGAAATACATCGGGACGATGCTGATGACAAGAAGCACGCCGAGAATGACGTACAAAATCGGGATGCGTGCGTGGTTGGAGGCGCTGGAGGACAAGTCTCTCCCTTCACTCAAATTCGCAGACGCCGACGGCGAAGTGGCGACAGCTTTCAAGGTATCTATAAATTCTAATGTCGAAAGAGGGCGGTGGAAGGAAAAGCTGGGTGGGTTGGCATTACCAAAGTACCTGTGGAAAGCGGTGTCGGGAGCGGGTTTGGCACGGAAGGGCGGGCGTCAGGCGGCGGGCGCCACGGCGCTGCACTTGGGCTAAACCGGACTTAGTTCAGCAGATTCTTCAGATCCTTCCACTTGATCAGGATGACGTGATTTTCTTGGATCGCGTGCTTGAATTCAGGGCTGGTGACGGCGTCGTAGTCGCGCTGACGCCAGGCTGCGCCGTAGTCGGGATGATCGACCATGATGGCCTGCAACTCCGCGTCGTCGTGGCCGAGGTGAACGATGAATTCGGTGACGCCGGGTTTCAGGTTCTTGATCGCATTTAAGTAGAAGTCTTTCCAGTTTGCGGCATGTCACGGAGGGATTGCGATCGACGACGGCATTGATCAGGACGTCTTTGTCGGAAAGCAGTGATGTGAGTGCGGGCGGCTGTGTTCGGGCCGAGGAACGCGAGGAAGGGCAGTTTATACTCGCGCGCGACTTTCACGTAGACGGCGAAAAGATCAGGCCGGGAGAAGAGCACGCCCATGTGACTGTCGAGGTGCGTGGGATGAATGCCCATGGCGATGGCGCGCTCGACCTGGGCGCGAATTTCACGCTCGGCGTCGTCGGCTTTCAGGCTGTGCACGCCTTCGGGCGCGTCGGGCCAAAGATATCCGCTGGGATCGAGCAGGCTGGGGACCGTGTTCTTCGATGCGACTGGACCCCAGCGGTAGGTGCTCCATTCACTCGTAAGGGTCAGGTGCAGGCCGAGATCGGCGTCGGGATGAGCCTTCGCGTAGGCGGCGACCTCGGTGAGCCAGGGGCAGGGAATCATGATGCTGGCGGAGGTGACCGCATTTTGGTCGAGCGCGTCGAAGCTCGCGGCGTCTTCGGAATGGGCGACGGCGAGATCGTCGGCGTGGATGATGAGGAGTTTCGCATCGCGCGGGTAGCCGAGCCGCTCGGCAATGGTTTTGGTTTGGGCGAATGCGTCGACTGATGGCGAAGTGATCAGCAGAATTGCGACGGCGAGGTTGAATCTGCGCATAGAAGACTCCGGAAGTCCGACCTAAATCATCAACCACGAAGGACACCAAGGTCCACTAAGGAAAAACTTAGGATGCTCCGGTCTCGCTTTTGCCGGTGCGCGACATGAGTACGTGAATCGCTTCGCGCGGCGACTTGCCTTGATGCAGGATGGCGTGCATCTGTTCGGTGATGGGCATTTCTACGCCCCGGGCTTGAGCTAACCCAACCGCCGCGGTGGTGGTGAAAATTCCTTCGGCGACCATGCCGTGCATACCGGCGATGATTTCCGGGAGCTTGCGTCCGCGGCCGAGTTCGACGCCCACGCTACGATTGCGCGAGAGGCCGCCGGTGCAGGTGAGCACCAGATCGCCGAGGCCGGCAAGTCCGGCCATGGTGTCGGCGCGCCCGCCACAGGCGACGACCAGGCGGGTCATCTCTGCCAGTCCGCGCGTGATCAGGGCTGCCGCCGAGTTGTGACCGAATCCCAGGCCGTCGCAGATGCCGGCGGCAATGGCGATGATATTTTTCAGCGCACCGCCCAGTTCCACACCAACTACGTCGCCGTTGGTGTACACGCGGAAGCTGGGATCGCTGAACTCACTCTGCACAGTGCGCAGAAGGGCGGAGTCTTGCGAAGCGATAGTGATGGCGGTCGGATCGCCCCGCGCCACTTCTACGGCGAACGACGGCCCGCTGAGCGCGCCCACGGCGTGAGTGCGGCCGACGATTTGGGTGATCACTTCGGTCATGCGCTGCAGCGAGCTTTCTTCCAGGCCCTTGGTGGCGCTGACGATTTGCGCCTGCGAAGGAATCAGAGGGCGCATCCGCTCGAACAGGCCACGACAATGTTGCGAGGGCATGACGCTGACAATGATTTGCGCGCCGCTGAGAGATGTCGCGAGGTCATTGCTGGCGGAGACGGAATCCGGAATGGTGCTGCCGGGAAGAAACGTTTCGTTGACGCGCCGCTGCGTAATCGATTCGCACACATCGGTTTCATGTGCCCACAAGCGAACACGGTGCGTACCTTTGCGTCCGAGCACGATGGCGAGTCCAGTACCCCACGCGCCTCCGCCGATGACTGCGATTTCGCTCATTTTCCTCCGGGACTCCCAAAGCGGTTTTCGGTACCGGCTAACAAGCGGCGTATATTCTCGTGATGCTTCGCGATCACCAGCGCCGACGCGATCGCGATGAAAGGGATTGCCAGCAAGTTCTGGGGGCTGCCCTGTCGCAACGAGAACCAGGCGAATATCGGCAGACTCACGGCGGCAGCAATCGACGCTAACGAAACATACCTCAAGGCCAGCGCCACGACCATGAAAATAACAAACGCACCGAGCGTTGCGTAAGGAACAATGAGAGCGAAAGCTCCGACAGAAGTCGCCACGCCCTTGCCCCCGCGAAACCGCAGCCACACCGGGAACATGTGGCCGAGAATCGCGCAAAGCGCGATCAGTGACAGATAGGGATAGAGGCTCACATCGACATTGCCGGGCCAAGCCAGCGAGAACATTCGATTGGCAAGGAATACGGCGCAGGCTCCTTTGAGCGCATCGAGCATCAGCGTGAGTGCGCCGAGCAAAGGCGATTTACGTGAGACATTCGTTGCACCGATGTTGCCGCTGCCGCTGAGCCGAACATCTTCGCCGCGAAAGATCCGGACCAGGAGATAGCCGAAGGGGATGGACCCGAGAAAATAACTGACAACGGCCATGACGAGCAGTCGTGACATTGGTTATTGGTCATGGCGCAAACGCCGGTTTCTACTGCAATGCGAATCGCGCCAGCTTGGTGTACTTCGATCCTTTCGGGGACAACTGGCTCTGGTACAGAAAGAACTCGCGGGGCGTCATGGTACCAAACTCCGGTGTCGGCAGGACGGATAGTTTCTGCTGGAGCGTCTGAAAGGTGCGATTCGGACCGTCACCCTTGCGCCAGCGCGGCGATCCCGAAGCGCCCGCGCCGCGCGCCAGAGTGAGATGAGGACTGAACGCTCGATCTTCCTTCGGGATTCCGAGCGCCGCCATTTTGTCGTCGACCGCCGCGGCCAGCGCCGCGAGTTCAGCACCAGCTTCGATGCCCAACCAGAATACGCGCGGCGATTTCGCCGTGGGGAAGAATCCGTAGCCGCGAAACTGGATCGTCGCCGCTTCGGTACGGATCGTCTGCAGTTCGTGCCTGATCCGCTCGACCGCCGGTTCCGGCTGTTCGCCGATGAACTTCACGGTCACGTGCAGCGACTCAGGACGCACCCAGCGCGCGTCTGGAGCAAAACCGCGAACGCCGTCCATGAAGAGGGCGATGCGTTCGCGAATGGCGTCGTCGATGTCGAGAGCGATGAAGAGGCGCATAAAACAGCTGCTAGCTCCTAGCTGCTAGCTTCTAGCCAAATCAGGGCCGTCGGGTTAGCTAGTAGCTAGAAGCTGTTTTCTCATATTAGTTTCTTCCTCACCATATCCAGCGCCATGGTCGAGGCGAAGCGGCGGATGCGTTTGCGGTCGCCGGGGAAATTTCTTTGGATCACTTCGGTTCCAGTGCTGCTGGCGACCGCGTGAAATACCAGGCCCACGGGCTTTTCCGGCGTGCCTCCGTTTGGTCCGGCGACGCCGGTGATGCCCACTCCCAGAGTCGATTCGCAGCGATAGCGGATGCCTTCGGCCAGAGCCGCTGCTACTTCGCGGCTGACTGCGCCGTGGCGGTCGATCATTTCCGCAGGGACGCCGGCGAATTCGGTTTTCAGGTTGTTGGAATACACGACGGCGCCGCCGAGAAAATATCGCGAACTGCCGCTGACTGACGTGATGCGTTCCGCCAGAAGTCCTCCGGTGCAGGATTCGGCCACGGCCAGCGTAGCGTTGCGCATCTGTAGCCAGTAGCCGACGATCTGCTCCAGCGATTCACCGTTGCGCGAGTAGACGGCGTCGTCGAGTTCATCTTCGACGGCTCCGGCGACTTCGTCGACGTGGCGCTGCGCGGCTTCCTGCGTGGCCGCGCGTGTCTTGAAGTGCAGTTCGATTTCTCCAGCTCCGGCGAGGATGGTAGTGTCAACGTCGGTGTAGCGCTTGTAAATGGGCGCGACGCGCGCGTCCACCGCAGACTCGCCCAGCATGGCGACCTTCAACGTGCGGGTCACGAGAAATGCAGGCGGAACTTTCGCGCGCAGGCGCTCGCGCACTTCGGCCTCGAACATGGCTTTGAGTTCGAAGGGAGGGCCAGGAAGCAGCACGATGATGTGCTCGCGTCCGTCGAATTGTCCGCTGAGCCATTGTCCGGGCGCGGTGCCGTTGGGATTGGGAAGAGCAATCGCGCCCTCGAGAATGTCAGCCTGCTTGGCGTTATTGGCGGCCATTTTCCAGCCGCGCGCGGCGAAGCGTTCTTCGAGTCTCGTGAGAATTTCCTGATCGCGCTTCAGGCCCACGCCGAGGGCTTCGGCCACTGATTCTCTCGTCAGGTCGTCTTCGGTGGGACCGAGGCCGCCACTGAAAATCACAATCTCGGAGCGAAACAACGCGTGCTGTGCGGCCGCGACCAGGCGCTGGCGGTCATCGCCGACAATGCTTTTGAACACTACATCGACGCCGAGCAGGTTGAGTTGCTCGGTGACGTAGAGCGAGTTAGTGTCCATACGGAAGGGCGTGAGAAGTTCGGAGCCCACCGCGATGATTTCTGCGTGCACGCATTAGAAGTCTAAATGAAAAGTGTAGGGAGATGGACGGCTTCGGTTGTGCGAGCAGAAAGCAGGTTCCTCCGCCTCGCTTCGCTCAGTGTAGGAAGGACAAGGTTTGGGGTGATTCGGGCGGTTCGAAACAATGCGGTTCGGAACAGTCAGGATCTGAGATTATTCCGGCAGTAGCGGCAGGCCTTGAATATTCCACGACAGATGGTGCACGGCGCTAGTGGTGGCAAGGATCGCGGACCGACCGGGCGCGAACGCGAGGCCGACCAAGTCCTGGCCGGCGACTTCGAGACTGGCTTTGGCGTCGGGTGTGAGCTTGACGATTCCGCGCTTGCCAGAGAGCGATGCGGCGACGTAGAGGTTGCCGGCAACGTCGAAAGCCAGTCCCTGAGGCCGGCCCAAGCCCTTGAAGAATGTTGTGACCGTGCCGTGCGGATCGATCTTGTATACGCGGTCGAAGCTGGATGTGCTCGGCCCGGTAACGAAAAGATCGCCTTGCGGATTGAACGCCATGTGGTACGCGGAAACGCTGGGTTCGAGCGTGGCAAACACGAACATCTGCTGATCGCGGGCGACTTTGAAAATCGTTCCATTGCGGTCGCCGACGTAGAGACTTTGCTCGCGGTCAAACGCAATGCCGGTGGCCACGCCCATGCCTTCCGCGAACGTCGTCATGGTTCCGTTGGGAGCCACACGATACACGGCGCCGTCGTTGCGCGAGGAAACATACATCTGTCCCTGGCGGTCGAACGCGATCGAGGTCGGGTTCATCATCTCTACCACGAACGGCTTGACCGAGTAATTGGTGTCAATTTTAAAAATCGCGACCGGAACTTTCTGGCCGCGCGAACCGGAAAACGTCGCGTAAATATTGCCTTCGGCGTCGAGCGCAGGGTTGGTGACCGGGTGAAGATTTTCAGCGATCAACTCCGCTACTTTCACAGTTTGCGGATTGCTGACGTGGCCGTCAGCCGCGACTACGACCGGCCCCGAGGTCGCACCTTCGGGCACGCGGGCAACCAGGAACCCATCGGAACTGACCACGACCGATCCCTCGACATCGCCGAATCGCACCTTGGGGCGGCGCAACTCCTGCGGACGAAGACCAGAGCCGGTAATGCGGATTTCGCCGCCAGCGAGCGCAAGGGCTGGCGCGACCGCTTCGATGCGCGGTCCGCCGTTCACGCTTTTCTTGCCGAGAATGCGGTCGGAGAATCCCATTCGAGTCCTGAGTTCCGAGTCCTGAGTCGCGAGTAAAACGGAGACCCTTGCTCGCGACTCGCGGCTCGGAACTCGATACTAACTTAGTAGACCAGAGTGCAGAAGAAGTTGCATCACCGCTAGCGCATAAATTCCTGCGGCAACGTCGTCGAGCACGATCCCGGTGCCTTCCGGAAGCCTCTCCAGTTGCCGCACCGGAGGCGGCTTGACGATGTCGAACGCTCGAAAAAGTATAAAACCGGCGAGAAAAGTTTTCCACGCGAGCGGCGCGGCGATCAGCGTGATCAATTGCCCCGCGACCTCGTCAATCACGACGAACTGCGGATCTTTGGTGCCGGATGCCCGTGAAACCTGCGTGGCGGCGGGAATTCCGATCAGCGTTACCAGCACGGCCAGCGCGATCGCAACCGGAGTTCGCAGCGCCGGCGGGAGCACATAGGCGGCTGTGGCCCACAGAATCACGGTTGCCGCCGAGCCCCAGCTTCCCGGTCCTGGATGCAAGCGGCCGATGCCGAAGAAGGTTGCTACTAGCGTTGCCCAGAGCGGACCGCGCGGACGAGACGTTTCGCCGGACATTTCGTCGGACGTCACGATTTGTCCTCGGGATCTTCGGGATCGATATCGCGGATCGATTCCTCGGCGTCGGTTACGGGAGACGATATCACGTAGCCTCCGCTGGCCCATTTGCCCAGATCGATCAGGCGGCAGCGGTCACTGCAGAAAGGGAAGTCTGAATCGGTGCTCTTGACCAGCTTCTTGCAGATAGGGCAGCGGAGTTGGACGGTACGCTTGCGGGGCATACGAATCTTATTCTACGGAACGCTGCTTCTACGGAAAGCTCGACTCGGACAGCCTGCGCGCCAGACACTACAGAATCTTGGCCACCAGATCGTAATCGTGCGCCTCTGTGATCTGGCAGCGGTAGAACTGGCCGGGCTGGGGCACGGATTCTTCAGGGAAGTCGTTCACAAAGACTTTGCCGTCGATCTCGGGCGCGTGCATTGCGGTGCGGCCTTCGAGGAGCAATTCGGTTTCGTCGGACTCGCCTTCCAAGAGCAGATCGAATTCGCGGCCCACCAGCGCCCTCTTTTTCTTCTTGCTGATCTGGCGCTGGATACCCATGAGGTGTTTGCGACGCCGCTCGATTTCCCGGGGCGAAAGCTTCTTCTCCAGAGCGTAGGCTCCTGCGCCATCCTGATCGGAATAGGCGAAAGGCGCCCATCCAGTCGAACTGGGCTTCGCGAACGAAGTCGCACAGTTCCTCGAATTCTTTTGCGGTCTCACCGGGAAAGCCCACGATGAACGACGTGCGCAGGGTCAGGTCGGGAATCACGCGCCGCATCTTCGCGATCGAGCGCAGAAATACGTCGGCTCCTCCGCCACGCTTCATGCGCTTCAACACTGAGGCCGAGGCGTGTTGCAACGGCACGTCCATGTAGGAACAAATCTTGTCGTACTTCGCGATCATTTCCAGCAGCTTGCCGGTAATCTTGTTGGGATAGGCGTAAAGGAATCGCACCCAGCGCAGACCTTCGATGGCCGCGAGTTTCTCGAGCAGCAGCGCCAGGCCATCTTTCAGGCCGAAGTCTTCTCCGTAGCAAGTCGTGTCCTGGCCGATCAGCGTAATCTCACGGACACCGCTCTGGGCCAGCCGTTCGGCCTCCGCAACCACCGATTCGAAGCGTCGCGAGCGAAATTTTCCACGCAACTGAGGAATAATGCAGAACGTGCAGGGATGATCGCAGCCCTCGGCGATCTTGATGTACGCCATGTGCCGGGGGGTCGCCAGAATGCGCGGCGTGGCATCGTCGTAGAGATAGTTGGGCAAGTCAGCGACCGCCCCGTCCCACGATTCGCGAGAGAATCGGCCCTGCGCGGCGCGGGCATCGCCCTCGGGCCGCGAGGGCACAGCCGAATTCAGAACCACGAAGGGCGAACTGCTCCGTGCCGGTGCCGTCGCCACGCCAGTCGCAGCCAGAATATTTTCCAGTTCCCCGGTTCCGACTACGGCGTCTACCTCTGGAATGTCCTTGCGAATCTGGTCGCGGAAGCGTTCGACCAGGCACCCGGCCACCACGAGCTTCTTCGCCTTGCCGCCGGTTTTGTGGGCGGCCATTTCCAGAATCGTGTTCACGGACTCCTGCTGGGCGCTTTCGATGAACGAGCAGGTATTGACTACGATTACGTCGGCGTCCTCGGCGCGGCGGGTGAGCTCGGCTCCAGCCCGCGCCAATAGGCCCATCATGACTTCGCTGTCGACCAGGTTTTTGGGACAGCCGAGGCTGACGAAGCCGACCTTCTGGGGCAGAACGGGCGGCAGAAGAGGCGTCCCAACACGCGAGTTCGCCGAGGAATGCGGACTCGGCTCTTCGTGAGGATCTGGTTTGAGATCAGGCTCGAGAGTAGCGGAACCAGTGACAGTGAGATACTTTACCGGCATGCAATCTTCCCATTTTAGCATCCCGAAGCGTAGCATTCGGCATCGCAACCCCTTTAGGCTGCGCGGGCCCCGGGGATCACAAAAGATAGTACTTGAGGATTCAAAACCAGTGCGGTCGTGCTAGGCTAGGTCTTACCGCCGTAACAAATTATGAATCACCTCGCAGGAGGGGAAATGTCTGGCACACGATTCTGGATTGCGGCCCTGTCGGTTGTCGTGATTATTTTGGCGGCGTCGGCGGTTGCCCAGGACGAAAAGAATCAAATCGGCGGCATTATCGGCCGCACCTTCGTCAGCGATCAGGGCATCACGGGCGCAAGCTACTTCGATCCCACCATCCACTTTGGCAAGGGCCTGAGCTTCGAGGGGGAATACGCCCGGCTGTTCCTGGTCACCCCCATCTACTCCATCGCCGCCGAAGTGCCGTTAATGTACGACAACGATATGAAGCTGAATGCCGGCGCCTACGGCTCCGCAGTGGTGCCCACCAGCCTCAAAGCGTTGTTTGTGACCCCGGCGGCGCGAGTGAATCTCTTTCCGACCACCGCCGTTTCGCCGTGGGTAAGCCTGGGCGGAGGCGTTGGCCACTTCAGCGAAAGCAGCACGTTGGTTTACGGAGGCGTGAATCCCGGCAAATCGACGACCGGCTTTACGCTGGAGGGTGGGTTGGGCCTCGACGTGAGAGTGTGGCGCAAGCTCAGCATGCGCGGCGAGGTGCGAGATTTCTGGTCCGGCGAGCCGAGTTTCCCGCTCGCACCGACGGGCAAATCGCGGCAGCATAATTATTTTGTGGGCGGCGGAGTTTTCTGGCGGTTCTAGGCGTGGAACCGTTGGCCGCGGATATTCATGGATGCTCACGGATCAGACAAAAGGGATCGGTGTGAATCTGCGCAGGTTGATTAGCGGCCCCGCGTCGCCAGTTCCACTTCCTCGTACAACTCCGGCAAGCGTTGCGCGTCATCGGCGGAGTTTCCAAAGCGCGCGGACTCATACACTTCGGTAAACCGCGCCACGGGCGCGCGCAGCCGTGCATCTTCGATCTTCTTCATAAATTCCTGTGGAGTCTGCGCCGCCGGTTTCTTCATTCCGCGCCGGGCAAGGGCGCGAGCCATGCGTCCGTACCACATCGCGGCCGCCTGCTCCGGAGAGCTCTCAGGATGAGCTTGCAGCCACCTTTCATGCAGCAGGCGTGCGAGCCGGCCGAGATTTCCGAGAAGCACGAGCGCCATCGCGATCACCGCGCCGATCACGGCCCAGCGCACGGGTGAGTTTTCCACGCGATCCTGGCTGCGCCGCGCCCAATTCAGCATGCGATCGTAATGCGTGCGCGCCCAGGCACGTGCGCCCTCGAACAATCCGCGCGTGCCGCTGACCGCCGCCTGGCCGAGAACATATTGATGCGACGTGTCGTAGCTGACGATCCAATCCCGCCAGAACGAGGCCATGGCGTCGACATAAAGCCCAACTCGTCCCCAGCCCTGTGGCGTATCGGCGCCGCCGCCCGGCGTGGGATCGAACGTTTGCCAGCCGTAGCCGGGGAAGTAGGCCTCGACCCAGGCGTGCGCATCTTTCGCACGGACTACATAGTTGCCGGTGAGGTCGTTGAATTCGTCGGTGCGGAATCCATTCACCACGCGCGAAGGAATTCCGAGCGTGCGCAACATGACTGCCATAGACGACGCGAAGTATTCGCAGTGGCCCTGCTTTCGCTCGAACAGAAAATTCGCGATTGGATCACTTACCGTGGTCCGCGGCAGTTGCAAGGTGTAGCCATAGCGAGTGCGTAGATGATTCTCGAGAGCGGCCGCTTTGTCGAAATTATTCTTTGCAGAGGCCGTAACTTGCGCCGCCAGTTGCTGCACTCTTGGATCAACGTCAGGCAACCGCAGATACATCGAACCGATCGATGGGGGATAGTTCTGTCCCGCCGCCCGCAACTCACTCGCTGCAGGCGTGGCAATGTCGGACTCGGCTTCGTAGCGGCTGATGGCGCGCGAGGTATCGAAATCATAGACCGCTCCGCTGGAGTCAGCTCCGAGCAGGCGATAGTCTCCCTCGATACTGCGCGCCCAGGGCGCGAGGAAGAAAACGTTGGTTCCAATGGGCTCCATCAGCACGCGGTAGTGGATAATCTGCTCGCGCGACTGATTGGCCATCACGTACGAGGTTAAGACCGGATTGTCAAAGCGCGGCACTTCAAAGCTCTTATCGGCCCGCCGACGCAGGGCAAACTGATCGCGCGGATTCGACCACGAGTGTCCGTCGAAATTAGCCAAAGCTACGCCGCGCCAGTGCAGATCGTAACGTCCGACGGTGTCGCCGTCGATCTGGATATGCATCACGACTGCGGTCGATTGCTGAATCTGGCCAATCTGCCCCAACTGCACGCGATCGCTGAATCCGGAAGAAAAGTCGGTGCCGAAGGAATATCCGCCCAAGTATCCGGCCGACATGCGGGGCAGCAGGAAGAAGACCCCTGCGCCCGCCACCAGAATCATCAACATCAGCGCCGGGGCGACCCGGGCCAGGGAGAACGCGAGGCGGCGATGCTCCCGGGGATCGCTGGAGTGGCGCGCCTGAATGTCGGCGGAGTGACCCGAGCGCCGCATCTCCATGAGAACGAAAGTAGCCACCGCCATCAGCATGAAGGCCGCGAACGAGAACAGGAACACGCTGTCGACCGTCAGCACGGCCGACGCCAGCACCATGAGGAAGGCGAGAATCGCCAGCATCACATGATCGCGTTCCTTGCGCAGCGAGAACATGCGCACCACCACGCCGAACAGCGCCAGATGAACGGTAGCGGGCAGAAAACTGCGCGAGAAAACAAAATAATCGACCGCGAAAAAGACGAAATAAGCGACGGTGAGGGGAGTGGTCCAGCGCTCGGAAATCACTACCTGCCGTCGCTTCGCCAGCAGATAACCGCGGACGGCCAGCGCCACTCCTACCAAAACAGTCGACGGCAGATCGAGTCCGCCGGTGCTGGCCAGCGTAGCAAAACCAGTCAATACCAGCAGATACAGAGCCAGCTCAAAGTAATGGTCGATGGCTTGGGTCAGCGGTATTGCGGCGGATTGTGGGGACGGGGACGACATTGGTCAGGGCGCAGCCGGAACTCGAATGCCTGAGTCACTATTGTTCGACAACCACGCACAGAAGGGAAGGCTTGGCGGACAGATTCTTGCACCGAAAGTCACATGCCCATCGAGGCCATTCCTCCGCTACTAAAGCGCGATGCCGGAGCCACAACAACCGAATGCTAGAATGATTCAGGTCAGGCATCGGTCTTACGCGACGTACTCCCGCCAACCCCGCCAGGTCCGGAAGGAAGCAACGGTAACGGGCTCTTGCGTGTGCAGTGAGCCCCCGGTGCCTGGCTTATTTTGTCGCTTCCCTGGAACGGGTTAGACATTCTGCCCCCGATCCTGCAAAATACACAGTTTCCTACTGAATCGATCTTGTGCAGGAGATCAGGAGCCCTCATTGCCTAATTTAGCGACGACCAAACCGATCCGCGCCAAAATCAGCGCACTGGGCACCTATGTGCCACCTCGTCTTCTTACCAACGCCGACCTGGAAAAGATGGTCGATACCAGCAACGAATGGATCATGGCGCGTGTCGGCATCCGGGAACGGCACATTGTGGAAAAGGGTGTTGCCACCAGCGACCTCGCGGTCGAGGCCGCCAAAAAGGCTTTGGCTCAGCGCGGGTTCGCGCCCACCGATATTGAAGCGATTATCGTCGGCACGGTAACCCCTGACATGTTTTTTCCCGCCACCGCCTGCCTGGTGCAAAACAAGCTGGGGGCGAAGGGAGCCTGGGGTTTCGATATTTCCGCCGCCTGCTCGGCGTTTCTCTACTCGTTGCAGACCGGAGCCCACTTCATTGCCTCGGGGACTCACAAGCGCGTACTCGTGATCGGGGCGGACGTGATGTCCTCGGTCATCGACTACAGCGATCGGGCTACCTGCGTGATTTTCGGGGATGGCGCGGGCGCCGTGATCTTGGAGCCGGCAGAAGACGATTCGGTCGGGCTGATCGACTTCATCCACGAGATCGACGGTGCCGGTGCCCAGTTCCTCTACATGCCGGGAGGCGGCAGCCTGAACCCGTCGACCAAGGAAACCGTCGAGAAGAAAATGCATTACGTCCACCAGGACGGGCAGCAGGTCTTCAAGTTTGCGGTACGAAAGCAGACCGAACTGTGCCAGAAACTGCTCGAACGGAACGGACTCAAGGGATCCGATATCGACGCGTTCATCCCGCATCAGGCCAACCTGCGCATCATCAGCGCCACGGCCGATCGCCTGGGCCTGCGCCCCGGGGCGGTGATCGTGAACATCGAGCGCTACGGCAACACCACGGCCGGAACGATCCCGCTGGCTATGAATACCGCCGTCGAGCAAGGCAAGCTGAAGAAGGGAAGCCTGGTGATGCTGGCGTCGGTGGGCGCGGGCTTCACCATTGGCGCGACCTTGCTGCGCTGGGCATTCTAAGGGCGGGCGTCGGAGTTCGGGCGTTGGGCGCTAGCCGTCAGGCGGCGGGCGTCGGACCTCAGACCTAGACCTGGACCTCAGACCTTGGACCTCAGACCTTGGACCTCAGACCTTGGACCTCAGACCTTGGACCTCGGGCCTCAGAAGTTGAATTTAAGAGGGACTGTCTATGGTCCGGCGTCCGATGCCCGACGGCTGAGGTCCGATGTCCGACGCCTAACGCCCAAGGCCTGACGCCTGAACTTCACTTTGCCGCTGCAGAATCTGTTCCTGCCATTCGAGCCATCCTTCCAGCAGGCGCTTCTGCGTGGGAGCTCCGGGAAGCTTGTTTATGAGCGTCAAGCCCTCTTGCCATTTGGGAAGCGCCAGCTCAAACTCGTCCCGTCCGCAGAGCAGGGCAACATCGACTCTGATCCGCTGCAGCGGCGTGATGGCCTTAAGTTTCTTTACGTGTTCGAACCACTTCTGCGCGATCACAGGATTTTTCCTGAACCACGAACTGAACACGGCCGCTTCCAGACTGATCACGTTCTGTGTCGACGGACCCAGCAGGTGCATCAGTTCGAGACATCGTTCGAGGCGAAGGGCCGCGATCGGTTCGTCCTTGCCGTCGTTCGCCGCAGCGTAAGCCAGCAAGTTGCCGGCGACGTCATCGACCGAACCGTCATGCAGCGAACTGGCGGCGTTCAGCCACGTACGCCTGAATTGTCTCGGCCGAACTCCTTTTTGATTTTGGTCTCCTATCGCCGCGATGCTCATCCAGCGCCGGGTGCGCGCCCGGGAACGGAACAGCATGGCGATGCGCGCGCCGTCAGAAAAAAGCGCGCCCACCGAGAAAGGAACGAGATTGACGAGGCCGATGATCAGCGAGATCTGCGCGAAAAGCCTTGCTGGCAGGGCCATCCAATTATTCGGCGTGCCGGGAGCGGAGTAGTCCAGTAGCGCGATCATCGCGGCAAAGGACAGCAGGTTTGCCGTCGGCCCGCCTAGAGTGAAAATCAACAGCCGCCGGCGCAAGCGCCGCACGCTATTCACGTGCATGCCGGCATAACCCGCAGCCCCAGTCAATCTTCCGCGGCCCTCAACCTTTAATCTTCCGTGCTCGATTTTCAAGCAGAGTGGACCGATCGAGATGCGGCTGAAGCGGAAGCCCACCATCCAGCCCGCCAGCAGATGTCCGACCTCGTGCACTACTACGACGCCCATGATCACCGCAAAGTAAAAGAGGACCATGTAGTCCGCGGCGGGACTTCTGCGATTATGCTGATCGTCATAGATGAGCATGGCAGCGAAGAGGAGGCCCAGCAGCACACCCCAAATTGTGCTGACCAGTCTCTTCCTTCGGGCAGGCTTCGGCAAGGCAGCAGAATCCAATATCGGCGTTGCGGTTGCGCCCGGAATGGATTCGCCACTGGCCATTTGAAATGGATGGTACCAGAGCGGCAGGTTTGAAGAAGCGTACCGTTATGACGTTCGTAACCGCTTGTTGGCGCATTTCCATGGCACCGTCGCGCACCCGGCTGCTATCGTTTTCGAACGTTCGTCCCGACGTTGGGGATGCCAGCGAACTTGTACGCTCATGAATCGCACTCTCTGCTGCTTCCTTCTGCTGACTCTCGGTTCGATCGGACTGGCGGCCCAGCAATCCGATCCGCGCGAGACCCGGCTGCTCGTGCTGGAGCGTATGTGGAACGAAGCGCAGGTCAACCGCGACGCCCCTGCCCTCGATGCTCTGGTTTCGAGCCGTTTCGTGAACACTGAGTGGGACGGCGAAGTCAGCGACAAACAGAAATTTCTGGCCGATATTAAAGACCCGCTGTTTAAACCCACCGTGGCCAACATCCAGAATGTAAAAATGAATTTCTTTGGTGACACCGCGGTAATCACCGGCACGTACCACACCGCGGGCACCTACCAGGGCAAGCCCTACGATCACATGGGACGCTTTACCGACACCTGGATTTTCGACGCCGGCAAATGGGAATGTGTCGCAAGCCACACCAGCCTGCTGAAGAAGTAATCCTAGTCGGGTCTTGGGTCTTCGGTCTTCGGTCTTGGGTCTCTGAAACCTGTGCGCGTTGGAGTTTGGCAGAACTCTTCCGCCAGCCCTGCTCTCGTTATATCTCCATAAAATTTTTTAATGCGGGGATTCCACGTCCGCAACGGCGTGCGGTGATCTAATCGCGTGTCAGGGCCTGAGACCTAACGTCTCCGACCCAACTCCCAGGTTCCTCATGCACGCCGCTTCTCAGCCACGCGCGTGGAAGGTTCTGCTCGCCTTCGCCATCATCTACTTCGTCTGGGGATCGACTTTCCTGGCGATTCGCGTCGGGGTGCGCGAGGTGCCGCCGTTTCTTCTAGCCGGTCTGCGTTTTCTGGTCGCGGGGCTGGTTCTTTATCTCTGGATGCGCGCCAGGGGGACGCCTTCTCCGACGGCTCGCGAGTGGGGCGCGGCTGCATTTCTCGCGGTGCTGATTTTTGTTCTCGACTACGGGCTGCTCTTCTGGGCGGAGAAGCGGGTGCCATCGGGAATCGCCGCGGTCATGATGGCGACTATTCCAGTGTTTATGGCTATCGGAGAAATTGTTTTCCTGCGGACCCAGCGCCTCACGCCGCGGCTCGGGTTTGCCCTTCTCGTCGGCATGAGCGGGGTCGCCGTCCTCGTCGGACACTCGATAAGCCTCGGCCAGGCTCCAGTAGACACCGCAGGGGCCTGCGCCTTGATCGTCGCGGCCATCAGCTGGTCGATCGCGGCATCGCTGAGCCGCAAGTTGCCATCGTCCGCCGCGAAAGCTATGAGTTCCGGCGTGCAGATGCTCTCCGGAGGCGTGTTGCTCCTGCTGGCCGCGGCACTGCTGGGAGAATTTCGCGGCTTTCGCACGCAGGAAGTTTCCCGCCAAGCCTGGCTCGCGCTGGCCTATCTGATCGTGGCAGGATCCATCGTCGGATTCACGGCCTACGTCTGGCTCATTCACCACGAATCGCCCACCAAGGTGGGGACGTATGCGTATGTCAATCCGGTAGTCGCAGTGCTCGTGGGACACTTCTTCGGCGGCGAAGCCATCGGCCGACGCAGCATCATAGGGACGCTGCTGGTGCTGGTGAGCGTGGTGGTGATTACGACCACGCCAAAGAAGAAGGTGAGCATGTCATCGATGGTCGACAAAGAGAGGGAATTCGCCGAGCGTTAGGTTCCGGTTGGACGCCATTTCGGCTCTATGTCCGAAGGTCGAGACGCACCTGCTCATACTTGCTACGGAGCATGGTTAGGAAATTGGCTCCCGATGCTACCTGCTTGAGATCCGAATTTGAAATTACGATAACAACCATCCCCCGCTGCTGAAAAACCTTGATCTGCTCACGTTCGGCATCGGTTGCCTTTCCCTTCCCAGTGATTCCTTGCTTGGAAAATAAGATCCCGAACGAGCACTTGACTGAGTCAAGGACTCTGCAGAATTTCGCGAGTGCGCTGAAGTCCGCCTTCTTCTTCCAGTCTTTGCACTCACAGATGAAGTAGCGACCAAGCTCCGAACGAAAATCGAGTCCGGTACCCTCAACAGTACAAACCACATCGTAGTCAGTTGAAATAGACGGTTTTCGACGGCGGGCTCGGCACCCTGGCATACATGACAGTAGATAGTGAGCTAATTGCTCCAGGTTTCGGCCGGCCCCTGAACCTAACCGCGCCAGGAGCCATCGCACATAGGGCTGGGTTACCTTGTAAACGGCCGCTTCTTGTGAAGACGGGTACTCGGTCATCCAGTCATTATCCAATTCCTGCAGGACCCACTCAGGAAAGAAGGCCTCCTTCGGATTCCTTTGCGTAATTTCCCACATTCTTAGCGCATAGGTCTGAAAGGCCCAATGGCCCAGCCCACCTCCCCAAATCATCCGGAAATAAATTCCTGTCGTCTCAGCGTCGATCCTGCCTCTGTGTTGGATTGCATCCTCGCATGCAGTCAGCATCAGGTAACGCTTTGATAGGGCTACCTCGCCGAGCCTTTGGTGACACTCACTGATTCTGACCAACGGCGTTCCCTTGTGGACGCGATCCCCAGACTTCTCTTGATACTTAAGCATTTGATCGTAGAATGCGGTGAAGACAGCCAAAGCCTCGTGGAATCGGCCCAGATTGAAGTAGTAGAGCCCGCACAGGCGCCAAACGTCCTGCACTCTCTCGCTTGCGATTTGACCGGGGATGATACCTGTTGGCAGACTCTCGCAGATTATTACGGCTCCATCACGCCTGATCAGAAACTGCCGTAGTTCCTCGGGAAGCTTGTTGTCAATCTCCGCGAAAAACTGGTGTGCGCCGACATCTAACGACGGGACTTGCGTCAGGACATGAGGGGAACGCTTGTAGGCTCCATATTCTCTGTTATAGGGCTAATTGCGCGATTAAGATGACGCAAAACCGAGTCATGCTCACGGCCGCGTCATCCTCTCCGGCTTGACCAGTTGATCGAATTCCTCGCCGGTAAGGTATCCCAGCTTCAACGCGGCTTCGCGCAGGCTTGAGTGCTCGACGTGTGCCGTGTGCGCGATCTGCGCGGCCTTGTCGTATCCCACCTTTGGGGCCAGCGCGGTGACCAGCATCAGCGAATTCTTTACGTACCAATCCACCTTGGCGCGATCGACTTCAATGCCATTGAGCATGTATTCGACATAGCCGTGGCAGGCGTCGGTGATGAGCGTGACCGAGTGCAGGAAGTTGTAGATGATGACCGGCTTGTAGACGTTGAGTTCGAAGTTGCCCTGCGATCCCGCAAATCCTACAGCCGCGGTTGCGCCGTGGACTTGCACACATACCATGGTCATGGCCTCGCACTGCGTGGGGTTCACTTTGCCCGGCATGATCGATGATCCCGGCTCATTTTCTGGAATCGAAAGCTCCCCCAGGCCGCAGCGTGGGCCCGAAGCCAGCCAGCGAATGTCATTGGATATTTTCATCAGCGATGCGGCCAGTGTCTCCATCGCACCCTGCGCGAAAACGATTTCATCATGCGCCGAGAGTGCGGCGAACTTGTTGCCGTGCGAGCGGAAGGGGAGTCCCGTAAGTTCGGCGATCTTTTTCGCCGCGCGCTCGGCGAATTCCGGATGCGTGTTGAGGCCCGTCCCTACCGCCGTTCCGCCGATGGCCAAGTCGTAAAGCCCGTCCAGCACCTGTTCCAGGCGATGGATGTCCCGCTCCAGCAGGCTGGCCCATCCGCCAAACTCCTGGCCAACGGTGAGCGGCACGGCGTCCTGTAGATGCGTGCGCCCAATCTTTACAACATGATCGAACTCCTTCGCCTTGGCGGCGATCGCGTCGTGGACGGTTTTGATTGCGGGAATCAGCGCGTTCTTCACCCGATCCGCGGCGGCAATATGCATGGCCGCAGGAAACGTGTCGTTCGACGATTGCGACATATTGACGTGATCGTTGGGATGAACCGGCTTCTTCGATCCCATCTCGCCACCTGCGATTTCGATCGCCCGGTTCGAGATCACTTCATTTACGTTCATGTTGGTCTGCGTGCCGCTGCCGGTCTGCCAGATGCGCAGCGGGAACTGATCATTAAGTTTTCCGGAAATCACTTCGTCGGCCGCCTGCACGATCAGCTTGGCGATATCGGCGGGAAGCTTCCCCAGATCCTGATTTACCAGCGCACACGCCTTCTTCAGCGTCCCGAACGCACGAATCAACTCCGGCGGCATGGTGTCGCGGCCAATGTTGAAATGAAGCAGCGAGCGCTGCGTCTGCGCGCCCCAGTAAACATTCGCTGGGACTTCAATCTTTCCCATGCTGTCGGATTCCATGCGGGTCTTTGCAACCGGTTCGGTAAGAGCAGACATGACGAAATCTCCTATAAGAGCCGCTAAAGTGGCGGGAGAAAGCCCGAGTCTTCGGCGCGTATGAAGAACCGGGTATTATACGGCGCGCTGAAACGCGAGGCCCACCGCGCAATTCTTCGGATGACCCTTGTGGACAAGCTGCGAAGCATGGCACCTCTATTCCGCTGGTCCGTGGGTTCGACCGCCGCTACGACGCTCCCCATCATTTCGACGCAGTACGTCCATCGGTGACATTGCCGTTCGTAATCTGAGCGTTATACCTTCGCTTTGAAAGCCACCGCTTGTTTCAAATTACCAGGAGAGATTCATGAGAGCACTACGACTTGCCTTTGCCATTGCGCTAACAACGGCGCCGATTGCCGGTACTGTGGCCTGCGGAACTTCCACAGCCACTTCGAAAGTACCAGTTTTTACCCAGTTAGCATTTGTGTCGAGGCGTACGGTGAGCCCTCCGACGGAACTGTTCCTCATGGCGCTGAACGGTTCGGGAGTCACCCCAGTTCCATTCAGTAGCACAAGTGTATACACGCCGTCAGTCAGCGCCGATCTCAAGACCTATGCCTTCGAATCAAGCGAGAACGTCTGGGTCAGCAATGCCGACGGCAGCACTCAAACCCAACTGACCACTACCGGGAGCTCGTACTCGGTGAAGGTTTCTCCGGACGGAAAACAAATCGTTTTCAATCAGGAGAATACCGTCAGCAACCATGAGAATCTTTGGGTCATGAATGTGGACGGAAGCGGACAAGTCAATCTGAATTCCACCATGCCGACCGGCATGACCGATTGTTACAGCGGAAGCTTTTCGGCGGACAACACTAAGATTGTCATGAGCTGCGAGGGCGCCGCGTCCACTGGCATCTTCACCATCAACCCAGATGGAACGGGCTTGGCCACCGTGACCACCCAAACTCAGTACATCGATACGCCAGTCTTCACCGCGGATGCAAAGCAAATTATCTTCGTGCTCTATGGCCAGACTGGACCATCGGAGACTGTCGTTTTCAGCATTAACCTGGATGGCAGCAATCAGACTACCGTGGTGACCGGTGCGTATGAGGTAGAAGTCCTGAACTCAACCCTCTTTTACACGGCTTACGATTCGACTTTGAACAATGACAGAATCTACTCATCCAATTTAGACGGGAGCAATGCGGTTGCACTCACCGATGGAACGTCGGAAGATTATCTGGGCACGGCCACGGATTAGAATCGGTCCGAAGATTGTTTGAGAAGGGGCGCGACCGCCGGCCAGGGCCGCCCCTTTGTTTTCGCTCCGCTGGCGAGCTAAGCGCATTGCCGAGATTGTCCACACCCCGTCCGCAGAGTTCCGGAGCGGCTTTGCCCTCGTACGCGGCACTCTCAGGCGAGGCAGGCTCGACACCGCAGGCAGGATGCCGGCGCTACCCGACCGCTGTCTGAGCATCCCGCTGCAATTCCCGCGTGCTAGAATCATCGGTCTCCGAGTTGCGCTCGAACCCTCGTCGCCTCGCGTGACTCCGCACGCCATACCATGCCTGACTTGTTCACAGCCGACGAACTCGACACTCTGCCTAAAACCAAAATCAAGTCTCATGCCGAGATGCACACCGATGTTCTCGTCATCGGAGCCGGGCCCACAGGTCTCGCCTGCGCCATCGAAGCGCAGAAGATCGGGCTGAAGGTTATCGTGGTCGACAAAGGGTGTCTGGTGAACTCGCTGTTTCACTATCCGGCAAACATGGTGTTCTTCACCACGCCCGAGTTGCTGGAGATCGGCGACATTCCTTTCACCACCGCTCAGCAGAAACCCACACGGGAAGAAGCGCTGGAGTACTACCGCAAAGTCGCCGAGCACTATCATCTTGACGTTCGGCAATACGAATGGGTCAAAACAGTGATGGGCGAGGACGGAAAGTTCAGCATCACGGCCACCGACCGCGCTGGGCGCCCGCACGACTACCGTACAAAGAAGGTTATCGTTTCCACTGGCTACTACGATCTGGCGAACCAACTCGGCATTCCCGGCGAGGAGCTTCCCAAGGTCTCGCATTACTACGGCGAGCCGCATCCTTATTACGACACCGAAGTACTGGTGATCGGCGGCAAGAATTCCGCCGCCATCGCTGCGCTCGATTTGTGGCGGCACGGTGCCCGCGTCACCCTGGTCCATCGCGAAGCTCAGCTCCACCATCACGTGAAGTACTGGATCAAACCGGATTTAGAAAATCGCATCAAGAACAACGAGATCGTGGCCTACTTCAACAGCTCAGTGCAGGAAATCGGCATTGACCACGTGGTACTGAACACGGCGCGCGGGCCCATGCGGCTGAAGAATGACTTCGTGCTGGCGCTGATCGGCTACCATCCCGACTACGATTTTCTGCGCAGCATGGGCATTGAGCTTTCGGAGCAGCAGCACCGTCCGGTATGCGACCCAGTTTCGCTGGAGAGCAATGTTCGCGGAATTTACGTAGCCGGTGTGATCGTCGCAGGATCGCGCACCAACGAAATCTTCATCGAGAACGGCCGCTTCCACGGCAAACAGATTGCCGACGATTTGAAACATAAGCTGCGACCGTGATGCTGCAATCCGCGCGCCCATAGCGAACCAACACTCCCACCCTGTAGAGTAAACACTCGCATGGATCCCCAACCGGAGCGCGGCACATCCACGATCACGCTCGCGTCCTACGGGCGCCTGGTTCGCGGTAACCGCAATTTCCGGCGGCTCTGGTTGGCGCAAATTGTCAGCGAAATTGGTGACTGGTTCTACACGCTCTCCATTTACACGCTGCTGCTGCAGCTGACCGGGCACGCTGGCTCGGTCGCGTTGGCGCTAGTCCTGCAGGTTCTTCCTCAGACGTTGGTTGGGCCGATGGCGGGAGTCGTGAATGACCGCCTGAAACGCAAACATGTCATGATCGCCGCCGATCTGGTTCGTTTCGTGGTCGTGCTGTCGATGTTGTTCGTGCGCTCCCGTTCCACGGTGTGGCTGGTCTATCCGTTGCTGCTGGCGGAAACGACCATGGCGGCATTCTTCGAACCGGCCCGCAGTTCGGTGATTCCGAACATCACCGAGGAAAGCGAAGTTCTCGTCGCGAATACTCTGTCGTCGGCGACGTGGTCGGTAAATTTGTTGATCGGCGCATCGGTCGGTGGAGTCGTCGCGGCGTTCTTCGGACGCGACGCAGTCTTCATCCTCAACGGCTTGTCGTTCCTCACTTCAGCGCTGCTCATCGGTGGAATGCGATTCGCCGAGCCGCATGCCGAATTGGCTGCTCCGCTGCGGCCGCGCGATCTGGTCGACTTCTCTCCGGTGATGGAAGGCTTTCGCTACATTCGCAGTCATCCCACGCTGTTTCCGGCGGTTTTCGCGAAGGCTGGAGAACTCATGGTCGGCCCCAGCTGGGTCATCTTCACGGTCATGGGGGCGCGCGAATTCGCGGTGCACGGGCACGGCATCAATGCCGCGGGCGGAGCCATGCTCGGCATGAGCATTCTGCTCGGGGGGCGCGGCATGGGAGCACTGGTAGGACCGCTGGTGTCGGCGCGCTGGGCGGGACAGAGTGACAGCCGACTTCGACTCGGAATTCTGTTCGGCTACATCACTATCTCCGCCGGTTATGGAGTTCTCGGTGTCAGCCGTAGTGTGTGGATGGCCGCCGCCTGCGCCATGCTGGCCCACGCGGGCGGATCGACGGTGTGGGTTTTCTCGACGACACTGTTGCAACTTCATACCGAAGATCGTTTTCGCGGTCGCGTTTTCTCCGCCGACCTTGGCCTGGGCAGCCTCACGTTTGCTGTCACCGCATATTTGGCGGGCCGTTTCCTCGACGTAGGATTCTCCGCACGCACCGTCGCTAGTGGCACGGGTGCGCTGATGCTGATTCCGGCGTCAGTGCTGGCATTAGCGCTGTGGGCAGGCCGGACCACGAAGCTCCCCACCGCTTCCGGATTGCCCTGAGGTCCCTTTTCCCCTACACTGCCCCTGACCGCGCCACGCACTCGATAGCCGTTTCGAGTGCTTCTCTATGGGTTGCTTTGAGATCAGGGTCACGGTAGATCGCCCTCTGGCCACCGTTTTCGCTGTCTACACCGACACCGACAAATGGCGATGGTGCTCCTACATTCGCCGCGTTCGCTGGAGTTTTGGCAAGCCCTGGGTCGTGGAGAGCCGGCTGCAGGTGGAAACCATCGGTGCCCTGGGCACCTCGGTGGATCAGGTGCTCACCCACTTCGAACTCAACCGCCGCGTCGACTATATCAGCCACTTTTCGGGCATCACACTGGAGTCGTGCGTCAATTTCCGTCCCGTCGCGTCGGACAGGACGGAAATTCACGCACGCATTGAGTTCGTGGGGACTTTTTCCCGAATTGTTGAGTTTGCCATTGAGCCCGCCATCGAGCGCTCAACCCGGCAGTTCTTTGAAGAGATGAAGCGGGAGTGCGAGCGGCAGACTCCGCCCCAAGGGTTGCTTGCACGGACGGAGGAGAATCCTTTCGTGAATCGCGAGGCTGCAGCCCCGCCAGGCGAAGAGCCGCAAACCTGAGAGCGCTCTGAAGACGAGAGAGCTGCGAAATTGCTGGGTGCTCTACTCTCCGCTCGCCCGATCAATTTTCGCGGCCATGATGAAATCGCTCTCGGTCAAGCCGTCAATCTTGTGCGTCCAGAGCGTAATCTCAGCCTTACCCCAGGCCAGGAGAATATCGGGATGGTGGCCCTGCTCCTCGGCCAGTGCTCCCACTCGGTTCACGAAATCCAGCGCTTGCTTGAAGTCGGGGAACTTGAACTCGCGTTGCAGGTGATGTTCCTTCACGACCGTCCACTTCGGAGTGTTCTCGTGCAGTTTCTCCAGTTCCTTGCCCTTCAGGGATGGAACGCCACCGCGGCAAGGCACGCATTTCTTGTCGGCAAGTTGTTCGGTCATAACTTCACCTCGATTACCCATTATCTCGCGCAATCGATGCCGCGCCTCTAAATCACCGGGGCAGGGAGCGCTTCCGCATGCGGCTGCGCTGCCGGCATTTTGAAGTAGCGTTTCAGCCACAAGAGGTAGCCGAAAAATACAAGCACGGAAACCAGACTCCACCACAGGATCACGTGGCTGCGAAAAAGTGGGCTGGATCTGATCATCTGAATCTGCGCATCGGACCAGCCCAGCTTCGAGTAAGCCTGCATCAGGTCCGCTCTGCGATAAGTCAGCACCATGGACAACAGGCGGATCGGCGCGAGCAAGACGGCAGTCCACCAGCCAGTGGATTGCAGCCGGAAGAGCGCGATGGCGAGATAGATGTCGACGGCCCCCAACACCAGAAAGCATCCGGCTGCCGGAATGCCGGTCAAGTAGCGCCCGAAGAACGGAAACAGCGGCGTGGTCAGGCCGACCAGCAGCATGTAGAGCGAGCCCGTAAACAGTACGACGCTGGCGCCGAGCACGGGCAGGGGCGTGCGGTCGGTCCAGCGCTCCACCGGATCGCGATAGTGGCACGTCAGCGCGACGTCGTTTCGGCCGTAGAAGACGATAAAGCCGATCGGCACCACGACCAGGAAAAATGCGAAGAAAACAATTACAACCGTAATGATCACTGCCATGACTCCCGCCTGCAACTCGGGCGAGGACGTACTTGCTGCGTTCCGTTGCGCCTGCATGGTGCTGCGTATGATTACCGGGAACACGGCCGTGAGCAGGACCGTGATGAGCACTCCCATGATCATCCAGTACCAGGAAACAATCAGCGTCAGGGCGCGCGCCCAGCGCTTCATTTGTATCGATCCCACCCCCAGCGTAAGCAGCGCCGCGCTGATGAACGCATAGGTAGCGACTCCAGAGACATACTGACCGGGACGCATCGATCCCCCGGGCGCCAGCTTGGAGACAAACGCGCCCAGCATAACGAAAGGCACCATCAGGGCCGCGAGCAATCCCAGAATAATCTGGACCACTCCGAACAGCACCAGACCGGTGCCGCGGTCGCGATACGCCGGAACCTCAGGAATCGCGGGAGCAGCTGGGGCGGCCTCGACCGGAGGTGCCGCGATGGTGGCTGCGAGCTCAGGCATGGACCGAGGCTCAGGAGCGGATGGCGGAGTCAATTCGTTTTCCACGGAGACCTCCCGGGTCGAACGGGTCATCTTAGCAGGAGCCGAGAAAGCGCGGCACAGATCCGTCGTGACCGTCGTTTGCGAAAGGACACAGGGGGACACAGAGCGAGACCCTAACCCTGTGTGACCCGGTGTCCCCGGTGGTTGGTCATTTTAGTCGGCTCGAAACGTCCTTCGCCGCCGTCTTCAGCCCGAAAATCTGCAACTCCATGTTGCTGGCTACGAAGACTTCGCCGTTCGCGACGACTGGAACCAGGTTCGAGTTGCCGCCCAGGTTCGGCCAGTAGCCAGCGACACCCTTGTAGAGCTGGGTCATTGTCGAACCGGAAGTTGCGTCAGGATTAAACGCATAAAGATAAATCGGCGAGTGGAGAGAGGAATTCGGCGGCCGCGACAACGCCCAGATGATGGGATTGGCGGTGCCGCTCGAAGAAATCGTCGTAAAAAATCCCGGATCTTGTCCTCCGACCAAATAAGGCGAGATGGCTACCTGCGCCAGCACCGGACGCGGAGTAGTGGTGAGTTTCCATACTCTCACCGCCCGTCCCCCGCTGGAGACCACGCGGGGAATGCCGTCGCTGTCGACGAAGTACGACGGTCCACACCAGCAGCCGCCGATCTGGTGGGTGCCGAGAACGTTGTTCTTGACCGTCGAGTATCCGCCAAGATTATCGGTATTCAGCAGGAACATAGCGCCGACCTTGCCGGCTGCGACTGCCAGATGCGGCTTCGGGCCGGTCTGGTCGGGTAGAACCAGCACGCCTCCCGAGCCGAAATCGGCGTCCCATTGATCGAGGTCAGACTGGTTGCTGGGCGTGAATTTGTCGAGAACGGTGGTCAGATCCGAAGAAACCTTGACCACACTTTCTTGAATGTTGCTTACCCCGTCGTACGTTTCCCCTGAAGGATCGGAGTTGCCCGTCGCAAACAGAATGTTTCCCGAGTCATCGAGGGCAGGACCGTAGCCTGACATCCAGATGGACGAAAGGAAGAAATTGTCCGGCGAGGTAGGCTGGGTGTCGAAAACCTGGTTGGCCGCGAGCGGCGTCAGCGTTCCAGTCGACCAGCCCAGCAGCCAGCCCCGCGACAGGTTCGCATTGTAGTCGCAGAAGCTGCCGAAACCCGCGTAGACATTGCCGTTGGCCAGTAACAGGCCGGGGCGCTGCCGCTGGTATGTGGCATTGAAGTTGAAGGTAGTACCGTTCGTCAGCGTGTGCGAGGCGGCGACCACCTCCGGAGCAACCTTGTCGGTCAGACTGCCGAGATCGAGAGCGTGAATGCGGTAGGCGGGACCGCTCGCGTCGCTGGTGTAAATCACCACGTACATCGTGCTGCTGCTGAGGTCGATGACCGGCGTGGAGTTGATGCCCACGTTGGGCCCGTTATTGTTGCAGCCCAGTGGATAACCCACCGGCGTGCCGAAATTCGGATTCAGCAGTACCGTACCCGTGTGTGTATCGATGGCGTAGATCGTGTTGCCTTCGGTCGCGACATAGACCACATCGTGCTTGCCCTGGTGACTTCCGGTCGTAATGTTCACTGCCGGGACCACCAGCGGTTGTCCGTCCACCTGGTCATCAAGCGCAATGTGATGGAGGAATCCGAAAGAGGTGCTGCTCACGTTCGCTGGGGTGAGGACGGTCTCGTGCTGGTTCCAGCCGGTGCGGTTGGTGTCGTAATGATAGGTGGTGATAGCGGTCTGGCCGGCGCACGGGAAGCCGCTGAGCATGATCGTGCCGAGCATGATCGTGCCGAGAACGATGAGAGTGAGAGGAGCGGAAACTGCTCGATGGCAGCGACGAAGGGACATAGCTTGAGGGTCCTCTTGAAGGGGTTGCTTCCGGCTGGCATCGTGGGGGACCGATGCGCGTCTGGCGAGTGTATGACATCGGCCGTGGCTTGTAAAGCAGATTGGACGCGGGTTTTGAACGATCTTTTTTAAGATGTTCAGAGTCTAAGATGTTCAGGGGCTGAAGTGCGCGTCGACTTCAGCAATCTCTTCCGGGGGTACTATCACCCCGTTTTTCCCTGCCCAGACCGTATAATTCTGGTTTCAGTGACAGTAGATTGGAGCGGACCGGAAGCGGCTCCTGGAGTGTGTTCGGGGCAGCGTCGGAAGAAATCGAAATGCAACCGGAAATGGAGTAGAACGTGGTCGTTCTCGTCATCGGCGGGGCAGGATATATCGGCAGTCATACGGCCCGGGCGCTCAGGCGTGCCGGACACGAAGTTATCATCTTCGACAATCTGTACACCGGGTTCGAAATTCTGGCCGCAGGCTTCGAACTGATCAAGGGAGATATTCTGGACTCGGCCGCGCTGGCCAAAGTTCTGCCGCGAGCCGATGCCATCATGCACTTTGCGGCGCATGCCTATGTCGGCGAGTCGGTGACGAATCCGAAAAAGTATTTTCATAACAACGTCGAGGGCGGACTCTCGCTCCTGAACGCGGCGCTTGACGCGGGAGTGAAGAAGATTATTTTTTCCTCCACCTGCGCCGTCTACGGCGATCCGGCCAAAGTTCCAATCGAGGAGAGCACGCCGCGCCAGCCGGTGAATCCCTATGGCGTTTCGAAGCTATTCTTCGAACAGGCACTCGAGGCCTATGACCGGGCTTACGGTTTCCGCTTCGCCAGCCTGCGTTATTTCAACGCCGCGGGCGCGGATGAAAGTGGCGAGATCGGCGAGTTGCACGATCCGGAAACGCACTTAATTCCTCTGGCGCTGCGCGCGGCCGCCGGGCAAGGTCCGGAACTGCAGGTGTTTGGATCGGATTATCCGACTCCGGATGGAACCTGCATTCGCGACTACATCCACGTGAACGACCTGGCCAGCGCGCATGTGAAGGCGCTGGAGCACCTGGCCGCCGGGAAGGATAGTTTTGCGGTCAATGTAGGAACGGGAACCGGAGCTTCGGTGCAGGAAGTGATCTCGATGGTCGAGGAAATGACGGGCAAACGCGTGCCCCGCAAGATGGTGCCGCGCCGCCCGGGGGATCCTCCGGCGCTGGTGGCGAATCCGGCGAAGGCCCAGGCGCTACTTCAATGGAAGGCAACGCGCGGGCTGCGCGAGATCGTCGCGACTGCGTGGAATTGGATGCAGCGACAAGCAAAGAACGCAGGAGCAAATTATGGGAAATGATCTGGCCGGGAAAAAGGTCGCGTTCTTAGGTGCCGGCAAGATGGGCGGCATCATCCTACAGGCGCTGCTCAAGAACGGATTGCTGTCGGCGAAGTCAACTTCCGCTACCGTTGCTCACCCGGAGCGCGCTAAGGCGCTGGCGAAGAAACTCAAAGTGAAGGTCGGGACGAACAACGTCGACGCGGTCAAAGGCGCCGACATCATTGTGATCGGAGTGAAGCCGCAGGTGGTTGAGGACGTCGTACGCGAGATCAGCGGTCACATCACGCGGAAGCAGCTGATCGTGTCGGTGGCGGCTTCGGTTCCGACTTCGATGATCGAAAAAAATCTTTCGTCGAACGTTCCCGTGGTTCGCGCCATGCCCAACACCCCGTGCCAGCAGGGAGCCGGTATGACTGCGATCTGCAAAGGCAAGCACGCCAGCGCGGCAGACGTTGCCCTCACCTGCCACCTGTTCGACGTTGTCGGACGCACCGTCGTGGTCGACGAAAAGCACATGGACGCCGTCACCGCGCTTTCCGCCAGCGGTCCGGCGTACATCTATATCATCCTTGAATCGCTGGCCGATGCCGGCGTGAAGGTCGGTCTGCCGCGCGATATCGCCACGCTGCTGGCGGCGCAGACCACGCTGGGGGCGGCGCGCGTGGTGCTCGAGACCGGCGATCATCCGGCGCTGCTCAAAGACGCCGTCACCACTCCTGCCGGCTGCACCATCGACGCCATCATGGAACTGGAAGAAGGAAAGTTGCGCGTCACGCTCATCAAAGCCGTGGTGAAGGCTGCGCAGCGCGCAAAGGAACTCGCATACGGATAGAAGCGCGACAGTTCTTGATCAATCGATCGTGGTCGATGGTCCGGTGGTGTTCGCAGGTTGCCCTCGGGTGAAGCATGTCGAACTTTTTCCACCGGTCACGAACTTGACGTTCCCCGATTCGTCGGAGCAAAAGATCTTCAGAGTTGAATCGGAGTCTGTTGGCACCGCGGTGATGTGATATTTCGTCGCCGGAGTTCCTTCACAGCCGCTGATCGTGTAACGATATCCCCCCGATTCCTCGTTCGCGTAGTCAGGCGGATAGTAAGCCCCACCGCCTTCAGTGCCCGCAGTCGGATCCGGCGCAAACAGGCTCGACAGCGCACACGCGTAACCGCGGTCTGGATGCTTGGCTACATAGTTCGTCTCAGCGCCGGCTATGACCCCAACATGCATCCGCGCGCTCGCCTCATTGGCCTCGTCCTGCTGCTGGCGCAATCCCTTGAGATAGTCGGGATCGGTCAGCGGCATGTGCGCCGCCGCGGTAACCTCCGTGAGCTTCCAGATTTCTTTTTCCTGCGCGAAGGTGAAAGTGAGCCGCGGGATCACGGGGAGCGCTTGCAGTTGTCCGTCCTTGTAGTAATTGATTGCGAGTTCAATCTCGTCGTTTTCGCCCATCAGGCTGTCGTGCTCCACCAACACCTCGATCTTCTCGTGGCTGTCGCTCTGCTCATTGATCAGAAGCGTGGATCCCTCGTTGAAGGTCTCGATGTGCTGGCCCTGCGCAACCAGTTGACGTCCAATCGTCGAAATCTTGAGTATCACGGACGTATCGGGGTCTTCGCCCTTGTGAATCAATGTTTGGCGGGCGGCGTCCGGAAGATGTTTCTGGAAGTCGTTCTCACCCTTGCCGAGGAACATTTCAATCAATGCCTGGCGCGCGCTTTGCGGCGGCGGAGGTGTTGCGGTCTGCGCGATAGAAGTTTGTGCCGGCAGCGACACAGCGCCAGTTACCACCGCGATCAAGAGAACCAGAAGAACTCTACGCATGTGTCCTCCGCTCAGTGCCTCCATGCTTGGATACGTAACGATCCATTCTACAGTTCTAAGACTCCGAGAGCTGCCTCCGGGTTCCTGCATCGTTTACAATTCACGGTCCCAAAGTTGGCCGCTCTTTTCCCGCCTGCGGCCCCGTCCTATGGTTAAATCTTTGCACCATGAAGCTGCTGATCGTCATTCATCACCACCTTGAGTTGTGGAACGTGCCCACATGGTTCGGCCAGCGCCTCAGCCAGGAATTCCCGCAACTGCAGATCGCGGTACGAAACACTTACGTCGGCATCGAGTCCGATCTAAGCGACGCCGAAGTCATCTTCACGCTTTCGCTGCGGCCGGAACAGTTTGCCCTGGCGAGCAAACTGCGGTGGATTCATGCTCCCACCGCGGCAGTGCATCAATTCATGTTTCCCCAACTCGTGAGCAGCGAAGTCGTGTTGACCAACTCGCGCGAGGTCCATGGCCCGGTGGTCGCAGAGCATGTGATGGCGCTGATCTTCGCGCTGGCGAAGAAGATTCCGCAGGCGGTCCTCTTCCAGCAGAAACATGTCTGGGGACAGGAATCGATGTGGAATGACGGAGTGCACCTCCGCGAAATTTCTGGCGCCACTCTGGGCCTGGTCGGCGTGGGCAGCATCGGGCGCCGCGTGGCTCAGATGGCGTCGGCCTTGGGCATGCGCGTTATCGCGGTCCGCGAGCACGTCGAAAAGGGAAGGCCCGAAGGCGTCGAGGCGGTCTTTGCGCCGTCGGCGCTCGACGAGATGCTGCGACAGTCCGATTACGTGGTGGTGGCCGCGCCGCTGATCGGTGCCACTCACGGCCTGATCAACGCCGCCCGCCTCGCGGTGATGAAACCGGGCGCATGCGTCATTAATGTTGGCCGCGGGCCGCAGGTAGACACCGTCGCCCTAGCCGACGCGCTTCGCAACCGCCGCATCGCTGGAGCCGCGCTGGACGTGTTTGACGAAGAGCCTCTACCCCAGGATTCTCCGCTCTGGAGCGTGGAGAACCTCCTAATCACGCCTCACACCGCCGGACTCACGGAGAAACTCTGGCACCGTCACTACGAGTTGTTCTCCGACAATCTTCGCCGCTACCTCGCCAAACAGCCGCTGCAATACGTGGTCGACAAGCAGAAGGGATATTGATCGCTCCGCTTCGTGCTACAGTTTTCTGGTCGCCAACTGCTTGTGTGGAGCGGGCACTCCTGCCCGCTACTGCCGGCAGTAACGGAGAAGCGGCCAAGAGTGCCCGCTCCACACGCACGCGACTTACTCTGACGCTTCACGGAAAGCGAATCTCATGGAACCGCGGCTCATCCTGATCAATCTGCTGATCAAGCTGGGCGTAGCTGCGGCCGTTTCCAGCAGCCTGGTCCGCTCCAAGGAGTTCAAGTCGCTGCTGTTTCGCGAAGAGCGCACCTTCCAGCAGAAGGTGTATCTGGTGCTCTGGTTCGGCCTTCCCATCATGATCGGCGTCTGGATCCGAATCTTCCAGAAGAGTTTTGCGGCGGGCGACCTGAGCTTTGAAACCGCGCTGCTGCTGGGAGTGATTGGCGGACGCTGGTCAGGATCGCTGGGTGGCATGCTCATCGGCATCCCCGCGCTGCTGCACGGGGAGTGGGCCGCCATGCCCTTCGACGTGCTCTCCGGTTTTCTTGCCGGCCAACTCCGCACCATGGCCGTCGACAAGGACGACATCTGGTCGTTCTCGCCGTTCATCGATCAAAGTATTTTCCGGCTGATCAAGCGCAACCTGCCGCGTCCGCGTTTATTCGATTGGCAGATCATGTTCTTCTGGACGGTGGTTGGCTTGCGCTTCGTGCAAACGGAATTGGCGCGGTACTTTCCCGCTACCGCGCTCCATCCCGCTTCCGTCTTCAGCATTGAGAGTCCCGAGAATTACTGGGTCTATAGCGCGATTTACGCCGCGTCGGTGACGGCCATTGGAATCGAGCTGAAGATTTTTAACAGCGTACGCATCCAGATCAAGCTGGAAGAACAGGAACGTCTTCTGCTGCATGCGCGCATGGAAGCGCTGCAGAACCAGATCAATCCGCATTTTCTTTTCAACACGCTGAATTCGATTTCGTCGCTGGTGCGCTTCGATCCGGACATGGCGCGGGACGTGATCTTCAAGCTGGCCACGATTCTCCGCCGCCTGCTCAATACGAGCGAGGCCTTCGCTCCCCTGCGCGAAGAATTCGAATTCATCGACAACTATCTCGACATCGAAGTCGTGCGGTTTGGCCGCGACAAGCTGCGCGTCGTCAAGGAACTCGACCCCGCCTCGCTCGACGTGGTCGTGCCCAGCATGTTGTTGCAGCCGCTGGTCGAGAACTCCATCAAGCACGGGCTTGCGCCGAAAGTCGAAGGTGGCAGTATTTACCTGCGTAGCCGCGTCACCGATTCCAAACTGATCATTGAAGTTGAGGATGACGGCGTCGGTATGGGCGCCGCTCAACTCGAAGAGAGCAGCAGTTGGACCGGGATGGGCATCGGGATGGCGAATATTTCCGAGCGGCTGCAGGTGCTCTACGGCGACACCGCGCGCATGACCATCGACAGCCATGAGGGGAAGGGAACTCTGATTCGCATTCGCCTGCCGCTGGTGGAAGCGGCCAGTTCGGTGCCGGAAGGCTTCTACGCCGAGCGCTCCAACACGCGCCGGTAGAAATCTTCGTACTGCTTCACAATCTTGGTGGAACAAAAGCGCTCCATCGCCACCGCTCGCGCCGCTTTGCCCATTTCTCGCAGGCGCTGTTCGTTGCCCAGCAATTCAATGGCGTAGCGCGCCATCGTCTCCACGTCGCCCACGTCAGCGAGATAGCCGGTTTTGCCGTGGTCAATGACTTCCGGTACTCCGCCGGCGCGTGTGGATATGGGGACCACTTCGCACGCCATCGCTTCGAGAGCCGCGAGTCCAAACGATTCCAGTTCGCTCGGCATTAGCATGATGTCGGCAATCGCCAGCTTTTCCTGGATCTGGTCCTGCTTCCCGAGGAAGAGCACATCGCTGTGAATCCCTTTTTGCACGGCCAGCCATTCCGCCACGGACCGGTCTGGGCCGTCGCCGATCAGCAGCAGTTTTGCCGGCATCTGTTTGTGTACGCGATCGAAGATCTCAATCACATCGGTAAGGCGCTTCACCGGACGGAAATTAGAGAGATGCACCAGGATGCGCTCATTGTTGGGAGCGTATTCGGCCCGCAGCTGAGGTGCAATTTCCGAGTTGCGCGAGTACACATCACAATTTACTGAGTTGTAAATCACTTCAATGCGATTCTTCACATCAAATACCCGCTGCGTGCGCTCGCGCAAATAATTCGAGATCGCGGTGACGCCGTCACTCTGCTCGATCGAGTAGCGGGTGATCGAAAGATACGAGCGGTCGAGTCCAACCAGCGTGATGTCCGTGCCGTGCAGGGTAGTCACAAAGGGAAGTTTCTGCGCCCGAGGTCCAGCAGCCAGCATCTGCCGCGCCAGCATCGCGCTTACCGAGTGGGGGATGGCGTAGTGCACGTGCAGCAAGTCGAGATCGTAAAGCTGCGCCACTTCCGCCATGCGAGTCGCCAGCGCGAGATCGTACGGCGGATAGTCGAACAGCGGGTAGCGCGAAACCTCCACTTCGTGGTAGTGAATGTTCGGCTCGGCGCCCCGCAGCCGGATCGGCTGGGCGTAGGAAATGAAATGAATTTCGTGTCCACGCTGGGCTAATTCCAGGCCCAATTCCGTGGCCACGACGCCGCTGCCGCCGTAGGTGGGGTAACAGGTGATTCCAATCTTCATGTGCGAGGGCCCGCTCTCCGGGTACTGTTGTGATTCGATGGCTGGAATCAGCGGCGGTTGCAGATTTTACACGAGTGCGACGAAGCGCGGGTCATCTGCCTTCTTTGTGGCCGAACGCCACGGGATCCATCTTGTCCAAATGTGCTTGGAAGCGTTTCTTTTCTTCTTCCGGTAAGCCCGTGAATTCGATTCCCATGCCGACTCCGGGGTCGCGGGTGCGAACCACCGCGGTGGGTGAGAGGCGCTCCTGATCGATCCACAGGTCGACGCGAAGCGCGGTGCCGATGGGCAGCGGCATGACGGTCTCAACATAACAGCCGTTTCCGCTGATGTCGGTAGCATTCACGCGCAGTGGTGTATTCACGCGCTCGTCGCGCAGTTCGAGCGGGAAGGATATCTTGTGGCGCAGGAACTTCCGGCGGTTGTCCTGGCGCTGCTGGGTTCGTTCCTCTACTTTCATGTCCGCTGGCAGAGCCCCCGCCCACGGACAATCCTGGTCGAGCACCAGTTGCACGCCAATCTGAGTCTTCTTCAGCGCGCCCGCATCGACCACCCAGACCACTTTGCAGCGCGCCTTGCGGGTTTCGTATTGCACTCCGATGACGTCGCCGACTTTGAGTTCAGGCTCAATGCCATAGATGCAGGCCCCGGTCGCGCTGATATTCTGAGCGACCGCGTTCTGAAAAAAGGGCTGGTTATTCGCGCCCATGCCCCACACCCGGACCTTTAAGTCCAGAGTGGCGCGCGGCGCTGACCCTTGGGCAGACATCGGCAAAACCTCCCGCACCGAACCACATCGAACCAACAGGATGATATGTAAACCATAATACTACTTGCAGTTAACCCGGCAGGTTACGCAAGTACTCAGGTTTTCCCCCACAGACGGCAGAATTTAGGCACGGACATCCAGACGGAGCTGTTATCGGGAGTCGGGATTCTTGCTCAGATCGTAATAGGAAATCAGCTGAATTCCCTGCTGTGAAAGCACTTCGCGAGCGGCGGGCAGGGTCAGAGCCTGTAGTTCAATCTCCCGCGAATCGCGCAAGCGGGTCTTTGCTGCCCGCAGATCAGCGTCGTTGTAGCCGGGATGGCAGACGAATTCCCAGGTCCCTTCGGGAATGCTGCGGGCAATCGCGTGGAACAGAGTCTCATCCAGCGTCCCCGTAACCTCAATCCCCAGCGTGCCGTCAGCGGTCGCGAAGCCGTCACGGTCGACCGCTTCGCGAAACTTGCCGGCAAAGCGGCTCAGCACGCGGGTCTCGGCGTAGCGCGTCCACAGGCCAGGTCGACGCAAAAGTTGGCTTGATCGCAAGGGCAGGCGCGGTCCAAAAGGATTACGCACCGCGCGGACGCCGCAAGCCGCCGCTGCCCGCAGCAGCGGCCGAAGAATCTGGGGAAACAGATGCGTGTGCTTATGCGTGTCGACATGCGAGACGATGATTCCGACGGATTGAATCGTGCGAATCTGGGCCGTTGCCTCTGCCGCGATTTCGTCGGCGTCGATGCGGCCGGCCACCGCCCGCGCCGCAAACCCTTTCAGACCGTCACGAAAACGCCCTGATTCTCCGGCAATGAGAGACGGAATATCACCTGACTGGAGCACCGGTTCTCCGTCGATCAGGACGACATGGCAGCCAACGCTCAACCGTGGGACGGTCTCGGCGAGTTGTGCGGCTTCCGCGAAAGCCGGACCGTTAGCCATGAGCGTGGAAGAAGTTACGACTCCGCGTGTGTGAGCCTCGATAATGGCTCGATTCACTCCCGAAGTGAAGCCGAAATCGTCCGCGTTAACGATCAACCGCCGCACGCTGCCAGTCTAGCAGGGCAGAGAAAACTGCTCTGGTGGAAGGCAAATATCAGCCAGCGGAATCAACCCTTAAATCCGATTTTCGCTCCTGCCCGTAATAACCATGAAAGCGCAGCAATCTCGCTCGCTACTCACAGGGTTCACCAACATCAATCATCAGATTCGCAACCAGTGAGGCTGGAATGGCCAAATGGCTGACGTTTTTTCTTATTCTGTGTGGCGCATCCTCGTGGTCTCAGACTGCATCTTTGAAACCCATCGAGTCGAGTCGTGTTCGCCCGGAGTCGCAGACGGACCAGCAGATTCAGGCCCTTCAAGATGGCTTGAAGGCAAAGCCGGGCGACTACGCAGGATATGACAGCCTGGGAGCAGCCTACTTTCAGAAGGCCCGAGAGACCGGCGACATCAGCTATTACGACCTGGCCGAGCAGACGCTCAAGAAAGCTCTTGCCTTGGCGCCGCAGGACTTCCGCTCCGCCGACCCTCTGGTTCACATGGCCCTGGTGTATATGGGCGACCATCGTTTCACCGATGCTCTCACTTACGCCCAAAAAGCAATCGGCACCGGGTCGGGAAATCTGGCTGCCTTCGCCATCGAGGGCGACGCCTATACCGACATGGGCGATTACGCTGAGGCCGCAACCGCCTACAACAGCCTGCAGACTCTCGGCCGGACGATCGCGTCCCCACTCACCGTCGCCTACATGAGCGACAGTCGATTGGCATATCTGCGCTACCTTTATGGAGACTTCACCGAAGCCATTCGGCTTATGCAGAGCGCCATCGCAGCCGCGCTTCAAACCAACGTTCCCCGAGAAAACTTGGCATGGCTCTATTTCGAATTAGGCGAGCGCTATTTTCAAAGCGGACTTCTCGCGAACGCAGAGATGTCGTATCAGGCAGGTCTAAACGCCGACGCCAATCACTATCGCTCACTGGCCGGTCTGGCGAAGGTTCGGGCCGCGCAGGGCAATTTCGAAAAATCCATCCGGCTCTATCAGCGCTCGATTGCCATCATTCCGTTTCCCGTTTACGTCGCCGAACTGGGAGACGTTTACCAGAAATTGGGGCAGACGAAAGAAGCTCAGCAGCAATATGAACTCGTGGACTACATCGGACACCTGGGCAAGTTGAATCAAGTGCTGGCCAATCGCGAACTGGCCCTTTTCTACGCCGATCGAGGGATCAAGCTGGCGGAGGCGCTGGAGCTGGCGCGAAAAGAGTTCGAGGTCCGGCACGACATTTACACCTGGGACACGCTGGCCTGGGTTCTCTACAAGAATGGCCGATTCCCGGAAGCCGCCGACGCCGCCAACAAAGCGTTGGCCTTGCACACAGACGATCCGCTGCTGCTGTTTCATGCCGGCATGATTGCCCGCAGCGTGGGCAAGGATTCCGATGCGGAAGAGTTGCTGAGCCACGCCCTCAAAACGAACCCGCATTTCCACATCGCGTACGCCGAAGTCGCGGGCCGGACTCTGGAAGAGATCACCCAATCGCATCAGCAGGACTTGAGGTCAGGCAATGCCCGGTAATAGCGATATAAAGAAAAGACATCACTGGTGGCCTGGGATCGTCCTGCTGCTGTTTGTATCGATTCTTGGAACCGCCACCGGCTTCGCCCATCCCATGGGCAATTTCAGCGTCAATCATTATTCGAAGCTCACCGTCACGCCGGAGTCGGTGGAGATCAAGTATCTGATCGACATGGCCGAGATTCCCACCTTCCAGGAAATTCGCCAGTTCGAGATAAAGCCCACAGCCGGCGATGCCACCGTCGCCCGCTACCTCGAATGGGAAGAGCAGCTGCTGAAAGCGGGACTCTCCATGGAGAGTGACGGCCGAATTATCAGCCTCGATACGATCTCTCGTCGGGCAACATTCGCTGCCGGTGCCGGCGGTCTGCCGACGATGAAACTTGCCTTCATATTTCGGGCCAAGCCCAATTTTCCCGCTGGCGCCCATCAGCTTTCCTACGTCGACAACAATTTTCCCGGCAGGGCAGGGTGGAAAGAAGTAGTGGTTCTCGGCGACGGAGTCACGATTCTCGATAGGTCCGCGCTGGCAACCGATCGCAGCCAGGAGCTGACGAATTATTCCAGCGATGCGTTGAACAGCCCGCCACAACAACTTTCCGCGCTCGTCGGCTTCCGGACTGCGCTCTCTGAAACGGCGACAGGGACTTCCTCCACGCAAATGATTCCCGCGCGTGCAACGACGGCATATCCGGCACCGACACCCTCACTTCCGCGCCAGGACAAGCGCCGATTGTCCGGCTCGATTTCCGCATCGATAACGAACTCCGAGCGATCAGCCGGCGTCACTGCCTCCGGCAGTGCTGCTTTGCCGCCCCCGGCCCGCGCACAGAACACACCGCGCAGTCGCTTCACCGAGCTCATCTCCACGCAAGGCAAGCTGAGCTTCTGGGTATTGTTTTCGGCGGCGCTGATCGCCGCCGGTCTGGGCGCGATGCACGCGCTCGAACCGGGCCACGGCAAAACCGTGGTTGCGGCTTACCTCGTCGGATCGCGTGGAACGGCAAGACATGCAGTGCTGCTGGGAATCGTGGTGACGGCTGCGCACACTGCCGGCGTATATCTTCTCGGTGCACTAACTCTCTACGCTTCGCGATACATCGTTCCTGAGCAACTTTATCCCTGGCTCGGAGCTATTTCCGGTTTAAGCGTTGCCGGACTCGGCATCTTCATTTTCCTCAAGCACTGGACCGGAGAAACCGGCGAGCATTCGGACTCCCCGGGGGAGCCGCATTCGCACTGGTTTCTCTCGATTTTCAAATCGACGCTCAAGTCGACGCATGCGGAACGGCCAAGCGGCGCCAACCCGAAGCCGGACGAACGCGCCCTGTCATTGCGGGAGCTTTGCATGCTCGGCATTACCGGAGGGATCGTTCCTTGTCCGGCGGCACTGGTTGTGTTGCTCAGCGCATTCTCGCTGCATCGAATCGGCTTCGGATTATTTTTGATCACCGCGTTCAGTCTGGGCCTGGCCGCCGTTCTAGTGGCAGTCGGCCTGACCATGGTCTATGCAAAACGCATCATGTCAAGGCGCGTGCGCACTGGCAACGCTGCTCTCCGCTATCTGCCATTCCTGTCGTCCGCGTTCATGATTGTGCTTGGCGTAGGGATCACAGTCTCAGCGGTCGCATCGGTCCAGATTCGGCAGGGTGTTCTGTCGATGAGCTTCGTCTCCAAAGACAAACTGGTTCCGTTCGTTACCGTAATTCTGCTGGGACTGTTTCTAGGGATGCGTCATTCCACTGACGCCGATCACGTAGTGGCCGTATCGACAATCGTGAGCCGCCAAGGCTCCATCCGGAGTTCGGCGACGATTGGACTGCTATGGGGACTTGGGCACACGCTGACGATCTTTCTCGTCGGGTCGGCAATCATTATTGTCGGCGTCGTGATCCCCCCCCGTCTCGGCTTATCCATGGAGTTCTGTGTTGCCTTGATGCTCATTCTGCTGGGAGTGCTGAACCTGACGGGCCTGATGCACTGGATTACAGAACGGCTGACGCCGGTGAAGATCTTCCCCGCAGAATCGCCTCGCATTTCAGCGGACAGGGGCAAGAACAACAAGAGTCTAGTGCGTCGCATCGAACTCTTTTTTGATCGAGCCATTGGACGACTCGGCCTCTACCAGACCATTCGCCCGTTGGCGATCGGACTCGTTCACGGCATGGCGGGTTCGGCTGCGGTCGCGCTATTGGTGCTTTCGACGATCAAAAGTCCAGTGTGGTCCACGGCCTATCTGCTGGTTTTTGGTTTTGGCACCATGCTCGGGATGATGCTGATGACCGCCGCGATATCCCTGCCTCTGGTCTACACAGGAAAAAAATTCTTCCATCTCAACCGGCACCTGACCACGATTTCCGGCGTCGCCAGCATGGCGTTCGGTATTTTTCTGGTCTATCACATCGGCTTCGTCGACGGACTCTTCACTTCCCACGTTCGCTGGATTCCCAACTAGACTCCACAATCCTACGATTCACGTGCCTTCCGCCACCCGCGTCCGACGGAAGGTTCGCCGTCGGGCGGAGGAAGGCGTCCGCCTCTCCACCAAACAACATTGCCGCGAACAATTTCTCAATCGCGAAATCCATTTACTGCGCCGGTAACGTAACTCGGATACGTGGGCTAGCCGGGGCACTGCGACGCGACTTACTCACGCTCAGTTTCAGTCCGCGGCGACAGTCAACGAATTCTGCAGAGAGGCATTTCAATGAAAAAGCTGAAGTCAATCGTGGCCTTCGCCATGGCGCTGTTCATGCTGGTACCCGCCAGCGTGTTCGCGTCGAGCCATCGCGAAGCGCCCATCACGGCACTGGACCGCAGTGCGGACGTCACCGACTGGTACGCCTTTGTCAGTTATGACGATCCCACCAAGGTCACATTCATCCTGAATGTCGACCCCTTGCTTGAGCCCGCCAACGGACCGAACTATTTTCCCTTCGATCCCGGTGTGGTCTACGAAATGCACGTCGATAACAATCGGGACGGCCTGGACAACGTCACCTTCCAATTCCGCTTCAACACCCAAATCCGTCAGCCCAACCTGTTCACCGGATTCGTGGGTGGCATCGCCGGAATTCCGCAGATCACGTCACTCGCGGGCACGGGTTCGGAAGGGCTGAGCCTGCGCCAAACCTACACCGTAACCATGATTAAGAACGGCAAGGCCGTCTGCCTAAATGACGGCAAGACTCTCTATGCGGTGCCCTCGAATGTCGGCCCGCTCACCATGCCTGACTACAAATCGTTATTTGCTCAAGGGATCCACTACCTGGCGAACGGCGTCAAAGTCTGGGCTGGCACAGCGGACGATCCATTCTTTATCGACCTCGGAGCTTTCTTCGACTCGGTAAATTTCCGCAGCGGAACCGGACCCATCCTGTCGTCGACGATCGATGCCGACAATGGCCATAACTATGCTCCGGATGCAGTCGGCGGCTACAACGTCAACTCCATCGTGCTGGAAGTTCCCATCGCGATGCTCACAGTCGACGGCAAGATCCATCCTGCCACCGATAAACAGGCCGTCATCGGAACTTATGGCAGCACTTCGCGTCATGAGATCACGGTGCGGCGCTCGCCCAATCCGGAGCAAAGCCTTGGGTCGCTGCAGCAGGTGAACCGGGAAGGCAATGCTCTGATCAACGAAGCGATCATCGGTACCGGCTTCAAGGATCGCTTCAGCATGGATGTTCCAGTTCACGATGCGCAGTTCGCCAACTTTGTTCTGGAGCCTGTGGCCGCCGGTGTATTGAGCACTCTCGGTGTTCCGGTTCCTCCGAACCCGCGCACCGACCTGCTGATTCTTGCCCAGTACGAGCCGCCCATCTGCCCGGGCTGCGGAGCAAAAGATGCCGGACCGGTTGCCGACCTCCTGCGCCTCAACACGGGCATTCCAGCCACTGCAGTCGACAAGCAGAAGCGGTTGGGATTCATTGCTGGCGACGTGGCTGGCTATCCCAACGGCCGCAGGCCCATCGACGATGTGTTCGACATCTCTCTGCGCGCCATCGAAGGCATCCTGGTGGATTCCTCCAAGTACGGCCTGGCGCTCGGAGACGGCGTCAATACCAAAACCGAAGGCTTCAACAATGCTTTCCCCTACGTCATGCCGGCCAACAGTGGGCGCAACAGCGTTCACACCGGGCCGGGACAGGCAGGCTGCACCGGACAACCCGGCGGCATCTGCCCCGTAAACTAACCAACCCCTCGTGGCCGTCGCACTGGTCGTTCGGCGGCCACGATTCTTCCTTAAGACGAAATGAGGGATGTCATGAAGACAAATATCCTGGGCGCGATGATCGCGCTCTCCACTTTCGCCGCTGCTCAAAGCGCCGCCCTTCCTACGACGAACGTTTCCTCCCCGGCGGCACAGAGTATCGTCGAAGCGGGGAACGCGATCAGCGACAAGCCGACTGATCCCGCGAACTACAACCTGCTCGCGACCGCGCTGGTTCGCCGCGCTCAAGAGACTTTCGACGTCAGCTTCTACGCTCAAGCCGAGGAAGCCGTAAAGAAATCATTGGAACTGGAGCCAAACAATTTCGACGCCAAGAAGATTGAAGTGTCGATTCTTCTTGGTGAGCACGAATATCCTTCCGCTCTGGCTGCGGCCACGGTTTTGAACAAGAGAGTGCCCGACGCTGTGATGGTCTACGGTTTACTGACCGATGCCGACGTAGCCCTCGGCAACTACGAAGCCGCCGAGATTGCAGCTCAGTGGATGCTGAATCTCCGCCCCGGCAATGTGCCAGCCCTGGTCCGCGCCGCCGGGTTGCGCGAGCTATTCGGAGATGTTGAAGGCGCCTATGAATTGTTGGACCTCGCATATCAGTCAACGTCTCCGACCGAGAACATAGAACGCGCCGCACTCCTCACACAAATGGGCCATCTGCGGATCGATTTCGGAAATGCCGACGCAGCCGAGAAACTGTTGCAACTCGCGTTGACATCTTCCCCCAATTACCCGGATGCTCTGGGAAATCTGGCGCAGGTTCGCATCGCGCAGAAGCGCTACGCGGAAGCTGTCATACTCTTACAACAACGGGCTCGGAGCGTTCCGCGCGCCGCCACTCTCTATGATCTGGCCACCGCGCTGCAGCTGGCCGGGCGCGACCCAGACGCAACGAAGGCGTTTGCTGAATTCGAAACCAAAGCGCTCTCGGAGTCCGCCGCGAAAGATAACTCCAACCGCGAGCTCGTTTTCTACTACGCCGACCACGCGCACCAGCCCGTCAAAGCGCTGGATGTGGCCAAGACGGAATCCTCATGGCGTCACGATGTGTACACGCTCGACGCTTACGCCTGGGCCTTACACGTCAATGGTCAGGACGCCGAAGCACGCAAGCAAATCGAAGCCGCTCTGACGGTAGGCATTCGCGACGCAGAGATACTCGATCATGCGGGCGAGATCGCCTGGAAACTTGGCGACCGTGCAGCCGCACGGCGTTACTGGGAAGACTCGGCTGCGCTTCGTTCGGTCGGATCAGACCAGGCGCGAATGCGCCTGAACCGCCTGAACCCGGCGGAATTAAATCGCTAGACCTGCACACCAGGGCGTGATCAAGATCACAGCGCGATCCAGCAGGTCGAGCGCATTATGAAAATGAAATTCAATTTCATTTAGATTTAAATTCGAGGTTGTCTTGATCTCGCATAACACGCAATCATTCTCGGAAAAGACGCGGCGCAATGGGTGTCGGCTCAACGCCGTCGTTTTCCACCGACTCCTCCGCATCGCCGCGATCTTTGTGTTTGCTTGCTCGGCACTCTGGTTGAGGGCGGCGGCGAACGGCAGTATCACCGGAACCATCAAAGATCCGAGCGGTGCCGTTGTCCCTGACGCCGCGATCACCGTCATCAATACCGCTCTCAAGTCGGACTACAAAGCGATCACAAACGGAGAGGGATTCTATTCGTTCCCAACTCTTCCGGTTGGCCACTACGACCTGACGATTGAAGCAACCGGGTTCAGAACCCAGATGAAAACGAATATTTCGGTCGATACCGACGCAGCGCTCCGAGTGGACGCTGTGCTCGCACTGAGCCAGCGGTCCGACCTCGTAATCGTTGAGGCCGCCGCAAGCGCAGCCACCGAGGCCCAAGTCGATACGGCCGCAACTCATTTGGGCGAACTTGTAACCGCCTCGCAGATGACCGCTCTGCCCCTAAACGGACGCAGCTACACCGACCTGCTGCCCATTCAGCCGGGCGTCACACCCGTATCCACGTTGCTGCCGAATTCGGTGATCATGGCTGGTGTCACCGGCGGCCTCTCACCCTCCGGCGACCTGAATCCAGGGGATTTGTCCATCGATGGCCAGAGAGAATCGTCGAACGGCTTTTTCGTCGATGGGATTGACGTGCAGGAGCACATGAACGGAGGCACCTCCGTCATCGCGAACCTCGACTCGATCGACGAATTCCTAGTCCTGACCAACAATTTTGATCCCGAGTACGGCAACTATAACGGCGGCATGGTTACCGTCATCACCAAGTCGGGCAGCGATTCATTTCACGGCGACGTATTCGAATTCGTGCGCAACACTGCCTTGGACGCCCGCGGCTACTTCGACCCGAGCCGCCCCGTCTTTCGCCAAAATCAATTCGGCGGAACGCTCGGAGGCCCGGTCATCCACCAGAAAATATTTTTCTTCGGTGATTATCAAGGCACGCGGACCAACCAAGGCATCGAAACGGGAAACATCTCCGTTCCCTCGATTCAGGATCGGTCGGGGAATCTCTCCGATGTCGCTGATTCTCTGACCGGCAAGGTCAGCGGAAGCAACATCGCAAGCCTGCTCTCGGCGAAGCTGGGTTATGGAGTGAGTGCCGGGGAGCCTTACTCGCAGGTATTCCCCAATGCAGTGATTCCCACGACCGCATGGTCGGCGCCGGCACTTGCGCTGTTGCAATACATTCCTTCGCCAAATATCGGTACCGATCAGTTCTCCACCTGGCCGAATCCCAAACTGTGCGCGACGACAAAGCCTCCGCGCGGCTCGACGCCAACAGCCGATATGGTCGGCTCTCCGCGTATTATTTCTTCGACGATTACAACCTCGACAATCCCTATCCGGCGCAGCAGGGTGGAGCGACCGTGCCGGGTTTTGACGCGCGCACCCTCGGTCGCGCGCAGTTCCTCAGTCTGGGAGATGCCAAGGCTTTTGGAGCCGGAACGGTCAACGAATTCCACCTGGGCTACATCCGCAACGCCAACGTGATCGGGCGACCGCACGGCGGCCTGGGCGTCAGCCTGGCAGCTCAAGGCTTCGTGACCAACGGCGTTCCCGGCTTCACCGTTCAGTCGCCGCTGTTTGAAGGCGTGGAAAACATCGTTTTTCCTTCCTTCGTTATGGGTCTTCCCATCACCAACGAGACGCAGGTTAACAACACGCTGTATTTGAGTAACACGGTTTCAAGAGTATTTGGAACGCACACCATGAAGTTCGGCGCTCAATTCCACGCCGATCAGGTGAACGAGCATCCCAACGCCACCTTCAACGGCACTTTCAACATCGCTGGAACGGAGACCGGTTCCGCATTCGCGGACTTTTTGATTGGAGTGCCCAGCAACTTCACGCAGTCCTCAGGTCAGCCCTTCTACCTGCGAAATCGATATGCAGGATTGTTTGCCCAGGACAGCTGGCGGGCGCGCAACAATCTGACGATCAACGCCGGTCTGCGCTGGGACTACATCATGCCCTTCTGGGAAAAGTACAACCAGATTCAAACCATCATTCCGGGACGGCAATCGAGGCTCTATCCGGGCGCGCCGACAGGGTTGGTGGTTCCCGGCGACCCCGGAATCCCGAGTACGATTTCGCCGTCGAAACCCGACAACTTCGCGCCGCGCATCGGCATTGCCTACGCGCCCGGATTCGATCGTGGAATTCTCAAGGAGACTTTCGGGGACACCGGCAAGAGCAGCATCCGGGCGAGCTACGGAATGTTCTATACGGCGTTTCCCGGTCTCTCGACCGGAGTCATGTACGCGGTTCCGCCCTTTGGCTACACCTATCTCACGCCACAACCGCCACTCTTTGCGACTCCGTTCGTAGCGCGGCCTACGGCGCGCAGCGCGCGAATCCGTTTCCACTCAGCTTCCCACCGCACCATGTCTCCGCGAAGAATCCCGACACAGCGTTCGACTTCGCGAACGTGGTGCCGATTGCCGGTGACCCCTACTTTTACTCCCGCAACGCGGTTCCCTATACCGAGAATTACATGCTCTCGTTCGAACGGAAAATAACCCTAAATACGCTTCTCACC
>CAVPWD010000006.1:0-241408 GCA_963709385.1 uncultured Acidobacteriaceae bacterium
CAGGACACGCTGGAGACCCTGGACGTCCATGTGCGCCTGGAGAAGATCAATCAACATCTGGCGAAGGAACTCGAGGTTCAGCAACTGCGCAACAAGATTCAAAGTGAAGTGCAGGACCGCGTGCAGCAGACGCAACGCGAATACTACCTGCGCGAGCAGATGAAGGCCATTCAAAAGGAACTTGGCGAGCAGGACGAAGGGCAGCGCGACGTTGAAGATCTGAAAAAGAAGATCGAAGAAGCCGGGATGCCCGACGAAGTCAAGAAAGAAGCGCTCAAGGAATTGGGCCGTCTCTCGCGCATGTCACCGATGGCCGCGGACTATTCGCTAACGCGCAACTACATCGAATGGCTGGCCGTGTTGCCCTGGGGTAAGACATCCGGACAGGAAATCGAGATCCCCAAGGCGAAGGAAATCCTGGATACGGATCACTATGACCTGGAGAAAGTCAAAGACCGTATTCTTGACTATCTCTCGGTGCGGCGTCTGAAGCCTAATATGAAGGGTCCGATTCTCTGCTTTGTGGGGCCTCCGGGCGTGGGCAAAACTTCGCTCGGCAAATCGATCGCGCGCGCTTTAGGCCGTAAGTTCGTGCGTCTATCACTCGGTGGTGTACACGATGAAGCCGAGATTCGCGGCCATCGCCGTACTTATATTGGAGCGTTGCCTGGGCAGATCATTCAGGGCATCCGTCGAGCAGAAACGAAGGACCCAGTGTTCATGCTCGATGAAATCGACAAGGTAGGACGAGACTTCCGCGGCGACCCGGCATCAGCGCTGCTGGAAGCGCTCGATCCCGAACAGAACTCGACGTTCCGCGATAACTATTTGGATGTCACGTTCGATCTGTCGAAGGTGCTCTTCATCACAACGGCGAACATGCTCGATCCGATTGCGGAGCCGCTACGGGACCGCATGGAGATCATTGAACTCCAAGGCTACAGTGAAGAAGAGAAGGTCCACATTGCGTTCCGCTACCTGATTCCGCGCCAGATCGATGAAAACGGAATTACCGGTGAGCAAATCGAGTTTCCGGAAGAAGCGGTCCGCTACGTGATTCGGCACTATACGCGGGAAGCGGGTGTACGCAGTCTCGAACGTACCATCGGCACGATCTGCCGCAAGCAAGCGCGGCGATTGGCTGAGGGTAAGACGGAAAAACTCATCGTCACCAAGGACGTGATCCAGGAATTCCTGGGCGGGATGAAGATTCGCAGCGAAGGCGAAATTGCCGAGCGGACGGAACGGCCCGGGGTCGCAGTCGGTTTGGCGTGGACACCGTCGGGCGGCGACGTGTTATTCGTCGAAGCCAACGCGATGAAAGGCAAAGGTGGCTTCACCATGACCGGTCAGATCGGGCAGGTCATGCAGGAATCGATGCAGGCAGCCCTGACCTGGGTGAGGTCGAATGCGGATCGACTGGGTGTGGCGGAGGATTTCTTCGCCAACCATGATTTGCATATACACGTTCCAGCCGGGGCGATTCCAAAGGATGGACCTTCGGCGGGTGTGACCATGGCGACGGCATTGGTTTCGTTGTTGACCAAGCGCCGCATCACACCTCTGCTGGCGATGACGGGCGAAATCACGCTAAGCGGCAATGTCCTGCCGGTCGGCGGGATTAAAGAGAAGGTGTTGGCGGCCAAGCGCGCCGGAGTAAGAGATGTGATTCTGCCCGCGGAAAACAAAATGAACGTGGACGAGGATCTCACGCCGGAGCAACTGGAGAACCTCACCGTCCATTATGTAAAGACCATCGACGAGGCGTTGAAGGTCTCGCTTCCTCAGGTGGCGGAAGGGCCGGCGGCGAAGATCCTGTCTACACCGCCGAAGGATCCGTCGCAGGATTACAACCCGACTCAGCCAGTGAAAGAACCGGAACCGGTTCACGACAAGGTGCTAACGCAGGCCTGAAGTTATTCAGACTTGGAGCCCCATCCTTCGCATTCGGAGGGTGGGGATTTTTTTGCCTGTAAAAACTGATCGTCAACGAGGCTCTGTTCGGGGCTGCGAAGCTGGGGTTAAACTGATCAGCTGATGCGAGTGCGAGTTTTGTTTTTCGGGATATTGAAGAACATCGTGGGGAAGTCCGAGGATGTGATCGAACTCTCGGAGGGCGCCTCTGTTCGCGATTTGCTCCTCTGCTATGAATCGAAAATTCCGCAGCTAAAAGGTTCTTTGCCCTCGCTGGCTCTGGCCGTAAACCACCAGTATGTCGCGCCTGATGTGAAGTTGAAAGCGGGCGACGAGATCGCGTTGCTGCCGCCGGTCAGTGGCGGCGCGCCCGAAGTCGTGGGAGAGCGTCACTACGCTTCGATCGTGACCGAGGCGATCGATACCGCAAGAGTTCTTGCCGACATTAGACGTGGCGAAGATGGTGCGGTCGTGGTTTTTGAGGGAGTGGTTCGCAATCAGACACGTGGCCGCAAAACACTTTTCCTGGATTACGAAGCCTACGAAAAGATGGCTCTGGAACAGATGGAATCGCTGGCCCATCACGCCCTAAAACAGTTTCAGGTGCGCGATGTGGCGATTGTCCACCGTCTGGGGCGCCTCGAGATCGGAGAGACCAGCGTGTTGATTGTAGTGGCGTCGGCGCATCGCGCGGCGGCTTTTGATGCCTGCCGCTGGCTCATCGACACTCTCAAACGAACCGTGCCTATCTGGAAGAAGGAACACTTCGAAGACGGGGCAGTCTGGGCGGACGGAGAGCCCTTCCCGGCGGAAATTCCGCGTGCAAATTCTGAGTCGTGAGGCAGCCCAGTCCCGCAGGGCGCATCTAACGGAACGGCCAGTTCGCGCCGACCGGATCCTGACAAGATAAATCCGCAAGCTACGCTGGTGCAGCTCGACCGAGGTATCTTGCGTTCCGAAAGTTACGAAAAGACGCTGCTGTGGGCAAGTATAATCCGATTCGTCGATGAGAAAACCCGCCACGATTCTTCTGCTGACAGGCTTACTGGCTTCGGTTTGCCTGTGGGCGCAGCAGCCTTCGCCGCAAAAAGCTCCCGAACAACAGAGTCAGCCTAAAGATAAGCTACCTTCTGAGCCCGCAACCACCGTGCGGGTTGACGTAAACCTGGTCAATGTATTCGTGACGGTAACCGACGCGCACGGCGCTCCTATCGGTGGGCTAGCGAAGGAGAATTTTATTCTCAAGGAAGACGAGCGCGAGCAGAAGATCGCGGTTTTCGACAAAGAATCGGCGGTGCCGCTGTCGATTGGGCTCGCCATCGACACCAGCTTGAGCACACACCACGATTTGCCACTCGAGCAGTCGTCGGCGAAGCGTTTTGCGCATGCCATCCTGCGGCCGGTAGATGCTCTTTCAGTCTATGGATTTAACGAAATCGTCCACGAATCCACTCCGGGATTCACGTCTGACCTGAAACGAATCGACGAGGGGATCGATCACATTCGCAGCGGCGCTGCGACAGCACTGTATGACGCCATCTACCTGGTGTCTCGCGCCTTGGACCATCGCAAGGGACGAAAGGTCATCGTCCTGATCACGGACGGGGGAGACACATACAGCAAAATCGATTACAAGGAAGCCGTGCGGGCCGCGGAAGAGGCGGAGGCTATTGTCTACTCAATCATCATCGTTCCCATTGAAAACAGCGCGGGACGTGAAACCGGCGGCGAGCACGCTTTGATCCAGCTCTCGGACGATACCGGTGGGAAATACTATTACGCCACATCCACCACTCAACTCGACGAGGCCTTCCGGAAGATCAGTGACGAGTTGCGCACGCAGTATCTGCTCGCCTATTACCCCTCGCAGCGAACTTCACTTTCCGAGTTCCGCCGGATTGAAGTGACTGTGGCGGGCGTACCAGAGGCGGGAGGCTATCGGGTCCGCCACCGGGCCGGGTACTATACGGTGAAGTCCGATTTCTGAATTCAGCGAACCTACTCAAAACAATTCGGAAGAAATAGGTGCGGCCCGAGCGCGGAAACAATTGTCTCCAGTGTTTGTAACTATATGTAAACGCGATAATTGTCCATTTTCCCGGAACAGGAATACAGAATTTGGAACTCTTAAGCGAGGGATTTCTAACTTCTCATTGAGTAACAGAGAATTGAAACACTCCAAGTGATTGAAAAAGATAACAGGTCGAAGTTTTGCATTGCATTGTGAAGCGCTGGCTGGAAGATTGCTGTAATTGTCTTCAAGAAAAACCATTTTGTGGGGAAGTCGTAGCTTAAGCCCAATTTGATTCGACCCGCCATCGATTGTTCCGTTTGGCGGCGGACAGCGATCATCCACTCCGCGTGGGAGCGGAGGCGATTTGTAAAGATTCTTCAAAAGGAAGGTGAACTGTGTTGAACGTGCAAACCCCTCGTTTGTTCACACGACTTGTGCTGTTTACGCTGCTATTGGCATTTGCCCTGATTTTCTCGGTTGCGGCTACTGCCCAGACGACAGTTTCCCAAGGAAGTATTCAGGGAACGGTGACAGACGCCTCCGGAGCAGTGGTTGAGGGAGCGAAAGTCACGATCATCAGCAAAGCGAATGGCCGAGCGACTACGACCTCCACCACGAGTTCGGGTACCTATAATTCCGGTGGGTTGATTCCCGGGGACTATGTGGTCCGCGTCGAAGCCAAGGGATTTAAGACCTCCGAGGTTACTGTCGTGTGCAAGTGACGGTCACGTCTTCCGGCAACGTGAAGTTGGAAGTCGGGCAGGGAAACAAGGTGGTTGAGGTTCAGGCAACCACTTACGGTCAATACAGAACAAGCCACCGTTCAGGGCGTGCTGACGGCAGACCAGATCGACAAGTTGCCCGTGGACGGCCGCAACTTTATGGATCTGGCCCAGCTTGAACCGGGCGTTCAAATCCAGGATGGCTCAGAACGTTCGATCCGACCAAAGCGGGATACTCTTCGATTTCAGTCAACGGCATGTACGGGCGGACGCCCCGCATCGAGTAGACGGTCTTGACATCAGCGACGAAACGGTGGGCACTACAACACAGAACGTGGGATGGGTTCCATTCAGGAGTTCAATATCAGCCGTTCGTACCTCGACCTTTCGACCGAATTGACCTCCGCTGGCGCAGTCAACGTGGCTACCCGGTCTGGAACGAATGCTCTCCATGGAAGGCTTTTTACAACTTCCGCGACCGAAATGCACTCAGGCAAATTTCCCGGGGGCGTCGGCTCGTACTACCAGCGAAATAACTTCGGTGGCGCGTCGGCGGGCCGATCTGGAAAGACAAGCTCTTCTTCTTTATCGACGCCGAGCGCAGAAGCAGGATGGTATCGAACCGGTCAGCGTTGCCCCACCCTTTGACGGTCTGAACGGTGGTTTCAATTCGCCGTTCTTCGACACTGAACTCACGGGAAAGTTGGATTGGCACGCGAGAAAGAACATCCACGTCTTTATCGTTTCACACTTAACTGGAATATTTCGGAGAGCTACTTACTATAGCGACTATTCGGTGTATTCGAGCAACCGCGACAACGCTCCCTCCGAGGCTGCTAGGCCTGGATTGGCGGCAAGGGAAGCTGGTCCCATAGCTTCCGCTTCGGTTATCTCAAGTTCCACAACCAGATCGTGGGTGCCACACAAGGCACCTCATTTACAATCCCGTTCCCAGTGGTGAAATCGGAGCGCTGCATACGCGAGACATCAACTTTTTCTTCGGCCCCAATCTTCTCGCTCCTCAGGGACCCTTCCAGACGAACAAGCAGATCAAGTACGACGGAAGCAAGGTGTGGCGATGCACATATTTTCCGCTTCGGTGTGGGCGTCGAACCGGATTAAGGCGGAGGATTTGCGAGCTTCTTCGGTCTGGCACCCCTGGACTACACTCTGTCGAATTCAAATCCGAATGTCCCTCTGCAGGACAATCTCCTTTACCTCGCGCTTATCGGGAACGGTCAGGGCTTCTTCACGGAGAAGCCGGCGTTTGGATATCCGGGCGGGGGTCAAGCTGACACTCGTTTTCAGTGGTATGTGGGCGATTCGTGGAAACTCAAACCGAATTTTACTCTGTCTTATGGGCTACGTTACAACCGCGATACAGGTCGGAGTGACAGCGACTTGGCACCGACACCCTGCTCTGCGGTAGACCCAGCACTTCTTGCGGCAGGGTTCCCCGGCTGCACTGGCAATCTGCTCGATATGTGGGGGGCGGGGCTGGGTGATCGAGTCAGGAATCCGAACAATAACTACGGGCCTCAGGTTGGATTCGCGTGGGATCCTTCGAAAAATGGCAAGACTGTCATTCGCGGCGGTGCCGGTCTGTATTATGAGAACTACATCTTTAACAACACTCTGTTTGACCGTCCGAACAAGTTGGCGCAGGGGCTGTTTTTCGGCCTCGGTCAGTTGAACTGCACTGCTCCTAACGGACCAGGTAGCGTGTCTTTTGCTCTTCCCAACAACACCGTCAAGTCCGTGGACAATGTTGACTTGGCCACGGGCGTTTGCCAACAACCTCTCTCGGTGGCCGGCCCGCTCGTCGCCGATCTGCAGGCTGAATACCAGGCAGCGGTGAAGGCATTGGGTCCGCAATCCAACGCGAACTTCGGCGGTAACGACCTCGCTGCTCACCATCCGGGTGGTCGGCCAGATTCGATCCCAACTTCCGAACGGCGCGCTCGTACCAGATGAACATCGGTCTCCAGCGCCAAATCGCAAAGGGCGTACTCACTGTGGACTACGTTCGCAACGTGAGCCTCCACTTCATGGAGGGTGTCGACGTCAACCACGTCGGCGACTCTCGATACCTAAATAACGCTGCAGCATTCAATGCGATTACTTTGACCACTGGTATCCCCGTAAGTACTCCTGCGGCGGCTCAATCCGCTGTGGCTACATACATCGCCGCAAAAAATGGCGCTGCAAGTATCGATGACTTCGCTGCGAACGGACTGGACTCGGGCTTCGCGCTATCCAGTTTCAATGGTTTCACCGGAAGCCCGGCTTCGGTGATTACAGACGACAAGGGAAATCACGTTTTTACGCCAGATACCTTTGCCGCCTTTCCGGGTGTTAACAAGGACCTCGGAGTTGGCGAATTCAACATGCCAATCGGCCGTTCCGTGTACAACGGACTGCAAAGCTCGTACAAGCAGCAACTTCGAGATCCATTTCATGGTGTGAACTCGATGGACTTGACCATCTCCTATACCTATTCGAGGTTCCAAGGAACTGGCGGGAATGATCAGAACTTCAGCCCTCTCGCTCTCGATTTCAGGGATCCGACCGGGTTCTTTGGCCCTACCGCGCTGGACCGCACGAATCAATTCAAGTTCGGCGTTACTTTCAACGTGGCACATCGTGGCCCACAGTTCAGCGTGATCGGCAACTTTGCATCCGCACCGCCGACGACGATGACAGTGGTATCTCCTGGCGGGCCGCAGGGAACGGGTGAAATCTTCCGGAGCGACCTTACGGGAGACGGAACCGTGGGAGACAATTTCCCCGCACACGGTGGAGTCGCCGGACAGCCAGGACAGTTCCAACGCTCGGTGAACGCGTCGAACCTAACGCAAGCGGTCAGCAATTGGAATACGAACCAGGCTGGGCAACCGACGCCAGCGGGTCAGGCACTCATCGATGCTGGCATCATGACCCTCGGAGATTTGCAGGCGTTGGGTGGCGTGAAACAGGTGCTTGCTCTGCCGCCTGGAGACCAGGCTGGCAACAGCATGTACAAAGAAGTCAGCATGGTGCTCAGTTGGCCGATCAAGTTCAAGGAGCGCTTTACGATCGAGCCGTCGATCAGTGCCTTCAACGTGTTCAACTTTGCGAACTTCGGCCTGTTGACGGGAGGTCTTACGGCGGGTGAAGGCGCAGGTGGTAGCGTCACCGGCACCTTGAATTCACACACCCTGCCATCTGGCGATCTGAACTCCGTGCGTACGGGTACGGGCTCAGGCGTCTTCGCCGTCGGAGCTTCGCGGCAGGTGGAGTTTGGGCTAAAGTTGACGTTCTAACCATCGAAGCGGCGTTATCCAACCTCCCACCGGCGCTTGCGGGCCGGTGGGTTTTTTCTTGAATGGCAGAAAACTCTCATGCGCATTGGTCCTCGGCATAGATCGGGGCGACGCTGAGCCGGTGCTAAACTGAGACGTTCTATGGGGATTGGCAATCGACTGCTGTATGCATTTTTGTTCCTGGCCCTGTGCGCAAGTTTTGCCGCATCGAAGTCTGCGGCGCCTACCAATGTCATCCTCATCACCTTGGACACGACCCGCGCCGACCGCATGGGATTTCTGGGCTCTCCGCTGGGATTGACTCCGAACCTGGATGCTCTGGCTCGTCAGGCATTCGTCTTCTCCCGGGCTTACGCGCATGTTCCGTTGACCACGCCCTCGCACGCCACGATTCTGACGGGGACGTATCCACAGTTCAATCACCTCGGCGATTTGGGCGCCGCCTTGGCAAGCGATCTACCCTATCTTCCGGCCGTGTTGCACCAGCACGGGTATGAAACGGCTGCGTTTGTGGGATCGCAGGTGCTCGATCCAAAAAGTGCAGCCGCCCCGGGTTTCGATCGGGGCTTCGATACCTACGATGCAAGTTTTCACAGTCGCCGTGAGGGAGAGGATCGCTACGCCAGTGAAGAGAGGCGCGCCGCTACCGTCGTGGATCACGCGCTGAACTGGTTGAAGACGGGACGGCGGAAGCCGGTCTTCCTGTGGGTGCATCTTTACGACCCGCACGATCCATATGATCCGCCCGAGCCGTTCAAGTCAAAGTACGCGGCGGCGCGATATAACGGAGAAATCGCGTATGTCGACTCGGCGCTGGGAACCTTCTTTGCGGGATTGAAGGCCGCTGGTCTTTACGATTCCTCCGTGATCGCGATTGTGGCAGACCATGGGGAAGCGTTCGGAGAACATGGGGAAAAAGCCACGGCTTCCTTTTGTACGATGAGACGGTTCACGTCCCCCTTCTGATTAAGTTGCCGGTCGGCAGCACGGCCAATGCGCGGATCAGTGCGCGTGTCGGGCTTGTGGACGTGGCGCCGACGCTTCTGCGCGCGGCTGGTGTCGAGGTGCCAAGTCAAATGCAGGGGGCGTGCTTGATTCCTTCCCTAAGCGGCGAGAAGAAGGACGTCGAGCGGTCCGCTTATGCCGAGACGGACTATCCGCAGCGTGCGTTTGGATGGAGTTGGCTGCGGTCCTTGCGAGCGGGTAAATATTTGTATATCGACGCTCCGCGCCGCGAAATTTACGATGAGTCAGCCGATCCCAAGGCGCTTCATAATCTCGCCGAGGCCTCTCCGGCGCTAGCGGATCGCTGCAAGCGCAGCTCGATGAATTCCGCCGCAAGACCAGCGAGGGATCTGTTTCCGCACAAACAGGGATTTCGCCTGAGCAGGCCGAGAAGCTGCATGCATTGGGCTACATCACTTCGGGGTCGAGTTCCTCAGACGACGAAAAGAAAAAGAGGGGGCCGGATCCCAAAGACAAAATCAAGACTGCAAACCTGCTGCACCGAGCGTTGCTTGCGGTGGACGAAGAGCGATTTTCAGACGCCGTCCCACAGCTAGAGGAAGTCCTCAAGGAACAGCCCGACCTGGCACTGGCAAATCTAGATCTGGGCCGTGCGTTGAATGGTCTGGAGAAGTATGCGCAAGCCTTGCCGTGGCTTCAGAAAGCGGTGGAATTAAATCCGCAATCGGGCAGGGCGCATTTCGAACTCGGTGTGGCTCTGGGCGAAACCGGGGACTGGACGGGATCGACCGTGCAACTCGAGAGCGCGGTATCGAAGGCTCCGGATTCCGACGACCTGCATTTTTATCTTGCGATGGCCTATGACAAGTTGGGCCGGGCCTCGGACGCGGAAAAGAGCTTCCGGAGCGCTCTGCGCATCAATCCTGATCACTACCGGGCGAATCTGTTCCTCGGCCGGTTACTGGGCATGCAGAACAATCCTTCTGCCGCGCTGCCATTTCTCCAGAAAGCTGTTACTTTGCAGCCGCAATCGCCGGATGCGCACAAATTCCTCGCGAATGTTTATATCGAACTGGGCCAACTGCAGAACGCACGCCAGGAGCAAGCCCAAGCCGATCGCTTAGAGAATTCGGACAAGCAATGATGTTGTTCGGCGAGATCTCAGGGAGCTAGTTCGCCTCGCAGGCGTTTGGAAAGTTTCTCGATCTGTTTAAGTTTTTCAATGACGTCCTTAGGCAGCATGCCTTTGCGGACGCTGGCTACATCGGCAGGAATGGTTTGCGCGGTGCGCGCGAGGTCATCTGCTTCCTTCTGCAATTTTTCGAGATCCACACGTCGCGCCGCCGTGGTCGAATCTGCCTTGTCCGGGGCCTTGGAATCCATCGATTCTGGCGGCGTAGGAAAGTGATTTCGGGTTTGCGGGATCGCCGTGCCGATAAAAAGTCCGAGTACGATAGAGAGTAACAATCCAGTTTTCTTCACGGTGCTCCTCCTGCCGGGAGAGCAAGATTCCAGAGAATTGTACGCTGAACGTAAGGTCGAATCCCGAGCGTGAGGGATCGTTGCGTTCGCGCTTTGTGTACAATGTTTACATGTCTTTTCGCGCTCCACAAGGGAATCCCAATGCCGCCAAACGCGGCCGGACGCCTCCTCCGGAAGATACCTTCGAAGAGGCAGGTTTTCTGAAGGCTCTTGGCGAGAAGCAGAATCCAGTCTCAGTCAAACTGATGGACGGCCAAATTGTCCAGGGATGGATCGAGTACTACGATAAGAACATGGTGCGACTGACGCGTGAGGGCGCGCCCAATCTGTTCATCTTCAAGCACGAGATCATGTACATCGCGGAAGAGAGCGGAAAGCGGAAGTAGACGCTCCCAGTTGAAGCGATCTAGGTTAAGGTCTCTTCGCGCGGCAGATTCCGGTGGGCGCCTCAAGCCGAACTCGTTTTCTCGCGTGCTAAACTCAACACTTCATGACGTTTTCGCGACGATTCTTGTGGATTCTGTGGGCGACGACTGGTTGCTGGGCGCCCGTGATCCAAGCGGAGACGGCAAAGCCTGCGAATGTAATTCTCATAACCCTGGATACCACCCGGGCAGACCGCATGGGCTTTCTGGGTTCTCATCTCGGACTCACACCAAACCTAGATGAATTTGCGCGCCAGGCGACAGTTTTTTCCAGAGCCTATGCGCACGTGCCTTTGACCACTCCCTCGCATGCGACGATCCTTACCGGCACTTATCCCCAGTTCAACCACTTGGGTGATTTAGGCACTCCTCTGGCCAAGGACCTGCCTTATCTGCCAGACCTGCTCCGCTCTCATGGATATGCCACCGCTGCGGTTGTCGGATCGCAGGTGCTTGATCCGCACGCCGCGGGTGCACCCGGATTCGAACGGGGATTTAGCACCTACGATGCATCGTTTCATCGCAGGCGGGAAGGGGAAGATCGGTACGCCAGCGAGGAAAGACGGGCGGCCACAGTTGTCAGTCATGCTCTGACATGGCTGAAGAAGCAGCCGCGCGGTCCGTTTTTCCTATGGGTTCATTTTTACGATCCGCATGATCCTTATGATCCCCCGGAGCCGTTCAAGTCCAAATATGCGAGTGCGCCATACGACGGTGAAATCGCATACATGGATTCGGCGTTGGGCAAGCTATTCGCGGGATTGAAGACTTTGGGTCTATACGACTCACCGGTGATCGCCATCGTCGCAGACCATGGCGAAGCTCTCGGCGAGCATGGGGAAGAAGGTCACGGATTCTTCCTGTACGACGAAACCATCCACGTGCCCCTGATGATCAGGATGCCGATGGGTCGCAGTAATAGATCGCAAGTCAACACGCCGGTTGGGTTGGTGGACATAGCTCCGACTTTGTTGCAAGCGACGGGCGAGGAAGTGCCGGGAAAGATGCAAGGAAAGTCACTGCTTACCCTCATGAAGAAGGGACAGTGCGAGCGGAGAAGGCGGTGTCAACGATGAAATCTATGCAGAGACGAATTATCCAACCAGCGCATTTGGCTGGAGTTGGCTGCGCTCGTTGCGCACCCAGAAATATCTGTACGTCGACGCGCCACATCGGGAACTCTACGATCAGTTCGCGGACCCAAAGGCTCTCCATAATCTAGCGGACTCGCACGGCGGTGTAGCCGATACTGTGCAGGCTCAATTAGATGAGTTCCGCAAGAAGACCAGCCGTTTGGACAGCATCAAGGCGGCGCATCTTACGCCTCAGGTCGCAGAGAAATTGCAAGCGCTCGGCTATGTAACCTCTGCCTCAAGTGCGACGGGTGATTCAGGAAAGCAAAGAGGAGTGGATCCCAAGGACAGAATCGAAGTCGCGAATTTGCTCCACCACGCGCTTCTCGAGGTGGACGATGGACAATATCAGGTTGCTGTTCCACAACTCGAGCGGGTGTTGAAAGTAGAGCCAAGTCTGGCCCTCGCAAACCAGCAGATGGGAAAAGCGCTCAATGGCCTGGAGAGATATTCTGAAGCGATTTCGTGGCTGCAGAAGGCTGTGGAGTTGAATCCGCAATCGGGGACGGCCCATTTTGAGCTGGGTGCGGCGCTCGGTGCTACCGGGGATTGGGCCGGCTCAGCCACGCAACTTGAGGCCGCTGTGGCGCACGCTCCGGAATCGGAGGACCTCCATTTTTTCCTCGGTTTTGCGTATGACAATCTTGGACGGATGCCCGATGCGGAAAAGTCTTACCGCGAGACCTTGAAGATCAATCCGAACCACTTTAAAGCTAATCTATTCCTGGGAAGACTCCTGGGAATGCAAGACAAGTCCCCTGCGGCGCTGCCGTATTTGCTGAAAGCGGCTAAATTACAGCCTCTGTCGCCCAACGCTCATGCGTTCCTGGCCAATGTGTATGGTGATTTGGGACAGACTGACAATGCGCGTCGAGAACAAGCCGAAGCGCAGCGGCTGGGAACGCCTCATCCGTGAGCGACGATACGGTTGAGGACGCGGTAATACAGATCTAAGCTTCAGGTTCGATTACTAACTATGGGTCGACACCTTGATCATGTCTAAATCTACTCATACCGATTCTTTCCTGCCTGTAATGTCTGCCATTGCACGCGAAGCGGGCGCGCTTCTGCTGCCTTATTTTCACCGCGGGTTGAAGATCGAATACAAGGGTGACGCCGATCTGGTGACAGCCGCGGATCGTGCGTCTGAGGTGCTGATTCGGGAGCGCATTCGCCAACAATTTCCATCGCATGATGTGTTGGGGGAGGAGCAGGGGCTCAGCGATCAGGGTGGTGACTATCGATGGTATGTCGATCCGCTCGATGGTACGACCAACTTTGCGCATGGATATCCCGTGTTCTGCGTGTCGATGGCGCTGGAGCATCGGGGAGACGATCAGTCACGGCGCATTGCAGGGGTCGTGTACGATCCCACGCGCGACGAGTTGTTTACAGCCGAGGCAGGAAAAGGCGCGCACCTGAACGGCACGGCGATTCAAGTGTCGAAGGCGGCGCAGTTGAAGGAATGCTTGGTGGCCACCGGATTTCCCAGCCACAAACGGCACAAAAATCCAAATATCCACTTCTACCACCAGATCACCCTGCGTACTCACGGCGTACGGCGTGCAGGATCGGCGGCGCTTGATCTGTGCAATGTGGCCAGCGGGCGCTTCGACGGATTCTGGGAATTCAATCTCAATCCGTGGGATACAGCCGCAGGCGCGCTCATTGTGGAAGAGGCCGGCGGAAAGGTTAGCCGGTTCGATGGCTCTGCATTTGAGCTCGACAGCCGCGAGACGCTGGCATCGAATGGGCTGGTGCATGATGCGTTGCTGCACGAGTTTAAGGAAATCTTTGCGGGAAGAGGCCTCGACCCGCTGCCGGATCCCGGCGAGTATCGGCGATAATCGACTATTGCGTTGCTCGAGCCATGCAGGCGTGGCACGAGCGAAATGGAACGCTATGAATGCTCACCCTAAGCTTTTAGGTGCGGTGACACTGCTTCTGGTCGCACCGACCGTCACGTTCTGCGGACCAGCAGCCTCGGTTGAGAAGCCCAACGCTGCGTACGTGCAATCCTTCGAGAAATGGAAGGCGGAGCAGACCGCGGACTTGAAAGAGAGTTGGCTGTCGCTTGTCGGACTGTTCTGGCTCAAGCCCGGTGCGAACTCGTTCGGCGGCGACCCAAGCAACGCGATCGTGTTTCCGAAGGGACCGGCGCATGCGGGTGAGTTTGTCCTCAACGGAAAAGAAGTAACGCTGAAGCTGCAGCCGGAATCCCACGCCACCATTGGTGGGAAGTCGGTGATCGAAACCAAGCTTGAACCAGACTCCTCTAACAACGTCACGCGCGTCGAGATGGGAACGCTGCGCTTTCACATTATTGTGCGCGGCGAGCATGTCGGGAGTTCGCGTGCGCGATACGGACAATCACGCGGCGCGGAGTTTCAAAGGAATGATGTTTTTCCCGCTCGACATGAATTACCGCGTAATGGCTACGTGGCTTCCATCCGACGGCAAGAAGATGGTCGAAGTTCCCAACGCGCTGGGAGACGTTACCTCGGATCCAGCGCCGGGAACCGCTGTGTTCAAGGTAAATGGCCAGGAATTAGCGATTGACCGCAAATGGCGGCGATAGCAAGACTGGCCTATTCTTCGTGTTCAACGATCTGACATTGAAGAGTGATACGTATCCGGGAGGCCGTTTTCTGGAGACTGGGCCAATCGTCGATGGACACGTCGTCCTTGACTTCAACCGCGCTTACAATCCTCCGTGTGCGGTGACGCCTTATGCCACGTGTCCGCTAGCTCCGAAGGAAAACCGGCTCGCGATCGCGATTCCTGCAGGGGAGAAGTTGGACAAGGCTGCGCATGCCCATCAGTAGAGTCTTCTGAGGTGTCGTCCTCTGAAGAGATGTGTGATCCAGTCCTCTTACCTTGTTACACTAAGTTAGTGGAAAGCCGTCCCGCTCCGCTCGGGATGGTTCCAATTCAAGACATTCCAGGTTCACCGTGATTAATTCACTATTGGAACGCAAGATCGAAAACGGCCGGACAAGGTACGCCTGCAGGGACGCATTCTTTTTCTCACCGAAGATCCGGAACTCATCAAGCGGCAACTCGCGGGCGAAGACCTGCCTTGGGACACGAAGAATCCGGCCAATAATCCCAAACTGCGCGACGACATTTCGACCGACGAGATTACTCCGGCGCACTACTGCTTTTATTTTGACGAGACGCTGGGCGAGATTCCCTACCTTGGCTTGAAGTGCGGCAGCGTGACGCCGATCGGGCGCGGTGACGTGAAGCGCGGTGGATTCGTTTGCGCAGTGAGCGGGAAGCGGCGCGGCAAAGGATCGAGCCGCGAGCAGTCTCCTTATGCCGAGATGTGTGCTGGCATCCGCGTGGTGATCGCGGAGAACATCGAACGCATCTACAAGCAGAATTGCCAGAACCTGGGCTGCTGACCTCGACGAACTTCTCTCTGATTGACCGCATTCGACGTGGTGAAGAGATTGCGCTGAGTGAGTTTACTGCCGGCGAGGATGAGATCACGCGGCAGGTGATCGAGTATGGCGGACTGTTTCCGTTCAATGTGGCGCGCATGCAAGGAAAGGTGTTTTCTGCCGCCGATTCAAAATACCCCTGAGCTCAAGATGCATGGCCAGACTCGCGTGTATCGCACCTCGCCAATGACTTTGGCGGAGAAGATCTTCGCGCGGCACATGATGAACGAGAAGGGTGAAGTTGGCGTCTCGTCGGTTAAGCCGGGCGACACGGGTTTCGCGCGCGCCGATCTGCGTTTCAGCCACGAATACGTCACGCCCATGGCGGCGATTTTCTTCGAGCGCTATGTCGGCAAGGATGCGAAGGTCAACGATCCCTCGAGCATCTTGTTCTTCCGCGATCACCTTACGTTTCTCGACGAAGTGATTTCCGAAGAAAAGAAGAAGTTGGGCCTGCTCGATCTGGCGACGCAACTCAAGCTCAAGCAGCAGGACTTCGCCGCCAAGCAGGGAATTCGCCTGCATGGCGAACTGACCGACCGCAAGGGTTCGGAGGGCATCTGCCATTCGATCGTGCTGGAGAGCTACGCGCTTGCCCGGGCAGTTGAATATTGGCTCGGACTCGCACACGCCGCACGTGGGCGCGATTGGCTGCGTGGCATTCGGCATCGGCACGACGGACGTCTTCAATTAGCTGGATCACGAAAGACGTGCGCGTGAAGGTGCCGGAGTCGGTGAGGATCGTGATTCGCGGCAAGAAGCATCCGAACGTAACCGCGAAAGATTTCATCCTGAAGATTCTGAGTCTCGACTACGTTCGCAGCGGCAAGGCGCTGGCCAAAGTCATGGAGTACGCGGGCGAGGCCATCGAAGAGTTGAGCGTCGACGAACGCGCCACCATGACGAACATGGCCGCGGAGATCGGTGGATTCACCGGCATTGTTGCGCCCGACAAGAAAGCCGTTGATTTTCTGGTGGAGCGTCGCGGCGTGGACCGCAAGAAGGCCGAGGCCATGATCGAGGGCCTGTACAGCGATCCGGGCGCTCAATATGCGCAATGTGATCGAACTTGATGCGGCGGAGATCACGCCGATGGTGGCAACTCCGGGCGACCCGGGAAATGGTAAGTACGTTCGGGAATTGAATACGCCTGTGCCGGTTGAGATTGCTTACGGTGGCACCTGCACTGCCGGCAAGAATGAAGACATGGATATGTACGCTGCCGTACTCGCCGATGCGCTTAAGCAGGGCAAGCGCGTGGCGGATTCGGTAAGGTTCTACATCCAGTTCGGATCGCAGGAGACGCGCGATTATTGCGTGCGCAAGGGGTATCTGGACGTGTTCCAGAAGTCGGGCGCACAGGTGATCGAGCCCAGTTGCGGTGCGTGCATCAATGCCGGGCCCGGTGTCTCTACTCGTCCTGATCAGGTGGTTATCAGCGCCCAGAACCGCAACTTTCCCGGCCGCAGCGGTCCGGGGCAGATGTATCTAGCATCGCCTCTAACCGTCGCGGCCAGCGCGGTAGCCGGATACATCGTGGAGTACGAACCAAGCGAGAAAAGGGAGCTGGTCGGCGCCTAGATTTCGCGATTCAAAGCTGCTTCAAGAGACTCGACGCGGTCTCGAAAGCCTCCAGATTTGTTTGCTCGGATGATCCTAGGGGCTTTTTTCGGAAGAATATCTATTCCTCAAGAAAACCAACTGACTCCTAATGCAGGGGTTGCCTTGGTGCTTCTAAGTGGTTGATTTCAGCCATGATGGCTGAAATGAGCCACGCCAGTTTTAGCAACTTTCCTCCCCCTCTAGCGTTCAAATAGGTAGAGACAAGTGGCCCGCAAATGAGACCACAGACTCTAGAAGATTTCGGGATCCGATGGTTGTGAGGACCCGAAGCAAGGGGGATCTGAAGATGCGTTATCTAAAATATTTGGCGTTGCTGGCAGTGCTGGCGGTACCGCTCGCTTATTCGCAAGCGCAGGTCGCTGTGGGAGTTGGTGTGAACGTCAGCCCACGTTATGCCGACTATGATTCTGCGGGAGGGCCTCCAGTTTGTCCGTATGGATACTATTCCTACTACCCGTATGCCTGTGCGCCGTATGGGTACTACGGCCCACAGTGGTTCGCGGGCGGCGTTTTTATCGGCGCTGGCCCATGGTATCGCTGGGGACATGTTGGATACTGGGGTCGAGGCGGATACTGGGGCCACCCGGGCTATTGGAACCGCGGCTATTACGGGCGAGGCTATGGACATGGGTACGTCCGGGGCAACTACGGGCGAGCGTACGCCGGTAATTACGGCCACGGAGGTTCCATTCATGGCTATGCCGGCGGCGGGTACCGCGGCGGCGGGAACTTCCACGGCGGCGGCCACCGCTAACGCCCCAGTCAGGTAGAAAACACGCACGGCTGGCAGCACCTCACTGCCAGCCGTTTTTCTGTGGGCGTAAGGCGGACTACTCGATTGAAGGTTCGATCCCTAGGATGCCGGTGCTGCCTGTCCACGTGCTTTTTCCAGTTCCTTCAGAGGGGGGAAAGACGCGGAGCCACGAGCGTGCGATCCGGCGGCTGAGACCCCGCACTCAGACGCCGAAGCCAGCAACTGCAAGGCGTCTCCTACGAGCGGTGGGGAGATGACCGTGGCGGCAAGCCGGCCCTGACGAACCCACTCCTGGCCGGAGCGCGGAACGCCGTCACATCCGGTGATGGGTAGCCGCAGCCAGGCATCGCGATCGCGCAAATCTGCTAATTCCTCGAAGGCGCGGCGCGCTCCGATCGCCATGTCATCATTTTGGCAAGCGATCATGCTGACGTTCAGCTGCCGGGACGTACTCAGCGACAGCCACGATTTGACGGCGTGGTAGCCGCTGTTCTGTGTCCAGTCCCCCTTCAGAGTCTTGATGTCGACGCGGGCTGGTTTGGTCGAAGCATTCCCTTGGTCGGACCTTTGGCCACGTCGCGGACCGGGGGCCTTCAATATAAAGAACGCATCCCTGTTCGCCCAAGAAAGCGGCCATCTGCTGGCCTTGAATCTTGCCAATTGCTTCGTGGTCCGACAGGACAGCAGAAAACCGGGACCAGGGCGTGTTGCCGTAGCTGCAAAATGTAGTCGACGTCGGAGTTAATGATGCCCCAGGCAATGCCGGCGCCCACCGCGGCCCTGGCGATCTGGGCCATGCCGGTGCCCACAGGTTCGGCCAGGATGGCATCCGGCCGTTTCGAGGGATCCTGAATAAAGCTCAGAATCTGCTGGGTCTGCTGGACTGCGTCATTGCCGGAATAGATGACCTGCACGCTGGCCCCAAGCTTGACCGCGGCTGCTTGGGCCGAAGCGGCCTGTTCCAGTTGGTAATCGTTATCTTCTGTGATCAGGGAAACTAGGACCTTAAGTTTGTTCATGGCGGCGCCCTCGACGTCGACGGCACAACGCGTCCGCGCTTATTAACTCATGCACCTCTAAGGTGCGCCAAATTACTTTAGTCATGAGCCGCGTCGATCGTCTACCGAGCCGCCTCGGAGAGGCAGTGGCAGCCCTCGGACGCTGAGGACCAGCCCTGTACCATCCGCCTCATTTCTTGCTAGAATGTCCGGTCACAAAACTGCCGCGGTAGTAAAATAAACGCAGAGACTCTCAGGAGACTGACACCTTTATGGCCTACGTGATTGCTGAGCCGTGCATTGGCACCAAAGACACCGCATGCGTGGACGCGTGTCCGGTGGACTGCATTCATCCCAAGAAAGACGAGCCCGCGTACGCGACCGAAGAATTGCTGTATATCGATCCGGTGGAATGCATCGACTGCGGCGCCTGTGTTCCGGTATGCCCGGTTTCGGCGATTTTCGCTCTCGACGACCTGCCGGAGAAGTGGAACGCCTTCACCGAGCGCAATGCCAAGTACTTCGGACGATAGGACGGTCGTTTTAGTGCTCTTGGCCTTTAGCCGTTTGGCTGGCGATGAGACATAGGCGCGCGTCCTTTTACATGGGTGCGCGCCTTCTTTTCTGAGCCGTCCTGTCTGACGATCTTAAGCCTAGCCATCGCCAGTTCAATTTATCGCTGGCGACGGTCGCCACCCTGAACTTTGTTGGCGTTGCCCAGAACCTCCGCGTCGATTCCAGTGTGGGTCTTCAGCGCGTCCAGAATTTGCAGGTAATCGTGCTTGTCCATCACCAGGACGAGCACCTTGTGGGTGTCCTGCTTGTGATAGTCAATTTGAGCCAGTGAGTCTTCGCTTCGTACAGTGACCTGCGCTGTGAGTACTCGTAGGAGGCCTTGTCGATCTGGGCTATAAGGAATCGGTCACGCAAGTCGCCCTTGGCGGGGCGAACTTCGACCGCTTTGTCGTTGTCGCTGAAGGTGAGCACCGCTTTAATGTGCTTGCCTTTCAGGTTGGGCATACCGCACGCGGCGGAAGGAGGTCTCGTCGGCAGGAGCCGAGCTGAAGCGAAAGTGAAGATCAGAAGAAGAACCGCGGAAATCTTTTCACAGATCTTGGAAGTATATCGAAAGATGAGAAGACGGAGGGCCAGCGGTTGCCCCGCCTCTGTCAGAAGCCCCATGTCTCGCGCTCGTCGCGAGAAGGAGAAGTTCGGGCAGGTCGAATACCGCAACCTGACAGCTGACGGCTAAAAGCGCCTTCCACTAGAATCAAGCCTTCACCGTCGAACTCCCATGGCCCTGAGAGAGTCGGAAGCGATCGTGCTGCGCAGCTATCCCTTGCGCGAGGCCGATCTGCTGGTCACGCTGTTCACCCGCGTGGAGGGCAAGGTTCGCGGCGTAGCGCGATCGGCCAAGAAGTCCAAGCGCCGCTTCGGCGGAGCGCTCGAGCCGCTGACTTACGTGCGCGCATTTTACGACGTCCGCGAGCGGCAGGAGTTGGCGCGGCTCGATTCCTGCGAGGTGCTGGAGTCTCCCATGGCCTCGGAGGTCAGTTATCGCGCGGGCCGTCGCCCTGGGCCATATCGCCGAACTGCTCGACGAACTGCTGCCCGACCGCGAGGCTAACGATGCCATCTTTCGCCTCACGCTGTCCGTGTTACACGTCTTAACCGGCCCGCGATGTGTGGATGCCCATTACCTATTTCGAATTCTGGCTGACGCGACTGGTCGGCTTTCTGCCGGAATTGACCGAGTGCATGGTCTGCGGCCGCAGTCTCAACGGCAGCCGAGCCTATTTTCACGCGTTGGCTGATGGCCTGATGTGTCCCGACGACAAGCGCCTGGCATCGTCGGAGATATCCGCCGAATCGCGCGCACTGGCCGCGCAAATGTTCCGTGCTCCGGTGGAAAGCTTTGCAGGGATGCCCTGGCCGAAGGCGCAGGCGGCCGACCTGCGGAAGTTCCTGATGCAAATCTTGCAGCGGCAGCTCGAGAAGAAGCTGGTCACGGCGGGGATGCTGGAGAAGGGTGGATTTTATTCAGACTTTTCATGGGCGAAAGCCACACAAGTGAAACCTCCACCGTTGTCTATACCGATGCTAACCGTCCAATAGCTGACGGCTGCCGCCCGGTTCCATTACAATCGTGGATTAACCTGGTGGGCTCCGGCTGCGCTGTAGGAGCTTCGTGTCACCACTCGTATTCTGTGGGTCTGAGGCTCAAGTCAGCCAAAAGCTAAGAGCCAGGAGCTGTAGCTTTCATGAATTCATCCTCTTCCAAATCGCTGACGTTTCAGGAACTGATCCTGCGGCTGCAGACATTCTGGGCCGAGCGGGGATGCGTGCTGCAGCAGCCCTACGACGTGGAAGTGGGCGCGGGCACCATGGCGCCGGAAACCTTTCTGCGCGTGCTGGGGCCGAAGCCTTATAAGGTTGCGTATGTGCAGCCCTCGCGGCGTCCGGCGGACGGACGCTACGGCGAGAATCCTAACCGGCTGTTCAAGCACATGCAGCTGCAGGTGATCCTGAAGCCTCCGCCGGAAAATGTGCAGGAGTTGTATCTGGAGTCGCTGGCTGCGATCGGGATTGATCTGCGCCAGCACGACATCAAGTTTGAAGAAGATAACTGGGAAGCTCCGACGCTGAGTGCGTGGGGCGTGGGCTGGCAGGTCATGCTCGACGGCCTGGAGATCACGCAGTTCACTTACTTCCAGCAGTGCGGCGGCGTGGACCTGTTTCCGATTTCGGCCGAGTTGACGTATGGGCTGGAGCGCATCGCCGCGTTTCTGCAGGATGTGGATTCGATCTACGACATCGTGTGGGCGCGCGATCCCGGACACGGGCGCGGTGGTGAAGTATGGTGACGTGCGCCTGGCAGATGAGTTGCAGTTTTCCGTCTACAACTTCGAGCTGCGGACGTCGAAAAGAGCTTGGGAGCATTTTCGGCTCTATGAGGCGGAGTGCAAGAGGCTGTTGGAGGAGATTGCGCAATCTGACTCGCTGAAGGCCGAGGGGGTCGAAGCGCGTCTGTTGCGATGGGACGGAGGACAGCCATGGCGCGGGTCCTGCGTGCCCCATTTTGGCTGCCTACGACCTTTGCCTGAAGTGCTCGCACCTGTTCAACATTCTGGATGCGCGCGGAGCGATTTCCGTGACTGAACGCGTCGGCGTGATCGCGCGCGTGCGGGCGCTGGCGGTGGGATTGCCAAGGCTTGGGTGGATCAGCAGAAAGCCGATGTCTGCACGGGCCTGAGTCGGAAAAGTCCGACGAGCCTGAACCTGTGGGCCAAAAGAACGCGAAGGCGAGAAAAGAGGCGTTATCACCTGTGGGCTAAACCGACCGAAGTTTCCGTTCTGGATTTGCACAGGCGGATTGTGATTTCCGTCACATTCGAAAGGACAGGACCATTTGAAACACTGATTGAATTGAAGGCATGCCAGACTTCTTACTAGAGATTGGTTGCGAAGAGATTCCAGCGCGAATGATCGACGCGGCTTCTGAGGAATTGCGCGAACGCGTCGCAGCCCTGCTGAGCCGAGAACGACTGTCGGTTGGGGAAGTAACCCATTTCGATACTCCTCGGCGGCTGGCGGTCATGGCATCGGGTATCGCTGCATCCCAGGCCGACGTGATCGAGCAGATCACTGGGCCTTCGGTCAGCGTCGCTTATAAAGATGGTCAGCCTACGCCCGCGGCGCATGCCTTCGCCAAGAAGGCGGGGGTGGATGTCGCACAACTGGAAAAGGTCGCGACTCCCAAGGGCGAATATCTGGCGGCGAAGGTCACCAAGAAAGGCCGCAGCGCTGCCGAGATTCTTGCCGAGGGACTGCCCAAAGAGACTCTCCACCATCTACTGGCCCAAGAACATGTACTGGCAGAAGCCGAACGAGCGCTTCGTGCGTCCGGTGCGCTGGTTGGTGGCGATGCTGGATGGGGAAATCATTCCCTGGAGTTTTCGGCATTCGGGCAGGGAAGACTTCGCGCGGGCATCGGATTCTGTCGGCCGGCGACGTGACCATATCCGCGCGCGGGAGCAGGCTATGTGGACGCTCTACGGGCGGCGAAGGTGCTGGGCCGCGCAGAACGCGAACAGCAGATTCGCAAGGCTCTCGATGCTGCGACGCGCACGATTCCGGAGCACGCTGGCGCGAAGACAAGGCTCTGCTCGACACGGTCGTGAACCTCACGGAGTTTCCAGTCGGCAATTCTGGGCAGTTTCGATCCACAAGTTCCTGGCGCTGCCGGAAGAAGTGCTGGTCACGGTGATGCGCGATCACCAGAAATATTTCGCCGTCGAAGATGCCGACGGCAAACTGGCGCCGCATTTCCTGGCGGTGCTGAATACCGACAGCGATCCGCAGGGACTGATCCGTCACGGAAACGAGCGCGTGTTGCGGGCTCGCTTCAACGATGCGCGGTTTTTCTGGGAGACGGACCAGAAGAAATCACTGCTCGAGCGCTTGGATTCGCTGAAGCACGTCACCTTCCAGAAAGATCTGGGCAGTTACTTCGACAAGACGCAGCGCGTGCAGCGGCTGTGCAGTTGGTTGAGCGAAATCCTTAAGCAGTCGGGATCGCCGTACGGCCGGGAGTGATTCACAAAGCGGCATGCCTGTCGAAGACGGACTTGACCACCGAACTGGTGAAGGAATTTACGGAGCTGCAGGGAATCGTGGGCGGGTTGTACGCGCGGGTGCAGCAACTGGATCCAGTTTGCCGGAAGCGACGCGCTTTGCCATCGCGGATGCGATCTATGATCACTACAAACCCGAATCCACCGACGACGATGTTCCCCGATCGATAGAAGGATCGCTGCTATCGATTGGTGACAAAGCTGACACGATTGCGGGGATGTTTGCCCTGGGCCTGGTTCCGAGTGGATCCAAGGATCCATTTGCGTTGCGCCGCCAGGCCAATGCGATCGTGAAGGTTATCGCCGAGAAGAAGTTGCCGTTACGGCTGGGCGACCTCATGCGCGATGCGCGGTCGGGATACCAGAGATCTGAGGCGGAGAAGAAGTTTGTCGACGATGCGAAGTTTGCTGAGTCGGTCGCAGCCTTCTTCCGCGAGCGGCTGGAATTTTATCTGAAGGATGTTTGCGGGTACTCGTACGATGTAGTGAAAGCCGTGCTCGGTGCGGATGCGGAAGACGTAGTGGATGCGGTGCAGCGAGCCGAGGCGGTGAAGCAGGTTCTGCGATATGCCTGAGTTCCAGGCGATTGGCGCGGCCTGCAAGCGCATGCGGAACATTCTGAAGCAGGCGTCGGAAAAGGGAATTGCGCCCGCTGCGCAGTTCGAAGCGTTGCCGAATTCCGCAAACGAAGAGAAAAATCTCTCAGCCTACGTCGAGGTCAATGGGCCAAAGGTCGAAGCTCTTCGCACGAAGAAAGAGTACGGCGAAGCGCTCAAGCTGTTGTCCACTGCGCGAGAACCGGTGGATGCGTTTTTCGACAAGGTCATGGTCATGGTCGAGGACTCCAAGCTGCGCGCAAACCGCTTGGCGTTGCTTCGGACATTGTTGAAAGAGTTTTCCACGATAGCCGACTTTTCGGAAATCGTGACCGAGAACAAGACTTTGGGAAGTTAAGTCCCCAGGGGCTGAAGCCCTGTCCTCCTGGGAGCTTATCGCAGCGCTGAAAGCCCTGCGCCACCCAAAATCGAAGATTGGAAGATGACGATTTAGATTCGGTTTCGCAAATCCAGAGACAAAGGACTCATATATGGCGACGATTACTCTCCCCGAAGTGGAAGCGCAAGAAAGCAAGAAGTCCACAACCAAGTACGTTTATTTCTTTGGCGGCGGCAAGGCCGACGGCAACGGCAAGATGAAAGACGTTCTGGGCGGCAAAGGCGCCGGCCTGGCGGAAATGACCAATGCCGGTCTGCCCGTTCCTCCGGGATTCACGATTCAGACCGCGGCCTGCCGCGAGTACATGCAAGACCGGCAACGACGTCGAAAGAAATCGACCGGCAGATGGACGAAGCGCTGGCGAAGCTTGAAGCGCTGCAGGGGCAGAAGCTGGGCACGGGCGAGAATCCGCTGCTGGTCAGCGTGCGCTCGGGCGCGAAGTTTTCCATGCCGGGCATGATGGACACGATTCTCAACCTCGGCCTGAACGACAAGAGCGTGGAGGCGCTGGCCAAGCGGAGCAACAATCCGCGCTTTGCCTCTGACAGCTACCGGCGCTTCATCCAGATGTTCGGCAACGTGGTGATCGACATCGAGAAGCAGCATTCGAGCAAGTTTTCGACGCGCAAGAAGAAGCAGAAGAAGACCAAGCTCGACACCGACCTGACCGCCGAAGATCTGCAGGAAGTGATCGCCGAATACAAGAAGGTCGTCGAAGAAGCACGCCAAGCGGACTTCCCGCAGGATCCGCACGAGCAGCTGAACATGGCGCTCGAGGCCGTGTTCCGCTCCTGGTAGAACGACCGCGCGCAAGCACTATCGCCGCATGAACAAGATTCCGACGACATGCTCGGCACCGCGGTCAACGTGCAGACCATGGTGTTCGGCAACATGGGCGACACCTGCGGCACGGGCGTGGGCTTCACGCGCAATCCCGCCACCGGCGAGAAAGAGTTTTACGGCGAGTTCCTGATGAACGCGCAGGGCGAAGACGTGGTTTCCGGCGTGCGCACCCCGGTCCCGATTCACGAACTGCAGAAGATCATGCCCGAGGTTTACAACCAGCTTCGCGAAATCACCACGCGGCTGGAGAAGCACTACAAGGACGTGCAGGATTTCGAGTTCACCATCCAGGATGGCAAGCTCTACATGCTGCAGACCCGCAACGGCAAGCGCACGGGCCTGGCCGCGGTGCGGATTGCGGTGCAGATGGTGGAGGAGGGACTGATCACGAAGGAAGAAGCCATCTTCCGCGTCGAGCCGAACCAGCTGTATGACTTGCTGGTTCCGCGTCTCGATGAGAAGAGCACCAAGGTCGAAGTGCTCGCGACCGGGCTGCCGGCCTCGCCCGGAGCGGCGGTGGGGCAGATCGTTTTCACCGCGGACGAAGCGGTGAAGATGGCAGGACACGATACGACGAAGAATCCTGTGATTCTGGTGCGCGCCGAAACGACGCCGGAAGACATTCACGGCATGGAAGTGGCGAAGGGCATTCTCACTTCGCGCGGCGGCATGACCAGTCACGCTGCCGTCGTTACGCGCGGCATGGGCAAGTGCTGCGTGGCGGGCGCGGGCGACATCGACGTGAACGAAAAGGCGCGCGAGATGCGGGTGAAGGGCCAGACCTTCAAAGAAGGCGACTGGATTTCGCTCGATGGCACGACCGGCCGCGTGATCAAGGGCAAGCTGGGCACGCTCGATCCATCGCCGGACGATCCGGAACTGCCAGAAGTTCATGAAGTGGGCCGACCCGCATCGCAAGATGGGGGTTCGCGCCAACGCCGACATTCCGCGCGACGCGGTGCAGGCGCGGGCGTTTGGAGCGGAAGGCATCGGACTCTGCCGCACCGAGCACATGTTCTTCGGCGAGAAGAAGATTCCGTCACATGCGCGCCATGATTCTGGCGCGACAACGAGAAAGATCGCCGCGCTGCGCTTGAAGAAACTGCTGCCCATGCAGCGCAAGGATTTTGACGGCGTCTTCAAGGCGATGGACGGGTTGCCGGTTACGATCCGCACGCTCGATCCGCCGCTGCACGAGTTCCTGCCCCGCCGCGAAGAGTTGATGGTGGAGATCGCACGCTGCTCGCACGCCGACGCGAAGGAGAAGAAGAGCTCGTCGAACGATATCCGACTACGGCGTCAAAGGAGTCGGTGATCTGAAGAAACTCTGCCGACCTGCTGGCACGCGTTGAACAATTGCACGAATTCAATCCCATGCTCGGTCATCGCGGATGCCGTCTGGGCATCACGTATCCCGAGATCACCGAGATGCAGGCTCGCGCCATTTTCGAAGCGGCTGTGCGATTGCACGAAGAAGGGAATCAAGGTGCAGCCTGAAGTCATGATTCCTCTGGTGGCGACGTGAAGGAAATGGCGAACCAGGCGGCGATCGTGCGGCGGGTCGCGGAGGAAGTGTTCAAAGAGAAGGGAACGAAGGTCGAGTACATGGTCGGCACGATGATCGAGTTGCCGCGCGCGGCGCTGGTGGCGGACGAGATCGCCAAGGAAGCGGAGTTCTTCTCGTTCGGCACCAACGATCTGACGCAGACCACGTTCGGCTTCTCCCGCGACGACGTGAACAAGGTGCTGCCGACGTATCTGGCGGAAGGATCCTGAAGCAGGATCCGTTCGCTGCGCTCGATCAGGAGGGCGTCGGACAACTGGTGAAGATGGCCACCGAGCGCGGGCGCAAGACGCGGCCGACGCTGAAGGTCGGAATCTGCGGCGAGCACGGCGGCGAGCCGTCGTCGGTGGAATTCTGCTATCGCACTGGATTGAACTACGTCTCGTGCTCGCCGTTCCGCGTGCTGACCGCCCGGTTGGCGGCGGCGCAGGCGGCCGCAGCGGAGACGCTCAAGGTCGAGGGCGGACGAACGAAGTAAGATCGCTTAACCACAAAGGGCACGGAGGTACACAGAGTAGTCTTAGTACTCTGTGTTCCTCCGCCCTCTGTGTTTTATTGCACTTTTTGCAAGCGGGATATCAGCTTCTGCGGAAGGCTCTCTTCCGATTCCGACCATAGACGACGAGAAGTAGCCCGAGTATTTGTTTCCACCTTCTTCGTAAACTCAACGAGCTTGGTCACGTTGTCGCGGATCTTGGCCTGAGTTTCTTCGGTCAGCTCAATGTTTTCCTGAACAAAAAGTGAGTCGAGGCCGAAGTCGATCTCGATATGGCCGGATTCCTGGTAGATTCCGTCGTCAAATTCTTCACCCTGCACGATTAGCTTGACCAAGCTCGGGATAAGCGTCCAGTGGCCCCGGTCGTCGGGAGTCCACAGATCCCAATACGCGTCGAAGACGTAGGCATAGTCGTCATGAATGAGATCCGCGGCAACCACGACCGCTTCTTCCGGCGTGATTCCCGGAGAAAAGCGTCGCTCCAGCACGCTCGCTTCATTCCACGAGACAGGCTGGATGGCGGCATAGGTGACGCCGGGCCGCTGCTGCGAAAAAGGGAATTGCTGCAAGACCGCGAACATATGCGGGAGCATGGCGGGGCCAGAGAAATCTGGAAACCACAGACTTAGATATAAAGGATCAGCCATAATGAAAAGGGGGAGGCCCCGGCATTCATTATTGTAACCACGATTGAGATGCGCAGGGTCGCAGAAAAGGCGTTACGGTGACGATCTCAATCTCTTATGCCGCTGAATATTGCCCAGGCGACAGCAGCCCGTTTGAATCGACTCGATTCCGAGTGCCACCGAGCTCTTTTAGTCTCTCGCGAATTCCTGCCAGCCCCACGCCGACATTTCCTGTCCTCCAAAAACGGTCCAGCACCTCTCTCGGAACTCCCATTCCGAAATCTCTTACAGTGAGAACGACCCGGGTCTCGTCGGCGGTGACGCGTACTTCCACGGCCCGGCTGCCGGAGTGCCGATGAACATTGGTGAGTGCTTCCTGCAAGATGCGAAACAGGGCGGTTTCCGTGCGGCGAGGAAGCCGGTGCACGTGTTCGGGAAGATGAAGTTGGGTCGTAATACCGCTCCTCTTGCCGAAGCCCTCTACATACCATTTGGCGGCCGAAGCAAAGCCTGCTTCATCCAGCAGTGGAGGGTGCAGCAGATGCGACAGGGTTCGAGTATCTGCTATCGAGCGATCCACGAGTTGTTGGGCGTCGTGCAAGTGTACAGATTTCGTTGCAAGGTCGTGGGCAAGCATGTCGAGACTGATTTTGGCCGCGGTGAGATCTTGGCCGAGGCTATCGTGCAGTTCGCGCGCAATACGGCGTCGTTCCTCATCCTGCACTCGTAACAGCTTTACGGAAAGCCGGCGCAGCGCGAGAGTCCGTTGCTCCACCAGCGATTCCAAGGCGTCATGAGCACGCTGCAACGCCTCCTCCGCGGCTCTTCTTTGTTCCAGATGATCACGAACCTCATATTGCCGGCGTCGCGCCAACAGCGCGCTTCGAATCGTGCTGATCAGGGTGACGGGACGCAACGGCCGCTCCAGCAGCGTTACATTGCCGAGCGGAGTGCGAGAGCGTACCGCAAGTTCCGTTGTCGCAGTACTCAGCCCACTTCCGGTTAAGACGATGATCGGGAAATCCGACCACGGTGGCTGGACCGAAAGCTTTTGCGCCAACGCGCCAATGGTTCCGTTCTGCAAGACTTCTTCGGTAATGATGGCCGCTCCCGCGTGTTCTGAAATTGCTTCTTCAAGCTCATGCGCGGTAGGAAGCGTGCAGATCGAGATTGAAGACTGCGCCAGCACTCGCTCGATAAGCGCCGCGTCCTTGCCGAACGGAGCGTATATCAATACGCTAAGATCGTTGCGACCTGTATCAGCCATTCGCGCCGTCTTTCCCAAGGATGGGAGCCAGAGCGGTAGGACTTCCGGACAAAATTCCTTGGAAATCAGAAAGCGGTTTGCCCACCCGAATACAGCCCGGAGTAAAACGAAGCTCACGAATCGAGCGCTCGTGCCCTCCGCTGCGCTTCTTCATCATTGAGATGGCTTGGCGAACCTCCCCGCGCGATTCGAAGTAACGGAGCACCAGAATGTTGTCTGCCAGGTAACTCACATCAATGGGAGTCTGCATGGCACTACCAACCAGTCCCATTTGCGCCAATACCATCAACGTGAGAATTCCGCGATTGTTCAAGTAAGTCAGCAGCTCGTGAAGATGCAGGGCAAGAAACTGCTCCCCCAGCATAGCCTAAAGGAATCCGTTGAGACTGTCGATGAGGACGGCGCGCGATCCCCCTTCTTCGACGCTTGCGCGGACCATGTCGACGAATTCGCCGGGTGAAACCTCAGCCGGATCCAGGTGCTCAATCTTCATGCGGCCCGACGCAAGATACGGCTCAAGATTCATGCCCAGTCCGGCGGCGCGCCCGAGAAGGGTGTTCACGGTTTCTTCAAAGATAAACGCCACCACGTTTTCGCCTCGTTCCACAGCGGTTGTCAACCACCGGAGCGCGAGAGTCGTTTTGCCGCAACCAGCTGGACCGATCAACAGGGTACTCGTTCCGCGTCCAAGGCCACCGCCCGCCAAGCTATCCAGTTCGGGGATACCGCTCGCGGCGACGCTTTGGTCTCCCCGGTCGTCCTTGTATTCGGATGCGACCAATCGAGGAAAAACAACTACACCTCCGTTGCGAATCAGGTAATCGTGAAAGCCTTCGCGGAAGGCGCTACCTCGCAGTTTTGTAACCTCGAGCAGACGCATAGTCTTGCCGTATTCCCGGCTGACGCGGCTCATCGAGACAACACCGTGAACGATGCTATGCAATTCAAGATCGGCGTAACGGCTTGTCCTGTCATCGAGCAGCAGGACCGTGCAGTCTTCCGGGGCATACTCCTTGAGGGAGAGAATCTGGCGCCGATACCGCAACGCGTCCTTTGCTAGCATGCGCACTTCGGAGAGTGCATCAATGACCAGCCGAGTTGGTTTTTGACGATCGACCTCCGCCATAATGGTCTGCACTCGATCGTTGAGTTCAACTTCGGCCGGATGAAAGACCGTATATTGTCCTTCAGGCTTGAGGTCTTGTTCGCTGGGCCTCACCTCCAGAATGGTAAGGCCATCCACTCTCAACCCGTGCTGACGCGCCACGGCCATCAGTTCGTTGCGCGATTCCGACAACGTGACGTACAGAACTTTTTCACCCGCCTTCAGGCTTTCGGCCATAAACTGGAGAGCCATGGTGGTCTTTCCGGTTCCCGGCTCTCCTTCAACCAGATAGACGTGGCCTACGGGTAGGCCACCTCCCAGCACATCATCGAGACCAGCACAGCCCGAACTGCATCGTGTAATCTCTGGCGCTAACGTTTCTGGCGGCATGCGGTTAGGATCAGTTCCTTTCGTACGATTGCGCATGCGTGCAGGATGCACTAATGCATCTTTCTGCACGCAGCCAAGCTAATCGATTGTTCGAGGAAATGCCCTTCCCGGTAAATACATTATTTTCTGTACCTACGAGTGAAAATGTCAGCGAGGGAGCGAGGCAAGATAAGGAACGACAAAACGAACAAGAATAAACGATAGGTCACGATAGGTCGGGTATCGTTGACGCGAGCCCTTCGGGGCGGGCGACCACGGTTGGATTCAACGATCTTGAGTTCACGGATCGCGCAGCGATTTTGACACGCTGCTGGACGGCTGCTAACATCTGAAGTTCACTGGCAATCCTGCCTCAGTCGTCCCCGTCGTCTAGCCTGGCCTAGGACATCGCCCTTTCACGGCGGTAACACGGGTTCAAATCCCGTCGGGGACGCCAAATCTTTTCAAAGACTTAGAGCGAAAGAGCCGATTTGTCATAGGCACAAAAGGGAACAGCAGGACTGCCAAATCTCTCCGTCCTGCCGTTCCAGAACTTCATTTCCCAAGGTTTGACGGCTTTTTCGTGGGCACAAAAAGGCACAACCTCACCCCTCAGTTGCGGACGCCATTGCGCGAACGCGAAACAAGCGAACTACGCCACTCTGAGCTTCGCGTTTTTGTGCCGTGACGGCCTGCGTGTATGTATCCATGGTGACCCGACTGGAGGCGTGCCGAAGCAGTTCCTGCATGACCTTGATGTCGACTCTGGCGGCCCGCAGCAAGGTCGAATACGTATGGCGGAAGGTGTGCCACCCGATAGGTTTGGTGATCCCCACTTGAGTCGCGATAGGCCGTATGACTTTGCGCATGATCTGTTGTCCCCAATAGGGTCGTCGGCCTTTCGCTTTGGGGCTGGCAAAGATCCAGTCCTCGGGCCTGTTGTATCTCACCTGTTGACGCCATGCCCGCAGTGCTTCCGCGAGACAGGGGTCAAGCGGGATGGGCTTCTGGGACGCTTCCGTTTTGCAGGGGCCGGTCACCTGCATCACGATGGATCGAACCACGCTGATCTCATTGGCCTCGAAGTCGACGTCCTTCCACTTCAGGCCAAACAGTTCACTCATTCTCAATCCTGTGCCCACATCCAGCAGTACCAGGATCCATTCTCTGAGGGCCAGAGCGTCTAACAACTGTTGCACCTCACTGACACTCAGCACCACGGGGATCTTCCTGCGTTTGGCGCTCTGCCGCACTAAGCGGATGGGATTGCCGGAGCAGACTTGATAGCGAATTCCATGGTTAAAGAGGACGCTCATGAGGTTTCTGATTTTGGCACAGCTAGCTCGTGCCAACGGCAAAGACCTTAGCCACTGCTCGACCTCTCCCGCTTTGATTGCAGGAAGCGTGTAGCTTTCCCATCGAGGCAGGATCCATTTATTCAGGTAGCCTTGGTAGGTCACTTTGGTCGAGTGCGTTTTCCAGACGTGGTCCGTTGCCAGTTCGCGCTGGCGATAGTGGTTCACCAACTCTGAGACGGTGACAGGTCGAAGGCTCAGGCGCGGGTCATTCGGGTTGATTTCGCAGCGTAGTGCGGCAATCGCCAGGAGCGCCGACGACCTGTCGGGGAACTGGGTAATTGGACCGATCACGATTCTGCGATGTTTCCGCCTGCCATCGGGCCCTGCCTCTCGCCACCTAAAGTCCCAAACATCGGGACCGTTCGAACGTGTGGACCGGATGATACTTCCGTTTTGCATGGCATCTCCTTTTCTGCTATTGGTTTGGTCAACCAAAACTTCTTGGTCGGAGTGCCATTGTGGCAAATGGAGTCGAGATAAAGATGCCGGCGGAAGCGATCACCGGAGACGATTGCGGTGTTCGTGTGCCGACATGCTTCGCACGCTGTTGAACTCAGCCGCTTGCGACGATTTCAGCGCAGGCAAGAAATAGTTCGGATAGGCAGTTCATGGGCGGATACTGTGAGGTCGGTTGATTCGACAGGCTACCGCTTTGCTGCGGCGATGTCCTAACTGTGGAGGGGGAGCACGAGAGAGAAGGGAATTGACGGACGTCACTCCGAGGCGGATAGCCTCGGGTTGGGCAACCAGGAACTACTCCATTCGTGAACGCAAGCGCGTTTACCGTTAGCTATCTACAGGTAACTTCCGGATAGCCCGTTATCCAGGATTAGTTCCGCCGAAGGCCAAACGAGAGTTCTCCAAATTTCCGATTGCGCAGTGGGGCTCATTTCTTCAGTTCCGCGTCCCAGTTTGTGACCAGCACCAGCGGCGCCGTGCTCTCGGTGATCGAGTCCACCACCAGGAATCTGCCGTCGCGCGCGACGTCGTACGCCTCGGTTGGAATGGAGTGGCGAATGCGGGTCGTAAACAAGGGTTTGGCCGCGCCAATCTGCACTGCCTCCCCGGACGTCTGAATATCTACGGCCGTGAGTTTTCTGTAGGGATCGAGGTAGTAGAGCGTTTTGCCGTCCTTGCTCCACACCGGCTGCACACCGCCGTCTTTCGAGACCTGATATTTGGCGCCGGCGTGCGGGAAGCGCGTCAGATAAACCTGGGCGCGCCCGGATTGATTCGACTGGTAGGCGAGCCAGTCGTTGGAGCCGGGTTTGAGCCGGGCGTTGCTGCTGTCGGCCACCGGGTCCAACACAGTAAAAGGCTGCAGGCCAGACACAAGGGGAAACGCTTTGAGCTCGGCGTCGGTTAGTTCGCCGACTTTTGCCTCCTCGTATAGAAGCCACTTTCCGTCGCTGGTCACGTCCACGGGCAACAGGTTACGGTCGGACTTGATCAGAGTGCGCTCGTGCTGCGAGCCGTCGGCCACCGCCGCGTGCAGTTCGTTGTGCGAATCCGGGCTGAAGATGTCGAAGTAAAGAGTTCGGCCATCCGCCGACCAGACCGTGGCATCCACATACTCCTTGGCCGAAGAGACCATGCTGCGCGTGCCGCCGGCCAAGTCCCAGATCCAAAGCGGGGAGTTGCCGAACTGGCTGATCACCGGCGTCGCGATCCGCGAACCATCAGGGGAAATGCGGGTGGGGCCGTAGACGATCGGTTCAGAGAGTTGGGAAAGCTCCTTGCCGGTGGCATCCATCCAAACGTGACGATCGCCGTTGGAGCCTGTGCCCAACTGATAGATCAACGTGCCCTGTGCGGAAACAGAAAAAACCGACAACGCCGTGATCTCGTCGGATGCGACCTTATCGACAATCGGTATGGAATCACCTGAGACCTTTCCGCTGGAAGCGTCAAACTTCCAGGCCAGCAGCGATCCGTCGCGCACCGCCAACAACCGCCCAGCGGCATATTGTGCGCCGTAGAATTTTCCCCGCAGCACTAGCTGCTCGCCGCCGTCGAGCGAGCCCAAGTGAACCTCATTCTGATCGGCCGCGTTGCCGTAAGGGCTGTTCAGAAACAAGAAATGCTTTCCATCAGGCAGGAAGGAAGGCCAGCGGTCCGAAATGTTGCTGGACGACACCGAAACGCTGGTGACCGGCCTGGGTTTTCCCCCAGTTGCCGGAACCTGGAAGAGCGGCCCTCCGAACGAGGGCGCGAACACGATCACGCTGCCGCTACCCCACGAACCGCCGCGGGCTTCCGGCGCGTCACAGATCGGAGTGGGCGAGTCTCCGTTCAGATCGGTTCGCCACAGTTTGCCCTGCATGAAAAACGCCACCGCAGTCCCGTCGGGTGACCAGAAGGGAAAGAAGGCGTCGTCGGTGCCGCGCACAGGCGTGGCGTCGAGCCGGTCGAGCGAGCGCAGCCACAGCGAGTTCCGGCCGTCTTTCTGCGCGATGAACGCGAGATGCGTGCCGTCGGGAGATAGCGCCGGGGCCCCGTTTCGGTAGAGCGTTTCGAAGCGGGTTCCTTCGGGTGGAAGAAGATTCACGCGCAGTACACGCCGTGCCGGCGCAGACCACAGCAGCGCTACCGTCAGCGCGATCACCGCGAGTGCAAGGACTGCGATTGCAGCCAGCAACAACGTGGGGCGCGGCTTCGAAGAAGGCAGCGTCGGCGCACCCGCCTGCGAACTGGAGGTCGCAATCCATGCCAGTTGCAGCTTGACGTCGTGCGCAGTCTGGATGCGCTCGTCAGGATTTTTCTCGAGACAGCTCCGCACCGTGTAGTCAAGAGCCGCCGGTGAAGTGGGCTGCACGTTCGCTAGCGGCTCGGGATCTTTTTCCAGGATTGCGCTCATCACGCTGAGCTGGGTTTTGCCCTCGAAGGCGCGGCGTCCAGTGACCATTTCATAGAGAACGCAGCCCAGACTGAAGACGTCGCTGCGGGCGTCGGAATCTGCCCCCTGCAACACCTCAGGCGCCATGTATTGGAACGTCCCGACGATCGAACCTTTCTGGGTCAGCGGGGACGCAGCAGAGGTCAACGAAGCGAGGTTCATCGTCGGCGTGGAGGGAGTGAACGTACCCAAAGCTTGCGAGGCATTCGGCAACTTCGGTTTTGCCAGCCCGAAATCCATTAGCTTGGCTCCAGCTTGTGTCAGCATGACGTTCGCTGGCTTCAGATCGCGATGGATAATGCCTCGTTGATGCGCCTTTTCAAGAGCCTGCGCGATTTCTGTCGCAATCTTCAGAAGTTGATCGATTGGCAGCGGACCTTTTTGCAAGCGGTCGGCCAGAGTCTGGCCCTCCAGATACTCCATGACCAGAAAATCCGTGTCGCCCTGAGTGCCGATGTCGTAGAGCGTGCAGATATTGACATGTTGCAGCGAGGAGATCGTCTTGGCTTCCCGCTCCAGGCGTTGTTTTAGTTCCGGATCAGAGGAAAGATGCGCCGGCAAAACCTTGATGGCGACCGTACGGTCAAGACGCGTGTCCACGGCTCGGTACACCTCACCCATGCCGCCAGCACCCAGCGGTGACTGGATTTCATAGGGTCCGAGCTTCGAGCCAGAGGTAAGGGCCATCCGTGCGTGGAATTATAGCCCTGAGCAAGCCGTCGCAGTAAGGCGACGATTCTGGGCGGATGGTCGCTAGCCTTGATCGGAAACGCCTCGGGGCAGACTGCTGGGGACGGAGCGGGATCTCGATCCGAGGCGTTTTCGATAAGGAGACTAGGAGGAAGCCGCTGGCGTTTGCGGCGGACGCGGTGCGCTATGGGATTTGAACGGCAGCGTGGATCTGAACAGAGCTTGGGGAGAGCAGCGAGGCGTGGTGGGAATGCCGTCGGGATGGTCGGAGTGGCGTCTGAAGATGAGCAAGAGCGTATGCGGAAAGTGGCCGGAGAGGCGGTGGCGAGGCGGCGGGCACACGAGTGCGTCGGCGTGCCGGAGCACATCCCCGGGCCGCCAGTGGTGGACAGCGCTACGAAGAATCGAAGTAAGAGCATGTGGATAATTCCGCAGCCGTAAATCTCTGAACCACGATCATGGCCGCGCCGCAGCGTGGGCAATGCCAGACAGAAGAACTCTCCGCCGAAGCTTTGCAGGTTCCAGCTTCGGCCGAGCGTGGAGGAGCTGCTGGACAGCAGTTGTCGGGATAGTGCCAAGCGGGAAGCGCGAAAGCGATTGGCGAGGAACCCAAAGTGACGGATGCGCACGAATCCTCTGGGGAGCACGTGCAGAAAGAAGCGCCGTAAGAACTCGGTGGCGCGCAAGCGTCATCGTGCCTTGCTTGCCACCGTGGGCGTAATCCTTCCAGCGAAAGGTGACGCGCTCTTGGTCGAAGGCCAACAAGCGATGATTGGAGATGGCCACGCGATGGGTGTAGCGGCCGAGATAGCGCAACACCTGCATGGGTCCGCCGAAGGCGGGCTTGGCATAGACGACCCAGTCGTGGCGGTGCAGGCGGCGGATGAGTTTTGCGAACTGCTGCGGATCGGCGAGAGCGGCGGCGGGGCCGGCGCAGCATAGTTGTTGCGGCGGTGGAGACGTTTCAGGCCGGCGAGGAACTTGCCGCGAAAGACGCGGCTGAGGACCTTCACGGGTAAGAAGAAAGGATAGCGTGGGCGGACCCATTGACGGTGATCGGGTGAGAGTCCGCCCGCGGGAATGGCGCAGTGAATGTGGGGATGCAGAAGCAGGTTCTGTCCCCAAGTGTGCAGGATGCTGATCACGCCGATCTCGGCGCCCAGGTGTTTGCGATCGATGGCGATCTCCAGCAAGGTTTGCAGCGCTGGCGGTGAACAGCAGGTCGTAGAACAAACGCGGGTTCTCCAAGGCCAGCACATTGAGTTCGTGGGGCACAGTGAACACGACATGGAAGTAGCTGGTGGTCAGGAGTTCGCGCTCGCGGGCCGCCAGCCAGCGTTCGCGCGCTTGCGTCTGGCACTTGGGGCAGTGCCGGTTTCTGCACGAGTTGTACGAGATGGCCTGATGACCGCAGCTCGGGCAGGCATCGCGATGACCGCCCAGCGCAGCGGTGCGGCAGCGCAGAATGGCACGAAACGCTTTGAGCTGCTGAAAGTCAAAGCTCGATCGATACCGATCCAGGAAGCGATCGCCCTGCGCGCGAAGAATGTCGGCCACCTCGAAGGTGGGCCGAGTCATTTTTCGCTTTTTCGTTTAAAGCTGCGGCTGATGTTCTCGGTGCTGGATAGAGCGAGGCTGTCCAGCGGATTCGTAACTGCCTGCAAGTGCCGCTGCGACAGATGCAGGTACTGGGCGGTAGTTTCCAGATCGCCATGCCCGAGCAGAACCTGGATGGTGCGCAGATCGGTGCCCGCCTCCAACAAGTGGGTCGCCCAACTGTGGCGCAGCGTATGCGGGGTGACGCGTTTGCGGATGCCGGCCCGGCGCGCGGCTTCGCTGCATGCGATCCAGACGGTCTTGTCGGAAATCGGCTGATCGAGCGTCCGGCCGACGAGTGCGTGTGGGGAACATGTAGAGCTTCGGCTTCCGCCAGCGCCAGTACTCTCGCAGCGTCTCCAACAGAGCCGGACTCAGAGGCAGGTCACGATCCTTGCCGCCCTTGCCTTCCACCACGCGGATGATCATCCGCTGGCTATCGATGTCGCTGACTTTGAGATGAGCCAGTTCGGTGCGTCGCATGCCGGTGGCGTAGAGCGTCATCAGCAACGTCCGTCGAAACAGGGTTCCCGCCGCATCGATCAGGCGCGCAACTTCCTCCCGGCTCAGCACCGTCGGCAGCCGGCGCCGGTCCCGGGGGTAGGGCAAGAACTCGCGAAACTGATGGCGCTTGAGCGTCTTGACGAAAAAGAAGCGCAGCGCCGCTACCCGGTTGACCACCGTGCCGGGCGTCAGTTTGCGCTCTGTCAGTAGATAGGCTTGATAGGTTCGAAGTTCGTTGGGGCCGAGCTTGTCGGGAGACTTGCCAAAATGCTTGGCGAACTCGCTTACCACCCGCAGGTAATTGCGCGTGGTGATGGCAGAGTAGTTGCGACGCTGGAGTTCTTCCAGCATCATCTTGCGTAAACGGGTCACAGGAATCTCCTTTCCCTATGACCCACACTATGTCAGCAGCTCCTGAACTCTCTCGGGCTCACCCACGCGGTAGCGTCCGCCGCGCCAGCGGCTTAGTCCTGGTCGGCTATCCGGAAGTAATCCAGATTGGGATATGCGGATCGGTAATGATAAGTCGCCTTGTAGAACGGGACCTCTGTGATTAAGATCTCCACCACAGGATTAATCACGGATTGGGTGGCGTGGGAGGAGCGAGATTTCGCAGGTCCTCGGATCGTAGAATCACCCACGGTAATCACCCACGATCCACCCGTCTTTAGCGTATCTTCCAGTGTTTAGCAGTCCCACGGCAACCATTGAAGTTGTTGGAAACACTGGAAATCCGAGTTCTGAAAAGGCTGGCGTCGGGGGTTCAACTCCCTCCCTGGCCACCAAATCAATAAAATTCAACAACTTACCTTTCATTATTAATCCGACACATCGAGTCGATATTTCATAAATCGACGATCTTCAATATTCCTAATTCTCTACACGTTTATCCACGCTGGATAGCGTGTCGCTCTCGTTGTCCACGACGACCAGCAGGTCCAGCGCGTCGAGCGCCGCGATCTCCACAGGATTCATAGCTCTCTCCTGCCGACTGGCGACCCTCGTGGCGCCTGGAAGCCGGCACCCGGAAGCGGCGCAAGGTGCTCCGTAGCCGCCGCCTCAATTTGGCGGGCTTTTCGGTGCTGACGTAAACGCCTCGAAGAGACGTTATGAGATGTGCGCCTTGCCCGAAGCACGGCCATTGCCCTTCCTTCTCGATCAGCGAGCGGCGCCCTCGCGACCGCTGTCCACATGGTTGACTGCCCGCTCTATACCGGCCGGCGGCGTGCGAGCCAATAAAATCACTTCACCATGTCATTGATGATGCGCAGCGGACTGAGCGGGCCTAGTGGGATATAGTCAAAGCCCATCAAACCGGCTTGCCCCAGCGGGAATTTCTCCAAAATGTTTTTCGCCTCTTCCGGTGTGCTTGCGAGGATGAAAACCACACCCTTCCCGTCGGTCCGGAAATACCACTGGTCTATCTTGCCCGCGAGATAAGCATTCACCGTGTCATGCACTTCGTGCGGCATGATCTGGGCGCGCTGGGCGGGCGTCATGGGAGTGCCCATGAAATGGGAGATCGCCAGTATCTTCGTGGTGGGCACAGGTGGCAGTGGGTTCTGCGTTGAAGCAGCGCCCTCGGGGGATCGGGTTCTTCATAGCAGTAGCTCCTTATTCACCTTTCGATATCTTTGCTTTATTTCGGTGTTTGACGCGGGGGCGGCGTCCGCTTGGACGCCGCCGTCGCCACCAGCCTTCCGTCGAAGTCACCTTCGGGCAAAGATTTCGGCCTAGAACTATAAAGCTCGATTACTTTTGCCATATCTCCCCCGGAGTTATCTCGATTTCCTCAAAACAAAGTTAGAGCTCGAATCGCTGCGGAGAAGACATTCTTTGAGTACAAGACCGCGATGGCTAGAGCCAGGCTACGGTGCAGGAGACCGCCGATAATGCAACACGTCCTCTCGAGGCTAGCCGCACCTCCCGGAAGCTGATGATTCGCAATAAATTCAAAACGAGACCCGGTGGTACTCGCTAATGCCTTCGTTAACTTTCGCCACGAGTGACAGGCTGTCGTTGCACAACGGTCGATGTTTGCCTGAGCCTCCTTCCGAGAGCGATAGCCTGGTCCTAAAATGCTCGGAGCTGCGATAAGGGCCGGCAGGCTTTTCTCGTCGGGATATGCGATGACCAACCGTTCACAAGAAGGTCCACTGCGAACAGATGTCACCGCATAAGCCGGCAGAGCATCTCGTCTTCCAGTTTCCACGTGTATCACTGAACCTCTGCAGGGCGCTACGTTGCTTGGCTCAGAGCCTCGCGATCCAACTTTGTGGCACAAAATCACGAAGCCACAAAACTGGGATAAGGTCCTAGCTCGCGTTATGCGTTTTTGCCCAGCCTGCTAAGAGTGCTGATGTTAAATGGAAATGATTCCCAAACGTATCAGGAGCAGAGAGGTTGTCCCGACAATTGCCCAGAGTACCAATCCTTGGAGCAGGGGGCGTACACCGACTTGCTTAAGTGTCGATCTTGAAATCCCGGACCCAATCAAGTACAGCGTAACGGTTAAACCCACCTTGCCGAGCGAATTCAGCTTAGGGTATACGCTCCCAAATTCAGGCAGATAAGTTGCGGCCACAGCCGCCAGACAAAAGAGGAGGATGAACCACGGCCACTTGATCTTGGCTTTCCCCCGTTTGAAAAAGGCAAGTACAAAGGCTAGCGGCACGATCCAAAGGGCTCTTGCGAGTTTGATCGTAGTGCCAATCATCAGCGCCTGATTGCCGTACTTGGCCGTCGCACCAACTACCGAACTGGTGTCATGAATGGCCAGCGCAGACCACAGTCCAAACTGAGTCTGGGTAAGATGCTGGGAGTATCCGATCGCCGGAAAGAGGAACAGGGCGACCGAGTTCAAAACGAAGACAGTTCCCAAAGATACAGCCATCTCCTCCTCGCCTGCGTTCACCACCGGCCCGACCGCGGCAATTGCACTGCCACCACAAATCGCAGTGCCAGCGCTGATCAGGAGCGCAGAAGTACCCTGGACCTTAAAAAGGCGTCCGAGCGCGAGACCTAACAGGAGTGCAAAGCTGATGCCGAAAGCCGTGTAAAGAAAGCCCGAACGGCCCGCCCGTACGACCTCGCGTAGGTTCATTCCAAACCCTAACCCTACAATCGAAGCCTGCAGCAAGAAGGCGGCAAGTTTCTTGGCGTCCAATTGGTAGGGATGAACGAAGGAAAGGCCGTAAATCAAGCCTGCCAGGAGAGCGAGCGGAGGTGAGATCAGCCCGGTAGCCGAGACGATCAGGCCTATGAAGAAGAGATTCTTAGTATGCATGCAGAATTGATTCGGGCGAGGCTAAACCGGCGGCTTGCCGCTTCCGCTTTCTGATTCATGGGGAAAATCTATTCTCCGTCGAGACTCGACAGAACAGGAGGCTGTCCGTCAAGTTGGCACACCAAGCTTGGGCAACAGCCACTGCGTCAGAAGCAAGTAGGCCACTACGAAAATGGCTATCCATCCCCAGTCAGGCATCAGTTCGCTCCTTGAGATGAGGCAACTCTGGTCCGCCGCTGTGGTGCGCCGACGGACTTCCCCAGAGCATACTTGTGCACAGACGCTGCCCGACGGGCAGTACTGCGGCATACCAGCTCGCAGAGACGAAACACCACCGGGTCAGCGATGCTGTAGAAGATGCTATTTCCCGACCGTTCGCGACTCACGAGCCCTGCGTCAAACAGAATCTGCAAGTGCTTGGAGATGTTCGGCTGATTCCCATCCAGATCTTCCACAATCTGGCTGACGGCCATGGCGCCACTCTGCAGGGCTTGCAAGATGCGGAGCCGGCAAGGATCTCCTAATATCTGAAATCGGCGAGCCACCAATTCTATGATTTTGTCGTGCATCATTGCGCCTGCGACACTATATGATTATACAGCAATATAGAAACCGCGCCAAGGAGTTGCGGAATGCGAGCCGGCAGCGAGCAAGCTGGAGTGTTGTTAAAGGGCGCGACGGGGACGACATCGAGGGCCAGGTCCGCAAAAACTCTCGAAGACAGCCTGCTTTCTCTCGCGACTACCAAAAGCCAGAAAGGTCTTGACTTCCCGAGGCTTGCGTTATATTACGACTTATTGCGTTTACTTTCCTTACATTCGAGGAGCAATGAACCTGCGAGGGCAATGAGCCTACGCCGACTTGGCAGCCTCAGCGCGTTGTCTTTCGCATACTGAAGATCTCGTTAGGAGAGCATGAGTCGGGGTGGGGCAAGAAAGGTGTTCTATGTTTCAGGCTAGGAAGGCAGTTGTGCGATTGGGCGGCAAGGGAAATCGGAAGCTAAAAGCTACGATGCCCTTAGGGCTTCGGGCGATGGCTGCTCTCGCCATTGTGTTTTCATCCTGGCTATGCGCTCTGGCAGTGGATGTCTCCACGAGTACGCCTCAGATTCAAGGGGAACGTCTCAGAATTCAATTCGACCACTACTTGCGGAGCCGTGTCGTTGCGCGGTTTGACGGAAAAGAGACGACGATGGGGCCGTTTGTTGCCAGCGAGAGAGTCGCAGTCGCGGGCAGAGTATGGTCCGAGTTCTCGCTGTTCTCACAAAAGAGCGAGCGGGTGAGCGATGCTTTCGGAGCGGGAGAACGACTGATCGTCATGGGGAAAGCCGGGCCACTCACCAAAGAAGTCACGGTTACAGTTTACGATGAGTTTCCGGCGATGGCGTTCTTTGACGTCCGCTACACCAATACCGGTGCGACCAAGCTTGCGGTCAAAGGCTGGACCAACAACGCCTACACGCTGAACGCACAACGCAATAGCGGCGTGCCAGCTTTCTGGTCCTATCAAAGCGGTTCCTACGAGAAGCGCCCCAACTGGCTGGTGCCGTTGCACACCAAATTCCGTCAGGAGAATTTTCAGGGTATGAACGCCAGCGACTATGGTGGGGGTACGCCAATCGTTGACGTCTGGCGTCGGGATGTTGGCGTCGCGGTGGGCCACGTGGACCCGCGGCCAAGGTTGATTTCACTGCCGGTGTCGATGCCGGATTCCGGTCATGTCGAGATCGCGGTGAATTACCGGCATGCCGGAACGCTGGAACCCGGAGAGAGCCTGTCCACACTTCGCACCTTCGTCTCGGTCCACAAAGGGGACTACTTCCGCACCCTGGCGGACTACCGGCGGTTCATGATGAAGCGAGGTTTCGAGTCAGCGGCGACGCCAGATAGCGCGTTCGGCCCAATCTGGTGCGCCTGGGGATATGGACGAACCATGCAGCCCAAACAGCTGCTCGACACGCTGCCGACGGTGAAGCGCTTGGGATTCGTGTGGGTCACGCTCGACGATGGATGGCAAAACAATGTCGGCGATTGGGCCCTTGATCCGAAGAAATTTCCCCGTGGCGACGCGGATATGAAGGCCCTGGTTGACCGCATCCACCAGGAAGGTTTTCGCGCCCAACTCTGGTGGTCCCCGCTTAGCGCGGTACCGACCTCGGAGCTGCTGCGGGATCATCCCGACTACGAATTGCTGAATCGCGATGGTTCTACGCGAAAGGTTTCCTGGTGGAATTCCTATTATCTCTGTCCGGCGGACCGCCGAGTTGTGGAGTATCACAAGGCGCTGGTGAAGAAGATTCTGCTGGACTGGGGTTTCGATGGCTTGAAGCTCGACGGCCAGAATATGAATGGCGTTCCGGCCTGCTACAACCCCGCTCACCATCACGAACGGCCGGAGGAGTCTGTGGAGGCGTTGCCGGATTTCTTCCGCGCGATCTATGAAACCGCGCAAACCGTGAAGCCCGGATCGTTGGTGGAGTTCTGCCCATGCGGCACAGCGTATTCCTTCTTCACCATGCCGCATTTCAATATGTCCGTTGCTTCCGATCCCGAAAGTTCATTCCAGGTCCGCTCCAAAGCCAAAACGCTAAAGGCGCTGATGGGAGACTCGATTCCGTACTTTGGCGATCACGTCGAACTGAGCGACGGAGCTGACGATTTTGCGTCGACGATTGGAGTGGGCGGCGTGGTGGGAACGCAGTTTGTCCTGCCCTCGCTGGCAGTGAAACGAAGCAAGTCTGATCTGACGCCGTCGCGGGAAAAAGAGTTCGAGCAGTGGTTGCGCATCTATCGCGAAAAGATGCTGTCGCAAGGTCAATACCTCGGACAGCTCTACGACATTGGCTTTGATGTGCCCGAGACTCACGTCATCCGCAAAGATCAGACTCTCTACTATGCTTTTTACGCCAAGCATTGGAAGGGTTCCGTCGAACTTCGCGGCCTGGACGACAGAAGCTACAGCGTGGATGATTACGTCAATGGAATAAAGCTTGGAACAGTATCGGGACGCGGTGCACACCTGGCGGTTGAGTTCGACCAGCATCTGCTTTTGGAAGTGCGGCCGCAATGAAAGATCGAATGGGCTGAAATCGCCGTTCGTTCAAACGAGGAGGGCATAACTTCGATGCAGCGTCGAGACTTTTTGAAAAGTAGTGTTGCCTTGGCTGTGGCTGCTGAACTGGGAACGAGCAAAGCTCAGGGAATAGTCCCCGCGCACAATTGGGGAAAATACGATTTTGGTTCTGGCCCAACGGTGACCGATCGCCTCAACCAAGGTCCCTTCTCTCAGTACCCACCCGATGCAGTGATTCCTACCGACGACGTGGTGATGACGACCACCCCTTCGGACGAGGTTGTCCCGAATTACGGCAAGGGACTGATCACCTACATCACGGCCGACATGGGCACGGATGAAATCAAATCGGACAACATTCCGCAAGCGATCGAGAATCTAGTGAGGTTCCCACTGGGGCAGCAGCTTTATATCCGGCCGACGTGGCGTGAGGTCCAGCCGCGACCCGGGCGATTGGAGCTCCCCGAATACTTGAAGCTTGTGTTTGACCTGGCAAAGAAGAATAACAAGCGAGTCGGAATGCGCATCCAGATGAGCGCTCCAGACTACACCCACCAGGCAGCTCTGCCGGACTTCGTTCTCGAGAAGGTACCGAAAGTCGACCTCGTCCTGAGTGACACGGAAAGCCGGGCGTCGGCGGAAAGATATTTACGGAACCCGCACGCGCGGTATCAGCCCCGGTTCGACGATCCTTTTTTCCAGCAGGCATTCGGTGAATTAGTGGGACTCTTGGCGGCGGAGTTCAACGGAAGTCCGATCATCGAATTCATCGATACATTTATGTATGGATTCTGGGGCGAAGGTCATACCTGGCCCTTCGGGAATAATCCCTTCCCCGATTATCAGACGGCGGAGCGCACCTGGATCGACATGCTGGAAGTTCAGTTGGAACACTTTACGAAGACGCCTCTGATGACCAATACCCAACCCGACTACAGCCGGGTGGGAAATTCAGAACTCCTTGACCGCACCGTCCGGACTAATAACTGGATTCGGAGCGACACCATCTTCATTGAGAATGAACAAATTGAGGCCCTGAGCAACCGTCCGCCCTGGATTGCAGCCGTGCTGGAGCAGCCTCTGCCCGGCAAGGCTCCGGAGACTCTCGCCGTGCACGAAGGGATCTCTCAGTCCGACAACATGATTGCCCATGTGCTCGATGTGGGAGCGAATTACTGGTCGCTCTGGAACTTCCACCAGATCAACCCCAAGACGCTGATGAACTACTACCAGGCGTCTCCGACGTGGTTTGACCGGATCAACCGCCGCATCGGCTATCGCGTAAGGCCGTCCATGATCTGGAGTTACGAAGACGCTGGATCGCTGGGCTTGATTGTCGGTTTCGCCAACGACGGCATCGCCGGAGTTCCCGGAGTGCTGCGCGTGACCGTGGAGAGCGAGGACGGGAAGGTGTTGAAGACCGGATGCCTGGATCCGGGGTATCCGCTGCCCGGAAAGCTCCGGCAGGCGCAGTTCGTGCTGCCCAAGGGCACAAAATGGCAGGGCATGCGGCTCAAAGCAGAGATCGAGGTGAAGGGCATGCGCTATCCGGTGCGGTGGGCGTGTCACCAGAAACTGAACGACGATGGCTCACTTACTCTGCATCCCAATCTCCGTCAGGAAGTTTAAGTACGACCGCTGTTCTTATGCGTTCAGGGCACTGACCGTTGCCGCTCAACCTCCGGGGGGATGTGGCGGCCGGGTGGAGCTTCAAACCAGAATGCATCAACCAGAATGAAGGTCTCGCCCGCCATTTTTGTTCAGCACCAGCCTCTGAATCAAACTCCCGCATCGTGTTGCATCCACGGATCGAATCGCTCGCAGCAAGAATATTCGGGTTGACAAACGTCATCAAACGGAAGTAAAAGTAATCGTTCGTAATATTTCACAACTTTCATTCGAACTGCGAAGTAAGCGCTTTAGCCGCTTCTTGGACCGAGCTTAGGAGGCTTGCCATGCCCGTGTCATTTCCCGCCCGACAGACTCTTGTAGTGCTGTTTCTTTTGGCAGCCATTGGCTTCGCCACGCCGTTATGGGCGCAAAAAGATGCCGGGACGATCGTGGGGTTGGTGCGCGATCCGAGCGGTGCGGTGGTTCCAGGCGCTAAGGTCACGGTAGAGGACGTGGATCGGGGTGTGCAAATGACCCTCTCCACCAGCGACCAGGGAGAGTATGTTGCAAGCCCCCTTCACATCGGACGCTATCGGATCACGGTAGAGAAAGCGGGATTCAAGAAGGCTGTCTCCGAGGTTGTGCAGTTGGACGTGCAGGGACGCATCGCCATCAACATGACCCTGCAGGTCGGACAGATCTCCGAAGAGATGCTGGTCACGGGAGCGGCGCCCCTGCTCGAAACCGAGACTTCGGAGTTGGGACAGGTCGTAGACCAGAAGCGGGTGAGCAACCTGCCACTGAATGGGCGAAACTTCGCCCAGTTAGCGCTGCTCAGCACGGGCACGGCGCCGAGCGAACCAGGGGCGCGCGATGAGGGCGGATACGGCTTCAGCGCCAACGGGGCGCGATCGCTACAGAATAATTTCCTGCTGGACGGCGTGGACAACAATTCGAACCTGCCCGACCTGCTCAACGAAACGAACTTCGTGATTCAGCCTCCGGTGGATGCTCTGCAAGAGTTCAAGGTGCAAACTAACGCCTACAGTGCGGAATTCGGGCGCGGCAACGGAGCCATTGTCAACGCGGTCATCAAGTCGGGGACGAACCAGCTGCATGGCTCGGCGTGGGAATTTCTTCGCAATAACAAACTGGACGGGCGGAATTATTTTGATGCCGTGGGCCCCGTCCCTCAGTACCAGCAGAACCAGTTTGGCGCGACCTTCGGCGGCCCGGTCTTGCTGCCCCACCTCTACGATGGGCGTGGACGCACGTTTTTCTTTGTGGACTATGAGGGATTCCGCGTGCGCGAAGCGCAAACCCAGAATGCCTTCGTGCCGCCGACGCCGTGGCGGACAGGAGACTTTTCGAGCCTGATTGACTACACCACCGTGACGGGCACGGATTGTAACGGCGCGTCAACCTATGCGGGAGAGATTTTTGATGCCAAGCTGGCGCAAGCGAATTGCGGAGTGCCCTTCCAATATGACGGAACCGGGAAGCCTCTGAACATTATTCCAGCGACGCCGGTTGTAACCGGTGGTGGTTCGTTGGATCCGTTAGCGTTGCGGCTGGCGGCGTTGTTTCCGGCGGCGGGACCGATCAACTCGAGTGGAAACAACTTCCTTGCGAACCCTGTGCGCAAGGAAACGCGGAACAACTTTGACGCTCGGGTCGACCAGAAATTCTCCGACGCGGACAACACTTTCTTCCGTTTCAGCTTTGAAAACCAGCCCAGCTCGATTCCTGGGACCTTTGGCGGGCTGGCCGATGGCGGCGGATTTTTCAGCGGACAGGAGGATTTCGCTTACCGCAGCTTTGCCGCCAGTTGGACGCACATTTTCAAGCCCTCGCTGATCAATGAATTCCGGCTGGGCTACAACCGAGTGAACGCTCATCGTCTCGAACTCAACGCGGACACCAACGTGTCAGCCGAGCCCAATATCGACTTTCCGGGGGTTCCTTTCTCACCCGGCATCGGCGGGTTGCCGCAATTGACCTTCAGTGACGTCAACACCTTGGGCAGCCCTACGTTTCTGCCTTCGGTCGAGTTGCAGAATTCCTACACTCTTTCCGAGAACCTGACCTGGGTGCGGGGGCGCAACACCTGGAAGTTTGGCACCGAGATCCGGCGGGAGGAATTCACGATCTTCCAACCGGCCGCAGCCCGCGGGACGCTCAATTTCGATCCGACCCTGACCGATAATCCTGCGGCGATCGGCACAGGTGGAACCGGCTTCGCTTCCTTTATGGCAGGGCTTACCAGCGGGGGCAGCATCAACAACCTTCACAATGTGGACTATTTCAGGAACACCTATGCGTTTTATGCGCAGGATGATTGGAAGGTAACCCCGACGCTGGTTTTGAATCTGGGATTGCGCTACGAACTCTTTGGCGTCGTGTCGGACCGCCACAACGACGAGGGAAATTTTGACCTGAGCAATCCCACCGATCCGACCATATTCGTGCCGAAAGGACAATCGGCGCAGCTCACGCCCTACATTTCACAGTACGTCAAGATCAGCCCCACCGGCAGCCGTGGGCTGATTGATTCAGACCTGAATAACTTTGCGCCACGAATCGGCCTGGCATGGCAGTTCGCTCCCAAGACCGTGTTGCGCACTGGCTATGGAATTTTCTACGGCGGGCAGGAGAATGGACCGTACTCGAATCCGAGTCCCGGATTCAATCCTCCATTCTTCACGAATCAATCGTTCATTTCGCCCTGCGGCGCGCCGACAGCCAACGCATCGGCGGGGGATTGCCGGGTAGCGCAGATTCCGGCTCTAGCTAACGGTTTTCCCGCAAATTCACTGGTCGATCCCAACACTCCCATCTTTTTCTCCGTCGACAAGAACCTGCGCACCCCATATATGCAGCAGTGGCACTTGAGCGTGGAACGGGAACTGCCCGCAGACAGCGTGTTTACCCTGACCTATGCGGGATCTAAGGGGACGAAGTTATATACGTTCTTCAACGGCAACCAGGCAGCGCCCGATCCGAATCCGAATGACGCGACGGGGCCACGTCGTCCTGTGTCTGCAACCTTGATCGGAGCCTCCGATCCTTGCTCCTTGGCAAACCCGCAGGACTGCACCCCGGTTTTCGACACGGGAATTGACTGGTTTCGCTCGACGGGATCGTCCAATTACAACTCGCTGCAGGCAAGTTTCGAAAAACGCTTCGCAAAGGGCCTGCAGTTCCAGGCGTCCTACACCTACGCACACTCACTGGATATCGCCTCAAACGCCAACCTTGGTCCTACGCAGAACAACAGCGACTTCCGCTACTTCCGCAATCCCGGGGCGGAATACGGCAATTCAGATTTCGATGTGCGCAACCGGTTCGTGCTGAATTCGATCTACGAACTGCCCTTCGGCCACGGCAAACACTTCCTTTCCGGCGCGAATGGGGTTGCGAATCAGGTGATTGGAGGCTGGCAAGTGGCGAATATCCTCTCCATTTCCAGTGGCAACTGGTACACCGTGCTCGACGCAAACGGCAACTTCGCCAATGCTGACGGCGGCGCCGGGGGAGTCTCTCAACGCCCGGACCAGGTCGGGGACCCAACCCGAGCGGGCATCGTGCCGGGCAATCCCAATCCTCAATGCCAGGTCCTGGCGTCGCAGGGCGGCCTTGCTCCCGACAAAATTCACACGCCGACCGCGTGGTTCAATACCTGCGCATTTACCGATCCCCAACTGGGTTCCTTCGGTGACGTTGGCCGTAACACCGTTGAGGCGCCGGGATACAAGACGTGGGATTTCTCCGTATTCAAGTTCTTCCATCTCTCGGAGAAGACGAGCCTGGAGTTTCGTTCGGAGTTTTTCAATCTTCCGAACCACACCAACTTCCTGTTCGCGCTAAGCGGCCCGCAAAATGGAAACAACGCAACCATTCTTGGGACGCAACAATTCGGCAACTTAACCGCTGCCCGCCCGCCACGACAGATACAATTTGCCCTGAAGCTTTCTTTCTAAAGGGAAGGCCATTGGAGCGTTTCTTCGGGCTGATTGGCGTTTGCCACCATCGCGTCACGATTCAACTGCCGTTTGGCGGATTTCCAAATGAGTTTTCATGAAGCGCCGGCTGACCGTGTTTCAGCGTGAAGCTGCACCGGCATAATTGCCGTAGCCCACAATCACGGTGGAACTCACCAGGACCAACAGGCTGAAGGCTACGAGCAACCTGGTTCCGGTCCCCGCACCTTTCCATTCTTTCAACGCGATGCCCCACAACGTGCTGAAGATGATGATGCTGGCCATGTGCAAAGTCCAACTGGAGAACTTGTATCGTCCCATCTGGGTCTCGCCCATGGTGTAGAAGAAAAACTGCATGTACCAGGTGGTGCCAGCAAGAGCCGAGAACAAATAATTGGAAAGCATGGGGGCCCTCGCGGCCGTGTCTTGGGTAGTGGTCACAGCAACCGCCATCTCCTCTGCGGGGGCGTCGGTGACTGCTTCAAGGATAGGTTCTTCGCTGCGGGCGGGAACTGTGCCACGAATTTCTGATTCAAAGTACTGGTAGCCGGTCCGGTTGCGAACGTTCAGAATGAGGCACCAGATAAAGTTGGTGGTGAAGCCGCCGGCAAGCACAACGACGAGCACCGGAAGGCCCTGCCACAACATCGGCGTGCCGTGCCGGATGGTAATTGCTTTGATGGGATCGCCGGCTGCCAGTCCGTAAGCGAAGCAAGCGCTCATCACTCCAGAAAAAGTGGCGACGAGCAATCCTTTCTTCAGGTCGAATTCCTTGATCGAGGCACGCTTCTGCTCCATCGACATCTCGCGCTCTTTGGAAACTCCGGCCGCGCCTGCGAATGCGATACCGAGCAAACAAAGCACGACGCCACCAAGAATGATCAGGCCCGAGTGGGTGCCGAGAACTTCGGAGGCGAACACTCCGCGGAAAATTGGAGGCATCAGAGTCCCGAAGGCGGCGGTATACCCGAGGGCCACGGCCATGCCGAGAGACATTCCCAGGTATCGCATGGTGAGTCCGAAGGTGAGGCCGCCGAGTCCCCACAGGACGCCAAAGGTGTATGCCCACAAAATGCTGCTGGCAGGAGCTTCGTGGAGGACGCGTGTAAGGTCGTGGGTCATGGTCAGGGCGAGCAGCCAGGGCGCGATGATCCAACTGAAGAATCCGCCCACCAGCCAATAGGTCTCCCAGGCCCAGTTCTTCACCCCGCGGTACGGAACGTAGAAGCTGGCCGAAGCGAGGCCGCCGAGCCAGTGAAAAAACACTCCCAGTGCAGGATTCATCACGTTTGATCCTTGACTCCAACTAACGCAGGAAGGCCTCGGAGAGACCACCATCCACGGGAATGACATGCCCAGTCGTCTTCACGCTCTGATCCCCAGCCAGCCACAGGATTGCGGCGGCACAATCCTGCGGCAGGATAGGCCGCTCGGTCAGCGTGCGCCGGGCGTAAAAATCGGCGAGTTTGGTGCGAAGTTCCTCGGTCGAGTCCGAATCGCTGAAAGCGATCTTGTATTTTTCGAGAGACTGCATCACACGATCGCGAGGAAACATGGTGGAACCGGTGACGACCGTTGCGGGCGCAATTCCGTTCACGCGTACCAGCGGGCCGAGCTTGATCGATGACTCCCGGATCAAATGGTTGAGAGCCGCTTTACTGGTGTCGTAAGCCTCGCTGCCTTTCTTGGGTACCACCGCGTTAGCGGAACTGGTGAGCACCATGGTGGCGGGCAGGCCTTGGTCTTTGAATATCCACTCGGTGTGACGAGCAAGCAGATAGTTTCCCGTGACATTGACCAAAAATGTCTGTGCCCATTGTGCGTCGGAGAGTTCGCCGTCATCGCCAGGCACGGGATAGATCGCAGCCGTGTTGACGATGATGTCGATCCCGCCAAATTGAGAAACCGTGAAATTTGCCGCCTCGGTGAGGGACGCGGAGGAACTGAGGTCGACCGGTCGCGATAGTGGTAAGGACTTTCCAGCAACTCCCCGCGCTCTCCCAGGAGAGCGTAATCCACACCCCATGCGTCAACCCCGATGCCCGCCAGTTCCACTTCGCCCAGCCGCGCGAGGGCCTTTCGCACTTCCAGCCAGAGCCGGGCCACGTCCCAGTGGAGAGATCCGCGGTATTCAACCGGTTCGTTCGGGAAACGGTGGACCTCTTCGGTCGTGAGAATTCCTGACCGAAGATGCGCCAGAACAGCTCGTCCACTCTCGGCGCCGAAATCGAACGCGAGATATGGCTTGCCGTGAATGCTCTTAGGCATAGATGCTCCTAGGCATAAGAGGAGACATTCTGTGAATTCCGGGCGGCGCGCTCCTTGGTGATGCGCTCGAGGTAGCCGCTCTGGCGGAATGCCTCCATCGGATTTGTCGGCAGGCCCTTGGAATGGCGCCATTCCTGGATCACCGGGCGCACGTCGGTGGCGAATGCATCCTGCAGCAATGACTCAGCCCGCACCAGATCACAATGTTTCTGCGCGGTGGCGAGTTCGCGGCCATCAACCAGAGCCGCCTTGGAGAACAGTTCTTGCGCCATGGTTACGGTTTGGATCGCCTCTTCCATTTTCCCCTTGAGATTGTGACTCTGGTCGATCATGTAGGCGATATCGGCCTTCTTGCCGGTTTCCCACTCGAAGCAGTGAATCTCGTGGAAGATCCGGAAAACCTGATAGGGATCGATCGAGCCGAGGGTCAAATCGTCGTCAGCGTAGCGGCGATCGTTAAAGTGAAAACCTCCCAACATGTCTTCCGACAAAAGCCAGGCAACGATTTGCTCAATGTTCTGTGCCGCATAGTGATGTCCGGTATCGACCAGGACTTTCGCTTGCGGTCCGGCGGCACGCGAGAGCAGCAGAGACATTCCCCAGTCGGCGATATCGGTGTGGTAGAACGCGGGTTCGAACGGCTTGTACTCAATCAGGAGTCGCTGCTCGGGAGATAGTGCGCGGTGCGACTCCCGCAGCGTCTCGGTGAACCATTGCTTGCGCTGCCGGATGTTGGCAGTTCCGGGATAATTGGATCCATCGGCGAACCACATCGAAATGTCGCGGCTGTGCAGGCGCTGCGCAATTTCAATGCTGTCCTTGGTGTGGTCTAACGCGCGCTGGCGGATCGCCGGATCCGGATTGCCGAAGGAACCAAATTTGTACTCCTGATCCTGGAATAGATTGGGATTGATCGAGCCCGGAAGGACTGCGTAGCGCGCAGAATATTTCTTGATCTCGTCGGTACTGCGGACGCCCGCCGGACAGTCCCACTGAACATGCAAAGCTATCGTCGGGCACACGCCCGTGAGCAGGTGCACCTGGCCGGCGTCGCTGAACTTTTCTTCGGTGGAAGTGGCCGCCGCCGGTTGGATGAATTTCCCGAATCGTGTACCGGTGTTGGCGAAGCCCCAGGACGGCAACTCGATCCGAAAAGTCTCAAGTGCGTCAAATACTCGTTTACTCTTGGCTTCGTCCATGGCGGCACTCTCCCTGGCGGCGGAGGTTACAATCCTTGTGCACAGCGTCACGACTTCATTCCCGGAATGCGATTTTGCAATTCCAGAACGCACAGCATAACACTCTGAAGAGCCAACCGACCTATCACAGGCTCAGGAGGATCAGGTGAAGCGTTTCAGATTATTAAGTTTGATCATCGCAATTGTCATTCCGGTCTCGGTGGCTTTCGCCACGCCTGTCCATCTGCGCTGCGAATATCTGGAGAATCCTCTGGGCATTGATGTTATGACGCCGCACTTGTCTTGGCAGAGCGACAATGCCGAGCGCAATTGGAAACAGTCGGCCTACCAAGTCCTGGTGGCCAGTAGTGACGAGAGTTTGCGCGCCGGAAAGGCCGACATCTGGGATAGCGGAAAAATTGACTCCTCGGAATCGGTGGGGATTGTCTATCGCGGCCCAACGCCGGAATCGCGCAAGAGATACTACTGGAAAGTTCAGGTCTGGGATGCGAACGGGCGCGCCTCCGAATCGGAAGGGACAGCTTGGTGGGAAATGGGACTTCTCCATCCCGCCGACTGGAAGGCGAAGTGGATTCGCTGGAAGAACCCCGAGGACGATGCCGATCGGCAGGGCATGCGATGGATTTGGGTGCCGGAGCAAGATGCACTCGCGGTTGCCTGGAAAACTGCAGCTACGTTTCAACTTACCGTCCAACTTTCGGAGAAGGCAAGAACTGCGGTCTTGATGCTCGCCACCCGAGGAGATTTCGTCGCGAAGGTGAACGGTCACGAAGTCGATTCCAAGAGCCGATGGACCACCTTTGATCGAAGAGATATCACCGATCAAATGGTCGTGGGCAAGAACGTGATTGAAATAACCGTCACGGCTCCTCCTCCACCGGATTACGGCCCGGAGGCCGGGACAAAAACGACGATGGCCGCGCTGGCGGCGTTGGTGAAGATCACGGGTTCGAACGGATCCGTAATGCGCTTCCCAACGAATGAACAATGGAAGGCGAGTCTGGATAAGACACCCGGCTGGAAGCCTGCCCATGTCGTTGCAGAGTTGCGGGACAAGCGACTCGGAGATCCGGGAGAACTGCCGCAGCCAGCCGCATACCTGCGGAAAACGGTAGCCCTGTCAAAGAACCTACAGAGCGCGAGACTGTACGTGACGGCCCTTGGCAGCTACTGCGTGTTTTTGAACGGCAGCCGGGTTGGGAGCGATGTGATGACGCCCGATTTCACCGACTATCGCAAACGCGTTCTTTATCAGGCCTACGATGTCACAAGTTTGTTGATCAACGGAAACAACGTGATCGGGGCCCTGCTGGGGGATGGTTGGTATGGCAGCGGCCTGACCTGGGACGGAGTGCATTTCTTTTCTCCTCCTGACCGTTTTGTGGCGCAACTCGAACTCGATTATGCGGACGGCAGTCACGAAACCGTTGTGACTGACGACTCGTGGAAGGCCGCCGCATCTCCCATCCTTCGATCTGACATTTATGGCGGGGAAGAGTACGACGCGCGCCTGCAACAAGCGGGTTGGGAGAAGGCTGGATTCGATGACTCTAAATGGGAACCGGCAGCGGTCGCGCAGGCGCCCGCCATCGCCGTGTCGGGGCAGCTCGCGGCGCCTGCGCGAGTGATTCTAACGTTGGCCCCCAAGAGCGTAACTCCCGCTGCTAACGGAGCCTACATCTTCGACATGGGGCAGAACATGGTGGGATGGGCCACTCTGAAGGTGAAAGGTGCCGCGGGAACAAAGGTCCGCCTGCGCTTTGCCGAGATTCTCAATTCGGACGGTACGATTTACACGGCGAATCTGCGAAATGCCGACGCCACCGATATCGACATTCTGCGGGGCGGCGAGGAAGAGACCTTTGCTCCCCACTTCACTTTCCACGGATTCCGTTACGTCGAGGTCACCGGCTATCCCGGCACACCGACTCTCGATGCAATCCAGGGCGACGTTGTCAGCAGCGTGAGTGGCGACCCTGTCGCCAGGCTGACGACCTCAAGCGATCTCGTCAATCGGATGTGGTCAATCGGCATCTGGGGTCAGCGGGGAAATTTCCTGAGCGTCCCGACCGACTGTCCGCAGCGCGACGAACGCTTGGGCTGGATGGGAGACGCGGGAGTTTTCTGGCGCACCGGAAGCTACAACTTCGACGTCGCCGCATTCTCACAGAAGTTCATCCAGGACATTGTCGACGCGCAGAGTCGGCAAGGTGCTTTTCGAAACGTGTCCCCGAACACTCTTCCCTCGAGCGTTGATGAACCAGAGGAAGCCGATGAGGGGAGCGACATGGTGGGAGCGCCCGGGTGGGGGGATGCCGGAGTGATCGTCCCGTGGACGACTTGGTTGCAGTATGGCGACAAGGCGGTCATTGAGGGGAACTGGGATGCGATGCAGCGCTGGATGGAGTTCATCCAGCGCCGGAACCCAGATTTCTTGCGCAAGAAAGGAGTTGGGCCCAATTTCGCGGACTGGCTCGCCCCCGACCAACGCACGAATAAAGATCTGCTCGCGACCGCCTACTGGGCGCTGATCGCCAACATGATGTCGGAAATGGCGCATGCTGCCGGCAAAGATGCGGACGAGAAGCGTTATGACGGAGTCGTGCAGAACATTCGCGCAGCCTTCCAGAAGGCTTACATCAAAGAGGACGGAACGGTCGGCACCGGGACGCAAACCTCGTATGTGGTCGCGCTCTACACGAAGATGGCTCCTGCAGCGTTAGAACCACTCCTGGTCGACAAGCTCGTCAAAGACATCGAAGCCCGCAACTGGCATCTTTCCACAGGATTCCTGGGGACGCCGTTCCTGCTCTTCACCCTTGCCGATCATGGCCGCAGCGACGTCGCGTATCGCCTGTTGCTGAACGATACCTACCCATCCTGGGGTTACATGCTCTCGAAAGGCGCAACCACCTGGTGGGAGCGCTGGAACGGAGACACGGGCGATCCCGCCATGAATTCCTACAACCACTACGCGTTCGGCTCGGTCATCGCGTGGGTCTACCGTTACGCTGCCGGAATTGATACCACGCCCGATTCCCCAGGCTTCAAGGAGATCGTCATTCATCCGCATCTCGACGCGCGCATGACCTCGGTCCGCGGGGAATACGACTCCGTCTACGGCAAGATTGTCAGTGATTGGAAGGGAACCCCCACCGGTCCATTTTCTTTAAAGGTCACGATCCCGGCGAATACTTCGGCGCGGGTTTTCTTGCCTGCCAGCGCAGGAGAGCACGTTGTAGAAGATGGAAATCCCGTCAGTGCGCAGGCAGACCACGGATCATATGTAATTCAGATTGGATCGGGTTCCTACAACTTTGAAGTAACAGCTAAGTAACAAAGTTCAAGCCGCGTCGGACGGACCTGTGTGAATTCCACTGAATGTCGATCCTTAACAGGGTTAGGCACGGGCTTTGTCGATCATCTCGGCCCAGATCCCCTTGGATCGAAGGATGAGTTCAACGGCTTCGCGGATCGCACCATGACCGGCCAAGGCCTTGGTTGTGTAGTGTGCGATTTCTTTCACTTCAGGCACGGCATCACCAACGGCGACGGCCAGGCCGGCGCGGCGCAGCAAGGGAATATCGGGGAGGTCGTCTCCCACGAACGCGACCTCCTGGTCGGATGCTTCCGCTTTTCGGAGAACGTCTTCATAAGCCGGCATCTTCAACGGTTGCTTCATGTAGACGAACTCCATCTTCATTTCATAGGCCCGTCGAAGCAGCGCTGGACTCTCCCGCCCGGTAATGCACCCGGTGCGAAGTCCGGCTGTCTGCGCCAGCGTGAGTCCCTGTCCATCGTGGGCGTCAAAGGTCTTGATTTCAAGAGCAGTACCGTCCAGTTGAGAGAGCAACGTAACACTGCCATCGGTCATGGTTCCGTCCACGTCCATGAGCAGTACGCGAATGCGGCTGGCGCGCTTCTTGAGCGCGGGAGATATCCTGGGAAACCTGGTCAACGGTGCCTCCAACAAGTAACGAGAGAGTTTACGTGAAACGAGTTTACGGGAAACCCGGTCGCCTGCGCATTCTGGAAGCTCTGGGTAAGGCCCGGCGGCTCACGCGACTGCGCTGAAAACCAATGTGCCCGATGACCCCAGCCGCGCTCAACGCTTGTCTTGACAATAGTCGTTAGAACGACTAATCTAAGGTTGTGATGAAAATGAAGGAGTCGGGGAGGGGCAGTCGGCGCGTCGGTGGGCCCGAAGAAGCGGCGTACCTCGATCTGCTGCGCACCACCGATATGTTGTCCCGGGCCTTGGCCCGAGTGCTCAAAGCGGACGACCTCTCCGCCACGCAATACAATGTGCTGCGCATTCTCCGCGGGGCGCCTGAAGGACTCCCCTGCGGGGAAGTCGCCGGCCGCATGATCACCCGCGACCCCGACGTTACCAGGCTGTTGGACCGTCTGGAAAAGCGCGAGCTGATTTCGCGCAACCGTGAAACCAGGGATCGCCGCAGCGTGATCTCCCGCATCACCCCCCAGGGGCTGAAGCTGCTCTCCCGCCTGGATGAACCCGTGCAAGCCGCCCACCGCAGGCTATTGGGGCACCTTGGGCAGGGCCGGCTGAAAGCTCTGGCCGAGCTCCTGCGGGTGGCGCGGAGCCAAGTGGCCTGATTTTATGGGTTTTATAGTTGTTGCAACGAATATCGTGCGAACGCATCCAATCCGGTAGAACCACCCAAGGAGGATCGCTTATGACTTCACTCGCGGCACCGCAAACATCCACCACGACCTGGAATATTGACCCGACCCACTCCGTCGCCGAGTTCAAGGTGAAACACATGATGATTTCCAACGTGAAGGGGCACTTCACAAAAGTCTCGGGAGCCCTGACTCTGGACGAATCCGACCTGGCAAAGTCGCATGTCGAGGCCGTGATCGAGGCGGGCTCCATCGAAACCCGCGACGCCCAACGGGATGCGCACGTGAAAACCGCAGACTTTCTGGACGTGGAGAAGTTCCCGAACCTCTCCTTCAAGTCCACGCGCATCGGCATCGTCCGGGATGGCGAACTGTCGGTCGAGGGCGACCTGAGCATTCACGGCGTCACGCGCAAGGCTGTTTTTACCGTCGAAGGGCCGACGCCCCCGGCGAAGGATCCCTGGGGCAACACTCGGGTTGGAGTCTCGGCGACTACGAAGATCAACCGTAAAGACTTCGGCCTGACTTGGAACGCGGCCCTGGAGACCGGCGGCATTCTCGTGGGCGAGGAAGTTACCATCACGCTGGATGTTCAGTTCATCAAGGCCTAAACGATTCGCCGCGCGGCACGCGTGAGCCCGCGCCGGGGTAGAAAATGCACCGCACGGAAGAAGCGGCGCAGAAAAGAGGAGTCATGTCACTACGGCCAGTTCGAGAGATCATTCAAACCACGCCGACCATCGAAGGCGCGGGCGTGAAGCTGCAACGGGCTTTCGGTTTCGGCAAGACGAAGGACTTCGATCCGTTCTTGCTATTCGATGATTTCCGCAACGAAAACCCGAAAGATTATCTGGCGGGATTTCCCTGGCATCCGCACCGCGGAATCGAAACCATCACCTACGTGTTGGCCGGCTCGGTCGAACACGGCGACAGTCTAGGCAACAAGGGCAAGATGACCGCCGGAGACGTGCAATGGATGACGGCCGGCAGCGGAATCATGCATCAGGAAATGCCCAAGGGCGACAATCACGGACGCATGCACGGATTTCAGCTTTGGGCGAACCTGCCCGCTTCGCTGAAAATGACCGATCCTCGCTACCAGGACATTCCGGCGAGCGCGATACCCGAAGTGACCGATGACGACGGCACCCGAGTGCGCGTCATCTGCGGCGAATTCTGGGGCAAGAAGGGCCCAGTCGAAGGTGTCGCGGCAGATCCCAGTTACCTCGATATTTCAGTCGCTCCCGGCCAGCGGAAGCGGCTTAAGGTCGATACTACGCGCAACGCTTTTGCCTACGTGTTCGCCGGTTCTGGCACCTTCCGTGACGCTTCAAATCCGCAAGCGGTGCTGACCGAACAGGCCACCGACCCGAACGCGCCAGCCAGGTACGACGTCCGCAATCACTCCCTGGTGCTGTTCGACCGGGGAGATGAGTTGACGGTGCAGGCCGGGCCGGAGGGAATCCGCTTCCTGCTGGTGTCGGGCAAGCCGATCGAGGAGCCAGTGGCTTGGTATGGCCCGATTGTGATGAATACGCAGGAACAACTGCGGCAAGCTGTCGCCGAATTGCAGAACGGAAGCTTCATCAAGCATGGCTGAACTCGGACCCGCGCCTTAATCGTTCCTCATCGCAGCTGAATACGAAAGACGAGACCCGCACCCATCGAGGTGCGGGCCTCATCTGCCGGTCGGCCCGGAGTCTTCCGGCGGCGCAGCGCCAAACTCGTGGCCTGCATTCACCCGGACCACAACCGAAGTGATGTCGTCGCGCTGTAGTTCATTGCCGGCAAATCGTCGTGCCTCGTGGTACAGGCCGGCTACTAGTTCGTTGGCTGTATGGCTGCCGCGAGCGCACAGATAGCTGAGAGCGCCTTGCGCGCCCCATTCCCCGCCGCCTGGCGCCTCCGACTCCGTAATTCCGTCCGTGAGCAAGACGAGAAGTTCCCCCGGCTGCAAAGTGATCGAAGGACTGCGCGAGAACTCTACTTCCGGGAACAGTCCAACCGGCGGCCCGCTACTCTCCAGCGTATGTTCGATCGGGCCGGACGGACTCAGCACATATCCGGGAACGTGCCCCGCGCCGGCGTAGACCAACGACCGTTTCCCCACATCGAGGCACGCTAGCATCAGAGTCACGAAGCAGCCGTCGCCCAAGTCATTCACCAGCATTCGATTGACCAGGGTCAGGATTTGGTCGACTTCGAGGCCCATCGCGGCAAAGGAGTGCACGTAAGCGCGAGTTAGGGCCATGACCAGAGCGGAACCAAATCCATGGCCTTCCACATCTCCCACCGCGATGCACAGGCGGTTATTCGCCAAAGGAATGAAATCGAAATAGTCGCCGCTGGTTTCGTAAGCTGGGTATGCCGCTCCGGCCACGTCAAATCCTGGGAGGATGGGCGCGACGCCGTAAAATTTCTGCTGTATTTGTCGCGCCAGGCGCAGTTGAACCTGGTGCTCCTGCCGGTTCCGAGCCTCGGTGGCGTCCTGCATAACGGTGAGGAAGTGAGTCACTTTTCCCGCCTCGTCGGTGATGGCGGTGATGGTTTCCTCGGCGTGATAGATTTCTCCTGTCTTTTTTCGGTTCGCCGTCGCGCCTGGAAAAGGCCGTCCGGCCGAAAGTTCTCCGGAAAGCCGCTCGTTAGAGACCGTATCCTGCACACCCGACCTGAGGATCTGCGACGTCTTTCCGTGCACGTCGTTGTGGCTAAATCCGGTGATCGTTTCAAACGCCGGGTTCACGTATTCGATGACACCTTGTTTGTCGGTGAGCAGAACTCCATCCGCAATCTGCTCCACCACTTGAGAGAGCAGCACCAGAGACGGTCGCGACGAGCGCGCGTCGGTAACTTCGCGGCATAGCATGACTCCAGAGTGGATGCGTCCGCTGCTGTCTCGCATCGGCCGGCTGGTCGCACTGATCCACACGCCATCCGGCTGGTAATGATTGCGTACAAAGATGAGTTCGTCACGGACTTCCTCCCCACGCAACGCCCGTCGCAGCGGCAGCTCTTCCGGCAACAATAGAGTTGACTTATTGGGAAGAAACCAGCCGAAGGAGTTGCTCCACTCCGCCGGTCCTCCGCGTCCGGCATCCTCCGCGCCCAATAATTCCTGAGCCGCCCGGTTGTGGAACAGGAGTGCACCCTTCGCATCCGCCAGCACAACCCCGATGGGCAGCATCTCGATAATTTCCCGCAGACGTTCAACATCGCATTCCCAAACCTTGTGGCTCAGTTGTGTCGCAGTCTCCATTGACTCCTCTTCTTGAGCAGTGGCCGGACAGCACACTGCCGGCAGTGAGTTTTGAGGTACAACCTGGAAAGTTGGAGAGAGTTGGGCGGATACGGGGGAGTCATCGGCGAATACAGGCGGACCTTGAGCGCATCGACAAAATTGGCCCGTTCCCGGAAGTACATGGCCGAAAGGACGATAAACAACAGGAAAACGGCCAGGGGACGATGCGTCGCCCGAGAGCGTGCCCACCCGTTCCCGCCTCAAGGTTCCCGCGACAAGGCCGATGGGAATGGAGGTGACTCAAGAGTCGCAGCGCCATCTCCGCGCCTAGACGCTTCTAATCTGGCCGACGAAGAGGATCGCTGCGAATCCGAGACGCGGGAGGTCCACGACGTCGGTTCTGACCACAGACGAAGATGTTGCTCTCGCCACGGAGCAGATTGCCATTCCGACGACTCCTTCCGAGCGCCAAGACACTGCCGCTGGCACGCTGCGGGTTCTGCTGGTCGAAGACGAGCCGGCCGACGTTGAGCTGTCTCTCCGCGCGCTGAGGCACGCCGGATTTACGCCCAGCGCCGACGTCGCCCAGACTCCAGAGGAATTTACCGCTCTGGTGCGAAAGACTGCGTATGACGTGATCCTCGCCGACTACAAGCTGCCCAACTGGAATGGAATGGAATCGGTCGAAATCCTGCGTCGCGAAGGCCTCGACATTCCGGTCATGGTGGTGTCGGGATCGCTCGGCGAACTCACCGCTGTGGAGTGCATCAAGCGGGGAGCAGCGGATTACGTGTTGAAGGACGACTTGGCGCGTCTGCCCGAATCGGTGCGGCGCGCCATGCGCGAAAAACAATTGCGCGAAGAGAACAAGCACGGACACGACGAGTTGGCGCGCTCCAATCGCGATCTGGAGCAATTCGCCTACGTGGCTTCCCACGATCTGCAGGAACCGCTGCGCATGGTCGCCACCTACACTCAACTCCTCGCCGAGCGCTACCAGGGCAAGCTCGATGCGGATGCGGACAAATACATTCACTATGCTGTCGATGGCGCCCTCCGCATGCAGGTGCTAGTCCGCGATCTTCTCGCGTTTTCCCGCGTCGGCCGCCAGGGCACGGAGATGGCGAAGATCGACTGCAATGCGGTTATGGAGACGGTCTTAAGAAATCTTCAGACCGCGATTCACGAGAGCGGAGCTCAAGTGATTTGCGACGAACTCCCCGCGGTCACCGGGGATGGATCGCAACTACTGCAGCTCTGGCAAAACCTGATCGCAAACGCCATCAAATTCCGTGGCGCGGCCCCGCCAGTAATTCGTATCGCTGCGAAAAAGAAAGACCGAGACTGGATGTTCTCGGTCGCCGACAACGGAATCGGCATCGCCGCCGAACATGCGGAAGTTGTTTTCGACATTTTCAAACGCCTACATACCCGTTCTGAGTATCCCGGCAGCGGCATTGGCCTCTCCATCTGCAAGAAAATCGTCGAGCACCATGGCGGGCGAATCTGGGTCGAATCCGAGCCCGGCCACGGTTGCACATTCAATTTCACACTCCCGGCTCAGCCCCTGGCCGGGAAATCCGAGCACGGCGACAAAGGCAACAAAAATGATGCCTGAGGTCCTGTTGGTAGACGACAATCCCGCCGATATCGATCTCACCAGCGAAGCGCTGGCCCGGAGCAATCGGCGGGTGCACGTCAACTCGGTCGATGACGGTACGGAGGCCATCTCATTCTTGCGCCATGAGGGCAAGTATCGCGAAGCTCCCGCGCCGGACCTGGTTGTGCTCGACTTGAACCTGCCGCGTAAGACGGGAAGGGAAGTGCTTTCCGATGTCCGCTCCGACCCCGTTCTCGCTGCCATTCCGGTCGTGATCTTCAGCACCTCGCAGGCCAGTTCCGACATAACCGGCAGTTACAAACTGGGTGCGAACTGCTATCTCCGCAAACCCGGCAACCTTGCGGACTTTGTTGCCGTAGTCCAATCCATGGCGGAGTTCTGGCTGGGTACGGTCAGTCTGCCGCAGAAGGAGAAACGATGAAGGATCAATCCACTCATGTCCTGCTGATTGAGGACAATCCCGGGGATGCGGATCTGGTGCGCCTGCGCCTGGTCGAAGGCAAGAATGCCATGGCGGTGAGCTGCGTAGACCGGCTGTCGGATGGCCTGGCTTCTCTGACCAAAACCCCGCCGTCAGTCGTGCTGCTGGACCTGAACCTTCCCGACTGCCAGGGCGCGGAGACCTTTCGCAAGGTGCTGGAGAATTCGCCCGACGTTCCCATCGTCATCCTCTCCGGACAGGACGACGAAGTTCTGGCCATGAAAGCGCTAAATCAGGGCGTGCAGGATTATCTGGTGAAGGGTTCCATCACGAGCAGCGCGCTGGATCGTGCCATGCGCTACGCGGTGGAGCGCCAGGCTCTGCTGCGATCGCTCGACATGAGCCGCAAACAGCAACTGGTGTTCAAGAACCAGTTCCTGTCCCATGTTTCTCACGAACTGCGCACCCCGCTGACCTGCATTCACCAGTTCGTGACCATCCTGCTTGATGGTCTGGCCGGGCAGGTCACGGCCGATCAGCGCGATCACCTGGAAACTATTCTGCGCAGCGTGAATCAGCTCGGGGCCATGGTTCACGACTTGCTTGAGGCCAGCCGCGCCGAAGCCGGAAAGGTGAGGCTGGAGCCGCACTGCGTGTCGATCGGTGACCTGATCAAGTTGGCCGTCACCATGATGCGCTCGGTGGCCGACGAAAAACAGGTTGGCCTCGAGATGGGAGTCGATACCCGCATCCCCTTCGTGCACGGCGATCCCGACCGCATTCTCGAAGTGCTGATCAACCTGATCGACAACGGCATCAAGTTCACTCCGCCCGGCGGTGCCGTTACTGTGCAGGCCTGCCTGGCCACAACCGATCCCAATTTTGTGTATCTATCAGTTGCTGACACGGGGTGCGGCATCGACGCCAAGGCCAAAGCCCTCATCTTCGAACGCATGTATCAGGATCCCAATTCCATCGACAACAGCCGGAAGGGACTCGGCCTGGGCCTGTTCATCGCCAAGGAATTGGTCACGCTGCACGGCGGCCGCATCTGGGTGGCCAGTGAACAGGGTAACGGCAGCACTTTCTCTTTCACTCTGCCGTTATATTCCCTGGGCAAGATGCTTTCTCCGGTCATCGTGCACGAACAGAAGTTGCGCGAGGCCATCGTCCTGCTGAAGGTTGACGTGCGGCCGCGCTCCAAGCCGGCCCGCGGCAATTGGAAAGAATTCTGCCAGCGTTGTCTCGACATTCTGCAACGCTGCGTCTATCTCGACAAAGACCTCGTCCTACCGCCCATGACCACCAGCGGCCCGGAACAGACGTTCTACGTCGTGGCCTCGACCGACATGGAGCGCGTCTCCGTCATGATGACGCGCATCCGCGAGCAGATCGAGAAAGTCGAAGACTTAAAAGCCCACTGCGAACTGGAGCTCTCGGCGGAGGCCGTGAGGTTGCCGGATGTCGCGCACTGCCAGCCTTTGGACCAGCAAGTACAGGAAGTCGCCGACCGCGTCGCTGAAATGGCGCGGCCCGCGCCCAAAGCGGAGCGCAACTCCACGGAAATGAAATGGGGTTCTGTTCGACCGTAAAGCTCGATCGTGAAATCGACTCGAATCTCGTGTCGTGAATCTTGATTCGTGAAAACAAAGGAGAACAACCATGGCACAATCAAAAATCCTGATCGTCGACGATGACCCCGACCTGCGGCAGGCTCTGAAACTCCGCCTGCGCGCCAACCACTATGACACCGTGCACGCCGTCGATGGCTACTCTGCCATTACCCAGGCTCACAAGGAGGGCCCGGACCTGATCATTCTCGATCTCGGTCTGCCCGCGGGCGATGGGTTCGTGGTGCTCGAACGGCTGCACAATGACGACCGGCTGTGCGACATTCCCGTGATCGTGCTGACGGCCCGCGACCCGCAAAGCAGCGAGCAGCGCGCCCTGAAAGGCGGCGCGACCGCATTTTTCCAGAAGCCGGCGGACAATGCCGAGTTGCTGGAAGTAATCCGTGCGACTCTGCCTAAGGTCGCCGCGCCGTCATCCTTGCCATCCTGAGGGGGGACGCTTCAGCCGTTTTCGGACGGAACGCGGAAGCAGTTATCGGCGATCGCGCGCTGGCATAGGTCGGGCTGCCAGAACGTCTAAGGTCTGACGCCTGACGCCGGATGGCCGATTGCTGCTTCTTCAGGAGGATTCATGCCATTCAATCTGCATCCCACGCGCATGGCCGCCCCGCAAGAGCGGCCACTCCAGCGCTACCCGCGCGCTTTGTTCAGCGTTCCGGTCACGCTTCGCCATCTGGCGGCGGGCGGGATTCAGGCTTCGCCCGGGATCAGCCTCGACATCAGCGGAGGCGGCCTCGGCGCCATCGTACGCGGAGATTTGCGAGTGGGAGAGATGGTCGAAATCGACGTCCGCATTCCGGGGTGCGAGCTCACTGCCGTCGCCATTGTGCGCCACACCTCGGACTTGCGCTCCGGATTCGAGTTCGTGGGAATAACGGCGGAAGAGCGCCAGCATATTGCCAACGCCATCGGCCATGCCTGAGTTGGAAGACAGTTCGTATCGGCAGCATGTCCTTAGTCGTCCTGCCGTTCGCTGAAGCCGCACATGGTGCGATCGGGCGAGATCACGTTCCGGCGCCAGCCGTGCAGCTCCATTTCGGGAATCCCCGCGCCTTTCGTGTGCGCGCAGTTAGGCTCTCAGCCCGTGCCCCCAACTTATACTCGCTTCATGTCGCGCTCCGGTTGCCCCTTCGGAGGCATGCAGCTGTCATAGGGAAACAGTGTGACCGACCAGAAGGAACCCGGCGCCGTCAAGGATTTTGGCAGGCTGCCGCCGTCTGCCGGCCTGTTCGCGATTGCCGTGTGTGTTGCGGGAGTGGTGAGCTGGCTTCTGTTCCTGGCGCCCATCACCGCGCTGACGATCCTGGCAGGAGCGCTGGCGGTGGTCTTTCTGGCGATCGCCGCATTCGCGATGCGGCATCAGATCGCTCGCAGCGCCCAGATGCGCGAACAGCTCAAAGCCATGAATGCCAGCCTGGAGCGCACCATCGCGGAGCGAACGGCGGCGCTGCGCGAAAGCCAGGATCGGCTGGCCGACGTCCTCCGCTCGGCCATGGACGCCATCATTACCACCGATGAGCAGCAGCGCATCGTGCTGTTCAATGACGCTGCGGAAGCGATGTTCCGCTGTCTGCGGATTGAAGCTCTGGGTCAACCCATCGAGCGCTTCATTCCGCAGCGTTTTCGGGCGGCTCATTCCACGCATATTCGCAACTTCGCTGCCACGGACATAACCCGGCGCACCATGGGCAAACTGGGCGCACTCTGGGGCTTGCGCGCCGATGGCGAGGAGTTTCAAACCGAGGCTTCCATCTCCCAGATCGCAACCGCAGGCAAGAAAATGTTCACCGTCATCCTGCGCGACGTTACCCAGCGCAAGCGGGCGGAGGAAATGCGCGAGCGCCTGGCGGCGGTGGTCGATTCCTCCGACGACGCCATCATCAGCAAGGACCTGAACGGGGTGATCAACGCTTGGAATCGAGGCGCCGAGAAGATATTCGGCTATCTGCGGCGGAAGTCCTGGGAAAGCCCATGCTCATGCTGTTTCCTCCCGGACGCGAGAGCATGAGGAGTCTGACATCCTCGAGCGAATCCGGCGCGGCGAGAGCGTCGAGCACTTCGAAACTGTCCGCATCCGCAAAGGTGGCAAAAAAATCGACGTCTCCGTGACCATCTCGCCGATTCGAGACCCTAACAGAACGATTGTGGGCGCTTCCAAGATCGCGCGTGATATTACCGATCGTAAGCGGGCAGAGCAGCAATTATCCGGACAAACGGAGGAACTCTCGCGGCAGGCAGTGGAACTTGCGCGCTCGCGAGAGGCGGTGGAAGCGCAGACCCGGATGCTCAAGCTGGTGCTGGAGAGTATGGGCGAGGGACTGATCGCGGCAGATCGGGCCGGCCACTTTCTCATTTGGAACGATTCCGCGAAGAAGTTGCTGGGCCGTGGTCCGACCGATCTCTCGCCTGACCAGTGGGCCGCTCACTACAACACCTATTTGACCGACGGAGTCACGCCGTGTCCCACCGACCGTCTGCCTCTGGTACGAGCCTTGAACGGGGAGTCGGCGGAGGTGGAGTTGATGGTTGCGCACCCCGAGCGTGAACATCTGGCTTTTCTTGGGTTTACGGCGCGGCCCATGAGGGATGCTCAGGGGGTGCTTTGCGGCGGAGTCGTCGCCGTCCGCGACTTCACCGAGCGCAAGGCTGCGGAGCGGGAAATCCGAAAACTGAATCAGGACCTCGAAGCCCGCGTAGTCGAGCGGACCGCGCAATTGCTGGCCGCGAACCAGGAACTGGAAGCCTTCACCTACTCCGTCTCCCATGACCTGCGAGCGCCGATACGCCATATCAGCGGGTTTTCCAAGCTGCTGAGTGAGGAGTTCGGTCCAGCCCTCCCTCCCGAGGCCCAGCACCACGTGCAGCGCATTCAGGATGGCACACGCCGCATGGGCATGCTGGTGGATGACCTGTTGAACCTGGCGCGGGTCGGCCGTCGCGAACTGGCCCTGCAAGTCTCGGGACTGAAATCGATTGTCGATGAACTCATCGTGGAGCTGGCGCCGGAGTGCGAGGGCCGGAAAATCGAATGGAGAATCGGCAGCCTGCCCTTTGTAGAGTGCGATCCGGGACTGGTGAAGCAGGTCTTTCAGAATCTGCTGGCCAATGCGCTCAAGTTCACCCGGCCGCGCACGCCGGCCATCATCGAAGTCGGGCAACAAGATAAAAACGGCAGGGCCGTGTTCGTGCGCGACAACGGCGTGGGCTTCAGCATGAAATATGCAGATAAGCTCTTCGGCGTCTTTCAGCGTCTGCACCGCGCCGAAGACTTTGAAGGCACAGGAGTTGGCCTGGCGACGGTGCAGCGCATCATCCAGAAACACGGCGGGCGCATCTGGGCGGAGGCGGAACTGGACAAGGGCGCAACCTTCTATTTCACTCTTGGGACTTCTGAAACCAACGATGTGAAGGTCAAGGCAGTTGTGGCAGGAGCGAAATCATGACACCGAATCAAGTCGACATTCTGCTGGTAGAGGATAACAACGAAGATCTCGAACTGACGCTTCATGCCCTCAAAAAAGAGAACCTGGCCAACCACATCCATGTGGCCCGCGATGGGGAAGAGGCGCTGGAGTTCTTGCACGCCAACGGAAACTCCAGCACGAGTCGTCCGAAACTCGTCTTGCTCGACCTGAAACTCCCCAAGATCGACGGGATGCAAGTTCTCAAAGAGATCAAGTCTGATCCGCGCACCAGGAATATTCCCGTGGTCATTCTGACTTCCTCCAAGGAGGAGCGCGACCTGATCAATGGCTATCAACTGGGAGCGAATAGCTATATCCAGAAGCCGGTCGACTTTGCGCAATTTCGCGAGACGGTCAAGAGCGCAGGCCTGTACTGGCTGCTGATCAACCAGCCCGCTGTACACGAATAGAGGTCCACGAACGGTTAAGTGTCACGAGTGACGGCGCGTGCGTTAGCGCCAACGCCGCGGGGGCCATCGCGAGTGACAGGGAAGCCGCGGCGCATTTATCCTTGCAACATGCCGGCGCATTTCCCAGTTGTGGGAGATCGGAAGCTGATCCAGATCGTCGACTCGGCGTTGGCCGACGTCGCGCGGCGCAGCGGAGAATGGCTGGTCTGCCGCCCAGGATGTACCCAATGCTGCATCGGAGTATTCTCTATCAATGACCTCGATGCCCTGCGATTACAACGGGGACTGGCCGATCTTGCGAAGCGCGCACCGGAACGCGCTGGCGCTGTGCGCGCCCGCGCTCGCGACGCCGTGGCGCGGCTGGCACCGGAGTTTCCCGGCAATCCCGTCACTGGCGTGTTAGACGAAGGGGAAGATGCGGAGCAACGTTTTGCCGATTTCGCCAACGACGAGCCTTGCCCGGCGCTCGATCCAGCGACAGGGAATTGCGAACTCTACGAATCGCGACCCATGACCTGCCGCGTGTTCGGCCCTCCGGTTCAGTCAGAGGACGGCCTGGGCGTCTGCGAACTGTGCTATCACGGTGCAACGGACGCCGAGGTCGCCGCCTGCGAAATGAAGCCCGACCCGGAAAATCTGGAAGCGGCCCTGCTGCGGAAACTGGAAAAAAGCTCAGGCATGTGCGGCAACACCATTATTGCCTACTGCCTGACAGGCTGAGGTGCTAGGAGAGAAAGGCATCAACCACCAAGGACACGAAGTTACACGAAGAAATCTTAGCCGGAGATTTTCCTTCGTGAACCTTCGTGTCCTTCGTGGTTGAGGCTTTTTTTTCAACTCACCCTGAGCCCTTCTTTTTCTCCAACTCAGCCCAACGGGCGTAGAGCGCATCGACCTTATCCTGCGCCGTTTCGAATTCCGCGTGCGCGCTCAGCAGGCGTGGGCCATCGCTGGCGATAGCCGGGTCTTCCAGTTGGACGCGCTTGGCATCGAGCACATGTTCGGCCTGGGCAACATGCTGCTCAATGTCGGCGTATTCGCGCGCTTCGAGGTACGAGAGTTTCTTCTTGGTCGAAACCGCGGTCTCCGAAACTGCCGCCCGCGAAGCCGCACGCGCGCTCGTGAGTACCGCTTGTTTTCGTTCCGTCTGCCACGTCTCCCACTGCGAGTAATCGCCGAAACTCTCGGCTCCGCCCTGCCCATCGAGGCCCAGCACGATGTTCGATACCCGGTCAAGCATGTAGCGATCGTGCGTGACCAGGACCAGCGATCCGCGAAACTCGAGCAGGCTCTCCTCCAGAATCTCGAGAGTGGGAATGTCGAGATCGTTCGTGGGCTCGTCGAGCAGCAGAACATCGGCCGGCTGCAGCATCAGCTGCGCGATCAGCACGCGTGCCCGCTCGCCTCCGGAAAGCCGCTCGACCGGCTGGTTGAGTTGCTCGCCGGTAAACAGAAACTTCGCCGCCCACGACGCCACATGAACCACGCGATCCTGATAAATAACGGAATCGCCTTCCGGAGCTAGCGCGCGGCGCAGAGTGACATTCGTGTCGAGTTGACGGCTCTGGTCGAAGTAAACGATCCGCAGCCAGTCGGCGCGGCGAATCTCTCCGCCCGTCGGCGTCATTTCTCCGCGCAAAAGCCGCAGCAGGGTCGTTTTGCCGCTGCCGTTCGGACCCACCAGCCCAACCCGCATTCCAGCCGTCAGAATGAAATTAAGCTTGTCAAAGAGGACGCGCCCGCCAAGTTCGTGCGTGACATTCTGCAACTCGAACAGCCGCTTGGTCTTGCGATCCGTCGCCGAGAAATCAATCTGTGCGGTTGAAGTGCGGGTTCGCGCATTCAGGTCGGCAAGTTCGCCCATGAGTTCCCCGGCTTTGTCGATGCGCGCCTTCGATTTTCTCGTCCGCGCTTTTGCACCGCGCCGCAGCCACTCGATCTCGGAGTGAACCAGATTCTCCAGCGCTTCCTGCCGCTTGGACTGCGCGTGCAGAAACTCTTCTTTCTTTTCCAGAAACGTGCTGTAGGTTCCGCGCACGCGCAATAATCCATCGGGATAAACGCGGCTGAGCTCCGCGGTCTCATTGGCCACATTCTCAAGAAAGTAGCGGTCATGGCTGATCACCACACAGGCGAACGCAGCCTGCTCCAGCACTCCCTCGAGCCACTCGATTCCCGCCAGGTCCAGATGATTCGTAGGCTCGTCGAGCAACAGGATGTCTGGCCCCTGCACCAGGGCTTCGACGATGGCGAGCCGCTTCTGCCAGCCTCCGGAAAGAGCGGTCGCCTCCGCTTCCAGGTAATCGAAACCAGCCCGCCCAAGAGTCTCGGCAAAACGCGTGCCGCGCTCCGATTTAGACACCGCGGAGCGCACGAGCGCGCTCTCGACCACCGATCGCACGGTCGTCCCTGCGGTGAACTTGGAGTCCTGCTCGACATACGTGAGCCGCAGCCGTTTTCGGACCGCGATCTCCCCCTCGTCGGGATCGACGTCGCCCGCCAGCATCCGCAGAAGCGTAGACTTTCCCGACCCGTTCGGGACCGATCAGCCCGATGCGGTCTCCCTCGGATACCGTGAACGAGACATCCTGAAACAGTGGGTTCGTGCCAAAGGCCTTCGAAATTTTCTGTACGTTAATCAGCGGCGGCAAAGAGTTGTTTTCTCCTGAGGGGCTACTTTGAGACTATCAGGAAGCTCCCGTTCCGGAGGCGGTTCGGCGCGTCTTCGAGCGCGTACTTCGGATCGCGACTGCAAATGGCCAACCCGCATGCGCAACCTCTTTCACATAAAGGCATCCAAAGTGTGAGATGTGGGCCGTAACTCATTGCTGGTAAATGACATGACTGTGGTCGACGTTGGTCACAAATTTGCCCCATGAGAGCCAGAGGGTGTAAGACTCATGCTTCGTAGCATCTGGCCTGCTGTTTTGGTGGTGGCGCTTTCGGTTGGAACCTTCGCGGTGAGCACTTCGCCCCATCCGCGCTCAACCACCTTGGACGACCGCGAACGCCAGATCACGAGAACTCTGACGCGTGCCTCCCAGTTCTCCGATGTCCCTCACATCAGTGCGCGTCCGTCCTGCGAGGACGTTCAACCGCCCGAGGCCCTGACCACCCCCGATCCACTGTTTACCCCGGCGGCCCGTGGCAAGAGAGTCAAAGTAAGCTTCATCATCGGCACCGACGGCCGCGTGCACAGCCCGCTGATTCTGGAGAGCGCCGGGCTCGCCGGTGACCGCCACGTTCTGCAAACGGTGCGCACCTGGCGCTACCGTCCCGCCACCTGCAACGGCGTCCCTACCGAGACCGAAGGCAAGATCGAGTTTTCCAGCCGGTAACACGAACCCTGGGCTAGAATGACCGCAGACGCCGGGGTGATTTCGATTCGTGGATAAAGACAAGGACAAAGACAAGAAGCACCCAAAGCATGCCGGATCCCCCGAGTCGCAGTCCGCGGGCAGCTCCGAGATGGAAGAACTCTACCGCCGGCTGCAACCGCCCGAGATGCGCCGTTCCAGGTCCAGTGCCGATGCCATCGCCGCTGCGCTGGAGGCCGCCCAACGTCTGGCGTCCGAAACCGACGCGGAAGATGCCGTCGGCGACCTGGCGCGCGATCTTGCGGAGCACCGCCTGGCGGGGAATGATCTTACCGGGGGCGAATTTACGGAAGACGACTCGAGTGCCGTGGTTTGCCGCGTCTGCGGATATCGCAATCGCGGCGGGAACAAGTTCTGCGGCATGTGTGGAATCGCGGTGGTCGAAGAAGAATCATCCGTGGCCGAGTTCCCCTCGCAGGAAGAACGCCGCCCGCCGCGCGCCATCGCGCTCCATCCCAATCCGTTTCTCGATCCGGAACCCGAACCAAGGCCAGCCCATCGCGGCGGCGGTCCTGAGACGCACCACTACCATCATCACTATCACCATCATTATTTTCCCGGCGGTGAAGCCATGGGCTCAGGAATGATGCCGCGTTCCGGCTCCGACTCTACGCGCGATCCCGACAAGATGCGCCCGAGCGCCGCGCTGCGCGGCGACATGAGCCGCGCCGAAGCCGCCGTCCGCCGCATCACTCAGGAGTGGGTGCTGGCCTGCAATACCAAGCACCTCGACGATCTGCTCGATCTCTACGTTGCCGACGCGCTCGTATTGCGATCAAACTATCCTCCGGTGCGCGGAGCCGCCGCAGTCCGCGAATTTTTCTTCGGCGCGCTCGATGCCGGCCTGGGAGAAGTCGAAGTCGAACCGCTGCGCGTGGAAGTTGCCGGCGATCTGGCCTACGAGGCAGGACGCTGCAAGGCTCTTGTTCCGAGCGCAACTGGCAAGCGCCGCGAAGAACGCGGCAAATATCTGTGGGTCTGCGCCCGCCAGCCCAACGGAGAATGGAAGCTCGCGGCCGACTGCTGGTCGAGCGATCTGACCTTCACCACGATGGAATCCGACGTTCCCCCGAGCGCGGGAGTTAAGTCCAGCCAGCCGCGCAAGACCCCGTGAGATTGTTGATTTGTCGATTGAAGAGCAAGGCTCCCAACGAATCGCAAGAAATCGAAGAACAAGAGTTTTCAATCGGCAATCAACAATCAACAATTCCTACACTCCCACGCCGATCTTCCCCAAATCCGCCCGCAACTGCTCGACCGTCTGCATCTCGATGGTCTGCATCCCCAGCTTCGCGGCGCATTCCAGGTTGAGCGACCGGTCGTCGACGAAGCAACACTCCGCCGCCGGAATCTGCGTCGTCTCCAACGCCAGACGATAAATGTCGCGCTCCGGCTTGCGGAATCCGACGAAACAAGAACTGATAAAGATCCGGAACATGTTTCGCAGCCCGTACTTTTCAATCCTGTAATAATTCAGCTCGCGCGATTCGTTGTTGATCGTCCCCATAAAGTATTTGCCGGAGTCGCTCAGCTTCTGCGCAAACGCCAGAACTTCAGGAAAGGGCTGCGATAGCGCATACATGAAGTCGCGAAACTCGTCGCGGGTGAACGGCCGGGTGCGATAAAACACCGTGCGGTCGAGATATTCATCAAGTGTGATCTTGCCGCGCTCGAACGACGACACTACCATCTCGTGCCGGTCGTGAAATTCTTCCTCGTCCAGGTGAAAGTGCTGCAGCGCCGTAGTGCGCTGCGTGCGGTCCCACGCATTGGTCAGCAGCACACCGCCAACATCCCAAAAGATCGCGCGAATCGCAGACAAGGGAACCCCCCTGGGAATGAAATCGTCAGAAAAGAGTGTAGATGAAGTCCGCCCCCGAGTGTTTCCCTGTGCCTCCCCTGTGACCCCTATGGTTAATTCAGCCGTTCAGTCGCCGAGATAAAAAAGTACTTGACATATTCCGATATGGGAATATATATTTGGAGCCATGGCCAGAGCCGCCACCACCTCGGATGCCTTTAACGCCGTTGCCGAACCCCGCCGCCGCGACATCCTCAACTATCTGGCGCTGCAGGAGCGGCATGTGGGGGATATCGTGGCCAGCCTGGGCCTGGAGCAGCCTTCCGTATCCAAGCACCTAAAAGTTCTGCGCGACGTGGGATTGGTCCACGTGCCGCCGCGACGGCCGGCAGATGTTTTACCGCACCAATGCCGAGGCGATTCGCCCGGTCCATGACTGGACCAAGACCTTCGAACGCTTCTGGCAGCACCAGTTGAATCGCATCAAGGAACGGGCCGAAGCGCGCGTCAAGCCGGAAAAAGTTTGATAACGAATTTGATCTCACCAGACCGTGCAAGGAGGAAAGATGACCACAGCAACCGCAGGCGTTGAGAATCTAACGATAACCATCACACAGGAAATCCACGTTCAAGCGCCGCTCGACGTGACCTTTGAGGCGCTGCTCGAACAGATGGGGCCGGGCAATGAAACCCCGGAAGGCCCCATGCCGATGAAGATCGAAGCCTGGCCGGGCGGCCGGTGGTTTCGAGACCTGGGCGACAACAACGGACATTTCTGGGGACACGTGCAGGCCATTAAGCGGCCGACGCTGCTTGAAATCGCCGGACCGTTGTTCATGTCGTATGCGGCCGTCTCGAACCTGCAGTACCGTTTGAGCGAGAAAGACGGTGGAACGCTCATCAAGTTCCACCACTTCGCGCTCGGAGCGATTCCCGACGAGCACAAACAGGGCATGCAGAAAGGGTGGGCCCACATCCACGAGCGCGTGCGTGCTCGGGCCGAGGCCAACGCGCGCCGGTAGGAGAAGTAATTGTTGATTGTTGATTTCTGATTGTTGATTGAAAGGCGCGAACCAGAGTCTTTCAATCGGCAATCAACAATCAACAATCAGCAATGAAACAGGGAGGAGTTCTATGTGCCCAGCATGCATGGCCAGCGCCGCGTTGATCGGCGGCAGCGTAGTTTCCACCGGCGGGCTGACCGCGATCGTGGTGAAAGTATTTCGTTCAAAGAAGAATTCCGAACAGAGTGGTCTCATGGACAATTCGAGTTACATGACGGAAAGGAGCAATGCAAATGGCAACGATGAACACCCCGACAACGAGTAAACCAGAATTATCAACCGTGGTCTCGCCCGCCGAATGGCTGGCAGCCCGCAAAGAACTTCTACGCAAAGAAAAGGAATTCACCCGCCTGCGCGATGAACTGAGCCGCGAGCGCCGCGCGCTCCCATGGGAGAAGGTCGAGAAGCAATACATATTCGACGGGCCTAAGGGCAAAGAAACTCTCGCCGATATGTTTGGCAAGCGCAGCCAGTTGATGGTTTACCACTTCATGTTTGGTCCGGGATGGAAAGAGGGATGTCCAAGTTGCTCGTATCTTGCGGACAACTTCGACGGCAGTCCGGTTCATTTGGCGCACCGTGACGTGAGCTTTGTCGCCATCTCCCGCGCCACCCTGCCCGAGCTCGAAGCCTTCAAGAAGCGCATGGGATGGCAGTTCAAGTGGGTCTCCTCCTTCGGCACGGATTTCAACTACGACTATCACGTATCTTTTTCCAAACAAGAGAAGCCCCAGGGCAAGGTCTTCTACAACTACGAAATGACGGAATTTCCTTCCGAGGAAGGTCCCGGCATGAGCGCGTTTTACAAGAATCCGTCCGGAGAAATCTTCCACACCTATTCGAGCTATGCCCGCGGGCTCGACATCCTGGTCGGCACCTATAACTGGCTCGACCACGCTCCCAAAGGCCGGGACGAAGATGGATTGGACTTCACGATGGCCTGGGTCCGCCATCACGACAAATATGTCGACGGCGAGATCGTCGACATCAAGCAGTTGTACGTACAGCCGGCAAAATCCGGAACGTAAGTAAGAATGACGCGTCACCGCTAGTGCTTGTACACGCTGGTGTCGTGATGATAGTTGCGCCAGTCGAACCAATAATCCTTGAGCGCGGGCGCGCGATCGAGACACTTGCCCAGCGCAGGTCCGGAGATGGCGCAGCCCTGAAAGTTCCATTCGCTGGCGGTCGCGGTATCGAGCAGGACCCAGGGTTTGGGTGGAAGCGGTGGTGTGGCTTTTGCAGTTGAAGGTTCCGCTTTAGCATCGGCGGACTTGTCCGCTGGTTTTACATCGGACGGTTTCGCATCCGCTGATTTCTTCTCGGCCGCCTTCGCCACTCGGCTTCACTTGCGCCGGGTTGACATCAACCGCTGCGACTTTCGTCTCCGCCGCGCTCTCCGATTTTCCTGCTGCCGCCGCCTCCGGCTCCTCTGCCTTCAGAAAAAACTCCGCATCTTTTCCGTCGATGCGGCTGACGAACACTCGAAACGATTTTCCATCCGGGCCCACCGCGACTAGCAGCGGAGTGCCGTGCACATGGTCCATGACCGGCGACTGCCTCGCCAGCGTGTCCCACGGATAAGCGCGGCTGGCGCCATCCAACTCCAGTCCCACGACCACGTCTCGCGACTTGAGCTCGGTGTCCGGAAAGCTGATCGGGACCGGATACTTGGCGACCTCCGCCTCCCATTTGCTGTCGTATTCCTTCACATACTTCGGAACCTCAGCCAGCACTTTGCCATCCGATACTTCCGCCTTCCACTCGCCGAAGGTCAACTCGTCGCTCAGCACCAGTTCGAGCGATGCCCCCTTGAGCGGCCCGGAAATGGCTTTGCCGGTGATCTGTTGCCACCACGTGCCCGTCTCCTTGTCACGCATCAGGAAATTCTGATTGTTGATGCCGGCGAGGTAGAAATGCAGCGGCCTGCCGTTCACTGTCCGCGTCCACACCAGACCGGTGTGGCACAGCGTTCAATAAGTGACACATACGGCAACACCGTTCGACCACGTCATTGACGATGTGATGGTAGGCGATTTCGCGGATCGGGTAGGCACGCGCGTCGGAGCCCAGGTGCAGAGCCAGAATCATTTCGCCGTTGTCGAGCTTGCTCGCCGCCTCGGCTTCGAACTGCGGAGTCGGCACGGGATGAAACATCCACTCAAAATAGTTCAGGCGGGACATCACTGCAGAGAACGCCACCAGCACCACGACCACGCCAAGAACAATCCTTCGCCACAGGTTCGAACTTTTCCACCACTGCGCGCGATTCGTGGAACCCCGGACGTCCTCGTCCGGGGTGGGGCCTCGCCACAGTACGAGCGCGAATCCCAAAGCAACCAACGCCGCCGCCAAGGTTGCCCACGGAGCGCGCTGCCGTAGCGCCATCGCTAGAGTCAGGCCCGCCGCGCTCTGATGCGTGAACGGACGAATGATGAAGGCCGGAATGAAGAAGAATCCGATCGCCGTCAACGCAGCAACGGCGAAGCAGACCCACATAAAGCCATGGCGATCGGAAGATGAGTGCATATCGACAAGAATCCTGGTGAATCGGCTCGATTCTGTTCCACCGATTTTGACGGCGTCGTCCCGAACGAAGCCGTTCTTCAGGCGGAGTGAGGGATCTCGCGTCTAACGACTTGCACGGCTTGCCCCATTGTCCCGGCGATCGCGAGTCCTGTTGCCAGCGATTGTAAACGATGGGTACAGAAGAAAGCCCCGGTTCCACAAATGCGGAACCGGGGCGGTAAATCATGCTTTTTAATTACTGCGTCAATTACTGAGGTGTGAAGTTCTGGTGGTAGCTCAGGTTGTCGATGTCCTGGAACATGGGCGTGCCCGGAGGCAGGTTCGCCGGATTCAGGAACTGAATATCGAACGCGTAACTACGAGTCGGCGGACCGTACACCGTGGTGCAGCACTTGAATGTACCCGTCGCGTACTCCGAGTAGTACATGCTGACCAGCGATCCGTTGTAGTAAAGTGTGCCGCCCCAGTTCTCGAGATAGCGCAGGAAGTTGTGCAATCCGCCGTCGGTCCCGAAGTCGTTAATTCCTGCACCGTTCGCCCATCCTGGGCTGGGGAATGGAACGTTCTTGCCTCCGGCGACCGCCATGCGGTAATAGGTGGTCGTGCCGGCACGGCTTCCGGGGTTGGTCGGATTGTTCAGACTGTTCGCGTCCGTCCAGCTGTTGGAAAGCAGCGTGACCGCGTCGGCGATAATCGCAGCCGCCGAGTGCGGCGTGGCGCTCGAGCCGCCAGTCCAGAAAGGATCGGAGGCGCCGCTGTTGTAATTACCCTGCACGTAGACCGGGTTTTCAGAAGCGACGGTGAATCCACCCAGGTTGTTGTCCGAACGTACCGGCAGATAGCTGGTACCTCCACTCATGCCGCCGCCGACCAGTTTCAACACGTGGCGGGCGCCCGAGACCATGTTGGTCAGGCCGGTGGTGGAGCAGTTGGTGGTGAGGTACGGATTGGGCGGCACGGTGTTGGTGTTGACGCCGAAGCCGTAGCCGATGTTCTTGCCGCCCCAGTTGTCGAGGAACCCGTTCTGGTCGACGTCTTCGGGCGAATACGTGTAATAGGTCGCCGCTTCCTTCACGCCATCTGGAGTAGTCGAAGTCAGACCCGCTGAGGAATTGACGACATCCTCAAGTCCGGCTTCGCCGCTGATCACGCCCGCCGGAGTCTGTCCGCCGTTCGACGGATTGGGATCGGGCAACATGCCGCGGTGATCGGAGAAGTAAAGAATGTAACCGTTCTGGTTGGCGTAGTTTACGGTCTTGCCCACGTCGCCGGCGTAGGGCGCCGCGCCTGCCAGCCACTTGCCCAGGTTGCCCACGTTGATCTCGACCGCGTTCATGATACCGTTGACGGCGCAGCCGTTGTTGTTGTCGCGCATTTCGCCTTCGCGCGTGTCGTAGAAGTTGATGGGGAAAAAGTTATTCTGCGTACTCGCACCGGCTTGAGCAAACGCGCCCGGAGCCATCTGCTGCAGGATGATGATCGCGTTCGGATTGTAAGGATCTTTGCCCGCCGTTCCCGCAGGTCCAGTGGGCGGAAGGTTGTACTGGCGAGTGAAACTGTAGCTGAGCCAGTCGCGGGTAATGCCGTGCCAGGCTCCGGCTGTGTCCATGTACTCCACGCGCAGCCACGCGCCCTGTCCGCCGCTTGGAATGGCCGCGGTGGTGAGTTCTCCCAGCAGAGGCCAGGTCGCCCATGTGGGGTAGCCGGTGGGCGCAACCCAGTTGTTGGTGCCCGCCGACGCCATCCCGTAGTACATGTGGCCTGAGACCGGTCCGCCGCCCAGATTCGAGGTGTTGGCAGTCACGGAGAGCGGTGAAGCCTCCCGGGGTGAATTGCACGTCGTCGGCGTCCAGCGCGGTCAGGCCGCGCTCCGGATGCAGAGTCGGCGACCGTGTCGGCGAGCAGGATGCGAATCTCCGCCTTGTTATAAAGACGTGAAGTCCCCAGCGTGCTAGTGGCAGATTCGCCGGGCTGCGGTTTGCGAATAATCGCAATCGGATCGGTGCAAGGCGGCGGGTTGCTGGTGCAGCTGTTCTGCACGAAAGGCAACTGCATGTTCTTGGCGCCAGTCAGAGAGTTGGTCACAAATCCATTCAGAGTTCCCGAAGAGATGCTCGGGAAATTAGCATTCGCGCCACCCGCTTTGCCGGGATAGCCGCCGCTCCAGCTGGCGTCTCCGGGAACCGTCCCAGCGCCGGGAAGCGCTACGCAATTGGGCGCGGTAGGGGGGAACGTGTTCAGCGCGCAACCACCGCTTGCCTTCGGAACGTAGACGGTGCCGCCGTAGCCGGTCGTGGTAAGGTGTCCGTTCTCCAGTTCGTCCATTACCACCTGGGTGTAAGCCGAGATCTTGTCGTTGAATACCAGGTCGCCGCCGGCGGCCAGGAACAGGCTCTGGTTGGTGTGCACACGGCCGCCGAAACTGAAGTTTGGGCCGGGGAAGTAGCTGCAGTCATAACCGCAGAACACGCCAAACTGAAACACCGGAATCAGCGCGATTTCCACTTTCCGGGTCACGTTGGCCGAGGCGCCGGAGGGGCGCGTGGCAATGACCTGCATGGTCATGGGAATAATTTCGGCGTACAGGCCCTGGTTCGATCCCGAGCTTACCGTGTTCCAGCTGCTGACCGGATTGCCGCTGCCATCGACCGGGTAGGTGATGGTCGGCGGAGGTGTGTAACTGATCCAGCCGACCATGGCCGATGTGGGAGGATAGTTGACCAGGTTCTGAATCTGGGAGTTGGTGGGGATCATGTACTGGGTATAGAGCGCGGACAGGTCGGCGGTGAGTTTCTCCATGCCCGACTCGGCGCCGTAGTAGGCCAGGTTCGCCTCCAGGTCATTGCCACCCATTCTGGATTCGTTGGTGACCATGTACAGAAGGCCAGCCGCTACCCCCGAAAGCAGCACCAGAATCAGCAGCGCCGCGATCAGCGTGAACCCTCGTGAATTGTTTTTTCCCTGTCCCATTGTTTTGATCTCCTGCCCTAAAAAGCATTACTGCTACCGCGATTCCGAAGAGCGATGCCGAGAACGATTCTGAACAACGACTACTGATAACGATTGCGGAACGCCATATTCCGCGCGCTCACGGAGGTCGCCAGGTACATGTTCTGCGACTTGTTACCGTTGTTGATAATGCTTTGCCCCATAAGCACCATATTGATCTTCTGAATATTGTTGGGCGATTCTCCCACCCCGATCGGATTGGCCTGATTGGCATCGAGCGCCGAGGTGGTGGAGTTGTAGGTATCAAAGGCAAACTGCAAATTGATGATGTCATCGGCCACGGGCACCGGCGTGAGGCCGTTGACCTGGCGCATCAAGCGCGGCGTCTGCCCCGCTGCGGGAACGGTCAAGTAGTAGGTCACAGCGAACAGCCGGTACGCGACGGTGTTCGCTCCCCCGGAAATCGCCTTGATGTTGTTGAAGGCGGCGGCGCTCTGATTGATATTGAGCGGATCCAGATTGGCGAACGAAATCACGGTCGCCGTGATGTTGGTGACCTCGCCGACCGCCGTTCCCAGGCTGTTGCTGAGCATGATGAGATCCCCCACCTGAATTCCGCCGGCAGAATTGATGGCAGGCGGCGCAGGCGAGTAGATCGGGTTCGCGGTCAGCGTAATGGAAGCACCGCTGCCCGGCGTGGTGAAGGCTACGCTGTACTCGAACAACGGGAAGTTGTAGTCGGCATAGATCGAAGTGACGCTGTCATTGATCACCGGGGCGGGCGCCGCCGGGATCACCGCGCTGCCTTCCACGCCGTTGGAATAGCCGGGAAGAATGCCGTACATGTAGTTCCCGCTGGGATAGGTGTAGGCGGGCACGTGGCACGTGCCAGTCTGGTCACAGCCGAACTTCGATACCGTCGAGCCCGCTCCGCTGGGCAACTGGATGCCGCCCGAGGGCAATCCGGCGCCGGCCATGCTGAGGTCCTTGACCATGAGGTCGATGCCCGCCCGCATGTTCTGCTGAGTGTCGGCGCGCTGCGTCACCAGCATGGTGGAGGTCATGCCCATTTTGAACAGGCTGGCCATGGCTGCCATCACGATCAGGCCCACCGCCATGGAGACCATGAGCTCCAACAGCGTGAAGCCGCGCTCCGAATTTTGTGTTTGCCTCGTCTTCATGATGTTTCTCATCCCCTGCCTCAGCGGAAAGCCGAAATCAGCGCGTTGACGCTGTAGCTGCGCGGTACCGTCGAAGTGCCGGTGGTATAGCTGATGGTCACCGTGATCTGCTTCAGGTTCGGGTCGATGGTGACTCCGTCGGCCTCCAGAACCGTACCGATCTGAATCTGGCGCGTAAAGTTGGCCAGGCTCATGGCCTTGTCGTCCGCCGTACCCAGAATGCCGTCGGGCCCGGGCAGCACCACACACTCCGGTCCGGTGGGGCAAGGTCCACTGGCGGGGTAGGTCACGTCATCGGCGGTGTTGACCAGCCCGTCGGGACCAGCCCCAAGAAGCTGGACTGCGCCGTCGGTGAAAATGCCGCCGCTGCTGATGTTCGCGATCTGCGCAAAACTGATCTGCTGCGTGTTGCGCGCAGTGTAAACGCTCTCCATCGCCTCCAGCGTCTTCTGCCGCGCAATCAGATTTTCCTGCGCATTCTGGGTGGCGCCAACCGCCGTCGCAAATGCGGCAATCAACGTAACGATGCCAATGCCCATGATCGCGATGGCAATCATGGTTTCAATGATCGTGAAGCCCCGTTGTTGCGAGGAGCGTTCGGAGCCACGTTTCGCGGACTGAGTTTTTCTTTGCATCATTGCTGCACCCACTTATTGGTTCCACCCTGGTTATAAAGCCGCCAGCCCCGGATTCTTCCCGTCGTGCCCCAGACGTCAATGGCTCGCGAGCTGTACATATCGCTGGCCCGCATGAGATAGAGAATGCCGCTGTTATAGTTCCCCACCGTGTCCTGCGAAGATCCATCGGGCATGAACATGATGTAATCCTGGCTGCCCAGTCCCATGCCTTGGTCAAAGTCGATCGCGGTCACTGCCCGTGCCGAAGCTGTCAGGAGCGGCGGACGGAAATCCCGCCTGCACCCCGAACTGGATATCCTGCGGCAAGGTATACGTCGCAATGGTGACCGGGGCCGGCGATACCGGCACCGCCACGCCCCAGTACTGCACCGTAATGGTGCGGGGCGCGGTGAAGGTCAGAATGTAACGCTTGCTCTGGGTGATGGACTGGTTCCGGTAATTGCGGATCACCCCGAGCGTCAAGTCGTAGGCCTGGTCGACGTGGTTCTGTTTAAACAACGGCATCAGCGCCATGAAGGTGACACCCGCCATGGTCAGTCCAATGGCGATCACGATCAACAGTTCCAGCAGCGAGAACCCGCGATTGTTCCTCTCAGTTTCATAGATCTCTTTCGGGGAGGAAGGGCGACTTTGCCACTGCCCTCGCTCCGTTGAGCCCCGTCTCGAATCATGGTCTCGAATCGGCTTCTCGAAATCGTGCTTCTCGAAATCGTGGGGAGGACCACTCCGGCATCCCCGCTCGCAGACAACTTCTGCGGACAACAGAGCGGGCTCGCGATTCCTACATCGCGGCAGGTTTCATCCTAGGAAGGGGTTGCGGTGGCGTCAAAGCACGACAGTCCAATGCCCCTGTATTGGCCTTCCGGCGCGCCCGTGGTTACTCAAGTCACCGATTGATAGCAAGTCAGTTAGGGGAAGGGCGGCTTTCTGAGACCGTTCTCATCATGACCCTGGTAACTTGTCTGCCGCACTGCTGGATCCTAGGATGTGGAGCAGGTATGACTCTCACTGCTCTGCTAGTGTGCGTGGACGAGGCGGCCGCTCAGGTACTGCTGCAAGTTCTGGAAGAACTCAGCATCGGAGTTGAGTCTTGTCCGGATTTCGCTCGCGCTTCCATCCGCTTGGCGCAGGAGCGGTTTGACGTGGTGATTGTCGACGGCGAATCCAACGCGGAAGTGGTTTCGTTATTGCGCGAAACCCGCTTGTCGCGCCTCAACGATGCCACCCTCGCCGTAGTAGTAGTGGCCGGGCAGGACAGCATTCGCGAGATGTTTGCCATGGGCGTGAACTTTGTTCTTTACAAGCCCGTGGCTTACGACCGGGCTTTGAGCAGCCTGCGCGCCGCTCGCGCGGTGATGCGCAAGGAAAAACGCAAGAACGCCCGCGCCTCCGTGCACGCCCACGCCACCATCGACTATGCGAACGTCCAGCAGGAAAAAGCTACGCTGGTCGATCTGGCGCAGGAAGGCATGCAGGTACAGTTCGGCAAAAAGCTTCCCCCTACCAACAAGGTTTATTTCCAGTTCAAATTGCCGAACCAGACGATCGAGTGTTCGCCTCTCTGGACAAGTAGTCTGGCAGGATTGGAATGGCCGCGCGGGAGTTCAGTTTGTGGATGTGCCCAAAGCTTCGCGGCGCCTGGTCACGGAGTTTCTCAGCGCCAGCCTGCCGGCGGAGTCGCAGCAGGAGCGCCTGCCCGACGTTACGGTCGAAGTGGAAGAACCTTTGCAGTTGGCCACGGTATCAGTCTCCGAACAAACTCACGGACACTACACCCGCCAGGAAACGGTTTACGACGGAGCGGTAAACGCGCCTTCGCCGACGCAGTCCGAGGCCGATAACCGGCGCGGCCAGACTCGTTACGCCTGCCGCCTGGGCGCGGAGGTCTATCGCAGCGGGACTTCGGTGCCCAACCATTGCTGCCTCACCGATCTCAGCTCCGGCGGGTGCTACGTCGAGGTGAACCTGCCGTTTGCGGTGGGCTCCTCGGTCGAGATCGTCGTTCGAACCCAGGAACTGAAATTGCGCTTGCGCGGGTCGGTGCAGACTTCTCATCCCGGGTACGGCATGGGCGTGGCCTTTGAACTGAAAGCCAAGGACGAACAAGCCAGCGCCCGCAAGCTGATCGACTTCGTCGCCGCGACCACGAAACCCTCCAACTGAATTGCCGCTCACGATGGTACGGCTGTATCGTCCAAGTGGCATGAGATCCTTGGTCGCGCTGCTCTTGCTATCCATCCCTGCTGCCGCACCCCAGTCGGTTCCGGCGCTTCCGCACGACGAAGCCGTCCGCATCCGCGAGTTCTTTCGATGGCTTCGGAATGCAAGACGGCATCTGGCCGACGTGGATCAAAACACCTGCGCCATTTCTTCTCGTGACTCACGACACAGAATTCCTCACGCACCATCCCGCTCCGCCGAAGGAACTGCAAGAAATCGGAAATGATGTGTATGCGCGTCCACGGCAGTTTCCAATCAACTTCCAGGCGACCTTTCCCGCGTTTGGGCCGCCTGCGGTGATGGTCGTGGGAGAGCCATCCAGCACCGCGAGCAAGACCAGCACGCCATGGCTGTTCATCTTGATGCACGAGCATTTCCACCAATTGCAATGGGCGCAGCCCGGATACATCGACGCCGTGAATGCACTCGGGTTGAGCCGCGGCGACACCACTGGAATGTTGATGTTGAACTATCCCTTCCCCTACGACAAGCCGGAAGTGGCGCAGGCGTTTGCCCAGTTAAGAGATTTGTTGCTGCAGGCCCTGAGCGAAACCGATGCCGCGAAATTTCAGAAGCTGGCGAAGGCCTACGTGGAGCAGCGCAAAAGATTTTTCGCGTCACTCTCGGCAGATGATCACAAGTACCTGGCTTTTCAGCTCTGGCAGGAGGGAACTGCCCGTTACACCGAGGTCAAAGCCGCCGAAGCCGCGGCCCAGTACCGCGCGACGGAGGAGTTCGCCGCGTTGCCAGACTTCGAGTCCTTTGCCAGTCGCGCCGCCAAGGCCCGAGCGGACACCCTGGACGAACTCAAGCGCTGCGATCTGGCCAGATGGAAGCGCGGTGTGGTTTATTCGTTCGGCGCGGCGGAAGGATTTCTGCTGGATCGAATGAATTCCAATTGGAGAGGCCAATATTTTCAGCGGATGCTTTCGACGGATTCGTACTTCGAGGCCGGGAAATAGATCGAAATCCACGTAAGTCGTTGAGTCTCCGTGTAAGTGATTGATTTGTCGTAGAGGGGCTCTGGCGGGTCACAGGACGCACGATTTCAGCGAAGATGAGGTTTGGGATGCGGTGGCCGATCGTCGCTAGGAGGGGCGTTTCCGCCGCAGGAAAGGGCATCCTGGGAGACAGAGTGTGGTTATTCTGCCGGGCTCGGCGCGGCCAACTGTCTCAATGTGATACGCGCCAAGTGGTCGATTGTACATTCTTTATTGTACGTACATCAGCTATTTCGCGACGACTTCTTCCGCCACGGCCTTCTTGAAGTAGTCGAGTGACAGTCGCAGGCCGGTTTCCAGATCGATCTTCGGTTCCCATCCCAGCAATTGGCGCGCCTTGGTGATGTCGGGCTGGCGCTGCTTGGGGTCATCCTGCGGAAGAGGCTCGTAGGCGATCTTGCTCTTCGATCCCGTCACTTTCAGTACGAGTTGCGCGCACTCGAGAATGGTGAATTCGTTCGGATTGCCGATGTTGACCGGAAGATGCTCGTCTGATTTCGAAAGCCGCAGAAAGCCGTCGATCTCGTCGCTCACGTAGCAGAAACTGCGGGTCTGATTGCCGTCGCCATAAACCGTAAGGTCTTCGCCACGCAGCGCCTGCTTCATGAAATTTGAAACCACGCGGCCATCGTTTAATTGCAGGCGCGGCCCGTAGGTGTTGAAGATGCGGACGATGCGCGTGTCGACGTTGTGATAACGCCGGTAGGCCATGGTGACGGCCTCGGTGAAGCGCTTGGCCTCGTCGTAGACGGAGCGCGGGCCGATCGGATTGACATGGCCCCAGTACGTTTCCTTCTGCGGATGCTCCAGCGGATCGCCGTAGCATTCCGAAGTGGACGAGACAAAATATTTCGCGCCATATTTGCGCGCGACATCGAGTGAGTGGAACGTGCCCAGCGAGCCAACCTTCAGCGTGGCGATTCCGTGGTTGCTGTAATCCACGGGACTGGCGGGACTGGCAAAGTGAAAGACGTAATCTACCCGGCCCACGTCGAACGGTTCGCAAATGTCTTTTTCGACAAACTGGAAAGCGGGTTCGTGGCGCAGATGCTCCAGATTGTCGCGCCGGCCGGTGAGCAGGTTGTCGACGCAAATCACATGCCAACCTTCGCCGAGCAGGGCATCGCAGAGATGCGATCCGAGAAAGCCGGCGCCGCCGGTCACGAGTGCGCGTTTGTTGTCCATGTGTATTTGCCGTGGCGTCGCGGTAGCTACGCCTTCTTGCCGTTCCTGAGCGCGGCCGGCACGCCGTCGGGCAGGGAGGCGGCGCGGCCCACACTGTAATAGGTGAAGCCCTGCGCAGCCATCACTTCCGGATCATAAAGGTTGCGGCCATCGATCACGATCGGATATTTGAGTTCCTTGCGGATGCGGTCGAGATCGAGATTGGCGAACTCCTCCCACTCGGTGAGGATGAGCAGGGCATCGGCGCCGCGGGCCGCTTCATAGGGCGAGTTGGCGTAAGTGATGCCGGAGTTCATTGCCTCCTGGGTGCGCTCCATGGCGGCGGGATCGTAAGCGGTGATCCTGCTGCCTTCCTGTAAGAGCGCCTGCACCAGGAAAAGCGCGGGCGATTCGCGAATGTCGTCAGTGCCGCCTTTGAATGCGAGGCCGAGTACTCCCAGGTTCTTGCCGCGCAACGTCCAGAGAGCACTGCGAATCTTGCGCAGGAAGCGCTGGCGTTGCTCTTCGTTAATGCGCATGACTTCATCGAGCAGACGGAAGTCGTAGCCGCACTCTCGGGCCACGGCGCGGAAGGCCATAACATCCTTGGGGAAGCAGGATCCTCCATAGCCGATGCCGGGATTCAGAAAGCGCGGCCCGATGCGTGAATCCGTGCCCACGCCATGCACCACCTGATTCACATTCGCCCCCACCGACTCGCAGACCGAAGCCACGGCGTTGATGAAAGAAATTTTCATGGCCAGAAACGCATTGGAGGCGTGCTTGATTAGTTCCGCGCTCTTGGTGCTGGTCACGATAATGGGCGCGGGGATCGTAGCGCGATCGGGCTGAGGAATGGAATCGGCCTTCTGGTAGTAGCTGCCATCGGTCAAAGGCGCGTAGATCTCGCGCAGCACTTCGGCCGAGCGTTCGCTGTCACAGCCGATCACGATGCGGTCGGGGAACAGAAAGTCGGTGACCGCCGTGCCTTCGCGCAGAAATTCCGGATTTGAAGCCACATCGAACGATTCCGGATCGGTGCCGCAGCGCAGGATGATCTTGCGCACCCACTCGCTGGTGTAGACCGGGACTGTACTTTTTTCGACGATGACCTTGTAGCCATCGACCCCGCCGGAAATCTCGCGGGCCACGGATTCCACATAAGAAAGATCCGCCTCGCCGCTCTCGGTGGGCGGCGTGCCCACGGCGACAAAAACGGCGGCGCTCAGGCGCACGGCCTCATGCAAGTCGTTAGAAAAAGTCAGACGATGGCCGCGATGGCGGTTCAGCAACTCCGGCAGAAACTTCTCGTGGATGGGGACCTGGCCATTCTTGAGCGCGGCCAATTTGCGCTCGTCGTTGTCGACCAGGATGACGTCGTGCCCAAGGTCCGCAAAACACGCGCCTGCCACTAATCCTACATATCCAGAGCCCACGACCGCGATCCGCATGGTTCAAACTCCCGTGATGGAATGTTGTGTAACCGCTTGCATTTGGGTTGCTTCGTCGAGGAAGCCTGGGGAGGAGATCAGGAAAACGGCCTGGGAAAACTCATGTTACGTTGCCCCAAGATTAGTGTGATCTTAGCAGGACAAGACTAACATTGCGAGGAGAGAAAAGACTCTATTACTCTGGTTCGAGTTCACTTTTCCTGCCGTTTTGGAACCGCGGGGCGGTTCAATGGATTCATCGGGTCCATTCGCTGGCCTCGCTCGGAATCCGCAATCAGAGAAGCAAGCCGCTTCCGCTGCGTCTCTTCTTTCTTGGCGCTGATTACCCAAAACGTGGCTAGGCGGCGGTAACCGGGAGGCTGGGCCCGAAAGAAGTCCCACGCCTCGCGGTTTGCGCGGAAAGTGCCCTCCGCTTCGACATCGAATACGGCACCATTTCTCTCTTCGTAGGAAGGTTTGCGTGATCGACCGGTTGCCCCCTCAAAGGCTCCAAGGCCTGCCGGATGCATGCGGGCGGCCTTGATAAGCGCTTGCGTACGCTTGATATTGATGGCGCTCCACTGGCTCTTCGGCTTTCGGGGAGTGAAGCGCACGATGTAGGAGTCGTCGGCAAGGCTTTTGCGTACACCGTCAATCCAGCCGAAACAGAGAGCTTCGTCCAACGCCTGGGGATAAGTGATGCTCGGCTTCCCAGAGGATTTCTTGTAGAAGCCGACCCAGAGTTCGAGGCAACTCTGGTGGCTGGTCTGGAGCCAGGCGCGGAAATCGGAAGGAGTTGCGAAAAAGAGGATATTCATGGCACGCGCGCCGCCGTTCGATGGCGGGGATCAGGATAGCAGTTTCCGCCTTCTGGCCCGAAAGTCGCATTGACAACCTGCGGTTTTCGGGGGAGACTCCGCTACGGACGCTGAGTCTCGCGTTTGCGCCTCCGTCTGCGCCTACTCGGTTATGTCGCCACATCCCATGTCGGGACCCGATCCTTCGAAGCGGCTTTCCAGCGCTACCGGTGTGTTTCGATCGCCCTCGGACGAAGCCACTTTTGAGGCCGATTTCGCCGATCTGGCGGCGCGTTTTGCGGCTCAGAGTGGCGGGGGCCTGTCGCCGGAACTTTCCGCCGACTTAGCCTTGGAAATCGTCCTGAACGAAGTGGTGGAGCAGGCTTGCCTGGCCACCGGAGCCACGGGCGCGGCGATTGTGCTAGAGCGCGAGGGAGAAATGGTTTGCCGCGCCAGCACGGGTGCGACCGCTCCAGCACTGGGAGCCCGGTTCGACGCCGGCTCCGGACTCTCCGGCGAATGCATCCGCACCCGCCAGACGCAGCGTTGCGACGATGTCCTGGCGGATGGGCGGGTCGACATTGAGGCCTCGGCGCGGCTGGGCGTGCGGTCCGTGATGGTCATGCCGCTCCTGCGCGAGACGGAACTGGTTGGCGTGTTCGAGCTATTTTCGTCGCTGCCCGGCGCATTCGGCGAGCGCGATGAGCGCACCTTAGAAGCGCTGGCCGGCCGCGTCTTGAACAGCTTGATCTTGAGCAGCAGAGAGGTCGCCGTCGAACCTCCTCCGGGACCCGCTCTCGAACCTGCTCTAGAACCTATGCGCCCGGCAAGCGAGGCTACGGCAATTTCTCAAGCGGCACCGGTGTCTGAACCGTTGGTCTTGGAAGCATCGGTTCCGGAGCCATTGCTTCCTGAGCAACCGTTGTCCGAGCCATTCGTATCCGAACGCCCCCTCGAAACCATGGCCGTGATCGCCGAGAATTATCCCCGACGCGGATTCGATTTTGTGACTGCGTTCCTGGGAGCCGCTGTTCTGGCGTGTGCAATTTTACTGGGAATATCGCTGGGGCGTCATTTTGGATTCCAGAACGTTACGGTGCGGGCCCATCCGGCTGTGGCGACCTCCAGTGCGAACCCGATCACCCCGCTGGTTGTGGTCGGCTCGCCCAACGCGCAGAAGGAAGGGAGTGCGCCTGCTACTCCGGTGAGAGCGGGCGGTGACGCGATCCCTCCCGGCAGCCTGCGAGTCTACGAGAACGGCAAGGAAGTATTTCGCCAGTCGCCGGTTCAAAGCAAAGGGGACGGGGACGAAACTGCGCAGAAGCAGGCCGGGTCGTCAGCCCAGCAGGGAAGCGGAATGCAGCGAGCTTCTTCCGTGGAGCCGGAGAGAATTGAGATCCCGCCCACCGCCGCCGAGAACAGCGTGCTGCACCGCGTCGAACCGGAGTATCCGGAGGACGCGCGCCAGATGCAGCTGCAGGGACCGGTCGTGCTCGACGTTCACATCCGGCAGGACGGCAGTGTACAGGGAATTACGCTGGTGAGCGGCCAGCCGCTGCTGGCACAGGCTGCCAAGGATGCCGTCCAGCAATGGCGCTTCAAGCCGCGTAACGTCAAAGGACGTGCGACGGCGATGGAGACGAGAATTACGCTCAATTTCCGGCTGCCGCAATAAGAGAAAAATCATCAACCACAAAGGACACGAAGGAAACCGAACTCCTTCGTGAAAGCTCGTCTCCTTTGTGGTGAATACCGTTCGGCTTTATGTGGCGGTCTTGCGGATAGGAAGGGAGACCGCTTTCGGTTTGGAAACCGCGACCGGCCGGGCTGGTTCGCTCGCGGTTTGCGGGTGCGCGGCGGCACTGCCCAGGGCGTAGAGCACGACCTCTACACGGCTGGAGACTCCCAGCTTGTCGAAAATGCGGAACAGATAATTCTTGATGGTGTGTTCCGTTAGGGTGAGGCGCTGCGCGATTTCGCGATTGGTAAGGCCCTCCGCGACACAGCGGACGACATCCATTTCACGCGCCGAAAGCAAAGATTCGCCGTTGCGCGTGAAGTTGGCCAGCGTGGGCTTGGCCAGGGCTTCGAGCACGAATTGCAGTTGGCTACTGCTGGCCCAGATCTGCCCGGCATGAACGCATTGAATGCACTTGGCCAGCAGGCGGAAGGGCTCGGTGCGGCAAAAGACTCCTTGCGCGCCGGCGCGAAAAGCTTCAATCACTGCCGAGCGTTCCGAAGCGTCGAGCAGAACGATGACGCGCGGCGCCGGCGTTTGAGCCCGGAGTTCGCGAACCAAGTCGACGCTGCCGGATTGATCCTCGCCCAGCTTGGCGCTGAGCACCACAACCTGCGGCCGCTCGCGTTTGCTCATCTGCAGCAAGTCGGCTGCGCTGGAAGGAGATTCGATCATCTGAAACTGAGTGTCTCGCGAAAGAGCCTCCACCAGAAGCTGCGTGCTCATGGAGGTGCTGTCGGCGGCCAGAACGCGAAATTGGTCTTGATTGGGAAGTGCGGTCAGTTGAGCCATTTGGGTATCGGTGGAACCGGATTGCGACCTTGTTTCGGCCAGAGACTTAATTCTTTCGGCCAGAACGACATCCGCAGACGGCATAACGCGCCAACCAGGGGCTAGGGAACGAACTCCCTTAAGCCTAGAACAAAATGAGACCTAACCGCCACCGTTTTCACGACCTCGTCCGAGGGCTTCTGGTGGACAGAATCCCCTAAAGGCTAGGGGAAGTAAGACTCCGAGTAAATAGCACTATCGTGTAGGTTACCAGAAGATGACCAAGCCCGCGACAAGGCGCGCCAAACCTGCGAAATCGAAGGTTTGCAGCCTCGCGGGCGGGTTTCTTACGGCAGTCTCCGGTTTGCCCAAATAGGTACTGCAATAACGTTTTAGCACTGCCGATTATGTTGTTTGGTATGAACGACATACGATGGGTCTGGCGGGGATTTGATTAGGGACTTTCTTCTCTTCACTTTAGGCAACTTGCCACAATTTGCACACCTCGATAGTCTTTCCTCACATAAGGGGCGCATGGCCCCATGCAGTTTTCGCTGTATTGTCTCCCCCCATATCGACATAGTACCAAGCGAATTCCGAACTCTAAGTGCCAAACGGCGCTGCTGGAGTCTCCTTCCTTCCGAGGGTCACAGAATGTGACTCAGAGGGCGAAGCTGCATCGGGATCGCGGAACGCAGCAGTCTCCTGCCCCCATTTTCCCGTCATCTTTTCCGCCGTCATTCGGTCATTCAGCCACGGTTATCCAGCCACCGGAGTCCATTCGACAATGAGCACGAGCACGAACGCCAGCGCGGGCACGAGCGCGAAGAAGCACCACTTTCTGAAGTCTCTCCTGGGCATTCTGATCTTCTGCGTGATTTTTGAGCTGGTTCTGCGCTTATTCGGTTACGGGCACTACACGATCTATCGTCCCGACGATAAGTTGTTGTGGGTTCCAGTCTCGGGTAGGACTGTTACCGTGGTGAACCACCTGCCGATCACGATTAACAATCAGGGATTGCGCTATGCGGCGGACCTGCAACCCAAGCAGCCCGACCAGTTCCGGATCATCACCCTCGGCGATTCCTTTGCACAAGGCTGGGGAGTGGACGATAACTCCCATTTCAGCGCGATTCTGGAGCAGAAACTCAATCACGGATCGTGCACGAAAGAGCGCTTTCAGTCGATATCCGCGGGCGTGAATGCGTATCCGAACTCGCTGGCGGCGGAGAAGTTGAAGGAAGTCGTTGAGGACGATACGCTGCGGCCCGACGTGGTGGTCTTCGCCTATAGCGAAAACGCCAACCTGGAGAAGTTGACCCAGTTGCAAGGGGAGGATCGCAAGAAATTCCTGCGGCGGGTGGAGTGGAAGGCGATTGCCCGTCGCAGCGCCATCTACAATTTCCTGATCGAAGACGTATTGCGCAAAATCGCCTATTACCAGCTGCGCCATGTGATTATGGCGGGAACGCTCGACAACCTCAACGGCATGGAAAATCTGGATATGAACCAGTTCAACCAGAACCTGGCCGACAGCCTCCGTCTATGCCGGACTCACAACGTACAACTGATCTTCCTGATGCCGGGCGCTGAAGGTGAAGACTCGAAGACGCCGATGCACCCCTTTCAGAAAGCGATGATGGAGTTTGCGGAAAAAGAGCACGTCCCTATGGTCAACATGATTCCGGTCATGAGCACCATGGATCAGTCGGCCATGTTTATGGATAAAGTGCACCCGACGGTGGCCGGGAATGAAGTGATCGCTGGCGAATTGTTTAAGGCGGTGGAAAACCTTCCCACCTATAGCGCCGCTTGCGGGGGAACGGCGCTGGCCGACTCGAAGTCGACACGGGCGATGACCCCGGCGCCCGCGCCCATGGCTTCCCGTTAAATGGCTGATCTGGTGATCGTGACAGAGACTTTCTTCCACTACCCTCTTGTCCTATTGCAAGATTCTGCAATGCCCTCTAGTCTCCATTCAAGCAGTTGCCGCCGATTCGTAGATCCCCCAATCATCAACGCAAGATCAACGTCCACCCAAACGGTAATGCCCGGCCCGCAGCGGGATTTCACGGGTCGTTCCGTTTCCTGGAACGAATGGCGGAATGGGACTCAGAGGGCGAAGCTATGAGCAGCGCAGGGCAATTCGCTGGGTTAGACTATTCCCCAATGGTTCTTTCCTCCGCGGACGAACTCGGCCTAGTCGACTTGCGCTGGTATGCGGTTCGAACCCGTTCCCGTCACGAGAAGATCGCGACGCAGCAGTTGCAGACGCGCGGCATTGAAACCTTCCTTCCGATCACCACCCAAACCCATCGTTGGAGTGACCGCAAAAAACAGGTGGAAGTTCCCCTGTTTTCCGGCTACACGTTTGTCCGCGTGGCCTACGCTTCGAACGAACAACGGATTCAGGTGCTGCAGACGCACGGCGTCGCCGGATTCGTCGGCGTGCAGCACACCGGGGTTCCCATCCCCGACAGCCAGATCGAGGACATTCGGACTCTGCTCTCGAACAAGGTCGCGATGAAAGCGCACAGCTTTCTGAAGATCGGCCAACGGGTGCGGGTTCGTGGAGGAGCGCTGGACGGCGTCGAAGGAATTCTGGTCTCGCACAACAACGACCGGAGTCTGGTGATCTCTCTGGAATCGATTCAACGTTCTCTCTCCATTCGCGTCGAAGGTTATGACGTGGAAGCGGTCTAAGAACCAAGTTAGCTGATTTTTCCCTGCCCCTGCACAAGCTTTGAACCGCGAAGCACGCGAGGAAAAGCCCCAGTTCGCGGAGAAACGCAAATCACCAACCCCCCCGCAATCCTCTTAAGAAGATATGAGGTTTCAAGCCATGAGTGACCCTGAAATGAAAATCGAAGAAGTGCCGGTCGCGGGAAAGTCCGGCTGGAACGGCCAGCAGAAAGCCGCGACCGCCGCGCCTACACCAGGAAACGTTGTGCCGTGGCCCACCGGCTCGCTGCCTTATTCATTGCGCAGCATGCGCGCCCAGGCGGAAGTGTATGCCATTACGCGCGCTCTCGAAGAAGCTGGATGGAACCGCAAGCGGGCCGCGCAACTGCTGCGCATCAGCTATCGCGGACTGCTGTACAAAATCAGCAGCCACAAGATCACGCGCAAGACTGCGACCTCAGAAACCCTAGGAGCCGAGGGAACGGTCTCGTTCGCGGCGGAGCAGATTAAATAGAAGCGGATCAGGTCGCAGGCAGAAGAAGAACGAGTAAACGAGGACGCGGGTTTCGGTTTAAAGTGTTACACGAAGTTTCCCGCATCAGGTGGGAGTGGCGAGGTAGCGAAATGAAACGCACAATCAAGCGTAAGATGATGACCGTGAAAGTGATGCCGAGTTTGCTGGTGGCGCTGGCCGGATTCGCCTTGGGCGCGCTGAACGTTCAGAGCGTGGCTCAGAGCGTTGTTCCGGATGCGACCATGCCGGCCGCTTCGGCGGCGGGACCCTCCGCGAATTCGAATGCCAAGGCGAGCACCCCCGAGTTTCGGGATCGCTATCCGCGTTACAAAATTGAAGCGGGCGATCAGTTCGATGTGACCTTTGACCTGAGCCCGGAATTCAACCAGACAGTCACGGTGCAGCCCGATGGATACGTTACGATGCGCGGCGTGGGTGATTTGCACGTGCAAGGCCAGACCGTGCCGGAATTAACCCAGACATTGCGCACGGTGTACGGCAAGATCCTGAACAGTCCCATCATCGCGGTGGTGCTCAAGGACTTTGAAAAGCCTTACTTCATTGCCGACGGGCAGGTGGGCAAGCCGGGGAAATACGAGTTGCGCGGCGACATGACCTTAACCGAGGCGATCGCCATGGCCGGCGGTTTCCAGGATTCCGCCAAGCACTCGCAGGTGTTGCTGTTCCGCAAGCTGAACGATCAATGGACGGAAGCCAAGCTGTTCAACGTCAAGAAGATGGAGAAGGACGGGAACCTGAAAGAAGATCCCTTCCTTCATCCCGGCGACATGCTGTTTGTTCCCAAGAATGCATTTTCCAAGTTCAAGCCGTTTATTCCAACCGGCAGCGTGGGCACTTTCGTGAGCCCGATCAAGTAGGCCCCGCCAGAAGCGCCGCACCACGGAGACCTCTATGAATTCAAACCTTTTCAATGCCAGCGGAAACCGGAGTCTATCGTCGACTCTGCGGGAACTGGTGGCCATCGGCTTTCGCCACAAGCGGGTCATGACGCTCTGTTTTCTCGGCGTCTTCTTTGGCGCGCTGCTTTCCGCTCTCGTGTTGCCGCCCAGCTATCGCGCCGAGACCAAGATTCTGGTGAAGAAAGAGCGCCTCGATCCCGTGGTCACGCCGGAGCAGAGCGCTCCCATGATGTTCAAAGACTCGGTCAGCGAAGAAGACCTGAATTCGGAAGTGGAGCTGATTTCGAGCGAAGACGTGCTGCGCAAAGTTGTCGTGGATTGCGGATTGGACCAGAAGAAGTCGCTGCTGGCGATGCTGGGCTTCCGGCAATCGGATGAGACTCGGATCGCGAAGGCAGTGCGGCGACTGAAATCGGAACTGGCGATCGATCCGGTCAAGAAGAGCAACATGATCAGCGTGGCCTATGAGTCGCAAAGTCCGCAACTGGCGGCGAAGGTGCTGGACACGCTGAACACGGCCTACATTCAGAAACACCTCGAAGTGCACCATCCCAGCGGCCAGGCACAATTTTTCGAACAGGAAACCGAACGCTACCGCAAGGCGCTGCAGGACACCGAAGATCAACTCAAGGAGTTCGATACTCAGCAGGGCGGCGTGGCGCCGCAGGCGTCGCGCGATCTGGCATTGCAGAAGTTGAGCGACTTCAACGGCAGTCTGCACTCCACGCAGGCCCAGATCAAGGAAACCGAAACCCGGATTGCGAGCCTGGAAAGACTGCAGAAGTCGACCGACTCGCGCCTGACCACCCAGATGCGCAAGGGCGACGATCCGCAGGTGTTGCAGCAGCTCAAGGGAACGCTGGTGACCCTGGAACTGAAGCGTACTGAATTGCTGACCAAGTTCCAGCCGACCTATCCGCTGGTGGTGGAAATCGATAAAGAGATCGCCGACACCAAGGCGACTCTGGCCAAGGAAGAGGCAACTCCGCTCCACGAAGAAACCACGGACCAGAATCCGACCTACCAGTGGATCAATGAAGAATTGGCCAAGGCGAAAGCCGACCTCAGCGGATTGCAGGCCAAAGAAACGGCGATCCAGGCGATCGTGAATCAATACGGAGACTCGGCTAAGCAACTGGACGAAAAAGGCATCACGCAACAGGATCTGGTACGGACGCAGAAAGCCAACGAAGCGAACTATCTCCTTTACTTGAAGAAGGGCGAAGAGGCCCGTATCGCCGATGCTCTGGACCAGAGCAACATCTTGAACGTTGCGGTCACCGAGACGCCCTCGGTGCCCGCGCTGCCCTCGCGATCTCCCTGGCTGCTGGGGCTGGTTGGACTGGTCTTGGCGTCGGTGGTCAGCGTTGCAGTGGGAATTACGCTGGACTACCTCGACAAGTCGTTCCGGACGCCCGCGGAAGTTTCGGAAGAACTGGGCATTCCAGTGCTGGCGGCGGTTCCACATCATGCTTACGGAAAGAACGGAAGCAGTCCGGCGAGCGCTGGAGTCGACGGGAATGGCAACGGATTCGGCCGCATGCGCGACGAGCGGCCGTTGATTGAGGACGAAGACATCCGGCCGGTACGGTTGGCCTAAACCGATTATGTTTCTACAATTCTTCGGACTTCGCGAACAGCCTTTCGGCGTGACTCCGGACCCCCGGTACTTGTACCTGGGGCCGGCGCATCGCGAGGCCCTGGCTTCGTTGTTTTATGGCATCGAAGCCAATCGTGGATTTCTTGCGCTCATTGCCAAGCCGGGGATGGGCAAGACCACGCTGCTGTTTCATCTGCTGGAAAAATTCCGTCACCGGGCGCGCACCGCGTTCGTGTTTCAGACGCAATGCAGTTCGCGCGAATTCATGCGCTTCCTGCTGGCCGAAGTCGGAATCGAGAGCCAGGGCAAGGATTTCGTGCAGATGCACGAGGAGTTCAACCGCTGCCTGGTGCAGGAGGCGCGGGCGGGCCGGCGCTTCATTATCGTGATCGACGAAGCGCAGAACCTCGATCCCTCCGTACTGGAAACCGTCCGGCTACTTTCGGATTTCGAGACTCCGCAGGCCAAGCTGCTGCAGATCATTCTCTCGGGCCAGCCGGAACTGGCGGCCAAACTGAGCCATCCCGGGCTGAATCAACTGCGCCAGCGCGTTGCCAGCTTCAACGGTCTGAAGCCGCTGGCGGAGGAAGAAACCGCGCGCTTCATCGGGCATCGTTTGCGGGTTGCGGGATATCAGGGCGATACGCTGTTTGCACCGCAGGCCGTCTCCATGATCTCCGAACTGAGCGGAGGCATTCCGCGCAACATCAACAATCTTTGCTTCCACTCGCTCTCCCTGGCGTTCGCCATGAACAAGCACACCGTGGATGCCGCGGTGGTACAGGAAGTCTCGGACGATCTGGACGTGGGGCGCTTGCTGGAAGATCAGGAGTTCGACTCGCCGCTGCGCAGTCCGGACCTGCGTTATGGGCTGGACATGGACTACCGGAAAGAGTGGGACGGAGACGCCTCCATGCGGTCGGAGCGCAGGCCGCGGGCGCATGAGGGACGACATGCGGCGGGTGCGGGAAGGAATGGCGGATCTTATTCCAGAACGGATTCTCGAACCGATCTGAGCCCGGAAGAAGCACGCGCCTATATTCAATATCTGACGCGAATGCTGCGCAGCCGGGAGGGCGAATCCGGTTCGCACGAACCGGAACCGGCGCAGCCCGACAAACTGCCATGAAGATTGGTTGCATGCTCGCAAATACTTTGCGAAGCACGGATGTATGAAGTACCGATTTGCTGGAAAGACCCAGGGAACCTAAATGAGCCGAAACTTCGAACTACTGCAGAACCTCGGGAAGGAACAGGACATGTTCCAAGCCGAGATCCTGGAAACGACCGTGGCGCCACTTCCGCCGGCGCCGCTGGCTGAGCTGAGCGTGGCGCCCCTGACGCTGCCCATGGAAGAGTCCCAGCGGGACGAGATGGCCAAGCTGGTGCAGAGGCTGTTTCTGGTGCCGGGGATGGATGCGCCGCGCGTGGTGGTGGTGTCCGGGACGGAGTCAGGCAGCGGCTGCAGCTGGGTGTGCGCGCGCATGGCAGAAATGCTGGCTTCGCAGGTTTCGGCGTCGGTGTGTGTGGTGGATGCGAACTTCGGTGCGCCCGGGCTGCACCGGGAATATCAGACGGAAAATCTGCTTGGTCTGTCGGACGCGCTGCGCGATCCTGATTCGATCCGCAAGTTTGCCCGGCCGATCGGCAGGGAAAATCTGTGGCTGCTCAGTTCCGGAGCGGACAGCGCGCAGTGGCCGGCCTTGATCAGTTCGGACCGCATGCGTATGCGCATCTCCGAACTGCGGCAGGAATTTCACTATGTGCTCATCGACGCCCCCGCCATCAACGCCGCCAACGACGGCATCGTTTTGGGGCGCAGCGCGGAAGGTGTGGTGGTGGTGATCAAGGCCAACTCCTCGCGCCGCGAGACCGCGCGCAAGGCGGTACAGGAATTGGAAAGCGCCAAGGTTCGCGTGTTGGGCGCAGTGCTCAATCAGCGAACGTTCCCCATCCCCCGGGGAATTTACGACCGGCTGTAGCTTTTTCACCGGCCACGCACGGAAGTCCAAGACGACGCTCCGTCAAACAGTTCCCTCAAACCAGTTCCCTCAAACCAGTTCCCTCAAACCAGGTTCGTCAAATCACTTTTCATCAAGCCGACTCCCTGAAACCAGTTCCAACCAGATTCCTGGGTGACCCTAGCCATGAGTAATCTCCGCCGCCAGATCCTGCTGAACGCCTTCAAGTTGTGGGACATTGGACTCATGCTGCTGGCGTTTCTTGTGGCTGCTGTGGCGTTATTGGACAAGAGCCACACGGTTACGCTGTCGGAATTTTTCGCCATGCGGGTGAAGATCGAGAACTTTTTGATCTTCTCCCTCTTCTTGTTTGCCTGGCATCTCTCCTTCAGCGCATTCGGACTGTACGCCTCGCGCCGGATGGGCGAGCGCCGCAAGGAAGCCATCGATGTGCTGAAGGCGACCACGCTGGGCACGGCGATCGTGCTGGCGGGGTCGCTGCTGTTCCAGGTGACCCTGGCGACGCCCAGATTTTTCCTGGTTTTTTGGACGGTGACGACGGCTTTGGCCATCAGCAGCCGCCTGATGCTGCGCGTGCTGTTGGCATCGGTGCGAAAGAATGGGCGCAACCTGCGCGACATTTTGGTGGTCGGCACCAACGGGCGCGCCCTGGCCTTTGTGAAGAAAATCCTGGCCCATCCTGAACTGGGCTACCGCGTGATCGGATTCGTCGATCAGGAATGGGGCGGGGCGGAAGTCGTCCGCAACAGCGGATTTGTCATGGCCTGCGATTTTGACGGGGTTCCGCAATTCTTGCGCAACAGCGTGGTGGACGAGGTGGTCATGGCGTTGCCCATGCGATCGCTGCATTTTCAGGCGTCGCAGATCGCGGCGTTTTGCGAAGAGCAGGGAATTGTGGTCCGCCAGCTGAGCAATATTTTCGATCTGAAATTGGCGCGTTCTTCCGCCGAGGAATGGGAAGGCGATCCCCTCATCACTCACCGTACCGGGTCGATCGAAGGCTCGCACCAGCTGGTCAAACGCATGCTCGATATCGCAGTTGCGGGGCTCCTTCTGTTGTTTCTGTCCCCGCTCTTCCTGGTGGTGATCCTGCTGATCAAGCTGACTTCTCCTGGGCCGGTGTTTTTTGTGCAGAAACGGTTGGGCTGGAACAAGCGGCGTTTCGAGGTGTTCAAGTTCCGCACCATGGTGGTGGACGCGGAGAAGAAGATGAGCCAGATCCAGCACCTGAACGAAGTGAGCGGACCGGTGTTCAAGATCAAGAACGATCCGCGCATCACCTCGGTGGGGAAGTTCTTGCGCCGGACCAGTATCGACGAACTGCCGCAGCTGCTCAACGTTTTCCTGGGGGATATGAGTCTGGTGGGACCGCGCCCCTTGCCGGTGCGCGACTACGAAGGCTTCAACGAAGATTGGCAACGGCGGCGGTTCAGCGTGAAGCCGGGCATCACCTGTCTGTGGCAGGTGAAGGGCAGAAGCGAGATTCCGTTCGAGCAATGGATGGAACTGGATCTGCAGTATATCGATAAGTGGTCGTTGTGGCTCGATCTGAAAATTCTGGCGCGCACCATACCGGCGGTGCTGCGCGGGTCGGGTGCGGCGTAGATTTTAGATGTAGGCGATGGGGAGAGTTTTTTGAGGATCTGGCTGATAGAAGCTGTCACAATCGTTCTATAGCTTTAAGGGTACGAGTCCGGAGCGCAAAAATCGCACGGCAGAGAAGACCCAGAAAATGTCTGATTTAAATATGTCACTTCGAGCCCTCGGGACCAGTCTGGTTCCGCAACTAGTAGCAGAACAGGCCGAAACACGGCCGGATGCGCCCGCACTGGTCGCGGGTTCCACAACCTTGACCTACGCGGAACTGAACCGCCGCGCCAATCGACTGGCGCATCATCTGCGCAACCAGGGTGTAGGAGCCGGAGAAGTTGGTAGCGCTCTGCCTGGAGCGCTCGCCGGAGATGGTGGTCGCGGCTCTAGCCGTATTCAAGGCGGGCGGCGCTTATCTGCCACTCGATCCCGCAGCGCCCGCGGAACGCCTGGAAACGATGTTGCGGGATGCGGATGTGTCCGCGCTCGTGACCAGAACTGGGAATACGAAGACGAGTTTGAATGGGCGGCCCGCTTCTGGTGCATTCCCGGAGGTGAATCTGGACGGCGATGCGGCGGAAATCGCGAAGTGTCCGGAGAGCGCCCCAACGGTGACAGTGGCGCCGGAAAATTTGGCGTATGTGATCTACACCTCAGGGTCGACGGGCCAGCCCAAGGGAGTCGAGGTGACGCACGGCAATCTTTGCAATTTGCTGAACTGGCATCTGCGCGCATTCGAAGTTACGGCGCAGGACCGGGCGAGTCATCAAGCCGCCCTGGGATTCGACGCCGCTGTGTGGGAAGTGTGGCCGTACCTGGCGGCCGGCGCGAGCGTACATTTTCCGGAAGATGGCGTGCGGAACCATCCTGCAGCGCTGCGCGATTGGATCGTGGCGCAGCGGATCACGATCACATTCCTGGCGACGCCGCTGGCCGAAAGCATGTTGCTGCTGGACTGGCCGCGTGAAGTTGACTTGCGCATTCTGCTCACCGGCGCCGACACGCTGCATCGCCGGCCGTCGGCGCGATTGCCGTTCGTTCTGGTGAATAACTACGGCCCGACAGAGTGCACGGTGGTGGCGACTTCTGGCGTGGTGGCTCCGGCGGAATCGAATACGCGGCCGCCTTCGATCGGGCGCGCCATCGATCATACCCAAGTCTACATTCTCGACGATCGGATGAAGCCGGTTACGGCGGGAAATGCGGGAGAGCTATACATTGGCGGCGCGAGTGTGGCCCGCGGATACCGCGGACGTCCAGATCTGACTGCGGAGAAGTTCGTAGGTAATCCGGCGTGTTCGGATTCGTCGTCATCGTCAGCCTCGGCGACAGAAGACCGGCTGTACCGCACAGGAGACCTGGTTCGCGAGTTGCCGAACGGGGAAATCGAGTTTCTGGGCCGCATCGACGAACAGATTAAGATTCGCGGCTATCGTATTGAGCCCAGCGAGATTGTGAGTGCGTTGGATGCCAGCCCGGATATCGACGCCAGCGCCGTGATGGCGCGCGAAAATGGCGCAGGGGAGAAACAGTTGGTGGCCTACGTCGTGCTGGCCGACGGCGTCGCGGCCACCGCTGGCGGACTGCAGGAGCTATTGCGTCGGCAACTTCCCGACTACATGATTCCGTCTACCTTCGTTCGCATTGAGTCGTTGCCGGTAACGAGCAACGGAAAAGTGGATTGGTCCGCGTTGCCGCTGCCTCTGAATGGCAACGTGCTGGCGGACGACAGCTACGTGGCGCCGCGCAACATCGTGGAAGAAAAGCTAGCCGGGATCATCGCTCCTCTGCTGCACGTGGAGCGGGTGGGCGTGCACGACAATTTCTTTTTCCGCGGTGGTCACTCACTGCTGGGAACGCAACTGATCACCAGGATCAGCCGAGACGTTCGGCGTGGAACTGAGCCTGCTGAATTTGTTCGAGCATCCCACGCTGGCGGAAATGTCGGAGGAGATCGAGCATCTGATTTTCTCCAAGATAGAAGCCGCGAAAATCGAAGGCGGCAAAATCGAAGGTAAGACCGAGCCCGGCCCCACGCCCACCGAGATGCGCCGAGAAGACGTCGCCTAGTGGCCACCCGCATCCAACCCGTTTCGCGTCCGGAGAATACCGACGCGGCCCTGAGCCTTTATCACCTGCTCGATCCCGAGGTGGTGGCCAATCCGTATCCGCTGTTTCAGCGGCTGCGCGAGCAGGATCCCGTGCACTGGGATCCGTTTCTGCATGCCTGGGTGGTGACGCGCTACGCCGACGTACTGGAAGTGCTGCACACTTTCTCCGCCGACCGCACGCCCAATCCCGAACAGTTGGAAGCCATGGGGCTGTCGCGCCTGGGCCCGGTGGCGCAGGTGATGGTGAAGCAGATGCTGTTCATGGACGCGCCCGCGCACACACGGCTGCGCGGCCTGGCGTCGAAGGCGTTTATGCCGGCGCGGGTCGAACTGCTGCGCTCGCATATTCAGGACATCGTCAACCGGCTGCTCGATCAAGTCGAGGAAAAAGGTCGGATGGAAGTGATCGCGGATCTGGCCGAGCCTTTGCCGGCAATCGTGACCGCGGAATTGCTGGGCGTGCCCGTCAGCGACCGTCATCGGTTGAAACAGTGGTCGGCGAACTTCGCCGAGATGCTGGGAAACTTCCAGCACAATCCGGATCATGCACAGTTGATGCTGCGCACTGTCGACGAAATGGGCAAGTATTTCCGCGATGCGATTCAGGAAATCAAGCAGCATCCCCGGGAGGGCTTGATTCATTCGTTGCTGACGGCGGAACTGGATGGCGACCGTCTGAGCGAAGAGGAAGTTGTGGCCAACACCATCGTGACCATGGTGGGTGGGCAGGAAACCACGACGAATCTGATTGGCAACGGCGTGCTGACGCTGCTGAATAATCCGGGAGAAATGCAGCGCCTGCGCAACGATCTGTCGCTGATTCCGACTGCAGTCGAAGAGTTACTGCGTTATGAGAGTCCGAGCCAGCATACGGCGCGGCTCGCTCCCGAAGATCGCGTGCTGGGCGGCAAACGTATTCAGAAACGGCAGGCGGTGATCGCTGTGATGGCGGCGGCGAACCGCGATCCCGAGAGGTTCCCCGATCCCGACCGTTTTGACATTACTCGACAGGACAACCGCCACCTCGCGTTTGGGTATGCGGCGCATTTTTGTTTTGGCGCTCCGTTGGCGCGCGCCGAAGGCCAGGTTGCGTTCGAGACTCTGCTGCGGCGCTTTCCTAATCTCAAGCTCGAACCGCAGCAACTGGAGTGGCGGACGAATTCCGGTCTGCGCGGATTGAACTCGTTGAAAGTGAATCTGGGAAATCGCGGATCGCAGGAAAATTCAGGGCCGGGCGCAGGAGAGGAAAACAGTGCCGCTCCGATTGCCGTGGAAACTCGCAAATCCGCGCCCGCGGCGCGTATCGACTCCGCGAAGCGCGGCGTGATCGAAGACTATTTAAAGGGAGGCTTCGCGCACGGAAGCATCCAGCGGCGTGCGGGTAAAGAGCCGGTGCGCCTGTCGTGCGCGCAGGAACAGATCTGGCTGCACATTCAGATGGCGCCGGACGTTCCCATGTACAACGAGGCGGTCATCATTCACCGCAAGGGCACGCTCAACGTCCAGGCCACGGAGCGCAGCCTTTCGGAAATCATGCGCCGCCACGAGGCCTGGCGAACGAATTTTGAACTGGTGAACGATCAGCCGGTGCAGGTGGTGCGCGCGCCGGAAAAGATCAAGCTGCCGGTCGTCGACTTGCGGCATCTGCCGGAGGCCGAGCGTCCGCTGCAAGCCCGTCAGCATGCCGAGCAGCAGAGCCGGAAGCCGTTCGATCTGAAGCAGGACTTGTTGGTGCGTGCCAGCCTGTTGCGGTTGGGAGACGAGGAGTACCAACTGATCCTCACGCTTCATCACATGATTTTCGACGGGCTCTCGATCTACCACGTGTTCCTGCCGGAATTGTTGACGCTGTACCGGGCGTATTCGGGCGAGGAGAGTACGCCAGTCGTTGCTTCCACGCTGGCCGAGCTGCCCATTCAGTATTCGGATTTTGCGGCGTGGCAGCGGGCGCGGGAATTGGAAGGTCCGCTGGCCCGGCAGATGGATTACTGGCGCAAAGAATTGAGCGGGGCGCTTCCGGTATTGCAGCTGCACACCGACCGGACGCGCCCGGCAGTGCAGACGTTTCGCGGCGCGATGCAGTCCTTCCGATTGCCGCAGAACTTGAGCGAAGAATTGCGCCGTGCCGGCCGTAGCGAGGGCGCAACCGTATTCATGACGCTGCTGGCCGCGTTCGTGGCTCTGTTGCAACGTTACACCGGGCAGGACGACATTATTGTGGGCACGGTTAGCGCCGGGCGCAAGCAGTCGGAGCTGCAAGGGCTGCTGGGATGTTTTCAGAATCCGCTGGCCCTCCGCATGAACGTTTCCGGCAACCCGAGCTTCCGCGAACTGCTGGCCGGGCGCGAAAAGTCACGCTGGGCGCGTTATCGAATGATGAGGTGCCGTTCGGCACGCTGGTGCAGGAGTTGCAGCCGGAGCGCGATCTCACCCGCAGCCCAATCCTGCAGGTACTGATTTCGTTGGCGCCGTCGATGCCCGACATTTCTCCCGACTGGGACCTTAGGCAGATGGCGGTCGATGTGGGCGCGGCGAAGTTTGATCTCGATCTGGAACTGGAAGACCGGCCCGACGGAATTCGCGGACGCTTTGTGTACAACACCGACCTGTTCGATGCTCCGACGATCGCGCGCACTGTGGGGCACTGGGAGACACTGTTGCAGAGTCTGGTGGCCCATCCCGAGCAGCCGATTTCGACGCTGCCGCTGCTGACCGAATCCGAGAAGAATCAATTCGCAGAATGGAACCGCACGCAAGTGGAATTTCCCCGCGAAAAATGTGTGCACCAGCTGGTGGAAGCGCAGGTGGAGCGCACGCCCGAGGCGATCGCGGTGCAGCAGGAAAAGCGGTCTCTCAGCTACCGCGAATTGAACTCGCGGGCCAATCAGCTGGCGCATTACCTGCGCAAGCGCGGCGTGGGTCCGGATACTCCGGTGGGAATTTGCCTGCACAGTTCTCCCGAGATGATGGTGGCGCTGCTGGCGGTGCTGAAGGCTGGCGCGGCGTGCCTGCCGCTCGATCCCAAATATCCGCCGGAACGTCTGGCCTACATGGTCGAGGACTCCCGGGCCAAAGTTCTGATTGCGGATGCGCGCAGCGGTGAGCGCTTCCCGGCAGCTGAAGTGATCAGCCTGCCGCAGGATTGGAAGGAGATTGGCGAGGAAAATTCCGACAATCTCGACATCGACCTGCACGCCGAGAATCTGGCGTATGTGATCTACACCTCCGGCTCGACGGGAAAGCCGCGCGGGGTGCAGTTGACGCACCGTGGCCTGGTGAATCACAACACGGCGGCCATGCGGCTTTACGAGTTGCAGGCGGCGGATTTTGTTCTACAGTTTTCTTCGATCAGCTTCGACATCGCAGTTAGAGGAAATATTCCCCACCTGGATCACCGGCGCGCGGCTGGTGCTCAAGACGGAAGACATGCCACTCGCCGCCGGAGATTTTGTGCGCTGGATCCGGCAGCGGCGAATTACGGTTCTCGATCTTCCCACGGCTTACTGGCACGAACTGGTGCACCAGCTTTCGGAGTCGGATGAATCGCTGCCTGAGAGATTACGGCTGGTCATCGTGGGCGGTGAGAAAGCCTCGGCGGTAACGCTGGCGGCGTGGACGAAACTCGCCGGTGAACGCGTTCGCTGGGTGAACACCTACGGCCCGACCGAGGCCAGCGTGATTGCCACGGCGTACGAGCCTGAGGGCGCGATTCCGGCGCTGCTGCCCATCGGGCGGCCGATCGCGAACACGCAGATCCACATTCTGAATTCTCAACTACAGCCGCAACCGGTCGGGATTCGAGGGGAACTGCATATCGGTGGGAGCGGTGTGGCGCGCGGGATATCTTAATCGTCCGGAGTTGACGGCCGCGAAGTTCATTGACGACCCGTTTTCCGCCGAGCCCGGCGCGCGCATGTACAAGACCGGAGACGTGGCGCGCTATCTGGCCGACGGGAACATCGAATTTCTTGGCCGTACTGACGATCAGGTGAAAGTCCGCGGATTTCGCGTGGAACTCGGTGAGATTGAAGCCTTGCTGAGCCAGTTCCAGGGCATCGATATGGCGGTGGTGGTGTCGAGAGAAGACGCCCGCGGCGAGAAGGCGCTGGTCGCGTACTTTGTTCCGGCGAAAGAGCCGGCGCCGACCGGCAACGAACTGCGCGAGTTTCTGAAGGAACGGCTGCCGGACTACATGCTGCCTTCGTCCTTCGTGAAACTGGAAACCATGCCGCTCACCCCGAACGGAAAAGTGGATCGCCGCAGTCTTCCAGTGCCGAGCGCGGCGGATTCAGCGGAGAGGGACAGCCTGACCGCGCCGAAAGATGCCCTCGAATCGCAGCTGGTGAGAATCTGGGAATCAGATTCTGGGCAAGCATCCGATCGGCGTGCGGCAGAGTTTTTTCGATCTGGGCGGGCATTCGTTGCTCGCGGTGCGGCTGATGCATCGACTGGAGCAGGTATTCGGCAAGAGAATGCCGATCACTATTTTGTTCCAGGCGCCGACCATCGAGCACATGGCGGAATTGCTGCGGACGAAAGGCTGGGCGCCGTCATGGTCGTCGCTGGTGCCGATTCAGCCGCTGGGTTCGAAGCGGCCGTTATTCTTTGTGCACGGCGCCGGCGGTACCGTAATCATTTACCGCGACCTGGCGCGGCACTTGGGAACCGATCAGCCGGTCTATGGGCTGCAAGCGCAGGGACTCGACGGGAAACAGGAGTGCCTGACAACCGTCGAGGACATGGCATCGCACTACCTGGACGCGATCCGCACCATTCAGCCGGAGGGGCCGTACCTGCTCGGCGGCTTGTCGTTCGGGGGAACCGTGGCTTTCGAGATGGCCCGCCAACTCCAGGCCAAAGGTGAGCAGGTGGATCTGCTGGCGCTGCTCGATACTTTCCCGGGAAAGTATGAGCCGGCCGCTTCGCTCCTGATCAAGCTGGGCAAAATGCCGGCTCGCGATCAACTCGATTACATCTCGCGCAAGACGGGACAGTACGCGCGCAACTGGAAGCGGCGCATTGACCGGATGTTTCTGCCCCAGGCGCTGAAGAATGTGCGGCGTGGGATTCACCAGGCGGGGACGCAATATTCGCCGCGGCCATACTCGGGCGACATCACGCTGTTTCGCGCCAGCGAGAAATCGCTGCGCGGCGTGAACGACGCCTACGCGGGCTGGAGAGAATTGGCGGAAGGCAACCTGGAAGTGGTTGAGATTCCGGGCGGCCACGTCAGCATGCTCGGCGAACCTCAGGTCGCAGTGCTGGCGGACCGGTTGAAGACCTGTGTCGAAGCGGCGAACGCGCCACAACTTCAAGCGCAACTTTGTGAACGGTAATAACGAAGCGCTTTCATGACCCAGCGTTACCGAGATACGAACCAGGACGATACGAACGTCGCGGTAGCCGAGCCAGCCGAGGCTACGGTGGCCAGCACGCCGGCTCCGGCGCTGCGGACGGCGACGCGCTGGGCCACCAAAGGCGGGCTCGCGATTCTGGATCAGGCGCTGATTTCAGGGTCGAACTTCCTGGTGAGCATTTGGCTGGGGCGCAGCCTTATGCCCGAACAGTACGGCGCTTACGCGTTGGCGTTCTCGATTTCCCTGCTGCTGACGTTCCTGTATCAATCGCTATTGCTCGAGCCCATGGCGGTGTTCAGCGGCGGGGCGTATCGAAAATCGTTGCGCGGGTATCTCGGCGCCCTCCTCCGAATTCATGCGTGGCTGACGGGATTTGGCTTCGTCGTGCTGGGCATCGCGACTGTCGTCTTCTTCAAAAGGGGCGGTACGAGCGGTCTTCCCGGAGCGATGCTGGGTGTGACCCTGGCCTCGCCGTGCATTCTGTTGTTCGCGCTGGCACGGCGGTCGTATTACATGAGGCTGGAGCCGGCGCGGGCGGCTGTCGGAGCATTCATCTATTGCGTGGTGGTCATCGGTGGATTGGCCGTTGTGAATAACCGGGGCTGGCTGTCGCCCTTCACCGCGTTCGCGCTGATGGCCGTGGGGGCGCTGTTTACGTCTGCGTATTTGCTGTTTCATGTGCGGACGACGCTGGTCGACGAGGTTCCCGGGCCGCATCTCCGACAGACCTGGAGTCGTCATTGGGATTACGGCCGCTGGGCGCTGGCCACTTCGGCGGCAACCTGGATTCCGTATTACATGTACTATCCGCTGCTCAGCGCGTTCAAGGATCTGACCCAGGCCGGGCAGTTGCGAGCGCTGATGAATCTGGCGCTTCCGCTGGAGCAGAGCTACACCGCGCTGGCCTGCCTTTTTCTTCCCTACGCGGCGCGGCTGCATGGCGAGGAAGGCGCGGCGGGCGCGCGCACACTGACTCGTCGGATCACTTTGCTCTATGTCGGCGGCGCCGTCGCTTACTGGCTGGCGGTGATTCCGTTGAAGGGGCCGGTATTTCATCTTCTGTACCGTGGTAAGTACATGGAAGTGTCGTATCTGCTGCCTTATGTCGCGGCGGAGACGATTTTGTGGAGCGCCGCGTTCGGGCCGACAATTGTGTTGCGCGGCATGGAGTCTCCTTCGTCTGTTTTCTACGCGCGCTGCGCCGCCAGCGTTCTGTCGCTGGTCGTCGGCGTGCCCCTCACGATGATTTACGGTTTGTGGGGCTGCGTGCTCGGAATCGTCCTATCGAACGCGGCAGCCCTGCTGTTCGCCGTCGCTCTACTACGCCGCAAAGTTGCGTTGGGAACGAATACTTTGGCGGCGGCGGAAGCCTCCTAGGGCGGATCAAAACTGAAAAAGCAAATCCCTGGATTCAGAGCGTCAGCGTCTAAAATGTCAGCATCCAAAATGTCCTCTGGCCGCAACTTAACGAAGGTGAGGACCATGCTTACCATGATGATGCCGAGGAAATGGGTGGGAACGCTGGCGGTGGGAACGCTGCTTATCTTTGCCGTGGCTCTGATGGGCGCGGCAAAAGGCGCGAGTCCGGCCAACAACGACGATGAGACCCTGCGGCAATATGCTGACAAACTGGGTTTCGGCATCGGCTTATTTATCCAGCCGCGGTATTGGAAAAGAGATCCCCAGTACCAGCAGATCATGGCGCGGGAGTTTAACCGGGCCATCACGTTTCCGGTGAAGATCCAGACTTCCCGGGGTCACTTCGATTTTGAATTGATGGACGAGGAGATGCGGTTCGCCAAACAGCACAACATGAAGCTGTTCGGCGCGGGCCTCATCTATCGCACCACGGCGTCTCCGGACTGGCTGCATTTCGAGCAGCGGGGCTGCGGCGGCTGGTCGGAGCGCGACATCGACGCAATTATCAAGGATCAGGTTCAGACCATCATTCGCCACGGCGGCGACATGTACTACGCCTGGGAAGTTGTGAATGAACCAGTCACTCCGGGAAAGAATGGCTGCTGGTCCTATCTGATGGGCGGACAGGACAAAATGATCGCCAAGGCCACGCAGTACGCCTACGAGGCCAATCCCAACGTCCCCGTTCTGTTGAACGACGCGTTTGGCCAGGAGGGAGTCGACCGGGGCAAGACCGACGAATTTTTCAAGTTGATCCGGCGCGTTCGCGACTTGGGCGGGCACATCGACGCGGTTGGCACCGAGATGCACGTCGAAGCGCACCGGCTGCACCCCAACTACGTCGAGGAGTTCCAATATTTTATGGATCAGGCGCGCAAGAACAACCTGACGGTGCAAGTCACGGAAATGGACGTATACCAGGGGCCGGGAGGTGCGTTTCCCGATCCCTACGAGAACCAGAAGACAATTTTCTACAACATTGTGCACGCCTGTTTGAAAGACCCCATCTGCACCACGTTTAGCGTGTGGGGCTTGACGGACGATTCCTCCTGGCTTCACGAGGCGAAAGGATTGACCGACGCCAATCCGCTCTTATTCGACGCGAACTACAAGAAGAAACCTGCGTACTACGGAGTGCTGCAGGCGTTGAAGGACGGCCGCTAGAAACGACGCCCCCTAAAGAAATGAACTTCGAGACCACACAACCGGGCCTGAGCAACAAGCGGAACCTTGTGCTGCTGCTGGGGTTTGCCGCGCTCGGCGTCGTGATGACGCTGGCCACGTACGCGCTTTCGGGCGGATTCGAAAGAGTCGGTGTGGGGGCCACCATCGCGGCGATCATTTTAGTAATTCCCATCGCGATCATGGTGGTGACGGGGCTGCGCCAGGGGTGGACATATCTCTCCGATTTGCGGGCCGCGTGGACGTGGTGGCACTGGCTGTTCCTGCTGCTCGTTTTCAGCACGCTGGTCTTTCGGGTTCGCGATAACCAACAGGCGGCCTCGAATCCAGTCGACGCTTGGGCGCTGTTGCGGCTTGGTCCCGAAGCCATCGTGGTTGTGGTTCTGTGGCTCCGCCTGCGGAACCGGGCGACAACCTGGCGGCACAGCCTATTTCAGGGCGTCCTTGGCGTGTTCGCGGTTTTCGGCATTGTCTGCGTGATCTCCTCAATCTGGTCGGTTTTCCCCGCCTGGACCCTGTATAAGTCGCTCGAACTTCTGGTCGATATCTCTACCGTGGCGGCCGTTCTGGCGACGGTGTCGTCGGCGACGGAAATCCGCCAGATGTGCAACTGGATCTGGGTGCTCTACGGGATGGATCTGGTCTGGGCGTGGATCGGCGCTGCGATCTGGCCATCGGAATGTCTCGATGAACTGGGCCGACTGTCGTGCGTGTGGCCGGAGATTTCTTCGAACAGTCTGGGATCGTCGAGCGCACTGGTTAGCCTGGTGGCGCTGGCGCGGTTGCTCGGGCCTAAGCAGGGGAAGAATGATCGGGCGTGGTACGGATTGCTGTTAGCTTTCGGACTCTTTACGCTCGCCGCTTCACAGACGCGCAACTCGATCGCCGGGTTTGTGGTGGGTGCTTTCCTGATTTTTATCTATGAGCGGCGCGCGTGGATGGCAGCGGTGGGAGGCGCGTTCATCGCGGCGTTGCTGATGTTTACCAGCCTGGGTCCGCGCGTTCTGCTGTTCCTGGAGCGGGATCAAACCGAGGCGCAGATTTCCCATATGAGCGCCCGCGTAGATTGGTGGGCGTTTGCCTGGCAGCAACTGATCCAGCGTCCGCTGACTGGTTTTGGGGCATTCGCGGGCGGCAAGTTCGCCGTCATGGGCAAGCTGGGTATCGTGGCTTCGCAGATTCACAGCGACTGGATGGAGATCCTCACCGGTACCACGTTCTGGGGACTGATTCCGTTCCTGGTCGCCGTAGTCGGTTGTTGGTGGATTATCGGCCGCAGCTATAACGACAAGTCTCTTACCCGCGACGAGAGAAGCTGGCTGCCGGAAATTGCGGGAGTTTGGGGAGCGCTTACGGTGCGATCTTTCTTCAACGTGGAATTGAGTTGGCACGCACCGTTCCTGTTTCTGGCGGTGATCGCTTACGCTGAGTTCCTGCGCCGCAAGCGACTGCGCCCGGCCGCTGTGCTGAGCGAGAGTCCGAACCTCATCTAAATTGTTGTACTAGTTTTACGGCGTACTCCCCGCTGAAAACGAAACTGACAATTTTCCTCCCTGACCGCAAATCGAATCGTCGATATGAAAACTGAATTGCTGGAAACCGAAACGAACCCGGTCTCACAGGATGCTGCCGACAGCGGCCCTTTGTTCGTGGTGGGGATGTGGCGTTCGGGCACGTCGTTGCTGTACACGATGCTGAACCAGCATCCGCGCATTTCGCTCATGTATGAAGGCGATTTGCCCCTGCTGTGGCCCTTGTTTCTGGGTGGGACTTCGAAGTCGGACTGGATGGAGCGCTGGGAATTCTGGAATGGAGCGCCGACGCGTCACGAACTGCGCCGGGAGAAATTTCCGACTCAGGTCGCCAGCCTGCGCCAAGCCACGGAAATGGCGTATCGCCAGCGCTCGGGAGACGCCATCTGGGGATGCAAGTCGCCCAACTATTATGACGCGATGGAAAAGCTGGGGCGCGATTTCCCCAGCGCGCGATTCGTTGTCATCTATCGCAATCCCGCGGACATTTGCCGCAGCATCATTCGGGCGGGGCGCAAGGAATCGTGGTTCGCGCGCTCCGGCATGACCCTGCGTGCTCTGCTCGGCTACGCGGAGATGAAAAAGGCCGCCGATAAGCTGGCGGCGACGGGCATGCGCGTTCACGTACTGCAATACGAAGAACTGGTTAGCGAGCCGGAAACCGTGCTGCGTGGGAATTTGCGAGTTTCTCGATATTCCATTCGATCCCGGAATGGTCTCGCTGGAGAACGTGGAGCGATCGCCGATTTACGAGGCCGACCATCACGGCAATCTGAAGGCCAAGAAGATTCGCGCGCGCAAATCAGCCACGGAAGAGGAAGTTCTCCTGCCCGCTTTTAAGAAAAAGATTGCCCGCTATACCCATCTCTGGCGCGAAGAATACGGTGGCGCGTGGCCGGCGTATAGCGAGCCGGATGACCTCGACGCGGGTAATCCAGGATGGCTGGAACGGCTCTCGGATTCGTTGCAGTACCGCTGGTTCAGATTTCTGGATGACCTCGTCATGTTGGTTTATTGCTTCATCCCTCTGAGGCTGCTGCGGCGATATCGCGACATCAAGGGCCATCCCAAGATGTCCAGCATGGGCAGCACCTTGCGCCGCCAGCAGCAGACGAAAACCGGCGCGGATTAGTTTCGAACGCGTGGACTTTCGCAGTAGTACAGATTTCGTACGAAGTAGAAATTAAGTTGCACGAACAAAAGAACACTGCTGGCAGCATTTCCCCTGCAAGCTTTTGAACTTGATCCCACAAATTGCCTAGGAGAGGACCCTGAAAATGAGTACGCAAAAACGAGTGTTGGTAACCGGTGCAGGTGGATTTATTGGCCATCATTTAGTGCGTCGTCTGAAGAAAGACGGCTACTGGGTGCGCGGAGTCGACATCAAGTATCCGGAATACGAAGCCAGCGCGGCCGACGAGTTCGAGATTCAGGATCTGCGCAAGTACGATCAGTGCCTGCTGTCCACGCGCGGCGGCATTGACCAGGTCTACAATCTCGCAGCCGACATGGGCGGCATCGGCTACATCACCGCCAATCACGCCGACATCAGCCGCAACAACATTCTCATCAACGCCCACATGCTGGAAGCGGCCAAGCAGAACGGCGTGAAGCGGTTCCTGTTCTCTTCATCCGCTTGCGTGTACGCGCAGGGCAAGCAGCTGAATCCCGAAGTCACGCCGCTCCGCGAAGAAGACGCTATGCCGGCCGATCCCGAGCCCGGTTATGGATGGGAGAAGCTGTTCGCCGAGGAACTCTGCCGCTACTACTACAAAGACTACGGCTTCGAGATTCGCATCGTCCGCTTCCACAACGTTTATGGCCCGCTCGGAACTTATGACGGCGGCAAAGAAAAAGCTCCGGCAGCCATCAGCCGCAAAGTGGCTTTGTGCGGCGATCACGGCGAAATCGAAGTCTGGGGTGACGGCGAACAGACGCGCTCGTTCATGTACATCGACGACTGCGTCGAAGGCCTGACCCGCATCATGGCCTCAGACTATCGCGACGCTCTGAACCTCGGCACCGACGAACTGGTTACCATCAACGGACTGGTCGACCTGGTCGCTAACGCCGCCGGAAAGCGCGTCAGCAAAAGGCACAATCTCACCGGACCGCAGGGCGTGCGCGGCCGCAACAGCGACAACTCGCGCCTGCAGGACGTACTGGGATGGCAGCCCTCGATCAAGCTGGAACAGGGTCTCGCCATCACCTATAAGTGGATTGAATCCGAGGTCCGCAAATCCCCAAAGTATGCCAGTCAGAGAGCCGAGGTTCTGACTCCGGCAGGTTAATCGTCCGCTTCCTCCCTCCCCCAAGTAATTCTCGCAAGCAGCAGGACTGGTCTACCACTGCGCCTCTATGTCGACTGAACTGGATTTGCCAAGTAGTTCGTACGCCAAGGAAGAGCTTCCCGCGGAACTCGTGGGACGCCCGTTTTTTAAGGTGCTCGGCGTTCGCGTGGATGCGGTGCAAATTCCGGACGCGATTGCGAGGGTTGAAAGCTGGATTGCGGAACGCGGTCCCAGCCGCTGGGTCGCCGTCACCGGAATGCACGGGATCAGCGAGTCGCGACGGGATTCCAAGTTTCGCAAGGTTTTGAAATCCGCGGATTTGGTGGTAGCTGACGGTATGCCGCTGGTTTGGCTGGGGCGCTGGCACGGATTCCCAATGAAGCGGCGAGTTTACGGACCGGAGCTGACCGAAACCTTTTGCGCGGTTACGGGAGACAGGTACCGCCATTTCTTCTATGGCGGCGCGCCGGGAGTCGCGGACGCTTTGGCGCAAAGTTTGCAGCAACGCCATGGGATTCGCATCGCGGGAACTTACTGTCCGCCGTTTCGGCCGCTCACCGAACAGGAAGACAGGGAACTAGTGAAGCTGATCGGGGCAGCCGACGCAGATGTCGTGTGGGTCGGCCTGAGCACTCCCAAGCAGGAAACCTGGATGTACGACCATCGCGACAAGCTCAGCGCTCCGGCGATGTTGGGCATTGGGGCGGCGTTTGACCTCAACACAGGCCGGCTCAAACAAGCGCCGGCGTGGATGCGGGAAAACGGGCTGGAGTGGCTGTTTCGCTTGCTGGCGGAGCCCGGGCGGTTGTGGCGTCGTTACATTTTGTCCGGTTCGGTGTTCGTCTGGAATGTGTCGCTGGAACTTCTCCGGCTGAGAGCCTTTGACTGAAAGGGCCTTGGCCCGGACGCGGCTGGCGCGCAGGGGTCTTGTTCTCGTTTTAAAGAAATTCGTTCGAAGAAAAATGTGGCAGGTGTCGTTCGTCGCATCGGCAATCTTCCCCCTAACTTTCACCGAGACCGGACCACTCGGGTGGCGGAACTCAACAATCCCAGGCTGTGCTGGCCTCACCGGCGCAATCGGATGAATCGGAGACTAAAATTTATGCAGGTCAAGACAGTAAAGAAAGCAAGTGCAGCGTCTTTCCGTCTCGCGACGGTTTCGCGCAGAGCGGTTCAGGCTGCGCTCATCCTGGTTGTTCTCGCCTCGCTGGTCCCAGCCCAGCTGATGGCTCAAAATGCCATCCCTCTGGTGAATCAACCGCTCATACCTACCGCGGTCGCACCCGGCGGCGCGGCGTTCACCCTGACGGTGAACGGAACAGGATTTGCCACTGGCGCCCTTGTCAATTGGAACGGAAGCCCGCGTGCCACTACCGTGGTCAGCAGTTCGCAACTGACGGCTGCGATTCTGTCCACCGATATTGCGACGGCGCAGACGGCCTCGATCACCGTGACGAATCCGGCACCCGGTGGAGGAACTGCCATCGCTACGCCGTTCGAGGTCACCAAGTCGACCGCGGGAGCGTTCGTGGCCCGCAACGATATCCCGGCGAACGTCTCGGCCATGGCCGTGGCGGCGGGTGATTTCCGCGGGGTCGGCAAGCAAGACCTGGCAGTGGCGAATTCGGCCAACAGCATCGACGTTCTTCTCGGGAACGGCGACGGCACATTTCAGACAGCCGTGAACTACCCGCTGGTTTCCGGATTTCCAATTGCGATTGTGGCGGCCGACGTGAACGGCGACGGCAAATTGGATCTCGCCGTGCTGCTCAACCACACTAAGAACGTAATCATCCTGACGGGCAACGGCGATGGTACGTTCACCGTGGGCCAGCAGTTCGTTACGGGGAATAATCCTTCGGCGTTGGCAGTGGCCGACGTCAACAAAGATGGCAAGCAGGACTTGCTCGTTACCAACTTCCAGGACAACACAGTTTCCGTTCTTCTCGGCAACGGCGACGGCACCTTCCAGCCAAAGGCGGACTATGCCACGGGAGTGAAGCCCGACGGAGTCGCGGTGGGCGACTTTAACGGCGACGGCTTGCCTGACCTGGCCGTAGCCAACAACAGCGACGGCACTGTTTCCATTCTCCTTGGGTCTGGAAGCGGAACTTTCCCGACTCACGTCGAATACACCACTGCGGGGCTGCCGACGTGGGTGGTGGCTGCCGATTTCAACGGCGATGGCAAACTCGATCTGGCGGTTTGCGCCGCGGCGGGCCTCGTTTCGATTCTCAAAGGCAACGGCGACGGCACCTTCGGGACACACACCGACTTCAAAGTCAACTCGAACCCGCAAATGATTGTGGCTGCCGATCTCAACGGTGACGGCATCCTTGACTTGGCCGACGTCAACTTCAGCGATAATTCTGTCTCCTACTTGCAGGGTGTGGGCAATGGAACCTTCAAGGCCGAGGCGGTTTATCCGACGAACACCAACCCAGGTTGGCTGGCGGTGGGGGACTTCAACAACGATGGCAGGGTCGACCTGGCGGTAGCCACATCGGCGGGCGAGTTAACCATTCTCGACCAGACGCTTCTCCTGGTGTCGCCCACGGTGCTTAACTTCCCGACTCAGGAGGGAGGATTCGCCAGCGCGGCGATGACCGTGACGCTGAGAAACACAAGCACCGTCGCGATCGGCATCTCCAACGTTGCCACGATCGGTGCGAATGCCAGCGAGTTCGCGCAGACCAACACCTGCGGCAGCAGCATCGCCGCCGGCAAGACCTGCACGTTCTCCGTCATCTTTACGCCTCAGGACCTTGGAACACGGAAGGCGCAGATCGTCATCACCGAAACCAACGGCAGTTCGGTGGGGATTAGCCTGAGCGGAGTGGCCGTGATCCGCATCGCGATCGAGCCCAACCCGCATAATTTCCCAACCCCCATCCTGCTGGGATCGTCGAGCGTTCCCTTTGTAGCAACCGTTAAAAACATGGCCAATCTGACGGTTACCTACACCAGCCTTGGACTCACAGGGCTGGACACCGAGGACTACGTGCTGAGCAACGATACCTGCGCGGCCACGACGCTCGCTCCCTTGGCAAACTGCACCATCGACGTTACCTTCAAACCAACCACTGTGGGTGGGCGGACCGCTGCGCTGACCATCTTCGGGCATTTCTCACCGGGAAACGGACAGCAGGCGATTCTGCTGAGCGGGTTGGGTACGGGAGTCTCGGTGAAGCCGACCACGCTGACGTTCGCAGCCCAAACCGTTGGGACCACGAGCGCGGCGAAAATCGTGACCGTCAAGAATGCCGGCTCGGCGGCCCTTGCGGTAAGCGTAACTTTCCAGGGCGGCGATCCTAAGGATTTCGCTCAAACCAATAACTGTAACGGGAGTATCCCTGCCGGATCCTCTTGCACGGTCAACGTAACCTTCACTCCGCAAGCCACGGGAACTCGCAGCTCCGCGTTGTACATTGGCGATCTCGATCCCACCGGCCCCCAGATCGTTACGCTGACTGGGACCGGCCAGTAAATACAGTGCGCCACTACCGCCGCTGATCGGGCGGTAGTGGCGCATTTTTGTTCTTTAGCGGTTTCGCTACATCTTCTTGCCAGCGGTCAGATAATTCGGAGGCCCTTTTGCGCATGCCCGGTCACAGAGTCGAATCCCCCGCAACAATTCATCAGCGAAGAACTCTAGCGGGGGGCTTGTCGATGCGTCAGGCGGTGCTTTGTTTGTTATCGGGGCTGGTTTTGTTTCTGTGGTCGGCTGGAGCGGGCGCTCAGACGGTCACAACGTTCGAAGGCATCGACGCCTCCCAGGTTCCGCATCCCGATAGTGATGTCGACCCAAACGGTGCGGTCGGGACCAAGCAGTACATGGAGTGGACCAATTCCTACTATCAGGCCTTCGATAAAGTTACCTTCGCTCCGGTGTGGGCGACGCCACAGCCCGGCCCAACGCCGTTCATCAATAATGGAGTGACCACCTGCAACAACTTCAATCCTGGCGACGTTGTGATTCTGTTTGACCGGTTGGCCTCGCGCTGGGTGCTCGCCGGTCATACTCCCGCTCCCAATTACTATTACTGCATCGCAATTTCCAGTACCGACGATCTCACTTCGGCAAGCCTGAAGTGGTACACCTATGCGTTTCTTCTGAACCCGATCATCGGGACGAATGCCGAAGGTGTGACGTTCTACCCGGATTGGCCGAAGATCGGCACCTGGCCCGACGCTTACTATGTGAGCATCGATCTCGGGGATCCAAGCAATGCCTATACGGACGTCGCCATGGCGGCGTGCGCCTTTGATCGCAATAACATGCTGACCGGAGCGGCTCCGAATCCACCCCAGTGCTTCCTCGGCCCCAGTCCAATCACCACCAGCCCCTACCTGGCCCACAGCCTGGAACCGGCCGATGTGGAGGGCACAACTCCGCCGCCCGCGGGCAACCCGGAGTATTTTGTCAGTATTCAGAATCCCGTGATCGACGGGGTGACCACCACCTCCGACACTTTCAATTTGTGGCAGTTCCATGTGGATTGGACGACCCCCGCCAACTCCACCTTCACCCAGACATCGGTACCAGTTACGGCCTACACCCCCGGGTGCTACTCGACATCAAGCCCCGGAAACACCGAATGTGTTCCGGAACCTTCGACCGCGACGACCGGCGTGCACATCGACTCAGTTGGCGATCGCATGATGTTTCGCCTGGCCTACCGAAACTTCGGCGAATATCAGTCCTACCTGCTGACCCACACCGTGCAGGCCGGGGCCGGGGTTCGCACGCAAACCGGAATCCGGTGGTACGAACTCCGCGGCAACGGAATACCGACGGTCTATCAGTCCGGCACGATCAGCCCGGATAAGACTCTTTATCGGTTCATGCCCAGCATTGCTCAGGATCAAAACGGCAACGCGGCCGTGGGCTACAGCGTTTCCAGCGCTTCGACGCATCCGGGGATGAGCGCCTCCTGGTGGAGTTTGACCGGGCAGACGGCTCCCACGGAGATCCCGCTCTACAGCGGCACGGCGGACGAAGAGAATTACATGTTGTGGGGCGACTACAGCAGCATGACGGTTGACCCAGTGGGCGGTTGTTCGTTCTGGTACGTCAACGAGTACTACACGGTCAATCAGACCGGGTCGGCGACGACGTGGCGGACGCGGATTTCCACCTTCAGCCTTCCGGGTTGCGGCATCGTGACGGTGTCGCCCACCAGCTTGACCTTTGGTGTGCAATCGATTGGGACCACCAGCCCCGGCCAGAAAGTGATGCTCACCAACAGTCAGAATGTTCCACTGAGCATCAGCAACATTACCTTCGGAGGTAACAATCCGTTCAGCTTCGACGAGACGGATGATTGCGGCTCCAGTGTTCCGGCGGGAGGCACCTGCTCCATTAACGTCACCTTCGCTCCCGTCATTTCCGGCCCTCTTTCCGCCACGTTGAACGTGAACGACAATGCCGGAAACAGCCCACAGACCGTGAACCTCGGCGGTACGGCGACCAGTTCACCCACCCTCGGCCTCTCCACCAGCGCGCTCAACTTCGGCAGTCAGTCTATCGGCACGAACAGCGGGAATGTCGCCGTTACTGTGACGAATACGGGCGCGACGACGGTGACGTTCTCCAGCATCATGGTGACGGGAGCGAACCCTTCGAGCTTCCCGGAATCCACCAACTGCCCCACCAACCTGGCGGCGGGCGTTGGTTGTACGATCTATGTTGCTTTTGCGCCCGCGACCGCCGGCAGCTTCAGCGCTGCAGTCACTATTACCAGCAATGCCTACGGCAGCCCGCAGGGTATTAGCCTTTCCGGCACCGGAATCGTGCCCGTGGCGCTCTCATCATCGAGCCTGGCATTTGGGAACGTGCTCACGGGAACGAGCAAAACGCTGGCGGCAGTCAAACTGACGAACCAAATGTCAGTCGCGCTGACTGGTTTAAACATCGTTGCCAGCGGGGCTCCCTTCAGCCAGGTGAACACCTGCGGCACGACTCTCGCTGCCGGCGCTCATTGCACCATTACAATGACGTTCTCGCCGACGGCTGCAGGTACTCAGACCGGAAATGTTACGATCACCGACAGCGCCCCCAGCAGTCCGCAGATCATCGCCCTAAAGGGAACCGGCGTACTCCCAGTCACTCTCCTCCCCATGAGCCTGGCGTTTGGCCAAGTCACCGTCGGGACCAGCAGCGCGCCTAAAATTTCGACAGTCACCAATAACGAAAAAGTTTCCATCGGCATCACCAGCATTTTGCTCACCGGCGCCCACCCCGGCGACTACTCCCAAACCAACACCTGCGGCAGCAGCCTGGCGGCGGGAGCGCAGTGCACCATCTCGGTTTTCTTCACGCCGCTGGCGACCGGATCTCGGCCCGCCTCGGTGACTATCACCGACACCGCCACGAATAGTCCGCAGGTACTGTCCGTAATCGGCATGGGGAAATGATCCAGTTCTGTTACGTCACGTCATACGCTTTAGGAATTTCGAACGGAGAATTGCTATGAAGAGACTCGCCCTCGTCCTCTGCGTTCTGGTCTGTGCGGCGCAAGCCCAGAAGGGAAAGTTCACCACCTACACCACCACTTGGAACAAACTTACGCGGCAGTACTCCGTGTACGTGCCACCGGTTCTGCAGACGCATCCCGCCATGGTGATGGCGTTGCACGGGACGGCGATCGTTCAGGAAAATGATCCGCCGCTAACTGCCTGCACGAAAAACATGGCCTGGGACGCCCTTGCCGATTCCAACGGTTTTCTACTGATCTGCCCGGTGGCAACCTGGAAGGCGATCGGAACCGCCGGCCAGTTCTTCTGGGAATCCTATGGTACGGATAACTACTTCCCGGTTGCGCCAGACGATTCCGGATTCCTGCGCAGCTTGATCGTGACCATGGAGAAGCCGACAACCTCTGGAGGATATGGGGTTGATCCTAATCGCGTATTCGTGATGGGCTTCTCCACCGGCGCCTTTATGTCGCACCGGGCCTGCGTCGAGATGGCCGATCTGGTGGCGGCTTGTTCTCCGGTTTCGGGCGTACTGTGGGTCCAGGACAGCAGCATCGTGATTCCACCGCCGTCGCGGCCGGTCTCGATTTTTGAACTGCGTGGCGACGAGGACACCACCATTTGGTATTGTGGTGGCCTGTTCTGGGCCTTCGGCGAAGGCCACGTTCCCGTGCCCAGCGTGGATGTGGACGTGGACTACTGGCTCGGCGCCGATGGCCTGGGTCCGAGTACCACGCCATTGTGCTCAAACACCAACCCGGCGCCCAACGTGTTCGGTGTCGATTTCAAATCTGCCGATGGGAAAACGGAAGTCCAGTTCGCGCGGGAGATCGGTTATGTCCATACATTTAAAGTGACGACCATATCGACCGTGTGGGAATTTTTCTCAAACCACGGCCGATAGCGAGTGGCCTTAATCGGTGCAGGACAGACCGCGCTGGATCAGCATCGCCCGATGCGATCCAGCGCGGTCTGTGTTTTCGCCCCTTTGCAGTAAGTCGACTGCTCCACCACGCCTTTCAATTCGCCTGCGCGAATTTCCTCCTTCCCCAGTTTTTCCGCCGAGAGCGGAGACTCCTCGCTGTAGTTTCCTTCCTGCTTTTCTTTTCTCCTCTAGCGAGCAAACTGCTTTGAAATGCTCCGGTGCACATTCGGGGACGGAGTCCGTCCACGCTGTGCTGCGCTCCGTTTCATCCTGGCGCTCATTGCGACAGCAAGATGGGCTTTGCGCCAATCGAGACGGTTCCGCCGCTCAGTTCCGTACTGAGATCATTGGCCAGAGTGAAGTACTGCGTGTAGCGGACATCGTAGGTGTAGCTCGAGGTTGTGCATGTGCCCGATTCGCAGGTTTTGGAGGTGTCCCACACCGCGAGGGCCTGGGTGCCGTCCGGCATCAATAATCCACAGACCCACACGCCTGTGGCTGGCGGCATTGGCCCGGAGCACGGCGTGGTCACGGTGTTGCCCAGCAGCCAGATCTCGACCTGCTCGTACGCCATGCCGGTTTCGCACAAGTAGCCTCCGGCATCGACCGTGCCCGCGTTCAGGCAGTTGGCCGCGAGACCCACAGTCGTCGTCCACAGCGCCCGCTCCATGTTTGGATCCCAGTCGTAATAGTACGTGCGGGGAATGTTCGATCCGGCATCGATCAGCATGTGGCGCGCGATGTACGCCGAATCCAGGTCGGGATCGCCCAGGCCGGTGCTCGGACCCCACTCGGTATCCCACAGCGGCTTCGCCAGGTCGGTACTCGAAAGGTCGGCGCGCAGATTGTTGAGGTTCACCACTTCATACTCTGGGATGGGCACCGGAAGCGCCGGGGTCATGGTATAGCCGTGAAAGTTGATGATGTCTCCGGCCTGGCTGCCAGTCGACCCGTTGACCGAGGTCGCGAGATACGCGGCCTCCTTAGCCGCGGCGCTGGCATAAGTGAACTCGGCGAACGACGGACTCAGCATCTTCGCATTCGGATTTACCGCCAGAATCGTAGTGCGCGCGTCCTGCGCCATGCGCACCAGTTGCGGCCATGTGCCATTCCACTCGGACGAAATGTTGGCCTCGTTCCACACTTCGTAATATTGGATCTGGGTTCCTACGTGGTTCACCAGCGCGGTCAGAAAAGCGATCAGGCTGGCGTCGGTGCCGGAGCCGTCGGCATTCACGTCATTCGGAGGATCGCATGCGCCGGGGCCTTCCGAACAGGTGGCGTCGGTGGGGGCTGAGCTATGAATCGCCGGCGTGGTGTAGATGGTGTAGAGCACGTCCACTCCCGCGGCTTGGGCGTCGGCTAAGCGCGTGTCAAGCTTGCTGAAGTCGTAAACACCGTTCGAAGTTTCGACCAACTGCCACAACGTCCCGTAACTGTCGATGGTGCGGTAGCCGCCGAAGGGGATCGTAGGCAAGGTATAACCGGTTCCGCGGCGGTTAATGTGCATGCTGAAGAATTGGCCGGTAATCCGCCGCTCCGCAATCGGCTGAACGGCAATTCCAAGCGCGGCGTTCGCGGTCTGCTGCGGAGACGAGGAGTCCGCGACCTGTATGCTGAAACTGAATTGTCCGCTCTGGCCGGTGGTTCCTGTGATGATGCCGGTGGAACCATTCAGAACGATTCCCGCTGGCATCGTGCCCGAGAGCGTGCTCCAGGTGTAGGGCGCGGTGCCGCCTGCGGCAGAGAGACTCTCCGAATAGCCAACTCCCTCTGTCGCGTTGGCGAGCGATTGCGTGGCGATGGTGACAATGGAGCTAGGCATGACGGTTACGTTCACTACGGCCTGAGCGCTCGCATCCGAGACGCTGGTTGCGACCACGCTGACTGCCTTTGTAACTGAGACTGCAGGTGCGGTGAACAAGCCCGAGTTCGTGATCGTTCCCTGCGCTACTGACCATGTAACCGCGGTGTTACTTGTATTCGTAACCGTGGCCGCGAACTGCTGCTGGTCGCCGGAGCGGAGCGTCGCAGAAACCGGGGACAAGGAAACCGTGGGACTCGGGGGCGTGGTCGTTGACGGCTTGCCGGCCGAGAGTCCAGCGCATCCCCACAGCAAGAGGCAGAGAGGAATTACTCCGGCGAAGGCGATGGCGCGAGAAGGACGGATGGAACTGTGGACAGACCTGGGGCGAGTGGTATCGGGGGACATCCACAACCTCGGCGCTGGCGAATGAAATTTGCTGAGCGCTGATCGAGGCTAGTGACGGGGGTTCCGAAGCAGTAAGGTCACCAAGGGATAGGTGAGCAGGTCGCAAGGCCATCGACCTTCAACTTGGCGGGAAGTACGACGCTATGTTGTTGTCAGAAGCGTAGATGCTGATTTGGGAATCGGAAAAATATGGGAACGGTTTCTCCGGGGAATCTTGCTGCAAGGGTCTGAATCGTACTTATGCGTGTGTGGAAGCGGTGCGAGGCCGGCCCAAAGTCGAATTCACGATCTTCAGGAAAGTCCTGGAGAACTCGAGAATCCGCGCGTCGTGGACCGTGGCAGAGGAGGGAGGGACTTCTTTCTGCTGCAGAAAGCGCGTAATCGCCAAAGCACACTCGGCAGGGTCACCCATGCGAAAGAAAGATGAGTTCGGAATATTTTGTTCCAGATGCACGGGGAAATCGGATGCAATTAAGGGCTTGCCCAGCGCCCGCGCATCCTCGATAACGGTACTCCAGCCTTCGAACTGCGACGGCTGCACCACGGCCGCCGAAGCGCGCATCAACGAGATTTGATCGGTGCGCGGAATCGTGCCCAGGATCTTTACCTGCGGTTCGATGCCCAGGCTCTTGATTTCCGCCTTGAGGTTGGCAAAGTGCTCTGGCTGGCGGGGATCGTGAGTTGGCCCAGTGCAGACCAGGTTCACATGCACGCCTTGTTGCTTCAGTTGAGCCACGCCGCGGAACAGAGTCTGGTGATCTTTGTGAACCCAGAACTGGTTGCACACGATGAGGAATGGTTTGGAGATTTCATATTTCGCAACCGCGGGTGCTGGATCGTCGAACCAGGAAGGCAGCGGCACGGTCGCGAAATGCAGAATGTAGGTCTTCGCCTTCGGCGGCCCGTAGACGCTGATGGCGTGATCGAGGGCGCACTGGCTGCTGAACACAACGTGACGATCGGGATCGCGCAGCAGGGCAGAGAAGCGATTGTCGCGAACCTTGCACTGCATCTTCGAAAAATGCTGCGGAAACGCGCTGTGCTGCAGATCGGGGATCCATGCAATTGGATTCGTGGTGAGGCGCGTATAAGGGTCGGGCACGGGGAACATGGCGTCGACGTGTTCCCGCTGCGCGGCTCGTCCAAGTGCAGGCGAAGCATCGCGCAACAGGAATGACGAGGCTGCGTAGTCGATACGCTGTGCCGGGCCAGCGAAGCGTGTGCCGCCGAACATTTTATCCAGCGTCGACTGGAAGACCACGACCTTGTTGACCAGCGGTGTAACTTCCGAGAATAGGGAAGCATTGCGCCGGCAGAACAGCGTGATGCGTGGACGCTCTTCCGCGGGCAGGCGCGAAAGCGCCTTGATCAGGTTCTGGGTATAGATTGCGCCGCCCAGCCATTGGTCAATGCCGATGAGACCAATGTGCGGCTGCGACGAACTCACTGAGCGACTCCCTCGCAGACTCCCTCATAGACGAGGAGCTCGCGCAGGCCGCGCGTCAGGTCGCCATGAGGCGCCCAGCCGATCAGCGACCGCAGCGCTTTAATGTCAGCCTGCAGGTGAGTGCGCTCCACCGCGCGTACTTTGGCGGGGTCGACCTCAATGCGAATCGATTTGCCGAGGATGCTCGCGATGCGCTCCACCACTTCCTGCACCGACACCGTGACCCCGGTTCCCACGTTCACCGTGGTCACGCCGGGAGCGGATTTCTCCACCACTTCGATCACGGCGCGCGCCGCGTCCACGATGGGAACCAGATCGCGTTTCGGTGTCACATTTCCCAGGCGCAACACTACGCTGCCATTCGAGCTGCGAATCTGGTCAATCACTTCCGGCAGGATGTGAGGATTGGTCTCATGCGGACCGTACAGGTTGAATAAGCGGCCGATCACAAAATGAGCGTCCGGACGCATGCTCGCTTCCAGTTGAACCAGTTGCTCGCCCATCCATTTCGTGACGCCGTAAATATTGAAAGGCCCGATGGGACTCGATTCGTGGTGAGCCGTTTCACTCGCCTTGTACACATCCGCCGTGCTGGAAAACCAGAAACGGCTGACCTTGGCTTCGCGGCAGGCGCTGAGCAGGGTCTGGGTGCCGTGCACGTTTAGGCTGACGGCTAATCCTGGATTGCGCATGGCAGCCGGAATGAAGTGCAGCGCCGCCAGATGAACGACCACTGCCGGCCGCTCACGCCGGAAGAGTTCGGTCAGCACGGCTTCGTCGCGAATGTCGGTGCAGGAGAACTTGAACAGTGGATTGCCTGCAAACGGAGCCAGCAGCTGCCATTTCCCACCGTTCAGGTTGTCGACGCCGATGACCGGAATCTGGCGCTTCAGAAGTTGTTCGACCACATGCGAGCCGAGAAATCCGGCAGCGCCGGTCACCACCCACGCGGAACCTGTCTGGTTCGTTCCCAAAAGACTAGCCTCCGAATCGGAAATTCAAAAACACCTGCGCCCGGCGGGCCGCTCTCGCTCCACTGAAACCCGGAAAGTTCGGTCAAAACCTTATGCGCTCTACCAGTCGGTCATAGGATCGCAGATTGCCCGGTCGCGCGTAGCCACCAGCGATCTTTGTCAGCATTGTTGATGAAGGCCGTTCAGAATCTTCTTGATCTGATTCGGCACGGGGAAGGTAGCTTGCGGACCCAAGTAGCACTGCAAACTGGCCTTTATTTTATCGAACGCGCATCCAAAAGTCACAGGATTTCCGGGGCGTCTCGACCATCGGAAAAGTGAATCGGAGATGACAATTTTTGTCATTCCCCCTTGGCCATTACCGCCGGCACGACCGGGATGAAACGACCTCAGTGTACAATCACCTGTCGTCGCGACAAAATAACGAGTTGGAGAGAAAGTGTCCTTAAGACTGAAAGCGGAACGATTTCGCCGGCGGGTCGCCCCTTTTGGCGATCGATTGATTCTCCTGGAGGGCAAGCGGGCGGCCTGGGAGGTCGCGCAACTGCCGGCTTCCGCCGGACTGAAGAGAGCGGGTTTTGGCGTGTTTTCGCAATACGACGAAGACGGGATTATTCAATTCCTCATCACCCATGTTGAAATCAAGAACGAAACGTTCGTTGAATTCGGCGTGGAGCATTACGAGGAGAGCAACACCCGCTTCCTGCTGTTGAATGACAACTGGCAGGGAATGGTCATGGACGGCTCGCAAGAAGGCATCGACTACATCAAGAACGACCGCGTGTTCCGTCGATTCGATCTGCAGGCACAGTGCGCTTTCATCACCAAAGACAATATTAACGACCTCATCGGCAACGGCGGATTCGACGTGGACCTGGGGCTGCTTTCGGTGGATATTGACGGCAACGATTATTGGGTCTGGGAAGCCATCAACGTCGTGAAGCCTCGTATTGTCGTTGCGGAATACAACAGCGTTTTCGGACATGATCCGGTGTCGGTCCCGTATCAGGCGGACTTTTACCGAACCAAGGCGCACTTCTCCAATCTATACTACGGCTGTTCGCTGAGCGCGCTCGACCATCTGGCGGCGAAAAAAGGATATGTGCTGATCGGATCCAGTCTGCGCGGGAACAACGCATTCTTTGTCAGGAAAGACATTGTCGGCGCGCTCCCGCAGGTCAGCGCCAAGGACGCCTACGTGCGCAGTCCGTTCCGTGAAGGGCGCGACGCCAAGGGGAAGCTGACCTTTCTGCGCGGCGCGGCTCGAAGGAAAGCGATCGCCCACCTACCGGTCGTAAATGTGATCACCGGGCAGACGGCTGCTCTGGGCGAATAAGCTCTCTCAGGAATGATGATCTTGCGCAGCCGGCAGATATTGATAGCGGCGCTGCAACGGGAAAGTTACCAGGTTCAGAAGCCTTCCACTGGCCACAGTATTGGCGTCGCGGATCTTGATCTTGCCGGTATTGAACTTGCTGGGATTTCCCGCCAGCGAATGCTGCACGTGCACCGTGGCTTCCGAGCCCTCCAAAAAGTCCATGGGCATCGGACTGCCCGTCACATCCGCCGTGATCTGCTGTAACACCGGGCCAGGACTGCGCGCGAAATCTTCATAGCGGACCAGGCGGTAGCTCTTGGCGCGGGTTTTTAGCGCCTCCGAGAGAAGGTTGTACGCCCACCACCACGAAACCACTTTGCCCGGCGGATGCACCGCCAGGTAGCCGTTCTTCCGCGTCCAACTGGCCACGACGCTGTGCGGGCTGCGCACAACGTGGACGACATGCAATTCAACCCCAGGAATTGCTCCGGCCAGCAACGCGGTAGAAGGATACTTCGAGGAATCGATGATGACGTTGCATCCGGTATCGCGGACGATGGTACGGTAAGTGTCGCCGAGGGCGCGGAGAATCGGCTCGTGCTCTGGTGGAGTCTTGCCTCCGCGAGTCCGCATGAAGAGCGAGGGAAAGCTCCGAATTCGGAGCGACCTGACGCCCTGGGCCCCCACTTCGGGTGGGACGGCTGCCAGCATTTCCTTCCAGAAAGTGCAATCGGCGGCGGAAGTTCCGCATCCGCAGGGAAGATCCTTGGACCGGTCGAACAGATAACGCGCGGCTTCCCCAACATTCACAAAGCCGTCGAACTCGCCCAGAAGCTGGCCGAGCAAGGTGGTTCCGCTGCGACCGCAACCGGCGATGAAAACGACTTTGATTTTCTGATCCGTCATTTCTTATCTGTTATTACCGGTCGTCGTCTAGACTTCCGCTTCCCAAAACGAGGGCCGAACCGTCGCTGTAAGCCATGGTAATCGATCCAGTGCTGCTTACGATCATGCTCGCGGAAAGCAATACTGAACCTGATCTGCCTACTGGTGAACTGTTTCGGTGAACACAGCCGGGGAGAGGCCGGACACGGTAGCGCTAATGCTCACCACCTGCGGCACCGATGGAGCTGTGTAGGTCGTATTGGCCTGCCCTCCGAGCCCAGTGGAAGTTGATGTGGCAGAGAAAGTGCCGCCTGCTCCGCCATCGGAAAAAGTGACACCCGCTCCTGCGATCGCATTTCCAAACTGATCGGTGACAGAAACGACCAGCAGCTTGAGCTTGGTGCTGACTTTCACGCTCTGGTTGTTTCCGGCAACGATGCTGACGGAAGTGGCGGGGCCCGCAGTGGAATGCTCGGCCATGCTGGCGGAAAGGTTACCGTACGTGGCGGTGACGAGAATATATTGCGCTTTCTTCGGTACCGTATAAGAAACGCTGGCCACACCGGCTGCGCCCGTAATCACGGAATTTGCGGAGAGGGTTCCTCCGGCACCGTTGTCGGTGAAGTTGATTTGCTGTCCAACGATTCCGTTACCGAACTGGTCCCGCAGGTAAAACACCAGAGGACTGGCAAGGGTTGTGCCTGCCGTGGCGTATTGGCCAGCTCCTGAGGTTTTGGCGATAACCGAGGCTGGTCCCACAGTTCCCGTTTCCGTCAGCAGAACGTTTCGATAGACCGGAGCCGACGACGACGATGATGCGGTAATCCGAATCGTGCCTGCGATCTTGGGCAGGGTGTATACCGTGGTGGCGGTTCCGGTGCTGTCGGTAATCGCGGTTGTGGGGTCAAAAGTTCCCTTGGCGCCGTTATCGCTGAACGTCACCGAAACCCCGGGGTCTCCATTCCCCTGGCTGTCTACGGCTTGAACGGTCAAGGGGGCGGAAAGAGTAGTGCCCGCGGCCGCGCTTTGCGCGTTCCCCCCGGTCAGAGCCAGATACGGAAAGACGCCATACACCGATAGGGCGCTGGTCGTGCCCACGAAGACTTTATTGTTGGCAATGATTGGAGTCGCGAAGTGAGCCACCATTCCCAAAGCATCGCGCGTGCTCTTTTGGCTGCTGTTATACAGTTCAACGAGGGTGGTCGCGTCCAAAGCGGAAAGTACGGGCGTCACCGGATTGTGGAGGTTCCACAAAATCCCGCCCTGCGATCCATTGGAAGAGATTACCGGAACCCCGGCCTGAGCATACTTCACCGATTGCGCGACTGGAGTCGTGGGTGAGAACTCTCCATTGACCAGATGGAATGCCTTGATGCTGTCTCCCAGGGCCGCGAAATATACCTCGTTATTGCCCGACCAGTAAACCGGGACGCTGTCGAAGAGACCCAGCGCACTGGGAATGGCCTGCACGATCTGGCTGTCGTCGTTGAGCGGATTGGGATTGGTCGGGTTGTAGTGCCCCATGCTGTCACGATTCAACAGGTAGATGGTTCCGGTCTTACCCGAACGTCACCAGCAGGTGCGGATACACCCCCTCCTGGTCTGGAAGGATAGCCACACCGCCGGATCCCAAGTCCAGGTCCTTCGTCCCCATGTTTACCTGGTCAAATGGCGTAAAAAAGTCGGTGACGCCCAGCGAGTCGTTGTTATTGAACCCGAGCTTGAGAACCGAATCGCCCCAATTCAATATCGTGGTCCAATCCGAGACCACGTCAAACGGCCCATTGGCCGTGGACAAATAGAGGCTCCCGTCTTCGTCAACCGCGATTCCTCCGCCGCTCATCCACAGCGAGGCCGCGGTCCGATAGTCCTTCGCCGGCACGGGCGCCGTGTTGAAGACGGCGAGCTGCTGCAGGTTGGCCGGGTCATAGGCCATGACCCATCCATGCGAGTTGAGATCACATCCATTGGATCCGTAGGCGACGAACAGGGTGCCGTTCGCAATCAGCAGTGCGGGCCTTGACACTGGGTCAAAGCGTTTTTGGCGAACTCTATCGTGCCGCCGACTCCATTGGAAACCGTGGCATCCACGTTGACCGGAGAAATCTTGTCCGCTCCCGTGGTGATGTCGATCGCGTGCAACCAGTGCTGATACAGCGGTGCGGTCGTCGACGTATTCGGCGGATACCCCGGCGCGATCCTGATCTTGGCTGACAAGTACAGAATTCCCGAATCGATGACGGGAGTGCCCATGATTCCGATCTCTGTAAATCCCGTGCCGTTGCACAGCTGTTCGCTGACGGGAACGGTGCTTACGCCAGCCGCAGGGTTCAGGAAGCTTACCTGCCAGAGAGGAGTTCCATTATTGTAATTATCCGCGTCGAAGGCGTAGACGCTATCGTGCTGGGTCACAACGTAGACCACATTGTGCGTGCCCGGGAAGGGGCCGCCGGGAATGACGACGTTCGGAACATACAACGGCTGGGCAACCACCAACCCATCCACCGGATAGGAAAAGAGCTTTCCAAAAAGGGTCGAGTTCACATTGGCCGGAACCAGGATAGTTTCGTTGGTCATCTGTCCGGTGCGAGCTCCGTCGAAGTGATACGTAAGCACCGAGTCTTGCCCAAAGGCGGGCGCGGACAAGCAAAGGAGCACGAGGGTCAGGACTATCGCAGCCCACCGGCTGGCAGTTTCTTGACTCAGGCAACGCGAAGCCGCGTCGCCGCGCTCGAGTAACGGGGAGGCGTTACAGGGAGGAAAGGCTACTCTTGTGTGCACCGTCTGACGCTCCTAATGGGGGGAGGATAGGGACCGGAATACGGGGGAAAAACATCTGCTCGCGATCTGCTGTTTGGCACTCTGAGACAGTTGACTACAGGTTATCTCACCATCCAACCACTGTAAATAAGACTAAATTCTCTATGCAGATTCTTGCATGCCCCGCGCGGTCCCCTCGGCCGGCACAACGACTGGGCAGGGCTGGAGATGCGACAGTCTCAAGCCGTTCGGCAGTGTTGCGATTCGGGCGAGATGGGATAGTATGGTGCAACTCCAACAGAAAAAAGGGACTCCGAATGACGACCAGTGCCGGCAAGGATCGAACCAAGTTGATGTCCGTGCTTCAGGCGGGCATGAAGGCGTGCAGCGTCGATCTGAATGAAAGCATTCTCGTCATTGGCGCCAGCCAGGACGACCTCGATCTCCTCCGGCAAGCGGGCTTTTCCAACCTTACGGCGTCCAATATCTCCACCCAGCCCATGGGCGAGTCGATCCCTCAGCTGAGCTTGAACGCAGATTCGATCGATTTGCCCGATGAGTCCTACGACATGGTCTTTACCCATGCGGTTCTGCATCACTGCCGGTCGCCGCATCGCGCATTGTGCGAAATGATGCGAGTGGCGCGGCGGCACGTCTTCTTCTTCGAACCCAACGATTCGTTCTTCATGCGGCTGTTGATGATGGCCAAGCTTTCTTTTCCCTTACGAAATACCGGCGGTTGTGGATCACGAGTTCAAGTCGGGCGGAGTCGACAATACCCACATCCCGAACTTCATCTACAGATGGAATGGCAACGAGGTGTTTAAGACTGCGTCTTCGTATCTTGCGGAGCGCGAGTTCTTCTGCCACTCCTACCCGTATTGGGATTTCTACGTGAATGAGGAAGAACTGGCGGTCCGGCAGCAGACTCGCATTGGGTCGATCACGAAGGTGATCGGCGCGAAGAACTTCATCCGGCTGCTGGGAGTGGCGCAGTCGGTGATGAATGTTGTATCGCGGTCGCAGGGCAACAAATTTTTCGCCGGGATCGTGAAGAAGCCGCAACTGCGTCCGTGGCTGACGGTGGATGCCGGGGAAGTTGTATTCGATCGCGATTTTGTGCGCTAGTGAATGCCGAGGATTCCGGGGTGAAGAACCGGGTTTCACCGCAGGCGGCGCTAGCTCCAAGCGCACACACACCCAAATTGTTTGTCGCACCTTTGCAACTGGTCGTTCAAGTGTTTTCGGATGATCGCGAAGAATGATTGAGAAACGTTCGCCTTCAGATTCAGGTTCAACTGCCGTAGAAATTCCTGTCCCAACGTTTCGGGACGGGCGCCTTTTTTATGAACTGGGAGGTTAGCGGACCATTGTACGAAAGGACAATCGTCCGCGTCCGTCTGACAGAAGTGCTTGGTCCTTGGCCACTGTACTTGTGGGCTCTAGTGAGCCAGTTCGGTTTGCTCTAGAGTCTGAGCTGTTGTTAATGAGTGCAGATCGACAAGGAAGAGAAAGCGTTTTGCCACTTCTTCAGATACTGGCCAATAGCAAATCTGGTCAATAAAAAGGGGTGTTTTGTGCGATCAAGGGCCCTCCTCCACTTCGTATTTGTTGCCTTGTGCGCATCGCAATTCGTTTGCGCGCAGGCAACGGTGAATGAAAGTTTAGAAACAGCGTTTTTATACGTAGATGTCAACAAGGGTTCCGACTCGAATCCGGGAACCCAGGCCGAGCCGTTAAAGACCATTGGCGCCGCGTCCGCTCTGGCTGAAGCCAACAACAAGAAAAGCATTGGCACCAGAATCACCATCAACCCTGGCACTTACCGGGAAAGCATCGTGCTGCATGCCAATTCCTACGACACCGCGCTGCCCATTACATTTCAGGGAGCCACAGCCGGAGTCATCATCAGCGGCGCGGTTCAGTACAGCGATTGGCAGACCTACAGCGGGAATTCCGCGATCTATTCCGCCTCGTGGACCAACAATTGGGGCACCTGTGCGCTGGCTGGCGGCCTGAGCCCGTTTGAACAGGAGATCGTTCTGCGCCAGGAAATGATCTTCGTGAACGGCGTCCCGCTCACCCAGGTCTTGTCGTTCGGACAGATGCTGCCGGGAACCTTCTGGGTCGACGAGCCTGCCAGCCGGGTCTACATCTGGCCGGCGGCGGGAACGGACATTAACACCGCCGATGTCGAAGTCGCGACTCTGCCCCAGCTCTTTAATCTGGTCGGGAAACAGAACGTCGTGCTGCGTGGGCTCACCTTCGAGTACGCCAACACCTGCCGCGATAACCCGGCGGTTTATATCGCGGGCGCCTCACAAAATATTCTCGTGGATAACGACCTGTTTCAGTGGAACAATGCCGTGGGCTTGCACCTTTTCGCGCCCACTATGTACTTCACGGTGCAGAATTCCACCGCCAACCACAACGGCCAATCGGGCATGATGGCGACCCAAACCAAGTTCGGACTGTGGAAGAATGATACGACGTCGTTCAACAATTGGCGGGGTGCGCAGGGCTCTTACTACTACTGGGCATCGGGCGGTACGCACTTCTTTTCTCAGCATGATCAAACCGTTACCGGCCTGCAGACCGCGTATAACCAGACTCACGGTGTGCACCTGGATACGGACAACGCCAACATCACCTTCAGCGACCTGGTCAGCGTGCAGAACCTCGCCATGGGCACGGTGGTCGAAAAGAGCGAAGGCCCGGTCAGCATCGCCGGCAGCTACTTCTGTGGCAACAACAACGGGAACACCATCAACCATCCCTATCAGGGTGGGCTGGTGCTGCGAAATTCTGAGCTAGTGACCATGACCGGCAGCACGCTCTATAACAACCAGATCGCTCAGATCAGCGTGATCGGACAGAAGGGTGGAATCTCCGTCGCCAACTGGGAGACCGGACAGGTCTACAACCTAGTGGCCTCGCACTTCACCCACACGGGAAACGTGATCGAGGCTGTTGGCGCCAACCAGCAGACTTTCAGCGACAGCTACCTGGGGGGTACGGATTGGACCACGTTCCAGACTACGCTGACCTCGAACAAGAACGTCTGGTGGAATGGTTCGCAGGAAACGGCTTTTGAAGTTCCGATTAATTCCATGCATCCCTTGAGCGGCTGGCAATCCGTGACCGGTCAGGACTCGCTCTCCAACTGGACCCAGCCGTCAGGCACGCCGGCCGCGTGCAACGTGGCCCCCGTTCAGGACTACTGGTTGCTGGTCAGCAGTCCTTCTCAGACTCTGTCTGCGGTCGGGAATACGACCTTCGACCTCAGCCTGATCCCGTTCGGTGGTTTGAGTGGCACGGCCAGCCTCAGCTTCGACGGCACGAAGGAAGTGAAAGGCTTGAGTGGCAGTCTCTCAGCCGCTTCTTCGCCGCTCGCGAACGGAGCGTTCACGCTTACGGTCAACGCTGCAGTCGGAACAGTGCCGGGCACATATCCCGTCACAGTTCTGGCTAACCTTGGCGGGAAGACGCGAACGGTGACGGCGTCGCTGGTCGTCCCGGCCACGTCGGTGCGCCTGTCGACGATCGGCTTGACGTTCCCGACTACGAAAGTCCGCACCAACAGCGCAGCCCAGGCCATCACGCTCAGGAACGTCGGTTCCAAGGCGTTCGCTGTATCGAGTATCGTGGCTACGGGGAACTACACCGAGACCAACAACTGCGGCACGTCGCTCGCCGCAGGGGCAACCTGCACGGTCGAGGTCACATTCAATCCGAAAGCCACTGGTTCACGGCCCGGCACGATCAAGATCACAGATGCGGACGCAACCAGCCCGCAGATTGTGACCTTAGCGGGCGTGGGCGACTAAGGCTCCGACTCGGCCTCAAATACGACTGCTCCCACCGGCTAGTATCGAACCAGTGGGAGCAGTTTTTTTGTCCAAAATCAGCCCGGTAGCAACCCTCCGTCACTCCTCCGCAATCACTGCACGGTGAGAGAGAAAGTCCCGGTCCGCGTCATGCTGCCGCTGCGGGCCGATACGGTTATCGGGTAAGTTCCCTTCGGGGTCGTAGTGCTGGTCGTGATCGTGAAACTGACCGTGCCCGAACCGGTCAGCGAACTCTGCGACCAGCTTCTGGTGGTTCCGGGGATTGAAGTGATGCCGGACGAAGTAAAATAAGTCTTCCCGTTGAATCCACCGATCGGGATCAGAAACATTGTATAGACCGCCGGAGTGCCGGCCGTCACCGTTACCGATCCCAGGTTGTAATTGATGAACCAGAAGTCCGGCGCGTCCGCCTGTTTTTGGCAGGGAATCGTAGGATCGGTGGTGGGAGCTTCGAAGACCGAGTGCACGTCCTGCCCGGTCTGCGAAAGCCAGTCCGTCCAATCGATCAGCGTAAAGTAGTTGGGCACTGGCTCCGTAAAGGGCTGGGCGACCGAGCCATTCCACCACTTGTTGTGATCGGAGGTCAGAGTGGTTTGGAAATCGGTCCAGGCCGTGCCCGCCTGATCGAAATCGTCAAACAGTTGCTCGTTCGCTCCGCCCGCAATCACATTCGACTGCATGGTCAGGTTCTGGGTCAGCAGGTTGTATTGCTGTCCCGTCTCGTAGTTCGTGACCTCGATGGGTACGCCCCCCTGGATCCCAACCATCGTAATCTGGCCGATATCGTTATTCGCGATGCTGTTGCCGGTGAGGGTGACGTAACTCGACACGCGCAATAAAATCCCGCCGTTGTAGTACAGCGAAATCGGCGCGTTGAAACAGACTTTGCTGTCGGCAATGGATACGGGACCTTCGCTCTTTTCCACCACCAGACCGTCCTGCAGATTGTAAGCCGCAATCAGGGAACTCGCCCTTACGTTGGCGTTATCGGTGTCCCAGTGCACGCCATGCGCCATGTTGTAATACATTTTCAAATTGCTGACGGTGTTGTTGTGCTGTCCGAAGAAGTAGAACCCCCCGGCAGACCAGGCGTAGATGCCGCCCTGAGAACCGCGCCAGTTGCCGTAATCTCCTTCGTCGCCCGTCCAGAGCCCATTTTTCGACTGGTACGACTTGAATCCGCGCTGGCCGTTGTGCAGCGCGATGTTATCCCGGATGGTAAAAAATGTGACCCCGTTGATGCCGAAGCCTCCGGAGTTGTTCCAGTTGAAGGCGTCGTTGTCGATGATGATGTTGTTGCCGCCGTTAAACGTCACCGTGTCGTTATTGCGGCAGTCGTTGCCCTTCTCAAAGGTGATCCCGCGCATCACGAAGTTGGTCAGACCATAAGTCTGAAAGAGATTATTGCGAGTCGAGACCTCGACTGTGGCGCTGCCGATATTGGTGCCGATTGGGGGATAGATGTAGGCTGTGCCGCTCGATTCGTCCACAAAAAACGTGCCCTGGATCAGCGCGGGCATCGAAAGCACCTGCGTCAGCATGGTTCCGTTGACGAAAATCATCTCGCGCCGCAACACAATGTTTTGTTCGAATGGGCTGCCTGCGGTGGTGGGGCAGAGCCCCCAGGCGTAGGGCCAGGCGTGAGTGTAAATATTCGGATTGCTGCTGGAAGGCTGCCAGCCCGTCCACACATCCGCGCCAGAAATCTGCACGCCGCCCTTGCCGGCGGCCTCGATGGTGATGGGCAGTGCAGTGTTTTTCGAACTGCGGTTGAGCGTGATGGCCTCGCGGTAGACCGCGGGATTGATGGTGACTCGCGTTCCAATGCCATTCTGGTTGTTCGACATCGCCACGCTCGCCCCTTTGCCTACGGTCTTGAAAGGCTGAGCCTGGGTGCCGGGATTCAAATCGGAGCCGACGTTTCCATCGACATAGAGGAAGGCGGTTTCCAAGCCTTCGTTCACACTGGCCTGGCCGTACGCGATCCCCGTGAAAACGAGGGCGCATGAAAGAAGTCCCACGGTAAGTTTGCTTTTCATTGGAGTCCTCTCCTGCACTGATATGAGGTGGGTTCGTCTGGCGCGAGCAAGAACAAATATGAAAGCCAGACAAGTACAGCATACGCCCAAGTGAACGAACGCATGCCGTCAAACCGTGGTCGGGTGAAAGTGGCTTCCCGGGTGTATCTTTTCGCAAGTCGACTTCTGAAATTGGACGTCCCGATTTCGTTTAGTCGTCGTCGGGATCGACGGCTGGCCTCTTATCGTTCAGGAAATGGCTGGCGTTGTACTCTGACGGAATCGTCTGAAACACCAGCGGCGTTTGGTTGAAGTTAAAGCAGTCCGAGAGATTGTCAGGGGCGTAAGAATCGGCAAAGCCGATGCTGGGATCGATCGTGGGCAGATTGAATACGCCTTCGATGAACTTCAGGATGCTTCCGAAATCATGGGTCTGCTTCGAGATGTAGCCGACCTTCGCGTAGGGCGAGACCACGATCAGCGGAACACGAAAGCCGTACTCGTACGAATTCTTGCCCGGTGGCGGCGCAACATGGTCATACCAGCCACCCCAGTCGTCCCACGTAATGATGATGGCGGTATTCTGCCAATATTGGCTCTGGCCGATGGCGTTCACGACGGACGCTACCCACGATGGTCCCTCGCCCGCATTCGACAGCGCATGGTCGGACGATTTTCCGTCCGGGATGACCCAACTCACAGCCGGAAGTTGACCGCTCGATATGTCGGTCAGGACTTGCGTTTCCAGCACGACGTTGCTGATCCATTCCGGGTTGTCGCAGGGCGTGCCGGTGGCGGGACTGGAGTGGCAAAGGTGTTGAATCGCGTTAGGTGCAGTCCAGATTCCGGTCGAAGGGCAGGGGGCCGGCGGAACACACGTCGGCGCGTTCGCGTAGTACTTCCAGCTGATCTTCTGGGCGTCGAGTAAGTCGATCAAGGTGGGATGGTCGAAGCAGGGGTACAGCTTGGTGCTCTCATTGGCGGGCCAGGAGGGATTCGCGGTATCGATCATGAAGACGAATTCGCTGGTGGGCGAGCTGCATCCGGTGTTCACGCCTGCCTCCGTGGCGCCTCCATCGGCAGCAGGCAGGTCCGGATTCTCTGATTCGAACAACGTGCTTCCCGCAGTGCCATCCCAAGATGTTCCCGCAAGGATGTACTGGTGCGCCGGCATGCTCGGTCCCTGGTTAGTCTGGAACATGTGGTCGCCGAAAGTATATTGCTGGGCTAAGGTGAGGTAGGGCCCCACATCGGCCGGCTTTACGTACTTAAATTGCGGATCAACGGGGGGGCAATTGGCGGTCGGAGTACATGCGATCAGGTTCGCTCCATCCATCCTTCCGCCGTCATACATCTTCAAGAACGCCTCGTGGGCGTGGCTGAGGTCGTAATTCTGAGGGTTGGATCCGGTTGTGCCCAGGTCCATCGGGCTGAGCGGAATCATGTTTCCGCTGGAGTCGGTCCCGGAACTGACGATGTCGTACTGGTTGGAACTGGTCCCGCAGGCGCTGGCATTGGTGGTACACAACCCTTGAAACAGGTTGTCGGGTGTGCGGTTTTCCTGAAAGATGATGACCACATGCTCGATTTTGGCGGATGGCGGAGGAGTAATATCCTGTTTGGAGCCGCCGCCACAACCGTTCAGGCTGACCAAAACTCCAGCCGTGCACGCCAACAAAATTAATAATATCAATAACTTAGGACGGACCATGGGAGAGTCTCCTTGCCACAACCGCTCTAAGACCGGTGAACCGTCAAAGCCTTAGTTGCGGCGAACGCACATCGGGATGGTTCCAGAGCGAAGCAATCCTCGTGGGTAGAACACTACTGTGGCCAATTCGACTCGGTCGAAGCGCAAAAAAATCGCCGAGAACACAGAGCTGTCCAACGGTAGAGGGGATGACCAAAGGTAAAACCGGCCAACGATACGTTTACCAGAAAATTATCACCGATGGTACACTCTTTCCACCGTGAACGGGGACTGGCGGCCCGGTTTGGAGCCGTTCGGAATTCCCGTTTTTGAGGAGATTTATGAAGCCAGCCATCGAGACCCTTGGCAGTGTCTCGTCCGATCCCTACCAGAAAACCGTGTGCTGCCTGCGCTGCGAACAGAGGCTTGAACGTTACCAACTGATGCGGGTCAGCCTGACACCGGGCAATTCCGGCCTCGCCACGTTGTCTTGTCCGCGCTGCGGGCACGTGGAGTTCGTCTCCGACTCCAGCCCGCTGCTGCATAACCTGGAACTGATCGCGGTCGACATTGGAGACGGCGACTAAACCAAGCCGCCATGTTCACATCGAAATCTTAGATGGCGTCATCCTGAGCGGAGCCGTTTTTCAGGCGTAGGGAAGATCTCGCGTGCGAAGAGGCTACCTTCAGAAGCAACCACCGACTTCTCTAGAACGGAACCCTAGAACGGAATATCGTCATCCGTAATCGGTCCGCTGCCCGCCGTTGCATGTTCCGGCTCTGGCGTGCGCTGGTCGAAGTTGTTCCCACCGCCGGATGAAGATTGCGATCCGCGCGAGCCTCCACTGTAGTCGCCGCCGCCGGCGCCCTCACCCTTCCCGCTGAGCATGACTAGGTCGTTGACGACGATTTCCGTCATGTACTTCTTCTGGCCACTGGTCTTGTCGTCCCAGGAGTGAGTGCGCAGACTGCCCTCAATGTAGACCTTGCTGCCTTTCTTCAGGTATTCGCCGGCAATCTCCGCCGTCCGTGCCCAGGCAGTGACGTTGTGCCACTCGGTGCGGTCCTGCCAGTTGCCGTCTTTGTCTTTGAAGCGGTCATTGGTGGCCAGACTGAACTTGGCCACGGGCGTGCCGCTGGGCGTGAACTTCACTTCCGGATCCTTGCCTAAATTTCCGAGAAGAATAACCTTGTTGACGCTTCTGCCTGCCATGGGGAGCTCCTTTGCAGGGGTTCACTATAACAGAATGAAGCCGGTGGAAAGCGCTAACGGCACGCTAAAGCGCGGGAGGAGTATCATTTTGGGCTGGAGCCGTTAGTGTCGATTGGGCCCGCAGTTCGGTCACAGGAGTGGCTATGTCAATCTCCGGTCCTGCTCAGTCTGGTTTCGTGCGTCGAGCGGTCGCAATCGGGTTTGTCCTCACATGTCTCGTGCTGATGTCAGGGTGCCCGGAGCAGTCGCTCAACGGGCTGGACGAGGGAAGCAACGACCCGGATATGGTTTTCGACGCAAGACTCGTGGGAGTGTGGCCCATTGCGGACGGGAAATGTAGCTCAACGTTGACCATTACTGCCCATGAAAAGGTTTACACTTTCCAATCGGTAGATTGTGAAAGCAAGAAAAAGACCGCCTATGAGGGGCGATTATTCAAGCTGGATGAGCATTATTTCCTCGACATGGCAACCCCATCAGCGGAGGTGTGCGACCTGTGCATCGGGATCCATTTGATTTACCTGGTGCAGTTCGAAAAAGATTCGCTGGCGCTGGCGCCGCTCGACTCCGACTGGTTCAAGACGGCGGTGCAAAAGAAGGGCGTCGATTTGACGACGCTGCCCGACGATCCCGGCACGATCACTTCATCGGCAAAGGAGCTGAAGGCCTTCTGCCGCAAGTATGCCGATAATAAAGAAGCCTTCAGGCTAGATCCGGACGCAGTGCTCAAGCGCCAGTCGAAGGCTGGCCCAAGCTAACAGCCAAAGGCTAAGAGCCAATAGCCTCTTGAGGTATAATCCCACGCATATGCCTCCCGCACCCGGAGCGACCAAGGCCGTTGGGATGGTTCCTGACGATCAGAAATTTGAACCAAGGTCGAAAGGCCTTGCTACCCCGCGTAAGAAGAAACCGAAAGAGCTGGCGGTGATCACCGAGTGCTGCACGGGATGCGCCGGCTCGCCCGCGTGCGTGGAATACTGTCCGGTGGAAGACTGCATGTTCTGGGTACCCGACGAAGACAATCCGCCATTCGGCCGCATCCAGATTGACCCCATCCTCTGCATCGGCTGCAAGAAATGCCTGAGCAAGGGCCCCGACGGGTGCTTCCTCGACGGCTGCCCCTGGGACGCCATCGTGATGGTCGATACGGTGGAAGTGGAAAAAGAAGTCGGCCCGATGGCGATCTAGCTGTCAGCTTTCAGCCCCTCAGCTATCAGCTTGTGCTCTTCGCTTCTTCACCCTCAAATGTTTCATCTTGAGGTCCGCGCTTTGGCGGACCGAAGGACCTCTGTACTGGCTTGCGCTCGAGTTGACCCACGGCAGAATTGCATAGGTCCGCAGAAGAACGCGGACCTCAGGATGACAAGGCCTTGAGCTGCAGCAAATCCCACAGATTTCCGTATAGATCCTCGAACACGGCGACCGTCCCGTACGATTCCTCGCTAGGCGGTCGCACGAACTTCACGCCGCGCGCCGACATGGCACGATGATCTCGCCAAAAGTCGTCAGTGTGCAGAAACAGAAATACGCGTCCGCCGGTCTGGTTGCCAATCCGGCTGGCCTGCTCGGGACTCACCGCACGGGCTAGCAGCAAATCAGTCCCGCCTGATCCCGGTGGCCGCACCCGGACCCAGCGCTTGCCGTCGCCGAGGTCGCTGTCTTCGATCAATTGAAATCCAAGCGACTGCGTGTAGAAGGCGATGGCTTCGTCGTAGTCGCGAACCACCAGAGCTACATATCCCAGACGTTGCTTCATGTCTTAGCAAACCGAAGCTAGCGGAGAGCTAGCAGACCCAGAAGCCGCCCGGCAGCACGAAGGCGGCGCCCACGCCGATTGCGTCCAGAATGTAAGAACAAATCATCCCGAAGGCCGCATATTTCCACATTCGCGCCCGCTGCTGGAGACGGCGGTCGAAGAAAAGGCAAATCAAGAGAATCCACTCTGCCAGGCGAATCGGTAAAAGGAACAGGTAAAAGAGCGCTGCGGAACCCTCGCCGCCGAAACTATTGAGTTTGATTTAAGGCGAGAATCCAAAGCCCGCCATAAAGCGCTCCAGCCGCCAGCCCGATTCCGGTGCGCGTGAGTCCGACGGCCCAGATGCGAGGCTCGGGTGCTCGCCACAGGCCGTATCCATGCTTGAGAACCACGGAAGCCGCGGTATAGCCGGCGGCTTTGACCGCAGTGAAATACAGAAATCCCATCGGAGTCGGAGCGCCTGCCATGGGGATTCTCCTGAAGACGAACTCTATTTGTGCGGAGTTCCAGTGCTGAGATCCGAGACTTTCACCCGGTATTTTCCCTCATCCTCTTTCAATAGAGAAAAATCAACACTTTTCTTGATCTGGTAATTCGGTTTTCCGTGGGTTCCGTATTGCGTACCCTCTGCGTTGTAGTTGACCTGAAAGTAATAGACTTTTCCGGCTTCGATGGTCAGCGTTTCTGCATCAGCGTTCTTACCCAGGACAGCGCAGAGATGATGCTCACCCGGGTCTACCGACAAGGTGAAGTACGAGTTGTCTTTCGTAGCACCCACCCAGGCCCCGTCCACGCCATACCGGGTCATATTGCCGCAATTGCCCATGCAGCCGACCGCCGCCGGCTTCTTGCTGGCTTCAATAAAAATGATCTGGCCCTTTCCGGGATCCGGGGCGGACGGTGCAGGCGGATTTTTCTGCAGCGTGATGTCAAACTTAACCTTGTCGTTGCCACACGCATCGGGCAGCGTGGCGGCCTGGATTTGAAGGGAGAGAATGACGGACAGAGATAAAATCAGCAAAGAAAATCTTCGTCTCATAGAGACCAACTCTCTTTCCGCAATACCTTCTCGAACGCATACATGTTGTGGTGACGACTAACGGTTGTCAATCTTCCCGCTGCATTTTATTTCACTGCTTGGCGCGCTGCAGTATGGCTTTCTCAGTCTCGACGGCCTGCCGCCGCACATCGTTGGAAGTGTCCGGCAGATCGCGTTCGTACGGACGAATCGCGGGAAGGTCGTCAACCTGTCCGATCAAATACAGCGCCCGCAAGGCCTCCCAGACCTGCTCCGTGCCCGGATCGATCACCGCAACCTCCGAGCCTGCGGCGACGTTGGCTCCGGTTTGCGAGACCGAGCGGATGCGTCCGGGAATCGGCGAGCGAATCTCGAAGGTTGTTGCTGAGCCTGTCGTTGCTGATCCGATCGTGGCCAGTTTCGCGATCAGGCCGCCCTGTCGGATCGACGTGCCCGGGCGGTCGGCATCAACGACGCGGCCGTCAGCCGGAGCGGTAAGCTGCGCCGGCTGCAGCAATGCAACGACCTGCGGACGCCCCGTCGCATCGCCAAACCGCACCAGAGAGAGCGCCGCATTTCCCCTTACCAAGGGCGAAGAATCGGAGAGCATCTTTAGCAGCGTGTCGTGGAATCCGGCGCCGGCGGTGTCCTGGCCGATGACCCAGGCATCGGTGTTGCGGATTTCTTCTACCGGGTCATTCGCGAGCCTCACCAGATCGGGATACCACTGTTTCACAGTCGCATCGTTGCGCGACATGCGGTCGCTAATCTGTACCAGAGCCTGCTGAATGTGCCGCGGCTTCTTGTCATCGTGGAGATATTCGGTCAGCTGGGCCTCGGAAAGATGCCGCCCAAACCAGGTATTCCACCAGAACAGAAACGGCATGAGGACGATGAGCCATCCGATGGCGAAGAAGAGAATCTTCTGTGTGCGCGACATGCCGCGCTTGGGTTTGGGATTATTCTCGGTCGCAGAGATGGCGTTTTGTCCAGGCATCGGGCCTTTCATGTACAGCATTCAATTCAGCTCCCGGGAAAGCGGCTGGCCGCGGAAATGATAGGCGTAGAGCGCCTTCCCGACAATGGATTTTGCATCCACGAGGCCGAAACCCGGAGTACGGCTGTCTAGGCTGATGTCTCGATTGTCACCCATCACAAAATATTTTCCGTTTGGAACCGCAACCGGCCCGAACGTGTCAAGTTCAGGATCGGTTCTGGCCGGGAACTTGTGGCGCACAAAGGGTTCACTCAGGACTTGACCGTTTAGGAAAATTTGTTGGTCTTTGCCTTCGATCGTATCGCCTCCGACTGCGATGATCCGCTTCACGACAAGAACATCCTGGTCTCGAGCGGAAGACGCCGCGTTCAAATCCAATGGCCTGCTGACAATCACCACATCGCCTCGACGCTCCTCATGTCCGTGATAGTAGTGCATATCAACCACGATACGTTCGCGGCGCATGATCGTTGGCTCCATCGATGAAGCTTCGACCCGCATGGGGCGAAAGCCGGAAGCAAAAAGAAGCGATGTGGCTAAGATGTTGACCCCGATGACAGACAGGGGAATGGCCGCCAGCAGCCACCACTTAGAGAGCAGAGCTGTAGATTTCTCATCTCGACAGATGAGTGTGTCGCAGATCGCGAACAGCCACAGCAAGATGCACGCCCAGACTATTAGCAACAAGCCGGGATAGGAACGAGGCAAGCGCTGCGGCCAGAAGCCGCTCGCGATTATCACGAGGAGCAGGAAGAGAATGACCGCCCTGCGCCGTTTCCCCAGGAAAAGTTGACCGGCACCGGGCAGGACCATCGATAGGGCGGCCGCTACAAGATGGCGCTTCAAGCCGGCCGATGGCTTTGCCGGCACGGTTGTTTCAATAGGTCCTGGTATCGAATTCAGGTCCGACACAGGGGAGCAATATAGCAGAAATGCGGCGATGGGCGGGCGAACTAACCCTCCACATCGGCGTCGAGCACACGCTCCTGCTCCAGATAGTGCGACATGGCGTATTGCGCCAGAAGCGGTGTCTGGAGCCGGATTTCGGCGCCAATCCATTCGCCCTTGGCGTGGGGCGCGCCGGGAGGATGGTTGTGTGGGCTGCTGCCGTATTGCGGGCCGAAGTCGGCGCTCTGGATCTGATCGAACGGATTGATCTCCCGCCAGGCCGCGTCGCCCACCGTGCCGGATACGTCGATCTTGAGCTTTAGAACGGACATAAAAAGCTGTCGTCGGTCGTTAGTCGTTGGTCCTTAAAATCGAGTCGTCAAAATCGCGGAACGGTTTTGCCAACGACCGACGACTAGCGACCAACGACCGGTTCAGCTATGCGGAAACCACTGGTACAGCATGAAATACACGATCACGCCGGTGATCGAAACATACATCCACAGCGGCCAGGTCCAGCGGGCAATGGCGCGATGCTGCGGATAGCGCCCTCGCAGGCCACGGCTCAAGGTGATGATCACCATGGGCACGATGACGATTGCCAGTATCACGTGCGGCACCAGGATCACGAGATAGATGACATGCCACAGGTGCGGGCCGAGAAAGCGAATGTCGCCAACATGCGCGTGAAAGTAAAGGTAACACGCGAGAAACAAGGCCGAGGAAACGATCGCAGCAATCATGCAGGCGCGGTGTGCGGCGAGTTTGCCGCGCTTGATCAAACTGCGGCCAATCAGCAGCAGCACGGCGCTGGCTCCGTTCAAACTCGCAATCAGGGCAGGGAAAAAGGCGTATGGTTCAGCGATCGAGTTTCCGGCGATCAAGCGGCTGGCCTCATTGTATAGAAGATCTGGAGCGGCGATTTACCATCAGAAACGCCAGTCCGAACATAACCAGCGAAAACAAAAGCAGTGTTGCCATGGCCTTCGATAAGGGAACACTGGCCGCCGCACCCGGATAAAGAAGGCTGCGCAGGGCCGCAACGCCATAGGTCAGCGGATTCATATACATCAGAGCGCGAATCCAACCCGATGCTCCGTCCACGGAGAACAACGCTCCGGACAAGAGCCACAGCGGAATCAGAAACAGGTTTACAACTCCGTGGAAAGCTTGAGAAGAATCCATGGGCCAGGCGATGGCGAAGCCCAGCGCCGTCAGCGAGAACGAAACCAGAAATACCACCACGCCGACCAGCAGCACCTGCGCGACTTCCAGATGCACGCCGGCGAACGGCGCGAAAATCAGAAAAATCATGCCCTGCACCGCGGCCAGCGTCGTGCCGCCAAGCACCTTGCCCAGTACGATCGCGGAGCGGGGTACGGGAGCGGCCAGCACCGAAAGCAGGAAGCCCTCCTTGCGATCTTCAATTACCGACATCATGGTGAAGATTGAAGTGAAGAGGACAATCAGGATCAGCGTGCCGGGATAGAAATAATCCAAGTAGTGCTGCTGACTGGGCCCGGCGCTGGAGCGAAAGGAGCTGCCGAATCCCGAGCCAAGGACCAGCCAGAACACCAGCGGCGACGCCAGGACGCCGACCACCCGCGTCGGCTGCCGATAGAAGCGCACGATTTCACGCCACCACAGCGTGAATGCGGGCAGCATCACGCCTGCTGAAGCATGTGTCATGGGCCGCGCCAGCGCAGCTGCCTGAGTCGCCATCCTAACTCGCCTTCGCTGCCGGGGCTTTGGCCGGAGCAGCTGCTTTCTTACCGATCAAGCCTTGGTCGCGCGCCTCCCAGTACACATTCAGGAGGAAACAGCCGGAGAGCGTCAGCAGGATCAAAGTCATAAACAGGCCGTCGACCGTGGCCGATGGCGGAACCAGAATGATCATTCCGCTGGCAAAAATCCACACCACGCCGGCCAGCGGCACCAACCCAAGCACCAGAGAAAGCACCAGAATCATGAGACGCAAGCTACCTCCTCTTCTTCGCTTTTGTTTTTTGGGAATTTTCCTCAGAACTCGCTTCGAGATCTTCACTCCAGAACTTATGGCCGGTGCGATGAATAAATACATCCTCCAGTGCCGGTTTGCTCACGGAAATCGCCTGAATCTCGCCGGGAAATGCCTCGACCAAGTCAGGGACGAAGCGGTGGCCCTCTTCGCGCTCAATGCGTACCTGATTTCCCAGGATCGCGGTCTGCACATGGAAGCGCGCGCGGATATGTTCGCCCAGCAAAGACGCGTCCAGGGCGGCATCGAGCATAATCACATCGCCGCCAATTTCGCTCTTCAACTCCAACGGCGTTCCCATCGCCACCAGGTTTCCTTCATTCAGGATGGCCAGGCGATCGCAGCGCTCGGCCTCTTCCATTAAGTGCGTCGTTACTAGAACGGAAACCTGTTCTTCATCGCGCAGCATCTGCAGATATTGCCACAAGTCTCGGCGTGCGCCAGGATCGAGCCCGGTCGTTGGCTCATCGAGCAGTAAGACTCCCGGACGGTGCAACAATCCCTTGGCCAGTTCAACCCGCCGCTGCATCCCGCCAGAAAAAGTTTCGACTCGCTCTTTGGCCCGGTCGGCCAAGCCAACACGCGTCAGGATCTCTCCCACGCGCGTCTTCAGCGCGGCTCCGCGGAGGCCGTACAAATGTCCCTGATGCCACAGGTTCTCGTAGGCCGTAAGCTTCTGGTCGACGCTCTGCGCCTGAAAGACAACGCCAATCTGCCGGCGCACGCTCGATGGATCCTGCGCTGCGTCGCATCCCATGATGACGGCGCGCCCGGCGGTGGGGATCATCAAGGTGGAAAGAATGCGGAAGAGCGTCGTCTTTCCGCTGCCATTCGGTCCGAGCAGCCCGAACAATTCCGCCGGTCGCACGTCGAAGGAAATGCCGTTCAACGCGGTCCGGTCTTCATAGCGATGAACGATATTCTGTACGGAAATGACGGGCGCGGCGGAAGGGTGCTCCACCTCCGGTCCGGCATCGGCGAGTGCGGCGGCTTTCGAGACCAAAACGATTCCCCGGGAACTACATTCAGTTTACGACATACCGGCACGCTGAGGACGCGCAGTGACAACTAAAACACTAGCTGCGGCTAGAAGTCGTGCAGGATCTGAACAGGAACGCGATTTCGGGAGCCCGCTGCCGCCGTATTTACGCGGCTGAGGGATCCTGGTGCGCCTGCGGCACCCTCTCTTCGAACGCGACCGGAACGTGTCGCCAGACCTGGATGGCCAGAATCACCGTGGTCGCGAGCAGCAGCGCGCCCACCGCCACGTGTGCCACTGTCGAAACCACTATGGGAAGCTCAGGCTGTACCGCGTCTTTGCCCCAGGCCACACGCGTGAGGAACGCGGTAAAGCCGAGGCAGAGCTGGGTTATCATCAACGCCAGCATCAGAATCGCGGGGCGGCGAACTGCCTCGATCTTCGAGTAAACGCTGAGCGCGCGAATCGCGGTCCACGCCAGCACGAACGATACGACCACCGCGTGGACAACGTGCGGCCACCAGCTGAGGCCATGGTGCCGGAACATCGCCCCCAGAATGAGCTGCACATAGAGAACGAAAATCGACAGCAGTGTGAGCGTGAACAGGCTGGGACGTTGCTGATCGAACTCTACCCGCGGCTGTTCCTCGACCCAGCGTCGGCCGGTGAAAACCGCAATGGCAACCGCAATGCAGAAAAATGTCTGCGCAACCGTGGCGTGAGCGGCGGAAACCGCCGGAGGCTGGAGGAGCCTTACGGTGAGCCCGCCGATAATCGCTTGCACAATGACCGTGCAAAAAGCAGCGACGGCAAGCCAGCGTAGCCAGCGTCGCCGCTCCACGATCAGGGTCCAGAGAGCGATGCCGAGCGTGAGCGTCAGGAGCGAGCCCGCCAGCATCCGGTGGCTCCACTCATAGCGAATTCCACCGACGAAGTGCGGGACTTTGACGAGATATCCGAATGATGTTGGCCAGTCCGGAACGGAAAGTCCGGCGTCGTTGCTGGTCACCAGCGCCCCCGCCATGATCACGACGAAGGTTGCGCAGGCCGTGAACACGGCGAAAATATGGTGTCCCCGGTTGTACGGTGCTTGGATGGCTTTCAGCGTGCTGCCCCTTGGGTCGGAAGATCGCATCGGGAAGATTCACAGGGAGAAACACCCCGCGTCCTGTTGCCAGGGCAAAGCAGGCCACACGGAATCGGCGGCCTGCTTCGCTCGACTGGCTATCTTATCAGACCTGCACAGCGCAAACCCGGTCCTTATTCCGCGGCCGGCTTGAAGCTCTGGTCGACGGTTTTGCTTTCCTTGGCCGCGACCGTGACTTTCACGACCTGCTCTCCCAGTTTTTCCTGCCGGAAAGCGATGGTGTAGTCGCCCGGCGGCAAGCCCTTAATCTCATACTTACCGTCTTTGTCCGTCACGGCATAGAACGGGTTCTTGACTACGTTGATGTACATCTTCATCCAAGGATGCTGGTTGCACTTGACCGGCAGCATGATTTCCTCACGAGCGAAATTCTTTTCGATCGCAGGAGAAGAAGGCGGCTGCGACTCGTTCCACTCCCGGTTATCTTTCGGGGTGGGGTGAATATTGTGCGTGGTGGGGTCGTCGTTGTTAATGCGCACGGTCTGCCCCGCCATCACGCCCAGCACGTGGGGATGATACTGGCAGCCCTTCTGGTCGAGCACCACTGGGTCCTTGGGCACATCGAACGTCCGGTTACCTAGCCCGTCTTTCACGTAGACGAACACGTTGGCCAGGTCGCCACCGTTTACGACCACGTTCTCGGCTTCGTTCATGCCTTTGCAGCCTGGGTCCTGGCTCATGTCGATCTTCGCCGCCTTAGGCGCCGGGCCGTCAAACTTGACGGTGCCGTTGATCGTGGCTACGGTCGCGGGATCGATAGGAGTGGCCGCCGGAGCCATGGCCGGCTGCTCAGCCGCGGGACTCGCGGCCGGTGTTTCGTCTTTCTTGCTGCAAGCCGCCAGCGCCAGCAATCCGCACAATGCCAGTATAGTGACCGTTAGTCTTGTCCAACCTGTTTTCCTATTCATGATGTCGTCCTTTCTTTATGTTGCTGCAAATCGTAACTTAAAGCTTTGTCATTCCGAGCGAGCCGGAGCGAACGCGACGGCGACTCGAGGAACCTGCTGTCCTGCCGGGGAAATTCTACCGCGAACCCCCGCTCGCCGCATGATGCGATTCCATCGCTGCCTGCCTGCGATTCGTTGGCATCTGCACCGCCGCCTTCGCGTGCGGCATGGACGCGGCCACGCGACGCTGTTCCTCCGCCGTTAACTGGAAGATGTAGTCGGTGAGCAGCTTCCGGTGATCGCCTTCATATCCGTTGAACGTTGGCGGCGTCGGCCCGGCAAACACGTATCGGTTGCCGTCCGGCTTGAACAGGCCGGATGGCATCGACGTCCCCGGACTGATCGCCGCGGGGTCGGTGATCCAGCGCTGGACCCAATCCGGTTTCAGCCGCTCTTTCGCCAGCAGGAAGTTCGGTGCGGTCGCGATCTTGTCATGCGTGGGATCACCCGTCGTGTGGCATTTCAGGCAAGGCGCCGCGGTGCTCGAGAACAGACTTCGCGCCATGTCCGTTTCTTTGGTGGTGAGCACGGGTACTTCTTCGGGAATGTATGGCAACGGCTGCTGCGATAACGCCTCGAAGAAGCGGACCAGCTTTCTCAGTTCGTTATCTGAAAAGGAAAAAGTCGGCATGCGGACTTTTAAATATGGCCGTACGCCGTTGCGATTTGTGTCCGTCGTGCTCAGCGACGGATTTGACAGGAACTTGCGCAGCCATTCGGGATCGACGCGCGCGCCTTCCGTCAACAGCTTCGGCGGCAACTGTTCCTGCACATCCTGATACTGCTTCAATCCCATCAGAATCGTGCGCTGGCCGGGGATGAACTGGTGGCAACCCATGCAGTTGTACTTCTTGATCACCCACCAGCCTTCCTGAATGTCGTGGCGCGCGTCGCCCGGCTTGTACTGATAACTCTGGGGCAGGGAAGTCTCCTGGCTGCCCAGCAGGAACGTGGTGAGGTCGAGCACCTGATCCTTAGTCAGGTGCAGATTCGGCATGCGCAGAGCTTCGGTTTCGCTCTTCACCTTGCCTTGATCGTAGACGTTCGGCTCTGCCAGTTTGTGCTCGAAGAATCCCTTGTGGTCGTACCAGGGTTCTGTGGCCGGACCGTCGGGGAGGCGCGCCAGATCGTCTTTATCCTTGATCGGTTCCGAATCTTTGCCGCCGCGCTGCGCGACTTCGGTGAACAGAGCGAAGTCGAGACGTTCGATTGGCTTGCTGCCTTCGTACGTCAACTCGGTGCCGATGCGCCCTTCATCTTCCATGCCAGAAATTTCGTGACATCCGCCGCAGCCGTAGAACCGCACCCACTTCTTGCCTTCTTCTTTCAGCGACGGATCATCCATGAACGCAGCATTCGGGTAGGAGGATGGCTCCTGTTTCTTCTGCGTCATCAGATAGGTGGCGATGTCTTCCGCGTCTTCCGGAGCGAGTCGCAGGCTCGGCATCACGGTCATGTTCTGCACCTGCAGTTCGTGACCGTCATTCGGACACTTGCTGTGATCTAAATCGAATACGTAGGGAAGGCCCTTCTTGGCGTAATCTTCGGGACCAATATCTTTCTTTTCGTAGGGGCAGTAGGGCCGCGTGCGCTGGCGGGCGTTGTGAATCCAGCGGACCAGATAGTCGTAATTCGCCTTTTCGCCGACGCGTGTCAGATTCGCGGCGAACGTGCCGCCCTGCGTCTGATCGCCTTCGCCGATGGAGTGGCAGGCAAGACAGCCGCGCGTTTCGAACAATTCTTTTCCGTGCGCGGCGTTCCCGGGTTTGTGCTTGGGAAGTTCGTCGGTGAATGCGGATTGCCAGATATAGGCCGAGATGGCCTGAATCTGATGATCGGTCAGGCGGAAATTCGGCATCTTCGTCGTCGGCCGGAAATCGGACGGCTTCTTCAGCCATACCGGAATCCAGTTCTTGTTCAGCTTGAGCCGGACATCCTTCAGATTGGGTCCGACCTTTTTCTGATCCTGCATCAGGCTGTGCGACTGATAGTCGAGTTGCTGCAACCGCCCGTCGAGCTTGCTGTTGGCTACTTTTAAATCGATGGCCTTCGTATTCAGCGCGTTGGCTTCGTCGTTCGACTCGGCGGCGTCGGCCTGTTTCATCAGGTCGGCGGAATTTTTTACATTTTCCTTTTTCTGGGTTTCGATCTGCTTGATTTGCTGGCCGATTGAGTTCAGATCTTCCGGCTCCTTGTCGTACCCCTCGTAGCGGTGACAGCCCATGCAGCCGCGCTGGCGGAATAAGTCTTTGCCGTCGTTGATGGTGTGAAACTGCATGTCACCGCTGACCAGCACCATGTCGGCGGCATGGCAAGTCTGACATCCGGCCTGCGAGTTTTCTTTGGGATAGAGCGGCCATAGCCAATGTTCGTAATTTCCGTGCGCTTTCTCGACGCTCGTGGTGGCGCGACCGTTACCTTGGTGGCAAGGCGAGCAGCCAAACTTTTCAGGATCGTGAATCTGCAGTAACTCCGGTTCGGGATGGCTCACGAACGCTGCAGCATATTCGTCGGGCTTCTTCTCGCCCTTGGCCATCATGGCGACTTCTGTGACCTTCAACGGCTCGCGCGTGTTCATGTGGCATGACTCGCAGCGATCCACGATGTTGGCCTCGGCCACGTTGATCTGTACGATTGCCGGATCCCACTCCGTTGCTCTCTTCTTAAGGCCTTCGATCTGCGCCGGGGTCATGTCGACCATGTGATCTGAGATGTACTCATCCATCTTGGCCTTGGCCGCGGTCACTGGCTTCAGCACAACGCCGAGTTCGAGGCTCAGTTTGGTGCGCTCGTCGCGGATCTCGTTATACGTTTCCTCCAACTGCTTGAAGTTAAATTTCTTCCGGCTGCCGTCGGGAAATTCAACGGTGGCCTGCTCCGCCTTATATGAGTCAATATCTTTTTGCTTGCTAGCCTTAGCGGAAGCGCTGGTGCTGGTCTCCCATTCGTAGGTCAACGCGTTCACGTAGGCGCGCCGGTCGGTGAAGACGCTTTGCACTGCGAGCAAGCGCGCGCCGGCATCGTCGAGCTTCTTGCGAGCCTCGTCGCTCTCTGCCTTAGAATTCTGGTACGCCTTCTCGTAGTTCTGCTTGAGCGCGGCGTACTGCGGATCGGTCTCGACGGATGACTCCGACTTCGCCGACGTGGACTTCTCCGTGTTCAGGAACGCGCTATAGCGAACCTTCCACGCATCCTGAAAGGCCTTCCACGGGCGCTGTCCCCAGGCTTCGTCATACAAAGCCCAGAACAGCGTGCCAATCAGAATGACCGTCGCGATCAGGTAATGGATCGCGTACGATTTTCCGGTTATCGGATCCTGCTCGGGGATGGGTTTATCAGCCACCAGTTCCTCCGACTGCTCGGTCGTTGGTCGTTAGTCGTTGGTTGTTGGCCAACGTCGCAGACGTCGCAGGCCCTGGCCAGCGACTAACGACCAGGGACCAACAACGTTCCTCACACGTTGAACCACGGCGTAATCCACACGTACTTGATGTGCCACAGGAGTCGCAGCCCCATCTTCAGGGGCAACGCCACCATGGTCAGCAGCAGAAACTGCATGATGGAAAATTGCAGCAGGCTCATGCGCTGAAAATCTTTGCCCATTTTTCGGCGGAAGAGCGAATAAACCAGTCCGCCGCCGATCAGGTAATAGCCGCCCACAACAATCGCGCCGAAAATCGCCTTTGCCATGTTCGACGTAATACCGAACAAGTCCGGCAGGTCGCGGTTCACTTCGTAAATCAACCGGTTGTGATCCCACGTCTGCCCTGGCCAGAACCATTGCCAGCCGGGGCCACGGATGAATGTCCCGATGATGATCATCGCGACCCACAGAATGATGAATCCAAAAAGAAAAGTTGAAATCGAAAACTTGCGCTGCTTCCAGGTGTAATACCCGCTGCCCAGCGGGTTCGTGTCGATGTAGGGAATCACCATCAGACCGATGATGATCATGGTTGGCATGACCACGCCGGCGATCCACGGATCGAAATAGACGAGCATTTCCTGCAGTCCCAGGAAGTACCACGGCGCCTTCGCAGGATTCATGGTGAGGTTGGGATTGGCCGGTTCTTCGAGCGGCGCATTCAGCGTGATCGACCAGACCATGAGAACGATCGTGATGATGATCGCGGCCAGAAACTCGATGCGCAGCAGGAACGGCCAGACGTGGACTTCCTTCGCCCAGCCCGGTTTGAACGGCCAGGTTTTGCGATGGTGAGTCTTGGCCATCTCGGGACTGGCCTCAAGCTGTTCGATCAGCTGATCGTTGGCCCGTGCCTGTTTCACCGCCAGATAAATGTAGAAGGCCAGCAGCGGAATCAAGCCCACGATCGGCACGTTGTCCGGCGCCGAACAAATCTCCCAGAGTTGTCGCCAATCCATAGAAGTTTTCTCGAATCTGAAAACGCTCGCTTGTCGTTCCGAACCGGCGCGAAGCGACGGTGAGGAACCTGCTTTTCTCAGCCACCAGCAGAAAGCAGGTTCCTCACAAGTCCTGCGGACCTGTTCGGAATGACATCGTATGCAAAGGAAATCCCCATCACTCTCCTGCCGCCTTCGGCCCTCTGCGCGGCTTGTCCGCTTCCGCCTCCAGCATCACCGGAGCCGGACCCGAAATTCCACCATCTTTTCTTACGCGCCAGAAATGCACAATCATCAGCACCGACGCAACGATCGGAATGCCGATGCAATGCCAGATGTAAGACCGCAGCAGCGCGTTGGCATCCACGATCGATCCGCCCAACAATCCGAAGCGCACGTCGTTGTAGGGAGTCATGCCCAGCATCGATCCGAACGGGCCTTCATGCCCCAGCAGCGGAGTCGCGCGCGCCATATTCGTTCCCACCGTGACGGCCCAGAATCCAAGCTGATCGTCGGGGAGCAGGTATCCGGTGAATGAAAGCAACAAGGTGAACACCAGAAGCAGCACGCCGATGTTCCAGTTGAACTCGCGCGGCTTCTTATACGAACCCGTGAGGAACACGCGAAACATGTGCAGCCACACGCCGATCACCATTAAGTGAGCGGCCCAGCGATGCATGTTTCTGAGGATTTTGCCGAAGGGAACGTCGTGCTCCAGATATAGTACGTCGCGAAAGGCCTGTACCTTGGTCGGGTGGTAATAGAACATCAGCAGCACGCCGGTATAGGTGAGGATGATGAACAGGTAAAACGTGATCCCGCCCATGCCCCAGGTGTAGCTGTAGCGCACAGCATCGCGGTTGATCTTCGCCGGATGCAGATGCAGGAAGACGTTCGAGAGCACGCCCAACGCCCGGTTGCGCGGAGTATCGTCGTGCTTGTGGCGGAAGATCGACGTATAGACCTGCGTCTTGGTTGGATCCTTCAGCCCCTCGATCTGTTCCTTCGCTTTGGTGGGGATGTCGGTCTTGAGGGCCTGAATGTCGTCTTTGACCCCGGTGGTGACACGTTCCACCAGCCCGACTTTTCCGTTACCGCTAGAGCCGCCGCTACCGCCGTTCGGATTATTTTCGTCAGCCATAAGATTCCTGAACTAGGAAACCCCGCGAACACTCCTCTTTAACTTTGTCATTCCGAACCGGGCAACACCCGGTGAGGAACCTGCTTCTCTCTTTCCGCTGCTACACTCCGGTCAAAAACGCTCCCGGATCGTTGAAGTGGCTGGGCTGTCCCTTCGGCCACTGGTAGAGCCGCGACGTATCCACGATGATCTGTCCATCGGGCGCAAGTTCGATCTTCGCGCGGTCCATGGGACGCGGCGCCGGCCCTTCGAAGTTGATCCCTTCGCTGTCATACCCGCTGCCGTGGCAGGGACACTTGAATTTATTCTCGCTGGGCTTCCAATCCGGCGTGCACCCGAGGTGCGTGCAGCGGGCGTAGATTACGAATAGCCGGTCGGGCGTGCGGTCCACCCAGATGCGAAACTTCTGCTGGAATTTGGTGTCGACACCGAGCGCAAATTCCGAAGGGTAGCCGATTTTAAAAACCGAGTTGGGTTCAAAAAGAGTGCGGGGAAGAAAGAAGCGGAAGAACGCCAGGAACCACGCCATCAGGAAGCCGGTCACCATGGTCCAGACGAAGCGCCGGCGGCGCCGATCAATCTCGGTGGAAGGAGCGGTTCCGGCGACACCAGCTGCAGCGGCCGCTTTCGAGGTTCCCACCGCCGGCGTGCCCACGTACTTCGTGGGATCCGCCGCGGGCTTCGCTGCGGATGGCGCCGTATTGCCCGCGGGCTTCGTGGCCTCGGGCTTCGGACTGACATTGCCGGTTTCCGGCTCCGCCATGAGACTGCCTCCTCTGACTGAATGACTTGACCCTAATCTAAACCGGCGGCCGTCGCGTACTCCGGCGCCGCCAACTGCCTCCCTGTATCGCGAATCGGGATGAAAGAACGAACCGTCTTGCCGAGCGCCTCCTGCACCATCTGCGCCAGGGCGGCAATGAATTTCGGAGAATCGTTCAGACCGGCGCTCATTTCAAACTGCGCGATTCCCAGCCGGTGTGCGTGCTCCCGCGCCTCGTGGTCGATTTCTCCCAGCGTTTCCACGTGATCGGAAACGAAAGCCACGGGCACGACGCACATTTCGCGCACCCGCTCGGACGATAACTGTCGCAACGTTTGATGCAGGGAAGGCTGCAGCCAGCGGCTGGCTCCCACTTTGCTCTGGTAGCAAAGCCGGTGCGGATTGCTCCATCCGCCGCGTTCCGTTAATAGCTGCACCGTTTCCTCGATCTGCCGCTGGTAGGGATCGCCCTTCTCGATTACCGACATGGGCAGACTGTGCGCGCTGAAGACAATTTCCGGTCGCGCGGCTGCGGGAAAGCGCGCGAGTGCTTCGTTTACTTTCTCCACGACGGCATCCAGATATATCGTATTACGATAAAACGCTCCGACGCAATGCACCGGCACGTCGTCGCGGAACAGCCGCCGCCATTCGTTCAGACTCGATCCCGTGGTCGTCGACGAATGCTGCGGATAGAGCGGTAAAGAACGACTTCATCGCAGTCCGCGGCCCGCAGTTGCTCGATGGCCTCGCGGGTGAACGGATGCCAATAGCGCATCGCCACAAAACACACGGCACCGATCCCCTGAGTTCGCAGTTCGGCTTCGAGCGCCCGCGCCTGCCGCTCCGTATGTTTGCGGATGGGCGATCCTCCCCCGATCGTGGCGTAGTGGTGCTGCACCTTGCGCGCCCGCGTGGTCGAGATCAGTTTGGCCAGGGGTTTGCGTCCGATGCGGGCGAAAGGGAAGTCAATAATGTCGGGATCGCAGAAGAGGTTATATAGAAATGGCTCGATGGCTTCCAGGGTGTCAGGTCCACCTAGCTGAAAGAGTACTATCCCCACACGCCGTGTTGTGCGCGTCATTCCCCAGAAACCCCAGAACGGGCGAATTTACTCCCTTGGCGGCGTGCGAGTCAATGGCGCATTTGCAAAAGTTTTGCGGATTGCTTCTGGTAGGCGAAAAAAAGCTGGAAATCAGCAACAGGATTGTCACTTATGACGATGGGGCTTGCATCTCGGCAATCACCGCATCGGCGAATTCCGACGTTCCCGCCTGCCCGCCGATGTCGCGCGTCAGTTTTTCCGGGTGACGATACACTCGTTCGAGCGCGTTCCGAATCTGGGTCGAAGCTTCGTGCTCTCCCAAATGCCTGACCATGAGCAGGGCCGATCGCAGCAACGCCGTGGGATTCGCCAGGTTCTTGCCGGCGATGTCCGGCGCCGATCCGTGCACGGCCTCAAACATAGCGCAATCGTCGCCCAGATTCGCGCTGGGTACAAAGCCCAGCCCTCCCACGAACGCTGCGCATAAATCCGAAAGAATGTCGCCGTACAGATTTTCCATCACCAGCATGTCATATTGATACGGATTCATCACCAGCTGCATGCAGGTATTGTCGACAATGTGCTCGCCGTAGATGACTTCCGGATATTCCTTCGCCACCGTGCGGCAGCAACGCAGAAAGAGCCCATCCGACAGCTTCATGATGTTCGCCTTGTGGATCGCGTGAATCTTCTTGCGCTGATTCTTGCGGGCATATTCGAAAGCGAACTTCGCAATGCGGGTCGAAGCCTTTTCGGTGATGATTTTTAGACTCTCCACCACACCCGGCACTACCTCGTGCTCCAATCCGGAGTAGAGACTCTCGGTGTTTTCGCGCACGATGATGAGATCGACGTCTGGATACCGGGTGGGAACGTGAGGTAGATTTCGGATCGGACGGAAATTCGCGTACAGCTCAAACTTCTTGCGCAATGCCACATTAATACTGGAAAAGCCGCCACCCACGGGAGTCGTGACCGGGCCTTTAAGCGCGACCCGTGTTCGTTCGATGGACTCAATCAGCTCTTTCGGGATGTACTCGCCGCCCTTCTCGTAGGCGTCGGCGCCGACCGCGAACGTCTCCCACTCAAACTTTACCCCGGTCGCTTCCAGGATACGGACTGTCGCCTGGGTGACTTCCGGCCCGATCCCGTCGCCCGGGATCAGAGTTACTTTATGACTCATGAAGACGTCGATCCTTAAATCGTTAAACAGTTTTGACTTTCACCAAATCCTTCAACTCGTTCATGAACTCTTTGACATCTTTGAAATCGAGGTATACGGAGGCAAATCGCACATACGCCACTTTGTCATAGCGCCGCAGGCGGTTCATGATCAGCTCGCCAAGTTCGCTGGTCTTGCGCTCGCGCTCGGCCGACTCGATTACGAATGACTCTGCCTCGTTCACGATCTGCTCCAGTTTGCTGATAGGGACTGGGCGTTTCTCGCACGCGCGGAGCAGTCCGTTCAGGACCTTCTGCCGGTCGAACTTCTCCCGGCGGCCGTCTTTTTTCACCACCATGTAAGGGATTTCGTCGATGCGTTCGTAGGTGGTGAAGCGCTTGCCGCACTTCAGGCACTCGCGGCGGCGGCGGATCGATTCCGCTTCCTTACTCTCCCGCGAGTCGACGACCTTGTCGTTCGCAAATCCGCAGAAAGGACATTTCATGGCGCTGGTTCGTTCCGTCAGGCACGCAGCCCTCACCTTGTCACTCCGACACGCAGCGCCAAGTGAAGCGCAGGCGGAGCAGGGAGGAATCTGCTGTCTGGGCCGATGCCAGAAATTGTAACAGTTGCAGCGGAGCGGAAAAGACTCTGCCGGGTTGGCCCCAGTGCTTAAAGAAGCACCTCCAAGAATCAGAGCGCATGCACAAAACGGGCGCTAACGCCCCCTGCGGCGCGAGCGCCCGTTTTTCCCCATTCCCTCCCGGTGACGGAGGGCGTGAAGGCCTCGATCCCGAACTCAACGATAGGCCGCCCGGAGAAAGCAGCCGACCGGCAGGATCAGACTAGAAGGTGCCGCACCCGCCCTCGCGATTTGTCATTACCGTGTCAACACGTTGTAAAAAGTGCACTTCAGGAAGAAGTTCGCCTGTTTCTCAGGATGCCCTTCGTAACCGGCGGCTTCAAGAGCGGCTGGTATCATAAAGATTCCCCCGAATCCAAACGCTTGCGTTGGCTGCTTCATGTCGGAACCGCTACTGCTGGCTCTCCCACTCGTGGCCCAGAGCAACAGCGGAGAACTCCGCCTTAAAGTCTCCGATCAGCACGGATCTGGGCCTGAAGGCGGCGATCACTCTATCCAGCGATGCGGCCCAACTCCATCGCAGCCTGGTCACGGACGACGGCGGCCTGCTTTCGGCGCGCAATCTTCCCTTCGGCTTGTATCACCTGCTGGTTGAGAGTGAGGGATTCTCCCCTTATAGCGGTTTAATCGAGATTCGTTCCACGTTGCCCTCGGAATATGTGGTGAAGCTGAGCGTTGCCGCCTTGAGCACCGCGGTGAACGTGACCGCCCAGGCCACGCTGCTTGATCCCGAACGCAGCGGCGCAGCCAATCATCTGGACGAGCAAGCCATCGCCGACCGGCCTGCATCGCTGCCCGGGCGCTCCATGGTGGACCTGATTAATTCCCAGCCCGGCTGGCTCTATGAAGGCAATGCCGTGCTGCATCCCAGGGGCTCGGAGTATCAAACGCAATTTGTGGTCGACGGCATTCCGCTGACGGATAACCGCTCTCCCAGCTTTGGCCCGGAGATCGAGGCCGACGACGTCGACTCGCTGACGATTTACACGGCAGGCATCCCCGCCGAGTACGGGCGAAAAATGGGAGGGGTGGTCGAAGTCAACACGCAGCGCGACGACCAGCCGGGGCTGCATGGCGAGATCGCGCTCTCCGGCGGCAGCTTCGACACGGCCGGCGCCTTCGCCCAGGCGCAGTACGGTTGGGGACGCAACCTGCTCGGGGCCAGCGCCGCTGGGAACATGACGGCCCACTATCTCAATCCCGTGGTTCCGGAGAACTATACCAATCGCGGCACCACCGGAGATTTCTCTTTAAGCTTTACCCGAGACTTCACGCCGAAAGACCGGCTCACGCTCAGCGTACGCCACGAACTCTCGCGTTACGAACTTCCCAACGAAGAGCTTCAGGAGTTTCCTCAACTCCAGGATCCAGTGCCGCCTTCGGGTACTCCCCCCCAATTGCAGACCGCCGACAATTTCGAGACCATGGGGATGGTTTCGTATCAACACGTCTTTTCGTCGGACGTGCTGGCAAATCTTCGCGGCATGGTGCGCGAAAACTCTGACGACTTGAATTCCAACGCGTCGTCGTGGCCCATTCGCGCTTTTCTGCATAACAACTTCACCGAGGGATATTTCAACGGCGCCATCTCGGTTCACCATGGCAATCAGGAGTGGAAGGCTGGTGTCGAATCCGATGCCACGTTTCTGCATGAGGACTTCAGCGATACGCTCGCGATCGATCCCAACGATCAGAACAATCCCTACAACCCTTTTGCACCCGGAACCCCGGCTTCCTTTGCTTTCATCGGAGACCGCCCTGACCTGGAGCAATCTGCGTTCGTGCAAGACCTGATTCACGTTGGCAAATGGACCGTGAACGCCGGGCTGCGCTGGGACCACTACCAGCTGTTGGTCAATCAAAATGCGGTTAGCCCGCGTTTATCGGCGGCGCGTTACTTTCCGTCCGCAGGATTGATCGTGCACGCCTCCTACGACCGCGTTTTTCAGACGCCTTCGTTCGAAAACATTCTGCTGGCCAGTTCGCAGCAGGTGACCTCGCTCAATCCCAATGTTCTTCGTCTGCCGGTCGAGCCGTCGCACGGAAACTACTTTGAGCTTGGTGCGACAAAAAGCATTTTCAGCCAGTTGCGTTTCGATTCCAATTACTTCCGCCGTTACGTCAACAACTATGCCGACGACGATCAGATTCTTAGCACGGCTGTGAGTTTCCCGATCGCATTTCGGAAAGCTATTATTTATGGCGCTGAGGGGAAAATCGAAGTGCCACACTGGAGGCAATTCTCCGGTTTTCTCAGCTATTCCTATATCGTGGGTAACGCTTGGTTTCCGGTGACTGGAGGGCTCTTCCTGGGTGACGACATCGCAGGCAACCAACTTCCGGGACATTTTCCCGATTCGCAGGACCAGCGCAACACCGTCCGTCTCCATATTCGCTATCAGCTAACATCGCGATTATGGATTGCTCCCAGCGCCGAGTACGGCAGTGGCCTGCCTTTCGAATTTACAGGCACGGCGCAACAGGCCCTGGCCGAGTACGGTCAGGCGGTAGTGGATCGGATCGACTTGAATGACGGGCGGATCAAGCCTACGTTCTCGGTGGATGTGACAGGTGGCTTCGATTTGTACAAGAAAGAAAAGAGATCTTTGCGTCTGCAGGCCGACGTGGAGAACTTAAACAATCGGCTCAACGTGATCGATTTCGGTGGCCTGTTTTCCGGCAATGCCATCGGCCCGCCTAGAAGCTATTTTATTCGCCTGGCGGCTGCGTTCTAGGTTGGTCGCTGAACCGGCGCGCGAACATGATCCGAACCCTCTGCAGGCTTAACTCCCCGGCACCATCTGCACCGGAGCGCCACCGTCCACATCGGCCTGGTTGAATACCACGTTGGCCCCCATGTGAGCGGGCCGGGGGGCCAGCATTTGCTCCTTGCGGTAGACCAGATTGCTGGCGTTGAAGGTTGCCAGCTCAAATCCATGCCCGTGAGTGATCGCATCGGTCGGGCAGGCTTCCACGCAATAGCCGCAGAAAATGCAGCGGTTGTAATCGATGTTGTAGACCTTAGCGAAGCGCTCGGCGCCGCTCACGCGATTCTCCGCCGTGTTCTCAGCCGCTTCGATATAGATGCAGTTCGAAGGGCACGCAGCTGCGCACAAAAAGCAGGCTACGCACTTCTCCAGCCCATCTTCATCGCGCTGCAGCACGTGCGCGCCACGAAACCGGGCTTCAAAGCGCGCGCCCTTCAGCGGTCCCTTGCCGTCGGGATAATTCTCGACAGTCGTAGGCTGAAACATCTCCATAAAGGTGATGCTCATGCCCTTGGCAATGGCGGCGATATTTTTCAGAACCGGCATATCAGTTTAGTATACCGGACCCCGCGCCGGACCGCCGCGTTGCTGGTGAACGGGAGGGAGAGCGGGAAGCATGTCACGAGGAACCAGCGCAGGCAGGCCATGCGCAAAAGAACCGGGGCATCCGCGTACTGCGGAATGCCCCGTTGAATCCACTCGCGGTAAATCAGAACACTAAGTGCATCGAGAGCTGCAGGAAGCGTGGGCTGCCGATCGTGTGCTGGATGACGCCCAAGCTGCCTTGCGGAGGAATCGACGGCGGACCTTCATAACCGGGAAAGAAGTTCACGTCGTTGTTCGGAGTGTCGAAATCAGGATGGTTGAAAATATTGAACGCATCGGCTTCAAACTTCAGCCCATAGCGTTCTTTGAATAGGAACTGCTTAGCCAGGCTCATGTCGAAACGCACCTGGAATGGGCCTCGAAAGGTGTTCCGGCCGGTAGTTCCAAACAAGGATTCATAGTCATCTCCCCCGGTACTGTCGGGAGCGGGAACCCCGTAGGTCCCCGGAGCCACGAACTGGGGTCCGAAATCAGCGCATTGAGCTTACAAAGTGCCGGCGAAACTTCCGGAGGGCAATTCGCGCCCGTTGGCCGCCTGCTTGGCAGTTACGCCAGGCAGCAGCGGCACAATCGGGTTCCCAATATAGTTGCTGGTGCCGTAGTACAAACTGGCCACCGAGCCCGAATAGTCATAGACGCTGTAGGGCTGGCCGCTTTGCGCCACAGTCTGGCCGCCAATGGTCCAACCGTTCACCGCGTAGCCCAACGCCCGGTTGTCCACGAGACTTCGGAATCGTATAGCTGTAGTTGACCAGAAAGACGTGGGTCTGATCGAAATCCGAGGAGCCATAGTTGGCTCGCGGAGTGAGCGGATTGTTCCCGGTGAAAAACAGCCCCAGGCCGCTCTGCTCGTCAAGCGAGTGAGACCAGGTATAAGACGTGGTGAACTGCAGGCCATTGGACAGGCGCTTGTGGACCTGGAGTTGCAGTGCATTGAAGTTCGATATGCCCTCCGCCTTATACGACACCGCGTTCATATCGTAGCCAGGATAAGGTACGCGGATCGGCGCATTGCCTGCGTATTCATTCGTATAGATGAGCTCCTTATCCAGGGGGCCCGTAGTTCTGGTTCGCCAACGGGCTGGTACCTCCGTAGGAACTGGTCTGCCCGTTCACCACATTCGTCGGAGTGGCGATGAGCGGTTGGTTGAAGGGAATCGGTAGCACTAAATGGGTGCCGTGACTGCCGACATAGCCAGCCTCGATTATCCAGGTGTTAGAAGGCTGAAATTGAAAGTCGAGGGTCCAGTTCTGCATATAAGGCAGTTTGTTGTTGATATCGTAACCGCCATAGAGGAACGGACCATAAAGATTGTCGGACGGCCAGCATCCCGGGTAACCGCAAGCCGTCTGCTGGAGGTTGGGTAGGTAGGCGAGGAAGGCTGCTCCTGTGGCTGGCGGCGGCGGGGGCAGAGTCGTACCGAAGGGCTGATCGAGCGTCGCGTTCTTCGCGACGGAGATGGGTTGGACGAACGGAGGCGCCAGCGTGACGCCGAATGGGCCGTTAAATCCTGACCCCGCGCTCGGTGACAAGTAGCTGAAGAACTCGCCGCGGTCGTAGTACATGCCGTACCCGGCGCGCACGGTGAGTTTCGACATCGGAGACCACGCAATGCCGATGCGGGGCGCGAAACCCCACTGGTGATTTTTCATCAGCGAATTGCTAGCTCCCGGCGTGGCGCCGGTCTTGTTATTCCTGGCAATTAGCAGTCCGGAGCTGTTAATGACGTCAGTCCCTGCGTCGCAAGTGCCATAGTTGTACTCAGTCAAAGCCGGGTCTGCCGGAACTCCACCGACGGTGCATTGGGTGTAACTGTATTTCGAAGGGTCGAAGGCCGTAAGCAGGCCGTATTTTTCCGAGAGCGGCCCGTCGATGTCCCAACGCAACCCGGCGGTTACTGTCAGGTTTCTCATCACCTTAAAGTTGTCGTTAATGTAGGTGCCGACGGTATCGGCGCGGTAGTAACGGTGAGCCGAACCAGCGAACTCATCGCCGCCGTGCAAGTTGCCTTCTACAAAGGTCTCGAACGTCTGCGAAATCAAGCGTATCGGAATTGGTGTTGTTATTGAGGATATTGAGCTGGGTGTGGTCCCACGTTGTCCCTATACTGACGATATGCTTTCCTTTTACCCAACTCATGGAGGTCCCGAATTCCCATTGATTCTGAATCATACCGCCATCGCCAAAGCTGGGGCTGGGACCAAACTCCAACTCCTGCCTGATCGTAGGGTCCGCCGTGGTGATGTCGAACTGAGGAAAAGTCGCCGCGCCAGGCAGGCTAATGCCCTCCGAACTTGGAGTAAATGCTTTTGTCGTACTTGCATAGGCTCGCAGGCGAGTGAAACCCACATGCTGTTCCCAGGTTAGGTTGGGGGAGAGCACGACGGAGTTCGAGAGGGAAAAGACCTGGCTGCCGGCGGATAGCTGTTGGGCAAATCCGAGCAGCGAACCGACTGAGCCAAAAGGATTGTTGGTGGGATTGCTCTGAATGTAATATCTCGCCGCCAAGCGATCCTTGGCGTTTAGAACATAATCGATACCGGCGATCCCTTGGCTTACGGTGGCTTGCGTATTGGGGCCTTGCACGACGGCATCGTAACCTAGCGCTTTGGCCTGCGTCTCAGAGTACTGCGCGCTTGGGATCAGATACTGCCCGTTGGGCAGTTTGGCATTCAGCAGGTTCGAGGCAGCGGTATTGATCTGGCCCGAGGTAAGGGTGTCACCGTACGAAGTCTGAATCATGTTAATGATGCCCTGCGTGCTGCGGTCATCCGTCAAAGCGAGAGGCACGGTCACATCTTTGGTGGAAGCCTCCGCATCAGCAATGCGTACTCCTTGATAGGACCCGAAGAAAAACAACTTGTCCTTGACAATCGGCCCGCCGATGGTCCCGCCAAAAGCGTTCCGGTTCAGGAAAGGACGAGGGATGCCCGCAGCATTGTAGAAGTACGGGGTGGAGTTCATAGCGCTGTTCTGCCACTGTTCCCAGAGTGAACCATGCAGCGCGTTCGTGCCGGACTTCGTCAACACGCTGATGTGCGCGCCGCTGTTGTTGCCTTGGGAGGCGTCGTACTGCGAGGAGTTGACGCCGATCTCCTGGATGGCATCCGGGGGTGGGGTGGGAAGAGCCTGGCCAATCGCATCAGTCACGGACGTGCTGGTTTGGATCGCGCCGCCCGGACCGAAGTTCTCACCGGTGTTGAGCACGAAGCGGTTCTCACCGACCTGGCTGGTGGAATTGCCGTTAAAGAGGTTGTTGGTGCTGATCCCGTTCAAGGAAAAGCTATTGCTGGTGTCCCGGTTTCCGTTGGCGAAGATAGCCAGATTGCCCAGGCCCGTGTTGGCGCCACCTCCACCGAGGAAGTCCGCATGAACGCCGGGGCTAAGAATTGCCAGTTGCGTGAAGCTGCCCGTGCCTAGAGGCGTCGTTTCGATGGTGTTGGTATCGACCACATAGCCGATCGTGGTGTCCACTTGGTTCATCAACGGCACGGCGCTCACTTCCACCGTGGTGCCGATCGAGCCCACCACCAGAGTCGTATCCACGGTCGTCGTGCGGTTCCCGAACACCAGGATTTTCGTGTGCGTTTCCGTTTTGAAGCCGTCCTTGGTGACGGTGACTCGATAAGTGCCGGCGGGAAGATCCGGGATCTGGAAAGAGCCGTTTTTGGTCTGGGCAGTCACTTCGAGATTGGTCGCGATATTGACCGCTTTCACCGTGGCGTCGGACACGACAGCTCCCGACGGGTCAGTCACCGTGCCGGTAATGGCGCCTAAAGTTTGCTGGGCGGCGGCAATCTGCGTCAGAAAAGCCAGCGCCATAGCCACAAAAAAAAGGGCGCACAAGTGCTTCGAAAGAGATGCCAATACGCGCAAAGCAGGGGATCGCACGTTCAAACCTCCTGTAATGGAAGCACTTATAGCAAAAGGAAATATCCAGATTCAAGGCGATTCGGTGCAAAAAACGGTCGATATTCGATGAATTTTTCTTATAGGCCTGATGGCAAAACGCCCTGCTCCCGGCGGGCCGAGCGCTTTCTGGAGTTTCGCTGGGCGCGATTGCCTGATTTGCCGGCCCATAACAGAGAGTTATCCTGTACAGGTGAGGGACAAAGACGAAGCCGTAGGCATCGGTTTGTGCGCGGATTGTGAGTTTATGCGTCGGATCGCGTCTGACCGGGGATCGACTTTCTATCGCTGTGAACGCTCGGCGACCGATTCTTCCTTCGCTCGTTATCCGCGCTTACCGGTGTTGCAGTGTACTGGCTACCAGCCGGCGACTGCGGATGGAGATCCGGATCGGGAGTAGTTCTCCCTCGAACTTCCCACCCCGCATCACAAGAAACGATTTATCCGTGACCCCGATGTTCCTCGTGGCTCAGCCTCAAGAAAGAGAGGCCCGCTTTCGAGGGCCTCAATCGTGTACATCTCTGGGCAGTCGTTCAGAACTTTCCACAGCCAACTGCAGTGACGCGGGTCACTGCGCGGGACGCCAGGCTACCGCAACACTGATTTCGGTTGGATCCCGTGCGGACGGCTGTGGGGCACCTGAGAGGATCGAATCAGGCAGCTCAACGGCCCAACCCGGAAAGGCGGACGATGCTACCGAACGCGTTTATAGGATATTCGAAGCAGCCCACCAAGAAGGAGTTGGCCTCGGTTTTGGGGCGGACTGACGGTTTGTGGCGCATGCTCGTAAGCGAACTGAAGCGCGACCTGAAGCTGGATAGACAAGAGTGGAATAGCTACTCCATCAAAGCTGGATGGTCGTTACGTCTGCAATCCAAGCAACGCAACATCGTCTATCTGGGGCCTCGTGAGGGATATTTTCTGGCTGCATTCATCCTGGGGGACAAGGCGGTTGTGGCGGCGCGCAAGAGTAAGCTTCCGCAGCGCATCCTGACGATCATCGGCGATGCCAAACGCTACGCTGAAGGAACGGCAGTTCGGATTGAAGTGCACGAGGCCAAGGACGCCGACGTGGTGAAAATGCTGGCGAAGATCAAGATCGAGAACTAGAGCATGGCTGGCGTCTTTCCGATGATGAGTCTCGCCTCTAGCCCGGTCACCCGATTCCGAGTTCCTTAGCCAGTGTCTTCCATTTCGCGTCGACCAGAGCTTTCGTCTTCGCGTCCATCACGATCTCGTCGGGCCAGGGTCGGGCGAAGCCTTCGCTGGCCCACTTGCGCGTCGCGTCGATACCCATCTTCGAGCCGTAATTCGGCAGGCGCGAGGCATGGTCGAGCGAATCGACCGGGCCGAGTGTGAATTGAATATCGCGCTCGGGATCGATGTGGTTGAACACCTTCAGCGTCACGTCGGCGAGATCCTGCACGTCAACGTCTTCATCGACCACCACGATGCACTTGGTGAACATGGCCTGGCCGAGCGACCAGATCGCGCTCATCACCTTCCGCGCCTGCCCCGGATACGACTTCTTGATCGACACGATCATCAGGTTATGAAACACGCCCTCGATCGGCAGGTTGACATCCACCAACTCCGGAATCGTCAGCTTCATCAGCGGCAGAAAGATGCGTTCGACCGCTTTGCCCATGTAGGCATCTTCCTGCGGCGGCTTGCCTACGATCGTTGTTGCATAGATAGGATCTTTGCGATGCGTCACGCAGGTGACGTGAAAAACAGGGTAGAGATCTTCCAGCGAATAAAAGCCGGTGTGATCGCCGAATGGGCCTTCGGTGCGGAGTTCGTCAAGATTCACATAGCCTTCGAGAACAATCTCGCTGGCCGCCGGAACTTCCAAGTCAACGGTTTCGCATTTGACGAGATCGACCGGCGCTCCGCGCAGGAATCCGGCGATTAGATATTCCTCAACCTCAGGCGGCGCGGGAACGATTGCAGAGAAAGTCACGGCCGGATCGGTTCCAATCGCCACCGCGACTTCCATCTTCCCGGAAGGCCGCTCGCCCTCCGCTAGCACCGAACCACCCGACGAGCGCGCCATAATGTCAACGGCTGCCGACTTGCCTGTGACTGCGGCGCGCATGCGTTCGCGCGCGTGTTCGGCTGCAACTTTCTGGCGCTGCCAGTGCATTCCCGTCGTGCGCTCGTCGTACACCTGCATGCGATACATGCCGAGGTTGCGCTTGCCGGATTTCGGATCGCGCGTGGTCACGCACGGCAGTGTAATGAATCGTCCCGCGTCTTTCGGCCAGCATTGCAGGATAGGGAAGTCGAGCAGCGAGAAATTGTCGCGCTTGATTGCTTCTTTGCACGGACCCGTCGATACCGTGCGCGGAAAAAACTTGCCCATTTCCGTCAGCAGCGGAAGCATCTTGAGCTTGTCTAAGAAAGCCCTGCGGCGACTTCACGTCCATGAACATGCGGATGCGGTCCGCGATCTCATCGAACGAGTTCACGCCGACCGCAAGCTTCATGCGCGCATCGGACCCAAACTGGTTGATCAGCAGTTGCGAACCTGGATGGCCTTTGATTTTCTGGAAAAGAAGCGCAGGCCCGCCGCGCGTTCCCTTGGCATCGCGGCTCTTCGACACGCGGTCGGTGATTTCGGCAATCTCGAGAATGGGGTCAGCTTCGGTCTGAATGCGCTTGAGTTCGCCGGCGCGGTCCAGCGCCGCGATCCACTGGCGAAGATCGTCGAAGGGCAAAGGATTCCTCTCTGGGTGACCCAGTATGACCGACGATTATAAGGGATGGAAAGCGCAACTTCCTTGCCACGGATTTGCGCGGATCAACACGGATCAAACAGAGGGCAAAACAACGACCGCAAAGCAATTCTATTTTCTTTGTTCTAGCTTCACGCTGGCCGTGACCGGCTGCCCATCTCGCAGCACTTTCACTTCGACCACATCGCCAACCTTGCTGCGGCGCAGGGCGTCGGTGAAGTCGTAAAGATTCTTGATCGGTTTGTCGCCGAACTGGATCAGGATATCTCCCGCCTTAAACCCAGCCTTCGCCGCGGGTGAGTTCGGCCTCACATCGGAAAACTTCACGCCATTTTCCGTCTGGCCAAAATCCGGGATCGATCCGAAGTATGGGCCATATCCTCGGCCTCCACCACCAGTCTGGCGGCTTCTCTTCGGCTACCACCTGGAATGCTGGTGCCTCGGACGCGTCCGCCAGTTGCACGGCGACGTTTCCCACCATATCGAGCAGTCGCGCGGCCGAAGGAGCATTGATCTTCTCCCAGGTGTCGGACGGCTTGTGATAGTCGCTGTGCAGTCCGGAGAAGAAGAAGAGGACAGGAATCTTCTTCGACACAAACGAAGTGTGGTCGCTCGAAGAGTAGCCTCCTGCCGAATATTCAATCTTGAACGGCGTTTCCTTCTGTGCCTGTTCGAGCACCGATTTGAACGTCGAGCCGGTGCCGACTCCACCGATATAGACCTTGTCGTCTTTGATGCGGCCGATCATGTCCATGTTGATCATGGCAACAGCCTTGGCCAGAGGACGCGTCGGATCTTTTACCCACGCCGCCGAACCCAGCAGCCCGAGTTCTTCTCCGGCGAAGTCCATGAAGAGAATGCTGCGTTTTAGTTGGCCGCGCTCCGGAACCAGCAGTCGCGCCAGTTCCAGGACTCCCGCAGTACCGCTGGCGTTGTCGTCCGCTCCGGGATGAATCTGCCCGATCTGCGAAGGAGCCAGCGAATCGAAATTGCCCCGGCCCAGGTGATCGTAGTGCGCACCGATTATGACGTATTCGTCGGTCTGTCCCGGCAGCCACGCCAGAACGTTATTCACCGTGGCACGCGTAGTCTCAATGTCAATGTGCAACGACAGCCGCAGAGTTTCCGGGAATGCGAATGACGCAGCTTTAGTGCCTGAGTTGATCTGATCCTGAACGTCCTTGAGCGACTTTCCGGCGGCCTGAAACCACGACTCCGCAACCGCATTCTTCACCTGCACGAAAACAATGCCAACGTTCTCCGGGCCGCTGACGCTGCCGAAGCGCGTGAGCAAATCTTCTTCGCCGTCGCCGAGTTTTCCGTTGACGACGACCACGGCTTTCGCCCCGTGATTCCTAGCGTTGATTGCCTTCGTGACTAGCTGGGAATGTTGCGTTAGTCCGTGATTGCCACTCTTCTCTGCAAACCCGGAAGGCTCGTAGCGGAGCACGACGACGATCTTGTCTTTCACATCCACTCCTGCGTAATCGTCATAGTGAAACTCGTCGGCGGTCGCGCCGTAGCCAGCAAAAACCAGCGGTCCCGCGACTTCGCCAGAGGCAGAAAAGCTGAAAGGGACGAAATCTTGATCGATCTTCAGATCTTTCTTGGAGTCGGAAGCCTGTACTGAGAAATGATTGTCCGACTTCAGGCGCGCGCCGGTGATTACCGTAAACGGCTGGGCGTAGCCGTTGACTCCGGCGGGATCAAGGCCAAGCTCCTTGTAGCGCTTTTCGATCAGGTGCTCGGCACGCGTCAGCCCCTTGGTGCCGGCACCGCGCCCCTCCATGTCCGGAGCGGCAAGCGACTTGATGTCGTTGAGGTAGCGGGTGGGGTCCGCCGGCTGAACTGTGGCTGAGGCCGCGGCTAGTAGTACGACCGCCGCGAGTACCAGGACGAAGCGATGGAGCTTGAAGGGATTCAGCATAAAGGACCGATCCGTGGACCGAGAATCGTATGAGGTGGCGAGGTTTCAACCGCCCGCACTACGAGCCAACGGTTTCAGGATAGAGCAAGCGACGGCACTCCGGGCAGATTCCGTGACTGAAATCCGCTTCGGTGTGATTCCGCACATAGGTTTCCAGGTCGTGCCACGCCCCCGCCTGGTCGCGAATTTTACGGCACGAGGCGCACATGGGCAGCAAGCCGCTCAGGGATTTGACTCGTCCCATTGCCTCCTGGAGTTCCTGGATCAGGCGATCGCGTTCGGCCTCCGCCGACTTGCGCTCGCTGACGTCGCGAATGATGATGCAGGTCTTGGGGCTTCCTTCAGGACTATCGAAAACAACGGAAGAGAACTCGATGGGGAAAGCAGTGCCGTCTCTCTGTTTGGCGATGAGCTCTCCATGGGCTCGGCCGGTTCGTTGCCGCTCCGCGATCAGGGTGGCGAGCCTCGGATCGGAAGCATCGAGCAATCCTTGCCGCCCCGCACGCCGAATTTCCTCCAGGGTGCGTCCAAAAATTCGGCAGGCCGCGGGATTCGCGTCGAGGATCGAGCCGTCTGGGGCGGTTAACATCAGGCCGTCAAGGCTGTTCTCAAACAGCAACGCGTAAAGGGTTTCGCTTTTCGGAGGAGTGCCTTCGCTTCCGCGGTCAGAAGTTCTGTGAGATGTCATCGTCTGTGCTGGCCATGGGTTCGCAACGCCCGAGAGTTGCGAGAGGTCAGCTCAAGGTTGAGCCGATTTTATGCGACATCGTGATTCGAGGGCAAATCGCGCATACGGAAGGGCCGATGGACCAGTCCGTTCTCAGCTGGCTAACCGCACCACCAATTCCTCAATCTGCTTCCATGCCTGAGTTCGCGGATCGATAAGCTCGAAGTGTCCCGCTCCTTCAATCTCAATCAGGTTCACATCTTCCTTCTCTTTGCCCGTACGTTTCTGTTTGGCGGCAACGTAACCGCGGCTCAAATCCGGTGGAACTACGTCATCGCGCGAACCGTGCACCAACCATTGGCGCGCTTGCGGAATGGAGAGTTGCATGGGGTCGGCTTCGCGGTAGTGGTCGGGAACCTCACTGGGCGTCCCCCGCAGAAATTCGACTACCGCGTCATTACTCAGGTGAAGCTGGTATGCCCGCTGCAAATCGACCACTCCTGCCAGTGAGACCACTCGCGTCAGGCGAGGCTCGTGAGCCGCGAGACAGAGCGCAAGCTGGCCTCCAGCGGAGTGTCCCATCGCAACGATGTTCCGCGCGTCGAGGCTGTGCTGGCGGGCGTTTTGAACCAGAAAACTGTAGGCTGCGCGGATATCCTCGAAGGTCCCGGGCCAGGCTCCGCCTTCGTTACCAATTCTTCGGTATTCCAGGTTGGCCGTAGCCAGTCCTCTGGCAGTCAGAGCCGCGCATAGGTGGCCAGCGTGGGCCAGATCGTATTTCGCGCGCCAGAAGCCGCCGTGAATGTTGATCACGAGCGGGTACGGTTTCTGTTGCTTCGCGGAAGGCAGACGCAAATCCAGAAACTGGTTTGGATCAGAACCGTAGGCGAGGTGCGCATCCGCGGGCGGAGGTTTCAACGTGAGGATGTCGTCGGACATGCTCAATCGATTCTACGGCAGGGCGTGTGCTCGGTCACTCGCATGTGTGGCCGGAGTCACTGCGGCGCTTCGGATCGAGGGCTAGAGTTCCAGCGGTTTTTCAATCACATTCAACCCTGATTCGGGATAGGGCTCGATCGAGGCCGTCTCGAAACGATGGCATCTCCGTGCTCTTTCCCCCTGAAGGAAGGAGAGTCTCGTAATGTTTGCACGCATCGTTGAATTCACCCCGAAAGCCGAAAAAAAGGACGAACTGATTCAGACGATTCGTCAGGAAATCCTTCCGATCCTCAAGAAACAGCCGGGCTACCTCGAACTGCTGCCGTTTGTCCCGGAAACCGCGAAAGAGAAGATGGTCGTCATCACCCTGTGGAACGAAAAGAATGACGCGGAGAAGTATGTTGACAAGACGTTCCCGAAGGTTGAGAAAACCCTGGAGCCGTTCCTGGCCGTCCCGATCACAGTAAGGACATACAAAGTCGAGACCACACTGTGCAAGCACTTCGTGGAGGCGCTGACCGCAGTCGCCTAAACAAAAAATGCTGCGATTGAGGCCGGAGCGAAATTCGCTCCGGCTTTTTGCGTGGAATGAAGTTCGAAGTGTGGCAGGAGCCCGCGGGCTATTCGTAGCGCAGAGCTTCGATGGGATCGAGGTTGGCGGCGCGCAAGGCGGGCACCATGCCACTGATCACTCCCACGATGGCAAGAATCGTCGTGGCCACTAGCAGAATCATAGGCGACACAATCAGGCGGATATCCGCCGCCTCGGCGTGCGAGGCCATGGCGCTATAGAACGTGATGCGGCCAGCCAGGATTGAAACCGCATAAGAGAGCAGAATGCCGAGTGCCCCACCGGCAGCCGTAATCACCATGGCCTCGGCCAGGAACTGGAAAAGAATGTCATGGTGGCGCGCGCCCAGCGCCTTCTCCACGCCAATCTCGCGCGTGCGCTGGGTCACCGACACCAGCATGATGTTCATCAGGCCAACCCCGCCGATTCCCAGCGTCACCGTCCCGATAAAAGCCAGCAGAACCTTCAGCGCCATGGTGATGATGCCGAACTGCGAAAGTTGCTTCTGCGCGTCGAACACGAACACGGCGCGCTGGTCGTCCGGTTTGAAACTGTGCGCCGCGGACAGCGTGTCGCGGATGGTCTTATCCATCTTGTCGTGATCGAGGCCGGCTGAATCCAACCAGATGCCGTCGAGATAGTGGTTGTCCTTAAAACATCCATGGAGTTGTAGGGGATGTAGACGACGCGGTTATTGTCGTTATCGCCTTCCTGCATACGGGGCGCACCCACGCCAATCACCTCAAACGTGACTCCGTCGATGCGGATCGACTCGCCCACCGCCGGCATGCCGGAGAAAAGTCTGTCGCGGGCTTCCGAAGCAATCACCGCATACAGGCCGTGTTGCAGGTTGTCGGCATCGTTAAGAAACCGTCCTTCGGCAATGTCAAGGTTCCAGATCGCCTGGATCGAAGGATCGAGCCCCATCACCGGGAAAGTGAAGGAGCGGTTATCGTTCTGCACAGTCGACTGCTTATCGGATTCGCGCACCACATGCCGGCAAAGCGGAACGTTATTGCGCAGCAGTTCGATGTCATCGTTGGTGAAGCGAACCTGCACGCCGGCCTTGTTGCCTCCGGCCTGCTGTGAAGTCCGTCCCGGGAACACTCCTACGGCGGTCGCGCCGAAGCTCTGGAAGATCGTCTCGATGGCCTTGCCAAAGCCGTTGCCATACGAGAGCAGCAGCACCACGGTGGCGATTCCCCACGCCATCCCAGCCATGGTGAGCAGGGTACGACGCAGATCGTGCTTCATCGCCGAATACGCTTGTTGGAGAAGGTCGCGGTGCATGCCTATTCCTTGCGCAGGGCCTCCACCGGTTCGAGCATGGCCGCGCGCCGCGCAGGATACAGCCCGGCCGCCACGCCCGCCAGCCCGAGCGAAATCACGGCGAGGGCCGCGGTGGAAGCGACCAGCTTCGGCGGATCGAATCCCCCACCCAAGTCCACACCCGAGAGCAGCGCCATCAGTCCCGCCGCCCCGGCGATGCCGATCCCGCCGCTCAGCAGCGTCAGAAACGCGCCCTCCACAAAGAACTGGAACATAATGCTGGAATTGGTTGCACCCACGGCTTTGCGCAAGCCGATTTCGCGCGTTCGGTCAGCGACAGCGACCAGCATGATGTTGATGATGCCGATCGCGCCCAGCGCCAGCGTAACCAGTCCCACACTTCCCAGAAACATATTCATCGCGTCGAAAATCTTGCCGATCTGATCCACCGTTTTGACCGTGTCCCATTCGTCAAACGAATCCGGATTATTGGGGTTGAACCCATGGTTTCGCGCGATGATTTTGTGAACTTCCTGCTGTGCGGCTTCATGCAGTGCACGCGATTTGGGTTGGTAGTTGATGAACGAGATCACATCGGTTTCAATGCCTGCATTCAAAGGACGGAAATAGTCCAGCATGGTGTGGAATGGAACCAGGCTGCGCAGATTCTGATTCATGTTGTCGCCGTGTCCCACCTTCTGCAGCGTCCCAATCACCTCGAACCGGACCCCATTCAGCAGAATCGTGCTGCCAACCGCCGGTCGGCCGGGAAACAGGGTGCGGCGCACTTCGTCTCCGATCACAATGACCGGCCGCCGCTGCACGTCGTCCATTTCATTGAGAAAGCGGCCCTCGTTGATCGGAAAATAGCGGATCTGGTTGAATGTGGCGGGAACGCCCATGATCTGCCCGCTGGCCTGAAAGAAATCGCTGACCGCCCGAATGTCGCCGCGTGAAATCACCGGCGCGGCGGCTCCTACGCTCGGGCATTCGCGGAGAATATCCTCATAGTCGCGATAGGTCAGGTAGTACTGGCGCAAAGCGGTAAAGCTGCCCTGCATGACCGGCGCCCGGCCCGACCAGATAAACATGACGTTTTCGCCCAGCGAATCGAACTGCTTGCGGTTTCCGGAGCGGAATCCCTCTCCCAGACCGACCAGCAGCAGCAGGGAACCTACTCCCCAGGCGATCCCGAACATGGTTAGAAACGAACGCAGCTTATGCGCCCAGAGAGCCCGCAGAGTCTGCCCGAAGATGTCGAAGATTCGGCGCACGCTGTCTCAATTGTATACGGGAGCAGGGAGCCCGAAGTTCCCGTCCCGGGTGCCAGTCTTGGGACCTCGATACCAGATTGCAGGTGGTCGGAACGAGGAACTCCCGATTCGTCGAATCTTAGACGCGCCAGTGCCCGGTTGGTCACTCGGATTCTCGCGCTCGGACCTCATCGATCTTCTGAGGGATTTCTCACCTGAGCATTAACAAGAGGCCTGATGTGCGAATTCTGCGGTCCGAGGTCTGACGCCCGATGCCCGACCTCCGATTTTCTTTCCGAATCCCGCGCGACTTGGTTATTCTCTAGCGGGATGACGACGTAATGCTGACTCTGGCCCTGAGCGAATTGCTGGGTACCACGGTGTATGACCCGACAGGCGCGGCAAGCGGACGCGTGCGCGAAGTCACGCTCACGCCGCAGGAAGACCGATCCCGCATCTCGTCGCTGATCGTCAAGACCAAGTCGGGCAACCGCGTGCTGCCGTTTGCCTCAGTATCGGCGATTAACGGTGGCATCGAGGCAGCGACCGCGGCCGGCGAGTGGCCGCTGGCCAATGGCACCGAAGGTCTATTTCTGCTGGAGCGTGATTTGCTCGACCAGCAGGTGATCGATATCAACGGGCGGAAAGTGGTCCGGGTCAACGACGTGGATCTCCAGGTCGATCCCCAAAAAGATCTTGCCCGGCCAAATCCCGTGCTGCGCGTCCTGTCCGTCGACGTGGGCGCGCGCGGAGCCATCCGGCGCTTGCTGCGTGGCGTCGCCCCCAAGACGGCATGCATGCCATTCTGGGCAGAATTCCGCCGCGTACGATTCCGTGGAATTTCGTCGACGTGATCGAGACCGATCCGGCACGCCGCGTGAAACTCAAGATTTCACACGAAGGACTTGCGAAACTGCACCCGGCCGACATTGCCGACATTGTCGAAGATCTGGCCCCCGACGAGCGCCAGGCCGTATTCCAGACTCTGGATCAGGGCGTCGCAGCCGAGGCCCTGGAAGAGGTCGAGCCCAAGGTTCAAAAGGCGATCGTCGAATCGCTCGATTCCGAACGAGCCGCCGACATTGTCGGCGAGATGGATCCGGACGCGGCCGCCGACCTGCTGGGCGATCTGCCGGAGGAGCGCACCGAACAGATCCTGGTTCAGATGGAGCCGGAAGCGCAGCAGGACGTTGTCGAACTCCTCGAGCATCGGGAAGAGACGGCCGCCGGTCGCATGACCACCGAGTTCCTCGCGCTCCCGGTCACGGCCACGGTGGAAAATGCCATCGACTCCATGCGCGAGTTTGAGGGCGGAGTCGAGGCCGTCAGCACGATCTACCTGGTCGATTCTCACGGAACACTGGTGGGCGCAGTTCCTCTGGCCAGAATCGTGCTGGTTCCTCCTACAACTCCGATGCTGTCGTTGACGCAGGAACCGCTGGTTTTGGCTCACGAGGGCGTCGGGAGAACGAAGTCGCGGAGTTGTTCGACAAGTACAACCTCATGACTCTGCCCGTCGTCGACGAGCGCAACAAGCTGAAGGGCGTAATCACTTCGGACGACGTGATCAGCATGTTGCGGTCGAAGCTGTAGCAGTGTTGGGTCTTAGGTGTTTAGTCTTGGGATATAGCCGTAGTCCCCGAACTGGCGCCTAACACCAAGACCCAAGACCTGAGGTCGCACCCCGCACCAACTCCGCCATCCCTAATTTCTCTCCCTGAGCACTTTTCCTTGGCCAGATTCGCTGATTGCGTTTATCCTGTGGCGTCGTTGGTAGCAAATCTGTTCCATCTATATGTCTGCGAAATATGCGCATGAAGTTCCTGAGACGTTGGAAGACCCGGATCTGCTGTTCTTTGCCGTAGTCGGACCGGGTTTCATCACCGCGAACGTCGACAATGATGCCGGCGGCATCCTGACCTATTCCCGGCCGGGGCCAGTTCGGACATCTTCTGCTGTGGACCATGATCCCGATCACGCTCGCGCTGATCGTGGTGCAGGAGATGTGCGCCCGCATGGGCGCGGTTACCGGCAAGGGCCTGAGCGACCTGATTCGCGAGGAGTTCGGCCTTCGCATCACCTTCCTCATGATGCTCGGAATTCTGATCATCAACTTCGGCAACGTCGTCACGGAGTTCATCGGCATCGCCACCAGCCTGGAATTGTTCGGGCTCTCGGATTCATCACGGTGCCGGTGTGCGCCGTGATTGTCTGGCTCATCGTCGTGAAGGGGCAGTACAAGAGCGTGGAGAAGGTCTTCCTGGCGGCCTCATTTTTCTACGTCACGTACATTTTCGCCGGTGTGCTGGCTCATCCTGCATGGATGGAAGCCCCATCGCGACGTTCAATCCGCCCGGCTGCAGCCTTTCGCCACCAGGCTATCTGTACATGGTGATCGGCGTGGTCGGCACGACGATTGCCCCCTGGATGCAGTTCTACCTGCAGTCGTCGATTGTCGAAAAGGGCGTCACGCGCGGCATACAAGGCGTCGCGGCTGGACGTATTGTGGGCTGCATCTTCACCGACGTCGTGGCCTGGTTCATCATCGTCGCGTGCGCCGCCACACTGTACGTCCACGGCTTCCGCAACATCAAACTGCGGCGGATGCGGCGCAGGCGCTCCGGCCGCTCGCCGGGGACTATGCCTACATTCTGTTCGCGGTCGGACTGTTCAACGCGTCGCTGTTCGCTGCGTCGATTCTGCCGCTTCGACCGCCTATACCGTGTGCGAGGGCCTGGGGTTCGAGTCGGGCGTTGGAAGAGTTTGGCGAGGCCCCGGTCTTCTACTGGCTCTACACGCTCCTGATCGTGGCCGGCGCGGTGTCGTACTTCTGATCCCGGAGCAGCGGCTGATAGATCGCCTGTTGTCCCAGGTCTTGAACGGCATCGTGCTGCCTTCGTCTGGTCTTCATGCTGCTGCTCATCAACAAAAAAGAATTGATGGGCGAGTATGTAAACACGCGCCTGTTCAACGTGGTGGCGTGGGCGACGACCGTCATTATGATTGTCCTGACTGTGGGTGTTCTGGACTCTGGGCAGGGTCATGCCCGGGCAAGAGAAATTTTTTTTGTCTTATTTCTCGCGTTAGTTTTTCGCCGCAAAGCCTGCTCTGAGCCTGTCGAAGGGTGGGATTTTCGATGCGTCGTTAAATCAGTTTTCCCGCAGCAAGGTCACTGACCAGCGTGAAGTCGGCTTCCAGAAAGTCGAATTTCGGAAGGTCCTTCGGGTCGGCCCACCGAATGTCTTTGAAGATCCGATTCTCCAGCTCTCCCTTGTACTCCCGCACTACAAAGAACCGCAGCTCTACCATGCCGCCATTGGGATACTCGTGCTGAATCCGCACCACTTCGTCGCCGATGGTCGCATGGATTCCAAGCTCTTCTTCCAGTTCGCGGCGCAGGGCATCGCGCGGCTGCTCTCCTTCCTCAATTTTTCCACCAGGAAATTCCCACTTGAGCGGCATGGTCTGGTGCCGCGTACGCTGACACACTAGCAGCTTGCCGTCTTGTACGATGAGGCCCGCTACCACGCGTTTCATGATTGGGGTACGGTGGCCACTTGCAGCGCGCTGGCCACGGGATCGACGCAACTGGTGAAGGTGAAGGCGAACGCAGCCACGCCCGCAGAGCAACGAAGCTCAAGAGTGTGCGAGCCGAAGGTGTGGTCGTCCACCAGGAAATACATACGCGCCGAGTCGACCACAATGTAGCTTTCTTCCGCGCTCTTCGCGGACGCACGGAAGCGTGTGTCACGCGTCGCTTGTGTGCGGGTCAGCGGCTTACCGTCCAGGAGCACGACGACCTCGGCGGCAGCGGTGTGCGGCGATGCCATGACCAAGTTTACGGCGGCGGCTTCGTATTTCAACTGCAAACTGTGCGGCCCGCTTTCGATCGCTTCGAAGTATTCGGCAGTTGAGGCCCAGCGTCCGCTGGCGTAGAAGAAATTCTCCTCCGGGACCCCGTCGAAAGCATAGTCGGTAATCTGATCTTCTTTGAATCCGCCTTCGTTGCCAATGCGTCCGCGGCGATTTCCTAGATAAAGTTCTCCCGAAGGCCGGTAGCAAACTGCGCCCGCGTGATCTTCCTCGCGCAAAGGATCCATCAACGCCGGCAGAGCGATGCCAGGATCGATCTCGCGCAGCAGTTCCTGAATCACCTGCTCGCACTCGGCGTATCCGCCCTCACCAAAGTGGCCCCAGCGCAGGTATCCGTCTTTGTCGAGTAGGTATTTCGTAGGCCAGTAGCGGTTGGCGAATGCCTTCCAGATCTCGCGATCACTGTCGACGACAATCGGATAGGTCAGCCCGAACTCCCGGATGCCGCGCTCCACGTTCGATTCATACTGTGCGAAGGTGAACTCCGGCGTGTGGACGCCGATCACGGTAAGTCCTTTGTCGCAGTAGCGTTCATGCCACGCCTGAACATACGGCAGCGTGCGAATGCAGTTCACGCAGGTGTAATCCCAGAAGTCGACCAGCACAGCGCGTCCGCGCAACTGGCGGAAGCTCAGGGGCGAGGAATTGAACCAGACGCGCCCAATCTCCGGCGCACGCACTTTACCTTTTTCGACCCTCATATCCAAAAGATCCACAGGAGATCACTTCTAAGAGATCAGTGCCCGGAGGATTCCAGTTTCTTCCCCACGAGCAGGGCGCAATATTGAACCAGATCCTGATGCTCGCGAGTGAACGCGGCAGGGAAGTGACTGTCAATGTCCAGTTCGCCGACGACTTTGCCATGAGCAAACACCGGCACTACAATCTCAGATTTCGTTTCGAGCGAACACGCCAGGTAGCGCGGATCTTTGCTGACATCGTCGACCACAACAGTTTGTCCGCTCGACGCCGCTGCCCCGCAAATGCCCTGATTCAGGGGATGCGCGTGTGCGGCGTCATCGCTCCTTCGAACGCGCCCAGAACAAGCATCGGCGGCTGTGCGCCCGGTTCGAGCATGTAGAAGCCGACCCAGTTGTATTTCAGCACGCGCTCGTGCAGCAGCCTCACCATCTTCTGCATCAGGTCCTGGGCGGTGGGCGAAGCCTGGGCCAGCTCCGTGACTTCGTTGCGCACTTCTTCCATTTTGCTGGCAACTTGCATAGAGAAATCTTAACTCACGGCTGCGAATTCGACACTGTGGAAGCCGGAACCTCAGTAATCCGCCGGATTCCTTTCGTGCAGGGAAGAGTTCGGGATGAATCGCGAAAGCCAGCGCATCTAACCCCTGCAGCAGCGTGGGTGCGGGGGTGTTAAGAAACTCGTCTCAAATACAAAAGACTCGGCCGGCGACAGCGGCTCTGGTCTCCTGCCATCCGCGATCCCGGATGATCTTTTCCAACGGCACACGATCTCCCGCACCGCACCACGCAGCAATAATGATCTCCGGATCGAGCTGGCGAATCTCCTCGGCCGCAATCTGCCGCCCCGGTGCACCGATGAAGTTTCCGCCCGCGGCCTCGACCAGTTCCGCCACCCACGTTCCCGACGCGATCAACGGCTTGCCCCATTCTTCGCAAAATACTCGCGGGCGGGCACAGCCGGAGGCGGAGGCGCGAGTGCCTGCGATGTGTCCCTGCATTGCGGCAATCTCCTGTTCGCCGCGATCCATCGCACCAACTACTCCGGCGATCATGGCAATGTCGCGATAAATGTCCGCCAGAGTTTTTGGCGCGAGTCCCAGAAAGGCACGCCCGACCTCAGTATTTCGATGACGGCCTTCTCTTGATACGGAACGGACGCGATCACGAGGTCGGGCTTCGCCGCGATAATTTGTTCCGCATCTGCCGTCCACGAATCGGCCAGGATGATTCGCGAGCCGTCCGCGACCGCAGGCACAACGTCGGCGCAATACCGCGTGCATGCCACGACTCGCTCCAACTCACCAACCGCGTCAAGAATGACGGTTGCGCTCGGTTGCAGGCATGCGATTCGGCGGGGAGTATGAGAGGTGAACATGAAGCCAGACCGGCTAAATCACGAGTTGCTTCAGCGCCGCAGACAAAGCGTCAAGTGCCAGCTGGGCGGCGTGCTCAGAAGCCTGCGGCAAACCGCCGACCGCAGCGACGAGTTCGTCGCGCCGCAGACCGCCCGCCTCAGCGACGGTCTTACCCGCGGCCATTTCTGTAATCGCTGATGCGCAGGCCATGGACGGAACGCATCCCTTCGCTTTGAATCCGATTTCCACGATCCGTCCTGCGCTGACCTTCAGACTCAAACGCAGCACATCTCCACAAGCAGGATTCTCAATCTCGGCGGTAGCGTCCGCCCCCGCAACGTCGCCGGCGTTGCGTGGGTTCTGAAAATGATCGAGCAGTTGTGCAGAGTACATGTCATCGAAATTGTAGTCGCCCTGAGGTAGTTGGGCGCCGCGGTTCTCCTCAGCGAGTTCCGTCAGGGAAGTAGATACTCCATTCCCGCACCCGTGCCGCCGCTTCCAGATCCGGATTCGGATTCACCGCGAAAGCGTGCTTGGCGAGAGCCAGCATGTCCAGGTCCCAGCGCGAATTGCCAAACGCCCCATCAATGTTCTTTCCCACGACTTCCTTCAGCGCCGCCGGCTTGCCCGGACCCGAGGGAACGCGGACCAGACGATCGGTCACAACCCCGTCTTCGACTTCGACCTTCGCGGCCAGAATTCGATCTTCGGAAATGCCGAATTCCTTCATCCCCGCTCGGATCACCCATTCGTTCGACGATGATACAGCCCAAATCTCGCATCCATTCTCGTGCAGGCGCCGCACCAGTTCCTGCATCTCGGGAAAAATGTGTCCGGGAAACGAGTGCGCCATGAACTCAGAAGCAGCCTCCATCATCACCGCTTCCGATATTCCTTTGTGCATGGTGACCATCTCGCCGCACATGTCGTCTTCGCTCACCTTGCCCGCCTTGTACTCCGCGTAGCGCGCGCGCATGGCCCGCGCAACTTCAGCGGTCACGATTCCTAGTTTCATCTCCCACTGAAAAAATGTTTCTCCGGCATCACCCGACCACAGCGTGCCGTCGCAATCGAAGGCCGCCACTCGCAGTCCGAGTGCTAGAACGTGGTCAAGGAAGTCGCGTTTGGTGAGATGCAGCCCTGCCGCCCCTGATGTCTCCATGCACTTTGACGATAACGTGCGGAAGCGGAACTGCGCAATTACGAGATGTTCGCCAGAGTGGCGTAATCTTCCGGGGTATTAATATTCGCGGCCACGAAAGGATCGTCTACCGCGACGTACCGGACGCGCTCCTGATGTTGATGCTCGATCTCTCGGGCGCTGGCGGTGGCCGGTGCCTGCAAAAAGAATTCGATCAATTCCCGCCCAACAAGATACGGATGCCCGTGCTTGCCGGAGAATTCCGGCACCACCGCCCAGACGTCCTCCGGGGAGGCCTCAAAGGTGTCGCGCAGCATCTGGATCGTAGCGCGGCTCACCGGAGGCCGGTCGACCAGCGTAATCATGGCCGCATCGCGGCCGTGGTTCAGCACGTCATGCAATCCGACCTGCAGGGAACTGAACTGCCCGCGATCCGGATCGGGATTCACCACGACCGACGCTCCGGTGGCATAAGCGACTGGCGCAAGAGCCTCCTCGTTTCTGCCCACTACGACCACGACAAAATCGGTGGACAGAGCAAACGACCGAATGGCCGCCGAAAGAAATGTGTTGCTCGCGGGCAGACGCCCGGGCGCCTGTGGCGGCCACGGCAGCAGCGCCTTCTCCGTTCCCATGCGTGAAGATTCGCCCGCCGCCAGAATGATCGCCGCGAAACTCGGAGAGCGCGCCATGATGCGAACAATAGCAGAAACACCAACAGAATGCGGGGAGAAAGTCAGCGACGGCCCGATGAATCGCATGCGGAAGTAGGGGAAAATCAGAGGCCGCGATCGTCTTCGTCGAGTGCTTTGGCCGAAGAGTCCTCGTGATCTTCGCTTCGCGTTTGGAACCAGCTCATGTGGGGCAGTGCTGCAGCCGCGTGCCGGCGAATGGCGATCAGCTCGGCGGTGATGGCGACGGCGATCTCCTCGGGAGTGACCGCGCCAATATCGAGTCCGACGGGAGCGTGCACGCGGTCAAAAAGATGCGCCGCCAGCCCCTCGTTCCGCAGCGTCTTGAAGATCTCGATCACCTTGCGCTTCGATCCGATCATGCCCACATAGCGCGCCCGGGTCTGCACCGCCCAGCGCAGGATGCGCATGTCGTCGCGGTGGCCGCGGGTGACGATGACGATGTAAGAAGACTCGTTGGGATCGAGCTTCTGCGTGGCCGCATCGAAATCGAGCGCATGCACTTCGCGCGCTGCGGGGAAGCGCTCCTTGGTGGCATAGGAAGACCGGTCGTCGGTGACCACCACGTCGAATCCGGCATTCGCTGCCGTCTGGCAAAGGTTGAAAGCAACGTGACCTGCACCGAAAACATAAAGTAATGCTGGAGGTAAAATCGGTTCAATGAAAACTTCGAGCGTGCCGCCGCAGACTAGCCCAGTATCGTACTTAGGGTCTTGGTTCAAGTCGAACCTGAGGGTACGCGGCTTCTCCGACTCCATCACATCGCGCGCCGCCTGCCAGACGTCAGCCTCCACACATCCTCCGCCAATCGTGCCGACGATTGATCCGTCGTCGCGCACCAGCATCTTCGCCGTTTTGAATGACGGAATCGATCCGCGCACGTTGACGATGGTCGCGACCGCCCCGCGCCGGCCTTCGCGGCGAAGCTGCACGATTTGTTCGTAGATGTCCATCAGAATGGCCGCAGGACGGAGCATACTGCGGTCCGGGATATATCGCCAAAACTTTTTTTATACCATTGAGCTAAGATACTTGCTTTGTGAGAGTTACGGCGGGCGGGTATGCCCTCTTCCGGGCAAAATATTGAGCGCGAAGGATTTACACGCAAAATATTGCTGAATAAGGAGTTAGATCGAGCAGTTTTGTCGGTTGCGAAGGGAAGGAAACGGTATTGCCTGGGGCTAAACACGACTGCATTCATTATATCAGCCTGAGCGTGGTCTGGCCGGGCGGGGATGGACTATAGCTTCTTTCGGAACAATAGGTTAGCGTTGTCGGCGCGTTTTTAGCTTGACAGGCGACGCGATGTGGAAAAGGTCGGGGTTCGGGTGTGAGAATTCGCTGGCTTAGAGATACCAACTGGTTCACGAGAGCCTCAGGCGGTAACGCGGATGGTTTCGCGTGGTTTAACGGCACGACTGAAGTCGTGCCCTTCCCAAGCATAACGGCAGGGCTGGAGGGGCTGCGGAACTAAGGCGTGTCAGGGGCTCAGCACGAGCACGGGGGCTAAAGCCCCCAGTGATTCAACGCGACTTGACGCGGCCCTGAAGGGCCGCTCTTCCACGGTTCGTAAGAGACTTACGTGGCGTTAAGGGGCTGCTCTTCCATGGTTCGTAAAAGACCTGCCCGGCGCTGAGGGGCGCTCTTCCACGGTGACGCATACAGTTTGGGAAGTCTTCCGGAACCTTGTTCCCAAAATCGGCTCGGTTGCTCAAGGCGACCTCAGGCGCTAAAGCGCGGGTGGTTTCACAGGACTTAACGGCACGACTGAAGTCGTGCCCTTCCCAAGCTTAACGGCAGGGCTGGAGGGGCTGCGGAAATAAGGCGTGTCGGGGGGCTCAGCACGAGCACGGGGGCTAAAGCCCCAGTGATTCAACGCGACTTGACGCGGCCCTGAAGGGCCGCTCTTCCACGTTTGATAAAAGACGTACGCGGCGCTAAGGGGGCGCTCTTCCACGGTGACGCATACAGTTTGTGCAGTCTTCCGCAACCTTGTTCCCAAAATCGGCTCGGTTGCTCAAGGCGACCTCAGGCGCTAAAGCGCGGATGGTTTCGCGTGGCTTCACGGCACGACTGAAGTCGTGCCCTTCCCAAAATCCCGTTTGGAAGTATGCTTTCATGTGTAACTGGAGAACGTTTTCATGAAAGCTGTTCGCATGCACCAATTCGGCGGGCCGGAAGTCTTGATGTATGAAGACCTCGCCGATCCGCAGCCGCGCAAAGATCAAGTGCTGGTACGAGTGAAGGCTTGCTCGCTGAATCATCTCGACGTGTGGGCGCGTAAGGGACTTCCCGGCGTGAAGCTGCCGCACATATTAGGCAGCGATATTGCCGGCGAGGTCGTGGAAGTTGGCGAATATGTGAGCGGATTCAGCGTCGGCCAGCGCGTGCTGGTCGCGCCCATGCAGTTCTGCGGACACTGTTCCAATTGCGTCGCCGGATTGCAGAACCAATGCCGCGAGTTTACTGTTCTCGGCAACGGAGTCGATGGCGGCAACTGTGAGTTGATTGCCGTGCCCGCCGCGAACGTGATTCCGATTCCCGACTCGCTCGATTTTAACTTGCTCGATTTCAATCAGGCGGCCAGCGTGCCGCTGGTATTTCTGACGGCTTGGCACATGCTGGTTGGCCGCGCCGGAATTCGTCCGGGGCAGACGGTGCTGGTGCTGGGTGCGGGTTCCGGCGTGGGCATTGCTGCCATCCAGATTGCGAAGTTGTTTCAATGCCGCGTGATCACGACCGCTGGCGATGAAGTCAAACTAGAGAAGGCGCGCGCTCTGGGTGCGGATTACGGCATTGATCACTACAAACAAAAAATCGCAGAGGAGGTCCGGAAGCTTACGAGCAAAGAAGGCGTCGACATCGTGATTGAACACGTAGGCGCCGCTACATGGGATGAAAGTGTGAAGTCCCTCAAGAGCGGAGGCACGCTGGTAACCTGCGGAGCGACTACCGGGCCCAATGTCGCGATCGATTTGCGCCATCTTTTTGCGCGACAGCTGTCACTGCTCGGCTCGTACATGGGTACGATGGGCGAACTGCATGAAGTTCTGAGACACGTGTTCGCGGGCCGGCTGAAGCCGGTGGTGGACCGCGCGTTTCCGCTCAGCGAAGCCCGCGCGGCCCACGAATACATGGAGAAAAGTCAGATGTTCGGCAAGATCATCCTGAACCCGTAATGCGAGGGCAAGCTCCGGCGACTGTCCGTAGTGGTGCAGTTCGGTTTCCGAAACTAGCCCCATGCCAGATCCCTTCTGCTCCGCCGTCGAAAAATCCCCACCCTTCGGCCTCGCAGAGGGCAAGCTTTCTCGCGCAAACGACGCGCGAGAAATGGGCACCCGGCGGGAGAACTCCTTGAAGCCGGTGAGAGGGCAACGGCTGGGTAGGGGTCCTTCGACTGCGCGCGCCGGCTCGCTTTGCTCGCTGGCGTGCTTGCTCAGGATGACAAATCAAGGGTTCCGCTTCTCGGGAGTCCCACTCTTCGGCAAGCTCAGGGCAGGCTTTCTCGCGCAAAAAAACGCGCGATGGGGCACCCAGAGTTTCGCCCCCACTCGCGAAGGCCGGTCTACCTCCTCTTTTTCTTGCTCTTCTTCTTGCTCTTCCCGGGTTTCGGTGGCTTCTTAGGCGCTTTGCCGCCGCCTCCTCCGCCCGCGCCTGTAACGACCGTATGCTTCACCAGATCGACCGTAAAGCTCTCGACCACGCTGGATGCCGCTGCAGCCCCGGCCGAATAAGGCGCCGACATATAGGTGCCGACAATCTGCGTCTTACTCACCGCCAGCCGCAGAAAGCCGAAATTGGTCTGGTCGTAGCGCTCCAGCGTCAGCCCAGTTCCCGACTGACAACGGCTTCGTCGGATCGGGATAAGCGCCGTTGACCTTCTGCAGCTTTCCGAGATTCGTGTAGCCTCCCGCGCCCGCCACAATATAGGGAATCTGCAGTTGGCCCTTCGGCCCCTGCAACGACACTCGTGAACCGCTGGTAGTTGTGTACGTGCCCTGACAGCACCAAGTCGGGATATCGCCCTGCGGCTTTGAAGGCGCTCGTGAGCACCTGATCGACGACGGTGCTGCCGGAATGCTCGTCGTCACCGGAAAATGACGGATGATGCACCGTCACGATCAACGCGAGATTCGGATTCGCCGCCTTGAGTTCTCCCTGGAACCAGGCGACCTGATCGGGATGAATCTCGCCCTCGTCCTCGCCTACGTTCGAAAACAATCCGATGATGGTTGCGAATGGAGTAGTGAACGTCCAGTACACGTTTGGTAAATCCATCTGGGTTCGGCTCGCGCCGGTCTTGTTCGAGCCGGGCGTACTCGGACTCTTCGACATGAAGTTCTGCACCCAGCCGTCCAGCGGAGTCTTGTGCGGGTCGCCGGGACCATCTGCGGGATCGTCGGGCTGGCAGTCGTGATTGCCGGGGATCGCCACAATGAACGCGGGATAATCTTTGTAGGTGGCGTAGAAGTTATCCGGATACTTGATGATGTCGCCGGCAAAGTAAACGACATCCCCCAGGTGATAAAGAAATGCTGGCTGGTTATTGGCGGGCAGGCTCTGCGCGTCCTGAGTCATCATGGTCGCAACAAAATCCTGCTGCTGGCCGCGATAGTCGCCGGTATCGCCTACGGTGTGGAATACCATTACTCCCGCGTCGGTGATCTTCTGGATGTCATCGGCAGCCAATAGCTGCGACAAGTCATACCGGTAGGGCGCTGGCCCGTTAGGCGGGGGAAGTGGCTGAAAGGGATAAGTGGGAAGTTTTGCGTGTGCTGCCTGCACCTGCAGCTTGGCACCCGCAATGGGAGGTTGATGGCTTTGCCGTTTACGCGCACCTTGGCCGGTGCTGAAGGAACGAAGCGGACTCATGATCTTCTCCTAAGGCTGCTCGTTGGGCGCCACCCGTCGTGCGCAGGCTTTTGTGCGCATGGCGCGATTTATCTCGATACACCGCACTACGATTCAGAGTTGCCAGGGGCCGAGAGCCGACCAACCAAGGGGAAGTTGCGCAAAAGCTTATCGCAATGGGAAGGCTTGTCAAGAAGTTTCGAGAACGCAAGTGGCTCGGCGAACGAAAGTCATGTGAGGACAGCCGCCCTCGGACTGCCCGTCGAGAATCGGCAGCTCGAAGGTTTGGGGATTCAAAATCGAATCGGCGTACAATTGAGGCATTCAATAAGCGACGAGCATCGATTCGATGAATCGTGAAACGGCAACAAGGCGCTATCTCTGTGAGACGGCGCTCTGGGGAAGGAACGCGACGAAGGCTTTACCAGGTCGATGGCCGAAGTGACTCCTGCGGCAAGATGTCCTTCGTCAGATACGCGTACATCGACGAGTCGATCTCAATGAAGAGGACTATCGTCGTATCCGCCAAGAGATTACTTCGTTGGCCGATACAGGAAGTCGATCTGGTGCCGATCGGGACCTTACTGATCGGTTCCAAGGGGCGGGTCGCTTCACGACAGGCGGCGGAGAAGGCAGAACTGCTGGCGACAGCAAGTCGGACCCGCCGGCCCTAGTCCACGTTACGGTCGGAGTAGGAGGGAAGTTGCCACCTCCGCCGAGCAAGCGAACCCAGGAAATTGAGTGGGAGTGGAAGATCGTTACACGACCCCCAGAGAGGAAATTCATCGAGATTACGCAGCAGAGCCTCTTCCAGTTGATTATGGAAGAAGTGAATGGCTAACGCTGCGATACTCGATATAGCCGAATACCACAGCGACGTTGTGTCTTCGCTGAGACTATATTTCAGTCAGGTGCCCGCAAGTTTCGGCCCACGTTTTGTGGGCCGCCGCCTTGACGAGGTTCTTGCTTCTCGTGTCGAAGAAACCGACCTGAGATCCGCGTTGGCGATCCTCGCCAACTTGGAAGCCGCCTTCCGCGTCGACTACGAGTCCAGGTGCCAGAAAAAGATGAAGGACAGCTTGTCGAGGGCCTTTCGAGCAATCTACAAGTCTCGTAAGACTAGAGTCAGCTTAGAGAACGACATTTTCGAAGCGTGGTGGGACAACTCTACGGGATCCCGCCAGCTGATTAGTGAATTGCGTGGCGCCTTCAAGTTCCGACACTGGCTGGCACACGGACGTTACTGGGAACCTAAGCTCGGGAGAAAATATGATTTCAATTTTGTGTACTCCCTCGCCGATGATGTTTTGAGGTTATTCCCCTTTCAAACTTCCGATTGATTCAATAGCGAAATGGTTTAAAATAGTTTCATGTCTCGCGAACTCAACTTTGGCCCCTACGTCGACACGGAAGACGGCAAGCGCGTCGTCAAGGATCTGACTTTCGGCAATCCCACGCCGGAGGGCGTCGTTCTGACCACGCTCGATTCCGCTGTCAACTGGATGCGCAAGAGTTCCATCTGGCCCATGACGTTTGGTCTGGCCTGCTGCGCCATCGAGATGATGTCAATGGGCGCCGCGCGTTTCGACATTGCGCGCTTCGGTGCCGAAGTGTTCCGTCCGTCGCCGCGCCAAAGCGACCTGATAATTATTGCCGGCCGCGTTTCGAACAAGATGGCCCCTGTGATTCGGCAACTCTGGGAACAGATGCCGGAACCCAAGTGGGTGATCTCGATGGGCGCCTGCGCCACCTCCGGCGGCGTTTTCCAGAATTACGCGCTAGTGCAAAGTGTGAACCAGGTCATCCCCGTCGACATTTATGTCCCCGGTTGCCCGCCTCGTCCGGAACAGCTGATCTACGCCATCACGCTTCTGCAGGAAAAGATCCAGAAAGAGCGGGGCACCATCAAGAAGGCGCTCAATCTGGCGTAGGGAACAAACTGATTCAGCAATCTGCGCCCAATACCTAAGGGCCTAATATCCAAGACCGAAGCCCCGCCACACTTTCCCTCTCGGCGCAGTCAAACAGGGTTATAATGCCCTCATTCCGCCTGGGGAGTTTTATGGAACGTCTTCGCGGCGCGTCCTTTCTTCTTGTTTCTCTTCTTCTGACCGCCCCGACACTGCTGTGCGGACAAACGTCCCAGGAGCCCGCGTCCCAGCCGTCATCGCCGGTACCGGGCGGTCAAACTGCGCAGGCGAAAACTCCCGCGCCGCCCATCGATTCCAATGCGCCGCGCATGTCGAAGCAGACGCGCTACGAAATCATCCGCGACTTTGAGACGCAAATCGTCTACTCCCGCACCGCCTTCCCCATGGGCGCCAAGGGACTCAGCCTGAAGAATGGCCAGACTTCACCCAACGGTCCGGAGTTGCAACAAGCGCTCGCCCTCTGGGGCCCGGCGGTGCGGCCCGGCGATCCCGCCCATATTTCCTACGTGCAGATTAAGGACGACCACATCCATTTCGACCTCAACGGCGGTCCGGTTCGCCGCAAGAAGTGGTACCAGCACATCCAGATTTCCGGCGCCAATGACACCCCGGTTCAAGTCGGCCCCGACCAAGCGCAGGCCAATCCGCATGGCACTTATCTCGACGTCTATTTCGACAAGTACGTCCCGGAAATGACGGCGCAACAGTTGCGCGACGTGCTCTTTCCTGTGCTTGACTTCAACGCGCGCAACAAGGAAGAAGCCTATCTCGACACCGTTCCCCCCAAGGTGAAGCAAGCCATCCTGGGTCACCGTGTACTGGTGGGGATGAGCTCGGAGATGGTGCTGCACGCCAAAGGCAAGCCTCCGAAAAAAGTGCGCGAGAAAGACGGGGACACCGATTACGAAGAGTGGATCTACGGTGACCCGCCGCAAGATGTGGATTTCGTCCGCATCGTCGGCGATGAAGTCATACGCGTCGAGACCATGAAAGTCGGCGGAGAGAAGATTGTCCGCACCGAGAAAGAAATCATTCTCGAAAAGCCGGACAAAGACACCGAGGCCAAGAAAGAGCAAGAGGATCGTCCCGCTAACGCCCCCAGCCTGCGGCGTCCCGGCGAAGATCCCGAAAACGCGCCCAAACCGGCCGACGGAGTAAGCCCGGTTCCAATAGCACCGCCGCCTGACATCCCGCAACCCTCCGGCCCCGGCCCAGGGGATATCATTGCCGGCCGCCGCTAAGAGCGCGGCTCAAGGACTTGGCCTATGAACGCGGGCACTCGATCGTAATCCAAACTCTTCTGACGGCCCGCCCCCCTTCACTTCATCGCCATCGCCGCCCCCACGTCGGCAAACGAAAACGCCAGCGACACATTCCCATATTCCTGCCCATCAACTTCAATGTAGGGATAAACGAAATAATTCAGCGGCTTCCCATCCTGCGGCGGACTCAGCCGAAGATCGCGCCCCATGCTGAACTGCACGCGGTTGACGTCGTGCGATCCGAAAAAGTATTCGCGCTTCTCGGGACGCTTCCACGCCTCCGAGATGTCGACCGGAATCCATCCCTTGCCCTCGACGTAAAAATCGGACCAGCAGTGGTATCCGGCAATCTCCGCGGAATGCTTGTCGGGCGGCAGGGGAAAGCCGATCTCGAAGCGCGCGGGAATGCCCTGCGACCGCGCCATGGCGATGAACAGTGAATGAAAGTCGGTGCAGTTGCCCTTTTTGGCGTCGCAGGCGTAGAGCACGTCACCGTGTCCCCAGCCGGTGCCGGTTTTGTCATACTTCAGCGTGGTGAAGACGTAATCGTAGATAGCGCGTGCCTTATCGAGCGGTTCCGTCTTTCCCTGCGTAACTTTCACCGCCAGATCTGCAGGCAAGCCGGTGATGGGCACCAGCGCGTCGGGTTGCAGGTCTTCGTTTCGCTCGCGGGATGAAAGTACCGCTGGAACCATCAGCGAAGTGGGACCCAGTGCCACGCGTTCATGCCGCACGACGTCATATTCCACGTCGAAATGCAGTTCCGGCTGGGTTGCGCTATTGGCTTCGGCGAAGTAAATCTCGTTGCCGAATTTCGGCTCGCGGGTTTTCTTCAGGGGCAGGTCGCCCTTGGCGGAAACGATTTTTACTTCTTGAAACGCGTCCGACTGCGCCGCGGGAATCCAGATGCGAACCTTTTTTCCCGCAGCCAGATTCTTGACCGTGAATCCATAGTGAAAAGTGAAGTGGCGCGATTCCTGAGCAGAGCAGGTGAGAGTGACAACAAGAAACAGACACGACAGCACGCAGAATTTGCGCGGCATAGGCGGCTTCCTCTCACGGTTCTGAGAACCGAGAACTGAGATTAGGATTGTTGGAAACGACACACGGGCGTCTTAGAGGGAACGCCGTCAAGTAAAGCCGCGCTTGGGATGGACACAGACAAGCTCGCGCATTGGAAAAAGATGCCGAAGGAACTTCCGGCGATGCGATATCTTATCAGGACTCGGCAGGACTCGGCAGCATCCGGAGGAGACATGTCGAAAAAGGACGCCGTTGTGCTGGCCAGCCGTACGCTGGCCGTGCTTTTGACCGTGTGGGCTCTTACCGAGTTGTCTTACCTACCAGGGAGCGTGCATTCGCTCCTTAACTACCTCAACTATGAGTCGTCGTCTGCGCCCGGTATTCAGTACATGCGGCACTACCACCTCATTGGGCTAGGGTTCCTCATTACTAGAATCGTTGGTTACTCTCTGATCGCGATGTGGCTCTATAAAGGCGGCCCGGAAGTCGAGGAACTTCTGCTGCCGCGCATGCCAGAAGAAAACGCCACGCAGAAATGACGCTTGCGGCGGGGCTCGGCCGCCGCAAGCTATCACTATTGTGGTTCCGGGCGACTACCTGACGATTCCATAGATCGCCCCTGCCGTACCCGCCTTGCCAGTCGCGGTGCCGCCGAAAAGTACGCTGGCTTTGCCGAAGATGACGCCGCCTGTAAGCAGATATCCATCCTTCGTGCTGGACGGGAAGGCGTGCAGGATCGTCTCAGTCCAGGTATCCCCTCCTGCCGCTGGCGGAGATAATTCGAAGACCACGCCGCAACCGGCCGATAGGGCGCTGCACTCCTGCGTGCCCAAGCCGCCACCGGTCGGCGTAGTTCCATAAATATTTCCGGCGGAGTCGAAAATCACGCCGGCCTGCGGATTGGCGCCGTCGCTTCCACCGGCGAAACTATAGAGAATTGTTTCGGTCCAGGCGTCGCCAGCCACCGTGGGAGGCGCCAACTGAAAAACGGTTCCGAATGCGTTCGGCCCGCCGCTGTTGGTGGTGCCGTAGAGCAGACCCTTGCCGTGAAGAACTAGTCCTCCCCAGGGGCTGATGCCGTCGGGTGATCCTCCGAAGGCATAGAGCACCTTGAACGCCCATGCGGTGAGCCCCTCGGCCGGAGGCGTAAGTCTGAAGATCAATCCGTCGCCGGCTTTACCGCCGCCCTCTGCCGCACCGTAAACGTTGCCCTTCGCGTCGAGCACGGGAACTCCTCTCGGACCGACGCCCTGTGTGCCTGTGAAGAAGTGGAGAACGTTCTCCGTCCACGGCCCACCTTCACTGACCGGCGGGATCAATTGAAATACAGTGCCGCAACCTGTCCGGCACAGGGCCTCATCGACCGTACCGCCTTGACCAGTTACTCCGTAGAGGTTCCCGGACTTATCGAAGACTACTCCCGCCAGAGGATTCTTGCCGTCGGTGGTTCCTCCTGCGAAGCTGTAGAGTACCGTTTCCGTCCAGTCGGTTAAGCCAGCTGCCGGAGGACTCAGCTCGAACACCGTTCCGTCACCGGAAGTTCCGCCCGCCTGCGTGGTGCCGTAAAGATTTCCAGCAGAGTCGGAGACGAGGCCGCCATTTGGAGCGTCGCCATCGCTCCCGCCCGCGAAGTTATAAAGCACCGACTCCGTCCAAGCCGTGACGGGCGCCACGGGTCGCGTCAGCTTAAAGATCACTCCTTGGCTGAAGGTTCCGCATCCGGCCGCACCGTAGAGGTTGCCCTCGCTGTCGGCGAGCAGATTTCCTACCGGGTTGCATCCTGCGAGGATGGGGAGCGTGGTGTGGGGAAAGTTGTAAACGACGTACTCGGTCGCACCGGCGGCGAATGTCGCGCCCGCAAACAGCATGGCGACAAGCGCCGCGAATAAGCCTCCGCGGACGAGGAAAGAACGTCGGAACGTCATGGGAGATTCTCCAGAACCAAAGAATTTGCCAACGCGGGGGATGAGGCGGGCACGCAGCCTCTGCGGGCAATTGGCAGGAAGTATATACCCTGCCCGTGTACGTTAGAATACAGCCGTGCCCACCGCCATCCAGTGCCGGGATCTGCGCAAAACCTACGACGGCAAGGTCGAGGCTGTGCGCGGACTGAATCTCGAGATCCAGACCGGCGAGTGCTTCGGATTGCTCGGACCGAACGGGGCGGGGAAGACCACGACCATCGAAATCCTCGAAGGTTTGCTCGCGCCCACTTCCGGCGAGGTGAAGATTCTTGGCAAGTCCTGGCGGGACGATGAACGCGAAATGCGGGAGTGGCTGGGCATCTCGCTGCAGGAGACGCGCCTGTCGGAAAAACTTACGGTGCGCGAGACCATTGAGCTGTTCGCCAGCTTCTACCGCGAACCGCGTTCGTCCGAAGAAGTGCTCGCGCAGCTCGAACTCACCGAGAAGGCCGACTCCTGGGTGGGCAAGCTTTCCGGCGGGCAGCGGCAACGGCTGGCGGTAGCGACGGCTCTCGTGTGCAATCCGAAAATTCTGTTCCTTGACGAGCCCACGACGGGCCTCGATCCGCAGAGCCGCCGCCAGCTCTGGGACATTATTCGCGCCTTCCAGAGCAACGGCGGTACCGTTCTGCTCACCACTCACTACATGGACGAAGCCGAACGCCTCTGCGATCGCCTCGCGATTGTCGATCACGGCCAGATCATTGCCGAGGGCTCACCCGCCGATTTGATCGATCGCCTCGGCGGACATCATGTGGTCGAGTTTTCCGTGAGCGCTAACTCCGACGGCGCGGCCTTACAGGTTTGGAAAGCGTTGCCCAGCGTAGAATCCGTTCGCGAAGACGGTGGCCTGTTCGCCTTGAATGTGAAGCAGCCGCATCTCACCATCCCCGCGTTGCTCGATGCCATTGGCAAGCAGGGAACCGAGTTGCGCCATCTGACCACGCGACAGGCAAGTCTGGAAGATGTATTTGTGAATTTGACGGGACGGCATTTGCGGGAAGAATGAGCTTCAATTACGGTTCTCAACAACCGGAAGGGATAGCAATGAATCGAGCGACCAAGCACGCAGCGGCAATCGCGCTGATCCTGATGGCGTCTTACAGTTGGAGTCAGGGCGGTGACGCCGCTTTCGCCCCGTTCGAACAATGGAAAGCGGCTGTCCTGGCCGGAGACGCCGCCGCTTTGAAAGCACTCTACAGTACCGATCCTCCGGCGCTGGTGAGCGTGGGAGTGGTAAAGAGCGATGCCGAGGCGGACGCGAATTTCTGGCTGGGACTGAAGGCGCGCGGCATGAAAGTGGAAGTGGTTCGCAACGAGATTCGGCACGGCCATATCAGTTACATCTTTCGCGCCGAAGTGCAATCGGGACTGCCCAACGGCCAGACCGTCAATGTCACTGACGATCAGTCCTGGCAGCAGCAGGGCGGACAGTGGAGGCTCATCGCAGTCGAGCGAACCGATGCTCCGCACTTGAAGCAGCCGTCGGACATGAAGAAGGACATTTACCCTGCTGAAGCCGACGCCCACGCCGAAATCGACGAAGCTGAAGCTCAGGCGGCTCAAGAACACAAGCGTCTGTTGCTGGTGTTCGGAGCGAACTGGTGCTTCGACTGCCACGTTCTCGATCTCGCCTTCCGTCGTCCCGATCTGGCGCCCATTCTCATTAGCTAATTATGAAGTTGTTCACGTCGATCTCGGCCCCGACGAACACAAGAACGCAGACCTGGTTCAGCAATACGAGATTCCGCTGAACAAAGGCATCCCAGCGCTGGCGGTGGCCGAGAGCGACGGCAAACTCATCGTCAGCCAGAAGAACGGTGAATTTGAAGACGCCCGCGGTCTGACGCCGGAAGTGCTGCTGGAGTTCCTGAACCGATGGAGGCCGGGCGGCAATCGGTCCGCGCCGGTGCCGATTCGTGATCTAAACCGCGATCCCACCCGGTGAGCGGGCCGGGAAGTGGCGAGAGGATATGGAACTGGTTCCGGAGGCACGAATGAAACGAGTGATCATTGCCGAGATTTCAGGCGTCCCTCCGGGACGCGGTTCGGCGTCGTTATGGCCCCGGCGTTGAAAACGCCGGGCTATTTTCGAACGTCCCTCCGGGACTAAAAACATCCGCGGCTGAAACGCGCCGCTGAAACGAATCTATGAGCGTCGCACACGAAACTCCGATTGCATCGGTCCCACGTCCGCCCAGTCTTGCTCCCCACAACGGGCGCTGGGCGGGCTATCGCCACCTGCTGGCCGCGCGCCTGCTCGAACTCAAACGCGAACCTGAGGTTGTCTTCTGGGTGTTCGTCTTCCCGTTGCTGCTCGCGCTCGGCCTCGGCATCGCCTTCCGAAACAAGCCGGGAGACGCGGTCTCCGTAGCGATCGTCGCAGGGTCCGGTTCCCAGGATGCGCAATCGCTACTCGCTCGTTCTCCGCAACATGATCAGTTCAAAATGCAGATGTTGAGCGCCGAGGAAGCTCGTCTCGGATTTCGCCTCGGAAAATTTGATCTCGTGATCGAGCCGAATTCTACCGGAGGATTCGAATACCGCTACGATCCCGCCCGCCCTGAAAGCGTTCTGGCTAAGTCAGAAGTGAACGACGCGCTGCAAGCAGCTGCCGGCCGCAAGGACACAGTCACCACAACCACAGTCACGTCTTCGGAGCCAGGCTCGCGGTACATCGATTTCCTGATTCCCGGCCTGCTCGGTATGAACCTGATGAACTCCGGCATGTGGGGTATTGGCTTCGCGCTCGTCGACATGCGCCAGCGCAAGCTGCTCAAGCGTTATGTCGGTACGCCCATGCGCCGCGGCGATTTCCTGCTGGCCATCATGACCAGCCGCCTGTTGCTTATGATCATCGAGATCGGCCTTCTGCTGGTGTTCGGCGTGCTCTTCTTCCACATGCGCGTTCTCGGTTCCGTGTTTTCGATCGCAGCGATCGGAGGCCTGGGATCGCTCACCTTCGGCGGCGTCGGCCTGCTCACCGCCAGCCGCGCTCAGAAAATTGAAAGCATCAGCGGCCTCATCAACCTGGTGATGATGCCCATGTGGATATTCTCGGGCGTCTTCTTCTCCTACGAACGGTTTCCCGCTGCCATCCATCCCCTGATCAAAGCTCTGCCTTTGACCGCGCTCAACGACGCTCTGCGCGCCAGTATTCTGCAGGGCACGCCCCTCCTGCATCAGTGGTCGCGCCTGCTGATTCTGTGCCTGTGGGGTGGAATTTCCTTCGTACTGGCCCTGAAGTGGTTCCGCTGGACCTAACCGAGATACCGACACTTAGGCCCCGCTCAGGCCCCGCTCGTATCTCATACTTGTATCACAGAGAAGTTACGAACGAGGCCGTCTGCGGCGCTTGCGAAATTACATCTACATATTACGGCTTGACTAGCTTGGCGGCAGCTTTTCGCACTTTCGCCCAGCGTAGTCTTTGCGCATCGGCAATCCGCTTGCGGGCTTCCTTGCTCAAGGTACGTCCAGTCTTCTTGAGCTTCTTTCCGCCAGCATGGCCGAGTGCGTCGAGTGCCTTCCCTACTCTTGCCATCTCTTTTTCGAGACGGGCATACTCGTTCTGCAGGGAAGTGACTACCTTGTTCAGGTTGGTCATTTATTACCCCCTCTTGCGAACAAGGCTAACATGAGACGAGCGAAAAGATCAGTAAGATTGGGCAAAAGTTCGAAAGATTAGAGTTCTGACGGGGCGGACTACTGCGGCGCGGATGTAATCCAGAAGAATCCCTGCACCTTGCTCCAGTCCTCGGTTTCGCGGTTAAACTCGACCATTCGCCGCGAATCGGAGTAGCGAGTATCCATCAGCAGAAGTGTGAGGACATTGTAGGAAACGACGCCGCTGCTCGGGTCAAAATCCATCATATAGGTCGCGCCATACAAGACATAGAGATGGGATTTCCACAGCAGCAGCATGGCGTGCTTTTGTCGGAGTGTTTCGATCAGGTAATTGGCGTTGATCGCGTCCGGCGCGATGCAATTCGCCGTAACCATAATCGGACGCCCATCGCTCAGCAAATGACGGCCTTGCAGCTTTGCGGCAACATCCTGCAGTGAAGCCGGGTCCGCCCTTTGCGCACTGTCCTCCAGCGCAGAATCTTTCCCGCAGCAGACTTCTCGATCGTGCAGGACGGTATCGAGCGAGGTCAGCAGCACGTCGGAAGGATCGTGCGACCGCGCCATCAGCGTCGGCAGATTGCTGACACTGACGGTTTCAGGCTTGTAGATATCTTGCGCCTGCGCATAGCTACAAAACGCCAGGCACAGAATCGCCAGGCACGTGATCGCGGGGTGAGTTGGGACGGGTTTGAACGCGATAAGAAACGCTGATCCAGGGAACCGGAGCTTCGGCATAAGCTACCCCCTGAATCCTTATCCTAGTAAATTACCGTGTAAATAACTGTAAATTCGCAGGTTACGGAAGCCCTGGTCCACGCAGTATTTTTATCCAATGCTGGGCAGAAACTTCGGCGCCTGGCGAGCTTTGCTGGCCTGCTCAAACGAATAGGCCAGCCTGATCAAGGTTGGCTCGCTCCACGCCCGCCCGAAGAACGAAATCCCCACGGGCAAGCCCGACAGAAATCCAGCAGTCACATTGATGTTGGGATATCCCGCGACCGCTGCCGCATTCGAACTGCCCCCAGCCACGTGGTCTCCGTTGACTAAATCCGTGAGCCATGCCGGACCGCCGGTGGGAGCCACAATCGCATCAAGGTGATACTTGTCCATCAATGCGTCGATGCCCTCGGTCCGCGCTAACTGATGATTTTTCGCCAGCGCATCCACATATTCTTTTTCAGTCAGCGGCCCTTTCGCTTCCGCTTTCAAGAATAGGTCCTGCCCAAAGTACGGCATTTCCTTCTGTCGATTGCTCTCGTTGAACGCAATAATCTCCTTCAAGGTTCGCACCGGAGCGCCCGGGCCGAGTCGCGAGAGATAAGCATTCAGATCGGCTTTCAGTTCATACATAAAGACTAACAATTCACTCTCGTCAAACTTACCCAGAGTTGCAATGTCCGCGGGATCGACCAGCGTCGCGCCTTGCTTTTTCATCACATCGAGCGCCTGCTCCATGAGCGCGTCAACCGCATCACTGAACCCGAAATACTTGCGTGCCACTCCGATGCGTGCGCCCTTGAGTCCGCTGGGATCGCAGTATTGTGCATAGTCCGTCTGCGACTTGCCTGCGCTGGCGGCAGTCGCGGCATCGTCAGGATCGACCCCGGTCAGCGCGCCCAGAAGAATCGCCGCATCGCGCACGGTGCGGCACATCGGCCCAGCGCCGTCCTGACTATGCGAAATCGGAATGATCCCCGCCCGGCTCACCAGGCCCACCGTCGGCTTAATGCCCGCCAGCCCATTCGACGACGACGGGCAAACAATCGATCCATCGGTTTCAGTACCAATGCCCACAGCGGCCAGATTCGCCGAAATGCCCGCGCCCGTCCCCGAACTCGACCCACATGGATTCCGGTCCAGCGCGTAGGGATTCCTCGTCAGCCCCCCGCGACCGCTCCATCCGCTGGTCGAGTGACTCGATCGAATATTTGCCCACTCGCTGAGATTCGTCTTACCCAGAATCACCGCTCCCGCCGCGCGCAGCTTCTGCGCCACGGAAGAATCCTTCAGCGGTTTCGAGCCGAACAGCGCCAGCGATCCGGCAGTCGTCATCATGCCATCAGCCGTGTCGATGTTGTCCTTGATCAGCACTGGGATGCCGTGTAGCGGCCCACGCGGTCCCTTGGCTTTGCGCTCCCGGTCGAGCGCGTCGGCAATGGCGAGCGCATCCGGATTCATTTGGATGATCGCGTTCACCGCCGGCCCGCGCTTATCGATCTCGTCAATGCGCGCAGAGTATTTCTCGACGAGAGACCTCGCGGTGAATCTGCCGGACTTCATGCCGTCCTGCAATTGAGCAATCGTGATCTCATCCAACTCGAACGGTTTCACCTCTGCTGCGGCGCTCGGTGCGTTTCCGCCATCAGCACGCGTTGTGGCACCGGCGCGAGCCGCCCCCAGCGCAGGCGTTCCCAGCGCAGGAAAGAAAGCGGCGGCCGCTCCAGTAGCGACTGTAGTTTGCAGAAAGGAGCGGCGTGAGCTTGCAGTTCGGGAGGATCCGTTTAGCGCCATGAGTCGAGTGTCCTTGAAGAATGCGAGAGTCGGTCAAACACAGGAAATATCACAGGGGATATCGCAGCGAACATATTAATGCACGCGGGCGCTTCGGTGCAGGGTCGAAAATCGGACAGAGGCAAGAACAACCGTGGAAGAGCGGCGCTTCCCGCGCCACTAAAGGCACCACAGATGGATACGGGCTTCAGCCCTCGAGAGCGTAGTCGAGATGCGTCACGCCGCGTCTTTTTTCGAGCGCGTCTTGCCGGCCCTGGATCCGACCGACTTCCGTTTCGCCGGTGTTTGCGCCGAGGCAAACAGAACGTGCTGGTCATCAGTGTAGGGATTGTAATTATCGTCAGGATAGAACGTCCCCGCAAAAAGCGCCCCCTGCCGGGCCACGGTGCAGCGCTGCACGTGCACGCTATCCACGAAACTATGCGGAATATTGGGATTGCCCCAATCTTCGCCCCAAATCAGCCCGCTGCTATGCGCCAATTCGCCCAGAAACGAGAAGTCGCCCTTCCAGGACGGCTCGCCACCTACCACGCGCACAATGTCGCAGGCCAGCCCATACTGGTGCACTCCCACCGTGCGCAGCTTGGTCGCTCCGTTGTTGAATAGTTCCAGCTGGCGCGCCTGGCTGCGATAGGTTTCGAAAATCATTACTGCAATCCCCATCTGCTGGGCTGAATCGAGAATCTGCTGGACTAACTTACGGGTCATTGGTTCCAGCAGCAAAGGATCGGCGATGCGAATGGTCGAGTTGAAACGAGGATCTTTGGAAATCACATCCGTGTAGAAGTTCCCCATGAAGAACCTCCTGAACTGCTTTTCCGTGCGAGCTTGGCCGGTGCGAGTGATCGATAGGAGGGGAAGCGTCTCCAAGCTAACCATGAATCAGCCGTGAGTTCAACGAAAAGTCAGGGGTTCGTTCCCAAAATGAAACAACCTCGACCGAGTAGGAAGAATGCTCAGGATAAAGAGGTTGGGACAGCCGCTCCCGCTATCCACCGAGCGCAGCCAGGCCCTTTGCCGGGGCCAATACTAGTGCGCGTCCTGCAGCAGTTTGCTCAGGGATTGAATGTCTTCCGCGCTGACATCTCCCAGCTACAAAATACCGCAGGTCATTCTGCGTCCAATTCTCCACGTTGAACGAGAGTGCATGCACTGGCCCTGACGGCAGACTCGCGGTTTCTTCCCCGCGATTTTGAAAAATAAAAACAGAAATCTCATGCTTGCGAATCTGGTAGATCAAATGCGCCCCCGGCGTCTGTGCGAGATAAGTGACGCGCCCGCCGATGAGCGTGAACTCCGTTCCCTGTAACTCGGGCAGATTGAAGCTGAAAGGGATCTTGCCCTGAAACCAGGGCTTCACTGTATGCCGGTCGGTCGAGACAACGTCGACCGGTGTCGCGCTGGCCAAAGCGGCGACATGCAGGTCTGCTAGTTCGCTGTAAAGGCGTTGCCGGCGTCCACTCTCATGGCTTACGTATAGATTTACCGCGACTGAAAGTACGAGCAGGCTCAACGCGGGCAGGGCCAGAATCTTCCACGCCCATCCGCCCTCGCGCCGCGGTTTCGCAGCCACGTTCTTTGCAATCTTACTTCTCAGATCTGCGCTGGCCACATAACGCTTGCCCGCCAGTTGCACCGATCGCTTCATCTGCACGCGTTCCAACACGTCGGCGGCACAGGTCGCGCATCCCCGTAGATGCGCTCCCAGTGCGCTGGCTTCCGCGGGACTGAGTTCGCCATCGAGATAAGCATCGAGCCTGCCGAGTTGTTCCTTCGACACCATCTGCTCACACGCCATGCGCCCCTCCTTGCAGTTTCTGCAGCAGCAAAACGCGCAGCGCTTTGCGCGCGCGCGACAGGCGCGACATCACCGTGCCCATGGGGATGGCAAGGGTTTCGGAAATCTCCTGGTACGACATTTCCTCGACCTCGCACAGCAGCAGAATTTCGCGGAAGGGAACCGGCAGATCAACCAGCGCCTGTTGCACCATTTCGCGATTCGCCTGCTCGATCAAGATCGTCTCCGGCGTAGCGCTCTCGGCCGGCAGCAGTTTCTCATCGGCTTCCTCGTCGATGGCAACCATGGTCTTCAGTCCGGTGCGCGAACTCAAGAACGAATTCCGCAGGATGCGGTACATCCATGCGCGAAAATTCGTGCCCGGCTGAAACGAGGAAAATCCGCGCAGGGCCTTGGTGTAGGTTTCCTGCACCAGGTCTTCCGCCTCGGTCGTGTCCTGCGTCAGCCAGCGCGCGAAGTTGTAGAGCTGGTCAAACAACGGCATGGCCAGTTCTTCAAATGTGGCGGCAGGCACGCTCTCTTCCGCTCCCTTCATAAGTAAACCGATTCCACGCTAATTTATTCCCGCATCTACGGCAAATTGTCGGGGCGGTGGGAGGCTGGCGTGGGGCGCGAATCGTATACGCAAGATTCCTTGCCCCGCTGGTGAGGACGCGGGGCTTCGGAATGACGGTTTTCTAGATTGGCATCGCCAAGAAGGGCCCGAGTTAGGCGCTCTGGCGGCATCGCGCCGGAAGGAATCCGCGAATGCGTCGGCGATGGTGTAGCGGAGTCACGTGTTCGTACTCCGGACCCAAGAACCGGCGCAGTCGATCGGTATTCATGATGTACTCTCCGGTCATGTAGGGGATCGCCTCGGGAGGAATGGCCGAGATCTGCCGCTTCCACAAGAATTTCAGCACTTGTCGCATCGCCCAAGTTCCAGGAACACGCAGCAGTTTGGCTTGCGCCATTTCAACGCACCGTCCGAAAGTCAGCGGTTCCCCGCGGCCGGCGACGTTTAACACGGTCAGCCGTTGCGTCTCCGGTTCGCGCTGCAGGATGTGCTGGATCAGCCGCGCCATGTCGTCCACGTGGATGAACTGAATCTTGTTCTCGACGTATTGTGGTCCGCGGGGCAACATGCAGGGCAGTCGCTTGCCCTGCGCGCGCATTTTTTCTGCCCGGGCGCTCTTTCCGTTGGGAGTGCCGCGAAACGCTCCCATCAAATAATTCTCCACGGTGGCCCCGGCAAAAATGTGCGGGCGCAAAATATACACGCTGCAGCCGCGCAGCGCATGGGAGCGCGTCTGCACAACTTCATCCGACTGTTTCTTATGAATGGCGTAGGGCAGGGTGTGCGCCGCCAGTACTGAATCTTCGGTCGCCGGCGCGGGCAGATTCGGTCCGTAGGCCGAGACGCTGCTGGGAAAAATGAATTGCTTGACCCCGTCGTCCGTGGTGCGGTTGGCTTCGGTGACGGCTTCCATCACGCGCGCCGTCCCCGCCACATTGATCTGCCACATGCGCTCGATATCCAGCACTCCGGTGCGCACCGGATCGATCACGAACGCCAGATGCACGACCGCGTACGCATGCGTGTCGCGCAACATCTCGTACATGGCACGGGTCGACGATTCCTGGCCCAGGTCCAGGCGCTCAAATCTTTCAAACCGCAGTTCGGAGTCGGTCTGGGGCGGACTCACGTCCACCCCAATGACCGAAAAACTCCCCAGCAGCGGCAACACCCTGGAACCCAGGTTGCCCGAAACGCCGGTTACTACAACGACAGGTTTCGCCATCAGTTCGGTTTCGCAGCCGGTGGTTGGGGTGCGGGAGCCTGCGCCGGCGGCGGAGTCTGCTGCTGCTGCGCGGCATCATGTTTCCCGGCGGCCCGTTCCTGCGATTCTGCATCCGCGGCGGCGGTTGCATTCCCGGCCCACTCGGACCGAAATACGCCTCGTTCGGTTCCGCGTGGTACGAATTATTCATCTTCTCCGTCATTTCTCGGACGCGCTGGTTCGTCAGCGTGCTGTGGATCTCGTCTTTCGCCTGATCCAGAGTCATCAGATCCTTGCTGTTCACCTTGTAAATGTAGTGACCGCCGTTGTCGCTGATGACTTGCGAGACCTCGCCCACCTTCAGTTCGAGCGCGGAGACGTGTGCCGGGGGCAGCGCACTTCGGCGCACCTTCGGCAAATTCACGGACGGAGACTCGATTTTCATGCCCGCGGCATCGAAAGCCTCCTTCTGCAACTTCGCAAAATCCTCTCCCGCCGCGGCCCGGGCTCGCAGGCTCTCGGCCAGTTGGGTCATGGCCTGCTCCGCGGCATCGGCTTTGGCCTTCTCCTCGGCCTGCTTGGCTTTTTGCTGCTCTTCGGTCAGCTTGGCGTCCTTGTCTTCTTGTCTTTGTCTTCCTTTCCCTCGGCCTCCGGCTGCTTGGTGCGTGGCACGTACAAACGGTCCAGGTTGAAAAGCTCGAAGGTGTCGGGATGTTCTTTATAGTAGGCGGCGATCTCCTCTTCGGGAACCTTCGCCGCTTCCTTCTGAAGATTCTGGCCGAGTTCGCGCGCCAGGAGCTGCATGCGGGCGAACTTCAGTTTTTGTTTAAACTCCGGAGTTTTATCCAGCCCCTTTTTCTCGGCCGCGGACGTCATCGCGATCAGTTGTGGCAGCACGCCGCCCAATTGCTTTCGCAACTGCGGCGTCAGGTTCGGAGCCAGTGCGTTCGCCAGCTTTTCAAATTCGGCCTTGGTGATGATTGTCTTGCAATCGGCTGCCGGAGTTTTCGCCGCCGGAGTCTTTGCAGCGGTCGCGGGCTTGGCCGTCGTTCCCTTGGCCGCGGCCGTCTTGGGTTGCGCGGGGCACACACCGACGATGGTAATCACGGCTGCATCGGCCGGAACGGAAGCGGACGTATCCGGAGGCGCCGCAGGCGGCCGTTGTGGCGGCGCGGCTTGTGGCCTTGCCATATTGCCCGGAGTTGGACCGACGATGCCCCTGCTGGCAGGTGGCGGCGTCGCTGGCGCAGCTTGTCCCCAGGCCAGAGTTCCCAACAGAACACACAGCAGCCAACTCTTACGCATAACGCTTTTCCTCCAAGGATTGGTCAATCAAGGATTGGTCCATCAGAAAATTGAAAAATGCCAAGCAACAAATCCTAGCACAACGCGCTCCTTTTGCTTGGCGCATCGTGCTCGCAGCGGTGATAATGCCACCATGTCGGGAAGCCCCGCCATATCTCCGTCGGACTTGATGCGCGCCGAGAAGCGCTCGGCCGCGGGGACTTCCGTTCTGGCCGCGATTGTCATCACCAGCCTCAAGGTCGTGGTTGGAGTTACCACCGGGAGCCTGGGTATTTTGTCGGAGGCGGCTCACTCCGGTCTTGATTTAATCGCCTCTCTGCTCACGTTTTTCTCCGTGGGAGTCTCCGACAAGCCCGCCGATGCCGACCACCAGTACGGTCATGGCAAAGTGGAAAATTTCTCCGCGTTCGTCGAAACCGGTTTGCTCCTGCTGACCTGCGCCTGGATCATCTACGAAGCGGCATTGCGTCTCTTCTTTCGCAGGATCGACATTGAGCCCTCCCTCGCGGCGTTTGCCGTGATGCTGTTTTCCATGGGGTTGGACTGGTGGCGATCGCGCGTGCTCGGCCGAATCGCAAACAAGTATGACAGTCAGGCCCTGGAAGCCGACGCGCTGCATTTTTCCACCGACATCTGGTCCGCCGGCGTGGTCGTGTTTGGACTGGTGCTGGTTTTGGTCGGACGCACCTATCACGTTGACTGGCTGCGCGATTCCGACCCCATCGCGGCTTTGTTTGTCGCCGGAGTTGTGGTCTCCGTTAGTTGGCGCCTGGCGCGTCGCACCATCGACGCTCTGCTCGATGCCGCACCGCCGGGGGTACGTTCCCAGATCTACGACGCAGTCTTGCGCGTGGATGGAGTTCTCGAAGTCGACCGTATTCGCATTCGCCGCGCCGGAAATCGTTTTTTTGCCGATCTTGCCGTGGGACTGGCGCGCACCGTTACGTTCCAGCGCTCAGGGCAACTGGCTACTGCAGTGACCGAAGCGGTGCACCGGGTTCTTCCCGACGCGGACGTAACCGTTCAGCCTTTGCCCCGCGCGCAAGGCTCGGAGAATATCTTCGACCGCATTCGTGCCGTGGCTACGCAGAAAAATCTCAACGTGCACGACATCAGCGTGCAGGATTTCGCTGGCCGTCTGCACGTCGAACAGCACGTCGAACTCGACGAGCGCATGACGCTCAAAGACGCCCACGATCAGGTCACCGAACTCGAGGCCGAGATGCGCCAGGACGTCCCTGAAATTGCCGACATCCTTACCCACATTGAGAGCGAACCCGCGACGATCGAGAGGCCGGAAGAAGTGGTTAGCGACGCCGAACTGGAGAAGCGCCTCAAAATCGTGGCCTCGCATTTTCCCGAAGTCCTCGATATTCACGAATTCGTCATCAAGCGGGTGCGCGGCCGCATGTACATTTCCTGTCATTGCACTCTTCCGGACGATCTTTCGCTGGCGCGCGTCCACGATATTCAGACGGAATTGGAAATTCGCTTCAAACAGGATGCCCCGGAGTTGTTTCGAGTTTTGATTCACCCTGAGCCCAGCACAGATAACCGGAGATAGGGAGCATGTGACATTCCGTCACAAACAGGTATAGAGGGAACATTGTTGATTGTTGATTTCTGATTGCTGATTGGAGACCGAAGATGGAACACCAGGCTGATGCCCTCAAGGAACACACTAAGCAGTTTGCGCTGCGTATAATCCGGGTCATTCGCTCCCTGCCTCCCGGTCTAGAAGCAAAGATCATCGGTCATCAGCTCTTGCGTTCGGGAATGTCGGTGGCCGCAAACTACAGGGCCGTCTGCCGGGCGCGCTCACGGCCGGAATTCTTATCGAAGCTTGCGATCGTGATTGAGGAAGCCGACGAATCCGCTTTCTGGCTGGAGCTACTTGTCGACGCGGGACTTGTCAAAGGGACCAAATTGACAGAACTGAAGTCTGAGGCGAATCAATTGGTCGCGATCTTCAATGCCTCCAGAACCACTGCGAAGAAAAATGTTCAATCAGCAATCAACAATCAGAAATCAACAATTCCTGACAAGAAGGCTTCATGATTTCAGCCAAAGTGTTATGGACCGACCACGAACGCTACATTGGCGAGGCTAGTTCGCGCCACGCCGTCGTCATGGACACGGCTTCGGAGAAGACCGCCGGCACACCGATGGAACTTGTGCTGATCGCCCTCTGCGGATGCACGGCCTCGGATGTCGTCGGTATTCTGCGCAAGAAGCGCGAGCCGTTCGCCAGCCTTGAAGTCAGCGCCAAAGGTGAGCGTGCCACGGGATATCCCGCGGTCTACACGGAAATCAAACTGGTCTACCGCGTCGGTGGTAAAGTGTCTCGCAAGGCCATGGAAGACGCCGTGCGCCTGTCCAAAGAAAAATATTGCTCGGTCTCGGCCATGCTGGAAAAAACCGCGAAGATCACGGCCGAAATCGAATACATTGAAGCCTAGGCGATAGGCCGCAAGAACCGAGATTCGTTCCATGGCCACGAGATTCATGACTTCCCGAATCGTTTTTTTCACTCAACCCGGCTGCCTCTCCTGCGAGCTGATGAAATGTTTCCTTGAAGCCAAGGAGATCGCCTTCGAAGAACGCGACATCAGCGCCAACTCCGACGCCCGCCGGCAGATGACCGAGGAATACGGCAGCCGCGAAACTCCTACCCTGGTTATCTTTTCCGCCAGCATTCACCGCGACGCCGACAGCGGTTTTCAAAATGACGTTCAGAGCGATTTTCCCGGCGGCGTCCACAAGGTCGTTGTCGGTTTTGATCCCACACTTCTTGACCAGTTACTCGATCCCGCTCCATCATCGGATTCGGTGACTGAATCCTGAATTCGCACAACTTCACTCGAAGCGCCGCTCATCCACTGCGCGGATATTTCTTCATCGCGTCCGCCGCGTTTCTTTGGGGAGTCTCGGCCGCGCTGGGCCGTGCCATCTTCACCGGCAAGCTGGCCCTGAGCGGAGAGGTGCTGCCCCCCATCGACCCGCTGATCCTTTCGCAAACGCGAACGTCGTTCTCGCTACTTGTATTGCTTCCGATTCTGGTCGGGGGCCGCGGATGGCAGCGTATTAAGCTCCCCACTCCCGATCTCATCCAATGCCTCCTGCTCGGCATTCTGGGCGTGGCCGCGTCGAACTATTTTTACTATGTCGCCATTCAGCGAACGAGCGTGGCCATCGCCATCATCGTGCAATACACCGCGCCGGTCTGGGTGCTGGTCTATGTAGTTGCGCGGGGACAGCAAAAACTTTCCCTGCAAAAAGTTGCCGCTGTAGGGCTCGCCATTGCCGGCATCGCATTGACGATCGGCATCGTCGGCTCAAAGTCCTCCTCCACTCTTCACCTCGGTTCTTACGGTTTCATCGCCGCCCTGCTGGCCTCGTTTTCATTCGCGTTTTACAACGTCGGTGGACATCGCATCCTGGCCCGCTACGACCGCTGGCGTGTCCTCGTCTGGACCCTGATTTCTGCCTCCGTGTTCTGGCTCTTCATAAATCCTCCGTGGAAAATTCTGGCCGCGCAGTACACGCCCCCACAATGGGGATTCCTATTCGTCTTCTCCATGATCTCGGTGCTCGGATCGTTCTCGCTGTACTTCCTCGGTCTTCAATATCTCGAACCCACGCGCGCCATCATCGCCAGCTGCCTCGAGCCGGTATTCTCGATCCTCCTTGCCGCGGCGTTGCTGGGGGAAGGCTTGCGGCCCTACCAGACGTTGGGCATCGTGCTGGTACTGTCTGCAATCGTGATTGTGCAGTTACCGCGTCGGAGGGATTCTGAGTCCGGCGAATCCGTGTTCGTCGAGCCCATTGAATAGTCTTGTGGTTTGTGATATAAAGTACTCTTCCTCAGAAATCCTGGGGGATGGAGAGACTTCCGATGCAGATTCAGGCGGTCAACGACGTGGGCAACCTGCTGTTCTTTCTACTTCTCCTGACCACCGCAATCCTGATCGCGCTGCTTGCCTACCGCAAGTTGCGTCGCCGCCAGGTTCGGTCCCTTGCCATCGCAATATTGGTTTGCTTTAGCGCTTATGGGGCCAGTCTGGTTGGGTTCTCGCTAAGCAGCGAAACACGGCGGCTCACGCTCGGCACCGACAAATGTTTCGATGACTGGTGCGCGACCGTGACCGGCGCGCGCTCCCTGGCCAATCCCAACGGGTCCGGTGGCACAAAGCTGGTCGCGGTCAGTCTCCGTGTCACCAATCGCGCGCGGCGAGCCACGTTTCAGCCTTCTCAGCCCCGTGTCAACTTGGTTCTCGCGGCGGGTGAGGCTGTGACCACTTCAGCCGGCGCGCAGCGTGAATTCGAGAAACAGGCCGGGCCTCAAGAAAATCTGGCCAAGCGCCTCGTGGCGGGAGACGGATTTCAAACCACCCTGATCTTCGAGGTTCCTGCCGCCACGCGGGAAGCGCTCGTCGTGCTGCTCGAGGGACCGGATGTCCTTACCCGGTTTCTTGCCGGCGACGAGAACTCGTTCTTTCACAAGAAAATGGTTTATCCAATCTCAGTGGACTAAGGTCAACGCATTTACTCCAGCCGTTTTCCCTTCGTTTCCGGCAACTGCGTTGTCATCAGCGCCGCCAGAAGATATCCAGCCGCGCACAAATAAAACGCCCAGCTCAATCCCTTGGTCTGCCCCACGCGTCCGATCACGAGAGGGGCGACGGAGCTCAGGGTGCGCGCTCCGTTGTAGGTAAAACCCAGAGCTCGTGCCCGCACGGCCGTCGGAAAGATTTCGCTGCCCATAATACCGGAACCGGAGAAGATCCCCGTGCCGAAAAACGCGACCAGAGTGCCGAGCACAAGCAGCACGCTCTGTGATCGCGCCGCAGCATAAAGGGGAATCAGAAGAGCCGCCAGTAACGTATAGATCAGGAATGCCTTGCGTCGCCCCAGATGATCCGCCACCCAGCCGAAACTGGCATAGCCGGGGAACATCCCGCACAGATTGAGCACGACCATCAGAGTGGTCATGCCCATCACCCCAAACCCGCGTCCGCCCTGCTCTACCGGAAGAGACAAATACGGCGGAAGCCAGGTAAACAATCCCCACCACGCGAACATTGCGAAGAAATTAAACAGCAGCAGCGCGAAAGTGTGCTTCACATAGGGCGCGCGGAATATGACCGAGAAATTCGATCCGGGTGCCCCATTTCTCGCGCCCTTCGCGAGAAGTGGGGATTTTGTTCCCTCGATCAGTTGCTCATCCCGTGGCGCTGCCTGTTCCCGCCACATCTCCGATTCCGGCACCTTCCGCTGAATCCACAGAGTGACGATCGCTGGCAACATCCCGACAAAGAACACCGCCCTCCAGCCATAAAACCGTGCCACCGGACCGGCGACCAGCGCCGCCGCCGCAAAGCCGAGCGCCCATGAACTTTGCACGATCGAAATTGCTTTGGCGCGAAATTCCGTCGGCCAACTCTCGGCGACGAGCGTCGCCCCGGTGTTCCACTCACCGCCCATGCCTAATCCCAAAACAAATCGCGCCACGGCCAGCATCGCAATGCTGGTGGCGAGCCCCGAGGCAAACGAGCACACCGAATACGTGAGAATGCTGGCCATGAGCGCCTGCTTGCGCCCCATGCGGTCAGCGAGGAATCCGAAGAGCACGCCGCCCACGCCCGAGGCCAGCAGAGTCAGCGTGCCCAACGACCCGGCCAGCGTCTTGCTCATGCCCAGGTCGCGCATGAGCAGAGCCAATACCAGCGAGTAGAGCATGGCATCGAATGCGTCGAGGGCCCAGCCCATGGACGCTGCCAGCAAAGTGCGCCGCTGTCCGGGCGTCGCCTGCCGGATGAGTTCTAGGGGACCGATCGCCATGAGGGATGTGAGAGAAGTCTGGCGGATTGTAAAGCCTGAAGCGGGATTGTCAATCTTGTGCTTCGGGAAATAGCCGCCAATCCCGCCCGTTACCGCCGGTTACTTCCGTGCGCCGGTTTACATCTTTTTGACAACAGGCCCGGGGGCAGTCCGCTAGGCTTTGTTTATCCCCCGGAAACCGATTTTGAGGTCAGCGTTCATGAGAGTCCGCTCTGCCATTTACGTGCTCACGTTTCTTGCCGCATGCCTTACGCCTTGTTTCGCTCATCACACGGCTGTGATCGTCAACAAGGAGAACGCAGTCGAAAACGTCACCTCCGCTCACCTGGTCAAGATTATTCGCGGGGAAGTGAAAAAGTGGCCTGACGGCAAGAACATTGTCCTGGTACTCCACAAGGACTCCGCCGGCGAAGACGAAACTCTGGAGCGCCTGAACAAGATGTCGGCCGCCGAGTGGAAGAATTTTGTGACGGCGCACAAGGATTCCATCCTGTTCGTCGATACCGATGCCGACGTTCTCAAAGAGGTGCAGACCGAACCCGGCGCCGTGGGACTGATCGAGGTCCATTCCATCGACAACAGCGTGAACGTGATTCATGTCGATGGCAAACTGCCGATGGAGTTCGGCTACCTGCCTCACTGAAAAGGAACGCCGTCGGACATCAGCCGTTGGCCAGAGCCTGTGACCCGGCGACCGTAACCGACAAGGACCGACGACCGACGACGAAGGCCTTTCAACGGCCTCAGCCGGCAGCCACGGATCTTCGCAATAGATGAAAATATCGCCGCGCCTTCTTCACATCGCGGCCTATCTGCTCGCGCAACGCGTCAACCGAGGGAAATTTAATCTCATCCCGCAGCCGCTCCAGAAAACATATTTCAACTTCGGTTTCTGGCGTCAGTTCAATGGGATGGAAATTCAGAAGATGCGTTTCGATCGCAAATAACTCTGCTCCAAACGTTGGACGATTGCCCACATTCGTGACCGAATCAAACCGCTCCGTTCCCACCCGTGTCCACGTAACGTAAACGCCGTCCTGGGGCACGAGTTCTTCGTAGCGCGCCAGGTTGATCGTGGGAACTGTGTATTTCGAGCCGTAACCGCGTCCGCGTCCTGGAGTTCCCAGAATGCCGAACGGACGCGCCAGCAGATGCCGGGCTCGGCTCACTCTTCCATCTTTGATGAGCCTGCGAATCTGGCTGCTGGAGACCCTCTCGCCGCGCAGCTTCATTTCCGGATAAACCTTGACCTCGAATCCCATCTCGCGCCCGAACTCGGCCAGCAGATTCATGTCGCCCGCAGCTTTATGCCCGAAGCGAAAGTTGTAGCCTTCGTGAACTTCGCGCGCGTGCAGTTTTCTCTTCAGAATGCGTTCCGCAAACTGCCGCGGCGTCATAAGCGAAAGATCGCGCCCGAAGGGCAGCAGCAACACGGCGTCAACTCCCGTGCTTTCGAGCCGGCGCAGTTTCTCGGGAGTAGGGGTGAGCAGTTTCAATCCGGATTCCGGCCGCAGAATGCGCGCCGGATGAGGCTCGAACGTAACCGCGACCGACTTGCCCCCACTCGCCCGCGCCCGCGAAACAATTTCCTTCAGCACATGCGCATGCGCCCGGTGAACGCCGTCAAAATTCCCCACGCTGACCAGCGCCGGCCCAAAGCCGGAGGGAACGTCGTCGAGTTTGTGGAAGACCTGCATAGGGGTTTGCGATTTGTGGATCGTGAGGTAGCCGGACCAATGTTGATTGTTGATTTCTGATCGTTTGATTGAAACCCTCCTGCTGTCGTCGGACTGACGGGGGTTGCCGTTCAATCAGCAATCAACAATCGACAATCAACAATTTCCGCTAAATTTCAAACTCCAGTTTCATCCCGTCATGCGCCAGCCGCACATGGCGCGGCAGAGTCGCGTTGGTGGCCTCGTGCGCCAGATCGTGACAGATGTGTGTGAAGAAGGCACGCTTGGGTTTTAGACGGTCCACAATGGCCATCGAATTCTTCACCGTCGAGTGGGTGGGATGCGGTTTGTGGCGCAGCGCGTCCAGAAAAAGAATGTCCAGTTTTTCCAGCTGATGCAACGACGACTCCGGAATCTCGCTGTGGTCCGTAAGATACGCCGCCGAACCGAAGCGGTAGCCGTTGATCTGAGTTTCGCCGTGAACCAATACCACCGGCTCGAAGCGCGCGCCAAGAATATCGACCGGTCCGTCGATGGGTTTCAATTCCAGCAGCGGCAGGCCGCCGAATTTGTAGTCGGCATCAAAAATGTAACTGAACATCTTGCGCAGAAATGCCGCCGAGTCGGGCCGAGTATAGAGCGGCAGCTTATTCGGCTTGTGCTTGTAGCTCAAGGGCCGCAGATCGTCGATGCCTAGAATGTGGTCGGCGTGGGTGTGGGTGTAGAGCACCGCATCGACCCGCGTAATATTCTCGCGGATGGCCTGCGTGTAGAAATCCGGAGTCGTGTCGATGAGCACGACTTTGCCGTCGTACTCGATCATGATCGAGGGTCGCGTGCGCCGGTCATGCGGATCGGTGGAGTGGCAAACGGCGCAATCGCATCCCAGCGTGGGTACGCCCATCGAGGTGCCACTGCCTAGAACGGTCAGGGTCGCTTTCATCTTCCTCGAGTTCCGGTGCCGGCGGTGGGTCCGGGCTGCGGCGGCCGCGCCAGAGCGTTGGTCACTTCAACGTACGCCATGCGCAGCTCATAGAGACTGTTCTGCAAGAAATTCTCTTCCGTCGGCGTGAGATTATTCTTGGTTTTTTCGCCGATCAGACTGAGCGTGTCGATGGTCTGGCGCGCGCCGATAATGTCGATCCGCGGTTGTTCGCCTTGTTGCCGCATCAAGCCTAGTTGCATCATCGCCGTCATGTAGAGCGAGGCCAGGAAGCGCTCAAATGTCATCTCGAAATCTTTGACCGAGTGTCCGCTAAGCTCGACCTGCGAATCGAGTTCCTTCGCCGACTGCCGGTAAGCCGCCGCCTGGGCCTCCTGCTCCGCGCTGGTAGGTGGGATCGGCATCTCGCGATCTGGAGTCTCTCCGGCAACTGGCGCCGCTGTTGACGCCGACGCAGGCACCGACGTCGATGCGACTTCTTGCGGCGCTGCCACCTGTGCAGGCGCTACCGCCTTCGGCGCTTCAACCTTCGGCGCCTCAACCTCCTCCAGCGCATCGCTGCGCAGTTCGCCCTCCGACGTGAACAGCCGCCGGTCCGTCACCTTAAAGCCAGATTGCTCGTGCTTCTTCTCAGCCATAATCCTCTTCCTCGAATGCCTCTCTCTGCGTTCTCCGCGAATCCTTCGCGATCTCTGCGGTTAAAAGCTTTTTTACGCTCGATGCTCCGCGAGAGACGCCTCCGCCAAAAGCGCCGCGTCGTCGAAGGGCAGGGAAGCCGCCACCGCCCGCGTCGTCCCGATCGTAACTTCGCGCCCCGGTACTCCCACTTCGCGCCGAATGTAGCCTAGAGCTACAGTTCTTCCCGCGAATCTCAACAACGCAGAACTGGTGATTTCTCCAACTTCCTTATCCCCCGCGACAATCTTCATGCCAGCGGCGATCTGCGCCGCGCCCTCGGCTACAAATCCCGTGAACTTGCGGTGCACCGCTCCGCGCGAACGAATGCGCTCGACAATTTCCTGTCCGACATAACAGCCCTTGTTGAAGTTCAACGCGCGCGCCTGCTCGGTCTCCTGCGGAAGGTCGCGTTCGCGGATATCCACGCCGTACGTAGGGACGCCTGAGACGATTCTTTGCAACTCGAGCGCCTCCGAACCCACCGGCGTGGCTCCCGCGGCCAGCAGAGCGTGCCCAGAGCCCTCACGCGCGCACGGCGCGGTCCATATCTCATACGACATATTGCTTCTCATCTTCGCCCCGAACGAGCGAGCAGTCCGTCCCGTGCCACACCGCGGATAGCACCTGCAAGGGCTGCATCTCCGGAATCGTGAATCCCGCTGCCGCCAGCACCGAGGCTGCGTTCGGCCCCGAAATCCCCAGCGCCGTCAGTTGCTCACTGAGATTCGTGACTTCCACGTCGTCCATGATGATGTAGTGGTCAAACGTCGCCAAAATCTTTTCCAACTGGCCGCAGTCGGTGTCAACCGTGATGGACTCGCCGCAATTGTAAGCATAAAGATCCCCGAGAATATGCCCCTGCGGATTCAACAGAAACGCGTACACGCCGCGCCCCACGGCCAGATCGCGAATGTTGTTGGTGACCATCCCGTTCAGCCAGCGCACGCGGTCGCCGCCCGTGAGCGAAATCTTGGCCCGGAATCCAAGGTCGTAAACGCCACAACCGCTGCGCAAAACCGCAAGCTCCGCCTGGGGATCGCCGAAGCTCGCCGCCGTGGTCGCGCCGCGATATTCGCCGGCTCTATACTCGCCAACGACCCTCGCGCCCAATCCCTCGCCATGAACCTGGAGTGCTGTCTGCCCCATACCGGTAGTTCGATTATAACGATTGTGTTAACGTTCCTGCCGTGGACTCAGCCAAGCCAACCCGCAAGCGCATCGCCGTCATCCCCGGCGACGGCATCGGCCAGGAAGTCATTCCGCAGGCGGTAAAGGTCATCCAGGCCTCGGGCGCCGACGTTGAACTCACCGATTTCGACTGGGGCGCCGATCGTTACCTGCGCGACGGAGTTACGGTTCCCGCCGACGGCTTCGCCATGCTCGCTCGCGATTTCGACGCGATTCTGGTCGGCGCATTCGGCGATCCGCGAGTCAAGACCAACATTCACGCCAAAGAAATTCTGCTGGGCATGCGCTTCCAAATGGATCTCTACGCCAACGTGCGTCCGGTCCGCCTGCTCGATGCGGCACTCTGCCCGCTCAAAGGAATCGAGCCCAAAGACGTGGACTTCGTCGTCCTCCGCGAAAATACGGAGGGCGTCTACACTGATGCCGGCGGCGTTTTCAAGCAAGGCACGCCCGACGAGATCGCCATCCAGGAAGACATCAACACGCGCAAAGGCGTCGAGCGCATCATCCGCTACGCCTTCCAATATTGCGAACGCCACACCAAACTCGACGGCTCACCGCGTAACAAAGTCCTGATGTGCGACAAGTCGAACGCCATGACCCACGCCGGCGGTCTGTGGCAACGCGTGTTCAAAGAAGTCAGCGGCGAGTACCCGCAAATCACCGCGCAGCACATGTACGTCGACGCGCTCTGCATGCAGATGGTCCGCGATCCGCGCCAGTTCGACGTCATCGTCACGAACAATATGTTCGGCGACATCATCACCGACCTCGCCGCGGGCCTGCAGGGCGGCCTGGGCATGGCCGCCAGCGGCAACATCCATCCCGGCAAGACGAGCAATGTTCGAACCCGTCCACGGCTCCGCCCCGCCGATCGCCGGGAAGAACATGGCGAATCCCGTTCGGTGCGATCCTGACCGCCGCGATGATGCTCGCGCATTTGGGATTTTCGAACGAGTCGGCGAAGATCGAAACTACCGTGCTCGAAGCCGTCCGCCAGAAAAAAACCACGCAAGATATCGGCGGCCCGTTCGGAACGCAGGAAGCAGGCGAGTGGGTGGCGACGCGTGTCCAATCACCGCACTGTCATCCTGAGCGAAGTATGCCGATTCGCCGAAGGCGAGTCGGCACACGCAGTCGAAGGACCCCTATCGGCGAATCGTTTCACCGATGCTGGAAGGTGTTCTCTCGGTGCCCCGCGTTTTTGCCCAAGAGCAACGTGAGAAACTCCCCGATGAGACCAGCGGTAACCGCTACAGTGCGAGGGGTACTTCGACTCCGAATCACCTTCGCTTTCGCGAAGGTGATTCTCCGCTCAGGATGACATTTCCCGAAGAGAGCTACGCCCGTCCGTCCCGCCAGCAACGCCAACTCCCGCCACTTCCAATGACAATCCACATCCACAAACCCAATCTCGCGTAACCACTCAAGCTGGGTCTCAACATCCAGCAATTTGTTCGACGGATCCTCGGTCTCAACCGTAAATCCGATCCCACGCAGGAATTCCTCATGCAGCCGGGGCGTAGGCGACGCCACGTGCTCGAGATTGCAGAAAACGCCGCCCGGATTTAGCAGTCCATAAATCTCCGCATACAGCGCCCGCTTACGCTCGTGCACCAGATGATGAATCGCGAAACACGAGATTACGGCGTCGAACTTACCCAGAGTGGGCAACGGCTCATCCATGTTGTGCGCGATCACGCTCACGGAAGCGTCCCCCGCAAAGCGTTTGCGCGCCGCCTCGAGCATGGCCGGAGAGAAATCCACGGCTACGCCCTCGCTGCCAGGCTCCTTCCGCCGCACCAACTCGTCGCGAACCAGCGCCAGCAAATGCCCATCCCCGGTGCCCAGATCCAGTACGCGACGCGTGCCCTGCGGAATGAATTCCAGCAGCGCCGCCTCGCCTTCGTTACGATGAGAAATCGAGTCCGCGCGCTCCAGATAGTCCTGTGCATGCGCGGTCGAACTCCAGAGATTGACGGGTTCGGTGGCAGTCATTTTTCTTGTCCCCGGGGAAAAGTATAGGGAAACGTATAAACTGAATCTCCATGAATAAAGTTAAAGGGCGTTGCGCAGGGATTCTTTGGTTCTTTTTCGCGGTTGTGCTGCTCGCGCTGCCGAGCGGTGCGCTCCTGCTGCAGGGCCAAGATCGAGCTGCGCAGAGTCCGGCTCAGGGGCAGCAGGGCCAAAACCAGCAGGATCAGAAGCCGGCGGACCAGAGTGTCCGCCCCACACAAGATCAGCCCACACAGAATCAGCCCCCACAAGATCAGAGCAAGCCTGCACCAGAGAAAGACGAAGTCAAGATCACTCCGCGCCAGGCCGAGGAACTTTTCCACTCCGTCGACGAGATTCTCGATTTCGACAGCAAGCAGAGCGGCCTACCCATCAAGCGCGAAGTGAAACGCAAGCTGACCAGCCGCGACGAAGTTGTTTCCTATCTCACCAAACATCTCGACGACGAAGACACCAAGCGCCTGCGCCGCTCGGAACTCGTACTCAAGAAATTCGGCCTACTCCCTCAGGATTTCAATCTGCAGACATTTCTCGTCGCTCTGCTCCGCGAAGAAATAGCCGGCTACTACGACCCGAAAACCAGAACGGTGAATCTGCTCGACTGGGTGCCGATGGAAGAGCAGGAGCCGGTCATGGCTCACGAACTCATCCATGCCCTGCAGGATCAGTCGTTCGGTCTCGAGAAGTGGATGAAGAAAGGCGAAAAGGATCTCGCCGAGATTCGCAGAGACCCAACCCCCACTGACATTGAAAACGACGAGATCGACAACGCCCGCGAGGCCGTGATCGAAGGTCAGGCCCAGGCCATGATGTTCCAGTATGCGATTGCGCCCACCGGCCACTCGATCACCACGTCGCCGGAACTCGTCAACGAAATGGAAGAGGAGACGCTGACCGCTACGCCCGGCACGAAAGTGTTCAACGAAGCCCCAATTTTCATGAAAGAGTCGCTAACATTTCCCTACAGCTACGGCATGCAGTTCGTCATCGCGTTGATGCAGAAGGGTGGCAAAGAGAAGGCGTTTGCCGGGGTCTTGCAAAATCCTCCGCACACCACCCGGCAAATCATGCAGCCGGAAACGTATTTGTCGGGCGAGAAGATCGAGCCCATGCGCGTGCCCGATTTTAAACACGATTTCAAGGACTACCAGAAGTTCGATATCGGCGCGATGGGCGAGTTCGACGTGGCCGTGCTGATCGAGCAGTATGCGGGGAAGCCGTCGTCGAAGCGCCTCTATCCGGAATGGCGCGGCGGATATTATTATGCGGCGAAGTCCAAAGCGGATCCCGCCTCAAGCACCACCGCGACTCTCGGACTGCTCTACGTATCGCGCTGGTCGAACGCCGACAAGGCCGCCGAGTTCGCCGCCATCTATGCCCAGTCGCTGAAGCAGCGCTACAAGAAAGTGGAACAGGTTGGCGAAACTGCGGCAGAGAATGCCGCGCAAAATTCCGAGCCCGCCGAACTGAAAGGCCGCCGCGCCTGGACAACCGACGAGGGCGCAGTAGTGATTGAGGAGCAAGGCGACACCGTTTTCGTGAGCGAAGGCCTCGACTCAGCAACCACAGCAACGCTGGAAAGGGAAGTGTTCGCCGCGCCGACGGCCGCGAAGTAGAGCTCTGAACCGAGAGACGTAAGGCTATTTCTTTTTCTTGCCTCGCGATTCGTCGGGAAGTTCCCCCAGGAAGTGTTGCACCTGCGCGGCCACGGCGAATTGTTTTCCCCCGTGCTCAATCGTCAGTCTGCGCTCCTGCCCTGCCGTTCCTCCCAGCATCGCCCATACCTGGCCCATGGTCGACCCCCGAACTGGAATGTCGTCGACCGCGATCAGCCGATCGCCAGCCTCAACCCCGTCCGCTCCCAATGGCACCGACGGCTTACCTTCAAAATCCGCGACCCCGAGAATCGTGAATCGTCCATCGTCCTCCGGCCGCAAAATCAGCCCGATCACATCAAAGTCAGGAAAGTTGAACATGCGACCGAACTCGAAGTAGGCGGTCGAATGCGCGTAGTCGAGGCCCACACGATAGTTGAGCAAGGCGTTCACACCGAGAATCCCGGCAGTCGCAGTCCCCGTGCGTTTGCCAAAGAAATCCATCCAGGCGCCAGGCAACTCCGTCGCCGCAACGTTGGCCAGAAAGAGCGGCCCATACTGCACGCGATCCAGCCGCATGAGCTTCCACTTCGTTTCGTCTTCGAGTCCCCACATGTTGGCCGGGCCCACCGCGCCCGTCATGTGCGGCCAGTCCGGGTGCGCGGCCGCAAGTTTCTCGAACAGCTCTGCGGAAAGAAAGCTGAAGCTGGATCCGATATCGAGCGCGAGATTATATTTCTTGTTCTCGATCTGGCTGGGCACCTGGATTAGCCCGTTCTCCGCATTGAGCTGCACTTTGCCGCTTGACCCGCGGAACTGAATCGTCCCCGCGGCGCCGATGGAAAACTTGTGCCCGGGAAAATCGATCAGCACGTCGTAGTGGCGAAGGATGCTCGATGGAACGTTGATCTCGACGTTCATGCCCGGGGCCAGGACTGAAGCCGCATTCACCGGCCTGAGCGGAATCTTCGCCTGCTTTGCCACCGCCAGCGAAATGGTCATTCCTCCAACGGAAATCTCTTTCGGGGGTGGCGAAGAGCACTCGTGCTCATCGCACGTCACTGGCAGTCCAAGCAACGTGGCCAGGTGGCGGGAGAGGTTGAGATCGGGGTCGCCATTGTCCACCCACGCGTGCACGCGCTGGGCTGAACCGTCAGGCAGCATAATATCCGCGTCGATCACAACCCGATTGTGATCGAGCGCGGCGGGAACGGTCACCGATTTCCGCTCAGCCTGCGGCGCGGGTTTCTCCTGCGTCCATCCGAAACTGCACAGCACAACGACTGCACAGGCTGTCCTGCAAAACCTCATCTTCGGATTGTAGCGCCGTCGCCGGTCGGCCCGGAGGCGCAGTCGTCGTCCTGTATAATCACGAGTTTGACTATTGTGTGTTGGCGCGTTCTGGAGGGGCGATTGCCACAGGCGGAAATCGGAATCATCGGCGGCAGCGGGCTGTATTCCATGCCCGGACTGACCAGAGTCAAAGAGGTGCGGCTCAAGACGCCCTTCGGCGCGCCGTCCGATGCCTATGTGTGCGGCACGCTTGAGGGCCGCAAAGTCGCGTTCCTGGCGCGCCACGCGCGCGGCCATCGCATCCTGCCCAGCGAATTGAATTTTCGTGCCAACATTCACGGCTTCAAGCAACTCGGCGTCGAGCGCATTGTCTCCATCTCCGCTGTCGGCTCGTTGAAGGAAGAACACAAGCCGCTCGACTTCGTGATTCCCGATCAATTCTTCGACCGCACCCGCCATCGCGTCGATACTTTTTTCGGAAGCGGCGTAGTAGCGCACATCGCTTTCGCCGACCCCATCTGCGCAGAACTGGCCGGCGTGGTCGAATCTGCCTGCAAACAAGTCGGCATCGTCGGCAAGCATGGTGGAACTTACCTCTGCATGGAGGGTCCTCAGTTTTCCACTAAGGCCGAGTCTAACGTCTATCGCGGCCTGGGTATGGACGTCATCGGCATGACCAATCTGCAGGAGGCAAAATTAGCCCGCGAGGCCGAACTCTGCTACGTCACCGTTGCTATGGTCACGGACTACGACTGCTGGCATCCCCATCACGATTCCGTGACCGTCGATCAGATCCTGGCCGTGCTGCTCAAGAACGCCGAGAACGCCGCGAAAGTTATCCGTGCAACGGTAGCGGCTATGCCACCCCACCGATCATGCAAATGCGGATCGGCCTTGGCCCACGCCATCCTGACCGATTCCAAGAAAATTCCCCCGGCGACAAAGAAAAAGCTGAAGTTGATTCTTGGCAAGTACGTAAAGACTGTCAGATAGACTCTGATCACTGACCACCAGCCACTGATCACTGATCTACAATCATCAACCCAATCCAAGGAGCGAAACCGCAGCATGAGCATTCTCGTAGTCGGTTCGGTAGCATTCGACGACGTCACCTCGCCTTCGGGCAGCGTGAAAAATATTCTCGGCGGCGCCGCCACGTATTTTTCTCTGGCCGCCAGCTACTTTACGAAGGTGAGCGTCGTGGCCGTCGTGGGCGAAGACTTCGGTCCCGAACAGGAGAATGTTTTCCGCCAGCACGCCATCGACACCCGCGGCATCGAGCGTGCCAAGGGCAAAACATTTCGCTGGGGCGGTTCCTATACCGACAATCTCAACGAGGCCAAGACCAACTTCACCGACCTGAACGTATTCGAGACCTTTCACCCCCAGATTCCGAAGGAGTACGAAGACACTGAATTCCTTTTTTTGGCGAACATTCAGCCCACGCTCCAGGCCAACGTGCGGCGCAACATGACGGGCGTGCGCCTGACCGGCTGCGACACCATGAACTACTGGATCAAAGGCACGCCCGGAGAGCTCAAGGAAACGTTGAAGCTGGTCAACGTCCTCCTTATCAACGATACTGAGGCGAAGATGCTGGCCAACGAAACCAATCTGCCCCGCGCAGCGCAGAAAGTGATGGCCATGGGTCCGGAAGCGCTGGTCATCAAGCACGGCGAATATGGTGCGACCATCTTCTTTCGCGAAGGCGCATTCGGCATCGGTCGTCATCCCTTTCGCGCTCCCGCGCTGCCGATCGAGGAAGTGAAAGATCCCACCGGTGCGGGCGATTCCTTTGCCGGTGGATTCATGGGCTACCTGGCGTCGCAAAAAGAATTGACCCGCCAAGTACTGAAGCGCGCTCTGTTTTACGGCGGCGTTATGGGATCGTTCGCCGTCGAGCGTTTCGGCACCGAGCGCCTGCAGTCGCTCACGCGCGAAGAAATCGACGCCCGCTTTCAAGTCTTTCGCGAACTCACGCACCTCGAATAGTCCGCCTGATCGAAGCTGCGCCGCGCGGAGGGCAAACTTTGGGCAGGACATGGCTTCAGCCGTGCCATAAGGCCTCAAACGGCGTTCGGCTTTCGCCGCTGAGGCAAATCTCTCCACTTGCGCAATCCCTCTTTTATGAAACACTCTCTATCCAACCGCAGATGCCCAAGCCAATAAAAACCCCGCCCAGTTCACCGTGGGATTCCGAAGTCCGTCTACTCCTCTGGCTGGCAACCTGCGTTTCGATCTTCGCTTTCCTCTTTTATTACAAGGCCGGCGAAGTACTTCTCTACGGTGACGCGATCGCCCACATCAACATCGCGCGCCGTGTCTTCGATTCAAAGACTCCCGGCCTGCTGCAACTCGGGACCGTCTGGCTGCCTCTGCCCCATCTGCTGATGGTTCCTTTCCTGCTCTCCGACCAAATGTGGCAACGCGGCGTCGGCGGCTCGATTCCGTCACTCATTGCCTATGTGTTGGCCGTCGTCGGAATGTTTCGGCTCGTGCGCCGCACTCTTTCCCGCGGCCTTGAACCGGACGGTCCCGCCCGCATCGCCGCATGGGCCGCCGCGCTGGTCTTCGCGGCGAATCCGAATCTGATTTACATGCAGACCACCGCCATGGGCGAGTCGCTCTACCTGGCGTTCTTCCTGTGGGCAGTCGTCTATTTCGCGGAGTCGATGCGGGGAGATGCAACGGCCCTCACGAAATGCGGCGCGTGTCTGGCGGCGGCTTGCCTGACCCGCTACGACGGATGGTTCCTGGCGGCAGCCATGGCGGGAACCGTCGTGATTGTCAACTTCCTCCCGCCAGGCATGATTGGAGGTCCACTCTCCGGCCTTCGCTTTCCACGCCTCGCGCTCGCGAAATTCGTCTTGCTTGCCGCCGCTGGCCCTGCACTCTGGCTTGCCTACAACGGAATCGTCTATCGCAATCCACTCGAGTTTGAGAACGGTCCTTACTCGGCCAAAGCAATCGAGCGCAAAACGCAGGGTCCCGGCAATCCCGGCCACCCCGGCGCTGGAAATCTGGCACTTGCCAGCCTGTACTTTCTGAAATCGGCCGAGACCAACCTCGCGGAAAACCAGTGGCTGCAGCGGACCTGGATTCTCCTGGCCGTCGCCGCCATCGCCGGCGCAGTTGTGACCCATCGCTCTCGCACCCGCATCGGAGCCATGGCCAGCAACTGGCTCCCACTGATGTTTCTGTTGGTCCCGGTGCCTTTCTACGCCCTCTCGGTGGCGTACGGCGGGGTGCCGATCTTTGTCCCCGCATGGTGGCCGTTCAGCCACTACAACGTTCGCTACGGATTGCAACTACTCCCAGCCTTCGCCGTTGCGCTGGCAATTCTCGTCTACCTCGCCATTCAATTCCATGGCTGGAACCGCAGCCTGCGCGCTGCCGTTCTGGCTCTGGTGTTCGCCGTGGTGAGCGTGAGCTATGCCTCGGTCTGGTACGCGGGGCCGCAGTCGCTGCAAGAGCCCAAGGTCAACAACCGGAGCCGGAACCAGCTCGAAGCCCAACTCGCCCTCTGGCTGCAGAAATTGCCGCCCGACGCCACGCTGCTCATGTACGTTGGCGATCATGTCGGCGCACTGGAGCGCGCTGGTGTTCCGCTGAGGCGCGTGATCAACGAAGGCAATCATCGCGCGTGGAAGCAGCCGTCCGACTCCGAGGGCTTGTGGGAACGCGCCCTCGCCGATCCCGCACAGTATGCCGACTATGCCGTCGCCTCGGAGGGCGACGCCGTGTGGCAAGCAGCGCGGGCACACAACCTGCCCGTGCTGGTTGTGTTTCACACTACGGGGCAAGCGCCGGTCGTGCTTTATCGCGCGCGGTAATCAGCCGGGTTAACGCGGCAGCCCGTATCGCCGGTGATAAAATCCGGCCATCTGTAGCCCGCTTCATGCGGGCGGACCACTCCATGAACTGGCAACATTTCGTCGATTTGCTGCACTGGGAAATGACCAAGGCGCCCGTCGGCATTTCGCTGACGCGCTTGTTTTTGGCGGCGATTCTCGGCGGCCTCATCGGTCTGGAGCGCGAGTTCAAACACCGCGCCGCCGGCCTGCGCACCAATTTGTTCATCTGTTTCGGCGCCGCCATGTTCACGCTTCTTTCCGAAAGACTCGCGGGCGTCCCCTCCGACGCCGCCAGAATCGCCGCCCAGATCATCCCCGGCATCGGCTTCATCGGCGCCGGCTCAATTCTGCACACGCGCGGGCTCACTACCGGACTGACCTCGGCAGCCACGCTGTTCGTAGTCGCATCCGTCGGAATGGCAGCGGGTGGCGGACTTTACCTGACTGCCATTTTTGCCACCGCCATGATCCTGGTGTCGCTGTTTCTTCTGGGCCACGTGGAGGAAACCTTCAACCTCAAACTGCTCATGACCAGCTATGAGGTCACGGGCGCCAACGTCGAGGAGATCAGCAACGAAGTGCACCGCATCCTGGAGACTCATCGCCGACTCATGCAGAACGTCGCCAGCGGCGACACTGGTCAGCACGTCCGCCTGCAGTTTGACGTCGAGGGCTGCAGCCGCGAGCAAAAGGAACTCCTGCGCCAACTGAAGGCCTCGACCGTGCTGCTCAGCGCGAATTCTCTCGGCCGGGTGGAACGCGAGTGAGCGGGACCAGAGTGAACCCGGTTGGCCGCACCATTCCTTTCGTCAAGGCCAACGCTTGCGGCAACGATTTCCTGCTGATCGACGGCGCGCTCGCTCCCGAGGACATCGCCGGTTTTACCCGCCGCATCTGTGACCGCCACGACGGCGTGGGCGCCGACGGCGTCGAGTGGATGCTGCCACACTTCACCGCCGACGTGGAGATTCGTTTAATCAACGCCGACGGCTCGGCGGCGGAGATCTCCGGCAATGGCACGCGTTGTGTCGCGGCTTACATTTGCTCGCAGAAAGGGAAAGAACGCATTTCGATTCTGACCGGTGCAGGCATGAAAATCTGCCAGTTCACCGGGCGTCGCGATTCCGAATACGAGTTTGAAACTGAAATGGGCGAGGCTGCGGTCGAGAACGAACTTGCCGTGAAGATCGGCGCTGCCGAGGCGCACGGAATCCCCGTATCCATGGGCAACCCGCACTACGTCGTTTTCGTGCAGGGGTTCCCGCCGGACTGGCAGAAGCGTGCGGCTGAAATCCAGCGCAGTCCTCAGTTTCCGCAAGGCGTGAACGTCGAACTGGTCGCGGTCGATGGCAAGCACGACGCCAGAGTCCGTTTCTTCGAGCGCGGCGTCGGAGAGACGCTCTCCTCCGGCACCGGTTCCTGCGCCTCGGCCGTCGCTGCCATCGCCAAAGGCCGGGCGGAGTCGCCGGTCAAAGTGCATGCGCCCGGCGGCACACAGACAGTCCGCGTCGAGGGGAGTAAAGTTTTTCTGCGCGGGCCAGCGCGGGTGGTATGCAGTGGAGAATTCTTTCTGAGCTGAGCGGCCGGTTTGCACTTGCTTAATATCCATGTCTTCTTCGAATCCCGTTAAACCGCCCGCACTGCGCCCCGGCGATACCGTGGGCATCGTCGCGCCCGCCAGCAACCTCAAAGCGGCCGATCTCCAACTTGGTTGCGAGGCGCTCCGCCGTGCTGGCTATCGTCCTTTTTATTTCGATTCAATTCTGGAAAAGGATCTGTACTTTGCCGGATCCGTCGAGCGCCGGGCGCGCGAATTGGAAGAAATGTTCGTACGCGACGACATTCGCGCGATCGTCTGTGCGCGTGGCGGCTATGGCGCGAACTATCTGCTCACGACCCTCGATCTCGAAAAGGTCAAGGCTCATCCCAAGATCTTCGTCGGCTACAGCGACATCACCACACTGCTGACCTGGTTTCACGATGAAGCCGGTCTCATCACTTTCCACGGCCCCATGGTGGCCAAAGATTGGTCGCACGAAAATGGCGTCGACCTGCCCTCGTGGCAAGCTGCCGTATCTGGCAAAACGCCCTGGGATGTGCCCTTGAATCCCGGAGTCAGCGGCCTCGCGAATGGCGAAGCCGAGGGCGTTCTCTATGGCGGATGCCTTTCAATTCTGGTTGCATCGCTAGGAACGCCGTACGAGATTAAAACCGCCGGCACGATTCTTTTCCTGGAAGACCTCGCTGCCAAGCCGTATCAGATCGACCGCATGCTGATGCAATTGAAATTGGCAGGGAAGCTCGACGACGTGCGTGGCATCGTATTCGGCGAAATGCTCGACTGCGTTCAGACCGCCAATCAGGGTTACACTCTGCAGGAAGTGGTCACCCGGATCGTCGGCGACCTTCGCATCCCGATCGTTTTCGGCGTCCGTTCTGGCCACGTTTCGACAGGAAACATCACGCTCCCGTTCGGAGTGCGGGCCAGCCTCTCGGTGCGCGACAATGAGGTTGCCCTGAGGATTTTGGAATCGTCGGTAGAACCTTAGCGCCTGAATTTCCGTTTTTCCTTCGTGTACCTTAGTGTCCTTCGTGGTGATTGAAGTTATCCGATGAACGAAAAAAAGCACATCCACCTGATCGGCATCTGCGGCACGGCCATGGCCTCGCTGGCGGGCATGCTCAAGCAGCGCGGATTTCACGTTACTGGCTCCGACGCGGCCGCCTATCCCCCCATGTCAGATTTTCTCCGCGACCTGGGCATTCCGGTCGCGCAGCCCTTCGACGCGAAAAATCTCGATCCCCGTCCCGACCTGGTCGTGGTCGGCAATGCCATGTCGCGCGGCAACGTGGAACTCGAATATCTTCTCGACCAGCGCATCCCTTTCTGTTCGCTGCCCCAGTTGCTACACGACGAATTTCTGATAGGCAAGGAAGTGCTCGTCGTTGCCGGAACTCACGGCAAAACCACGACCACCTCCATGCTGGCGTGGATCTTCCACACTGCCGGAATGGATCCCTCATTTCTGATCGGCGGCATTGCCGAAAATTTTGGCTCCAGCTTTCATCTCGGAGCGGGCAAGCATTTCATTCTCGAAGGCGACGAATACGACACCGCCTTCTTCGACAAAGGTCCAAAGTTTCTCCACTACTTTCCCGACTCGATCATCCTGACGTCGGTCGAGTTCGATCACGCCGATATCTACAAAGATCTCGACGCAGTCGAGACCGCGTTCAAGCGCCTCGTGAATCTGATCCCGCGCCGCGGACGAATCGTCGCCTTCGACGGTGTCGCCGGTGAAGCCGCCGGCAGTCCCAGCCTGGAGCGCTGTTTGGCTAAAGCATTTTGTCCGGTCGAGCGCTACGGCGCCGGACCGCACGCCAACTGGCGCGTCACCAACCTGCGCCTCGAATCCGCCCGCACCTGCTGGACCGTGTTGCATGATGGTGATCCCTGGGCAGACCTCGAGTTTCCGCTGGCCGGCGAATATAACGTGTGGAACGCGACCGCGGCTGCGGCGCTGGCGGCTTCCTGTGGAATTTCAAAAGAATCCATCGCCGCCGCGCTGAAAACGTTTAAGAGCGTGAAGCGCCGTCTCGAAGTGAAAGCGCAGGTGAACGGCATCACCATCATCGACGATTTTGCGCATCATCCCACCGCAATTGCGGGAACGCTGAAGGCTCTGCGCGCGCGCTACGCCGGTGCACGACTGTGGGCGATTCTCGAACCTCGCTCCAACACGCTGCGTCGCCGGGTCTTGCAGACCGATCTCGCCCGCAGCCTGGCGCTGGCCGACGAAGTCGTCGTCGCCGGAGTGTTCCGCTCGGAGGCTGTGCCAGAGAACGAACGCCTGGAGTTACCCGCCCTCGCCGCAGAGATAGAGCAAAATGGCCGCCGGGCACGCCTTTTGGCCGATGCCGATGCAATCGTGCAAACCGTCGCTCCGGAAATGCGCAGCGGTGACGTGGTCGCAATTCTTTCCAATGGCGGCTTCGGCGGGATTTATGAAAAACTGCCAACGCGCCTTCGCCAGTTGGCAGGCACACAATGATCCCCACGTCTCACGCCAGCCGCGACGCCAGGCCAGGGTGCCCTATCCTTCTTTCGCGTTCTTTGCGAAAGATAGCCCGCCCTGAGCTTGTCGAAGGGGTGGGGATTTTGATTTTGACGCTGTCGGCCTTGTGCGCCGCGCAGTCAGCGCCCCCAGTCGCCTATACGATCTCCCTCCCTTCGCCCGCCCAGCACATGGTTGAAGTTCAAATCATCCTGCCCGCCGGCGCATCGCAACGCGACCTCCAGCTCCCCGTATGGAACGCTCTCTACCAGGTTCGCGATTTCTCTCAGTATGTGAACTGGGTTCGCGCTAAAGATCGGTCGGGGAAAGTCCTCACCGTGATCGAAGCCGACAAGAGCCGCTGGCAAATTCAGGGCGCCGAAGCGGGCGCGATCATCCAATATCAGATCTACGTCGATTCCCCCGGTCCCTTCGGCGCGCAGTTGACCGATCACCACGCCTTTTTCAATCTGGCCCAGATTCTCATGTATCCCGTCGACGCGCGCGGTTCTCCGATGCAGGTGCATTTCGCGCAACTCCCTCAGGGATGGCGCATCGCCACTCCGCTGACATCGTCCTCGGAAGGCGAGTTCACCGCCGCAAATTACGACCGCCTGGTCGACTCACCTGTGGAGATCGGAAATTTCAAAGAGTCTGATTTCGACGAGGCCGGCGGCCACTTCCGTGTCATCGTCGACGCCGACCCTGCCGACTACGACATGGAGAAGATCGTCGCCGCCCTGCACAAGATCGTCGCCGCGGCGACCAGTTGGATGGACGACCGTCCCTTCGATTCCTACATGTTCCTCTATCACTTCCCGCACGGCGCAGCCGGCGGCGGCATGGAGCACGCCTATTCCACGGCCATCGACCTGAGCGCCGACGTGATGAAGCAGACGCTGTACGTTCTGACCACTGTGACCTCGCACGAATTTTTCCATCTGTGGAATGTGAAACGTATCCGCCCGCAGACGCTTGAGCCGGTCGATTACACAAAAGAGAACTACACCCGCGCTCTGTGGTTCAGCGAAGGCGTGACCAGCACCGCTGAGGACACGATTCAGTTGCGCGCCGCCCTGATCGATGAGAAGCAGTACCTTTACCATCTCGGAGAAGAGATCACCGAACTCGAGCTTCGTCCCGCGCACCTCACGCAATCCGCCGAGGAGTCGAGTCTCGACGCCTGGCTCGAGGGCAACGCCTATTACCGCCGCCCCGAGCGCAGCATTTCGTATTACAACAAGGGCGAACTTCTCGGCGTGATTCTCGACCTGGCCGTCCGCGACGCGAGTCACGATCGCGCGTCTCTGCGCGAGGCTCTTCAGTGGATGAATACGACCTACGCTAAGCAGGGCCGCTTCTTCAACGATTCCGCCGGTGTGCGCGAGGCCGCCGAAGCGGTTACGCACGCTGACCTCGGCTGGTTCTTCTCCAAATACGTTGCCGGAACCGACGAAATTCCGTGGAATGATTTTTTCCACTCCGTCGGCCTGCACGTGGAGTCCGTGTCAAACACCTTGCCCGACGCGGGTTTCGTAGCCTCACGCAATTTCGACGGTCCCATGACCGTCGGAGCGGTAACCTCCGGCAGCGAAGCCGACCACGCCGGCTTGCAAGTCGGCGATACAATTCTCGAACTGCAAGGCAAGCCCGCCGGACAAGACTCGCGCCAGGAACTGGCTCGGCTCAATCCCGGCGACTTGCTCACGCTCAAGGTTCGCGGCCGACGCGCCGGCGAGCGCGAACTGAAATGGAAAGTTGGCAGCCGTCAGGAAGTTTCGTACGAGGTGAAGGATCTCGACGTCGTGACTCCCGAGCAGCGAGCGCGCCGCGCCGCGTGGTTGAAAGGTGAGGCACAGGGCGCACCGACTCGCTCGACGCAGCAGGGGTCAAACTGGGGTTAAAGCAAAATGATCCGCACGATCATCATGCTGCTCTTCTGGGCGATGGCTGCTCCCGTGGCGGCGCTCATCGGCTTCCCCGCAAGTTTCATCATGGGCAACGTGCGCGTCCTCTATCGCCTCTACATGTGGGGCGCATGGGCCGGCGTGTGGATCACCGGCGTACGCGTCGAAGCCGTCGGCCTCGATCGACTCGATCAATCCCGCAGCTACATCTTCATGACCAATCACATTTCGAACCTCGACCCGCCGATTCAAGTCCCGCTCATTCCGAAGCGTACTTCGGTCATGGTGAAGAAAGAATTGTTCAAAGTTCCCATCCTCGGCCGCTCGATGCGCATGGGTTCAATGGTCCCGGTCGACCGCGGCAATCGCGACGCCGGCATCGAGGCGGTCCGCGCCGCCAAGGCAGCCGTCGATCAGGGACTCAATATGATCATCTATGTCGAAGGTAAACGCTCGTTCGACGGCAAGCTGCTGCCTTTCAAGAAGGGCCCGTTCTACCTGGCGGTGGAGTGCGGCGTTCCCGTCGTCCCCATGACGATCGTGGGCACGGAATACGCCATGCCCAAGGGACGATTCGCCATTAAGCCCGGCCTGGTGAGAGTAATTTTTCATCCTCCGATCGAGCCCAAAGATTTTGGCAGCCGCGAGTGCCTGATGGAGAAAGTCCGCGCTGTGATCGACAGTGGCCTGCCGGAAGAGTACCGCCAGTCGGCCTCCGAATCGGCCGAGCGGAGCCAAGCTCACGGAGGCACAGCATTCGCCTAAGCAGGCTGCGGCAAGACTCGTACCCCGCTGGAGTTTTGAAAGCGCGCGGCTTCTAGCCGCGCCGTAAGCCCAGAATCAACCTCTGTTTTACCGCCCCGTGCGGCTACTTGTCTTTCTTCCCCGCAGCGCCCGCACAATCTCCGGCAGCCGCGGCAGGATCGCCGAATACTTCAGCCACAATTTATGATCGACCGCCGGCGCCCCGCTGACCAGCGCCCCCGCCGCAATGTCACCCGCCACTCCGCTCTGCGGCGTCACAATCGCGTCGTCCCCAACTTTGCAGTGCCCGACCACGCCAACCTGCCCCGTCAGAACCACTCGATTCCCAATGTGCGACGATCCCGCCAACCCCACCTGCGCGCACAGCAGCGCATCCTCGCCGACGCGCGACCCGTGCCCCACCTGCACCAGATTGTCAACCTTCACCCCGCGTCCAATGTGAGTCTCGCCCACGCTGGCCCGGTCGATGCACGAATTCGCCTGCACCTCAACGTCGTCCTCAATCACCACCGGCGCGGGCTGCGGAATCTTGTGCCACCGTCCCTCGGCAGTCTTAGCGAATCCAAATCCATCCGCTCCAACCACGACTCCGTTCTGCAACAGCACATTGTTCCCGATGCGGCAGTTTTCGCGAACCACAGAATGCGCGTGCGCGAAAAAATTGTCCCCGATCTTCGACCCCGCGATAAATCACCACATGCGCCAACAGCACCGCGTTATCGCCAATCTCGACATCCTCGTCGACAACGACATACGGCCCGACATGCGCGCTAGCCCCGATCCGCGCACTCAGCATGCACCACCGCCGTCGCATGCACTCCCGGCGCATACCGCACCGGCCGATGAAAAAGCTCCAGCGCCCGCGCAAACGTCAAATAAGGATCCTTCGCCCGCAACATCGCTGCCGCAATAGCAGGGAAGTCCTCGCCCACGATCACGGCAGAAGCCCGCGTCGTCCGCGCCGCCGCCGAATACTTGGAATTCGATACAAACGTCAATTCCCCCGGTCCAGCCAGCTCAATCCCATTGAGCCCGGTAATTTCCGTGTCCGGAGACCCGTTTTCAAGACGCACGTCGAGAGCAGAAGCGATAGCAGAAAGTTTCATAGTGGATGGAGATGCGATGCGAGTAAATCGTACACCACAAGGCCCCGGGGCCGTATAAGCTGCGGTTGATGCGAGCTCACAACTGCCATGCGATGAGGCACTTAGCCCAAGATAAACAGTTGATCCCCAGTGCATTGTCCGGTTCCGCGGATTCTGCGAAAACAGGCTCTTTAGCACCGGGAGGCAGATTATGTGGCGCAGCATTCTCGCATTAATTTTATTGCCCGCGCTGGCGGCCGCGCAGAACCCAGAGAGCGGAGCACCGGCAGTACCTCAATCGGAGTCTCATCCGGCAGCCCCAACGAACTCGAGTCGCGATCTGGGTCGCACGTCAGGTCCGACCTATCAGACCTACACATTCCACAATGCGATCCGGCGCGGCCGACAAGAAGAAGTGGCAATTCGCCTATCCCCACAGGGATTGGTCACGTCGCCAAGATCCCCAGTCTCAGGGATTGTCCCTTTAAAGCTCGACTTGCAGCCGGTTGATGGGCTGACCATCGGCGCATTCCGTTATCCCAAAGGGCTGCGCCGAAACGTCAAGTTTCAGGTGGAACCCGTCGCCGTTTCGTGGTGGCCGGAGATCTTCTTCAAAATTCGCGCGGATGAGGCCGTCGCTCTCGGCCAACACACTCTTCGGGGAAAGCTCACCTTCCAGGTGATCAACTATAGCGGCACGAATGTCGGGCCCGTTCAGCAATTGGCTGTGCAAATCCCCATCACCGTAGTAGAGCACGACGCGAAAGTGCAAAGGGCTGACTGGCCTGAAAACCGCCTCTCGCCGGGGATGATCATTCTGATTATTGTGCTGTTGCCGGTGGAGATTCCGGTTGTGATTCTTTACTACTCAGTGTGTGCCCTGGAGGGATCGCGGAATTGCCCGGACTAGGCGCTTGCCGAGTTTTAAAAGGGACTGGGCTACTCTTCGAACAGTGTCACCTGCCGCTGATCATCTGCTCCGCGCCGTTGCCGCCGCGCGGCTCCGATCACCGCCAGCACGGTCAGCGATTCCAGCGCGGTGCGCGGCACGAATATGCGCTGCGTGTTCGAGCGCTGGTCCGGGGGGTTCACCAGAAATCCCTCGGGCGTCGTCTGGGTCAGGTCGGCGGGCATGAGCCCTTCGAGAATCTCGCTGTCTTTGAATCGCAGCCGCACCCACAATCCCTCCGACCGCGGACGCGACGTAAAGGTCTTGCGGGTCAGCGACTCCGAGTCGCCAAACTCGCGCACAAAGTACACGCCCTTAATCTCCTTCAATTCGATGGCGATGACCGTTCCTGACGTGTTCAGCAATTCCAGCTTGCCCTCGTTCACGAACTGCGACGGCGACACATATCCGGAGACCGTGTCCCGGTCCATCTTGCGGACGATGACTTTCTTGTGCGTGGAAGGCATTTGGAAGCTCGGGGCAAGGGGTCAGGGTTTAGGGACAAGGGGTGTGCGCTTCTTGCTAGCCCCTAGATCCCTAGGTCCCTGATCCCCGCCTCGCAATTCTCGCACTTTTCGGCCAGAAACAGTCGGAATACACCTTGGCAGTAGCCAAAATGTAAACCTTGTGTTATTTTCTTTAGCTTGCCGCAAACTTTCGACTTCGCCTAAGTACTTGGAATTAAGTCACTTGCATCCAAGTGGCTAAGGGGCAAGATTGGGTTACGGCCGGGCCTGTGGAAATCTTGTGGAAAAGCATCAGCTCAGGCCGGTTCGCGGCAAGCACCGAAGCAGCAGGAACGACGGCCTGAAGGCCGCTTGAGAACGAATGGCTGATTACATTTACACGATGGAACTCCGGCTCACGCCGGACCAACTGAAGGGCGTCGGGTTAGTTCAGGACGTAGCCCGAGCCGCAGGGATGAATCTCTACCTGACCGGCGGCGCCATCCGCGACATCATCAGCGGCTTTACCATCCGCGACCTCGATTTCACCGTCCAGGGCAACCCCCTCAAGCTGCAAAAGGATCTCGAGAAAGCCGGCGCCAAAATCGCCGCCGTCGAAGAGGACGCCCGCACCGTCTACATTTCGCTCCCCGGCAACGCCCGCGCCGAAATCAGCATGGCCCGCACGGAGCGTTATGAGAAGACCGGCAAGCCGCCCATCGTTACCCCCACCACGATTCACGAGGACCTGCGCCGCCGCGATTTCACCGTCAACGCGATGGCGCTCTCTCTGAACGAAGGTTCGCGCGGACTTCTGCTCGATCCCTTCAACGGCGTCGCCGATCTCGAAGCCAAGCTGATTCGCATTCTGCATAATTATTCCTTCCTCGAAGATCCTTCGCGCCTCATCCGCGCCACGCGCTTCGCCGCCCGATTTCACTGGCCGCTCGAAGAACGCACCCAGGCGCGTTACGACGCTGCGAAAGAAGGCAAGTACATCGACCACATTCTGCGCACGTCGATCGGCCACGAGATCGCGGCGCTGGCGCATGAAGACGATCCGCTGCACGTGGTCAAAATGCTTGAAAAGGAAGGCTGGCTCGAGGTTCTGCACGATCACTGGACCACCGCCAAGGTCGACACCAACGGCCTGAGCCAGTTGATGAAGACGCGCCAGCAGATGGTCGACCTCGGCTACACTCCCGACGCCGGCCCCGCCGTGATGTATTTCCTGACGTCGCGCTTCTCTGACAAAGAGGTCTCCGATCTGCAACGCATGATTCCGCGCAAGGATCTGGTCGAAGCTTGGCGCGACATCGAAGATCACGCCAAAGAATTGTCCAAGCGCCTGATGGGCAAGGAAGCTGCCACTCCCTCGCGCACCTGGAACCTGCTCTCCGATGCGCGCCCGGAAATGGTTCTGTTCCTGGCCGTCACCGCGAAGCAGCAATCGGTGGAGCAGAAAATCAAGAACTATCTGACCAAGTGGCGCCAGGTGCAGCAGAAGATTCCGTTGCCCGAGATGACGGAACTGCTGATCACTCCGCAGTTGCCGGAGTATCCCAAGATTGCGCGCGACGTGTTCATGCTGCTGCTCGACGGAAAGCTGCGCTCGCGCACCGAGACCCTGAAATTTCTGAAGCCGTTTGCACCGCCGCCCCCCCCACCACCGCCTCCGCCACGCCGTGGACGCGCCGCCAAAGCCGCCGCAGAAACCGCTGCTGCCGCCGCTGCGCCCGGCAAAGCAGGGAAGAAGGGCAAAGGTGCCGCCGCAGCTGCCCCTGCGCCGCCTGCTGCCGTCACGCCCTCAAAGCCGGAGGCAAAGGCCAAAGCGCCCGAAAAATCCAAGCCCGCGAAGGTTGAGCTAAGCCCGCGAAGGCAGTTGCAAAGCCAGAGCCAAAACCTGCTCCAAAACCCGCTCCGAAGCCCGCCCTCAAGCCCGCGCCGAAAAAAGTCAAACCAAAGAAAAAGAAGTAGACGCTTTTCGATCGCCGCGAAACGTGGACCAGCCCGCCCATTGACGGACTTCAGGCTGCGGGTACGTCAGTAACTTTCGCACACAGATTCTGTCCGCTAACCTAGGCGCAAACGCGCCTGGGGAGAGGACTTTATGAAAGTTTTTTGGATTGTCTTGATGGTGGTGTTAGCGGGGTTATGCTTTTGGGGCGTCGGCTACGTCGTGACCCCGAACGGCGGGGACGCGGAATTTCAGAAGATGCTGGAGGCGACTGAGCATGTGAAGAGCTTTCGCGGCGCGTACCTCGATAGCATGGCGAGCGCCGGGCCGTCGGAAAAACTCTGGGAAGTAGATTGCACGCGGAGCATTGTCCACAAGCGATCGCAAACTGCGGCAACCAGCGCGAGTCCTGTGGATGTGAAAGAAGATCAGTTGTTGGTGGGCATTGATCGCTACAATCACGAGAGCGACGGATCCTGGGTAGAAACCGCGGACAAACACGTCATGTATTCCGGCCAGTGGTATTGCGACAACCTTGCGCAAGGCACGCTTCGCGATCTGCTGCCGGACTTCAGGGCCATGCTCAGGAACGCCATGATTGGCAAGGCCGACAAGAAGACGATCAACGGTGTGCGCTGCCAGGAGTGGCAGTTCGCTATGAAGTCTCGTACTTCTGCCGAACATGGCACAGTGTGCATCGGACTGGAAGATCATCTCCCCTACGAGATGACCACCGAAAGCGGCGGCCACTATTCCTACTCCGATTACAACCAGCCCATGCGATTCGAGGCCCCGGAATCCATTCTGCAATCGGCCAGTTCGACCGGAGGGAATTAGGCTAACCCAGGCCCATCGAAAACCAGGCCATCCCATGACCCGAGCGGTTGCCAGGATATTTCCCACTTCGCCGAAGCGGTTAAGTCGTTGAAAATACGGCTAGGTAAATTTTATATATGTTCCTATAGGAACATTCTGGTGTACGATAATGTACGTACAAGTATGTATTATGTTGTTGATACCAGAGGAGATAGCGGTTTTGGGATGGGGTAACCAGTAAGTTAATCGGGGGCAGCTGCGGGTGGGAAATCAACCTGAAATCTCCTACGCCGCCACCCATCAAGGCGCGCTCGCATCGTCGCCCGGCTTGTGAAATAAAATCTCCAGCACCAACAACCCGGCCCCAATCACGATCGCGCTATCCGCCAGATTGAAAACCGGCCACTGATATTGCTTAAAATAAAACAGCAGAAAATCCACCACGCGCCCGCTCACCACGCGGTCCCACAGATTTCCCGCCGCCCCGCCCAGAATCAGCGATAGCGCAAGCCCCGTAAGCGACAGCGGACGACCCTGCTTCCACAGCAGCCCCGCCACAATCACGATCGCCACCGCCGAGAAGCCGATCAGCACTCCAGTCTTCCAATGCGCCGGAGAATCGGCAAAAAGACTGAAAGCCGCGCCCGTATTCTCCGTATGCGTAAGCCGAAAGAATTTCGGAATGACCTGAACGTGCGCATAAAGCCCAATGCGCGCCGCGACCAGCCGCTTCGTCCAGCGATCTAGGAGGACAACGATGAGGGCAAGAAGAAAGTGAGTAGTACGTGCGCGATAAGAAGAAGACATTCAGGCCATTATTGTAAGCGGTTTTCTCCGCGACCTCTGCGGCAGTTCTCTGCGTTCTCAGCGGTTAAAAGCTTTTCGCCATTACAAACGACGCGCACCAGGCGAGGCTTTATGCGCCCCCCTCGATCTCCTTCAGCGCCGCGCTGCAGCGCTCACAAACGGTCGGATACACAGCGTCCTCACCCACACGAGTTGAAAAATTCCAACAGCGGTCGCACTTTGCGCCGTCCGCGTTCTTCACCTCGATATGCACGCCGCTGCTGCCGTTTCCCGAGCCCTGAACCAGTGTGACCGCCGACACGATGAACAAATATCGCAGGTCGCCGGCATAGCGCTTCAGCACAGAATACGCCGGATCGGCGGCCGTAATCACGAGCTGCGCCTCCAGACTTTTTCCAATCTTCTTGTTGTTCCGTTCTTCTTCCAGCGCCTTCATCACCTGTTCGCGGATGGCGAGCAGTGTAGTCCAGTCGGCCTGCTCCGGATCCTCTTCGGAAATAAGCACGCTGCCGAGCACGTCCGCTGCGTCGGGGAATTTCGCCAGATGGACGCTATCGAGCCGCTCCGCCATCTTCGGCAAGTTCTGCCAGACTTCTTCACACGTAAACGTCAGGATCGGCGCCAGCAGCCGCGTCATGGCCTCGCAAATACGCCACACCGCCGTCTGCGCCGATCGCCGTCCCGCCGAATTCGGAGCGTAGGTGTAGAGCCGGTCTTTGATCACATCAAAATAAAACGCGCTCAACTCCACTACGCAAAAATGATTCACCCGGTGATAAATCTTGTGAAACGCAAATTCGTCGTACCACTTGCGCACGTCGCGCACCACCGCCCAGGTCTGGCGCAACATGTACTGGTCGAGTGGGTTCAGTTGTTCAAAGGGCAGGGAATTGGCGGCCGGATCGAAGTCGTACAAATTTCCCAGCGCATTCTTGAACAGCTTATTGCGAATCTCGCGATAATTTTCCGCGACCCGCAGCATCAGCTTTTCCGACCCGACCACGTCTTCGCGGAAATCCACCGAGGCTACCCACAACCGCACCACTTCGCCGCCTAGCCGGCCGGAAATGTCGACCGGGTCCACGTCGTTGCCCCGCGACTTCGACATGGCCTGGCCTTTTTCGTCGAGCGTCCATCCGGGCGTGACCACGCCCTTATACGGCGGAGTCGCGTGCGTTCCCATCGCGCAGAGCAGGGAAGACTGGAACCATCCCCGGTACTGATCGCCGCCCTCGAGATACAGATCGGACGGCCAGGGATAATCCGGCTCGTCGGTCGTTTTATCGGCGATCAGCGCCAAATAACTCGCCCCCGATTCCAGCCACACGTCGAAGATGTCCGTCTCTTTTTCGAACTTCGCCCCTCCGCAGTGCGGGCACTTCGTCCCCGCGGGAAGAATCGTGTCCGACTCCGGCGTAAACCAGGCATCCGCGCCCGACTTCGCAAACAGCTCGACGACCTTCGCGTTGACCGCATGATCGTTCAACGGTTTCCCGCAAGCCTCGCACAGGAAAACCGCGATGGGCACGCCCCACACGCGCTGCCGCGAAATACACCAATCCGGCCGCGTTTGGATCATGTTCGACAGCCGCTCTTCGCCCCACGCCGGATCCCATTTCACTTTTTTGATTTCTTCCAGCGTGCGCGTGCGGAGAGTATCGTTCTTCGACGTTCCGCCCGGCATCGGCGTCTCCATCGAAATGAACCACTGCTCGGTCGCCCGGAAAATCACCGGATTATGGCAACGCCAGCAATGCGGATACGAGTGCTCTACCTTGTCGGAGTGCAACAAGACTCCGCGCTGGCGCAACAACTCGACGATGATCGGATTCGCCTTGAACACGTACTGCCCCGTATACTCGGGCAGCCCGTTGCGCAGGATCCCTTTTTCGTCGACGTTGCTGGTCGCGTCGAGACCGTATTTCATCCCGGTCATAAAATCTTCCGCGCCATGAGACGGCGCGGTGTGAACCACGCCAGTCCCGGTGTCCATGGTGACGTAGTCGGCCAGCACGCCCAGAATTTTGCGTTCAAGAAATGGATGCTGAAAGTTCAGCCGCTCCATCTTCCGTCCCGGGAAGTGCGCCACTTCGTGTGGGTCAGCGAGATTGCATTTCGCCGCCACATCGGCCGCCAGCTTCGAAGCGACAATGTAAACTTCGCCGCCCGATTCGAGCGCGACATACTCTTCATCCGGATGAAACGCCACCGCCATCGACGCCGGAAGCGTCCAAGGCGTAGTCGTCCAGATGATGGTTGATACTTTTTTCCCCGCCAGCGCCGCGTCGATCTGCGCCGGATCGTCGAGCAGCGCGTACTTCACCCAGACGGTCGGGCTGGTGTGGTTCTCATACTCCACTTCCGCTTCCGCCAGCGCCGTCTCGTCGTGCATGCACCAATACACGGCGCGCAGCCCTTTGTAGACGAATCCGTTCTCATAAAAAGAAAAGAACGTCGACAGGACCACCGACTCGTACTGCGGATTCATCGTGGCATAAGGCCGGTCAAACCGCCCGAACACGCCAATGCGCTTGAACTGCGTCCGCTGCAAGTCGAGAAACTTCTGCGCGTACTTGCGGCAAGCCGCGCGCACGTCGGTCGCCTTCATCTGCAGTTTCTTGCCGCCTAGTTCTTTGTCGACTTTGATCTCGATCGGCAGCCCGTGGCAATCCCACCCCGGCACGTAAGGGGCGTCGAACCCCGCCATGGTCTTGGATTTGACGATGAAATCCTTCAGGCACTTATTCAGCGCCGTGCCCATATGAATCGGCCCGCTGGTATACGGAGGCCCATCATGCAGAATGTACCGTGGCGCACCCTTCCGCGCCTGCCGGATGCGCTCGTAAATGCCCATCTGCTCCCAGCGCTCCAGCATTTTAGGCTCGTTCTGGGGCAGATTCGCCTTCATGGGGAAGGCAGTCTTCGGCAGGTTAAGGGTATCTTTCAGTTCGAGCGGCACTCAGTCGCATCTCCCAAATGATTGAATCTCTTCATTATAGGGAGCAGGCCGCAGATCGTCCACGCAGCCGCCGCTTACGACGCCGGTTCAGTCCGAAATCCTCAGGAAGGCCATGTCTAACCGGCGCCTTGGGGACACCAAAATGCACTGTCGAAATGTGTCAACTAGAGTTACAATTTTAGACACAGAGGCAACCGGCCGGTCTGTTAGTGTGGGGATGTTGGGTTTCTCATGGGCAAATTCGTGCGAAACTGGAAGCAACTTGGAACCGGTGCGGCTCATCTGTGTAGCAAGTGGATTGCGCGCACCCTAGACTGACGGTCAAACGACTGACGGTCAGACCGACTTTATCCACGGAGTACGGAGCAAACCCTGCCAGTACCGGAACTATGGGATCAGCACAGATCAATTCGAATGCCCCAAGCTCGATGAACTCAAGCCCGAGAAACCCAGGTCCGATTCCTCCGGCAAAAGAGCCGGAGTTGCACCTGCTGATGCAGGACGCCGCTCTCGAAGAGCCCCTGTGGAAGCATCTGTTCGGCGAACTGGACGAGTTTTTCTTTCCCAAGAAGCTGCCGCCCCTGAAGCTGGAATCGAAGCCGGAACCGGTCAAAGATATCTGGGGTTTCTACAGCAACCGGAAGAATGGCGCACTCGGGTCGACCGGCGTACACCTGTTGATCGTGGGAATCATCGCGGTTGGGTATTTGATCGGGCGCCACGTCGCGAATGCGGCTCCTGCGCCGAAAGTGACCGTTACACTGGTCGATCCCGGCGATATACCGGCCCTCAAGCCTTCGAAGACACAAGTCGGCGGCGGTGGCGGCGGCGGCGATCGCGACGTCCTGCAGGCCAGCAAGGGCAAACTGCCCAAGTTTTCCATGCAGCAAATCACGCCTCCCATGGTCGTGGTCCGCAACGAGCACCCCAAGCTGGCGGTCGATCCCACAATCGTGATTCCTCCGCAGGTCGTGCTGGCGTCGAATAACATGCCGAACCTGGGCGATCCCATGTCGGGGGCCGTGTTGCCGTCGAATGGCACGGGCTCAGGCAGCGGAATCGGTTCGGGCAGCGACGGCGGCGTCGGCTCCGGCCG
>CAVPWD010000007.1:0-281084 GCA_963709385.1 uncultured Acidobacteriaceae bacterium
ACCGGGTAGACAGTGAGAAACTCCAAAAGGCCGTGGCGGAGGAACTTGCTGCTAAACGAGATAAAAAAACGGAGGTCAAAGCAAAGCCGAAAGCCCGCAAGACGGCATAAGCCAATCAGCCTTAGACTTCTGGCGGAGTGCAAGTTTTGCACTCCGCCACTTTTAGTCGAAGTGAAAACCGTCGCAGCGTTGTCATGGATCGACTCTCAACTCCATGACAATGGCATCCTCTGTGGGGTCAAGGTAGTAATCGGGAACCACCTCACGGGTCGTAAAACCCAATTTGTCGTTTAGCTTGATGATCTTGCTGTTGCTCTGTCGCATATTCGTAACGATCACCTTGAACCCGTGTTGCTTCGCGTATCCAATCTGCCATTCCTTTTGCTTCGTGCCGAGCCCTTTCCCTTGATGCACCGGCAGGACTCCCGTGCTGACGATCCACAGAGACCCTGGCCTCGGCTTCTCGTCCAAGTCCACATCATGCATGAACGCTGAGCACCCAACGATCTCTCCATCCACGATCATCCAGTATGACTCGAATTCAGCCCATTCTTCAGGCTCGAAGAGGTCTGAAGGAAACTGAGCGAACGCGACGCGATCAAAGGCACAGAGAGCCTCAATTTCATCCGGTATCACAGCTTTTCTGAATTCGACACTCATTAAGCGTCTGCTTCCGATTGCAACACCGCACTCAAATAGCGTCCCAGTCCGTCGAGGTCAGGGAATATCGTAACCTCATCAACACCCGCCACAGCTAGTTGCTCTTTGATCGTCGGGATTTCAGTATGAGGGACAGTGACCTTAGCGATGTGCGCGTCACTTTCGCCGGCGAGTGTTTCAAGCGTATCTTCGTCAGAGCCATGAATGGTAAAACATGATCTTTGAGTGCTAATTCTCCGCGCACTATGCGTCGGATAAACGGCCACAGGCAGTGTGGGGAGTTTGTCTGTTGAATATCGGTCTGGTAGCCACGGCTTATAGCGATCTGAATCTGGTGTTGAAATTCCTATCTCGGCTCCAGGCGGGATCACCTCACGCTCGTTTACGACTCGCTTGTTCAACCACCAGGGATCAAGAATCCAAATCGCCGCATCGTCGTCACCTTTGCTATCTCGTACGGCGAAATAGAGAGCGATCAATGCCCCCTCCGTCCAATCAAGGAGTCTGGTGGGCGCCCCGAAGTGTTGCATCATGAAGTACCATTCCCATGAATTGAGCGATCCAGTATCCGCGAGACCGGGCGCCCTCATTATGAACTCCTGCCTGATCTCATCTTCAATGATCCTGATTCCTCTTTTCGGGGGCTTCACTCGATATAGTTTTGGAGCTAATTTCCATGTGACATTGCCCTGACCTCTAAACCAAGGACCCCAGGTCGGCTCGTGCGGAAACCAAGCTTGCTTCAACTCCGTCGCTAGTGCGACGCATTCAGAAATGTTCGTTACTGTTCTCATTGCAGCCTTCCATCAAAGGTGACGCTTCTCACATTCTGATTTGATCGATGTTGTCGCCAAGTTGCTGGTTCATAAGTTTACCTAGCCGGTTTCAGTACGGCTGCTGTAATTGCGTCAAAATCGTCAGTCTAATTGTTTCGTGTTTTATTCGTCTACCACGGTTTTGCTATTGCATTCATTCGCTTCCATGTGTGTATCATCGCAGGTCACACCAACTCGTTTCGAGGGGGAACGAGTAATTGTGATTCACGGAAGAACTATGCAAACTGCACGCCCCTCACCTCCGTCCGACAACAAGGCAAGCAAGGATGTTGTTTTCGTCCTCGGTGCGGGAGTTGACCGAGTGCTGGGCCTGCCCCTTTTGAATACTCTTTTTCGTGACCTCAATGAGTTCGTTGGCGGATCAGGCGCGGCTGTAAATAAAGCGATCCGCAATCATGTCAAGTCACTCCGGTTCAATTTGCAAACCTACGGTGGGGACGAGGCTGAGAATCTAGGCCAAAAGTTGCTTGGCTCACATCCGCATCTACTTCCACTGATTCTGGCTGCTCTCGACAAACATCCCGACGGCGAGAACGCCAATGTAGCCGCGATCAAAACCCTTTTGACAAAACTCTCTGCGATTGCTGATGAGAACGAACTAGATGAGGCAACAATTGCGTAGTTGTCGCGGTTAGCGGGTGAGGAACACGCGGGAGGGAGCGATACGCTCCTGGACACGAACCGCATCGCTTTTCGCCCGAAGGTTCGCCAAGCGATGAAGACTCTTTTCACTCAAGTCTCTGGTGAGATACCGAATCTCACCCGCGAGGAGCAGGAGGCATTCGCTGAGGTAGTCACAATCCTGTCGAACTTTGAAGAATTGATGGCTACTCTTTTTATTGGATATTTTACTAAGCACATTCCCGATCAGAAGAAATACTTTTATCTCGCGTGGCTGCTGTGGGCATACATACGACATCGAGAGGATGCGGGGCGTGTCCAACGAGAAAGATCGTTCTACAAAACCCTGTCCGAGGTTGGGCCTGGGGGCGGAATAATCACATTCAATTACACCGATTTCTTCTATGGGGACGAGCGTCCGCGCAACGGATATTTTCATGGCGACTGCAAGTCTTTCATCCGTTTCCACACGCGCGAGTACGTCAGCAACAACGTTCAGATTAGAGACGCAAACACTCTAGATCGAATGGTTGACTTCATCAATGGACTACACGTCGAGTGGACAAGCGACCCGCCGGAAGTATCGCTACCAGCGATTATGCCGCCACTCGCGATGAAGCCGATTATCTGCACCGAATATCTAGACCGGTGGTACGAATGTGGTCAGACGCTCAAGAAGGCCAAAACGATTGTCGTCGTTGGATATTCCTTTGGGGTTGCCGACGAACATTTCAACGATCTGGTCCGCAAAGGCAATAGAGGCGCGAAGCTGATCGTCGTTGACCCGAGCCTCGAAACAGTTGTTAACCGAGTGTGCCAGACTGTAAGTCAGGACAAAGCGACTCTGCGCTCTGCGAATGTTCGGGGATTACAATGCAAAACTGGTGGCAGACTGATGTTCGTCAAAGCCAAGGCTGAGGAGATTAACAGTGCGCGGCTGATGGGCCTTCTGGAGTGACTGTCGAAGTGTGAGAATTGTCCAGCCAATACTGTCAGAGATTGCTGGAGTTTGAGGTGATCATGAGAATGCTTCGTGTCGTTCTGGTATTGTCGCTGTTGGCTATCCCTGCTCGCCCGGCTGATAAGGATGATGTGGTGGGATTCGGAAATAGTTTCTACGATCACTGCGCTTCGGCTGAAACACTTCTCGATAAGGGGAATTCATCTGATGCCGAAACCTTGCAGGGAATGTTCTGCTTGGGCTTTGCGGAAGGTCTAACAATGGGCATCATGGCTGCGGACGGCGCGCACGGCCAGCACACATTCTGTGAGCCCGACAATGTCACAAACTTGCAGATTGTCCGTATAGTCAGAAAGTACATTGCTGACCACCCAGAAAAAGCCCATGAGGTAACGGCAGTGCTGGCCGTTGAGGCTCTTAGCAGGGCATTTCCTTGTGGGAAATGACCATCGATGTGAGCCTTGCAAACGAACGTGACGAGCAAAATACAAAGCGTTGGCTTTGTGTTTTATCTCTGGCTTTTCGTCCCGTTTGCTCGTCCAGATCATGAGAGTGCGCATTGCACTAGGATGAAGTTCAGGAGGAGTTGACGTGGCGAACGTTGGAAGAATGGATCGGTCCGGCCGAATCACCAAACGCAATTCAGGAGCATGGGCCACTGTATCTCAGGATTTGTTGCGGGTTGCTGCGAAGATCTTTCACCTTTCAAAGACGGAGGCGAGCCACGCCACGGACAAGAACACCGCGCAATTCATCTATGCTGGCCTTCCCTTGCTTCCTGCGGCCGTCTGGTCGTTCGCCATCGAATATGAAGGTATCCAATGTCTCCATCCGTCTCTTCCAGCCGAACTCACAGGACCCTCATTGGCTGCATTGATGGAAACACGCTATCAAGTATGTGGTGATTTGCAAAAAGACTGTCGAGATCTTATGGAGATCCGCAACGAAATCATTCACCCGGTGCCTTTGCCAACAGGAACACCCGATAATTGGCCTGACTATCTGAGGCGGGTAAAGAGCAAGGGGCTGCTCTCAACTACCGGCAAGCCGAATTCTGACTACGTAATGCTCGGTCAAATTGCCTCACACAAACTCTTCATGTGGGCTATTGACGTAACCAAGGGACTTTACAAGGCGATCATCGAGTCGAACCCTGCCAAGGTCCAATTGTTCCGACCATTCCTCGATCCTAACTTCCAAAGGTTTTTCGGGTAGATACGTTCCGCAGTTTGTTTGACCTTTCTCCGCGCACAACCGTAGCGCCCCCTAGATCGTAAGGAGGGGACTTGGGCTGCTGCGCGAGACAACTAGCATCAAGCGACTTTTCGCCCGGCTGAGGGCGACGTAAAGGAGACACCGTGCCTCGGGCTTGTCAGGGAAATTCTTGGCGTCACACGGCATGACGATGACGCTGTCGCACTCCAGGCCCTTCGCCTTGTGGATGATGCTGATCGCCTTCTCCGGCGGCTTCGGGCGCGAATAGACACGGCGGTGGGTAATCTCCGCAAAGCCGTTGTCGGCGGTATCGAAATCGCCAAGGCGGATCGCTTCCCAGAACTCTTTGCGACAGTCGATTTTGACATCGGCGAAGTTTCCGTCTGTAGTAGTAAGGTCTGAAAGACGGCGGAGCATCTTGGCAACGCCGCAATGGTTGGCCTCAGCTACAACAAACCGCGCAAGCTCCTGGATGGTTGCAGGCTTTCCCCGGCAGTTCCCCGTGCAGCCTTCGCGCACTTCTTTCTCGAACCTGTTGCCGAAAGCCGATGGGCTGAACCCCTTGCCCACTTCGCCCATGAACGCGACGACGGTGGCGGCAAGCGCTGCGCGATCCCCCTGCCCGGCAGCAAGCGCATCCACGAGTTTTTCCAGACCCGGACGGGTGTGACCTTCCCAGAGCGGAATGCGCCGATTAAAAAATCCACGGAAGGAACGGGCGGTGTCATTGTAGGGGGTCAGTATCAGAAGCGAGGTTTGCGCCCGTTCAAATGCATCTATCTGTTTCCGGTCTTGACTGGAGAGCTGGTATTCCAGGTTTCTCTGAGACTGGTTTTCGGCAAAGACGACGGTAACACTGGGCGGCAACCCGTTGCGCAGATCGATGACAGCACCGGTTTTCAGAGCACTGCGCGCCATCAGGGTCCATTGCCCCAGATGCGGACAACCGCTCGACCATCGGTGCGGAAAATCCAGTTGCTCAAATGCTTGGGCCTGGCGTGTCAACTCGTCCCAGTCGCAGGGAGGACAAGCGCTTACACATGCTCTTTCCTTGAATATTTTCTGCATGGGATCGCCAAATACGCGGAGCCTTGCGCCCTGGCTCTGCAGCGCCATCACGATGGAATGCTGCCCGCCACTCGAATCCTGATGCTCGTCGCAGATGACGACACGATGGCGTTGCGCCAGTGAGGCGACAATCATCGGATAGCGCTTCAGGAGCGCAGCGACGCTAAGCGCGAGCTCCGCATATCCATCCTGGCGCTGACGAACCCACGCCGCGACATCGGACGGAAGACCGAGACCAGCGTGGTAGACACTCGCGATGTGTGCAATCACACTGTCGATAGTGCGGATTTCGACGCGGGAACCGATCCCCTTGGTGCGGTCCGCGAACACGGAACAGGCAGCATGTGTATGGGTAAGGATGAGGAGCCGGTTGGGACCGCCTGCGATGGCGACTTCGCGCGCGTAGTCCGCGCCCTTGGTCGTTTTCCCGCACCCGGCAGGCGCTTCCACCACTACCAGCGGAGCATCGGATCGAAGCGCAGCATGGACACTATCGTCGCTCACGGATTGAGGTCCGGAATTTCATCGAGATCAACCGCCTTGCGGACGGCATTGCAAAAAGGCATCAGCGCTGGCTTCAATGTGGGCCAGATGCCGAGGGTGAAGACCTTCCCGGCAAGTTCGCGGCCGCCTTCGATTGTCTTGAACCAGGTCTGGCCGTGGGACTGATACTGTTTCTTCTCCGGTACCTTGTCATCTGGGACCGTCCCCAATGCAGCCGCAAGGATGATGGCCTTAAGACCCGATCCGGCTTTTGCGCTAATCGCCGCGAAGTTTTTCTCCTGGATTCCCAGCCGATCCGCCAGCGTCCGCAGGCGCATGCCTGTTTTGTCGTTCTCCGCGTCCGTCAACAGTGATTCCAATTTGTCGTCGGGCACGATGCCGATGACATTTTCCTCGATGCAGCCGGACGCCCAGCGGAAGAGCAGCTTGTCGAGCTTCTCTCTGACGTTCTGCCAGCGTGTCGGGTGCTGCCCTTCGTCGTCAACAAATCCGCCGAAACGCAAGCCGCCAACGGCCAGCGCTTCAAGAAGGCCTAGCGTGGCTTCATGCCCGCCGCCGTCCGTAACATGCACTCCGCGTTTCTGCAGGGAAGAGCCGAATGTTTTTTCGAGAAGAGCGGTGACGAAACCGAATTCGGTTGCGCCCTCGGCAACGACCGCTAGGCGCGCGAGGAATGTTTCCGGATCGGTCTTGCGCTGCCTTGCCACGGCCGCCGACACAAGCTGGCCGATCCCGCCAGTATGGTCAACGTACCAGAGGCTTGCTTTGGACGCGGCAGAAATCGCTGACGGGCTATGTGTGGTTACGAAAACCTGCGACTTGCCCGCCTGCAAATTCTCCATCAGGAATCGCTGCCGGTAGGGCTCAAGGCCACGCTCGACTTCATCGACAAGCGTGATTGGCGCTTCTCCCTGATTTTGCTCAGCAATGGCTAGGGCTGCAAACCGTCGTGTCCCGGATCCCCAGCTTGCCAGCGGCAACTGCACGCCCTCGCGTTTCGCAGTGAGTCCGATCAGTGCCGTGATGGACAAACCCTGTCCGCCGGTGATCGCCAGGTCCAGTTCGTCAGGCAGGCTCTTCGTCTTAAAGACCAGATTGAGAGCTTTCAAAGCTTCTTTCTTATTGTCTGTGAGTTGCTCGGTCACGTCGCTCTTTGCCAATTCGCTCGCCAACCGGGAGCGCAGCGCTTTGTCGGAGAGCAGCCGATCAAGGGCCGATCCTTGGACGAGACGGAGGTCGCGGTCGTTGCGGTCGTCTCCGCTGAGGCGCACGAGACCGATGCTGCGACGAAGTCCGACCGATAAACTATCGGCCATGCCATCCGGCTGCACGATTTCGTAAGCCAGTTCGAGATCCTCTGTTCCGCGCACGCGCAGGCGATAGACAGGTTCGCCCTTCATCTCGCCGTCGGTGCTGGGCACTATGGCCTCGCTGCCGTTCCAGTCCCACGGCCAGGACGCTTTGGTCTGCTGGTTGATCCCGCTCTCTGGTGGCAGGTAGACGATAGCCTCAATGGCGAAGCCCGCCTCAATATTCCGGGAGTGATAGTCGGTATCGGAAAGAGTCGTGGGATTGGTGGGGCTGAGAAGAAGCCCTATGGCATCAAGGATGGTGGTCTTGCCGACATCGCCCCCACCAAGAATAAGATTGACGCCTTTGTCGGGACGCCATGAGAGGGTTTTGATGCAGCGGAAACGCTGGATTGCCAGATGATAGATGACCGGGACACTCATTTGGCGTCCACCAAGGTTGTGGGCATTGTAAGATAGACTGCATTACCTATCGTTTCTCTAGTTATGTTCACCTACTGCTTATCCTAGAGCGGTTCAACGCTTCCACCCCATCATACGAAAAGCATAACCCTTCCTGCACTGAAAATTGTGCACAGCTATCCACAGCTTTCTTGGACAATTCACAGCTAACGCACACGCAGCGCTTCACATTCTCCTTTTATTCGCTCCGTGGTCGTAATAAACTGTTAACGTTCGATCAAGATGCGGACCTAAGCCGCAGCGGGGAGACTAAGAATGACTAGGGAAGGTGAAGGTATACCTCAGCTCCCGGTGAGTTGTCTGGCCGAATTCGTAACCAAAGGTGGCCGCTCTCCTGAGTCAGTCCTTCGTCCGTACAAGTTCAGAACCCGCGGCGAGGGCCGCGCACGTATCGTCTTCTACCCGCCTGTCGTGGCCGTCATTCGCAAGTACTTCAAACTCCACAGAGACCTTAGGGTGTTCGAGTCTGCGACAGCTAAATGGCAAAGCAGGGCCGACGCAACGGACAAGAAGGCCCTACGATCGAGACTGCAGAGCGACATCGCCGCCCTCAATTTGTTTCGCCTGCGGTACAAGGACAGGAATTTCCAAGTCCTGCCCATCCATAGGATCAGTTGTCAAATTGGACAGATTGTCTTCACCGCCCCGCCTGACCTGTGGGTCAAGGAAAATGGCCAAGAGCATCTGATCAAGATAGGCTTTGGCAAGAAGAAACGCTCCTACATTGATGCTTTGCTCGTTGTTATGCGACGGGCCGCGCTCAGACATCACCACAGAATTCGCCCAAGCAACGCGGTGTATCTGAACATTTTAACGGGCGAGGAACTCGTGAGCAGATTCGCTTACAGAGAGCTTGTTCTGACCCTGACGGCAGCTGCCCGTGAAATTGCCGAGACCTGGCCGAGGGTTACGCTGCTGGAGACGCTCGTACCGCCGGTCGGCAAAGTTACTGCGTCTGCCGCGCACGGCGGGGCGAGCTATTCAGGGGGTAGTTAGAAGGCGAAAAGGGCGGTTCTCCGGCCCTATCCTCGCGTTACGCTTGCGAGAGCTACCTTAGGGAGTTGTTCTTCCTGACCCGACGGTCCAATCATCACTGGACTTCTGCCCCAAGAACATAGACTTTTACTACTTGCTGACGGCTCCGCAAAACTACGGTCTTAACCACGGGGATAAACATCGAGGGCGAGGTCGCGGTAACCCACCCGGTCGTGAAGTGGTATACAGCGCGAGCTCCGAGGAAGAGCTGGCAGCGAAGCGCAAAGCTGTCCTTTCAGTTGACATCTTCGCGAAGGTCCTGCGCCACTACAATGGTGCCCCCTACTCTCGACCGCTGTTCGCCCCTGCCCGCATGCCTCTGTCTCTCGCGATGTCTTCATCCTCATGCGTCTCTTCCCGTGACCCAGGAACGGACGGGGCGAGGTCAAGCTAAACAGCCGCAGGCTTGCGTCAAGGCCCTTTCGCGACATAAACGAGCCTCTCCTACGGACTGCCTCTCATTTATTTCACGGTTGCCTGTGACTCCGCGCCTTCAGTGCGGCTGTTTCTGTTGCCTCTCTCGCCCCCGCCCTGGGGGTCACATCAAGAAAAGAGGCAAACACATGACGACGAAGACTCTCAGCAAAAGCGATCTCGCACAGTTCACCGGCAGCGAAAACTGGTATCGGCACGGGATCAACCGGAACGTTCTTTACACCGACGGCGCGCAGCACGTTGCCGAGCACGGTGGAGCGTATTGGCTTCTGGACGAAATCGCGATCATTCAGCCCTACAACAAGGCTGTCGCCGCCGAGGAATTTCAAGTCTGGAAGCTCGCCGTGCGTCCCGACCGAACCGCTACGCTTTCATGCGACGATGGCAACGGCAGCATCGTGTTTACCAAAGAGATCGAGCACACCGATTTCCCGCTGGATGAAATCACACTGTATTTTGCCAACAACGTGATCCACTTGCCGAGCGAGTACTGAGCAATGCGAAGCGCGCGCTGGCATCCTCGCTGGCGCGGGCTTTGTTATTTCACCTCGCGCCCTCGAACAGCACAGCGGCGCCGATGCGGCGCTAATCCTTCCCGATCTTCACGGGGTGGTGTATACAGACGGCAAAATGCTTCCTCCCCCACCCGCACCCCTGACCCGACATAGAAGTTTCGTGTCACTACAACCTCAACCCACTTCGGTGCCATTGACCAGAGCCTGTCGGGAGAGCAGCATGGCGGGCGTCCCGTTTCGCTAACCATTCGGTACTCCTGCAGGACGATGAGGTAAGAATGAAACGAATCGTTCCTTTCGGAATCGTCGTAGCGTTAACCGCAGCAAGCCTCGGACAAACCGCCCAGACATCGCTGCCCACCGATCCTGGGATGTACGTCGAGGCGGCAGGTGGCCTTACCAAGATCATCGGCCAGATCGCCGAATTCAAGCGCAGCGGCAGTTCCTTTGTCTCCCACGCGACCGTGGGCATTAAGTCACAAAAAGAAAACATTCAGCTGCTCGGACCACACGCCCAGACCGTGGTTTCCTCTCAGCCTGTCTTCTATTTCATTCCGGCCAAACAGGAAGCAGATGCAGGCGTCAACGCAGGCGATTTGATTCTGGTTCGCCTTGAAGAGAAGACCGAGCGCAGACAATTTGAAATCGCGGCTCACGGCGCGTGGCGCAGCAGTGCGGGCATCTCCCTCACTCATCAGGTCCAGATATCACGCTCCGAGGTGAAAACCGGCGTTTACAGGATCGCGCCCGCCATAGCGCTCAGCAAAGGCGAATATGCTTTGTACTTGTCACGCGGCGAAGGTATGGCTCCATACGTTTACGACTTCGGCGCGCAGGAGTCCCATACGGTAGTGGCGAGAGAAGAGACAAAGGTACCTGCTGAAAATTCACCGGAGATCCGTCCCATCGCCGCTGCCACCATAAAACAAAGTTCCCCCACCGCGAGCCCTCAGATATTTGGACAAGCATCGATAGGTATTTTCTGCGAGGGTAACCCTGATGTTCGTCACGACGGGGTGACGCTAACAGCGCTAACTCCCGGTGGTCCCGCCGATCAGGCCGGAATCAAGCCTGGAGATGTCATTCTCGCGATCAGCGATCACTATCTGTTTACAATTACGGAACTGAAGGAAGAGATCAGTCACCATCAGCCCGGAACGAAGATCTCGATCCGTTATCGCCGTTATTCGACGATCTATGACGCCTCTGTCGTGGTTGGAACGGTCCAGTAGTGCTCGTCGTCGCAATCCAGATCGACTCGGCCGGTTCGCCAGCGAGATTGACTTGGCGCAAGTTTTTGAGTATCGCTTCGGAATCACCGCTGGGGGAGCATGCTGTCCGTCAGGTATTCATTGGTTCGTTTTTTCGGCAGCCACTCGACCGCTTTCGAGAAACTCCACGAACCTTATTCCCATATCCCGCGTGATCAGAATCCCCGGTCCCTGGATTGGCACCAGCTCGTTTCCGTCGGAATTGACCCAAGCAGCATTTTCCAAGAACAAACTTGCATCTTTGGGTTCGTCCGAGTAATAGCGGAGCCATCCCATTAGCCTTCTACCATCACCAAGCTCAACATGGACGATCCCACCTAGATCGTGAAATGCGTCACTCCACACGGAGCTGCGCGTCGTCTTTTGTGTTAGCCGCAACTTACGAAAAATCCGACCGGAAATATCATTCGTAATAACAAAGCCATTTATGAGAGCCAGCAACACCGCAATTGCGGCCAACTGCAATAGTGGTTTTGCCTGAAGTTCCACGCCGTAGTGTTGAATGCCATTCTCGGAACTGATCTGCACACCGACTGGAACGGAGCCGCCAAAGAGGGTGACGAAAGCGACGTACACCACGAAACTGTAGAGAAGCGACTCGATGACTTTGTCGAGTTCCGTTTGCTCAGGTCGAACGCAGAGCGCTTGAATGAGTCGTGCGCACAAGAATCCAGGCAGAAGCAGCAGCAACAGTATGACACCCTCAAACTTGAGGTTTTCCATACGTTTGCCTTTCGTTACTTCTTCTCTTGGGGCTTCGGTGGCTGAGGAACATTTGTGGGTTTCGGGAGGACAAGATTGTGTGGGGCAGTAGGCTTGAACCCATCGCGGGTTGCCGCTCCCTTTTCAACTTTGCCCTCTTGAAGTGGAATTCTGTGGTCTGTCATGGCAATCCCATCCTTTTCCTAAGTGTAGCAAACCTCGCTTACCAGCCAAGGTCAAAAATCGATGGTCCGCCGGGGGTTGGAGAGCGCAGTCAGTATTGTTTTGTGGCCAGCGGCAAAACCTTCTTGACAGCCTCGCCCATCTTCCATCTGTCCATCAAGTACGCGATACCCTGTGCTCCGCCGTTCGTGAATGATGCCTTCGGGGGCCACTGCACGATTGATTTCTGTGTGGGCCAAATCTGGAGAAGCGAGTCGTTCCAATTACCCATCTTGCATGGGAGATCGGAAATCTCGATGTTCTCCTTTTCAATATGAACTGTGACAACCTGCGTGACGAAATGCCCCGCCACGCTAGTGGACACTGAACCCATTCCGATTCGTTCCTTCTGCGCATCGAAGAGAGCAAAATCGGTTCCGAAGCTGCCGAGGTGCATGCCCTCAATCCTTCCGATCCATATTAGCGTCCGGGCTGGAATCTCCCGGCTGACTCGCATATTTGCGCACTCGTCCCGGTTGTAAAACTGGTTCGGTGCGCCCCTGCCTTTCATCGAATCGCTCACCATGGCCGTCTTAACTGACCATGCCGCTACCAACTCTCGCTGGGCTCCATCGAGCGGTATCGCGATGTCCTGCATCATGCTGCCAATGATCGGGATATTTTGGGCTTCGAGATTACTCATCCAACAGTTGTTACAGACTCCGCAGACCGTTTTGACCACAATCTCGGGATTGGGAATGATCTTCTGTTCCGACTTGCCGCGCTGGATGCGAAGCGGTCCGAAGTCCTTGCGTTCGTGAATCCACTTCGGCCACAGATGCTCTTTGCTCCCCGAGTTGCTATCGCAGAACAGGCATAATGTCGGCATCCCGTGAAACTATCACAGCTGGCCAGGGGGAGGGAGCATTTTGCCGTCTGTATACACCACCCCTTCCCGATCTTCACAAAAGAGTAGCAAGACGCTATCTATGGCGAATACAAAGCGAAAGTAGTACAATTTCCGCGGTGGATGAAGGACGCAAACGAGTGCTCGGAATCATGGCAGCGATTCTCGCCAGTCTGCACATGCAGACGGCAGACGATCTGTTTGGTGGACCCCAGGGAAGTCCCCGCTCTGACAAGTTGATTGCGGCCTCGATCCAATGGGCCGAAAGGATCATGCAGAAGATTGATGCCCTTTCTGACATCTGACATTTTCAACTGGAACACCCCTGATCCGTGCAGGCGAGCGGGACCTGATGCTACGGCGACATTGGGTAATAAGAACTGCGGGACGGAGGATTACTTGTCGTTTTTTACCGTCTTTGTTGATGATAGCGGGACCGCTCCCGATCAGCAGGTGGCAATCTCTACCTGCCTAATCATTCCCGCAAAGCACATCGTGGCACTTGAGCGCGAGTGGAACACCCTCAAAATAAGAGAGGGCTTCGACTGTTTCCACACCTCAGAATTCTCCGCTCGGAACTACAAATCAGAATTCTCTAAGTGGGACGACGAGAAACACAAACGAGTATTTACAAGGGTTCGCTCTATTGTGAAGAAGTTTGGAGTGAAGTGTCTCTCCTTCGCGGTCAACAAGAAGGATTATGACGAGGTGATTCCGGCAGAATTTAGAGAACACTTCAAAGACCACTATAGCTGGGCCGTGTACTACGTTGTGCGTATGTGTGCGAGGTGGAGAGCCGAAAGCGGTGTTGCGAATCCGTATCAATGGATATTTGACTATATGAAGCCCAGCGATTTAAAGAGGAAAGAAATCGAGAAAATCATGGAGATGGCCGAGGACATGGCATCCTCTAACGGTAGGCCGGGAGAATACAAGAACTTTACCTTCGGAGAACGATGCGATTGCCCAGGCTTGCAGTGCGTAGATGTTTTGGCTTGGACTTGCTACCAGATCGCACTTCATGCCTTTACCAAGAAGGGCTATCACCCGAATGCCGAAGTAGCAGCCAACGATTTCGATGAGCACATGGGCGGCAAGTGGATGGATTGCATCACCATCAAGCGGGAGGACTTGGAACATTTTATAACCAAAGAATTGGACAGAGGGACGGCTCTAGAACGGTTCGAGGCATGGTTGGACAAGAAGGGCGTGAAGAGATCGGGGAGTCTAGCAATACTTCCTTCAGGCGTATAATTTGCGGCACTCGCGTGGGGGAAAGCTACGAACATACATCACAAACTCGCTCAACGGCTTTTCGTTCTCTCGGGCATCCTACATGCAGCACTGTACCCTGTTTCGCTAATCGCTATTGTTATAGGGTTTTGGAAGAACGGATTTTGGCATGGATTGGTTGCCATGCTGCTAATCACCATCGCAACGGTTGCACTGCGATTCGTAATTGTAGGAATGTTCTCAATGCTGATTACCCGACTTGATCCCTCGTTTTTCCAGTGAACAGCGACTCGCCGCTTTGGTCGCGTTCTCGATCACAACTTTTGTTGCGCCGGAAGTGATTCTATTGGACGGGTCGTGGCAAAACCAAAGCGCAGGCTTTGCTGCAACAAGTGGTTGCAATCCCCACCTGCGTGGGCCATTATTTCAAGCATGACTAAAGGCGATCTTGCTCCTAGAAACGGCAGCGCGATCAAGGTGGGATTCGATCTGCGTTACGATGAGAGTACGAAGCAGAGGCCTGTTCCTGGAATCCCGGTCGGCAAAAGCGATTTCCAGCTAAAGATAAAGGCCGCTAGTGGTACACCGATTCCCAGTGGCGATTACGACTTGAACCCAGAAGGCAGCAAGATAGTCTTCGGTGTCTCCAATTCTGGAGGACAGTGGAGCCTGAAGACGGTAACTTTGTAGATCGAAGCACTGAAATCCAGCGTATTGCCGTAGAGCGCGATACACCGATTACAGGTGCTTCAAAGAGAGTGCACGCTGGCCGGTGTCCGCACCCGCTCCACCGGAGAGTGGCTCGGCCTGTCGCATTGGCGATAGAAGTTTTACGATATACTCTGCTAGCAGAGCGGGAGTAGCTCAATGGTAGAGTAGCGGCTTCCCAAGCCGTTGGTTGCGGGTTCGATCCCCGTCTCCCGCTCCAGTTTTTCTCTGCTCATCTCGACGTACCACCGGGACGGGTTTCACAGGCAAGGCGCACACGAAATGTCATACTGTCCATACTGTCCACAACAGTATGAAAACCGGCTCAAGAGAGGCGGGCCGTGCAAATCGTGCGAGGGATGCGAAAGCCGTAAAAGATTGAAATGATTGCCATTATTGGCAACCGGCTGAATTTGCAAGACTTGTGAATTCCGGGGAAGTAGAACGCCAGCTTCCCAAGCTGGATGTCGCCGGTTCGATCCCGGTCTCCCGCTCCATTGTTTCAATCAAAGCGTCTCGGGTCTATCTCGCAGCTACCCATGGAACTGTCCGCCAACGAGACACTCGTCTGAGAATGCGACGACCGGGCAGCCACGCGACGGAGGGCACGGAGCCGAACAGCGCTCTATGCCTCAATGCTGGCAACAACTTGGCCTATTTCCGACCGAACCTGAGTCTCACGAGTTTGGCTGACGGCGTGCTCCGAACCACGGAACGGCTCCTCGAGCAGGATTTCCCACGTTAGACAGCTCTCACGGCACTCAGAAAGGATCACAGATTGGAAACCGCGGCCAAAACCGCCCCTGCGCCCGTAACTACCGAGCCTAAGCCCGTACCCACACCGGCTCTCTTACTAGCGATGCTCAAGGTATCCGGCAAGGTAAGCGACTTGATCATGTCGCCCGGCAGCCATCCTGTTGTCGAACTCTCAGGGAAGTTGGTTCCAGTCAAGATCTCCGGCATGGCGCCGCTGACCCCGGAGGATACGCGCCGCATCTCCTATGAACTGATCGCCGGTAACAAGCAGGCCATCGAGGCGTTGCAGACCCTGGGATCGTGCGACATCTCTTACCGGCTGCCCGGCCATTGCCGCTTTCGCGTGAATATATTTCAACAGCGGGGCAGCCATGCCATCGTCATGCGCGTGATTCCGCAGGCGATTCCCAGCCTCACCGAACTGAATCTGCCGCCGCAACTCGCCGAAATCGCCGACTTGCGTAACGGCATCGTGCTGGTCACCGGACCGACCGGTTCCGGCAAGTCTTCAACACTCGCCGCCGTTCTCGATCGCATCAACGAGACGCACGCCTATCACATCCTCACCATCGAAGATCCCATCGAGTTCATGCATCGCCACAAGAAGTCGATTGTGCACCAGCGCGAGCTGCACAGCGACACTCCCAGCTTTGCGCTGGCTCTGCGCGCCGCCCTGCGTCAGGCGCCAAAAGTAATTCTCGTCGGCGAGATGCGCGACAAGGAAACGATCGAGATTGCCCTTGAAGCCGCCGAGACGGGCCACCTGGTTCTTTCCACGCTGCACACCATTGACGCCTCAAAAACCGTCGAGCGCATCATTGGAGTCTTTCCCCTGGCCGAACAGCACACCATTCGCAACCGCCTGGCCAAGAGCTTCCGCTTCATCGTGTCGCAGCGTCTGATCCCGCGCAAAGATGCGAACGGCCGCGTCGCCATCGTTGAAATCCTCAAATCAACCTTGCGCACCCGCGAATACCTGGAAAAAGGCGAGCAGGAAGGCAAAACTCTTCTCGAAGCCATGCAAGACGGTGACACCGAGGGCATGCAGCATTTCGATGGCGAAATCGAAAAGCTAGTCCGCGTCGGTCTCGTCGACATCGACACCGGCCTCGCCTACGCCACCAATCCCGGCAACCTGCGATTGATTCTTTCAGACTGTGCGAGCCCGGCCGCCGAAGGTGAAGAGCGAACACCGTAAATCACCCGCTTCACTAGCGGCATCCCTCTCGGAATCCAGATCCCGAGGTCTAAGGTTGACGCCCGAAGCCCAACGCCTGTACCTGGTTACTTTCGGTTACCGAAAACCGCAAATCCGTGATTCCAATCACCCAGAACCGTGACGTGAGCCATTTGCCCTGAGTGCATTTTTGCCGATGATCTCCCTAGAGCAAAGCTGGAGATGGGACCGCTGAGGCCACATCCCCTGGCACGCCGGGAGCGAAACTTCCCCGGTGGGTGAAGCAGGGAGACTCCGATGACCACACTCGAAATTCACGAACCCGAAGTAAAGGAAGCAAACTTGGCAGCCCGTGGAACCGCAGCCGTCTTACCGCACACCGAACTTGTGATGGGGCCGCCGCTGCCGCCAAAGCCGATGTTTTCCGACAGCGTGCTGGAATTCGGCATGTACCGGAAACGCAAGTTCTTCGCCACGAGCACCTCGTTCGCCGTCAACATCCTGGCGCTCTGCATTCTGCTCCTGATCCCTCTGGCCTTTACGGAGCAACTTCCCCAGGCCCAGTTGCTGACTTTCCTGGTGGCGCCGCCACCCCCACCTCCGCCCCCACCCCCAGCGGCTGCGGCGGTGCAGAAAGTAATCCACCAAATTCAGACGGACATGCTCTCCACCGGCGAATTGCGCACGCCCACTAGAATTCCACAAAAGATTCAGATGGTAAAAGAAGACGAGGCGCCGCCGCCGATTGCCGCTAGCGGAGGCGTGGTCGGAGGCGTTCCCGGAGGCATCCCCGGCGGACAAATGGGAGGCGTGATTGGGGGCATCGTCAACGCCACTTCGAATCTCTCCGCCGTGCCGAGATTTGTCCCGCAAACCCCAACGCGGGTTCGCATCTCGCAGGGCGTGACCAAGGGATTGCTGATCCATCGTGAGGAACCTCAGTATCCGCCGCTGGCAAGGGCGGCGCGCGTCCAAGGTGACGTTGTGCTCACCGCCATCATCAGCACCGGCGGCCAGATCCAGAACCTGCAGTTGGTGAGCGGCCACCCCATGCTGGTGCCCGCCGCCCTCGCTGCGGTCCGACAATGGCGCTACAAGCCATACCTTTTGAACGGGCAACCGGTAGAGGTGGAGACCACCATCACGGTGATCTTCTCGCTCTCCAATTGACGTGGGGGGAAGGCGCCCTCTGGGAGCGCCAGGAGTCTAAATATGGCTGCAGAATATACCTATCGCGTTTCGGCCTGGTGGACCTCAGGCCGCACCGGACTGGCCAAGTGCGAGTCCTCCCCCAACACGATCCACTTTTCCGAAGCGGCGGAACTCGGAGGTCTGCAGGGCCGCTGGACTCCGGAGCAATTGCTGCTCTGCGCTCTGGCCGGCTGTTTCACCACTACCTTCCACGACGTCGCGCGCGGCGCCAGGTTCGAATTCACCGATCTGGAGGTCGAAATTGAGGGTAGCGTGCGGCGCAACCGCAACACCGGGTGCAACTTCACCGAAATTCTGATTCGTCCCCGGTTGACCGTGCACTCCGAAGAACTGCGCGAGCCCGGTATGGCGCTTCTCCGCAAGACCAAAGCGCTGTGCATGATCTCACGCGCCATCACCATCCCCCAGACTCTGGAAGCCTGCGTCGAAACCGGCAAAGTGCCGGTCGAGGGCTGGAGCAATGACGGCCGCGTTCATCACGACGAGGTCAAAGTCGGGGCATGAGTTATTTTGTTCTGCCGTGCGTCTCCTGAGGAGACCACAAGGAGGTTCGTATGATGTTCTCCTACCGGTTGGTACGTCTGATTGAATCCCATGCCGATGCGCTCGCGGACGGGCTCGAAGCGCGAGTCCAGGCGGGGTCCCAAGTCACCCACTTCCAGAATATTTCGGCTCAGGAACTGCGACAGCGCGTCTACGAAATCTACCGTCACCTGGGCGAGTGGCTGTTGGGCAAGAACGAATTGGATATCGAGCAGCGCTACCGTGAGATCGGGACGCGCCGGGCGCAGCAGAAGGTTCCGCTCAGCGAACTCATCCAGGCCATCGTCCTCACCAAGGAAAACCTCTGGGACTTCCTCAAGAGTGAAGCCGTGGTCGATCGCGCGGTGGAGATCATGGGCGAATTGGAACTGCTGCAAATGCTCGAAATGTTCTTCGACCGGGCAATATATTATGCCGCTGTGGGGTATGAAGCTGAAATTGCCCGCACGACGCGCAGTGAGAGCGTGCTGCAGGCCAGCTAGGGGGAGCGGACCGGATGTCGATGTCATGGGAAATGGAATTCAAGAAGCGCCTGAAAACGGCGGATGACGCGTTGCGATGCGTGCAGTCGGGCATGCGCGTCTACATTCAGCCCGGTTGCGCCGAGCCCGAGACTCTGGTCGAGGCGCTGATGCGCCGCGGCCCCGAAGTCTATGACGTGGAAATCGTCCACATGATGACCATGGGCTGCGCGCCCTACGTCGCCCCCGAAATGGCCGGACACTTCCGCCACAATGCCGTGTTTATCGGTCCCAATGTGCGCGAGGCCATCAACGACGGCCGCGCCGACTATACCCCAATTTACCTGAGCGAAATCGAGAGTCTCTTCGAGAGCGGGGCGATGCCGATCGACGTGGCTCTCATCGAAGTCTCTCCGCCCGACTCTCACGGATTCTGCAGCTTTGGCGTAGGCGTGGATACGACTCTCACCGCCGCGAGGTGTGCCGGTCACGTCATCGCGCAAATCAATGACAACATGCCGCGCACCTACGGCGACAGTTTCATTCATGTCAACGATATCGACACGTTCGTCGAGTCGTCGCGCCCTCTGTGCGCCCTGACGAAGCCGGTTGTGACCGACTTGCAGATCGCCATCGCCCGCAACGTGGCCAGCCTGATTGGAGACGGCGCCGTGTTGCAGACCGGTATCGGCGGTATTCCAGACGCGGTCTTGCCCATGCTGATGGATCGTAAGGATCTCGGCATCCACAGCGAACTGGTCTCCGACGGCGTTATCCCGTTGATCGAGGCCGGCGTCATCACGGGCGCGCGCAAAAACTTTAAACCGCGCAAAATCATTCTGGGATTTGCAATCGGCACAAAACGTCTGTTTGAGTTTGTGGACAACAATCCCATTTTCGAATTCCATCCCACGGCGTATACGAACGATCCCGGACTCATCGCCCGCAACGACAACATGGTGGCGATCAACTCCGCGGTGCAGATCGACTTGACCGGGCAGGTCTGCTCCGACTCGATCGGCAACCAGTTCTACAGCGGCATTGGCGGGCAGGTAGATTTTCTGCGCGGCGCAACTCGCTCCAAAGGCGGCAAACCGATTATTGCGATTTCCTCGACCGCCAAGGGAGGGACCATTTCGCGTATCGTGCCCATGCTCGATCCCGGGGCTGGCGTGGTCACTTCCCGTGGTCTGGTTCGCTATGTAGTCAGCGAGTACGGCGTCGCCTTTTTGCACGGCAAATCGATTCGCCAACGGGCGAAGGCGCTGATTGAAATCGCGCATCCTCAGTTCCGCGCCGAGCTCTACGAATACTGCGAGAAAACCAAATGGTTGCATCCGCAAACCACACAAACGGTAGCGGGGTGAACACGGGGCGAGCAAGAGATGAGCACGAGGTGAGCGCTATGTCGGGCCAGGCACGCGGCAATATCACGATTGACGTCGAGGAGTGCAAGGGATGCGGGCTGTGCGTTGAATCCTGCCCACCCAAATGCCTGGAACTTGCCCCGGACCTGAGTTCCTACGGTGTGCACCCGGCCCGATATACCGGCCACGACTGTACCGGATGCGGTATGTGCTTCTACTGCTGTCCCGAGCCTGGAGCCATCACGGTCTACAGATTGATGCAGCCGCCGAAAACAGGGGTGGCACAACCCACCGCCGGAGGCGAACATGCGCCAGCTCTGTAAAGGCAACGTAGCCGTCATCAAAGGCGCACTGCTGGCGGGTTGCCGGGCTTATTACGGCTATCCGATCACGCCCGCGAGTGAGATTGCCGAAGCCGCGGCTCTTTATCTTCCCGAGGTCGGCGGCACTTTCGTGCAAGCCGAAAGCGAGACCGCTTCCATCAACATGGTGTACGGCGCATCCTCCGCCGGAGTACGGGTCATGACGGCCTCCTCCGGTCCCGGCCTCAGCTTGATGCAGGAGGGCATCTCTTATCTTGCCGGAGCGGAATTGCCCTGCGTCATCGTCGACGTCATGCGCGGCGGCCCCGGTCTGGGCAACATTGCCCCCGAGCAGAGCGATTACTTCGCCATGGTTAAAGGCGGAGGCCACGGCAACTATCGCAACCTTGTGGTCGCTCCCGCTTCCGTGCAGGAGATGGCGGACCTGACCATCCTCGCCTTCGAACTGGCCGACAAATATCGCAACCCGGCAGTGGTGCTCACCGACGGATTCGTCGGCCAGATGATGGAGCCGCTCGACCTGCAATACCGCGAAATCCTCGCGCCTCCAAAGCCCTGGGCGGTCAAGGGCACCGCGGGCACGCGACAGAACATGGTCAGCTCCATCTATCTGGAGTCCGACGATCTTGAAGAGCACCAGCGCCTCATGGAAGCGAAATATATCCGGGCGCAGCAGACCGAGACGCGCTGCGAAGAGTACCGCACCGAAGACGCCGAGTTGATCGTGGTCGGCTACGGAATCGTCTCCCGCGTGCTGCGCTCGGCTGTCGACGAAGCACGAAAGCAGGGAATCAAAGTGGGATTGTTCCGGCCGATCACGCTGTGGCCGTTTCCGTCGCAACAACTGGCGGCGACGGCATTGCGCGCGGAAAAAGTTTTTGTCGTGGAACTCAGTAACGGTCAGATGTTGGAAGACGTTCGCCTCACGATCGAGGGCAAGCGCCCGGTAGAGTTCTACGGCCGAGTCGGCGGCAACGTCCCAAGCGTAGAAGAGCTGTTAGCAAAGATCGAAGAGCAGGTAGCGGCCGCAGTCTAAAACACGTGGCCCCGGACGCATTCGTCCGGCGGCAGAAGGTAAAGCGGAAACCGGGCGGACGAATGGGTCCGCCGCGACGGGCAGCAGGTTGTGCAAGGGAAAACAATCATGGCAACCCACGACGTTATCCCGGAGAAAACGACGACCACGAGCACCGACACGTACGCCCCCGTTCACTCCAAATCAAAACTCTTTTATCCCGAATACGCGCGCAAATCGGATCTCAAGAACCAGACCCACTACTGTCCCGGATGTGGCCATGGAGTGGCCCACAAACTCATCGCCGAAGCGCTCGAAGATCTCGGCGTTCAAGACGACACCATCCTCGTCAGTCCGGTCGGCTGCTCGGTCTTTGCCTACTACTATTTCGATGTGGGCAACGTTCAGGTCGCTCACGGGCGCGCTCCCGCCGCCGCCACCGGCCTCAAGCGGGCTTGTCCTGACAAGATCGTCATCGCATATCAGGGAGATGGCGACCTGGCCGCCATCGGCACCGCCGAAATCGTGCACGCCGCCAATCGCGGCGAAAAGATTACAGTGTTCTTCGTCAACAACGCGATCTACGGCATGACCGGCGGCCAAATGGCCCCGACCACTCTGGTTGGTCAGAAGAGCACGACCTCACCCTGGGGACGCCGCCCCGTCAACGAAGGGTTCCCCCTGCACATGGCCGAGATGCTTTCCTCACTCGAAGCGCCGGTGTACATCGAACGCGTGGCGCTCTCCGACAATAAGAACATCATGAAAGCGCGGCGCGCCGTGCGCAAAGCTCTGGAGTTGCAACGTGCCGGCGCCGGGTTCACCTTCGTCGAGATTCTCTCGCCCTGCCCGACCATCTGGGGCAAGGATCCGGTGGAGGCGCGGAAGTGGATCGCCGAGAAGATGATTCCAAATTTCCCGTTGACCGTCTTCCGCGATCGCAAAGTGGACATCCCCAATACCAACATCCCCCCGCACAAGACTGTCGCCGAGTTGATCGAAGGCGCGAAGATTGAAATAGAGAATAAGATTGCGGGAGACACAACGCCGCCACTGCGCCATCATCACTTTCGTGACCTCGGCATTAAGATCGCCGGCTTCGGCGGACAGGGCGTCCTCCTTCTCGGCCAACTCCTGGCGGAGATGGGCATGCGCGAAGGCCTGGAAGTGAGCTGGCTTCCTTCCTACGGCCCGGAGATGCGTTCCGGCAGCGCTCACTGTCATGTCTGCTTATCGAAAGACCGCATCGGATCGCCCGTACTCTCGCGCCCCGACATTCTGATCGCAATGAACGAGCTTTCGCTTCGCAAATTCGCCGCCCAGGTTGCCCCCGGCGGCACCGTCATTTACGGACGCAGCCAACTGCCAGACGATCTGACGGTCCCGCAGGCGCAGGTCGTGTGTATTCCAGCGTCCGAGATTGCCGACAAACTTGGTTCGGCGAAAGTGGCCAATGTGATTATGCTGGGCGCGCTGCTCGAAGAAACCGAGTGCCTGTCCGCGGCCACCGCCATGCAGGTCCTGGAAAAGAAGGTCAAGAACCCCGCGCTGCTCGAACTCGACCGCAAAGCCCTTGACGCGGGCCGAGTCTACATCGACCACACGGTGGCCATCGGCGCGCTGACCCAGGCCGACGGCTTTGCCCAATAGGATCCAACAGACGAATGGGGGGGACCGATCCTGATCGCGTTCTTTACGGCAGAGCCTGCCCTAAGCGTGTCGAAGGGGTGGGGATTCTGACTCCCCATATGTTTTGACCTTCTCGCGTCGTGGCCGTTCCCACCTGTGATTCAAATCACAAAAACCGGTGACAGCGAACATATCGAAACTGCGGCGAAAGCGTGATCCTGAACATAGTTTGGGAGGTCTTCCATGGCTCTCGTCGAAGATAGGCAAGACACGCTCATCGAACCGAAATCATCCACCGTAATCTCTATCCGGAATGTGTTGTTCGCCACGGACTTTTCCGCGACATCGGAAGCGGCTCTACCCTACGCGACGGCTATTTGCCGGCGATTCGGCGGCACTCTGCATGCAGTCCACGTGGTATCCGACGCCAGCTTGCTCATGATGACCGGCGGTGTCGACTACGTCAGCATGACCACCGTCTGCGACGACGCCCTCACTGAAGCCAAACAACAGCTCGAGCTGACCACCGCGCGCATCGAAGGGATTCCGCATCACAACTACGTCCGGCACGGTCAAGTGTGGAACAATCTTGCTGGAATTATTACGGACAATGCGATTGACCTCATTGTGGTCGGGACTCACGGCCGCACCGGCATAGGAAAGCTGGTGCTCGGCTCGGTCGCCGAGGACATTCTGCGGCACGCGCCCTGCCCGGTGCTCACCGTTGGCCCAAAGGTTTCCGGACGGGCCAAGCTGCCCGCGTTCCACGACAGCGCACGCGATCTAGCCCCACCCGAGTTAGATTTACGGCACGTCCTATTCGCCACCAATTTCGCTCACAATTCGGCCCTCGGCGCTTATACCGCCGTGGCGCTGGCGGAAGAATTTCGCTCCCGCCTGACCCTCTTGCACGTGCTGGAGGACTATACCCAGCTGGGCGGCGAACCAGGCCCCATCGAGGACGGCGTCCGTCAATTACGCGATCTGATTCCTATGAATGCGACTCTGCAGTATGCACCGGACACGGTCATCGAATTCGGCCACCCGTCCGAGCGGATCCTCAAGGTCGCAGCCAGCGAGGACGCAGATTTGATCGTTCTCGGCGCCCGAGCCGTCACTGACGTTGGTACTACGCACTTGCCCTGGTCTACCGCGCACCACGTGATCGCCAAGGCGCATTGCCCGGTGCTGACGATTCGCGAGTAAGATGCCGGTGGATGAACCGGCCGATGAAGTCCTAGAATGAGTTCTGCTATGAGGAGAGCGGCGTCCGCCGCGTGCCATGTCGATTGCGGCCCAACCCGCGATGCAGCGCCTCCGCATCACTCTGCGCGGTGCTGTGCAGGGAGTCGGCTTTCGTCCCTTTGTTTACCGCCTGGCGACTGAGCTGTCGCTGACGGGCTGGGTTCTGAATTCCTCCGCGGGCCTGGTTGTTGAGGTCGAAGGCCCGACTGAACAACTGATCCGCTTCGAACAAAGGCTGGAGGCCGAGCGCCCAAGGGCTTCGGTCGTTACTGTCCGCGAGGCGGACTGGACTGCGAAACAAGGCTCAACCCAATTCGAAATTCTCGCCAGCGACCGGGACGACTCCGGTAAGAGTGTCAATGTTCTGCCCGACCTCGCAACCTGCCCCCAATGTCGTGAAGAGCTCTTCGATCCCGGCAATCGCCGTTTTCAATATCCCTTTACGAATTGCACGAATTGCGGCCCGCGCTACACCATCGTTCTCGATATCCCCTACGACCGGCCCAATACGACGATGCGCGAATTTGCGCTCTGTCCCGAGTGTCGCCAGGAATACGAAAATCCGCTCGACCGGCGTTTTCACGCGCAGCCGAATGCCTGCCCGGTGTGCGGCCCACGTCTCGACGGCACGATCGAAGATGCCGCGGAAGCGCTTCTGCAGGGTGAGATCGTTGCACTCAAGGGCATTGGAGGATTCCAGCTTTTGGTCGACGCGCGTCAGGCGTCGGCGATCGCGCGTCTTCGCCAGCGCAAGCATCGCGAGGAAAAGCCGTTTGCGCTCATGATGCCGTCGCTCGAAATGGCCCGTGAGTATTGCGAGATTTCGCCCGCGGAAGTGGAACTGCTCGAGTCGCAGGCCGCGCCTATTGTCCTGCTGCAGCCTAAGCCGAGCACAGATCTCGCCTGGAACGTGGCCCACTGCTCGCCCTATCTCGGCGTCATGTTGCCCTACTCGCCTCTGCATCATCTGCTGATGCAGGAATGCAGATTTCCTCTTATCGCTACCAGCGGCAATCGCAGCGACGAGCCCATCGCCATTGCCAACGACGAAGCCGCCGCACGTCTGAAAGAGATTGCCGACCATTTCCTTACCCACAACCGACCGATCGTCCGTGCCTGTGACGACTCGGTGGTTCGGCTTACGCGCGGCCATGCCGGCATTCTGCGTCGCGCTCGCGGCTATGCGCCGCTGGGCATTCGAGTGCCGCATGACTTGCCGGCGGTGCTGGCCGTTGGCGGTCATCTCAAGAACACGGTCGCCATCGGCGTTGGTCAGGACGTTTTCCTCAGTCAGCACATCGGCGATCTCGAAACACTCGAAGCCAGACGCGCTTTCGAGCAGGCCATCGACGATCTGTGCCGTCTGTACAGTTTCAAGCCGGAGGTTGTCGCCTGCGATCTGCACCCCGACTACGCCTCAACTCACTGGGCGGAGGGTTCGGGACTTCCGATCATCCGCGTGCAGCACCATCAGGCGCATGTTGCGGCCTGTGCCGCCGAGAACGATGTGCGCGGCGACTATCTTGGAATCTCCTGGGACGGCACCGGATACGGCCTCGACGGCGCCATCTGGGGCGGTGAATTCTTTCGCGTAGAAGATGGCGTGGAACAAGGCTCGCGAGAAGGGAAGACGAATCCGTTCGAGCGCATCGCCCACCTGCGTCCCTTCGGTCTGCCCGGCGGGGATGCGGCCGTTCGCGAAGGCTGGCGTTCGGCCGCCAGTCTCATCTTCGAACTCTTTGGCCCGGAGGCCACCGACGCCAGAGTTCGCGCCATGTTGGAGCGCGGCGTCAATGTCCTTCCCACTACCAGCGTTGGCCGTCTTTTTGATGCCGTAGCCTGTATCACCGGCGTTGCCGAGCAGAACCGCTTCGAGGGCCAGGCCGCCATGCTGCTGGAAAATGAAATTGGCCGCTTGCGCACGGAAGAAGCGTATTCTTTAGCAGGTGGAGACTGGGGTCCCCTCATTCTGGCCGTGATGGCCGACAAGCGCGCCGGAGTTTCCGTGCCTCTGATCGCGGCGCGGTTCCACAACGCGCTGATCGAGTGGATCGCCGAAGTCGCCGCCCACTCCGGACTGAAGCAGGTCGTGCTCAGCGGCGGAGTTTTCCAAAATCGTTATCTGACCGAGCGCGCCGCGGCGGTTCTGGAATCCCGCGGTTACGTGGTGCACACGCACTGCCACGTTCCGCCCAATGACGGTGGCATCGCGCTGGGCCAGGCAGTCATGAGCGGGATCGGCAGTTGACCCAGTATAGATGGGAGCCAACCCTGATGGGGGCAATGACTGATCAAAGCAAAGCGTGATCGGAGCAGGCTGTGACGGGAAGGGCACGACTTTAGTCGTGCCGATAAGGCGCGAACCTGAAAGCGGCTTCAGCCGCTGCGGAGTCCAAAATGTGTCTCGCAGTTCCAGGTCGAGTCGTTGAAATTATGGACGAAGGCGACATTGCCTTTCGTCGCGCCAAGGTTGATTTCGGCGGCATCCGCAAAGAGATCAATCTGGCCTACACTCCCGAAGCGGAAATCGGAAAATATGTTCTCGTTCACGTTGGCTTTGCCATCAGCGTGATCGACGAGGACGAAGCGCAACGCGTCTTCAAATATTTGCAGCAAATGGGCGGCCTGGAAGAGGAGCTCGGTGAAATTCCTCAGTGAATACCGCGATCAAAGGGCCTCGGAACAACTGGCCCAGGCGATCTGGAAGAAACTGACCCGTCCGTGGACGATCATGGAGATCTGCGGCGGACAGACTCACACCATCGTCAAGAGTGGTCTCGAAGATCTGCTGCCCCGCGAACTCACTCTCGTGCACGGCCCGGGTTGTCCTGTCTGCGTAACGCCAATCGAGCTCATCGACAAAGCGGTAGCCATTGCCCGCCGCTCCGACGTCATCTTCTGCTCGTTCGGAGACATGCTGCGCGTTCCCGGTTCCTCGAAGAGCCTGCTCGACGCCAAGGCCGAAGGCGGCGATGTCCGCATTGTCTATTCGCCTCTCGACGCGCTGAAATTAGCGAAGACCAATCCTGACCGCCAGGTAGTTTTCTTTGCCGTTGGCTTCGAAACTACCGCTCCCGCGAACGCCATGGCCGCGTGGCAGGCCGATCACGACCGCGTTGAAAACTTTTCGTTGCTGGTCTCGCATGTGTTGGTTCCTCCCGCCATGGAGGCGCTGCTCTCATCGCCAGACTGTGTTGTCCAGGGCTTTCTCGCCGCCGGCCATGTCTGCACCATCATGGGGTATGAGGAATATCTTCCCATCGCGGCGCGCTACAAAGTCCCCATCGTGGTCACGGGGTTCGAGCCGCTCGACATTCTCGAGGGCATTCTGATGACCGTGAGCCAGCTGGAAGAAGGCCGTCACGAGGTCGAGAACCAGTATGCTCGCGCCGCTCGCCGCGAAGGGAACCGTCCGGCGCAGGAACGCATTGCCGAAGTATTCGAAGTAACGAATCGCGAGTGGCGCGGCCTGGGTGAAATTCCGTCAAGTGGATTTCAATTGCGTGGGCGTTTTCAAAAATACGACGCCAACCGCCGTTATCCGTCAACGTCCGAACCCGCCCACGAATCGCCGGACTGCATCAGCGGCCTGATTCTGCAGGGCATCAAGAAGCCCCACGATTGCCCGGCGTTCGCGGTCAAGTGCACGCCGGAAAATCCGCTCGGCGCGCCCATGGTTTCATCGGAAGGCGCGTGCGCGGCCTACTACCACTATGGCAGACGGCAAACCCAGCAGGGAATTCAATCTGAGCTGCCCGGTGCCTAGGGTCGCGGACGATCGCGTCGTCCTGGCTCACGGCGGCGGCGGACGGCTCACTCACCAGCTCATCGAAAAGATTTTTCTGCCCGCGTTCGGCAATCCCATGCTTGACCAGCGCCACGACGGCGCAGTTCTTGGGGTGAACGGATCGCGGCTTGCATTTACAACGGATTCTTATGTGGTCCGTCCGCTGATATTCCCCGGCGGCACCATTGGCGACCTGGCGGTCTACGGCACCGTTAACGATCTAGCCATGTGCGGTGCGCGCCCTCTCTACCTGAGCGCGGGATTCATTCTCGAAGAGGGACTCGCCATGGACACGCTGCGCACCGTGGTCGCTTCCATGCGAGAGGCGGCTGCCACAGCCGGCGTGCAGTTAGTGACTGGCGACACCAAGGTCGTCGACAAGGGCAAGGGAGATGGAATTTTTGTGAACACTTCGGGCATCGGCGTAGTCGAAAGTAACGTGAAGGGAACGATTGGCCCGGCGGCGGTTCAGCCCGGCGACGCCGTCCTGGTCAGCGGCGATCTTGGCCGGCACGGCATCGCCATTCTCTCCGTGCGCGAAGGGCTCGAATTCGAATCGCCCATTCTCAGCGATACAGCTTCGGTCTGGCCCGCCGTCGAGGCGCTGCTAAATGCAGGAATCGAAATCCATTGCCTGCGCGACCTGACCCGAGGCGGTCTCGCCACTACGCTCAACGAAATCGCCGCGGATCGTGACATCTGCATTAAGCTGGAAGAAGCTCTGATCCCCGTGCAGGAGACGGTGCAGAGCGCCTGCGAAATCCTCGGCCTCGATCCGCTTTACGTGGCGAACGAGGGCCGCTTCGCGGTATTTGTTCCGAATGCACAGGCGGATGCCGCGCTCGACGTCATGAAAAAGGTTCCCGTATCGCAAGGCTCGGTCCGCATCGGAAAAGTGGAAGAGAGTCCCGGACGCATGGTCGTTCTGCAAAGCCGAATCGGCGGCAATCGCGTAGTCGATATGCTGAGTGGAGAACAGCTACCGCGCATCTGCTGACTCGCGCACATCTTGGTAATGCGCCTATCAAATCAGGAAAACGTTAACTCGATGAACGCGTCGGCTCGCGACCACGGCGACGTAATTCGCGCCAGAAAGTACTTGCGCGTGATCGTCTTACGCGCTCGCGCATGGTCTGCCGGTGGCAGCAGGCGCGCCGTCGCCGCGACCTCCGGGCCGGTGATCTTCCCGCGGATCGAACACGGCGCCACCAGCACCTGCGGATTATTGCGAATGCGCTTGGTCTTTCCCATGGCACTCAGCGTCATAACATAGAGCTTGCCATCTTCCTCCCCAAACCACACAGGAGTCGCGACGCCCGCTCCGTTCTTGCGGAATGTCTTCAGCGAAATGTACTTCTGACCGCGAATCGTGTCTGGGATCATATTGCCTGCGTCTCCATTCTAAGTAAGGTCGAGCACCGGGGTCACCTTCGTGAACCTTCGTGCCCTTCGTGGTTGCTGCTTTTCTTTCTCGCACGCTGTCGTTTGTGGTTCGGAATCCTGCGCCGCCGATTGCTCCGGTCGCATCATCTGTGTTACAAGCCTGAACATGCGTAAATGGATGCGCGATCGCTTACAGCGTCGCAAGAAGAAACCCGCGGAGCAGGGAAGTCAGCCCGCGGCCCCGCCGTTGCAACCAGCTTATTTCGATGCGGAACAGACCCCGGCGCCTGAAACGAGCCACGCCGAACCGGAAGCCGCCAGCGAACCGGAGTTCGAAGCGCCACCACGGGAGGAAGGAAGCGAGGCCGCCGCGCCGCCGCGCATGCAGTCCGCGGGTTCGGGCGATGCCCAGCGCGGCCGAAGTCGTCGACGGCGTGGTGGAAGAGGCCGAGGGGCACGCGGTCGCGAACAAGCCGTCGCCCAGGCGTTCACTCCTGCCGCTGCGAAAGGCATTATCCCCGAAGTACCTGGAGCTCCGGTCAATGAAGGGTCACTGGACGAAGGATCCTTCGAAGCCGATCGGCTCGAAGCTCTGGCTGCAGACGCGTCGCCCCTCGCACCTAAGGCTCCCGCGCCCGTTCCAGTCGCCGCTTCGCGGCCGCCCAAAGGCATCGTTGTTCTAGCGATCGGGCTCCCCGGCTCCGGCAAGAGTTCCTGGTTCAAGCGCCACAACGTGGTCCCGCTCTCGAGCGACATGGTGCGCTCGCTTTTGTTCGATGACGTCCGCGAACAGCGCTTTCAGGATCTCGTTTTCTCCAACCTGCGTTCCATGCTCAAGGCTCGTCTCATCGCCAAGCGTCCCATGAATTATGTGGATGCAACGAACCTCACGCCGCAGGAGCGCCAGCACTGGGTCAAACTCGCCAAGGACTACAACTACGAAGTTCACGCCGTTTTCTTCGATGTGCCGCTGGAGGTCTGCCTGGAGCGCCACCAGCGTCGCGATCGCGTCGTTCCTGAAGATGTGATGCGCCGCATGGCCGCCAAACTCAAGCCCCCATCCTTCGCCGAAGGCTTCGCCAAAATTACCGTAGTGCGGGTAAAGAAAAAAGACGAGGCGGGCACAGAGGCCTAAATCGCGACCCAAGACCTCAGACCCAAAACCCAAGACCCAAGACCCAAGATCCTAAAACCCGCCGGCCGCGCCGCGAGCCCGCGACTGCGCGAGCGGTTTCTCGTCCGCTTCCAGCCGGAACTGTCGTACCTGATTCTGTATTTCTCCCGCCAGCGCCGCCAGACTTTCCAGCGCGGCGGTTGCCTCCATCGCGCCTGTCGCCGAAACCGTTGCAATATCGGAAATTCTTACCGTGCTCTGGTTCATTTCCTGCGTCGCGCTCGCCTGTTCCATGGCGGCCGTGGCGATGTGCGTCACCATTTCGCCGACCCGGTCGGAAATGTCGATGATCTCCCGCAGCGAGTCTCCTGCCTCACGCGTCAACGTCACTCCCAGATCCACTTCGCGTGTTCCGCCATGCATTGCGATTACCGCCTGGCGCGTGCCGTCCTGCACTTCATGAATCATCTGCGCGATTTCCTTGGTCGCGCCCGTCGTCCTCTCCGCCAGTTTGCGGACTTCGTCCGCCACTACGGCAAAGCCGCGCCCTTGTTCTCCCGCCCGCGCCGCCTCAATCGCCGCATTGAGTGCCAGCAGATTGGTCTGGTCGGCAATGTCGTCGATCACTCCGATAATCCGTCCGATCTGTTCCGACTGTTTGCCGAGTGACTCAATTTTCTGAGTGGCGGCGCTGGTCGAATTCGCGATCGACTGCATTCGCGCCAGCGTTTCCTCTACTACTTTGCCTCCGCGCCGCGCTGCGTCCGCCGATTTCTGCGCCGATTCCGCCGTGCGATTCGATATCTCCATCACCCGCTGCGCCGACGCTTCCACCTGCTGCGTTGCGCTCGCCACCTGCTGAATCTGATTCTTCTGCTGCTCGGCTCCCTGCGCCCGCTCCCGCGAGTTCGCCGAGAGTTCCTCTCCCGCCGCCGCCAGATGTTGCACATTCCCCGCCACTCCAACCAAGATCCCGTGCAGCTTATCGAGAAACGCGTTGAACCATCCCGCCAACTCAGCGACCTCCAGATCGGAGGGAATCTCCAGCCGTTTGGTCAGGTCGCCATCCCCTTCGGCCACATCCTTCATCCGGGCCACCATGTTGTTTAGCGGATCGAAAATTCGCCGGTACGCCTGCAGCCCGGCCCCGGCGATCAGGGTCAGCAACACCAGCATTACCACTCCGGCCTGCGTCGCGCTGTGCCACCACAGCGCATCTACGTCGTCGATATAAATCCCCGTCCCGACCATCCATCCCCAGGGCGCAAAGCCCTTGACATAGGAAATCTTCGGCACCGGTTTCTCCGCTCCCGGACGCGGCCACTCATAGGCCACGAAACCTGCGCCGCTCCTGCGCACCGTCTCCGCCATCTCCACGAACAAAGCCTTGCCCTTGGGATCTTTGAATCCACTGAGGTCGGTGCCGTCCAGTTGCGGTTTGGTGGGGTGCATCACCATGAACGGACGCATGTCGTTAATCCAGAAATAATTGTCGCCCTCATAGCGCACGTCATGCAGCAAGTCGCATGGCCTGCTTCTGCGCTTCCGCCTGCGGCATCCCCTTCTGCTGCAACTGGTAGCATTCGGCGAGAATGGAGTGCGCCGTCTCCACCAGATTCTTGATCTTTTCTTGCTTTTCCCGCAGGATGCGCGACCGCTCCTGGGTCAGCCAGAACCCGGCAAACACCACGAGCCCCAGCACAGCCAGAGCAATAACCGCCCGAAATCGCGTCTTCAGGCTCATCTGAGATTGGACAATCTAGGACTTACATCGGCAGGAAAGGGCAGGTCTTGAGGCGAGTGCGCAGTTCGCGAACGAGTTTCGGTTGACCCCGCCTCGCCTTCAACCATAAAATCAAAGTGGGTCGGCACCGGCCCAGATTTAGATTGCCCCCTCGTTCAACGGCTAGGACACCTGCCTCTGGAGCAGGTTATCGGGGTTCGAATCCCTGGGGGGCAGCCAGCAAATCCCCAATAATCTTTGAGCTAGCCGTGTTCGACACGCGCCTTTATATCCGCGTACGCCGCGTCGATAAGCCTGCTCAGCGTTGCGGCGTTTGTCGCCGTTCCCGGTCGCAACTTCACATGGCGCATGAACTTGCCGGTGCCTTGCAGCAAGCGCTCCGGATCGCGCAGCGCCGCGCCGTGAAAAAATCCCACATTGACGTGCGAAGTAAATACATTGACGTAGCCAAAGGGCGCATCTCCTAAGCACGCAACCGGACAGCCGTCATGCAACAGCTCCCGCACTTCGTCCCCGCATTTTCGCATCACCTCAAACCACTGATGCGCGATGGCTCCCAATGCGTCTGCATGCTCTTTCATCCACACATCGATGGCGGGATCTCGCTCGACGGCGCCGTTGAATCGCAGGAAATCAGTTTTCATCGTGACTCCACCGTTTTGCCGAAATCTTTTATAACCCGGATCGTCCGCGACCGGCTTGTCGGCAAACCGGAAAACACGAAACGCTTGTCGGCTGGTGAAAAGTAGCCAGTTCGCCCGTTCCCCATTCAGTGAGGCTTTGAGTGCAATCATTTGCGGCGGGCCCACCGTTGCTCAACCTGCGCGGGAATTATCCCTCGGTGTCGGCGTTCAGTCCGGCGTTTCTAGGACCCGGAAGGCGAAAGAGTAGCCAACAGTTCCGTGGATGAGCCATCCCTTGCCCGGCGTTCATTCCACATTTACTGTCGTCTGGTAGGTTCGGTTGGGTGCAACATCCAGGCTCGGAGCACGGTCCAGACGGGTCTTGAAGCGTGACATATCGGCCCACTCCAGATCCCAGGCGTCTTCGATCGCCAGAATCTTGTAGCGACCGGGCAGCACATCGTGCAAGGTGAATGTGCCATCGCTATCGGTTTGGTCCCGCCGAAACAGGGGCAGATTTTTTTCCGGACTTTGAGGCACCAAAACGATCATGACTCCGGCAAAGGGCGCATCGTTTCGCCGCGCGATTCCGTTGATGGTGGATAAGCTCCTGGACAATTCGATCTTCAACTGGATCGGATTGGACGCAGTGACTCGAATCGTCTGTCCTGCGACCTGCGCGCCCGCAGCGGATAGACTGCTGATGGTCGAATTCAGCCCACTGGCTACGAACACGGAATAATCTCCCGTCGCGAGAAAATCGGGGGTGAATTCGAATTGGCCCTTATTGTCAATTGCTGCCTCTATTGCCTCATTCCTCCGGAGGTTCCAAAGCAGCACAAAGGCTTGCGGAGTCAGGTTCAGACCGCCATCCTCGTGAACGACGCCGCGGATGGACGGCGCCGGCGACACGGCGTTCACGTCGAACTCCGTATCGGCGGTGATATTGACGACTGTTGAATGCCTCTCTCTGACCGCACCATATGACTCGATATTGAGCACGTACTTGCCCGGAGCTAAGCCTGATATTTCGCGAGAATTTTCGCCGCCTGACGTCTCTCTCTGCCCGACCGGATAAATCTCGGTTCCGAACACTCTCGCTCCTAATCTCGCATTCCTCGGATCGGCAGGAGAGATGTTGAGGTGGTTGAGCCGGAGATGCAGACCGGGGATAGCATTCAAAGTGAAATCTGCGGTGAATTCCTGGCCTACGCCCAACCCAATCGGAGATGCCGAACCGGCGTCGGTGACTCCGGGATAAAAAGTAATGGGAAAGACCACATCGAATGCCGCTTTATCCGCCGCAGAGATATTGTTGTTTGCATTGGCCTGCGCGAATGGGCCAAACCACGGTTGCGCCGAGACCAGCAGATAGTACCTGCCGGATTCGATATGCGGCAGACGGTAATACCCGCGATCATCGGTGGAAACCTGCGCTCGCTGAAAGACTTGCTTGAATCCTCCGCTCGGATCGCTGCGAAACAAGCAGACCATCGCATTCGACACGGGTTCCTGGTTTTCATTGACGACCCTGCCTACGACTCGGCCGTCTGGACGAAGCCGAAAAACCATATTCTCTGAGACCAGACCCGGGCCCGTCACCACCGCGCTCGAGAAAACCCCGTGCTGTTCGTAACTTTGCCGGCTGAAACCGTTTGCTTGCCCCACCAGCACATACTTCCCGGGCGCTAAGCCCGCAAAGGAGAAGCTCCCATCATCGTTCGTGAGCATTTTCTGCAGGACCGAGTCGAGTTGCTCGGTTTTGGTGATCGAAACCTCAGCACCAGCCAGCACTTGACCGTTCAGGGCATCCACTGTTTTTCCGCTGATGGTGAATTTGGCGGGCAGGTTTTGCGCCGGCAACTGACACGCACCGGCAAGGGCCAGGAAAAACAGGATTGTCCGACGAAGCATCTCTACCTTTCTATGGAGCTGAGGCTAAGGTTGACGTTTGCTACCCCATGCGGTTGAAGACTGATGTGCTCCGCCTTCGACAGATAGGGATTGAGCACTTCGGGATCTTCGTAATTCAGGCGATCCGAAGCGTCAAAGGCCAGGAGCAGGTAATCGCCGGGAGCGACGCCATCAATTTCAAATTTTCCCTGCGACGCGCCGCCCACTCTGATCAGGTTTCTCGTACCGTGAGGCTGCACCAACAGAACTATTACTGGCACCATGTCATCGGCAGGGGATACAGTTCCGCGCACGCTCGCCGCGTCGTCCCGGAGTGTGACTTCGATAGGCGGCGGCTGCGCTCCCTCGACTACCGTAAGGTCCTCACTGAGCAAGTCGATGCCTCCGCTGCGCAGCGACTTTATGTACCACATCCCCAGTGGGCCGTTCACCTGAACCGTATATACGCCGGGAGCGACACCTGGGAATCCGTCCGATTGGCCGGGCGCCCACCAGTAGCTCGCCCCAGCAATACCCGCAGTTCGTACCAATTGAAGGTTCAGTCCGATCGAGCCTCGTTGTTCGGGAATGTTTCGCTGCGCGTTTCCTGAGCTGCTTTCCTTTTGCAATTCCACCCGAATGCTGGATGCAGGGCGCAGAGCAACATTTAAATTTGGGTTGTCGGAACTGACGACTACGTCGGAAGCCGCCAGTTGGATTCCAGTCGCAGTCGATCCGCTTACGTGGAAGGACCCCGCGGGAAGTTTGATCTGAAATCTGCCGTCCTGCGCCATGGCACTCTGGACAAAGTCGTAACTATCCCCCGCTCTTCTGGAGAATTCGACCGGCGAATTCAGGTCCTCCTGGGTCACAATGCCGGAGACGTCATAGAGAGGTTCGGCGGCAATGGGAAAGCTTGCTTCAACTTCACGGCCGCCCGTCAGCTCAATTGGCGTTGCCGAGTTAAGGTCGGTGACGCCGGGATAGAAGACTTCGGTATAACTCTGTTCCCGAGGATTCGGGACTCCTCGCCGGCTTAATGTGGTTTGCTCATTTTGTCCGACCTGAAGGTAGTATGTATCCGCGGGCAATCCTGCGATCCGGAAGTTACCGTTGTCGTCTGTTGTTGCCTGGGACGGGAAGGGAACCCATTGCTGCTTTCCACCGGACCTCTGTTTCGAAATCACGTGTAGAAGGAAGCCTTCGAGGGGCTGCTCATCGCTGCCCGTCAATCGTCCAAAAATCACTCCCGTGGGATCCATCTTCAGCAGCACAGGCGAAACATTGCGAGTGATCTGCACGGAGGTACTGTTAAGCTGCCCGCGGAATTGATTTACGAAACCTGGTTTGATGGCGGTGATGAACGCACGCCCTTCGGTCAAGCCGTCAACCTGGAAATGGCCGGAGTTGTCGCTCAGGGTCGAGAGAGAGATTTGTGCGTTGATTTGTCCGGTGGCGATCGCCACGACAGCGCCGCGGATCGGCTCCCCGGTGAGAGAGTTGACGACCGTCCCGGTGACGGAGAGTGTGTTGTCTGCTGGCCTGGAATTTGCGCTTGGGCCAGGAACTTGTGCGAGCTCTTGCGCCTGCGCGTGCTGCCGTGCCCCAGCCACCGTCAGGCATAGCCCCATCAAACAGACCCCAAAACGCAGCATATAGGTCGCGGCGGTTCTTACCGTCTGCCGGTTTACGTCACGCATGCGCGGGCCTCGCCACTGTGATGGTGACAGACTCCGCCAGATGCTACTAGGTTCCCAAAGTTACACGGGTAAGCTGGTTTTGGGAGCCGGCGGCCCAGCTTTCGATGATGTTCGTGTGCCGCCATCAGCGCTGAACTGCCCGTTTAGAAACGAAATCAAGGTTTCATTTCCCCAGAAAGTGTGGCATCATCCGCGTGCTACACCTCCTATCTGAGGAGCGCAATGGACAACGAAGCTTACCGCGAGCGCCGCGGTATTTCCTGGTTCGAGATTCTGTCGCAAGATCTACGTTATGCGTTGCGCACGATGTTAAAGAACCGTGGTTTCACCGCGGTGGCGGTGCTGTCCTTGGCGTTGGGAATTTGTGCCAACACCACCATCTTCAGTGCGATCAATGCGCTTCTGTTCCGTCAACTTCCCTACCAGAACAGTGACCGCCTGGTCGGCATTCTCAATCAGAGCTTGAAGGAAGGTGGCCGTCAGGGCGTCTCCCCCGGCGATCTGGTCAACTGGAAGAGGCAAAATACAGTCTTTGATCAAGTGGAATTGACCAACACTTTCGCATCCAAGAATGTTCTGGTGGGAGGTGGTGGATCGGAGCGGGTTGGAATCCAATACGCCACGCCAGGTCTGTTTCGCCTGCTGGGCGTCAAACCAATCCTGGGACGTCTGCTTCTTGACGAAGATGCGAAACAAACGTACGCGACCAGCGTTGTCCTTAGTTATGGATATTGGCATCGTCGCTTCGGAAACGATCCCCAAATTCTCGGGAAAAGTTTCTTCATGGATACTTCCTCGGTAGTGGTAGTCGGCGTCTTGTCTCCCGGTTTCGATTTGTTAGGCACGGGAGACACCGACATATATCAGCCAATCCCGGTCGAAGGTGCCTCTGCCAGCGAGATGAATGATCGTTGGCTCCTGGCTGTTGCCAGACTCAAGCCGGGAGTCGAGATCGCGCAGGCACAGTCGTCCATGAGTGTCGTTGCTCGTCGGCTGGAACAAGCTTACCCCGATACCAATAAGGGCTTGGGAATAGCGGTTATGCCTCTGCGAGACGCGCTATTTGCGTGGACAGGACAAATCCTATATCCGCTGTTCGCGGCCGTAGCCTTCGTTTTGCTCATCGCTTGCGCCAACATAGCCAACCTGATGCTGTCCCGAGCATCGAGCCGCCGCAAGGAAGTGGGCATCCGCAGCGCACTGGGCGCCAGTCGATTCCGTTTGATTCGGCAGATGCTCACCGAGAGTGTCTTGCTGGCTTTGTTGGGCGGTGTGCTGGGGTTGGCGCTTTCATTTTGGGGTACAAAAGCTTTCGCAACTCTCGTCCCTCAATGGTATCCACAAGCCAAGGAAATTACGATCGACATTCGCGTCCTGGTGTTCACCCTTGCCGTCTCAGTTTTGAGTGGGATTATGTTTGGCCTGGCCCCTGCCTTGCGAGCCTCCAAAGTTGAGTTGACCGATTCCTTGAAAGAGGGGGGCAGGAGTTCCTCCACAGGTTCACGCCACCGCACCCGCAGCATATTTGTCGTGGCAGAAGTTGCGTTGGCGTTGGTTCTGCTGGTTTCAGCTGGCCTCATGATGAACACCTTTCTCAGGGTTCTTCATGCCAGTCCAGGGTTTCGCGCGGATCGCGTTCTCACCTTGGACTTCCGCTTGACTGGGACAAAATATCTGGACGTCACGCCCATGGACAAGACCGGTTTCGACATTGTGACGCCCCAGGCGGATATCTTCTGCCAGCAGGTCCTGGAACGGGTCAAGGCACTGCCCGGAGTCGAATCAGCCGCGTTGATTGACTGGCTTCCCATGTCGCAGGAGAGGGCAGACAGTCCTTCGCGGGGATTCACCATTGCCGGCCGTGCAGGCGCGCTGGGTGGTGAAAAGCCGAACGCCTTCTACAGCGCGATCAGCCCTGACTATTTCCGGGTAATGCAGATTCCACTCTTAAGAGGACGCTCCCCATCCGAACAGGATACCTACTCGACGCCGTGGGTGGTGGTGATCAATGACGCGATGGCCCGCAAGTTCTGGCCCAACCAGGATCCGATCGGGCAAGTGATCACCTTGGACGTGGTGCCGCGGGAAGAAAAGCCGCGAGAGATTGTTGGAGTAGTCGGAAATGTTAAACAATTCGCTTCGCGCATTGACCCTGGACCGGAGATTTACGCGTCCTACCTGCAGCAACCGAAGCAAAGCCCGAGCCTGTTCACGGAAACGCGGCTTCACAAAAGTTTGGTCGTGCGAACCAGTTTCGAATCCCAATCTTTGATCGATAGTGTGCGCAGCACTGTGGCAGGAATGGACCGAGATTCTCCGGTATTCGGGATCACGACCGTGCGCGACATTGTTCTGAATTCGACAACCGTTGAACGTTTCTATACACAACTGCTGGGAACTTTCGCGATCGCGGCATTGCTGCTGGCGGCGATCGGCATTTACGGAGTCATTTCGTATTCCGTGCTTGAACGCAGCCACGAGATCGGAGTGCGCATGGCGTTGGGTGCCCAATCGAAACAGGTCCTTCGGCTTATGCTAAAGGAAGGATTGATCCTGTCTTCACTGGGAGTAGCACTGGGTGTGGCTGCCTCGTTTGCTGCGACCCCTCTGATCGCAGCTTTTCTTTACGTTGTAAAAGCTTATGATCTGTTGACCTGGAGTCTGGTATCCGTGTTTCTCATCGGGGTCACGCTTGTAGCAACGTATATACCTGGGCGACGGGCAACGCGCCTGGATCCGATGGTCGCTCTCCGGCACGAATGAACAGATCAATAGGCTGATGAGATAACCGTTTCGGCTCCTAACGACCGAGTAGACTTGGAAGCGCTCAAGCGACCAAGGCTCGGAGGAAAGGAGTCGAGCGATGCCACCGGGCATACGTACTGGTTCGAGCCATGCTGGCTTTTTGCCTGACCGTCTCTATCTTAGGCGACGAACTCCCGCAGAGTGGCGCAAGAACCTACCGAAACAAATTCGCCCTCAACTCACCTTTAACCCCTCCGGAACCAGCGGCAGGCCCCGCAACCGCACGCCCGTCGCATCGCAAATCGCGTTCGCAATCGCCGGCGCCAGACCGATCATGGGGCACTCGCCCGCGCCCACCGACGGAATATCCTTGCGATCGAGCAACACCGTCTCCAGCACCGGCATATCGCTGAACCGCGGCACGCGATACTCCGACAGCCTGCCGTTCAGAATCTTCCCGTTGTCGAACTCAATCGCCTCAAACAGCGCGCCGCCCAACCCCTGCACGTTCGATCCTTCAATCTGGTTGCGAAGATTGTCGGGATTCACAATCGCGCCACACTCAAACGCCGACACCACTCGCACTACTTTCACCTCGCCGGATTTGCTATCCACATTGACTTCCGCAAAGGTCGCGATGTTTCCCAGCTTCTCGTAGCCGCCACCCATGCCGAAACCTTGTCCCGGCGCGGTCTTGTTCTTTCCCCATCCGAATTGTTTCGCGGCCGCCTCGAATACCGCCCTCAACCGCTCGTTCTTTAAATTCTTCAATCGAAATTCCAGCGAATCCATTTTTACCGCGTGTGCCAGTTCATCCATATGCGACTCGCGCGCGAAGTGGTTCGCCGTCGCCGCCAGCGCCCGGTACGATCCCTGCCGCAACGGCGACGCGGTCTCATGAAAGACAATGCGCTGGTTCGGAATCTCATAGTAGGTACGAATTCCGGCCGACCCGGAATTGTAGTTATGGAACTCCCACGCGGTAATCGTCCCGTCGCCACGCACTCCGCTGGTTACGTCAATGACTCCAGCCGGACGAAAATACGCCCATGTGAATTCCTCTTCGCGCGTCCACACCACTTTCACGGGACGCTTGGCTGCGCGCGCCAGCCGCGCCGCCTCGATCGCCGTTTCTCCCGTGTGCTTGCCGCCGTATCCCGATCCCGTGTCGGGCATCAGCACGCGCACTCGTTCTTCGGGAATCCGAAACGCTTCCGCCAGTTGCCCGCGTACGCCAAATGGACGCTGCGTTCCGGTCCACACCGTAAGGTTGTCGCCGTCCCACTTCGCCAGCGCAGCGCGGGGTTCGAGCGGCACGTGCGCTATGTAAGACACCGTGTACGTCTGCTGGAGCCGGTGATCGGCAGCAGCCAGAGCCTGATCGACGCTACCGGCATCGTATCGATCGCCATCGCCCGTCGGATCTTTGCCCTGGACCGCATTCTTCCTCAGATAGTCGAACAGATCCTTGCTGGAAGGTTGCGGATCGGACTTCCACTCGGCGCGAATGGCGGTGACCGCCTCGGAAGCGGATGCGGAGCTCGGCGCAGCCACGCCAACAAAATTTCCGTCGCGCACCACGGTCGCGCCCATCTGCTCAGCTTTCTGCGAATCCACCGAAAGCAACGTCGCGCCGAAAGATGGTGGCCGCAATACCTTGCCATACAGCATGTCCGGCAGTTTCTGATCCGACGGATAACGATGCCTCCCCGTCACAAAGTCGCGTCCATCCACCTTTGGCGCAGACTGCCCCGCCACTTTCCAATGCGTCGCCGGAATCAGAGGATCTTCCGCGGGAAGGCTTGCAGTAAGCTGCGTGCCCTTGGTCAGCGCGGCATATGCCAGCGACCGTTTCGTCTGCGGATCGGTCACCATTCCGTCCGTCGCGACCAGACGCTGACGGTCAACGTTCCAATGCGCTGCCGCCAGACCGATCAACACATCACACGCCGCCGCCGCAACCTTGCGTAGTTGCAGATTCATAGTCGGCGTCGTGCGGCTGCCGAACGTCCCCATATCGAATGGAGTGAGCTGCGTGTCGCCCATCACCATCTCAATGTTTTCCATCGGCACATGTAATTCCTCGGCAACGGCTTGCGTCAGCGACGTCCGAATGTTCTGTCCCATCTCCGCCTTGCCCGTGTACACCGTAACTTTGCCGTCCTCGCCAATGTGCAGCCAGGCGTCAATTTCCTTGGGCAGGGAATCGGCCCGTCCCCGCCGCGCCGCGCCGCCCGACTCCTGCGCGGCCACCGCCGTCTTCAGAACCGAGACCACTACGACTCCCGCTCCGAGGAACTTGAAAAACTCCCGGCGATCCAGATCGAAGCGATACGGTGCCGCAGCCGTGAGTTCGTACCGCTCCGGCTCCAACTCACCGACGGCGAGGCTAGCCGCTTCCGAAAATGCCCCTGTGAGGACAGCCGCCTCCGGTTGTCCAGTCGAGCGCTGTTCGACTCTCTCGTGCGCGGGAAAGTTTCCGCTGCCAAAGTTCCGCCCGCTCATCGTCTCACTCCCCTCGGGGCCGCGGATTCCGTCGTCACTTTCGCCGCCTTCTGAATTGCATTCACGATGCGGGGATAGGTCCCACAACGGCATATGTTCCCATCCATGAAGTCCATAATGTTCTTGGCCGTGGGATTCGGGTTTCGCTTCAGCAGCGCCACTGCGGACATAATCATCCCAGACGTGCAGTACCCGCACTGCAGCGCACCCGCTTCCAGAAACGCTTCCTGCACAGGATGCAGTTTCTCGCCGCTGGCGAGTCCTTCAATGGTCATGATTTCCTTCTGCGCGACGGTGCCGACCTTGGTGATGCACGATCGCTGCGCTTTTCCTTCGATGAGCACGGTGCAGGCGCCGCATTGCCCCTCGCCGCACCCATACTTGCTTCCGGTCAAGTCAAGCTGCTCGCGCAAGACAGACAGCAGGCTCGCCTGCGGGTCCGCTTCGACCGTGTAACTGTGTCCGTTAACAGCCAAACGAATGATTGGCATTGAGAAACTCCATTGGGTTGATACCGAAGCACTGACAATTGTTTCCTTAAATGATATACCCGCTCGGTTACACTTTCTCTTCCTTTGGAGGACGTCATGTACGCCTGCCATTCCCGCGCGTCGTCGTTTTTGCTCGCCGCGATATTCTGCTTTGTGATCTATCTATCTCTTCCCGCTGGAGCACAACAGGCCGCCACCGCCAACCCGCTGTACCTCAATTCCGCCCTGCCCATCGACCAGCGCGTCGACGACCTCGTCTCCCGCATGACGCTCGAAGAAAAAGCTTCCCAGGTCGTTCATCAGGCCGCTGCCATTCCGCGCCTGCAAGTCCCCGCATACAACTGGTGGACCGAAGCGCTGCACGGGGTCGCTTCCGGCACCGCGACTGTATTTCCCGAACCCATCGGCCTCGGAGCAACCTTCGACGCGCCACTGATTCACGAGATGGCGATCGTGATCGGCACCGAAGCTCGCGCCAAGCATCACGAAGATATCCGCCACGGCAACTTCACCGGCGTCGGCCTCGACTTCTGGGCCCCTAACATCAACATTTTCCGCGACCCGCGCTGGGGGCGCGGCCAGGAAACCTACGGCGAAGATCCTTTCCTGAGCGCGCGCATGGGCGTCGCTTACGTTACCGGGATGCAAGGCGACGATCCCAAGTACTACCGCGTGATCGCCACACCCAAACACTATGCCGTTCACAGCGGTCCCGAGCCGACTCGTCATCGGGCCGACGTGGCCGTCTCCCGCCACGACGAAGAAGACACGTATCTGCCAGCGTTTCGCGCAACCGTCACCGAAGCCAAAGCGGCATCGGTCATGTGCGCTTACAACCGCATCAACGGCGAACCTGCCTGCGCCAACCAGTTCCTGCTCGAAGATCAACTCCGCAACGCCTGGAAGTTCCAGGGCTACGTGGTCTCCGATTGCGGCGCCGTGCAGGATATTCAGGCCGGGCATCATTTCGTGGCCACGCTGCCCGAGGCAGCGGCGGCCGCGATCAAACACTCCATGGACCTCGAATGCAGCGGCGCCGACTACTCCCACTACGTGGCTGCGGTGAAAAATGGCTTTCTAAGGGAAAGTGAACTTGATGTCGCCGTCAAACGCCTCATGCGCGCCCGCATGCTGCTGGGCATGTTCGACCCGCCCGAGTCGGTGAAGTACGCGCAAACTCCATTCAGCGAAAACGACACCGAGGCTCACCGCCAGCTCGCGCTCAAGACAGCGCGCGAGACCATGGTGCTGCTCAAGAACGACGGCATTCTTCCGCTGAAGTCTTCGACAAAGAGGATCGCTGTGATCGGCCCGCTCGCCGATTCTCCCAGCGTGCTCCTTGGCAATTACAACGGCATTCCTTCGCGATCAACGACAGTGCTCGACGGCATTCGCAAACAGTTTCCCGGCGTCGATATCACCTTCGCTCCGGGTACTGCATTTCTGCGCGGCGGCAAATCCATTCCCACATCCGCGCTCTCGGCCGACGGCAAGCCCGGACTCAAGGCGGAATATTTTCACGGCATCGAATTGCAAGGATCGCCCGCGGTCACTCGCGTCGATGCCGACGTGAACTTCGATTTCAACGGCGAAAGTCCCGCGCCTGGATTTCGGAAAGGAGGATTTCTCCATCCGCTGGACCGGCTCGCTCACTCCCGATCTGTCCGGCAACTACCAAATCGGCTTTACCGGCGACGACGGCTATCGCGTCTGGCTTGACGGCAAGCTCATCGTCGAAGACTGGGGCATGCATGGCCCCTCCACCAAGAACGCCTCGGTGGCTTTGGAGAAAGGTCACAGCTATGCGCTGAAGATCGACTACTTCCAGGGCGGTGGCGGCGCGGTTGCCCGTCTTGTTTGGACTCCGCCCGGCGAGTCACCGCTTCCTCACGCACTCTCGACAACGAAAAATGCTGACGTCGTGATCGCCGTCGTCGGCATCAACTCCGATCTGGAAGGCGAAGAAAGCAGCATTGACATTCCCGGCTTCAAGGGTGGAGACCGCACCAGCATCGATTTGCCGCAGGAGGAAGAAGACCTGCTTAAAGCCGTTAAAGCACAAGGCAAGCCGCTGGTAGTCGTCTTAATGAACGGCAGCGCGCTCGCCGTGAATTGGGCCAATCAAAATGCCAATGCAATTCTCGAAGCCTGGTATCCGGGCGAAGAGGGAGGCACTGCCGTTGCCGAGACTCTCGTGGGCGCGAACAATCCCGCCGGACGATTGCCTGTTACGTTTTATAAAGGTGCCGACCAACTCCCCGCGTTCGAAGACTACGCCATGAAGAATCGCACCTACCGCTATTTCACCGGCGAGCCGCTCTATCCTTTTGGCTATGGGCTCAGCTACTCGCAATTCGCCTACAGCGGCCTGAAGCTGTCCAACCTGAATCTCATGACGCTGAAAGCCGGAGACGCGCTGACCGTCGACGCAAACGTCGTCAACATTAGCAAGCGCGACGGCGACGAAGTCGCACAACTCTATCTGGTTTATCCGTCGATTCCGGGCGCTCCATTGAAAGCGCTCCGCGGATTCACTCGCGTGCACCTCCCCGCAGGATCTACCGGGCGCGTCCATTTCTCACTCGATCCTCGCGACCTCAGCGTAGTCAACGAGTCGGGTGCGCGCGTGATCGTCCCCGGTGCATATCGCCTCACCGTTGGCGGCGGCCAACCCGGAAGTGCGCCCCAAACCGAAACCACGTTCACCATCGAAGGAGAATCCAAGCTCCCCGATTAATCAGTATGTAGAAACCAAGAATCTGTTGCCCCGCCCTCGTCGCGCTTTTGCGAAAGAGCCTGCTCTGAGCCTGTCGAAGAGGTGGGGAGTTTGACTTCCGGCACTCGCTAACGATCGTGAGGAGGCACTCCCAGCCAGCCCACGATCCTGCTAGAGTCATCCAAGGCCCGCGCATATGCCTCATCCTATCCTGCTCTACGACGGTGTTTGCGGGCTGTGCAACCGGCTGGTTCAGTTTGTTCTGCGACGTGATCCGGCGGGTGTCTTTCACTTCGCTTCGCTGCAGAGTGCGCTCGCTGCCCGCATTTTGGCGCGGCATGGAGCGGATTCGCGAGATCTCAACACTTTGTATGTGATCGTCGACTATGAGCTTGCGGGCGAGAGGGTGTTGATTCGCTCGGATGCAGTCATCTTTGTTCTGAAACAGCTCGCCGCGGTTACCGAGCTGCGCTCGGCCGGAGAGCCCCTTCGGCTCCGCTCAGGGCAGGCGGGGGCGGCTGTCCCCACACAAGCCATTCCTACGCAAGCCCTCCCCACGCAAACCAGACTCACACTCTGGCGGGTGGTGGGATTTCTTCTGCAACTCGTGCCTCGGCCTCTGCGCGACTGGGGATACCGCATCGTCGCCCGCTATCGCTACCGCGTCTTCGGCCGGGCGGAAAGCTGCATTCTTCCCGCTCCTGAAAATCGCGATCGCTTTCTCGAGGTCTGACAGCCTCACCAAACTGAGGCTCTCGCCAGTGATCGCAATCACAGTCGGACCTTCGCTGTGTAGAATAGGCTGCTGCGATCTTGTGCCGCGGTTGTCGGCACGAAGAATACTTCCTCCGTGTCGAGGTTCTCATCGTGAGTGATAAAGCCGTCGTCAATCCCCAGACTCCGCAAAATCATGCTCCGCAAAATCAGAGTCCGAACATCGATTCCATTCTCAACGAGCAGCGCAAGTTCGAGTGTCCGCCTGAGTTCGCCGCCAATGCACACGTCAAGAGCCTGGCCGAATACGAGGCGCTTCACAAAGAATCCGTCGACGACCCCGATACGTTCTGGTCGCGCGTGGCCAGCGAGCTGCACTGGTTCAAGAAGTGGGACAAAGTTCTGGAATGGAATTGCCCGTGGGCCAAGTGGTTTGTCGGCGGCCAGATTAATCTTTCCTACAACTGCCTCGATCGCCACGTTGCCACCTGGCGCAAGAACAAAGCCGCGATTATCTGGGAGGGTGAATCCGGCGAAGTTCGCGTGCTTACCTATCAGCAACTGCATCGCGAAGTACAAAAATTCGCCAACGTGCTAAAAGCCCTTGGGGTGAAGAAGAATGACCGCGTCGCCATCTACATGGGGATGACGCCCGAGCTGCCCATTGCCATGCTGGCCTGCGCCCGCATCGGCGCGCCCCACACCATCGTTTTCGGCGGATTCTCTTCCAATGCGCTGATCGATCGGATTCACGACTCACAGGCTTCGGCCGTGATCACTCAGGACGGGTCGTACCGCCGCGGGGCGGAAGTGAAATTATTTCCAGCCGTGGAGGAAGCGTTGAAGTCGTGTCCGAGCGTGAAGCATGTGATTGTCTATAAACGCACCGGCACTCCCATCAACATGCAGGCGGGCCGCGACCACTGGTGGGACGAGTTGATGGCCAAGGCTTCTGACGTTTGCCCCGCCGAGCCGCTCGACGCCGAGCACCCCCTCTACATTCTTTACACTTCAGGCACGACCGGCAAACCGAAAGGCGTGGTCCACACCACTGCAGGATATTCCGTAGGAACTTACCTCACAACAAAATTGGTCTTCGATCTGAAAGACGAAGACACCTACTGGTGCACGGCCGACATCGGATGGGTCACCGGTCACAGCTACATCGTCTACGGCCCGCTGCAAAACGGCGCCACCAGCCTGATGTACGAGGGTGCGCCGAATTTTCCCGAGCCCGACCGATTCTGGTCAATCATCGCGCGCCATAAAGTAAATATTTTCTACACCGCGCCGACTGCGATTCGCACGTTCATCAAGTGGGGCGACGAATGGCCGAAGAAGCACGACATGTCGAGCCTGCGTCTGCTGGGCACGGTCGGCGAGCCGATCAACCCCGAAGCCTGGATGTGGTATCGCGAGATCATCGGCGGCAACCGCTGCCCCATCGTCGACACCTGGTGGCAGACGGAGACCGGGCACATGATGCTGACACCGCTTCCGGGAGCGATCGCGACCAAGCCGGGCTCGGCGACGCGGCCATTTCCTGGTGTGGTCGCCGATATTGTCACCATGGATGGATCGTCCGTGCCCGAAGGTTCGGGCGGATTCTTAGTCATCAAGCGGCCGTGGCCTGGAATGCTGCGGACGGTTTACGGAGATCCCGACCGCTATGTGAAAAATTACTGGTCGCAGATTCCCGGCATGTATTTCACCGGCGACGGCGCGCGAAAAGATAAAGACGGATACTTCTGGATCATGGGTCGCGTCGACGACGTGCTCAACGTGAGCGGGCACCGGCTGAGCACAATGGAAGTTGAGTCGGCGCTGGTGGCGCATCCGGCCGTGGCAGAAGCGGCGGTGGTGGGGCGTCCCGATGATTTGAAAGGGCAGGCGATTTCGGCGTTCGTGACTCTGGAGCAGGGAACACAGCCTACGCCCGAACTGAAAGAAGAGCTACGCAAGTGGGTTGCGAAAGAAATCGGGGCGCTGGCTAAACCGGACGACATTCGCTTCACCGATACTCTTCCCAAAACGCGGAGCGGCAAAATCATGCGGCGACTACTGCGTGAGTTGGCCACCAGTGGCAGCGTGAAAGGCGACACTACTACGCTGGAAGATTTCGGCGTGATCGCCAAACTGCAAGAGCAGGACGAAGTTTAAGGCGGGCCTTGCGGACTCCCACCCTAACTCGCAAAAGGCGCGACGTTAGGATCGGCCACCCCCTTTGTCGCTGATGCCGCGAGATCAAAGTCCCCACCCTCTTTCGCAAAGAACGCGAAAGAAGGATGGGGCACCCGGATCTCCATCTACTCTCTACTCGCCCGTCCCCATCATTACGATTGGCATGGTGGGCGTGGTCGCGCCCGATTCGTTTTCGACCGTGATCGCGAAGGCCTTGGCCTCTGTCCCTGCGGGCAACGGCGGATTCACCACCGTCGCGCTTCCATGCGTGTCCGGCTTGAACACTCCGGCCGGAATGGGCGGACCCTGGGCGGGAATCAGCCAGAGTTCGTAGGCCTTCTGGGGCGGCAGCGCGGGCATGTTGTTGGCGACGAAAACCAGGTTGCTGCGATTGCGAAGATAGAACGCCTTGCCTTGCGGCTGCAGCGGAGTCTTCACCGACACTAAAGTGAAATGCTGGACCTCTGGGTCGGTGATTGCGCTCGCGACCCTCCGCACTCTTTCCAGTTCCAGTGTTTGCTGACTCGCCAGCGAGCGCAAGTTCGATACGCTTTCCTTCAGGGCAGCATTTTCTTTCCACAGCGATGCCGCGAAGACGATCACTGCCGCCGTTGCAGCCCATCCCAACACTCCCCACCAGGAGCGGCGCGGCATCGCAGCGTCGGATGGCCCATCCTTTCGTGCCTTATGCGAAAGGCTGGGAACTTCCTTCGCCACCGCGTCCAGCAGGCGCTGCCGTGACCGCAGCGGAGGCTTCGGCCCGAGAGTTGAGAGCGCCAGCAAAGCTCCGTCGCCGCGCAGTTGTTCCATTTCCAGCTTGCAGGAACTGCACGTCGCGAGATGCTTTTCGAGGTTCGCGCGATCTTCTCCCTCCAGCGCATTCAGCGCATAGAGTGCGAGATCCTCGGCGAATTGTTCGTGATCGTTCATTCTCTAGAGCTAACGACTTCCATGTCTTAAAGACTCCTCTTTAACTTCAACCTACAATCCCCACCCTTCGACAGGCTCAGGGCAGGCTTTCTCGCAAAGGACGCGAGAAATGGGGCACCCAGAGCGCGTCACGTGCTTTGGAATGCCTTGCGCAACAAAATTAATCCCGCACGAATTCTGGTTTTGATCGTGCCCAGGGGTTCTCCCGTTTTGTCTGCGATTTCAGAATGGCTCATGCCTTCAAAGTACGCCATCTCGAGCGCGCTGCGTTGTGCCGGCGGCATGGTTCCCAAAACCCCGCGCACTTTCTCCGCGGCCCGGGACCGGTCGGTCTGGCCCGCCAGATCGGGCGCAACCGACACAACCACATCTTCAATATCCGTTTCCGGGCGCCGCTTCCGCAGAGAATCGATCGCGCGATTCCTTGTGATCACCGCCAGCCATGCTCCCAGGCTGCCGCGCGCCGCATCGAACGCGCCAGGATTGCGCCACAGCTGCAGAAACACTTCCTGCAACACGTCCTCGGCTGCTCCGGTGTCGCCCAGCACGCGCAAAGCAACCGCATACACCACGGACGAATATCGGTCGTAGAGTTCCGCCAGCGCGCTCGGGTCGCCCGATTTCATAGCCGTTACCGTGGCCAGGTCGGGAGACACTCCTTGTCGTTCAGGACTCGACAAACGTTTCCTGTCTCTTCCGTGTTAGAGATACGTGTTTAAACGCTTTGATGGATTGGCTTAGCCATCCCGCTTATGAGCACCGGAGTAACCAAATGAATCTGTTACGTGCTGTCACTGGCTCAACTTAATCGCCAGTTGGCGCTCGGGTTGGGTCATTTCGCCCCACAATTTCTGCAGGTCGGTCTGCACCGACTGGTTGTCGGGGTCTTTTCGCAACGCCAGCGCGAACCAGCGATAGGCCGTGGGGAGATCGTGCGGCGTGCACAATCCCGCGGAGTACAGCGCGCCCATCTCGATCATCGCCTTCGGATTGGCGCGGTCGGCGGCCGGTTTCAGAATGCGGAGTCCACGGTCGCAATCCTGGCGCGCCCCACCCTTTCCGTAGAGGTATTTCTGTGCTTCGCTCACCGGGTCGAGAGCCTTTACAGGCGTTGGCTTGGGTGGCGCTTCGACCGCGGCGGGCTTGGGTTTTGGGGCAGCCACTGCCGGATTGTCAGGAGTATCTGCGCTCGGATCTTTGGCGGTCGCCGGCGGCGTCGACGCGGCCGTGGGATTCGTGCCTCCGGGCGCGTCCCCGGCGGGAGCGGTCGCCGTGGAAGGTGCACCGGCAGGCACCGCGGCAGGCGCAGGATTCGCGCTTGGATTTGTGGGCGCTGGAGCGGAATCGGTGGGTTGGATCGGCGTCTGCGTCGCGGGTGAGGGCGACGGACTCGAAGACGTTGCTGGAGGACTGGAGTCGGGCACATCCGCCGTCTGCGTTGCCGGGGCGGGCATGCTCGATCCTGAACTCAGCCATCCAAAACTCTGATTCTTCCAGCGCAGATATCCCAGGCCGACGACCAAAGCGAGCGCCACCACGATCAGAACGAACTTTCCGGCACCGCCACGGCGGGGTTCCTCTTCATCTTCGAGGAGGTAGTCGAGATTGCTCGAACTGGGTGTCGATTGCGGATCGATACTCAAACTCGCGCGCTTTGCCGGCGGAGGGTCGTTGAGCCCCAGAAAGGATGGGCCGCTGATGGAGGGTCGCGGTTCGGAGCGCGGGGATTCGGGCACACGAGCCTCTGGCATTGGGACCGCCGCCCGAGGCGCTGTCGTATTCTGCCTCTGCGCTGCGGCAGTCAAAGGCGCCGGGGCAGGGATCGAGAGAGTTTGAGCCACAGCCGAGGGCGCGGGAGCCGGCCGCGAGGGAACTGCGGTTCCCCCGACTGGCACGGCAGCGGACTGACTCGGCGGCGCGGGCAAAAGCGTCGCTCCGCACATCCCGCAAAAGCGGTTGGTCCCCGGATTCTCATTGCCGCAACGCGGGCAGCGCACTGATCCTCCTGATTGCTGTTAATAGCTTACGATAACTTGGATGTTCGTTGCAGTGGACGGGGCAATGAGGTATTGCCTCAGTTTGAGATTTAATCGACCTTAGGCTCAGCGGGTGGCTTTCCATCGCTATCGCGTTTGGACGGAGTAACGCCGAACAAATCATCGACCAACGGTTGGACTTTCTTGCCGATCTCGTGACCAGCCGTCAGGTGCGACCAGAGGTAAAGGCCGACCATGACGGCCATGAAAACCCAAATCGCCCAGCTCATGTCGGAAATCTTATCACTGTGATGGCTAGGGGTGTTCGTCCAATGGTGAAGGTCAGAAATTGACTGGAACAAACTAGCTGTGCTCGGCGTCTAACTTCTTAATCTTTATCTCTTGATGTCGGCCTCAGTTTTGGAATCTGCCCCGGGTGTAAGATCAGCGCAAGAAAGATCAGCGCAACTGTGAAGAATCAGCGGAGGTTTTTTATGCGAAAGCATTTGATTGCGCTGCTTCTGGCGTTCGTTGCACTCAGTTCGTTGGCCGTGTCACAGGTGCCGCAGGGGCGCGCGCGCGTGGGTCAGGGTGTGATGGCCGGGATGATCGACAAGAAGGTTGAGCCTGTCTATCCTCCGCTGGCGCGCCAGGCGCGTATCCAGGGCGTCGTTCTTTTGAAAGCACAGATCAGTAAAACGGGCGACGTAGTGAACCTGCAACTGGTCAGCGGACACCCCATGCTGGCGCCGGCAGCCATTGACGCCGTTAAGCAATGGAAGTACCGGCCTTACCTGCTCAACGGCTTTCCTGTCGACGTGGAAACCGACATCACGGTGAACTTTACACTGAGCGATAAGCCGCCGGCAGAGGGGGTTTCGGGCGGCGTGCCCGGTATTGCGGGCGGCGTTCCGGGCGGCATCCCGGGTGATCACGCATCCGGCGTCGTCGGTGTGGTCTCCAGCAACCCGGGGGATCTGACTCGTGCGCAGCGTGTTCGGGTTTCGTCAGGTGTACTGCAGGGGCTTCTGTCCACCAAGGTGCAACCGGAATATCCCGCCGACGCTAGGGACCAGCGCATTCAGGGCGAGGTACGGCTGCAGGTCACCATCGACAAAGAAGGCAATGTGGCGAACATTCAAGTCATCAGCGGGCACCCGTCGCTTGCTCCCGCCGCCATCGAGGCCGTCAAACAATGGAAGTACCGGCCTTATCTGCTAAATGGCAATCCAATTGAGGTGCTATCGCAGGTCGTGGTGAACTTCACGCTGGCGCCATAAAAGCTGCATCGCCTCTCGTCCGTTTGAACGGTGTGGGTTCAAGCCGCCCCGCAATTCGTGTGAAGGAATGCCGGCTTCAGCCGCAGGCACTCCTACGTAAACCAAAGTCACTCCTCTCACCCTTCGAAACAATTTACATTCTCCTTAACCGGAGAAATGATGCGCCGCAAGAACCGCAAATGGGTGGCGATGGCCGCCGCGCTGTACCTGTTTGTGATGTGGTCCGCCTATCGCTGGGCGATTTCCCAGGGCATTCCTGAAGGCAACATCTTCAACCGAATCGAGCATGAGGGAATTAAGCGCCTGGCAGAGGAGAAAGCGGCAGCGGCAGCGGCCGCACCCAAGCCCACCGGTGAATCGCGGCTCACAGCCGCCGGACCAGCTTACGTAGCCGCACGCTACGACGAGTCGCACGTTGTTTTCGTGGTCGCGGCGGAAACGGAATCCAGATTCTCCAACTCGCCTCTGCTGATGAATTCGTCTGGAACTCCCACGCGAGTTCCCGCGCCGGTGAGACTCGCGGCGGCGCTCGCGGGATTGCAGGAACTCTGGGAGCCGGATTCGCACGCTCTTCATTTCTTTCCCGAGATCATTCAGAAGACGCAGCCCGGCGAGCGGTGGACGCTGAGCATTTCGCCTGAGTTGACCATCCCGGTCGTAATCGAGCGCGCGGTGATTGCGCCCACCGGATGCTCGCTGGCGCTCGGGTTTCTGGCGTCCGTGCCTCCCGAACAACGCGCCGCCTATGCAGCATCGTCGCGCGAATATTTTGCGGTTCGCCGAACGGCCGTGGAGTCGGTCAATCCACCGGTCACGGCCAACATTGCCGATCTGCCCGTGTGGAGGACGACGCCCGCCGCCGCAAGGGAGATCGAGCAGCAGTTGACCGACCGCATGAAGCTCGAACTTTCGAAAATCGATGCGCAACTCCTGGCCAACGCAGGGAGTCCAGGGGAGACAGCCGGACAAACTCTCGGCGACGCCCGGCCGCGAACGAAAGAATGGATTCACGCCGACCGCGCTCTGGCCCGCGGGGAGGGCGCCCTCGACTACGACATTCGTGCCTTTCGCCTGACTCCTGACGGCCAACCGCGCCTCTTCGTTCGCGCCCGCTGGAAGCTTGCCGGCGCTCCCGTCTTCCTGATGAGTGCATGGCTCAAGATGGACCCGCCGAAGGATGCCGCCGGTGCCGCCCAACTTCTTCTGCTCGCGGCCGATTCGAGTTGGTCGACGTCACTGCGCCAGGGCAATGCCGGAACTCTGGGCGACACCCTCGACTTCCAGACCATCCTGAACGAATTCGACGCCGACCACGACGGCTGGGCCGAATTGCTGGTTCATTCCTACGACGTCCGGCCCGACGGGAACGCTTCGACCTCGATCACCCTGTATCTCTATACCGACCTCGGCATGGTTCCCATGAAGACGCCGCTACGCCGTGACGCCCAGCCGCCCGAATCGTGTCTCGATCCGTAGGCAGCTTCTAACGTTAAGCTTCTTGTGTGGATTCAACGTCTGTGATCCTGATCACACCCTCAAGTGATGCGCTTTCTTTACCTTACCCTCATCCCCATGGAGAATGGAGTCGATAGGTAGTACAGGAAGACCGCAGAGGAAGACGGTCCGGACCCAGGATGGGGTAAACTCATGGGATTCCGGAACTTAGAAGGCCTATGTCACTGCTCTGGCTTCGTTTCGCGCTGGGTTGCTACTTCATCAGCCTGATCTACGCCTTCGTGGCGCTCACCCGCACCAGCGATCTGTTCAGCCGCATCGCCCTGCACGCCGCCAGTCTGGGGATGGTCTTCCATTTCGTCTCCCTGGTCGAGGTCTTCATTGCCGGACACTTCGTCTGGGCGTCGGTGCATAACGGGGAGTCGCTGCTGGCGTTCCTCTCGATGAGCTTCTTTATGCTCATCTACGCGATCTATCACACCACTTCGCCGGGCGTGGTCGTGTTTCCGATTGTGTTCTTTCTGACCTTTGTTGCGGCCGTTGACGAGCAGCCGGTGCTGCTGACCCAGTTCGTCTCGCATAAGGGATGGCTGGTCGCGCACATCATCCTGATCTTCACGGGATACGCCGCCCTGGTGCTGAGCTTCGGCGCCAGTCTGCTCTATCTCTTGCAGGAGCGTCGCCTGAAAGCCAAGAAAGCCACTAGCCTGATTTCCTTCCTGCCCGCGCTGGAAGTGATCGACCAGATTGGCTACCGCTCGCTTCTGCTGGGCTTCCCCTTCATGACGCTGGGCCTTTTGACCGGCTCCATCGTGGCAGTGACCACGTATGGCAAAGTGGATTTTCTTGATCCGAAAATCCTGCTGTCAGTGCTGATGTGGATCGTTTACATGATCATGGTCTTCACCCGCTGGAATTCAGGATGGCGCGGCCGCCGCGCCGCCGTGCTGGCGACGTTCGCCTTCGTGGCCGCGCTGGCCGCCTGGGCGGCGAACTATTTTTCCGCGATCCACAGGTTCGCCGCCTCATGATGCTCAGAATATGAGATATCAGCTCATTGGCGTGAATCACAAGAGCGCGCCGCTCGAAGTGCGCGAGCGCCTGGCGATTCCGGAGTCGCGCCTGCCCGATACCTGCCGCGATCTCACGGCGTATCCCGGGATCGAAGAGGGCATGGTGATCTCCACCTGCAATCGAGTCGAGATTGTCGCGCATACCACCAACGGATCGGCTGACCTGCGCGGATTTTTGCATGACCACTTTCATCTGACCGCCGCTGAACTGGATGCGCATCTTTACGAGTTCCGCGAGAAAGACGCAGTCCGTCACATTTTCCGCGTGGCTTCCAGCCTGGATTCCATGGTCGTCGGCGAAGCCCAGATTCTCGGGCAAGTGAAAGAAGCTTATGCGACGGCACGCGCGGTAGGCGCCGTCCGCGGACAACTCGACCAACTCTTCAGCCGCGCCTTTGCAGTCGCCAAGCGCGTGCGCAGCGAGACCGCGGTGGGATCTTCTTCGGTATCGATCGCATCCGTCGCGGTGGAACTGGCCAAAAAGATTTTCGGATCGCTGGAAGGGAAGACGGTATTCATCGTTGGCGCCGGAAAGATGAGCGAACTCGCTGCCCGCCACCTGATGGCCCACGGCTGCACTTCGATCTTCGTCGCTAACCGCACCTACGAACGCGCTATCGGACTAGCGCAGAAGTTCGACGGCCAGGCCATTAAGTTCGACGATTTGTATGCCACCTGCGACCGCGCCGACATTGTCATTACTTCAACTGGCGCGCCACACGCCATCTTCCGGCGCGAACACGGCGAGCAGTTCCTGGCTCGCCGCAAGAACCGGCCAATGTTTTTCATCGATATTGCCGTGCCGCGCGACGTTTCGCCGGACATGGCCAAGCTCGACGGCATATTCGCGTATGACATCGACGACCTGCAACAGGCCGTCAGTAGCCACGTGGCCGACCGCCGGCACGAAGCCGAACTCGCCGAGGCGATTATCACCACTGAGGTCGAACGCTTCGAAGCCCGCCAACACACGCTCGACGTAGTGCCGACGATTGTGTCGCTCCAGGATCATCTGGAGACGATTCGTCAGGCCGAAATCGATCGCGTGCGCGGCCGCATGGGCACTTTGACTCCGGAACAGGAAATCGCCATCGAGGCCCTGACCCGCGGCATCATCAACAAAGTCATGCACACGCCCATCACCACACTGAAAACGGCGGCGAAGGAAGCCGAAGCGACCACGGTAGTCGACGTCGTGCGGCGCTTGTTCAACCTCCACGATAAAGAAGCGGCGCCCGCGGACAAGAAGAATGAAGTGGGGACGCGCCCGTGATGCCAAGCTCGGACCAGCGGTCCTTTCGCTCAAGCGCCGCTCTCAATCTCTGTCATCCTGAGCGAAGTCGGGCGATGAGCGAAGCGAATCGCCCAACGCAGTCGAAGGACCCCTATCAGCTTGTACTGCCGCTGGCAATGCGGGGAGTTTTCCCCTGCGGCAGGACGATGCCATCACGCCCACTTATGACGACCTTATCGAACAGGCTTGAGAAAAATTGGCGCCACATCATCGGCGGCGAGTTCGACCAGCACATGGCGCGGCTAGAAAAGTTTTTGCAGCGGGAGAAAAGCGCCGAGCGCACTATCTATCCCAAGGAAGCAGAAATTTTCAAGGCGCTCAACTCGACCGCATTGGAAGATATTAAAAAAGTAGTGATTATCGGTCAGGACCCGTATCACGGAGCGGGACAGGCGCATGGCCTTTGCTTCTCGGTCCCCAAGGGCAAGGCCATCCCACCGAGCCTCAAAAATATCTACAAAGAGATCGAAGCCGAGTGCGATATCCAGATGCTGCGCCATGGCGACCTGACGGGGTGGGCGGCGCAGGGAGTATTGCTGCTGAATGCGACGCTGACCGTGCGGCAGGGTAGCCCCGGCTCGCACAAGGGCAAAGGCTGGAAGGAATTCACCGACGCCATTATCCGCACCGTCAACGAAAAGCGCGAGCACGTCGTTTTTCTGCTCTGGGGTCGCTGCGCGCAGAGAAAAGGCGCGCTGATCGACCGCAAAAGACATAAGGTGCTGGAAACATCGCACCCGTTGCCGCTTTCCGCCCACCGCGGCTTCCTCGGTTGCGGCCATTTCAAAGAAGCCAACGACTACTTGAAAAAACACGGACTTAAGCCGGTTCTGTGGGAGAAGATTTAGAGTGCTAACTTTATCTCGCAAATTTTCGTCGACTTACGCTTCGTCGGATGTTACTTTTAATACGGTTCTCAAGCGCGGTTTAGTATCATTCGTGGGCGGCCTAACCAGCCGCCATTCGCTTTTCTGCGAGATCCCTCCCCGGACCTTCTATGTCCACTAAACTTCGCATCGGCTCCCGCGGCTCTCAACTCGCCCTCTGGCAGGCCAATCACATCTCCGCGCTTTTGCGCGCGCGTGGTCACGACGTCGAGATCGAAATCATCCACACCACCGGCGACAAGATCACAGACGTCGCCCTGGCCATGGTCGGCACCAAGGGCATGTTCACCAAAGAAATCGAGGAAGCGCTCGCTGCCCGACGGGTCGACCTCGCGGTGCATTCGTTGAAAGACCTGCCCACCGAACTTCCGCCAGGATTCGAAATCGCCGCCATCACTGAACGAAAGGACCCCCGCGACGCCTTCTGCTCGCGCAACTTCTCGAGCTTTCAGGAATTGCCCCACGGCGCGCGCGTCGGGACTTCCAGCCTGCGTCGCCAGGCGCAACTGAAAGCTGTACGCCCCGATCTCGACATTCATCCTCTACGCGGCAACGTCGACACGCGCCTGCGCAAGCTCGAGCAGGGAGAATACGATGCCATCATCCTCGCCTCGGCCGGACTGAAGCGCCTGGGCAAGACGGAGTTGATCAAGCAGATTATTCCTGCTGACATCATGTGTCCCGCCGCCGGCCAGGGAGCCCTCGGAATCGAAATTCGTCTTGGCGATGCCGCGACACGCGAGCATCTGAAATTCCTGGACGACCCCGCTGCCCGCGCCGCCACGACCTGCGAGCGAGCGCTGCTCAACAGTCTCGGCGGCGGCTGCCAGGTCCCCATCGGTGCATTCGCCGAGGTGATGAAGGGCAAGCTGCACCTGGAATCGATCGTCGCCGACCCCGACGGCTCCAAGCTCCTGCGTGACTCCCGTGACGGCTCCATCGACGATCCCGAAAAACTCGGCAGCGCCGCCGGCGTCGCCCTCCTCGCTCGCGGCGGCGACGAAATCTTAGAAGCCGTCTACGGCCGCGGCCTGGCCGTCCCGCCGCAGCCCTGAGCTTGTCGCATGAGCCGCAACGTTCTCCTGCAATTTCTCGGTGGCACGAAGAGTTCCCATGCCCTTCGCCGCTGGATCAATCTCTGGCCGCCGTTTCTGGGTGCGGGCATTCGCGTCGTTCGCATCGCGCCTGACATGAAAGCCGTCGACGTCGAAATGAAGCTGCGCTGGTGGAACGCCAACTACGTGGGCACGCATTTCGGTGGATCGCTCTTTGCCATGACCGACGCTTTCTATATGCTCATGTTGATGGCCAACCTGGGCCGCGAGTACATCGTCTGGGACAAGGGCGCCAGCATTCGCTTTCGCAAACCCGGAAAAGGCACGGTTCGCGCGGAGTTTCGCCTGACGGACGCGCAGATCGACGACATTCGTGAGAAGCTAAAGACGTTGCCGAAATTCGAGCCGACGTTCTGGGTCGAAGTAAAGGACGAAGCCGGAGTCGTGATCGCAGAAGGGGAGAAGCTGTTGTACGTGCGCCGGAAGGACGCACCGCCGGGCGAGCCGAGCAAGGGTACTGCGGGCTAAAGCCGCGAGGCGGCGAAAGAAAATCATCGGTGTATATTCCTGAACATTTCCGCGTACGCGACCATGCCGATGCCATTGCATTCATGCGCGCGAATCCATTTGTAATTCTGGTCTCCACCGCCGAGGACGGCCCGTTCGCCAGCCACGTCCCGGTCGTGATCCGTGAGGACGCGGAACAACTCGTGATTCGCGGACACGTCGCCAGGGCCAATCCACACTGGCGTTATCTCGAACAGCAGTCGCAATGCCTCACCATTTTTCACGGACCGCACTCCTATGTCTCGGCCAGCAACTACAGCACGCGCGAGAACGTTCCTACGTGGAATTACGGTGCCGTCCATCTTTACGGAACCGCCCGCGTGTATTCCTCGCCGGAGTCGCTGCAAGGCGTTCTCCACGAGTTGATCGCCACCTTCGAGGCCCAATACGCCCAGCAGTGGGATAGTCTTGACCCCGCCTACCGCGACCGCATGCTCAACCACATCGTGGGATTCGAAATTACCGCGAGCAAGATCGAAGCCAAGTTTAAGCTCAGCCAGAATCGCTCGAAAGAAGAACAATCCAACGTGATCGCGTCGCTGGAGAGGGCTGAAGATACCGTGGTTTCCGGCGTGGCCCGCATGATGCAGGAGCAGGGCCTGGGCGAGGACCCTTGCAAGAAAGCAGGCGATCTGAAGTGAAGCGGCCACTGAAAGGAATCCGCGTGCTGGTGGGTCGCGCCCGGCATCAGGCCGGGGCGCTTTCCGCCGAACTCCGCAAACACGGCGCGACGGTGATTGAAATCCCGCTCATCGAGATTCGCAAGCCACGAACCTTCCGTCCCCTGGATGCCGCGCTGCGTAGTGTGAACCGCTACGATTGGCTCATCCTGACCAGCGTCAATGGTGTGGACGCGCTCTGGGAGCGAATGGAGAGACTGCGCCTCGATGAGAGCGCACTCCAGCACCTGCGCGTCGCTGCGATCGGCCCAGCGACCAGGAAGGCAATCGAGCAGTGCGGCACAAAAGTTGACGTCGTGCCGAAGGAATACGTCGCCGAATCCGTCGTGCGCAGCTTGCGCCGTCGCATCAAAGGGAAGCGCGTGTTGCTGGTGCGCGCCAAAGTTGCCCGGGACGTAATCCCATTGGAGCTGCGCAAGGCTGGCGCAACGGTGGATGTGGTGGAGGCCTACGAGGCCGTCGTCCCACGATCTTCGCGGACGCAACTTCGCAGCTTGTTGAAGAACCCGGGCAGCAGACCGCATCTTGTCACCTTCACCAGCTCCTCCACCGTAAAGAACTTTGTTGAGTTGCTGGGCGCAGCCAGGAGCAAGCCAGCACTGTCTACGGGGAGCGTCCTCTCCACACGTCTGAATGGAGTTCGCTTCGCTTCCATCGGACCAGTCACTTCCTCCACGCTGCGAGCGCTGCGCCTGCCGGTGGACATCGAAGCCGCGGAATTTACGATCCCTGGATTGGTCGAGGCCATCGTCAGCGCCATGGCTGCAGCACAATCGAGTCATTAGTTCGCCGCGCGCGATTTTTCTCCGCACGGAGCCCACCGAAATTCCAGAGTGAAGCCGCAAGCTTTTGCAACCAGTGGAATGAGTGGTTCCTGTTGCACCAATTTGCCTTGACTCCGCCACTGCTCATAGTAGACTTCGGAAGCTTTTCCCCGCACGGGAATCTATCAAGAAAAAGGGGTGTGCGTTATGAGGAACCGGTTGTCCCTTTGCGCCAGGTTTGGAATCGGTTGTGCAACCATCGGCTTGCTGTTTCTGTGCACGGCTACGGCACAGGACGCGTCGTCACCATTGATTGTTCGCTCCAGTGACGGCCACGCGATCCACATTTTCCCGACGGTAAATGCGGCCCTGCCGGATGACACCGGTCCGCTCCAGTACAACGGCGGTCCGGTCATGCAGGCGACGGTTACGACGTACGCTATTTTCTGGGTGCCGGCAAAGTTGCAGACGGGTGGTACCACCACCTTGACGGCGCATTACGAGACGGTGCAAACGAACATGCTCAGAGATTACGCAGGGCACGGAATCGACAACAACAATACCCAGTATTATCAGACCACCGCCACCGGAGCGAAGCAGTACATTCAGAATAAAGGCGGCTTCGGCGGTTCGTACGTCGATACCGATCCGTACCCGGCCTCCGGATGCCATGACTCAGAAACTCCCGGCAACTGCATCACCGACGCGCAGCTTGAGACCGAACTCCAGAAGGTGATGACCCTGAAAGGATGGACCGGCGGACTCAACAAGATCTTCGAGGTATTCACTTCGACCGGAGAAGGTTCCTGCTTCGACTCGAGCAGTTCCTCTTGCGCATACACCGACTATTGCGCCTACCACAGTTACATTTCGGCCAGCTCTCCCATCATTTACTCCAACGAGCCCTACGGTAACCCCAGTTTTTGCCAGGTTGCGGGTACCCCTTCTCCCAACGGCGACCCCGCGGCCGACACGGCCGTCACCGCAGCCACCCACGAACTGACGGAAGCAATCACCGATCCGGAACTCGACGCCTGGTTCACATTGGGGGGCAGCGAGATCGGAGATTTGTGCGCGTACAACTATGGCGCCAACACCTGGGACTCGGCCAAAGCCAACCAGATGTGGAACGGCCATTTCTACGAGATCCAAACCATGTATTCGAATCACGTTCTCGGTTGTGTTCGAGTCGGACCTTGAGCGGAAATGAGATTTAGGCGGGGGCGGCCGAAGTAGCGGCCGTCTTTTTTGCGATGTTCGTGTTCTTTCTCTTTGCGTCCTTCGCGGATGTCCCTTCGCGCGCTACTGCGTCACCGTGCAACTGCAGTCCGCCGGGACCACATGCGCCAGCAAAAAGTCAGCGACGCGTTTGTAGGCGTCAATCTGGTTCTCGACGCGGGCGAATCCGTGGCCTTCGTTTTCATAAATCTTCGAGTCGACCGTGCCGCCACGTTTCTTGATGGCGTCGACCACTTGCTGCGTTTCCGACTTGGGGCATCGGGGATCGTGCCCTCCAGCCAGAAGTAGCAGGGGGGCTTTGATCTGGTCGATGAAATTGATCGGCGAGCGCTCTTCATACAAAGCCTTGTTCTTGACGGGATCTCCCATGGTCGCCAGGTCTGACTGCTGCAGCACCGGATCCTCGTTCTCGATTTCCGTGAACCAGTTTACGAACGGCACAATGGGCACGCCCGCGGCCCAGACTTCGGGCGCTTTGGTCACCGCCATCATGCTGAGGTAGCCGCCGTAGCTCCCGCCCATGACGGCGATTTTCTTGGGATCGAGGTGACCGGTCTGTTTGATCCAGTCAACGCCCGCGAGGACGTCCTGCAAATCGCCGCCGCCCATGTCGAACAGATTCGCCTGCTGAAATTCTTTGCCGTATCCCGTCGAGCCGCGATAATTGGGCGCGAGCACCATGTATCCCTGATTCGCCGCGTATTGCACGAAACGGTTGAACGAATTCATGGTCTGCGACGTTGGCCCGCCATGGATGTACACGATTGCTGCATTCTGCCCGTTGCGTGCCATGTTGAAGGGCACATAGAGAAACGCGGAGATGGTCCACTTGCCGTCGCGGCTGGGGTAGTGCACCAGATACGGCTCAACCATGTCTTCCGATCGCACGCCCGCGACCAAAGAGTGTGTGATCTGCTGCGACTTGCCAGTCGCCAGGTGATAGACCCAGAGATCGCCGGGGGCGGTGGGACCGTTGTGGTTGTAAAGCAGGCGAGAACCATCTTTCGTGAAGGCGGAGTGGCCGCCGACAGGCTCGTTCACGCCCTTCGGAATCAGCAGAGCGGTAGATTTTCCGGTCGCGAGGTCATAGAGATAAATATCCTCGTTGCCGTCGACGTTCGCGCTGAAGGTGATGTGCTTGCCGTCGGGGGAGAATTCGTGGCCACGGATTTCCCATTTGTCTTGCGTGAGCCAGCGGATCTTTTGCGTGGCAACGTCGAGCAGCCCGACGTTCTCGTGTCCGTTCGCGGCATTCGAAGTGAACAGTGCATGCCGGCCGTCGGGGGAAAGGTCGTTGGCCGAGTAGCGTTGTTCGCCTTCATGCGGCGTGAGCAGCGCACTCTTTTCCGTGGCCACATCGGCGAGGAAAATGTTCGAGTCCGTACCCTTGGCCTGCTCCTGCGTATAGACGATTGATTTCCCGTCCTTCGACCAGATGATCCCGTAATTTCCTTTGTCCTGCGGCGTACCGCTGGTGATGTGCTTCACCTCGCGCATCACCATGTCGTAGACGTCGATCTCATACGCAGCGGAAGTCTTCGGCTTCACTTCATAGGCCAGGTAGCGGCCATCGGGCGACCACGTCGGATTCAGTTCCGCGATCTCGCGCGTCTGCGTGAGGTTCACAACTCTCCCAGTCTGCGGTGAGACGAGAAAGATATCCCACTGCTCGTCGCCGTCGTAGTCCGACTGGTAGGCGATCCATTTCCCGTCCGGCGACCATGCAGGCGCGGTCTGCCGTTGGTCGCTCACTGTGAGCTGCACCGGCCATCCCCCTTCGGCAGGAACGAGCCACAAATTATTCCGACCGCTCATGTTCGAAATGAAGGCGACGCTCTTGCCATCGGGCGACCAGGTTGCCCGCCCCACCTGGCGCGTCATGTAAAGCTTCTCGATGGTCAGACTGCGCGGCTCGATCTGCGCATTCGGCTTGGACGAAATCTTCTTTGGATCGGTGACCGCCTGCGGCGCGGGCAGAGTCTGGGCGGCGGCTCCGGCGACGAGAGTGCTCATCACTATGACGATAGCAAAGAGTAGGGGGAATCGCATGCTAGTAGCGGGAGCCAGATCCCTGAGCTTGCAACCGACGGCGGGCTTTCTTCCAGCGGGAGAAATCTTGCAGGACTTGCTTTTCCGTAAGGCACCTAGCTTTCATGAGACGGCCGACCTCCCGCGCGAGCACCAGAAACAAGGACTGTTTTAGTCGCAATCGGAGTGCGGCGTCTCGTTCGGTGCCGATTCTCATGATGTCGCCCCTTCACCATTGTAATGGGTGCCCGCAAACTACGCTTTCGCGCCCTGGTGCATTTCCACCGTGCTCCACGTCTTATCCCCGGCGTGGCACAGAGTCTCCAGTGCGCAGTCGGCGCACTTCGGTTTCCGTGCGATGCACAGGCTGCGGCCGTGCCAGATGATCTGGTGCGAGAACAGAATCCAACGCTCCCGCGGGATTACCTTCATCAGATCCTGCTCGATCTTCTGTGGGTCATTCTGGGTAGTGAGTTCGAGACGCCGCGAGATGCGATGCACGTGCGTGTCTACCACCACGCCTTCCGCTTTTTTAAACCATGATCCGAGCACAACGTTTGCGGTTTTGCGCGCGACGCCGGGAAGAGTGAGCAACTTCTCCATGTCGTCGGGGACCTCGCCGCCGAACTCAGCGACGATCTTTTTCGCCGCGCCCACCACCGACTTCGATTTGTTGCGGAAAAAACCGGTGGACCGCACGTCTGGCTCCAGTTGCTCGGGCGTCAGCGCGGCAAAGGCCTGCACAGTCGGGTATTTCCGGAAGAGTTCGGGAGTCACCCGGTTCACATTCACATCCGTGGATTGCGCGGAAAGGATCGTCGCCACCAGAAGTTCCCATGCACTCGAATGCGTAAGGGCACAGGTCACGGCAGGGTAGAGTTGGTCGAGGCGCTTAAGAATCTCGGAGACTCGTTCCGGGGCCAGGGGATTGTAGCCTTTGAGCTTTCCCGTTGCCGTAGGCACTGGTTTCTTGCGCCCCGCCGGGGCTGCCGGCGAGGCTTTGCCTCGGCCCGGACGGGCGACGGCGCCCGTCCCCACACGAGCGCTCTTGCCGTCGGCAGATCTCTGCCGAGCCACAGGAACTCTATCTTGACGGCCCGTCCGCGCAGGCTGGCGGGAAGTTACACCACGAGACATTTGACGACTCCTTCGGGCCAACATCTTAGCAGAGCGCGACTCGCCTCCGACCCGCCTAACGCTCGCCGCATGCGCGAGAGAAAGGCAGCGCTCATGTTGGCCATCGGTAACCTCGCTGGCAATTGACGCATCCCACGACGCCCGGTAGTCTGGAGACAATCCAGCAATCGTCAGGACAGTCAGGAAGAGTGCCGTGGCCGTAAATTCCATTCAACTCGGGCAGGTGTGGCGCAGCGACGCCGACGGCCAGGACTACCTGGTCACCAAGGTTTACAGTGAAGTATTCACGCAGTATGCCATGCTCCGGCCGGCAGGCATCACGGCCCCCGACGCGCCGACCGTAAGAGTGAAAGTCGCCAAGACCCCGCAAGGAGCGACGTTACCCGGCTACGCCTTCACCCAGGAAGGCTCGTTCTAGCCTCGTTCCCGCGTGGGCATTTCTGCCGCAAATTTCCGATACACTGGAATGCAAGTTCTCAGTTCCCAGAATCGGTTTCCGAAGGTTTTACTGGCAACAGACAACCGGCCACTGGCAACTGTTTTTTCTCATGACCGAAAAAATCCTCGCAATTCTATTTGTCTTCATTAGCAAAGTAATCGCCGCGACTGGCTACGCGGGCATCGCGCTGCTTATGGCGATCGAGTCGGCGTGCATTCCGCTGCCTTCGGAATTGATCATGCCGTTTGGCGGCTATCTCGTATTCCAGGGTACGTTTAAATTGCTGTGGGTCGCGACGGCGGGCGCCATCGGCTGCAATCTGGGGTCGCTGGTCGCCTATGAGATCGGCTGCTATGGCGGCCGCCCGCTGGTCGAGCGCTACGGCCGCTGGATTCTCATGGGCCGCCGAGAGCTGGATTGGGCGGACCGCTTCTTCGCGCGCTGGGGATATCTCGCCGTCTTCATCGCGCGCCTGCTCCCCGTGATTCGCACCTTCATCGCGTTGCCCGCAGGAATCGCACGCATGCCGCGTGGCCGATTTCACGTCTACACATTTCTGGGATCGTGGCCGTGGTGCCTCGGCCTGGCCTGGCTGGGAATGAAACTCGGCGAAAACTGGCGCGAGCTGGGGAAATATTTCCACAAGTTCGACGCCGTCATCGGCGTACTGCTCGTCGCCGGCGTCGCGTATTTTGTGTGGAGTCATTGGCAGAACCGGATCAGCGCTCAGGCATCGGCGGTTGGCCGGTAGCCGACGTTCGATCCCACATGCCGAGTCACGGCTGAGGCGGTCTCGCCAGCTGTGACGCCACGATCTGCCACTTGCCACCGCGCTTCATAACCACATCCAGGTAGAGATAACGAACCGGGAAGCGCCTTCCGTCTTGTTCGACAACGTCGTCCTCCGAACCATAAACCACCGCCACATCTTCGCGCAGAATTCGAATGTGGCGGCCGGTCGAGACCATCGCCACAAGACGGATCGCACCCGAAGTAAGGCGGTCAATCACATCCCGCTTCGTGGATGCCTTGCCGGATTCGTCATACTGCACATAGTCGCCGGCAAAGATGCGCGAAAGTTCGGCCACATCAGCCGCGATCAGAGCGCGGTCGCCATCTTCGAACAGCCGCAGAATTTCTTGTTCGTCAGTCAAACGTTCTTCCGGACAAAACTCGATTCTGTCATTCTGAGCGAAGTGGGGCTCGCAGGGCGAGCGCCCACACAGTCGAAGAATCCCTATCGCACAAAACGCTGCCTGGCGCATGCGTCCAAGCCATTGATGCTAACCCTCACTTGGTGTACAAGCAATGCACGCATTCCCAGGAGAATTCACATGAACCCAACCCGCCGCATTCTTTCCATCCTGCTGCTCGCCGCGTCCGCCATTCCAATCGCGTCATACGCTCAGTCCACTCCCGACAAGCCCTTCGTCGTCGAGTACTATTACAAAACCAAGTGGGGCCACGCCGACGAATTCCTGAAGCTGTTCAAGAAAAATCATTATCCGTTACTGAAGAAAGAGGTCGAACTGGGCCGCATGGCGAAAGTCTGGATGGATCAGCCTCGCTACCACACCACCGAAGACGGGCGCTGGGATTTCCGCGTCACCATCGTGTTCAAGAACGCGACCGTCGCCAACGAACCCTACGATGAAGAAGCCCTGAAAAAGCAACTCTGGCCCGATCAGGAAACCTACATCCGCGAAGAACAGCGTCGCTTCGAAATCCTCGACGCACACTGGGATCTGCCGGTGAAGCTCATGGACCTCGACGCCAAACCCTGACGAAATCTAAGACCGGAGAGGATCTGATCAAAGAGAAAGGGCTGGTCCGCTGTGCTTTCCCTGTGTCCCCTGTGGTCAAGTTTCTTCCTCCTCGTCCGCAGTCCGATGCGCTTATCGCAAAAAAGATGTTAATCCTTGGTAACAATCGCGACGGAAATTCTTTATCGAGGCGATCAAAATTTGGAATTAGACTAAATCTCTACAAGATCGATAATGTACTGCATGGACCCCTTTATATCTGTTGAGGACTCACATGTCGATGTACTCCACGAAATCAGCGTTCGCCTCAGCTCGGCGGACGGATTTCACGATGTACTGAACCGCGTCGTTGAATTTGCTACTGCGTTGGTGAAGTGCGATTCCTGCCTGATCTATGTTCTCGAGGGTGACGAACTTGTTCTGCGCGCCTCCAAGAATCCCCACGAAGAAGTTGTCGACCGCCTGAAACTGCGCGTGGGGCAGGGCATTACCGGATGGGTGGCGGAACACCGCGAGCCTGTCGCAGTCGCCGAGAAGGCGGCGCAGGATCCCCGCTTTCAGTTTTTCCACGAGTTGCCCGAGGATAGTTACGAAGCTTTTCTTTCCGTGCCTCTGATGTGCAGGGGCCGGGTGGTCGGAGTCATCAACCTGCAGCATCGCCAACATCACGTTTACCGGCGGCGCGAAATTCGCATGATTTCTACCGTCGGGTTCCTCGTCGGTGCGGAAATTGAACTGGCGCGCCTGGAAGAAGCGAACCTGACTCTCTCCGAGCAATTACAAACGCGGAAAATTGTGGAACGCGCCAAAGGCATTCTGCAACGTGACTTGGGATTGAACGAAGAGCAGGCCTACCTCGCACTGCAGCGCCAGAGCCGCCAGAAACGCAAACCCATGAAGGAAATTGCCGAAGCCATCGTGCTGAGCGACGAAGTGCGCGGCAATTCCCAAGTGCAGCCCACCTAGCGAAGAAAAAGAAAAAGAAAAAGAAACAAATGGGAAGGGCCCGACTTCAGTCGAGCCAAGAAGCGACTCGCCAGCGTCGGCCTCAGCCGCTGGGGGAACTCTGCGGTCCGAACTGAAAAGGACTCTCCTTCGACTGAACACGCTCAACCACGACACAAAAACCAAGGGCGGATACCAGGTTCGGTATCCGCCCTCGTTTCTCTTGCGGCTCTGTGCAACTACTTCGCCGATGCCAGAGTTGTGGTAGCGGCAGCCGTTGTTGCGGCCATTTTCTCCGCGGTTGGCGCCGGCACTGTGAAATTCAGCGTCATGCCAAACTCCGGCAGGTGCATGGCGCTGACGTAGGTACCTGCAGGCGTAGCCTCGATCACCAGCCGGCTGCGGTCGGACGGCTTGGCCTCATCCGTGTCGTGCACCATGAGCAGGAAGCCGGTGCGCGCGCCGCTGATCTTGCTCAGCGTCAGCACCCCTCCTACGCCATCGGACTCGAGCGTGAAGCGGTAGTCTCCCGCCGGGACCAATGCGTTCTGCCAATGCACGTCATGCGCGAGCGTGAAGTTACCCTGCGCCTTCTCCTGCGCGGATGCGAGGGTGGGCACAATGCTCAGGCTGGCTGCCGCCAACAGAGCGGCGTAAGCAAATTTACGAATGGAAGTCATGGAATCTCCTTTTGCTCTTCGCATACAAGAGCGGTCTGAAGAGCACGCTACCCGCGCAATGCCGGGCGGCATGGGCTCAGATTGTGGTGGAGATCAACGAGGTCAGGAATTTTGCAAAGCCACCAACACGGACGGCCTGCAAACAGCTGCTTCACGGGACCGGCTGCTGAGCTGGCCGCGAAGTGAAATCAGTATGCAGCAAGACCGGTGCAGAGTCCAATTCAAAGAATTTATCGCAGCGATCACGCGCACTCGCGTGACTGAAGTAATGTTACGCGCGGCTGATAGAATGCTGTGAATTTCGGAGCTCGATGTAAGAAGGATCATGTCGGCCAGATTATTCAAGATACGAAATTTGCTGTGCTCGTGGATCATTCCGGTTGTCCTGGTCGCCATTACCTCCAAAGCGCAGGCAGAAAAGCTGCGCTCGCCGTGGGACGGCCGCAAAGTCGAGGAAACCAACGCGGCCTACGATTGTCCGGCGGCTCCTCCGTTTGCCAAGACGCTGCAAGTCGATTCGTACTACATCGACAGTCACGCATCCATTGCCGACCCGCAGAAACTCGCCGCATTCCGGAAGGCGTCTGAGGCCACCACGCACTTGAGCCAGTTTGCGGCCCTCGCCGCGGACGCCTACCTCGACAAGGGCAGTCGCGCCGCCGCCGTCTGTGTTTATTCTCTGCTCGATGCGGCTGCCAAAGCCCACGCATGGTCTGGCAAAATGCCCGGCTTTCAAGGTGTGTACGTACAGAACTGGCTGCTCAGCGCCGTCGCCATTTCATATCTCAAAGTTCGCGATAGTGGCGTCGGCTCACCCGGGCAAGACGCAAGAATTAAGAAATGGTTCAAGGCTCTGACGGGCCGGATTGAAGAGTATTTTGGCCACGGTCTTCAACACGGCGACAGCGACGCCCGCAATAACCATCTCTACTGGGCAGGCCTCTCCGTCGCCGCTGCGTCAATCGCCGCCAACCGCCGCAAAGATTTCCAGGCCGGCATCGTGGCTTATCGCATTGGCGTGAGTGCCATCCAGTCCGATGGCTCTCTCCTCGCGGAAATGGCTCGCGGACAGATGGCGCTGCATTACCACCTCTACGCCCTCGGGCCGCTCATCATCCTTGCCGAGCTGGGCCAGGCTAACGGCCTCGATTTATACGCGGAAGAAAAAGGTGCAATCCACCGGCTGGTCAACTTCTGCGTCGCCGGCCTCGAAGACCCTTCCTTGCTGGAGAAGACAACGGGCGTAGCGCAAGCCGTCACCCTCCCGTACGCAGGCTCAGACATCGGCTGGGCCGTTCCTTACGTACGGCGCTTTCCTAATCAGCAACTCTCCGATCTCCTCGCGAAGGCGCCATGGGTGAGATTCACGTCATGGGGTGGGGCGCCGCCGGAGTAGGGGCAAACGAGATTTTCGTCCGGCTAGGGCCTTTGCTTCTTGTCGCGATCATCGTGATTCGAAGGCTCATTCCAAACGGTCGGCTTCGCGGTCCAATAACCGCCCTTCATGTGCTAGTCGATGTAGTTGTCGTCCAAATTCGTAAGCGCGAAGAGACAAATCAGGGCTAAGACGGCAGACCCAACGAACGTCAGGATCTGCGTCCACGAGCCGAGCGGGCAGAATATCGCGACAACCGCCGCAATTCCTGCGATCCCTTTCAGGGCGACCACAACAACCCGCCTTATCGGACTGATTATGATTGGCTTTAGGTAGTCGTCATCAGATTGGATTAAAGCAACAGGCGGCCGCATTGCCGCTCCGCACTTCCCGCAGAAGATCCGTCCCGTTTCCACGGAGGCTCCGCACTGTGCGCAGACTCTCTCCGTCGCTGGATTTTGGTGGACTTCGGTCATGCGCGTATCTTACGCCAGACAGAAGAAGCGTTGCCGCCGCGCGCGTCGCCGCCAGATCGAAAGATCTCCCGTTCGATCACCGCTTCACGCCATTGAACCTGCATTCTCCGCCTTCGACCGAGTTCGTTTGCCAATTCTCCGCGTCTCGTGAGATCATTTCAGGTTGGTGGCGGTGACTAGCCACCGTCACCAGTGAGGGGCATCATGTATCAAAAGAAACCGGGAGTTTTCATGGCCGATTGGTGGGATGCCAACGGACGTCGTCACCGAAAGCAGTTTGCAACCGCTGCTGGAGCGCGCGAGCACGAGCATCGCGAGACGGCTCTGGCCCACGCCGAACGCGCGTCCCGCGAGATGAAGCTGGCCGCCCGAACCAGCAGCGTAACGGAGGGTGGCGCTAAACGGTCTTCATCGAAGATCGATCGTGGCACCATCGAGCCCGCCAAGGGAAAACTCGGCGTGATGATCCCCGGCATGGGCGCCGTGGCCACTACATTCGTCGCCGGCGTCGAGGCTATCCGCAAAGGTTTGGCCAAGCCCATCGGATCGCTCACCCAGATGGGCACCGTGCGGCTGGGCAAGCGCACCGACGGCCGCTCTCCCAAAGTCAAGGAATTCGTTCCCCTCGCCGGACTCGACGACCTGGTCTTCACCGGCTGGGACATTTTTGAAGACAACATGTACGAAGCCGCGTCGAACGCCGGAGTCCTCGACTACCGCCTGCTCGAGCAGTTGAAGCCTTTTCTTTCGTCCGTGAAGCCGCGGGCTGCGGTCTTCGATCACAACTACGTGAAAAAGATCGAAGGGCCTAACGTGAAAAAAGGCAAAACCAAGATGGATCTCGCCGAACAGTTGCGCGACGATATCCGTGACTTCAAGAAAACCAGCAGCGCCAGCCGCCTCATCACCATGTGGTGCGGCTCGACCGAGTCTTACATCGAGCCGACCGCCGCGCATCAATCGGTGAAGGCGTTCGAAAAGGCGCTGCGCTCAAACGACGAGATGATCGCCCCGTCGATGATCTACGCCTACGCGTCGCTGATGGAAGGCGTCCCCTTCGCCAACGGCGCGCCCAATCTAACGGTGGACCTGCCCGTGATGCTCGAGCTCTCGCGCCAGAACGAAGCCCCGATCTGCGGCAAAGATTTTAAGACCGGTCAGACCTTGATGAAGACTGTGCTCGCACCCGCGTTCAAGGCCCGCCTGCTGGGCCTGAGCGGATGGTACTCCACCAACATCCTCGGCAACCGCGACGGCGAAGTGCTCGACGATCCCGGTTCATTCAAGACCAAGGAAGAATCTAAGCTGGGCGTGCTCGAACATATCCTGCAGCCGGCTCTGTATCCCGAGCTGTACGGCAACATGTATCACAAGGTTCGCATTAACTATTACCCGCCGCGCGGCGATAACAAAGAGGGTTGGGACAACATCGACATCTTCGGATGGCTCGGCTATCCCATGCAGATCAAAGTCGATTTCCTCTGTCGCGATTCCATTCTGGCTGCGCCCATCGTGCTCGATCTAGTGCTGTTCCTCGACCTGGCGAAGCGCAGCTCGCAGCTACGCGGCCTGGGGGTTCAGGAGTGGTTAAGTTTTTACTTCAAGTCCCCGATGACTGTGCCTGGACTTTATCCCGAGCACGATCTCTTCATCCAATCGATGAAGCTCAAGAACACGCTGCGGCATTTGAAAGGCGAGGAGTTGATCACGCATTTAGGTTTGGAGTATTACGACTAGGAGGGAAATTGGGATGGGGAATTGAGATTATGTGGAGCGGGCACTCCTGCCCGCTGCCTTTGCCGTTCCGCTTTCTCTGATCGCGGAGAATGCTCGCGTCTGTATTCCGTGCGGGCTTATGACCATAGACACTTCAACTCAGCTTCTTCTCCCGCTTATACTCATCAAACTTCTCCAAGAACCGCTCAATGTCCTTCTTCTGCAAATAGTACGGAGTCGAGAGCCGCAGCTTGTACGGGTCGCCGCCGCGGATGCGGATCTTGTGCGTCTTCCACAGCCAGTTCTCCAGGTCGCCGCGCGGGACGGGCGGCACGTTGACCGTCACAATCGCGCAACGCAGCGCCGGATCTGGCGAAGTCCACGACTCCGCTCCTCGTTTCTTCATTTCGTCCAGAATGTAATCCGCAAGCTGGCGATGCCGGTGCTCAATGCGGTCCATCCCAATGTCATTCGCCAATTTCAGCGACGCACGCAGGCCCCACAGCGCGGGCACGTTCGAGCTGCCGATACGCTGAAAGCGTTCGGCGCGCAGCTTGGTGTCGTCCCAGCCTTCGGTCGCAATGGTGCACCACACCCGATCGATGACTTCATCCCGCACGTACAGAAATCCCGTGCCCTTGGTCGCCTGCAACCACTTGTGCGGACTCGCGGAATACATATCGCATCCCAGTTCGTGCAGGTTCAGCCGCAGCATGCCCGGAACATGAGCTCCGTCGACAGCCGACAGAATCCCTTTCGTGCGCGCCAGCGCGCAGAGTTCTTTCGCCGGCAGCACAGCGCCCGAAAACGTCGTGATATGGCTGAAAAACATTACGCGCGTCCGCGGCGTAATCGCGTCGTTGAACAGATTAAGAACCTGCGCCGCATCTTTTACAGGGCGCGGAAGCATGACCTTTTTGATCATCATGCCGTAGCGCTTGGCCTTGAGATCCCATGGATGCTCGCCGCCGGGATGCTCCTGATCGGTCATGAGCACTTCATCGCCCGGCTTCATGTCGACGCCATTAGCGATGTAGCTATTAGCTTCCGTAGCATTACGAAGCAAAGCAATCTCGTCCCGGGTGCAGCCGACGAACGCGGCCAGGGGATCGCGAAATTCGTTCCACGCGGCGTACCCCCAGATCGGATAGTCTTCGGGATCCGGCTGGTCCATCCTTTCGGTGGTGGTATAGCCATCGAAGATCGCGCGCAACACCGGCGCCGGGCTCGAACCGACGGTGCCGTTGTTCAGGTAGATTTCGTCCGCCGGGATAAGAAACTGCTTCCGCATCTCGGCCCAGTAGGCGACCTCGTTCTTGTCGAACAAGGAGTGGTCGGGCAAGGGCGGCACGTTTTGGATCTGGGCAAGCAGGTTCCCGCGCAAGGTGAGCGAAGCAGCAAATCCGGTGGCAGCGGTAGCGAGAAAATGACGGCGGTCGAGCATGAGACCTCCTGCGGGCGCGGCCGAGTACTCGTCGAGATGAACAGAAGGCGCTATGGTACGACCGGGTGGGGCAGGTAGCAAGGACGACCGGTCTGGAGGAACATTGCGCGCGTATCAAAATGAGCCGCCCGGTGCGTCGCCATTTCCCCCACTGTGCAAGAACTTTCATCCTTGACGGAATCGGCGGCGTAGGGGATGATGCCGGACAAGCCTTCTCCTGTCCTCCCCCAAGTTTCAAAAATAGATACCCTAGGTTCAGCCTCCGGTTCTGTCCGGACGCTTTTTATCCGTCGCTACACCACTAATAAGTTAAGACCGCTCGATTGGAGAAAACGGATTCATGTTGAGCATGATAGGCCGAGTCATGTGCCGTTTCAGCGTTCTGCTTTGCAGCCGGAGGGCCCCTCTAGGGAAGGCTCGTCCCAGCCGATTTCTCCGCCACGCCGCAGGTTGGGTGTGGCTTTGCGCCATATTGAGCGTGTTGAGCGCGGCCCAGGTCAGCGTACCCACCTATCACAACAATAAATTCCGTACCGGCAGCAACATTCTGGAAACCACCCTGACCCTGAGCAATGTGAACACGGCGCATTTTGGCAAGCTGTTCTCGCAGGCAGTGGACGGCTTCCTCTATGCTCAGCCGCTCTATCTTTCCGACGTAAACATTCCGGGTCTGGGCATTCACAACGTGGTGTACGTGGCCACCATGAACGACAGCGTCTATGCCTTTGACGCCGACACGAAAGCCGGCATCACCGCCAAACCCCTCTGGAAGGTCAGTTTTCTCAATCTGACAGCCGGGATTGCGACAGTCCCCTCGGCGGACGTGGCTTGTACCGACCCCATCAGCACGAAAATCGGAATCATGGGTACGCCGGTGATCGATCCTATTGGCGGTACCCTGTACGTCGTGGCCCGAACCAAAGAATCGGGGCAGTACTTCCAACGGCTGCATGCACTCGACGTCACCACTGGTGCGGAGAAATTCGGCGGGCCGGTTGTAATTCAGGCATCGGCGCCGGGTACCGGGGCCGGTTCGGTCAATGGGACGATCACCTTCAATCCTCTGATTCAAAGTCAGCGCGCCGCGCTTCTTCTGCAGAGCGGAATGATCTACATCGGATGGGGTTCGCACTGCGACAATGGCGCGTATCACGGCTGGCTAATGGGTTATGACGCCAAGGCCCTGGTGCAGAGGATCGCCTGGGTCACAACCCCGAATGGCGTCGACGGGGCAATCTGGGAAAGCGGATCCGGTCCGGCTGCGGATGCCGAGTCCGTCTATTTCGCGGTGGCGAACGGCACCTTTGACGCGAACGCTGGCGGCAGCGACTACGGCCAGAGCATCGTAAAGCTCTCCCCTCCCAGCGACGACAAAATATGGGTGACCGACTACTTTACGCCTTACGACGGTCCGGGGCTGAATAAGGGCGATTGGGACGTTGGATCGGGCGGGGCCATGCTCTTGCCCGACCAAGCCAACGGCCCTCATCTTCATCTGCTGGTGCAGGGCGATAAGTCGGGCAACATCTATCTGGTCGACCGCGACAGCATGGGTGGCTTCAATTCGCTCAACAACAGCCAGATCGTCCAGAGCCTGCCGAAGGCTGACCGGGGGATGTGGAACTCACCCGCCTGGTGGAGCAACCGCGTCTACTTCGGCGGGGCGGGAGACTATTTGAAAGTGTTCTCGTTCGATCCGGCAACCGGCCTGCTCTCGATCGCTCCCAGTTCGAAGACGGCGAAAACCTTTATGTATCCCGGAACCACAACTTCGGTGTCCTCCAACCTGAACAGCAACGGCATCGTGTGGGCCCTGGACAATTCCACCTACAAGTTGGCCACCGGCACTGCAGTGCTCTATGCCTACGACGCCACCGATTTGACCAAGGAACTTTACGACAGCAGCCAGAGTCCGACCCGCGACCGTGCCGGTCCAGCCGTAAAGTTCACCGTGCCCACGATCGCGAACGGAAAGGTGTATGTGGGGACCCGGACTGCGCTGACTGTATACGGCTTGCTGCCTGCGGCAGTTGCCTCGAACAAGGACCTGACGCGCGGCCCAGGGACCGAAGCTGCGGCCGGATCGCTCCCCGTACAATCTCGTTCTTCCCGTGCCGTCCCGGATGACGGAAAACGGACCGCCGGAACGAGCGGGACGGTAAATCCCTAGTCCCGAGATTCCCGGAGTCTTTAAATCCCAGTCGGTGGATACCCCCAGTCGGATAATCCTGGCCTATGGATAACCCCGGACCCGGTTGTCTGCGTCTAACCATGTGGATCAAGATTGGGACTTGGTGTCTTCCCGGCGGGCGTATAATCAGGGATATATCTGGGACAAGGAGTACCCTATGAAATTCAGGTGGCTGGCAATCGCAGCAGCATTCGCGGCGTTCAGCGCGGGGCCCTGGACTCTAGCGCAAGTTTCCGATCAAGACAAAGATCAACCGAAATCCGGCGACGTGCAGAACGCGCCGGCGCAGAAGCCAGCCGCCCTGCCCACGGCCGACGACAGCCAGATTAAGCACGACGGCGGCGCGACCGACGTCGATGCCGTGGGCAACCGCAACGTAGGTTGCGCCCGCGGCCTGGGCAACTGGTACACCGTCGAAGGCCAGGTCGCTCAGGGGCGGCAGTATGCCCAACAGATCGAATCTCAAATCAAGCTGGTAAACGATCCGGTGGTCACCGAGTATGTGAACCGGATCGGTCAGAACCTGGTGCGTAACTCCGACGCGCAGGTTCCGTTCACCATCAAAGTCATCGACTCCGACGTGGTCAACGCCATGGCGCTGCCCGGCGGATTTTTCTATGTGAATTCCGGCCTGATTCTCGCAGCCGACGAAGAAGCCGAAATGGCGGGCGTGATGGCGCACGAAATCGCTCACGTCGCAGCCTGCCACTATGGCCGGGAAATGACCCGCGCCAACCTGCTGCAGTTGGCCTCGCTGCCGGCTATTTTCATGGGCGGCGCACTGGGCTATGGAATCTATGAAGGCATGGGCCTCGGCATTCCCCTGACCTTCCTGCACTTCTCGCGCACCTTCGAGGCTCAAGCCGACTACCTGGGCGTCCAGTACATGTACCGCGCCGGGTATGATCCCTCAGCCTTCGTTTCGTTCTTCGAGAAGATTCAGGCCATGGAGAAGAAGAAGCCGGGAACGCTGTCGAAAGCATTCGATACCCACCCGCAGACTCCGGACCGCATCGAGAAAACGCAAGAGGAGATCCGCAAGATTCTTCCCGCCAAACAGCAATACGTCGTGACCACCTCGGAGTTTGACGAAGTGAAAGCGCGGCTGGCGGCCATCGAGAACAAACACAAGGTGCTGGATGAGAAAGACTCCAACAAGCCCAGTCTGCGGCGAACCGCGAACACCGGCGGCAATACCGGCGACACCAAGACCGACGACGACCGTCCGACCCTGAAACGCCGCGACGACTCTTCGAACTAGACGAGTCGGACGCTAAGATGGTTGAATTGGTGAAATACCGGCGGCCGCGGCCGCCGGTTTCATTTTGGCCGAAAATCGACACGGCATCACCCTATCGTGTGATCCAAATCACAGATTCGGCTTGAAAAGGGAAATAGGCTCGGCTAGGTTGGAAGCATCGCGCAATCATCGTTCGCAAAAAGGGGATCACGCCCATGCCAGAGAGAGAAAATACGATCACCATCACCGACAATCGCACCGGCAAAACCTACACCGTTCCGGTGGAGAACGGCACCATTCGGGCGATGGACTTGCGGCAGATCAAGACCGGTGCTGACGATTTCGGTCTGATGACTTACGACCCGGCGTTCATGAACACGGCGTCGTGCAAGAGCGCCATCACCTACATTGACGGTGACAAAGGAATCCTGCGTTATCGCGGTTATCCCATCGAAGTTCTGGCCGAGCGCTGTACCTTCCTGGAGGTCTCGTACCTGCTTCTTTTCGGCGAACTGCCCACCGAGAAAGAGCTGAAGGACTGGGTCTACAACATCACGCATCACACCATGCTGCATGAAACCACCAAGAAGTTCATGGAAGGCTTTCGCTACTCCTCGCATCCCATGGCGATGTTCGTGAGCACGATTGCGGCCCTCTCGAGCGTGTATCCCGACGCCAAGCAGATCCACGATCCCGCCAACCGTTTACATCAGATTTCGCGGCTCATCGGCAAAGTTCCGTCCATCGCGGCCATGTCGTACCGGCACAACGTCGGATTCCCCTACGTCTATCCCGACAACGACCTGAGCTACACCGAGAATTTCATGAACATGTTGTGGAAAATGGTCGAGCCCAAGTACGTGGCGAATCCAGCGCTGGCGCGCGCTCTCGACATTCTCTTCATTCTGCACGCCGACCACGAGCAGAACTGCAGCACCAATGCTATGCGTTCGGTAAGCAGCTCGCAGGCTGACCCGTATCTGTCGGTCGCATCGGCGGCTTCGGCACTGGCTGGCCCCTTGCACGGCGGCGCCAACGAAGAAGTCTTGAAGATGCTGGAGGAAATCGGTTCCAAAGATCACGTCCCGGCCTATATCAAGCGAGTCAAGGAAGGTGAGATCAAGCTGATGGGCTTCGGCCACCGCATCTATAAGAACTACGATCCGCGGGCGAAAATCATCCGCTGGAGCGCCGAGCAGGTCTTCCAGGTTACCGGACGCAGCCACAAGCTCGACATCGCGCTGGAACTGGAGCGCATCGCTTTAGAAGACGACTATTTCGTGAAACGCAAACTGTATCCCAACGTCGATTTCTACTCGGGAATCATGTACCAGGCCATGGGCTTCCGTCCGGAGATGTTTACCGTGCTGTTCGCGATTCCGCGCACGGCCGGATGGCTGGCGCAGTGGCAGGAACTGATCACCGATCCTGAGCAGAAGATTGCGCGGCCGCGCCAGATCTATACCGGACCGGCGGAACGCGAGTTCGTGCCCCTCGACAAACGGGTTCCCGTACCGATCCCGGCGGACTATCCGGCGCACTAGAGCGTTTTCCATCCAGACCGGTTGCTCGCTGCTCCTCGTTGTTCCTCAGAGGCGGGCGCGTCGATCCTCGTCGCCTTGGGAGGGGAGGAGACCTCGCCGCACTCGCCGCAACCCCACAATTCCGCGGAATGATATCGACTCCGCAAATTCGCAAGAAACACTGAATCATCATTGACAATAAAAGTTGTCAATGGTACCGTCTCCTCGTGCTCGACCTCCAAGTCATCGATGATCCAGCAGCGGCTACGGCGGCTTTGGAGCCCATGCGGGGGCGACTCCTCTCCGAGCTGGTCGTGCCCGCCTCGGCGGCCACGTTGGCCACGCGGGTTGGCCTGACTCGGCAGAAAGTCAACTACTACCTGCACGGGCTCGAGGCGCACGGGCTGGTGCGGCTGGCCGAGGAACGCAAGTGGGGCGGGCTGACGGAACGCCTGCTGGTGGCTACGGCCGCGTCCTACGTGGTTTCGCCGAGCGCCCTGGGTCCGGTTGCTGCGGATCCGAATCGCGAAATCGATCGGCTGTCCGCGAGCTATCTCATCGCCCTGGGTGCGCGGGTTGTCAGCGAGGTGGGCGATCTTGTTCGCCGTGCGAAAGAAACGGGCAAACGTCTGGCGACCCTGGCGGTGGATACCGAGGTTCGCTTCCGGTCGGCGACGGACCGGGCGGCTTTCAGCAACGAACTCGCCGAGGCCATCACGAAACTGGTTTCGAAGTACCACGATGAATCCGCCCCCGGCGGCCGCGCCCATCGCCTGGTGGTAGTGGCGCACCCTCTGCCCCAGAAATCCAATCCCAAGTCCGATCATCTCAAGTCCAATCCCAAGTCCGATTCCAAGGAGACATCATGAGCGTGAAGAAAGAACCCTCCGGACGTCATTCCGTCCAGGTCGAAATCGAGGTCCCCGGCACGCCGGAGGAAGTCTGGCAGGCTATCGCTACCGGACCGGGTATTTCGTCCTGGTTCGTGCCGGCTGAGTTCGAGGAGCGCGACGGGAAGCCCGTTGCGGTGAAGTTGAACTTCGGTCCGGGCATGGAGTCCGGTTCCGCGGTGACGGCCTGGGATCCGCCGCGGATGTGGGCCGCCGAAGCCCCTGGCTGGGTTCCGGGCTCGCCGGTCATCGCGGACGAGTGGAGCGTCGAGGCGCGTGGGGGAGGCATCTGCGTCGTCCGCATCGTGCATAGCCTCTTCGCCAGCACGGACGACTGGGACAATCAGCTGGAAGGCACCGAATCCGGCTGGCCGGGATTCTTCCGCATCCTGAAGATCTATCTCACGCACTTCCGCGGCCAACGCTCCGCGATAATGCAGTGGATGGCCCCCGCCGCGGGAACCGAAGCGGAGGCCTGGGAGACGCTGACCGCAGCCTTGGGGCTGAAAGGCGTGAGCACGGGGCAACGTTGGACCGCTCCGGCGGGCGTACCGTCGCTGGGGGGCGTGGTCGAGCACGTCAGCCAGAGTCCGTACAACGCCCTGCTGCGGCTCGACAAGCCGGGACCGGGCACCGCCGCCATTGGCGCCGTCAACTTCGGCGGCCAGAGCATGGTCACGCTAAATTTCTACCTCTACGGCGATCAGGCGGTCGGAACCGTCGCCCGCGAGACACCGCTCTGGGAAGCTTGGGTTCAAGACCGCTTCCCGGCGCCAGCGGAGACGAACAAGAGTGAGAGTAAATGATCGCGTGGTCATGATCGCTTGGTCATGATCGCGTGGTCATGGGAGTGCTCTCCCGTCATAGCGCCCGCTGTCTGGCTCCCTCCCCTTTACTCGGGGAGGGTCGGGTGAGTGCACGATCTCTGCGACGAACTCGGGTTGTGGTGCCAGGTGGACATCACCGTCAGTGCTAGCCGTTGCCCTGGAACATGGACCGCACCAGGTCGCGTACTTCGGCGAAGTATGCGTCTGCATCTTTCGTGAAGTCGGCCCACTCGATGGCCGCTGCCTTGGGAACTCGTTTTTTCACGATGGCCCATTCTTCCTGCCACGCCAGCGCCGGGTCCGGTGTTTCCTTGTATCCCATGCCGAGGTTCGCCGAGCGGCACAACCGGTCGGCCAGGGCGATGATCGCGACCAGTGCGGGATTGAGCACCGCAGCGGCCGGATTGTGATGACAAAGAATGACCTCGATTAAGTCCGGCGAGAAATTCCACTTGCGGCTCAGGATTTCTCCGCTCTGGCAGTGGGTAAATCCGAATGCTTCGAACTCCGACTCGCCCATGAAGGCTCCGGTTTGCAGACCCTTATCCAGGGCTGCCTTGGTCTCCTCGGGCACCAGCACTAGATTCACCACATATCCCACGTCGTGCAGCAATCCGGCCAGATACGCCTTTTCCGGATCGTTGAATCCCACACTGCGGGCCAGCTTTCGGCTGAGCATGGCGCAGCCCAGGGAGTGCTCCCAGAACACGACCGGATCAATGGCCTTTTGCGCCGCTCCGATTCGCATCATGGTGCAGGACACGGCGATTTCACGGGTATGCGAAATTCCCAGCGTACGCACCGCGCCGCGCAGGTTGCCGGTCGGCGTCCCGCGTCCGAACAGCGCCGAATTCGCCTTGCGCAGGCATTGCGCTGCCAGCGTCTCATCGCGGCCAATCAATTCCGCGACTCGCAATAAATTCACGTCCTCCGGCGGTTGACCCAGCTCCGCCAGCAGACTTTGCAGGATCGCGGGAACCGTCGGAATCGAATCCAACAAATCATCGCGCCCCTCCAGCGCTTTCTGAAGCGCGGCGTTGACCGCCGCTGGTTCGCTGAAGTGTTCGGCTGAGACTTGGTGTTCCGAAGGAATCATCATGGTTTAGGAGGGCTCTTCGCCTTGAACAAACTCGGCTGCGAATCATTAGGACTCTACAATCCGCATTCGAGCCACATCGATTCGATCAAGACGAGAACCGGACTCCTAAACATGGTGAGGCAAGGCCTGCCCACAAGGAAGATGAAAGTGAGGATCGTTACGAGAGTGCGGTTCGGATCGGGAAAACGTCGCTGAGAATTCCCAGGACGAAACCGATTCCTCGCTTCGACTGGGCGCGCGCCTCCGCGAGCTTACGCGGCGTGCTTGGCTAGTTCGGCCAGATGTGCGCGATGACGCTCCGGCGAAGTGATGACTTTCATCTCCTGCCAGTCATACGGAAACTCTCTGCCGCAATCCAGGCAGGCGACGTAGGTTCCCGTCAAAGCCGCGGCCTGGGGACGGCGCGCTGCTCCGCGAATGGTTACTGGAAAGCTATACCGCGAGTGCTTGCACCCAAAAACTGCGTCAACTAACTTTGCGATCATAAATTCCTACCTTCCACATTGCGGGCTGGTTTGCCCGATTACGGTCTGTACCTGGGTTTGAGTCTCAAAGCGAACGCCCCCCTAACCAAACAACTGCGTACGCTCCGATTCGTTTAGTTAGATTCATTAATGGCTGAAAGGGTTTCGATATTCCGAGGCGCGGTGTACCAAAAACGGAACCCATCCCGAACCCCTTGCACTAGATATAGTTACGGGAAAAGGAAAATCGTTTCACGGGCCGATTCCGAGCCAACTCGCCTCTAGGTTTTGGGTCTATTCAGCAGGACCCGATCGAGGGAAGGGAAGTTTCCGATCAAATGATTCAGGTTGGGCATATTCCACGCCCGATTCCGCGGAACGTAATAGCCATCCTTAAAGATGGCAAGAAAATACTGCCGCAGGTCGCCCACGTCGTTGATCGTGGCGTTGAGGAAGGCATAGCCCCCAATACCGCGCTTGGGGTGAAACGTCGTCACTGGGAAACCGTCAGCGGCTCCTGGAGCGAACGGCCGGCCTGATTCCGCGTTGTGATGCACACGCGGAAAATGTCCGCCCATCGCCGCAGTCAGGTCTCCGATCAAATCCAGAATGCGTGGCGTCAGATTGCCGCGATCCGGGTCCTCTGGTGTTTTTGCCGCTTCCACCTTGGCCATGGAAGCCTTGGCCCGCGCCGCCACTAGTTCATTCTGCGACTTTGCTTTGTTCGCCGTCAGCTTCGCCGACGCATTCTGCCGCCCATCGTCGAGCGTCGGATCCATCTTCTTGTCCTGTGCTCCATAGCTGCCCCACGAAGGGCAAACGGCGAACAGGTCATAGTCGCCGGTGATCGGCAGATCGGCAGCGGGGACAGTCATCACCAGCAGTGGCTCGCCCGACGACTCCTTGAGAAAAAGTTCGCGTTCCTTGGTCTTCGGCGCGTCCAGCGGGAAGGTGAAAATCTGATACTTGTCGCCGGAGTCTTTCTTTCCGAACAGCACATACGGTTTCCCCGGCGCATGTGGGTCGTCGTTCGGCTTGGTGCAGAAAAAGTAGATGATGCCGGGACGCGGTCTGGTCACACGATCAATCGGCGGACGATTCGCGCTCCCCTTTCGCACCAGCAACTCGTTTTGGATGAACTCCTCGCTCACGAACAACGGAATCGGCCGTGCGTAGTTGCCCTGGATCGCGTGCTTGTTCGCCGCAATACCCTTCTCGATGTCTTTTTGGGCAAACGCCTTGCTGAATTCTGAATTCAGCGGCACGAGCCCTGCCTGCGGACCCCAATCGCTGCTCTTGCCCTTTACGTGAAACGGTTTGGTGGGATGTCCGGCGGCAATGTAAGGCCGCGACCAACAGCCGGTGTCGCGGAACATGATGATCTCGTTGCGTTCCGCCGCGACCAGTTGCGTCGCCTGCATGTCAGCCGGCGTCATCCCCTGGTCCGGATGATTGTGCGAAGTGTCCTGGTAGATGGGCATGGTTGGGGCCTCAGAAGGCAGCCCTAGATTTATACGCTCTTTTGAGGAAGTTCGGGTTATGCCCTTCGCGGGTCGCGCCTCAACTTGATTTTCTTCGCGACCTTCGCGCGGTTTTTCCTTTGCGAACTTCGCGGTTAAGGCTCTTGCTCTAGGCGGAAGTCCAGGAATTCTAAGCGCGAAGGACGCGAAGAAAATCCAGACTCAGGCGTTACTTCGGGCTAGACGCTCTGGGGTCCGCGCTTTTTCTGTTGCTGGCACTTGGTCATGATTGCCGATCGGAGGCGGCTGCGGAGGTCTTCCGGCAGTTCGTAGAGCTGGGAGTCGCGGTAAATCTCGATGGTCTTCTTAGTCGTGTCGCAAACCACGTAGCAGTTGTGGCACCAGGAAAGATGGTTCTCCAATTCGACCTTGGTTTTCTCGTCGAGGACGCCGTCCAAATAATTGGTCAGCTCGTGCAAAAACTCAGAGCATTTCACTGGTTGCCATCTCCACTCTCGCGTTTCTGGAAGTACCGTCCCAACCGTTCGCGCAGCTGCAGCCGAGCGCGTAACAACCGCGACTTCACCGCGGGCACGCTCAACTCCAGTGCGGCTGCCGTCTCTTCGGTCGACAGGCCTTCCACGTCCCTTAGTACGAACACCGTCCGGAAGCCCGGGGGAAGGCCCTGGATGGTCTTGCTCAAAATCTCCCGCAGCTCGGACTGATTGTACTGCTGCTCCGGATTCGGGCTCCAGTCCGCGATCTCGCGGGGAAGGGAATCGTCCTCCGTCTTAATGTCTTCGTCCAGCGATACGGTTCGCTCCGGCTTGCGCCGTCGCAACTTCATCAACGCTTCGTTGACCGCAATCCGAACCAGCCACGTATAAAACTTCGACTGCTCCTGAAACTGCGCCAGGTTGCCATACGCTTTCAGGAACGCTTCCTGTACCACGTCTTCCGCGTCTTCGCGGTTTTGCGTGATGTGCTGCGCGATCCGAAACACGTTGCGGTCGTAGCGACGAACCAGTTCTTCAAAGGCTGAGTCGTCGCCCCGCTTGGCCGCCTGTACCAGCGTCAACTCTTCGCTAACAGGCCCTGCTAGTTTGTTTTGGATGGCTCCCATTGTCTCGGCGATGCAGTATTTTCGGGTGAATCAAGAACAGAATCAAAAACCAGAAGCACAACGGTAACGCACGGATGTAGCGATGGCAAAATCCGAACTGTTATTCTACTTGGTAACCCGCGACTTTGCCCAACGCCTTTGCCGTAGGCGGCGGGAAAAGTTTGCGATAGAGTTCAGAAGAGGCTCACCAAGGTCACTATTGACCCCGGACGAACAGGTACCGAAGTACTCTGATGCGCCCACACAAGTGCCGTATAATCAGCAGTTAGGGCAGTGTCTTTTCGGGTCAGACACGGCCGCGGAAAGGTGCTTTTAAGAACGGTTCTCTGAGCATGGCGGAAAGCAAGGAAAACGAACTCGAGCAAATCGTCGAGCGTGCCGTGGCGCAAGCTCTCGACCATCAGCTTCCGAAATTGCAAGCGGAACTGGTGCGCAGCGTGTTGGCGGAATTACCGGCGCTGGCCGCAGGCCGCGAAAGCGGCGCTGCAAGCCTGAATCAGAGCAGTCTCGTGCAGGCGGTCGCCAGCGTTCACGCCGGCACCACGCAAAAAGAAATCCTGCGCGCGTTGCTCGATGCCGGTACCGCCTACGGCGCGCGCGTCGCACTTTTCGTAGTGAAGTCGGGAGCGGCCACCGGATGGCAAGGTCGCGGTTTTGGCGACGACGATTCCATCAAAGATTTTTCGCTGGATATGTCCGGCGGACCCGCGGCCCACGCCTATCTGAATCGAACCGTGACCCCGGCCAACATTGCCGAAATGGATCGCCGCTTCGTGCAGCAGTTTGGCGGACCGGAGAACGAGCAGATCCTCGTGCTGCCGCTGGTCCTGAAAGATAAAGTTGCCGCCCTGCTCTATGCCGACGGCGGCGCCAGTAATCAGCTGGATCCTACTTCTCTGGAATTATTGGTCATGGCCACCAGCACCTGGCTCGAAGTGACCTCGCTGCGCAAGCAAGCGCAGAAAGATCCCAGCGAAGGCACGGGCGGTTTGCCCGCTCTGCATATGCCGCCGCCTCCTGCGCCCGCGGCAAGCGTGCTTCCGCCTGCTCCGCCCGCGCAGACCGTAAGTTCGTTTCCCGATCCATTCGCGGCACACACTCCGAAGCACATCGCTCCCAAAGCCGCGCCCGAACCTGAGCCGGCCGCGGAAGTCGTTGAAGTCGCGCATGCTGCTGCCGCAGCCGCACCTGCCGCAGCCGCTGACCCCTTCGCTGGAATGTCCGCCGAAGATGCCGAGACCCACCGTAAGGCGCAACGTTTCGCGCGCCTGCTGGTCGACGAGATCAAGCTCTACAACCAGGCCAAAGTCGCCGAAGGACGTCGGCACAAAGATCTGTACGATCGCCTGAAGGAAGACATCGAAAAAAGCCGCTCGACGTACACGAAACGCTACGGCACAACCGCGGCCGCCAGCGGCGATTATTTTCAGCGCGAAGTCGTGCGCAACCTGGCGGAAGAAGACCTCTCCGTCATGGGGGCAAACTTCCGCAAGTAAGTTTTTGGAAAGTCTTGCAGCCGCGCCGAACGCGGGGTTTCAGAAAGGTTTTGGCAAGGGCACGGCCCGCTTACCGCAAATTTGTTTTTGGGAAGGGCACGGCTTTAGTTCTTGAGCCTGCCCTGAGCAAGCGAAGCGCGCCGAAGGGTGCCGCCAAGCGTTGCCAAAGGATCGGGGCTTCAGCCCCTGAGGCGGCGCAATTCATATCCGGACAGGCTCTGGCATTCGCGTCTCCGCGCGAAAGTAGAAGGTGGGTCGATTGGTTCTCAAGCAGTGGTGGGTGGTCGCCCTGGGAGCGCTGTTCGTGCTCCCGACCGGCGCGCGTTCGTCTGTGCCGTTCTCGCAACAATCGGAAGCCGCAACGCCTGCGCCTGCCAATCCCCCCGATCAACAAGCCGGCTCGGCGGAAAAAAAGAAGGACGCGGCGGCGGAGGAGAAGGACACACCAGATCACCTCGCGCCTACCGCGAAGCCTTCTCACCAGCCCGCGCACCCAAAAGCTCCCACCGGCAAATCAGCTGCCAGGAAACCGGCGACCGCCACAACTCGCGCCGCCGCCGCAAAGCGACGCAAGCGTCCTATGTCTCCCCGGGTGCGCCGCATGCGCGAGGCCTTCGTGGCTTCGACCAGCCTGCGTCCCATGGCCCAGCAGTTGATTGAAGACCGTTCCCCCGCCGCCTACGCGGGAGTAGAAGCCTACGCCCGCACCCATGCCAAAGACGATCCCGGAGCGTTGGCGTGGCTCGTGGTCGGCTACGCCCACGTGCTCGATCACGATTACGGCAAGGCCATCGATCCCCTGAACCGCGCCAAGCCCCGCGCCGGCGACCTCGGCGACTACGTCTCCTATTACCTGGGCACCTGCTATCTGCAAACCGGCCGTCAGGGCGAAGCGCTCGCAACGCTGGCCGACTTCGATAAAACCTATCCCGACTCGCTGCTGATTCGCGACGCGCATCTCAGCTACGCCGGCGCGCTGCTCACCGAGGGCCGCGCTCCCGAAGCCGCCGAACTGCTGGAGAAAGATCGCCTGCCGGCAAGATCGGACATCGAATTCACTCTCGGCAAGGTCTACGCAACGCTGGGAGAAAATGCGAAAGCCGCCGAAGCCCTGGCCAACGTCTACTACAACATGCCGACCGCGGCCGAAGCGGACACCGCTTACGCGGAACTGAAGAAACTTCCCGTAGCTCCGGTGGTGACAGCGGCGCAGCGCAAAACTCGAGCGGACTTGCTGCTGAAAGCGCGCCGCTACAACGACGCAGCTGACCAATATCGCGACCTGCTGACCCATGTTGGCGCAGAAGCCCGCCCCGCGACCGAACTCGCTCTCGCCGACGCTCTTCACCGCGCCGGACGCAATCGCGAAGCGAAATCCGAACTCGCGACTCTCCCGGGCGCGACCGTCGACCAAAACGCGCAGCGCCTGTACATTCTCGGCGAAGTCGCCTGGTCGTCCGACGACAATCCCGCGTTCTACCGCACGGTCGACGACCTGCGCACCCTCGCTCCTACCAGCCAGTGGCTCGAAGCCGCGCTGCTGTCGGTCGCGAATCTGCATCTGGTTCATCACGAATACGATCAGGCGCTCGACGCCTTCCGCGAATTGCAGCAGCGCTTTCCCACCGGCAGCCGCGCTTCCTACGCGCACTGGAAGGCCGCGTGGCTCACCCTGCGCCAGGGACGCAACGACGACGCCAAGAAACAATTCGAAGAACAGATCGCGCTGTATGCCACGGGCAACGAGACGTCCGCAGCGCTCTACTGGCGCGCGCGTTTCGCCGAGGAAGACAACCAGTTCGGCATGGCCCGCGCCTACTATCAAAAGCTGTCGGACCGCTACCGCAATTATTACTACGCCGAACTTGGGCGCGAACGCCTGAAGAAACTTCCCGAGAGCGCCGACGCGCCCGAACACTACGCGCTGCTCGATCACATTCCGCCGCTCGACCACGCGGAAAAAGTGACGCTGTCGGAGCCTCCCGCCGACGATCTTCACCTGCAGAAAGCGCAGTTGCTCGGCAACGGCGGCTTGGTCGATTTCGCTGTGCGCGAGTTGCAGGCCGCGGCTGCGGCCGACGGCGGCAACTGGGCCCCAGCCCAAACCGCGCAGCTTTACATCGACACGGGGCACTACGATCGCGCTATCGAAACCATGAAGCACTCGGTGCCCAGTTATTTCGCCGTCGATCTTCCAACTCTGCCGCGCGAATACTGGGAAGCCCTGTTTCCGCGGCCATACTGGAACGATCTGAAACGGTTCTCCGTAGCCAACGGCCTCGATCCGTATCTGGTGGCGTCGCTGATCCGCCAGGAATCGGAATTCAATCCCGCAGCAGTCTCGCGGGCCAATGCCGTCGGCCTCATGCAGTTGCTCCCGAAGACCGGCAAGGTGGTCGCTCGCCAGGAAAATCTGCGGCGCTACAATCCCAGCCAGTTGTACACCGCACCCGTCAACCTGCAACTCGGCACACGCTATTTCCGCGGCATGGTCGAGAAATTCGGCGGATCATTCGAATATGCGCTCGCCGCCTACAACGCCGGTTCGGACCGCGTCGAGGACTGGCTCGGACAAGGAAAGTACCGCGACGAACCCGAGTTCGTCGAGTCAATTCCGTTCACCGAAACCCGCGAGTACGTCCAAGCCATTGTCCGCAACGCCAACGTCTACAAACAGCTCTACGGCACACCGTAGAGGGTTGGGCGTGGCGTCGACAGTCAAGATCCTGAATTTCGACAGCGCCGTGCCCATGCTTCGCACATCGCCAAGCGCGGGGCAACCGAAGTGTGGATAGGCCAGCCCCCCATCCATGACCCGAGCGCGTGCCAGGATATTTCCCACTTCGCCGAAGTGGTTAAGTCGTTGAAAATACGGCTAGGTAAATTTTATATATGTTCCTATAGGAACATTCTGGTGTACGATACTGTACGTACAAGTATGTATTATGTTGTTGATACCAGAGGAGATAGCGGTTTTGGGATGGGTTAACCGGTAAGTTAATGGGGCGCGGGTGTGGTGGAATAAGAGTGTCGCTGCGGATCGGAGTTGAGGGTGCGGCCAAAATCTCCTATGCCGCCGCGTGGGCTCGGGCCGCCTTGAACTTCACTTCTGCCTTGGCCCCTAGAAGATCGGCATAGAGCAGCAGTCGGGCCACGCTCAATGTGGAGAGCTTGCCGCGCATCAACTCACTCACCCGCGGTTGCTGAATTTGCAGGATTCGTTCCAGATCGCGGGCTCGGTGCCCGCGGCGTTTTACCAACTGCAGAATGTTCTGATGCAGCGCCGCCTTCAGTTTCAGTTCGAGGGCCGCCTGTCGATCCAGCCCGAGTTCGTCCAATACGCTCCCTGTGACCCTGTATTCATTTTCCTCGGAGCGCTTGCTTGGCATTCCTTTTTTCCTCACGTTCGGCTTCCAGTACGCGTTTGAGGCGCGTCTTGGCTGTTTCAATGTCTTTCTGTTCGATGGCGTTCGTCCGCTTCTCGAAGCAGTGGAGAACCTGGATCACTTTTTGGCGTCGGATGTACAGTACCCGATACCACGCTCTCGCATCGCCTTCGCGCAGTTCGTAAACGCCCGCCCCGACTGCTTGAACAGGTTTCCGGTCGGGAGGAGTCTGCCCGAGTTGCAACCGGTACAAAGCGTATCCGAGGTCGTTCCGGACCCCGTCCGGAAAGCTCTGCAGAACTCGTTTCGAGTCGCCCTGAAAAATAACAGGAAGCAACTTCGCGGCCGCCGCAGGATCGGAAAAATCATCGGATATCTTGTTATTTGTATACACGTAACTTGTATACCTGTCAACCGTGTCGTCGGTAACCAACAAGCGATGCAACCAGACAATCTACAGAGAATGATGGTCCAGCGGGAGAGAAAAGCAGACTTAGGAGGCGGAAAGAGGCCAAAATGGGAAGGAACCGGGACTCGTCGGCTTCGGAGATACCCACCCTTTGCAAAAAACGCAAAGGATGGGGCACCCGGCGTCCCAGCGGGACGCCTGAACTAAACCCGAGGCCTCGGCAGTATCGATTCCCACACAACCAAAACCGCGTTGTGTGGGCCACCCGCCTATTTAATCACTTGCTTCAACATGGAGATGTGTACCTTAGCACCACCCCGTCCGTCCGAATCCGCCACACACACTCCCCGGTATTTAACAGCGATGTCGTAGCGATTTAGAGTTTCTGCGTCAAATCCCCAGTACAATGAACTGTGATCGTCCGAAAAGTTAGGAGAATAATCAAAGCTAACCTGAACCGGACGCCCAACGAACTCAGACTCCGCATAGGACTCACACAGCTTGTCAACTGCATCTTGGCGAACCTGATGTGCACGCTCTAGCGCATCCTGCTGCTCCCCCTGCTCCTCCCAATCAGGATGGAAATGTGCATAGATGGAAACCCCGACTCCAAGTGCCAAGAACAGTCCTATGGAAATACCAAGCCCCGCAGCGAGTAGTTTTACCAGTCGTCGGAACGAGACCTCAGTGGGTTTACCCTGCATATCAGTCGATTTCATATTCACCAACTCCGAAAGCCCGTAAGGGCCAATGTTCAGTGTGACTCGCAGGCGCTCCGTGGGCAACGGTACGTGGGTAACGGACGATTCCCGAGCGCAGGGATCAGCGGGGCAGTATTAAAGAGCACGAAAAAACCCGCCCTTTTGCGGGGCGGGTCGTTTGAACTCGTCTTGTTCTATGCTGCTGCTTTTTTTGCTGCTGCTGCTTTCGCTGGCTTAGCGGTCGGCTTGTTGTTCCTCCATGCGTTGTAGCACACAACGCATTTGCCACGGCTGTGATGCTTCGCTGACTTGTGCTCACATTGCTGCGATGCGGGAACGTGCGCCCCAACCGTGCGGGTCTTGGCTACTTTTACGCCCTTTGCGTTGCTGGTGTTCGTCTTGCTGCTTTTCTTGCGTAAGCGTCCGGGCTGTACCGTGTTGAGGTTCAGTGTCGGCGTTTGTGGGTGGTCCGGAAGATGGGGGAGACGGGAGGATTGATCTCGTCGGTGTAGATGTCTTCGGTCCAGGCGCGCTCGATGGCCTGGTCGAGCCGCGTGAGCAATTGCGCTAGCGTCTCGGCGGGTCGGCGCTTGAGCATGGCCAGGCTATTGTGGCCGTCGGTGGCCACGGCCACACATCCCACGGGATTGAGCATACCCACAGTGATTTCGCCATCGGCGATGAGTTCGGCGATGTGCGGCAGACCGGCATCGTCGGAATCGTTGGCGGCGGCGGTGTGTTTTAGACTGGGGTTGGGTTTGCGGGCGGCACGCTGGCGGCGAGATTCCACGGCAATAGCTCCTCGATGCGATTGATGGGATGATCGGCGATGCGGGTGAGCACTTCGCGCAGATAGGCTTCGGGATCGAGGCCGTTGAGTTTCGCGGATCCGATCAGGCTGTAGATGGCGGCTGCACGTTCGCCGCCAGCATCCGATCCGGCAAACAGGTAGTTCTTCCGGCCCAAAGCTACGCCGCGCAGAGAGCGTTCGGCGGCGTTATTGTCGATCTCGATGTGTCCATCTTCGATATAGCGTGTCAGCGCCTCCCAGCGCGAAAGAGCATAGCGGATGGCCACCGTCGTCTCTGACTTCCGCGAGAGCTTCGATAAGGTCCGCCCGAAATCTGTCGCGGATCAGCAGCGGGTTCGAATCCGCCTGGCGGACGGCTCGGCGCTGGCTCGGAGATTTGCCGCGGATCTGTTCTTCGATCCCATAGAGCGCTCCGATTCGTTCCAGTACCTCGTGCGCTACCGGCGAAGCATGCGCCTGTTCCAGATCGTAGAGGTGACGCCGCACATGCGCCCAGCACGCGGCCGGCTGAATGCGGCCATCTCCGTAGAGCTGATTGAAGCCCGCATAGGCATCCGCCTGCAGCGTTCCGCGAAACTTTTCCAGATGCTGCGCGGGATGTTCGCCTTTGCGATCCGGTGAGTAGGCGAACCATACGGCAGGCGCAGTGCTGTCGCCCGCAGGACGGTCATCGCGAACGTAGGTCCACAAACGTCCGGTCTTGGTTTTGCCCTGGCCCGGCGCCAGAACCGGCACGGGTGTGTCGTCGGCGTGCAACTTGCCGGCGGCTGTCACGTAGCGGCGCAGCGCTTCCACCAGCGGTTCCAGCAACTGGGCGCTTCCGCCCACCCAGTCGGCCAGCGTCGAGCGTTCCAGTTCCACATCCTGACGCGCGTACATCTCCGATTGCCGATACAGCGGAAGATGATCGCAGTACTTACTCACCAGAACGTGCGCGAGCAGTCCTGGCCCGGCCATGCCCCGCGCAATCGGTCGGCTCGGCGCTTCGGCCTGCACGATGCAGTCGCATTTCGTGCAGCTCAGCTTGGTGCGCACATGACGAATCACCACGAAACTAGCAGGCACGTACTCCAGCATCTCGGAAACATCGGCGCCCAGCTTCCGCAACTCGCCTTGGCATTGCGGACATACGGTTTCTTTCGGCGTATGGGTCTGCGTTTGCCGCGGCAGATGATCGGGCAGGGCGCGGCGCGCGGGTTTGGCGGGAGTCGAGGAGACCGTAACGGGAGCCGGTTCGGGTAGGTTGGACTCTGGCTCTCGACGACTCGATTCCAACTCTTCCAGCCGCAGCTCCAACTGCTCGATCTGCCGTTGCAGTTTTTCCGACTTGCGCCCAAACTGCATCCGGTGCAGCTTGACCAGCAGCAGCTTCAGATGTTCGATCTCGCGCTCGCGCGACAGCAACTGTTCGTCTTGGGTCATCAGTTGCTGATACTGGGCCAGGATCAGCGTGCGCAGCGCCGCGCAGGAAGGACGTTCAGATCCGGAAGCGCCGCGATTGACATGCGCGGAGTATCGCATGAACTCATGCCTTCTCATCCACGCTCACACGAAAAAAGTTGTGGAAAGAATCTGCCGGTTACACCGACAACTGCGGCTCCAGGTGCGTTCTGGCCGCCGCCAGTCAATGCCCTCCAGCAACATCGAGAGCTGCGCTCGCGTCAGCGAAACCGTGCCAGACGCGGCTTGCGGCCAGACGAAGCGTCCGCGCTCCAGCCGCTTGGAAAATAGGCACAACCCGTCGCCATCGAACCAAAGAACTTTGATCAAATCGCCGCGCCGTCCGCGAAACACGAACACGTGCCCGGAAAACGGACTCTGCTCCAGCTTGTGTCTGCACCAACCCACTGAGTCCCGTGAAGCCGCGACGCAAGTCGGTCACGCCCGCCGCGATCAGGATCCGCGTGTTGGCCGGCAACGCCATCATGCTCGCAGGCACTCCAGCAACACGCGAACCAAAACCGGTCTGCGCTGCCTTCGATGCGCACCTGCGCTTGGCGCAGTTCGATGTGAATGGTGCTGGGTTGCGTTTTCGCAAGATCGGCGACCGCTTGCTCGACCGCGATCGGTGCGGGCAAACTCTCACTCACCCGAAAAAGCAACAACTTCATCCCCGCCTTCTGCTCCCCAAGTCTTCTGCTTGGTAGAGCCGACGCCAACCAAACAACTGGTTTGCGTTCACCCCGTGTGCCCGCGCCACCCTCGCCACCGACGCGCCGGGCGCCAGTGTCTCTTCAACAATCCGCCGCTTCTCGGCGATGTCCGCCGCTGCCGCACTGGCCCGACCGGGCCCTGTTTGTCCTGGGAATACTGCTACTTGCTGGGAAGTGTCCATTCCCTCCAAGTGGAGACAATTTCTGGAAGTTTCAAAATCGAGAGAATGGCCCTCATCGTCCGCCTTGTCCAGACGGCATCGGCGTACGCTTACTTTCTTGCTGCTCGTCTTGCTCGTCTTTGTTTTCATTTTGCTTATCCCCACCTCAAGACTAGAGAGACTGCCGAAAAATAGCGGTAACATTCGGCAGGAACTTACGGATGTCCTTGACTCCCTAAGCGGTATAGTCCGCATGGATACTGATGAAAACGCACATCAGGAACGTATACAAACTTCATGATTAGTATACATGAGCAGCGCGACGATAATGAGAAGCATGAGCCGGGGTTCTCCTGCCCCGTCTGCGATATCATAACGAAAAGGCATCCGTGGGCCTTTCATCGTTTTGGGGTTCAAGCATTACGAATTCCGCTCCCGCAAATCCCACCATCGGGGTGCGGTCGTCATTCATGCTTCCAAAAAGTGGTATGCTCCCGCTCTGCTGGAAATTGTGTCGATGCACTTGCGCAGATTCACGAAGAATCCTAATGAGGCTGTACAAGAACTTTTCCCGCTCAGTCTGCCCGTTACGCCAACGTGACCGAGTGCAAACAGTGGGGAGAGGGGATTTTCTCGCTCACTTTGGATCAGGTGCGGATCATTACTTGCCCGAAGCCCGTGCTGGATGGAATGGTTAGCGTGCCGTGGCTCACTGAGCGCACGAAGGAATTGGCGTCTGCTTGGCTCGTGCAAGAGTGCTGGAGGGCGTGGAGAAAAACGCCGTGTATCAGGAATTTGAATTGCCCGCCCTGTCGCAGAAAGTCAACGGCTGGCTGAGGGAAAAAGGGCTAGCAGAATTGCTTTGACCCCGCCCAAAGAAGAGTCTCACGTCGGCATCTCTGTGCCTAATGAGAGGGATTTTGGGGAAACACTGAGCACTGAAGGGATTGACAATGCACAACGACATTGCCACATATCTATCTCCATATAAGGATCGTCTTGACGAGATTTGCAGATGGCCATTCGATGAGGACATTCCGCATAAAGCGTTCGGATTACTTTTTCTGGTAAAACACCATTTCAAAAAGACTCTGAATCAAAGCGGCTAACGTCAGAAGCAGCGAAACGCGCCCCTTCTGAAGAGGTCGAGGAACAATTAGCCACTTATTTCATTAAAGTCTGGGGCGGAATATCAGCTTCTCCAATGCCAAAGCAATAATAGAACGATTTAATCCGGTGTCGTTTTCAGCAGTTCCCGCTAAAGCCGACTTTAGCTTTAAGGGGATAAGCAGTTGGTCAAAATGGCTAAGAATTGTCGCCCTGAATCGGCCTGCATATATGATGCGAGGGTAACGTATTCGCTAAATGCCATCAATCAATATCGGGCGCAAAACATAAGATATTTCCGATGCCCGAAGGGAGAAACACCCAACTCAATATTCTCGATATAACCACACTACTATTGGGTAAACGACTATCTGCTGCTGATTCTTCCAAATGAAAGACGATAAAAACATCTCACTTTGTTCCTGAGGCTGCCGCCTATGAGAAATATACAGAAGTACTTCATAGCGTACATTCCTTGCTCTGGGGCACCTCGGCACCTCGTTACTACTCTGAGATCCGATTGTTCTCTCGAGTTGAGTACATATATTTATCGAGATGTATTTGCCGCCTGCATCCCTCGCCCCTGACGTGATAACTCTCTAAGCGAGAGGAGCTGCCCTACTCAATTGGGGATTCGCTTCGCTGCGTCCCGATTAGACACATTGATAATAAGCCCGGCGTTTCAACGCCGGGTAAGCTGGAGAGAACAAACCGCGTGCCGTAGGGCACGCCTGAATCAACATCCCAATTGGGGACAACACTCCCTTCCCGAGCGATTATTTCTCTTCACGGTCTGCGGGCTGTTCTACGCTTTCACCGTGTCGCACACCTACGTTTGTAGTCTCGTCCATTGCGTGTTCTCGACGAAGAATCGCCGGAACTTGATTCCGCCTGCGGTTCAGACTGATCTTTGGTCCTTCCTCGGCGGAATCGCCCGCACGAACGGATTCAAGGCTCTTATTGCGGGCGGCACGGAGAATCACATTCATATTCTGTCGTCGTTGCCCGCGACCATGCCCCTTGCCAAGGCCATGCAACTCGTGAAAGGTGCATCCTCGCATTGGATGAACGAGAAGCATGCGCGCAATTTCGCCTGGCAGGAAGGATACGGCGCATTCACCGTCGGAATTTCGCAGAAGGCGGATACGATCGCGTACATCCAGTCGCAGGCCGAGCATCACCGCAAGCGGAGTTTCGAGGAAGAGTTCGTGGCGTTCTTGAAGAAGCACAACGTCGAATACGACCCGCAACATGTGTGGGGATAGATTCGTGGCGCAGTTTCAAGCGTCCTTCCGGGACGCGGTGCCGTGTGTGCGCGTCGACCCGGCGTTGGAAACGCCGGGCTATTATCAGAGGTCCCTCCGGGACCGAGTCCGTTTACGGCGCCGTCGTTCAGCCGAACCAAAGAACAACGTGACAGTGAACGCACGATTCAAGCACGGCCGGTCCCTGAGGGACCAATGACAATAGCCCGCCAGTTCACTGGCGGGAACACGGCACTCAAAACATGAATCGCGTCCCGGAGGGACGCCTGAACATCGGGTCGGTCGTGGCTGCCGTTCAGCCTAATGTGCGTTGCAGAAAGCGTACGAGTACCTCCACTCGAACGGCCTGCGTTAGTGCCCGCCTTGGGTACCAAGCGGTTTGAATGCCAGCGAGGCCTCTAACTGCATGCCAGAGAGGAGAATTCGCAGGCTGGCGCAACGGGAACCAAACGCCTCCGCCACTGAAGCCCTCGGCTCGTTTTCCCTTATCCGCTACGTGGAAGTCCATCAAAAAGTGGATGGCCGGATCGAAGTTCTTCAAGAAGCTCTTGTCCTCATCGTTGCATATCGTTGACCACCGATTTGCAAGTCTCACCAAGCTTTCTTCGGCAGAGATTGGGCCGGACAAATCAGCGGGAAACCCGCTCAACATGCAGGCAGTGTCGGAGGGCGGCGTCTTCGCGAATGAGGGGAGTTCGTAAAACTCGAGGTCGGTTCCATTTCCAATCTCGTCACCGACCGCAAAATAGCAGAGGTCAGTGTTTTCGAAGTCGCATTGGATGATTTCAGGTCGCGGAATGCGAACGACGCATTCCAGATCTTCTGGTGGAAGATGCTCGGTCCTGTTTCCACGCTCGAATGGGCGGTCACGCGGAAGAATTAGTACTACTTCGTCATCAGTATTAGGGCCGAACACGTGGCCCGCGGTAACTATTCCACGGTGTCCCTGCCAACTTACGGCGACTCCGCTTGCTGTATCGAGATTCGCGCCTTGCGGGCCAAAAACGAGACCTACACAGCACCTCCCAACAGTGCGCTCGAATGCCTCTGTTGCGTGCTCCGACACTACCTTCAGGTCTGCTTTGGTCCCAGCGAGATCGGTCCATTTCAGGCGTTTGCTCATACCTTTGCGCTTTTGGGAAAAAGGCCCCGCTCTCCCGAGCGGGGCCTTTGACTTTACTGACGGCTGAAAGCTCAGAGCTGACAGCTTGAGATCCTTCGCGCAAAAGACGCGCTCAGGATGAGCGCCCGCGGCTCAGACGCCGCGGACTACGCGCTCAGTACATGTCTCCCATGCCGCCGCCGCCGCCGTGTCCGCCGCCGCCGGCCGGAGCTTCCTTCTTTTCAGGAATCTCCGCCACGAGGGCTTCGGTCGTCAGCATCAACGACGCGATCGATCCTGCATTCTGCAGGGCTGTGCGCACAACCTTGGTGGGATCGAGGACGCCGGCCTTGACCAGGTCTTCGTACTCGTTGGAGAAGGCGTTGTAGCCGAAGTTGATTTCCTTCGCGTCCAGCACCTTGCCCAGAACCACAGCGCCTTCTTCGCCGGCGTTTTCGGCGATCATGCGCAGCGGTTCGGTGATGGCGCGGCGGACGATGTTGATGCCAATCTGCTCATCGCCTTCCGACTTCACCTTCTCGAGTGTGGCAGCGCAACGGGCCAGTGCGACTCCGCCGCCCGGGACAATACCTTCTTCCACGGCTGCTCTGGTCGCATGCATCGCGTCTTCCACGCGGGCTTTCTTTTCTTTCATTTCGGTTTCGGTTGCGGCGCCGACTTTGATGACGGCTACGCCACCGACCAGTTTCGCCAACCGCTCCTGCAGCTTCTCGCGGTCGTAGTCGCTGGTGGTCTTGTCGATCTGGCTGCGAATTTCTTTTACGCGGCCTTCGATTTCAGCGTGCTTGCCCTTGCCTTCGACCACCGTGGTGTTGTCCTTGTCGATGGTGATCTTCTTGGCCTGGCCGAGGTCGCTGATCTGCACGTTCTCGAGCTTGATGCCCAAGTCTTCCGTGATGGCCTTGCCGCCGGTCAGGATAGCGATGTCCTGCAGCATAGCCTTGCGGCGATCGCCGAAGCCAGGAGCCTTGACGGCCGCGACTTGCAGCGTTCCACGCAGTTTGTTGACGACGAGGGTGGCGAGTGCTTCGCCTTCCACATCTTCTGCAATGATCAGGAGCGGCTTGCCGGACTTGGCAATCTGCTCGAGCAAGGGAAGCAGGTCTTTCATCGAGCTGATCTTCTTTTCGTTGATCAGGATGTAGGCGTTCTCGATGGCGACTTCCATGCGCTCGGGATCGGTGACGAAGTAGGGCGAGAGGTATCCGCGATCGAACTGCATGCCTTCGACGACTTCGAGCTGGGTTTCGAGCGTCTTCGACTCTTCCACGGTGATGACGCCGTCTTTGCCAACCTTCTTCATGGCCTCGGCAATGATCTTGCCGATGGTCTCGTCATTGTTGGCCGAGATGGTGCCGACCTGGGCAATCATTTCGCCGGTGACGGGCTTCGACAGTTTGTCGATTTCGCCATTGACGCGGTTGCCTTCTTTGTCGATCTTGCCGCAGATGATGGTGACGGCCTTTTCGATGCCGCGCTTCAGAGCCATCGGATTCGCGCCGGCGGCAACGGTCTTGACGCCTTCGCGGAAAATGGCCTGAGCGAGAACGGTGGCGGTGGTGGTGCCGTCGCCGGCGACATCGGAAGTCTTGGATGCGACTTCGCGGACCATCTGTGCGCCCATGTTCTCGAGCGGGTCGCGCAGTTCAATTTCCTTGGCTACGGTGACGCCGTCTTTGGTGATGGTCGGCGAACCGAATTTCTTTTCGATGACTACATTGCGGCCCTTGGGACCGAGGGTGACCTTCACGGCATCGGCCAGAAGGTTGACTCCGCGGAGGATCGCCTGACGGGATTCTTCTCCGTGAACAATTTGTTTTGCCATTGTGCTTATCTCCTAATTGGTTTCGCAGGATCTGCCTGCGGGATGTTGGTTAGGGTCTGTCAGCTTTCGGGCCGTTAGCTATGAGCCATGAGCTTCGAGCAACCCCTTGTCATCCTGAGGCGACGTTCTTTGTCGCCGAAGGACCTATGCAACTTGCCGTCGCGACGACCGCGCCGGAAGTGGTCTCGCATGTCGAAACGACCAACGACCGACGACTACTTCTTGCTTCCGGCGAGTTCTTTCTTGGCCGGAGTCGCGGCGCCGGTGAGGATTCCGAGAACTTCCTCTTCCTTCATGATGATGAACTCTTCGCCATCAATCTTGATTTCGGTGCCGGAATACTTGCCGAACAGGATGCGGTCGCCTTCGTGGACGGCCAGCGGGAAAGTCTTGCCTTCGTCGTTGGTGCGGCCTTTGCCGGTGGAGATGACTTCGCCTTCCTGCGGCTTGTCTTTGGCCGAGTCGGGGATGATGATGCCGCCACGAGTGGTCGATGCTTCTTCCACGCGACGGACCAGAATGCGGTCATGGAGTGGTGAAAATTTCGCCATGGGTGTTGCTCCTTTCAAGGATTAGAAGGTTGTCTGCTTGGATTGATTTGGTTAAGCCTATGATTCTTATGGGTTAGTAGCTGTTGTTAGCAGTTACCGCTATCGAGTGCTAATTGTAGGATGTGAGTGGGGAATTGTCAAGGGCCGCAGCAGAAATCTGCATACGAAGGATCGGAATTGGGAATAGGAACGGTCCACGCTATCTGTGTCTTCCCGTAAGGAAACATAAAACTGGTTGCCGGGTGCCCCATTTCTCGCGCGTTCTTTGCGCGAGAAGTGGGGATTTTCGACTGAGTGAAACCGAAGTGAGGCGGGAGGCGGACTGGCGGGTGGCCCACCCTTTGGCTCTGAACTTTTCTTGCCGTTACGGAATCGTGGGTGCCCCGTCCTTGCGTTTTTTGCAAGGGCGGGTACGATGCTGTCTGTACCATGGGGTTTATCGGGCTCGACGCTGGGCATCGCATTTACGTTGCGGACCATCTGGACTTTATCACTTACGCGCTACTGGAGATTCGGGCGGCGAAGCTTCGCAGCTGTAGGCGTCTTCGTACCCGCCCTTGCAAAAGCGCAAGGACGGGGCACCCGCTGAGTTAGTTGTGTCCGCGGTTCGGAAGGGTGGGCCACCCGCCAGGCAGCTTGATTAGCCTACGGTCCATGAAGGCGCCAACCTCAGGAACGCCCGAATTGTAGAGGATCTGCCCAGTGAGCATCGCAGTCGATCCTGACGGCGTGAACTCGTAGCCGTAAAAGCCCGTTCCGGCGCGCGCCCAGCATGTAGGTGTAATTCGAAATCGCCGACGCGTTCTTCGACGTTCCCATCTGCGTCAGACGGTTCAGCGCGTCGTAGCTATAGGCATGCGTCACGCCGTTGGGATAGATGAAGTTTTGTAGGTTGCCCACTGCGTCGTAATTGTACGTCGTCACGCCCGACGTGGCTCCTTGCGCAAGTAACCGGTTGTCGGTTACCGTCGCCAGCCGGTTTAGCGTGTCTCAGGCTGGGGATATCGTGACACCAATCTCTTTCTTTTCGATGACGAATGAGACACCCGCGAACTTGGGGTCTCGACGAACATCCTCTGGGATATACCGTAAAATGAATGTTTCTCGATCCTCTGGAACACAGGTAAATGCGGCCCGCGACGGTGGAGAATCGGAGGCAACGACAAGGATTGTTCCTTTTGGTAGCGTGCACTGTAGGCCATCTGTCATGGGTGCTTCCAATGCGTCAGCACCGTTGTGGCGAAGTTCCTTAGAACTGCAAATCGCCGCCCTTTCTGGATGTCATCCATCGGTCCTGTCCTAAGGAGTGCAGCAGCGTAAATGTTCGCAGTAACGAAGCGTACCGGCCGAGAATAAGCCCCCCGATTAGTTTGAGCGTTTTCAATTGTGCTCTCCGATGCTAGTTTATCAACGGAAAAATGGCTGGTTCCCGCGAACTAACGGGTACGGGAAAGTCCGTGTAATATTCTTCTCCGCCGCCGGGCTCGCCATTGGCGCGCTCGACTACATTCGGTCCGGTAAGATTGTCCGCGTCCTTGTACAGCCATAGGTTTATTCCCACTTGCGGTTGTGTCTTCATCGCGAGTTTTTCCTTTGCTGTACTCGAGAAAACATAGTAGTCGGTCGTGAAGTAATTCGCGCCGTTCGGATTATTGATCTCGTCAGACTTTAAGATAAGAACTAGAACAGCCCAGGTTGTGTAGTGGTTCGCCCGGAACGGTAATTCCAAGCGGCCCTTCGCATGAGAATTTGCCAACACCGCTAGTGTGGTTAGAACGGCGAGTGTAATGACCAGAGCTGCTTCGATAGCAACTTCCCCAATGGTTGCCTGGTCTCCGGTCGGATCGATCCGGTTGACCGGATTTCCATCACCATAGAGATACATGTGGAGCGATAGCGGATCCCTACTACCCCCGACGCCGCAGGCGGCGCGCTCTTCACTCGCTCGATACCGCACAGCAACCCGCCAAGCGGACGCTCAAACCCGCCAGAACGTCACCCCGGACCGCGCCAGGATCACCACACCGACCGGTCAGGAATCGGCGACAGTCTGGGGACTAGGCGGCAGGGCCTTCCCTGTACCTATGGAAGTTGCGGCCCAAGTGCGAAAAAAACAGGGCAAAAATTGCGCCCATGCCAAACCAGATCAGGCCTTCGCCCCTTTCCGGTGGCCACCACCAGAGGGCGGTACCAGGGAAAAACACATGGTAGAAAAAGTGGACGGAAGTGACTCCGAGAGCCAAGAAAACTGCAACCAAGTTTAGCTTCCGCGTTGTCCACTGATATCCCACCCAGCCACTCACCAATCCCAAGATCGCCGCGGGAAGAAAGTCATCAACGAGCATCGTGATGCTGTTTAGTTTGCTATTGGAGAGATACATCGCCCGCAAACCTGGGCTGAGATCGCTCGCAAGAGCCCGGTGCACGAGAAGTTCGACGGCAAACATCGCTGCAAAGGTCAGTACCACGATTGTTTCGGGGCGTCGACGCGACATGTTCACTACTCCCTGAAGTCGTACGGGTTGTCGAACTTCGGCAGGTCTTGGAAGTAATAGGACCACCCCAACGACGGCTTGCTAGAACTTCCATTGAACGAGGCGCCTCCGCCGATACCGATTGAGATTCCGAAGGAATGCGGTTGAGTCGGTCCAACGAAGAAGTTGATGCTCCCGTTCTTCGAAAGCAACTGTGAGAAAGCTCCACTGAGCGCTGCTAGCGCGCTGGTCGCCTCGGGGGGCAAAGAGGCGGGTGGCCCAGGCACTTGACTTCGCGTGCATGACCATACATTGGGTGCCCCATCCTCGCGTCCTTTGCGAGGGTGGGTACGATGCTCCCAGAGCTCTGGGGGCAGCGAATTCAAGCATATTTCCTTGTTCCAGAAACACGAAAGCCCCGGTTATCGGCCGGGGCTTTATGGTCGTGAATCACTGGAACGCCGTCCGCGAAGCATCCTCAGGATAACTCTGGCGGCGACGAAGTCAAGCGGCTTTCATTCTTGTCGAGTGACTACAGAGGGCGACGGAGTCGAACCGTAATGGCTGATAAAGCCACTCGACCGCTTCGCGGGCGGCGTCCAGTACCCACTGGCAACACCAGCTAAACGCTGTCCGCAGAGTGAATTCTAAGCGGGCCGGCGGCATGAGGCGCGAGAGAGAGGCGAATAATCTTGGGTCTTGGTGCTGATTTGGGAATGGCTTGGCCCGGCCTTTGACTCTGCCGATGCCGCCAGGTCGCCACGATCCCCCGCGATGTCATTCCTCACCGAATCGGAGACTCGGTGAAGAACCTGCTGTTTGCCTGCGCTCGAAACAGCAGGTTCCTCACCGGGCCTTTGGCCCGATTCGGAATGACATCCCCGACCATCCGAGCCGCTCATAAAAATCGCGGCTGCGCTCCAAGTCCACCACGCCCAGCGTGACGATGCTTACCCGTTGCTCCATCGCACTCCTCCGTCGTCGGCGACCCTATCACAACGGCCAGGGCAGAGAAAGACGTTGCCTTGGACCAAGATTTTTCTTGATCCGCAACGGCGATTCCTCGCTTCCCCTTGCCAACGGGCTTATAATGGACATGTATGCGTCGCCTGATGTCCTTCGCGGCCTGCACCCTCTTCCTGGCTGTACCCTTGTGGGCGCAGCACGGCGGCGGAGGTCACGGCGGTGGCGGTGGGCATGCGGGCGGCGGATTTGGCGGACACGCTGGGTTCAGCGGTGGCGGCAGCCACTTTTCCGGTGGAATGCGGTCCGGCGGAATGCGCTCCGGGGCAATTCACTCCAGTCCAATTCATTCCAGTCCAATTCACGCGAGTTCAGGCGTGGCGCGCGGGTTTTCGCGCGGTCCTGTTTTTGCGCAGCGCAACTCCTCGCGCGGTCCGTTCCTGCATGATGGATTCCGGGGCAATCGCTCCCGCCGTGGGTTTGGCCGCAATGGTTTCGGCAACCGTTTCCGCGGTCGCGGTTTCGGCAATAACTGCTACGGCTATGGATGCTGGGGAGGTTACGGTTATGGCTATCCCTGGTGGGGCGATTACGATTTCCTCGGGTGGGGCGATTCCGACTCCAGCTACGATCAGGACTATCAGGACAATCTAGCCCAGGCCGACCAGATGAACCAGGAAAGCCTGCAGGAACAGCAGGAAGAGCAGCAGATGCGTCGTCAGGAAGAAGCCGACGGCGACCAGGACATCTACGCTCGCCCAGCGCAGCCGCCACGCGAGGAGAGCCTGCCGCAGCCCGCGACCGTTCTCGTCTTCCGCGATCAGCACAAACAGGAAGTCCAAAACTACGCTATTGTCGGCCAGACGCTGTGGAGTTTCGGCGCGCGCACCGAAAAAATCCCGCTCGCCGATCTCGACCTGGCCGCCACCGTCAAAGCCAATGACGAGCGCGGACTCACCTTCCACGTGCCCGGCGCGATCGAGGGCCAGTAAGCTCGCTTTAAACCCACCGCGTCAAGAGTGAACGGCCGCCCTCAGGGGCTATAAGCCCGCGTCGTTATCAACCCTATGCGGCATGGCTCAAGCCGCCCTGCCCGGCCCGCTTCACTCAAGCCATGGTCCTGCCCGGTCGGATCTGCAAGATACCTCCTGACCATTTACCGCTCCTTTTCCCCCTTCGCTGCATCCAAACCTGCATCCGGTTGTGGCGCATTCCTTTTTCGCGGCTGGGCTAGTAGATTGGAATCAAGCATTTAGGTCACGTTGGCATACCAAAGTTTGTCCAAGTTTGTTGTGGGGAACCTGTAGAAATACGGGGTCGAACCCGTGCCAATGCTAAAATAACTGAATACCCACTATGCCTTTAAAAACACTGTTCTTGAATCCCCCATCGTTTGAAAACTTTGATGGAGGTGCCGGCTCGCGCTGGCCCGCCACCCGCGAAATTGAAAGCTTTTGGTACCCGGTGTGGTTGGCGTATCCGGCGGGGATGCTGGAGGGGGCGCGGCTGCTGGATGCGCCGTCGCACCACATTTCCGGCGATGAGACCATTCAGATTGCCAAGGACTACGAGTTCCTGGTGCTGTTTACCTCGACGCCCGGATTCCCCGGCGACATCCTGCTGTCGCGGGCGATCAAGCAGGCGAATCCCAGGATCAAGATTGCATTTGTGGGGCCGCACGTGACCGTGCTGCCGGAAAAATCGCTGCGCGATTGTCCGGAAATCGATTTCGTGTGCCGCAAGGAGTTTGATTTTTCGGTCGTCGACTACGCCAAGGGCAAGCCTTTGTCGGAAATTCCCGGCGTGTCTTATTTGTTCGATGGCAAGGTTGTTCATAATCCTGACGCGCCGCAAATTCAGGATCTGGACGCGCTGCCGCACGTGACCGACGTTTACAAGCGCGATCTCGATGTCAGCAAATACAACGTGCCGTTCCTGCTGAATCCCTTTGTGTCGCTGTACACCACGCGCGGCTGCCCGGCGCAGTGCACCTTCTGCCTGTGGCCGCAGACTTTGAGCGGACATCCGTGGCGCAAGCGGTCGACCGACGATGTGGCCGCGGAAATGGCCAAGGTCAAGGCGTTGTGGCCGGAAGTGAAGGAATTTTTCTTCGACGACGATACTTTCAACATTCAGAAGGCGCGCACCATCGAACTCTGCGCCAAGCTGAAGCCGCTGGGACTGACATGGTCCTGCACCTCGCGCGTCACCACCGACTACGAAACACTGAAAGCGATGAAAGAATCAGGATGCCGCCTGTTGATCGTGGGCTACGAATCCGGCGACCCGCAGATTCTGAAGAACATCAAGAAAGGCGCGACCGTCGAGCGCGCCCGCCAGTTCACCAAAGATTGCCACAAGCTGGGACTGGTGATTCACGGCGACTTCATCATGGGCCTGCCTGGCGAGACCCACGAGACCATCAACAACACCATCGCATTTGCGAAGGAATTGGACGTGGAGACCATTCAGGTTTCGGTGGCCCACGCTTATCCCGGTACCGAACTTTACGACTACGCGGTGAAGAACGGATTCATCGTCGGCGACAACAAGATGGTCGATGAAGGCGGACATCAGCTGGCGCAGATTCAATATCCCGGGCTGCCTGCCGATGACATCATGTCGGCCGTGCACCGTTTCTACGACGAATATTATTTCCGCCCCAAAGCCATCTACCGCATTCTGAAGAATGCCATGTTTGACAGCAACGATCGCAAGCGGTTGTACAAAGAGGCGAAGAGCTTTTTGAAGTTGCGGGCGGCGCGCAACAAGATGGTAAAGAAACATAACCAAGAGGCTGCCGCGGCGGAGTTAGTCAAGGCCTGATCTTTTCCGTGACCATTCGAAAGTATCTTGTACTGGCTGGAGTCACCGTTTTCGCACCCGCCGGTGACTCCATGCTTTCGTACGGGATGAAGCAGGTAGGGAACATTCCCCTCAATCGCCTGCCAGCTGTAATTTCTGCGGTGCTCAATCCCTGGGTCGCGTTTGGAATTCTACTTCTTCTGCTGTTCGTCATCTTCAACATGACCGCCCTTTCCTGGGCGGACCTCACATACGTTTTGCCGGCGACGTCTCTGGGATACGTGCTGGTCGCGCTGATCGCCCGCTTCGCGCTGCACGAGCACATCACTCCGCTGCGCTGGGTGGGAATTGCGTTGATCGCTGGAGGCGTGGGATTTGTGGCTGGAGGCCCGGCGCTGACTGTGCCGGCGTGTCCGGTGAATCCCAGCAACGAGGAACCTGCCGAACCCGCGCCTGCGGCCGCAGTCGCGGCAGCGTCCTCCGGAGCGAAGTCATGAAACATCTCTACACCTGGAGCGCCGTCTTTATCATCGCCTTCGGCGCGGTTGTAGGCGACGTTCTGCTGGCCCGCGCCATGAAGCAAGTGGGCGATGTGGGAGTTCTGCTGCGGCAACGCGGCGCATGGACGGTGGTGCGGCGCACGGCAGGGAATCCGAATTTTCTGCTGGGGATTGTGGCCATGGCCGGGGCGTTTTTCAGCCTGCTGTTCGCGCTCTCCTGGGGACCGCTAAGCGTGGTCGCGCCAGCGTCGGCGTCGCTCACGTTTATCGGCAACGCCTTCGCCGCGAAAATCTTCCTGCACGAGAAAGTCGACCAGCGTCGCTGGATTGCGGCCATGCTGGTAGCGGCGGGCGTGGCGTTGCTGGCGGGATAGAACCACGTTCCTACAAAGTCTTGGGAGTTCGCCCTAGTTTACCGAAAATGGGGAACGCCCCGTCTGTCCCCGGTTACTGCTCCGAGCAAATATCGCCTAGCTAGTATGTCGGCATCCCGTCAACAAACCCGATTGCAAAGCAGCCAGAAAAATAATAGCGTTACAAAGGTGAGAACACCAACGCGGGGGTATCGCGCAATGTCGGCCTTCGGAACTTGGCGAAGATTTGCGACACCATTGTTAGTTGCAATGGTAATGCCTCCGATCGCGTTGGCGCAGACTTCGCAAGCGTCGCAGCCACCTCCGCCTCTTACCATACGAGTCACCACCCACATGGTCCTGGTTGATGCGGTCATCTCCGACAAACAGGGCAAGCCAATTCCGAACCTTCATGCCGAGGATGTCATTATCGAAGAGAACGGTAAGCAGCAGAATATCGCGTCTTTTTCCACTCCTGCCGAAGAGGTCCAGGAGCCGCCGCAGTTGCCCCCCGGGATTTATTCCAACAAGCCGCAGTATCGGTCCTCCGGTGGCCCTATCACTTTGATATTGCTTGACGCGCTTAACACTCCATTCAGCGATCAGGCCTATGCTCGTCGCCAAATGCTCGCATTCGTCAAGGAACAATTTAGACGAGGCGATCGCCTGGGAGTCTTCGCATTGACCGAGCGTTTAACCGTGCTACAGGACTTCACCACCGATCCGGAGATCCTATATACGGCGTTGCAGCGTTACAAGTCGGAACCACAGGAATTCGCAAGCGCAAGCCAACCCGCAACGAGCGTGGGCAATGCCCCAACGGCCAAGAATGTCGTCTCGAGCCTGGACGCGAGCACCCCTCCACTGAACGATGCTATTGCAGCTGCGCAAGCAGCAGTTGGATCCTTCGGGGGTGCGCAGGCAAGCTATGCTATGGACCAACGCGCGGTGATGACTCTGAATGCTCTACGAAGCATAGCCCGCATCCTAGGAGGACTCCCGGGTCGTAAGAACTTGATCTGGGTCACAGGTGAGCTGCCCTTCTCCTTCATCCCGGAGGATCGAGTCCTGACTCAGGAGGAATTCGCCGAAGGTCAGTCGGGCATCAATACGCGCCGTGTCGGGCAGCACGCCGCAGGAACCCTAGCCGAACTGTTCCGGCAAGCGCATGCTGAGGAAATCCGCGAAATCGCGGCACGGCTTTCCAGAGCGCAGGTGGCGGTTTATCCAGTGGACGCGCGCGGATTATCGATCTCCACTAACTTTGACTCGCAGGAAACGATGCGCGATATGGCACGCGAAACCGGCGGGCGCGCCTATGTTAATCAAAACGAGATCAAAGTCGGAGTAGAACGTGCTTTCGCAGACCAATCAGCGACTTATACCATCGGCTACTACCCGCAAAACAAGAAATACGACGGGAAGTATCGATCCATCAAGGTTAAGGTGAAAATCAGGGCCGCGGAAATTCAGTATCGTCATGGATACTACGCCATCGATCTCACGCAGATGAAAGCCTACAACCCGCAGGAAGAGATTGCGTCGGCTCTTCTAGATGTCGCACCAGCGACCATGGTGTCGTTCATGGCTCAGATCAAACCGCCGTCGGCGAATTCAGTCCCGGGTAAGATCGGCGTAACTTTTCTGGTGGATGCCAACACTCTCTCTGCAGAGGAGGCGCAAGGCGGTAAGCACTTGAAAGCGGTTTTCTACGCGACAATTTTATCGCCCTCAGGAATAAGAACTCCCGACACCAGTCAAGTAATTGACCGAATTTTCGATGCCAACGCCTACCAGGAGATTCTTAAAAAAGGAATTGCGCTTCACATGGACATAGACCCGCAGCCGGGGCAAATTCGGCTTGCTGTTCAGGACCTCCGCACCGGTCTGGTGGGAACAATCATTGCTCCCGCGCCGAAATAGTCGGCAGGCTGTCCGACTCCTCCTGATATCTTCGTGCCGCGCTGCAGGGGGGCCGCAATGGTTCGAAGGCGACTCGACGCACTGCTGCAGATCAATGTAGAAAAATTCGACCTAGACTCACAGCTGGGTGATTTCCAATGCAACTTGGGTCAAACATGGGTCTATACAAACACGATCGGTCCGAAACCAAGACGTTGCTGCTTTGGCTCCTCGGCGGAGCGATCATGGGGGTTCTCTTCGATCAGCTTCTTAACCACCTACCAGATTCAGTACAAGGGATCATTCTTCTGGCGGCCGTTGTGATCATTTTTTATCCTGTCGACCTCCCGAAGAGGACAACAAAGATCTGCCCAACACTGCTCTTCTGGGTCCCAGTCGCTCTTGGCCTCTTTTGCGTCGTCATGTGGAAAGTAACTGGCGGGTACGTTTGGGTGAGAATCGGCATCGCGTGTATATGCGTCAGCGCTGTCTATAGAGTTTATCCGCTACGCGGAATCAAGTGAGTGCCGTGCGGGGGGAGTCAAAAGCGCGCTGCCTACGGCATCAACTGATGGGGGGACATGCCTGGCGCGAATGCTCACTCCGGTGGTCGTAGACGGCCAGTCATTGGGGGTCCTCGAAGAGGTAGAAAATGATGTCATCGATACCTGTGGGCTGATGAGATAACCGTGTCGGCTCCCTTCGGGCGAGTAGACTTGGAAGCGCTCAAGCGACCAAGGCTCGGAGGAAAGGAGCCGAGCGATGATGATTATAGGTTGCGATTTACATACGCGCTACCAGCAGATAGCGATGGTAGATACAGACAGCGGCGAGTTAGTGGAGCGCCGATTGGAACATGAGAGTGGAGAGGCGCGGGCATTCTATGCCGGCCTGAAGGGCGCGGTTCGAGTAGGGATCGAGGCCACCGGGCACACGGCCTGGTTCGAGGCCATGCTGGCGGAGTTGGGCCACGAAGTGTGGATGGGAGATGCGGCAAAGATTCGCGCGGCGGTCGTACGCAAGCAGAAGACCGACGCGCGAGACGCGGCGCATCTGTTGGAGCTGTTGTGTACGAATCGGTTTCCGACGATCTGGCGCCCGTCGCTCGAGGAGCGGGATCTGCGGCAACTGTTGTGGCACCGGCAGAAGTTGGTGTGGATGTGGGGCGCGGTGAAGAATCAGATGCACGCCCTGGCCATGGGAGAGGGTGTGTGTCGGAAGGAGAAGTTGTTCACGAAAAAGGGACGAGTCGAGTTAGAAGGACTGAAGCTGGGTCCGTGGGCGAGTTATCGACGGCAGGAGTTACTGCGGATGTTCGAGGAGCTGCAGAGCTCGGTAAAAAAGCTGGACCAGGCGGTGGAGCTAGCCGCGAAGAGTGAGCCGCTGGCCGCGCGTCTGATGACTCATCCGGGAGTAGGACCGATCACGTCGTTAGCTTTCGTCCTGATTATCGGGCCGGTTGAACGCTTCGATCGCAGCAAGCAGGTGGTGAGTTATCTGGGGCTGAATCCGCGGGAGCACAGCTCGGCGGGCGGCAGCGGCTGGGATCGATCTCGAAGCAAGGCAATCCGATGATGCGTTCGTTGCTGGTGGAAGCGGGGCACAGTGCGGCACGGCTGGACCCGCAACTGCAGCGCGTGTATCAACGGTTGAAGTTCCGTCGTGGGGCAGCGGTGGCGAAAGTCGCCATTGCCCGCAAACTGGCCGTGAGGCTGTACTGGATGCTGCGCAGCACGGCGGATTATGCGCAGCTCGTTCGCAAGCGAGGCAGCTCGTGGGCCACCCTGGTGGAAGACAGTCCATCGCTGGGCTGATTGAGCGCCTCGCCTCCCCATAAAAGATGGGGAGTCTGAACAACGAATCATGGTCGGGAGTCAGAGACCGAATAGATGGTTGGTGGAACGAGCTTCCACTGCGGGATTCTGAAAGCGAGCCGAAGTCGCAATGAGCAAAAGCAACGGCAACAACAAGAGCAACAGCAAAAACTTTCTGCTAAGTAAAAACAAAACCGAGATTCAGCGCCGCTTCGAAAGCCTCGCGAATCACGGACACTCTACGTGTCCCTTGACAACGCCGACAAGGTTATAGAGGGTGGCCTACGCCTTCGCAGTCTCGCGGGGACTGTTAACACAATGGGTGGCCCATCCTTCGCGGCTTTTCGCGAAGGGTGGGCTACTCGGAAAACGCACATCCCAATCATTTTGCGTCGCTACCAAGCTTTTCCACAGCTCTCCACAGAAAGAATCCCGCTTTGTGTGACGAACAACCTTGACCGAGATTTTCAGAACGCCCAAGCTCATTACATGAGCGAGGATTCTCACAACAAGTCTCCACTTCCAATACGCATGGCGAAGTTGAAGGCTAAGTCCTTTTTCTGGAATATTTTAGCCGCAAGTGCCTGCGGCTCAATATTTTGCGTTGATTTGCCAGATCCGGCGATGGCAAGTACTTAGGAATGAGGATCTTAGAGAAAGGATAGAAAAAAATATCGAGAGAGATATACGGCTTCCGTATGAGTTTGGGCAGCTGCACGAACGAACGACTTAGCCGAAGAGGCGCATGAGGCCGGTGGCGGGAAGGTCGCCAGAGAGGAAATGGCGGTTCAGGCCGGCGACGCGGGCGAGGGCTTCGGCGGCGAGGTATCCGCTGCGGACGGCGCCTTCCATGGTGGCGGGCCAGCCGGTGGCGGTCCAGTCGCCGGCGAGAAAAACGCGCGGCCATGGAGTGATGGTGGCGGGACGATGCGCGTCGATTCCGGGGCGCGGCGAGTAGGTCGCGTTCACTTCTTTCACCACCGCGGACTTCACGAGATTGGCCTCGCGGGCGGCAGGGAAGAATTCGCGGACTTCGGCGAGGGCCAGGTCGACGATTTCGGACCGCGATTTTTCGATGAGAGTTTTCGACGAGCTCACGACCAGCTCGATGTAGCTGCCGGCCTCAGGGGCTGAAGCCCCATTTCCATCCGACGCATTTTCGGCACGACTGAAGTCGTGCCCTTCCCGTTCGCGTTGCCCATTCTGCTCACGGTTTTTTTGGCGCGCGGTCTGTGTGCGCATGGGCTGAAGGCGCGACTTGTGGAACATCCATTGAATGGTTCGGTTGAGGAGGACGGCGTGGTCGAGATCGGAAATCTGGCGGTCGAACCAGAGGTGGATGCCGGTGATGGGCGAGTTCTCGAAGTGAGTGATGTGCTCGCGCAGCGGCGCGCTCTCGGGAGTTTGCGGGAGGACGCGGTCGAGCGCGTCGAAGGGCAGGGCGAGGACGATGTAGTCGAAGGCTTGAAGACCGCCAGGGGGCTGGATCGAGGCCAATGGCTGATCCGGGCGGGGAGTGGAAGAATCAAAGTCCCCACCCTGTCCCTGCAAAGAACGCAGGGACGAGGGTGGGGCACCCTCAGTCTGGTTTTGATCGCGGAGATGAAGGCGAACTTGCGAAGAGTCGGCGGAGAAAGCTTCGATTGGATTACGGAAGTGCAACACGCCGCCGTGGGCGCGGATGTAGTCTCCAGCTTTGTTGTAGAGGTCGGTGAGGGGGACGGTGGGCACGCCCATGCGGCGGGCGCCAGGGGACTTCATCGATTCACGGATCACCTGAGCTGCCGCGGAAATGGAAATCAGATCAAGGTCTTCGCTGAGTGCGCTGACCAGGATCGGTTTCCAGAAACGCTCGACGGCGTTTTTCGTTTGGCCGTGCTGGTCCAGCCAGTGCTGAAAGGACCGTCCCGTGTCACGTTGCGTGCCGAGGGTGAGAGGGGCCAGGGCGCGTGAGATGCAAAGCTTGTCGGCGGCGCCGAGGAAGGGGAAAGTGAAGAACGACGGCGCGGTGTGTAGTGGTGCGGGGAGTAAGGAGGACTTCATCACCGAGATGCGGCCGCCAGGCTCGATGAAATTCATTTGATCGTACCAGCGGATCTGGTCGGCGACGCCGATGCGCTCGTAAAACTCCATCAGGTTGGTGCATAGGCGGAACAGGACATGCTGGCAATTGTCCACAACTTCACCGGTGCCGGGATGCTCCCAGGAGGAAGCGCGTCCGCCGAGGAAAGGACGCTTCTCGAAGAGCGTGACCCGAAATCCGGCGTCGGATAAGGCGCAGGCGGCGGCGAGTCCGGCGAGGCCGCCTCCGGCGACGGCGACTGTGGGTTGAGAGGGCGTGGACATTTAGTTCGCAGTCAGAGTTCCCACTTCTCGCGCACAGGACGCGCGAGAAATGGGGCACCCGGGTTCAGTGTCCCAATAAGAGCATCGTGCCTCGGTCACGTCAGGCGTTTGATGAAACCTTTCCCGAGGATGCGGAGTTTTTCGGAAGTGCTCAGGCTGACTTTGGCGGTGAATACGTCGTACTGCTTCTCGGCGATCTTTTCCAGGACGCGGCGGTAAATCGTGACCAGGACCCAGAGCGCGGGCTGGCTGTCTTCGGAGATGTAGGGGATCAGGGCGTCTCCAGAGGCGTAGAACTCGCGGGCGCGGTCGGCTTCGAAGGCCAGCAAGGGGCGGAAGCGAGCAGGATCCGGAGCGGCGAGTAATTCTGCGGCGGACAGATTGAATTTTGCGAGGTCTTCTTCGGGGAGATAGATTCGTCCCATGCTGGCGTCTTCTTTGACGTCGCGAATGATGTTGGTCAACTGGAAAGCCAGGCCGCAATTTTCGGCCAGTGGCTCGGCCTCGGGATCGCGATAGCCGAAGACGTGGATGCAGACCAGACCCACGACCGACGCCACGCGATAGCAGTAGAGGCGGAGGTCTTCGAAAGTCTTGTACTGGATGGTGAGGCCGGGAGCGCTGCTGGTTTGCGCGGAGGCCTCGGCGTCTTCCACGTCCATGGCGGTGCCGTGAGCGAGTTCGTCGAGCAATCCGGCGGGAATGTGGTAGCGGCGCTGGGCGTCGGTCAGGGCGAGCAGGATGGGGTCGTCGGTGGGCTGGCCTTGCTGGGCGCGATGAAGGGAATCGAGCCAGAGGTCGAGTTTCTGGCGGCGCTCTTGCAGGCTGAGCGTCGACTCGTCGGTGATGTCGTCGCAGCGGCGCATGAAGGCGTAGACGGCGCACAGGGCTTCGCGCTTACGGCGGGGCAGGACGAGGAAAGCATAGTAGAAATTCTTGGCCGCCGTGCGCGTGATGCCGCGACAGACGGAATACGCCATGACGAGCGTACGCGGAGCAGGGGTCCAGGACAGGACGGCTGGCTGCGTGCCCGCGCTCATATTTGTTCCCCCCTACCGCTCTGTCTGGTCGCCGCTGAAGAGCCTGCGAACAGCTTACCCAGGGCAGCGCGCGCGACCAGAGCCAGTTTGCGGGGCTTTGAGATCGCGAGGCGATTTCCCAGAACTGCGTAACCTTGCCGTTCGATCGCACGCAAAATTTCGAGGCCTCCGCGACTAAACAGGTCGAGATCGATGGCCAGTTCGCGATCGACTTGCCCGATGAGCGGCAATCCCTGACGGAACCAATCGTGGGCGCGTTCCACTTCGAACTTCATCATGGCGCAGAACGCTGGGGTGTTCTGGCCGCGGGCGATGTCGTTCTCGCCGACGCCGAAGCGGCGCAGGGATTCGAGAGGGAGATAGATGCGGCCCTTCACGTAATCGTCGCTCACGTCTTGCCAGAAGTTAGCGAGCTGCAGCGCGGTACACGTGCAATCGGAAAGACGCTGGCGCTCAGAGTCGCGATATCCGCAGAGGTAGAGCACGAGATGGCCGACCGGGTTGGCGGAATAGCGGCAATAGGCGAGCAGGTCGTCGAATGTCTCGAAACGGGTGATGGTCTGATCTTGTCTGAAGGCGATGAGCAAGTCGGAAAACTCGTGTTTCGGAATGTCGAACTGCTTTACCGTTTCCGCAAGCGCGACGAATACTGGATGTTTCGGAGCGCCTTGGTAGCAGGCGTCGAGTTCAGTCTGCCATTGATCGAGCAGATCCAGCGAAGCGGCAGTGTCGCCGACTTCGTCGCCCAAGTCGTCGGAGATGCGGCAATACGCGTAGACGTTGAAGAAATGCTGGCGCAGGCGCGCGGGCAAAAACCAACTAGCCACCGAGAAATTTTCGTAGTGGCTGCGGGCCAGGCGGGCGCAGTATTCGCGGGCTTCTTCGAGTGTCGGGGCGGTTTGCGGGATGGCGTAGGCGGCGGGCAGACGGCTCCAGCCGGATGCGGAAGTCAAGGGCGGGTTGGTGGCGGTTAGATTCATTCCAATTCGGCGCCAGCCGTCGACGGCGCCGTAAAAATTCCCCTTCGCAATCTCGCGGTTCGGGCAGTACAGGGGTCCTTCGACTGCGCAACTGGTTCGCTTCGCGAACCAGTTACTTCGCTCAGGATGACAAGCGCTTAGAACTGGGTCTTCAATCAACGATCGCCAATCGCAAAATCGACAATACTCAATGGCCGGGGATGATTGCGGTTTTGATGTCGCCGCCGCGGTTCAGCATGTGACGCAGGACTTGCTGCAGGCGCGACAGTGGCGCCTCCCCGGTGATGTAGTCGGTGGGACGGATCTTCTTGGCTGCGATCAGTCCAAAGGCGCGGCGGACGGTTTCCGGCGTGTGATGGAACGTGGCCTTCAGCGTCATTTCGGAATAGTGCAGGCGACTGGTGTCGAGCTGCACTTTGGTTCCACTGGCGCAGCCACCAAAGAAGTTCACGGTGCCGCCTTTGCGCACCATTTCCACCGCCCACTCCCAGGCTTCGGGCTTGCCGACCGCTTCGATCACGACATCACAACCACGCTTCTGCGGCGAGAGAGCGCGCACCGCTTCCACGACATCGGGCACCTTTGAGATCTGCACGATTTCATGGGCGCCCATCTGTTTGGCGGCGTCAACCTGGCCATCGCGCTTGACCACCGAAATCACGTTGCAGCCAATGGCACGGGCAACCTGAACGAACATGAGGCCGATGGGCCCGCCGCCGAGGATGGCGACGGTGTCGCCGATTTCGACTCCGGTTTCGTGCAGGCCGCGCAGCACGCAGGCCAAAGGCTCGGTCATGGCGGCGTCTTCGAAGCTGACGTTGGGCGGAATGATCAGCATGTTGGCTTCGACGATGCGCTTGGGCACGCGAATGTATTCCGCGTAGGCGCCGTTGTTGAAGAGCAGATCTTCGCAGAGATTCTCCTGATGCTTGGAGCAGTAGAAGCACATCTGGCAGGGAGCGGAATTGAGGGCGACGACGCGCATCCCTTTCTTGAAGCCGTTGACCCCGGCCCCGACTTCCTCGATGACGCCGGCCAGTTCGTGGCCGAAGAGCGCCGGCGGCACGATCATGCGGGCGTGGTAGCCGCGCTGGTACACCTTCAGATCGGTGCCGCAGGTGAGAGCAACTTGTACCTTAACCAGTACCTCGCCGTCTCCCACGCGGGGGATGGGCACTTTCTCGATCTTCAGGTCTTCTTTGCCGTAAAGAACGGCGGCGGTCATTTTTCCATTCACAGCGTACTTCCTTCCAGTTCGAACCTCGGGGGCTAAAGCCCGAAAAGCTTGAGAACCCTAACGCGGCCCTAAAGGGCCGCTCTTCCACGATCCAACCACCATCCTGCCCAAACCATCCCGCCCAAACTATCCTGCCTAAACTATCCTGCCCAAGTGCTGCCGGGCTGAATCAAAACTTTCATGGATGAAGGCTGGGGATGCGCCGCGAGATCCAGAGCCTGCGCGCTTTCGGCGAGCGGGAAGCGGTGACTGACCAGGTGTTCGAGATCCATTTCTCGGTTCATCACAAAACGCACCGACTCCTCTTGCAGGTCGACCGACGCACTGTAAGACCCCACCAAAGTCTTCTCATCGACACAGATGGCTGCAGGATCAATCACGGCCTCTCCGTGCTGCGTTTGCGCAAATAGCAACACCCGTCCTCCCGGACGGGCCGAATCCATCGCGGTACGAATCAGGGAGTTGCCGCCGACCGCGAGAATGACCGCATCGGCGCCTCGTCCCTCGCTCAATTCGCGGATCCGTTCCACCAAACTCACCCGCGAAGCATCAATCGTTTGCTCTAACCCGAAGTATGTACCTATTCTAAGCCTCTCCGGATACAAATCGGAAGTAATTAAGGTGGCCCCCGCCCTTCGTGCCAATACACTCAATATGATGCCGATGGGTCCCTGGCCGATGGTCAGGACCGTTTCTCCGGGCTTCAGGCGCATGGCGTCCACGCCCTTCATGCAGGTATTGACTGGTTCCACGAAGCAGGCCTGCTCGAAAGAAACGCTGTCAGGAATGCGGACGGTGCCATGCTCGACGATCCAGTCCATGACCCGGACATATTCGGCAAAACCCCCGCCAGACGGCTCGAACCCGGCGGTGCAGCCCACTTTCTTGTAAGTGGTGCACTGGGCAAATGTCTGGTTCTTGCAATAAAAGCATTCGCGGCAGGGGATGTGGTGGAAGACCACGACCCGGTCGCCGGGCCGGTACTCGTGGACTCCCTCGCCGATGGCAGCGACCACGCCGGAGGTCTCGTGACCGAAAATGCGTGGAGCGGAATGCGAGCCTGTGGAAATCTTTTTGAGATCGGTGCCGCAAACGCCGCAGGAGTGGACCCGGACAAGCATCTCTCCCGGACCGATGCTGGGTACGGGAACGGTCTCAAGGCGAACATCGTTTACGCCGCGATAGACGGCGGCCTGCATGGTAGTAGGAATGGCGTGCGGATGGCTTTGGACCGCGTACTGTCCGGCAATGGCCATGAAGTCATTTTAGATGATATTAGGAGTGGGATTGTTTCAAAACAGGAGGGATGGAGCATCGAGGGTAACGCGGTGCGGTAGCGTACGTTCGTGCCGTCGGCGCCAAGACTGGCAACCTGCAACTGACAACTGACCACTGGCACCGGTTCTTTCGTGCTATGCTGCGCAAAACTTTCTCTTTGCAGGATGAATCGTGTTGACTGAAATGCGGCTCGAGAACTACGCGGTGATCGACAACCTGGCGGTGGAGTTCGGGCCAGGACTGAACCTGCTGACCGGCGAAACCGGGGCGGGGAAGTCGATCCTGGTGGATGCTCTGGCGCTGCTGCTGGGTGACAAGGCGTCGAGCGACGTAATTCGCACGGGGGCGGAGAGGGCCGTGGTCGCGGCGGTGTTCGAGACCGAGGGCGCGCCGGAAAAGCCGCTGGCTAAGATTCTGGAAGCGAATGGGCTGGATGAATCCGACGACGGATCGCTGATTCTGCGGCGGGAGATCGCGGCGGGAGGCAAGGGCCGCGTCTTCGTGAACAATCAGCCGGCCACGGTGGCGGTACTGCGGCTGCTGGCGCCGCATCTGGCGACCATTCACGCTCAGAACGAATCTATTTTGGCGTTCGATGGTCCGGCGCGGCTGGGATTGCTGGATACATTCGCCGGCAGCCAGCTTGAGGCCGTCGAGAGCGCGTTCGTGGCTTGGAAGGAGATTTACTCGCGCATCGAAGAACTGCAGCGCGGCGAGCAGGACAAATTGCGACTGGTCGATCTGTGGATTTTTCAGAAGCGCGAAATCGAGGACGCGCGCCTGCAGAGCACCGAGGACGAACAGCTTGAAGGCGAGAAGCGGGTGCTCGCCAATGCGGAAAAGATTTATAACGCTGCGATGAATGCCTTTGATTTGCTCTATGAAGGCAACGGTTCGACGGCGTCGTCGCTGCGCGCCGCGCAGAAGCAGGTGGAAGAACTGGTGCGCTACGAGCCGAAATTTCAGGAGGCGCTGGCGGCGCTGGAGACGGCTCGCATCAGCGTCGAGGATGTGGGCGCAACCGTGCGCGACTACGCGGGCGGGATTCAGGCTTCGCCGGAACATCTGGCGCAGGTGGAAGACCGGCTGGCGCTGCTCGACCGGCTGAAGCGCAAGTATGGGTCTACGCTCGATGAGGTGATTGCGTTCGGCGAGGATGTCGCGCGCAAGCTATCGGAGGTCGAGAACAAGGACGAGATTCTACGGCAACTGCGCGGCGAACTGGCTGCGGCGGCGACGGAGTATCTGCGTTCGGCGCGGGCGTTGTCGAAGAAACGCGCGGAGGCGGCGCGCAAGCTCGAGAAGCTGGTGGAAGCTGAGATCAACGATCTGGCGATGAAGTCAACATTCCGCATCGAGATGACGTCGTCGGAGGAAGAAGGGAACTGGGCGGCCTCGGGCATCGATCAAGTCGTGTACATGATCTCGACCAATCCGGGCGAGCCGCTGCGGCAGCTGGAACATATTGCCTCCGGCGGAGAGCTTTCTCGGGTCATGCTGGCGCTGAAGGCGAGTGTGGAGGCGGGAAACGTCGGTGGGCGAGAGAAAGTCAAAACCCCCACCCTCCCGCAAGGAACGCGGGAAGGGTGGGGCACCCGCGACCCCGCTTCTCGCAGAGGACGCGAGAAATGGGGCACCCAGCGGACTCTGGTGTTCGATGAGATCGATACTGGGATCGGCGGACGGGCGGCGGAGGCTGTGGGGAAGAAGCTGAAATCGTTGGCGCGGTCGCATCAGGTTTTATGCGTCACGCATCTGCCGCAGATTGCGACCTTCAGCGATCAACATTACGTGATCGAGAAGAAGGAATCTGGCGGACGAACCCGCACGGGGATTCGCGCCGTGACTGGCGAAGAGCGCACGGAAGAAGTGGCTCGCATGCTCAGTGGCGCGAAGCTGACCGAGACTTCGCGCAAGCACGCTGAGCAGATGATCAAGGCGAACGGCTGAGATTAGCGGCTGGGTCTAACGAGTGAGGGTTTCGATGGTCAGGGGCAGGCTCTCGGCCAAGGTGGTCTTCGAGGAGCCGTCCGCAATCTTGATGGTGAAGTTCACCGTGATCTTGGCCTGAGATTCGACTGCCTGACCGTTTTGCACGATCGGTTTGAAACGCCATTCGCGCACGGCTTGTTGGGCCGCCGAGGCCAGGATGCCGGGGCCGCTCAGGACGCGCAGATTCTGAATCACGCCGTCGGTGCCAATCAGCGCCTGCAGTACGACCGATCCCTGCACTCTCATCTGCTGTGCCAGCAACGGGTACGACTGTGGCGGCTGCGCTGTGTCGGCGGCGAGGCGTTCGCGTTCGGCGGCATCGGTGGCGGCGGCCAGGGACGCGGATTGCGACGCGGCTGACGCAGGATTCGTTATCTGAACTTTCGCGGCGTTGCTGCCGGGATGAAGCGTGCGGCGTTTATCGCCAGCTACGACTTCCACGTCCAGCGGAGGAAGCACAGTGCGGGTGGTTGAGACCGCCGGAGCATCGGTGGCCGTTGTTTCGGCAGAAGTCTTTTTCTGAGCCGGAAGAGCCTGCTTCTTCGCAACCGTTGCCGGAGTGGAGTGCACGGGGTTGGCTGCGGTCGGGGTCGCTCTCGCGACCGTTTTTGTCGCGGTCGTTGCGGCTGCCTGTTCGGTCGTGTCGTCCAGGATCGACTGGTCGCTACCGAACCAGAAATCGCGGTCATGCCAGAGAACGCCGCCGAGAGCAACCAACAGAAGAACGAGGGCCATCACCAGGCGGCGCGGCTGCTGCCGCTCGAAAGCTGACTGGGCCCTTGCGATGCCGTTCGAATTTGGCTTCAACTCCAACATTTTGGTTGATGACTAAAGTCACCGCGACTTGACGCAGATAGATTGCGTCAGTTCCTTCGCTTCGACAATGGCAACCGGGTGGGGGGAGGGGGGCACGACCGGGCCATCTCCTGGAAAAGGCGGACGCAAGTGCATTCCGGGAGAACGAGTTCCGGTGAGGGATTGGTCTGTGACCTGTGTCACTGCGCACCGGCTGCCGATCCGATATAGGAAGAAGAATGAGCCCTGAAAGCAGGACGGATCGCGCCACATGGCTGCACGGGCCCTCAGTACGATGTGAGAGTCCGCCGGAGCGTGTTCACTGCCCGTGGAGACTTGTTCTTTTAGGAGCGCCTGGTGTGGGCAAGGGGACCCAGGCCGATCTGCTGCACCAACGGCTGGGGGCTTGTCATCTTTCCACTGGCGACGTTTTCCGCGCTGCCGGCAGCCGGCGCGAGTGTGATCAGACCCCAGCCATGAAGGAAGCCATGGGATACATGCGCCGTGGGGCGCTGGTACCCGATTCGACCGTATGGGAAATGGTTCGGGAGCGCAGCGAGTGCCTGCACTGCCGCGGGGGCTTCATCCTCGACGGATTTCCGCGCACGCTGGGCCAGGCCGAGTCGCTGAAACAGTTGCTGGAGAGCGAGAAACTCGCGCTGACAGCGGTGGTGAACTACGAACTGCCGATTAGCGAAATTGTGTCGCGACTGGGTGGACGCCGAACCTGCGAGAACTGCAAGGCCGTATTCCACGTGACCGAACGTCCCCCTAAAGTCGTGGACTGCTGCGATCACTGTGGGGGCAAGCTGATTCAGCGGGAAGACGACCGGCCGGAGTCGATCAAAGTGAGGCTGGAGGCCTACGATCGCAGCACGGCACCGCTGATCGACTTCTATGGGAGGGCCGGGTTGCTGGTTCGGGTAGCGGCCTCGGGAGATCCCAACGAAATTTTCGGAATCACTCTTACCGACCTAAAGTCGCGGCGTGCTGAACAACTGCGTCGGGCCGGACTGAATTAAGTTCAGACTTCGTTAAGTTAGGAATGGACTCGACGGTGGGGCCCCGTTCGCTGTCCGGATTTCCCCCTTCGCTGCTAATTCCCGCGCTTTCTTTGGCTTACGTTGACCAAGGCGGTACTTTCCGGTAGTTTATTGCTATCGCCACAATGGGGATCGTGTACCCTAAAGACACAGATTTTGTGGTGGTTCTGGCATCTAAAACAGATGAAGATTCCTCGCTTCGCTCGGAATGACAACCAATAGGGGTTGAGTCGGGTCGAATCAGGGCGCAGGCCGGGGGATTGGGGAGCAGGCATACATCGTGGCTCGAATTCTGGGAAAAACTGACGGCAAGACTTTACTCCTGCTCAAGCCGCGCGGGTTCTGCGCGGGCGTGGTGCGGGCGATCGATGTGGTCCGCATTGCCCTGGAGGCGTTTGGGCCGCCGATTTATGTGCGCAAAGAGATTGTCCACAACAGCTTTGTGGTCGAGGAACTGCGCGGCAAGGGCGCGATCTTTGTCGACAGCGAGGACGAAGTGCCCAACGGTGAGCGCATCATTTACAGCGCCCACGGAGTTTCTCCCGAGGTGCGCGAACACAGCGCCCGGCGCGGGTTGCGCGTGATTGACGCGACCTGCCCGCTGGTCACTAAGGTTCACGTGGAAGCGGTGAAGTTCGCCAAGGAAGGCTACTCGCTCATTCTGATCGGGCATAAAGATCATGACGAAGTTGTGGGAACGCTGGGCGAAGCTCCGCTCGTGACGCAGGTCGTGGGATCGCCGGAGCAGGTGAAGAATCTCAGCGTGCCGGATCCGAATCGCGTGGCGTATCTCACGCAGACGACCCTGAGCCTGGATGAAACCAAGGACATTATCGCGGCGCTGAAGCAGAAGTTCCCCAACATCAAGGGACCGGCGGCGCAGGATATTTGCTACGCCACCGAGAACCGGCAGGTCGCGGTGAAGGAAGTTGCCTCCGAGGCCGACTTGCTGCTGGTTGTGGGTTCCGAGAACAGCTCGAACTCGAACCGACTGGTGGAAGTGGCGCGCAAACTGGGCACGAACGCGCATCTTATCGATAGCTGTAACGACATTGAGCCGGATTGGCTGAAGGGCGTGAAAACGATTGCGTTGACCGCCGGCGCTTCCGCGCCGGAGTGCCTGGTGGAAGAGACGGTGGAGTTTCTCCGCAACAAGGGATTTGGGAACATGGAGGAACTGGAAGTGATGCCGGAAAACGTACGCTTTGGGCTGCCACCGGAGATTGTCGAGGCGATTGCGGCCGCCCCGGCCAGCGCGACCGCGGATTGATGATGCGTTGAAGACTGGATGTTTCTTCGCGTGAGGTGAGCTGTGACGATTGACGAACGTCTTGAGCGCCTGACCGGGCGGCACGAAGCGCTTACGCAAACGGTGGAGCTTCTCGCCCGCACGACTCACGAGCATAGCCAGCAGATTCACGAGCACAGCCAGCAGATCACGGAGATCATGGAAGCTGCCGCAAGGCTCCTGCATATTGCGCAGATCCACGAACAGCGCCTCACGCGGCTCGAAGGTGGCGAGCAATGATCGGCGAGGCAGTGATCGGTTTTTCGGGTCTGCCTAGATGTTGCGATTGAAATGGAGTAGCGAACTGATGGATACAAACTCCCCCGATCCGTATACAGCCTCCGCACCTCTAGGTTCCAACCCACAGCTTCGCTTCGGCAAAATTGAGGAACTGGGCAGCCGTGTCGGTGCGGCGGTCGCAGCCGCGCGCAAATTTCTTTTTTCGCAGCAGCATGAGGAAGGCTACTGGTGCGGCGAACTCGAGGCCGATACCACGCTCGAGTCGGATTACATCCTCCTGCACACGCTGCTCGGCACAGGCAATCAGGAGCGCTTTCAGAAGGCGGCGAACTGGATTCTGCGCCACCAGAATGAAGACGGCGGTTGGAGCATTTATGCCGCGGGGCCGTCGAACATCAGCGCGTCGGTGAAGGCGTATTTCGGGCTGAAGCTGGCGGGATATAAAGCGGATCATCCTGCGTTGCAGCGGGCGCGCGCGAAAATCCTCGATTTGGGCGGCGTCACCGAAGTCAATACATTTACCAAGATCTATCTGTGTTTCTTCGGGCAGTACGATTACGACGCGGTTCCGGCCATTCCGCCGGAGATCGTGCTGTTTCCCAACTGGTTCTGGTTCAATATTTACGAGATTTCCTCGTGGTCGCGCGCCATTCTGGTGCCGCTATCCATTGCCTACGCCAAGAAGCCGTTCAAGAAGATTCCCCGCGAAATGGGCGTCGAAGAATTGTTCGTCGGCGGCATGCAGAAATCGCGCATGCACCTGCACTGGTCGAAGAAACTGATTTCCTGGCGCAATTTCTTCCTGGTGTTCGACCGCATGACCCACTGGTTTGAGCGCGTGCATGTGCGCCCGCTGCGTTCGATCGCGCTGAAGAGCGCGGAGAAATGGATGCTGGCGCGCTTCGAGATGAGCGACGGCCTGGGCGCGATTTATCCCTCCATGATGAACGCGATCATTGCGCTGCGCTGCCTGGGATATTCGCTCGACGATCCGCAGGTCATTCGCGCCATGGATGAATTTGAGAAGCTCGGCATTGAAGAAGAAGATACCTTCCGCATGCAGCCTTGCATGTCGCCTGTATGGGATACGGCATACGCACTGTTTGCTCTCGGCGAAGCGGGCGTGCCGGCGAACGATCCGCGCATGGTGAAGTCGGCGAACTGGATTTTGCAGAAGCAAGTGCGGACCGTCGGCGACTGGAAAGTGAAAAACAAGCAGGGGCAGCCGGGCGGCTGGTACTTCGAGTTTAACAACGAGTTCTATCCGGATGTCGATGACAGTGCGATGGTTTGCCTGGGTCTGAGCCGCGTGGAGCATCCCAACGGACGCTACCAGCGCGAGTCGGTGCAGCGCGCCATCGACTGGATTTTCTCCATGCAATGCAAGAACGGTGGCTGGGCATCGTTCGACAAAGACAACGACAAGATGGTGTTCGAGCACATCCCGTTTGCCGATCACAACGCCATGCTCGATCCCGCGACCGTGGACATTACCGGCCGCATTCTCGAGATGCTGGCGACTTACGGCTACGACAAGAATCATCCGGCGGTGCAGCGCGCGATCACCTTTATTAGAAAAGCCCAGGAGCCGGATGGCAGCTGGTTCGGGCGCTGGGGCGTGAACTACATTTACGGCACGGCCCTGGTGTTGCGCGGGCTGGACGCGATTGGCATGGACCTGCACGAGCCTTGCATCCAGCAGGGCGCGGAGTGGTTGCGCATGGTGCAAAACCCCGACGGCGGCTGGGGCGAGACTGTGGGGTCGTACGATGATCCGAGCCTGCGCGGCGTGGGTGACAGCACTCCTTCACAGACCGCGTGGGCGATTTTGGGATTGCTCGCCGCCAACGACACCCGCAGCGACTCAGTGGCGCGCGGCATCGCCTACCTGCTGCGCACGCAGAGAAAAGACGGATCGTGGGACGAACCGTTCTTCACCGGCACCGGATTCCCCCGCGTGTTCTATTTGATGTATCACCTCTACCGCGACTATTTCCCGCTGCTCGCGCTGACGACGTATGGGAAGGTGATGGAGAAGGCAGCGTGTTAGCGCGCAGCTCGGACCCGTGTCGCCATATTGCTGCTGATCCTGGGCAGATCGAAGCAGCGAGTGTGATCGCGAATGTTGCGGCAGTTTCGGAAAACCCGCACACTTGACTTGTTCTGGTGAGTACCGCTCCGTTTGGAGGCGTGCCGTGACGAGCCGTTTCTTCCACTTCGCTATCGTGGTTCTTCTTGCACCCTTCTTGGCTCAAGCACAGAAACCTGCCCCGCAGTCACAATCCGGCAATTCCGCCGCTGTCCATCGTGTGGCTGAGATTGGCACAGGGAAATGGTGGGTCGGCCTTACCGATGAGGCGAAAGACAAGTTTATAGAACGCTATACCAAGGCCATGGACCACATCATGAACGACTTGGCTACGGAATGCTCTCAGGGAATGCGGAGTCTACTTGAAGGTGAGAGGCCGCGCAGCGGTGTGGACGACGTCGACATCCAGTCCAATTTTACCCTTTGCGAGGTTGCGTCATCCTTCGACTTCGGCTTCGGCACGCCCAAAGAACTGAGGGAAGGAGTTGACGCGTTCTACAAAGATTCTACGAACCTCTCCGTCCGCATCCAAACTGCCCTGCAGCGCGCGAGGGACGCACTGGCGGTCAAGCATCCCCGTGGTAGGCCGGGATCGGGAGGTATTGGCTGAGTCCAGGCCCGACTGTCGCCTCCGATCCTGCAGCAGTCCGAACTGTTTATACTGATCGCGGATGCAGTTCGAGTGGGATCTACGCAAAGAAGTCTCGAACCGGCGCAAGCATGGCGTTGGATTTCGGGAGGCCGCAACGGTCTTCGGCGATCCTCTAGCAACGACTTTTCCAGATCCCGATCATTCAGCAGACGAAGAGCGGTTCCTTACCATTGGAGAATCGGCAAGTCAGCGAGTGCTAGTTGTGGCCCACGCCGAGAGCGGCGAGAACATTCGAATCATAAGTGCGCGGCCGGTCACGCGCCGCGAGAGGAAATTCTATGAAGAAAGCCGTTAGGCAGCGAAACCAGGATGGAATGAAGCCTGAGTACGACCTCGCCTCGATGAAGGGGGGAGTCCGAGGCAAACATTACCGGGAATATCGAAATGGGACGAATGTTGTTCTGCTTCAGCCTGACGTAGCCGAGGCGTTTCCTACGGAAGATGCCGTAAACGAAGCCCTGCGGGGAATACTCACTACAGCGCGTGCGGTGCGCCGTACGGGAGGATTGCCTGACCGTGCGGTAGGGACGAATCCGAGCGCATCCAAATCCTACCGGCGCAAGTAAACCGGCTTATAGCTCGGCTTGTCTGGATCAAGAAGCGAACCCCCACATGAAAGCCTTTGTCACAGGCGCCACCGGATTTCTCGGCTCCCACGTCGCTCGAGCTCTGGCCGATCAGGGCGCGGAGTTGCGGCTGCTGGTGCGGCCCACGAGCAATCTGCGTAATCTGGAAGGACTCAAGGCGGAGACTGCGATTGGCGATCTGCGCGATACTGCTTCGCTCGGAAAAGCGATGTCGGGCTGCGATACGGTTTTTCATGTGGCGGCCGACTACCGGCTCTGGGTGCGGGATCCGGGGGAAATGTACCGGTCGAATGTCGACGGCACGCGGGCGCTTCTAGAAGCCGCGCGGAAGAATGGCGTGCGGCGCGTGGTGTATACCTCGAGCGTGGCGACCATGGGGTTCACTAGCAACGGTCATCCCGCCGACGAAGACTCTCCGGTTGCACTCGCCGACATGATCGGTCCGTACAAGCGGTCGAAATTCATGGCCGAGCAGATCGCGCTGGAGGCGGGGCGCAGCGGCACGCACGTCGTGACGGTGAATCCTACAACGCCGATCGGCGAACAGGATGTAAAGCCGACGCCGACCGGCCGAATCGTCGTCGATTTTCTGAAACGCAAATTTCCTGCGTACGTGGAAACCGGATTGAACCTGGTCGATGTGAAAGTATGTGCCAGTGGGCACGTTGCGGCGCTGGAAAAAGGGAAGAGTGGCCAGCGGTATATTCTGGGCGGAGAAAATCTGACTCTAAAGCAGATTCTCGATAGATTGGGCAAGATTACCGGACTGCCTTCACCCACGGTGAAGCTGCCGTACTTCTTCGCATATATGACGGGCGTAGTCGATGAAGCCATCACCGGCCGGCTGCTGCATCGCGAGCCCCGCGCGACCGTCGATACCGTGCGCATGGGCAGGAAAAAAATGTTTGCCAGTTCCGACAAGGCGGAGCGCGAACTGGGATGGAAAATCGTCCCGGTAGAAGATGCGCTGCGGCGGGCGGTGGAGTGGTTCAGGGGTAACGGGTATGTCTAACGTTGCCATCGCCATGGTTGCCGCGCTGGAGAGGGAAGTGCGCCCGCTCGTAAAAGATTGGCAGGTGAGCCAGAAGGAACACGCGGGGCGGACTTTTCGATTTTTCGAGAAGGGCGACGCGGTGCTGGTTTGCGGCGGAATTGGCGTCGAGGCGGCGCGGCGCGCGGCCGAGGCTGTGATCGCGTTGTACGCGCCGGCAGTTGTATATTCAGCGGGCTTTGCCGGGGCGCTCGACCCCGCGCTGCGAGTGGCAGATGTGGTACGTCCGCAGCGCGTGATCGATGTGGGCGACGGAAGCAGTGTTAGCCTGAATCGCGGAGAGGGCACGCTGGTGACGTTCGGGTCAGTGGCGAGTGCGGCGCAAAAAGCGAAGCTACGCGAATCCTACGGTGCGCAGGCCGTCGATATGGAAGCGGCCGCTGTTGCGCGGGCCGCGCAGGCGCGGGGACTAGGATTCGAAGTGGCGAAAGTGATTTCCGACGAAATCGGCTTCACGTTTCCCTCGATCGAGCGCTTCGTGGATTCCGACGGCCAGTTTCTAGAAGCGCGCTTCGCGCTGTTCGCGGGGCTGCGGCCGTGGCTCTGGATGAAAGTGATTGGACTGGCGCGCAACAGCAATCGTGCTTCCCGAGCGCTGTGCGACTCGCTACAGACGATGCTGGAGAACATGGACACTCTTTCAGCTTCCGCAGATGTTCATGGCTTGGAGGCCGCGAACCGCCGATGAGAATGGTTGCATTTTCCGCCCTAGGCATTGTTCTGGTTGCGGCTCCGTTAGTTTCGCAGACCACGCCCACGATTTACGCCGAGAGCTTTCGCAAAGGGTCGACGCACATTACCGAAGACCTCTTTGAAGCCAAGCTGACTCCGGACAACGCGACCTACCGCGAACGGATCAAAGATTCCGCCGGCAACGACCGCTACGAGTTGACCATTACCCCGCAGGGGCCTGAGGGTGATAAAGAGATTACTTCCTGGCGAGTGAAGCTGCGCGATCTGCGTCACGACATCTATAGCAATATCCTGCTGGCCAACCAGGAACCCTCAGTAGACCCGAAAAACAATCTGTGGTGGCTGAACCCGAACCGGTTCGGGGGAGTGCCGATCCGTGCCCGGCGGATCGTGAAAGTGGATGGATTTTATGTGACGTTTCAGGTGAAGGACCTTCACTTCACGCCGTTGGACTCGCCCTATCTCGATTCGCTGGACGTGAAGTTTGCGTTTACCAATAGCGATCCCAGGGTGGACCGGTAAATCTTCTCCGGTCAATGTTCCGCTCACGGCAATTCCTATCGCGCCGTCAAAAGTCCCACCCTTCGACAGGCTCAGGGCAAGCGTTCTCGCAAAATACGCGAGAAATGGGGCACCCTGCCTGGCGTTGCCGGATCGGATACGTGCTTAAAAGCGCGCGACTGATTCATCTATAATCAGAGCAGGTGTTCCCCTAAAACCGATGCAATTTCTCCCCTTGCTGGCAGCGTTCGTCGGCGGCGAAATCGTCGACATGATTTCCAATACTGGCGCGGTCGCCAAGCTGATTTTGCTCGCGTTGCTGGCATTCAGCCTGGTTTCCTGGTCCATCATCCTCACCAAATGGAGCCTGCTGCGGCGGGCGCGGGCGCAGAGCGGACGCTTCGTGCGCGCATTCCGCAAGGCGCAGCGTTTGCAGGACATCGCCGCGGTCGCGGAACAATTCAAGCCGAGTCCGCTGGTCGGCGTGTTCGAAGGCGGGTATGAGGAATACAAGCGGCAGGCCGCGACCGCAGGCACGCTGCGAAATCTCACGGCCATCCAGCGCGGGATGCAGATTGGCGCGTCGGAAGAGGTCACGCGCCTCGAACGGAATATGCCATGGCTGGCGATCACGGCAGCGGTTACGCCGTTTGTCGGGCTGTTTGGCACGGTGTGGGGCATCATCGATGCGTTCCACGGACTGGGAACGGCGGGAGCCGCAACTCTACGCGCGGTAGCCCCCGGCATTTCTGAAGCTTTGATCACGACTGCTGCCGGACTAGCGGCCGCGATTCCCGCCGTGATCGCTTACAACCTGATCGGGTCGTCGATTCGCGAATTTGCCGCGCGCAGCGACGACTTTGCCCTCGAAGTGTTGAACGCCGTGGAACACAGCCAGGCGCAGATTCAGGCTTCGAGTGAAGTGAGGCGCTGATGGCTTTTACGGCTTCCAATGGACGTACTCAGACTTCGATCGCGGATATCAACATTACTCCGCTGGTCGATGTGGTGCTGGTGCTGCTGATTATTTTTATGGTGACGGCGCCGGTGCTGCAGTCGGGCATCGACGTCAGCGTGCCGAAAACGCGCACCGTGAAGGAGATCACGGAGGAACGGCTGGTGATTACCATCAACAAAGATCAGCGTGTCTTTCTGGGCAACGACAGCATCAATATTAATGAGATTGGAAGTCGGCTGAAAAAGCGGATTCGCGATCCGCACAACCAGTTCATTTTCGTGCGGGCGGATGAGAACGTTCCGTTTGGCGCTTTCGCCACGGTGATGGATGCGGTGAAGCAAGCCGGAATTACTAACGTCAGCATTGTGACGCAGCCGCTGGATCAAAATGGCAGCAAACGCTGAAATCTACTTCGAGCATGACAGCTGGGGACGCGCGCTGGCTTGGTCGGCGGTCCTGCACGTAGGGATTACTGCGGCGTTGTTGCTGTACTCGGCGGTGTTTTACGGGACCAGCGGCGCGGAGTGGGGATCGGGTGGCGGCGGAGAAGCGATCGGCGCGACCCTGGTGAGTACGGTACCGATCGCGGCCAATCCGCAGCAGACGCAGAACGTGCTGGCCAATGAATCGAAGGGGTTGACCAAGTCGCAGGACAAGATCGAAGAAAAAGAGCCGGATGCGATTGAGATTCAGGGCAAGCACACCAAGGTAAAACCGAAGAAACCGGAAACGGCGGCCAAGGAAAAATCGCAACCGCAACCAGAAGAAGAGACGAATCAGGTTGCATTTGGCGAGGGCGGGCCGGTCAGCGGGCCGTACGGCACGTTCAGCGCGGCGGGGGCCAAGGGCGGCTTCGGGTTTACTGGAGGCGGAGGAGATTTCGGGACCCGCTTCGCGTGGTATGTGCAGAACGTGCAGCGCGTGGTCTCGCAGAACTGGTTGAAGTATGAGATCGACCCGAGCATTAAGAGCGGGGACCGGGTTTATATCACGTTTGACATTGGGCGCGATGGGCGACCGGTGAATCCGCAGGTGGAGCAGTCGAGCGGCGTGCCGTCGCTGGATGTTTCCGCGGTGCGCGCGATTCAGCGGATCGACACGTTCGGACCGTTGCCTCCCGAATATTCGGGGAACAAAGTGTCGGTGGAGTTCTGGTTCGACTACAAAAAAGGGCAATGAGATCGCACCTGAGACGCTTGTGCGAGTGATTCGGGGGAGTACGGAAGTAACGTTCCGCCGGCAAAAAGCGCCGAATCAGTTGTTTAGGCTCTGGGAGAAAACAGCCACTCGGGGGAGAAAACCTTGCCAAGCAATAAATATCGGGTTACGATATTGTCGTATGCAGTATGTTTCTCCAGAAAGCGGATGGACGAACCGGTAAGACCTACCCCCCGGCAATGGATGACGCGCAGCCAGCACATTCCGATGCTGGCGCTTGTGCTGATCTTCCTTTGTGGCGTGACCGACGCCGCTTTCGCGCAGGATTGGGTCAAGACTGGCACCAGCCTGGGTGTGGAGAAGGTTCGCCTGGCCGTTCCCGACTTCAAGCCCTCCAGCACCGATCCCCAGAACACCGCGCTTCTCAAGACCTTCAACGACACGCTGTGGAACGATCTCGACGTTTCCGGAGTGGTAGAACTGGTTTCCAAGAGTTTCTATCCCCTGCAAACACCGGGACAGCCGCCCGAAGTGAACTTCCTCGCATGGAACGCACCGCCTCCCAACGCCGCCATGCTGGCCTTCGGAAGCCTGGGAGTGAATACCGGGAAACTCACGGTGCAGGGCTGGCTGTACGACGTGAAAAACATCCAGTCACCGCAGGTGTTGGGAAAACAATATGGCGATACGCCGAGCGATGGTGCAGCGCGGCTCATGGCGCACAAGTTCGCCGACGAAATTATCTTTCGGTTGGGTGGCGGCATCGCGGGCATCGCCGAGAGCCAGATTTATTTTGTGAGCGACCGCAGCGGGCGCAAGGAAATCTGGGGGATGGATTACGACGGCTCCAACCAGCACCAGATCACGCGCCTGAATTCGATTTCACTGTCGCCGCGCATTTCTCCTGACGGCTCGCGCATCGCATTCAGTGCGATCACCAAGAGCGGGTGGGAGATCATGATGTACTCGATCGACCTGAACCGGCTGGTGAGTTTTCCTCACCTGGGGGGGACGAATCTGTCGCCGGCGTGGTCGGGAGACGGCACCAAGCTGGCGTTCTCCGCGTCGCGAAGCGGGGCGCCGGAAATCTGCGTGACGGATGCCTCGGGCGGAAATCTGCATTGTCTGACGACCTCGAAGGGACCCGATGTTTCGCCAGTGTGGAACCGGAAAACGAATTCGCAGATTGCGTTCGTCAGCGGACGCACGGGGCTGCCGCAGATTTATACCATGGAAGCGGATGGCACCAACCTGCAGCGCATGACCGACCAGGGATACGCGGTTTCGCCCAACTGGGCGCCGAACGGGCAGTTTCTGACGTTTGCCTGGGTGAGAAAGTACGGGCCGGGGGCACCGGGCGCGTCGGATTTGTACCTCATGGACATTGCCAGCAAGCAGTGGGTGCAGCTGACGCACGATGGCGGGCGCAACGATTTTCCGTGCTGGTCGCCGGATGGGCGGCATATCGTTTTTCAGTCGAACCGTTCCGGCAAGGCCGAAATCTGGAGCATGCTGGCGGACGGAACCAAATTACAGCAACTGACATTTGCCGGAAGCAACACGCAACCAAACTGGAGTTGGAAATAAATGCACTTCGTCTGGCCTCGAAAGCTATCATTCGGGTCCGCAAGGAGGAACAAAGTGAAGCAAAAAAGTATGAAGTGGGTTCTGCTGATCGTCGCACTGGGCGCGCTGATGGCGCTCGGCGCCTGTGCAAAGAAAGCGGCTCCGCCGCCACCGCCCCCGCCACCGCCGGCTGCGGCTCCAACCGCTTCGATTTCCGTGAATCCGAACTCCATTCAGGCGGGACAGTCGGCCTCGCTGACATGGCAGACCAGCAACGCGACCGACGTTTCCATCGACGGCATTGGGGCTGTGCAGCCCAATGGATCGCAGTCGGTGTCGCCGGCCAGTTCCACCACCTATCACCTGACCGCGAAAGGCGCGGGTGGAACGCAGGAGGCCAGCGCACGCATCACCGTGACCCAGCCGCCGCCACCACCGCCGCCACCGCCGACGGTGACCGATCAGGACCTGTTCAGCCAGAATGTGAAGGACGTTTATTTCGACTATGACAAGTCGGACATTCGCGCTGACCAGCAAGGGTCGCTGCAGGCCGATGTGCAGTTCCTGAGCGCTCATCCCAATGTGAACTTCATGGTGGAAGGGCACTGCGACGAACGGGGCTCGACGGAATACAACATCGCCCTAGGCGACAAGCGCGCAACTTCAGTCAAGAACGCGCTGGTCGCGGCCGGCGTGAGCGCGAGCCGCATCAAGACCATCAGCTACGGCAAGGAAAAGCCGTTCTGCACGGAAAGCAACGAAGCGTGCTGGCAGCAGAATCGCCGCGGACACTTCGTTTATCAGCCGTAATTTTGATCGGGGGACGCGGCTTCGGCCAGCGTCCCCCGCATCTTCCACTCCGGGCGTGTGCGGAAGTGTGTAAGCATGCCGCTGGGTGGGCTTGCATTGAACGTCTGAGTTGAACATTCCGGTTCCGGCGCGATTGGCCTCTGCCGAACCGTCCCAACCTGTGGGATACTCAAGGCATCGAAACTAGTTGTTTCAGGGAATCAATTATGAAACTACATCGCGTTTCTGCATTTCTTGCATTGCTCGTGCTGCTCGGGTTGGGAGTGGTTCCAGCCTGGGGTGTAAACAAGGATATGGTGCAGCTGCAGACTCAAGTGCAGCAGCTGCAGGAACAGATGACGGCCATGCAGCGCGCCTTTGACGAGCGCATGGGCGTCATGAAGAACCTGGTCGAGCAGGACACCGACGCCGTCAATAAAGTGGCGGGCGCCCTAACGGCGTTGCAAACCACCCTGCAGAAGCAGCAGACGGACTCGGGAACGCATACCGACCAACTCTCCGGGCAGATTCAGGCGCTCAACGACACCATGGACGAGATCAAGGTGCGCCTGGCCAAAGTCACCAAGCAGCTCGAAGACATGCAGGCGGCGCAGCAGAGTCTGGCCGCACAGCAGGCCACGCAGCAGGCGCAGCAGGCAGCACAGGCGGCCGCTCCGCCTCCGGACGTGCTCTACAACAACGGCCTGCGCGATTACAACGGCGACAAGAATGACGTGGCGCTGCAGGAGTTCTCCGACTACATCAAGTTTTATCCCAACACCGATCTTGCCGGGAACTGCTATTTCTATTTGGGCGAAATCCAGTTCAAGCAGGGGAACTACCAGCCGGCAGTGCAGAGCTACGACCAGGTGTTGCAGAATTTTCCCAGCGGCAACAAGGCGGCGTCGGCCCAGTTGAAGAAAGGTTTCGCGTTGCTTGAACTCGGGAAGCAGGATGATGGCGTTAGCGAGTTGCGGCACTTGATCCAGCGCTATCCACATTCGCCGGAGGCGTTGCAGGCAAGGGACCGGTTGCGCAAGGTGGGAGTTTCCGCGAGCGGGAGGTAACTCCGGCTAAAGTTGGATGCATGACCTATTTGCGAGCGCGCCTAGACCGCGTGACGGTGCCGCCTGGGAGCGCGATGCCGCGTGGCTTTGTGAGCGTGGTGGCGATTCGCCCGCTGATGGGTCTGCCGTACCGGTCGGAGCGAGGCTCGCGGCGAAGCGGCGAGGGCGAATCCGGCGGTCAGGACGAACATCACTGCTACTAACAGAAACCGCTGCATATCCCGAACTCTCCGATAGACTCTCCTACTTTATAACGATTGGACTCAGAGGGCTGCAAGGATAAACTGACCTGAGGACGAGGTGGAATCATGCCAGACAGTAGGCCGGATCAGGACGCTGCGAAGGGTGCCGTCGAGACCGACGATCGCGGAGTGGCCGGAAACGCGGGGATGCAGGATCAGCTCGGACATCGCGATCAAGAGCCGATGTTGAAGGATGCAGATTCGGATTTTCCCGAGCCGGGGCAAAGCCCGGAACATAGCGGCGAGCCCCAACGGAAGAGCGCCTAGAGAGCCGAGGCGCGGGCACTTCCGGGCGTTTGGGATCGACTCAGTTTTTCCAGTATCATGGCACGAAGTTGGTCCTTGCCCGTGAAACGGTTCATCCTTCTTCTCGCCCTGCTGCTGGCTCCGCATTTGCCCGCGACTGCCGTCTTCGCGCAAATGCAAACATCTTCTGCCTCCCGGATTCTGGCGAGCGCTCGCAAAGCCACCGGAGGCGACGCGTGGAACCAGTTCTCGGAGTGCGCTTCCGACGGCACAATTACGATTGCGGGCAAAACGGGGACCCTTCATCTTGCGGAGAACCTTCGGACAGGCGCCAGCGTTGGTCGCGCAGACATTCCCGACCTCGGTGTTCATCAGGCAAACGGCACGTCTCCCGAGGGCGGCTGGCAGCGGGACAACGCAGGGGATATTCGCCTCTTGCCCAGCGCCTCTGCCTGGCAGATCGATGACCTCTACCTGACCAGTCGCAGCTACTGGCGGCCAAACTTTGGCGGGGCGACAGTGAAGCTTCTGGACCCCGCGACCGAACACGATGCGACCTACGACCGGCTACAGTTCGAGGTGCCGGGCGGCCACGGTTTTACTCTTTGGATTGGCCAAACAACCCATTTGATCGAGCGGGTCGCGACCGATGCGAACAACTTGAAGTATCTGAGCGACTATCGCCGAGTCGACGGCGTGCTGCTGCCGTTCTCGGAGCGGACGGGTAGCGGCGATCACGCTCAGGTGGTCACCCTCACCAAGCGGACCCTGCTGACCCATGTGAATGAATTGGACTTCGCGATTCCGTTTCCAAAAGACTTCGAAATGCCGCCGTCTGGATCCGTCACCGTGCCGGCGGAGCAGGGAATCATTTTTGAGGGGAAGATCAACGGCAAGGGTCCGTACAAGATGGTTTTCGATACTGGCTCGGTGAACCTTCTCAGCTCAGGTATGGCAAAGCAGCTGGGGTTGAGCGTGGAGGGAGACACGCAAAGATTCGCGGCCGAGGGAGGCAACATCGACTCGAAGATCACTCACGTGCACACGCTGGAGATCGGCAGCCTGATCGTGCACGATCAGATGTTCCACGTCATCTCAACACCGCCCGGCGACGACGACACTCCGCAGATAGCGATCGGCTATGAACTAATGCGCAGGCTTGTGGTGAAGATCGACTACGAGCATGAGCGGCTCACTTTTTACAACGCCGCGACGTTTAAATATTCCGGCAGTGGCATTGAGGTCCCAATGAGCATCAAGGGATTGCTCCTCGAAGTGAACGGGAGCGTGGACGGCGTCCCGGCTACATTTGTACTCGACTCCGGCAATGAGGTGGCGTTTAGTTTGGATGGAGGTTTCGTAAAACAAAACAAACTGATTGAGCGGCTGGGCGCGCACTACCACGGATACGCCGGCAGAGGCTATGGAGGCCCCATGCCGGAGGCTTATTATGTCCGCCTCAAGACGCTTGGACTAGGTGGCGCGGAAGTGCATAACCTCATCACAAATCTTTCTGCGGGCGAGCCAGGTCCGGGCGACTACGCGGGAAACATTGGACGCAGTGTGCTGCGCCAGTTCAATGCGACGTTCGATTGCATGAGAGGGAAGGTCTATCTTGAGAAGAACGCCAACTGGGATAAGCCAGGGATTTTCAACCGAGCCGGCATTGTGATTGATCCAACGGAAAACGGCGAAAAGGTAATGACGATTCTGCCCGGAAGTCCGGCAGAGGTTGCCGGGCTTGCGGTTGGCGACTTGATCACAAAGATCGATGGGCACGCGCCCAGCGACGACCTCGACGATCCTGCATTTCTGCAGCCGGTGGGGACGGTCGTGCAGATAGTTGTAAAACGCGGCGACGTTGAACGTCAGATCGAGGTCACGCTCAGGGACGTGCTGTAGACTTGTGAGCGCCGCTTTTCGATTAGCGCCCTACCGCAACTCTTCCCGCGTCCAGCCCTTCCTTGCCGTCGCCGATAATCCTGCAGCGATCTCCCGTACTTGTGCCCAATATGGGTACATGCTATCATAAACCATGAAACGTGATCGCGAACCATGCGAATCATTGCTCGATCAACCCTGGTGCGATTTGTCGAATCGCTTCGCGGGACGACAGACCAAAACGCAGCGAAGAGCGCTCTTGACTCGTGGTTTCACGAAGCGCAGCACGCTGACTGGCGAGCCCCAATCGACGTCACGCGGAGCTATGCGAACGCGAGCATCGTGGGGCCGGACCGGGTTGTGTTCAACATTAAGGGAAATTCGTACCGTCTTGTGGCGGCAATCGACTACCGGCGGCAGATTGTGTTCATCAAGTGGGTTGGCTCTCACAGGGCGTATGACAAGATTGACGTGAAAACGGTGAAATATGGAGATTAGACCGATTAGAAGCGGACCCGACTACGACGCGGCCCTCCGGCGCATCGAGAGTCTGTGGGGTGCATTACCGGGAACGGACGCGGGGGATGAACTGGATGTTCTCGCGACCTTGGTCGAAGCCTACGAGCGGGAGCACTATCCCATCGAGATGCCTGACCCGATTGACGCGATCCGCTTTCGCCTGGAGCAGGAAGGCAAGGATTACCGCGCTCTGATTGGAATTATTGGAGCGCGAACCCGGGTTTACGAAGTCATGCGGGGTGACCGGCGCCTGTCGCTGAACATGATTCGCAACCTGCACCACAAGCTTGAAATTCCGGCTGACGTCTTGATTCAGGCCATCTCCAAGCACAAACCAAAACGCCGGTCAGGCAGGGTGCCGACCACCAAAGCGCGATCGCATCGAGCCGCCAGTCGCTGACGAAAATCTCCAGACGGTTCTCGGATTAGGTCCACGCGTAAGAACGAGCCAGGCCCCTACCGCAACTCTTCCATCACCGCGTCCAGCACTTCCTTGCCCGGACGCGTCATCGAATCGGGCAGCGTGGCCAGCGGCTGGTCGACAACGTTGAGCATGTCGATAAAGCTGGGCGCCTCGGGATTCACGTAGAACACGCCGGTCAACACTTCGCCCTTGTCGTGCGCTTCGGTCAGTCGGGTGATGGCGCGGATTTTATTGGTCGGGTCGTAATCCTCTTCTAGCTTGCGCAGACGCAGGTGCGATCCGTCGTGCATGGTGACTTCAGTGGTCGTGCCGGGATCGTATTCGACGTCAATGTCCTCGAAGTGCGGGAACGAAGCTGACGTCCTGCAAAGTCTCTTCGTGCTCTTTCACGTATTTGTAAGACTTGGTCGAACCCTCGTGATCGTTGAAGGTAACGCAGGGTGAGACCACGTCGAGCATGACCGTGCCCTTGTGCGCAATCGCCGCCTTGAGCATGGCGCTGAGCTGTTTCTTGTCGCCGGAGAACGAGCGGCCAACCAGCGTCGCGCCCAGCTGAATGGCTAGCGCGCAAGTGTCGATGGGCGGAAGATCGTTCAGCACGCCCGATTTCAGCTTGGATCCCAGATCGGCCGTGGCCGAGAACTGGCCCTTGGTCAGTCCGTAGACGCCGTTGTCTTCGATGATGTAGATGATCGGCAGATTGCGCCGCATGAGGTGGATGAATTGTCCAATGCCGATGGAAGCGGTGTCGCCGTCTCCGCTGACGCCGATGCAGACCAGTTTATGGTTGGCGAGCAGCGCTCCGGTGGCAACCGAAGGCATACGGCCGTGCACGGCGTTGAAGCTGTGCGAGCGGCTCATGAAGTACGCCGGCGTCTTCGACGAGCAGCCAATGCCGCTGGGCTTGATGAGCAACTCAGGTTGCACGCCCATTTCATACATCGACTCGATGATGCGCTCGGAAATCGCGTTGTGTCCGCAACCCGCGCACAGCGTGGTCTTTCCGCCTTTGTAGTCCATGACGGTGAGGCCGATGCGGTTGGTCTTGGGTCCGGGTGCGGCTGCTCCGGGTTCGACGGTGGTGGTGCCCATTTCTTGCTCCTCAGGGACTAAAGCCCTTTTTCTTTATTGCTTATACGCGGCCCTGAAGGGCCGCTCTTCCACGCCCACGCCCTATTTACCTTCCATGCTGGTCAGTTCGTCGGTGATGGAACGCGCGTCGAGCGGCAGTCCCGTAATGTGGGCGATGCTGCGCAGGCGCGGCGTCAGTTCGGGCTTGAGATCGAGCTTGAGCAGAGTCAGCATCTGCGCATCACGATTCTGCTCGACCACGTAAGTGCGCTCGTGCTGCTCAATGAACTCGTGCACTTCGCGCGTGAACGGATACGCGCGCAGCCGCAGGTAATCGATCTCGATGCCGTATTCGTCGCGCAGCTGATCGATGCTCTCGGTGATGCCCCAATGCGAGGTGCCGTAACCGATCAGCCCGATTGTTCGCGGCGTTGCCCTTGGTGATGACGGGCCGCGGCACGAAAGAGCGCGCAGTCTCAAACTTGCGGTTCAGCCGCTCCATGTTGTTTTCGAAGTCGTCGGCGCGCTCGCTGTATTGCGCTTTCTCGTTGTGACCGCTGCCGCGAGAGAAGTAGGCGGCCGCAGGATGAATCGTTCCCGGCAGCGTGCGGTAGCCGATGCCGTCTCCGTCAATGTCTTTGTAGCGCGCGAAGCTGCCGAGTTGGTCGAGATCCTTCTTGCTCAAAACCTTGCCGCGCTGGATGGGCGTAGTGGGATATTCGAACGGATCGGACATCCAGTTGTTCATGCCCAGATCGAGATCCGACATGACGAACACCAGCGTCTGGAATTGCTCCGCCAGATTGAAGGCCTCGGGCGCCATGGTGAAACACTCATCTACGGAGCAAGGGAAGAGCATGATGTGCTTGGTGTCGCCATGCGACAGGAACGCGGTAGAAAGAATGTCGCCCTGCGAAGTGCGCGTGGGCAGGCCGGTGGAGGGACCGACACGCTGAACGTCCCAGATCACGCCGGGTACTTCGACGTAGTAGGCAAGTCCGGCGAACTCCGACATCAGCGAGATACCCGGTCCGGCGGTTGCGGTCATGCTGCGCGCACCGGCCCAGCCCGCGCCAATGACCATGCCGATCGCCGCCAGTTCGTCTTCCGCCTGCACGATGGCGAAGGTCGCTTTTCCGTCGGGGCCAATGCGGTATTCCTTCATGTACTCGATCATCGTTTCGACCAGGGACGAGGAAGGAGTGATCGGATACCAGGTGACCACGGTGCATCCGGCGAACATGCATCCGAGCGCAGCGGCCGAGTTGCCGTCGATAATGATCTTGCCCGCAGTCTTGTCCATGCGTTCGATATAGAAAACGCCGAGTTTCTTCAGGCTGGCTTTGGCGTAGTCGAAACCGGCTTGCGCCGCCGCCAGATTCAGATTGGCCGCCTTCACTTTCTTGGCGAACTGTTTGCGAATCGCTTTTTCTACTTCGGCCATTTCGATGGTCAGCAGGTTGGCAACGACGCCCACGTACACCATGTTCTTGACCAGTTTGCGCAGCTTGGCTTCGGGACAGACGGCTGCCACCAGCTTGTCGTAGGGAACAGCGTAGAAGAGCAGATCATCGCGCAGCTTATGCAGGGCGAGAGGTTCGTCGTAGAGCACGGATGCGCCGGGCGCGAGAGACATGGTGTCTTCAACCGCCGTCTCCGGATTCATCGCCACCAAAAAATCGATTTCCTTCTTGCGGCCGATGTAGCCGTTCTTGTTGGCGCGGATGGTATACCAGGTCGGAAGGCCGGCGATGTTCGAAGGGAACATGTTCTTGCCGGAGACGGGTACACCCATCTGAAAAATGCTTCGCAATAAAACCGTATTCGAACTCTGCGAGCCGGAACCGTTGACCGTCGCGACCTGAATGCTCATGTCGTTGACGATGCGCTTGCGTGCAACGCCGCCAGACGATTCCCGGGGCGTGACATCCGTCGTGGCCATCCCAACACCTTCCTTCAATTTAGGGGCAGAACCCTGTCGCCTGCCGATTTATGGATTCGGAGCGGAAAACAGTCAATTATACGGCGGCTGCCGCGCCTCGTCCCGCCGAATCGCCCGACTGGAGCGGAGAGGAACCTGTTTTGGAACTAGGAGAGATCGGGAACTCACGCTTCGGCCTTGCGCTTCGACGCTAGGCTTCAGTCTTAAAGAACTGTGCCATGTTGCGGAACTTATTATATCGTGACACGAGCAAATCGGCGGTGGAAGTTTTCTTCAGTTCGGCATAGTGTTTTTGCCAACTAGCATCGAGAAGATTGGCAGCGGCCTCGTGGTCGCGATGAGCGCCACCTTCGGGCTCCGGCACAATGTCGTCGATGCAGCCCAACTCCTGCAGGTCCGTCGCGGTGATACGCATGGCCTCAGCCGCGAGTTCTTTCTTGGTGGCATCGCGCCACATAATTGCGGCGCAGCCCTCGGGAGAAATGACCGAATAGATGGAATTCTCCATCATCAGCACGCGATCGGCGACCGCGATCGCCAAAGCGCCGCCGCTGCCGCCGACGCCAATAACCGTGGCAATGATGGGAACTTCCAGACGCGCCATTTCGCGCAGGTTGTAGGCGATGGCTTCGGCCTGGCCACGCTCTTCCGCGTGAATGCCCGGGTAAGCACCGTCGGTATCGACCAGCGTGAAAATCGGGCGGCGGAATTTTTCCGCGACCTGCATGATGCGAATCGCCTTGCGATATCCCTCGGGATGCGGCGTTCCGAAATTCCGGTAGACGCGCTGCTTCATGTCGCGGCCCTTTTGCGTGCCGACGACCAATACTTCGTCGCCGTGAAAGCGCGCCATGCCGCAGACAATGGCCGCATCGTCGCCGAAACTGCGGTCGCCGTGAATCTCGCTGAAGTCGGTGAAAATGCGCTCAATGTAATCGAGCGACTGAGGCCGCTGCGGATGCCGCGCCAGTTCGGTCTTCTGCCACGCGGTGTTTGGGGCGCTCATCTCTTGCCTCAGGGTTTCGATGCGGTCGTGCAGTTTTTCGATTTGGCGCTGGGTGGCGTCATCGGCCCCGGCAGCCTCCATTTCGGCGACCTGGCGCTCGATCAGTTCCAGTTCCTGCTGCGCTTTTTCGGTTGCGGCCATGAAATAGAAATCAGCGAATCAGCTAATGACGCGGACGCTTCCACGTCCACACAACTGCTCCACCCGGGCAATGAAATTGCGATCCGGCACAACATTATAGCCTTCCGCCTCCATCACCACCATGAAATCGCCCTGGCGTTCCACGTCGAATAACACCTTGGCGTCGCCTTTGCGTTCGAGGAAGAGCGCGTGCAGATCGTCCACCGTGGCTTCGGCGGAGTTTTCGAGCGGCACACGAACGCGGATGGCGCGGGGCAGCGGAACTTTCGCGTCTTCGAGTGGCTGAATTTCCGCCGCCGTGATTTTCGGATTTGAGCCCTCTTCAATCCGTACGCCCGCTTTCACGAATACCGGCACCTCGAGCCTCACCTTGTCGCCGATGCGCTTGTAGGCCTCAGGAAAGACGATCATGTCGATCGTGCCCGACATGTCTTCCAGCATGGCCTGAGCGTAGAAATCGCCGCGCTTAGACTTGAGCACCCGAACATTGGTGATGATGCCGGCAGTGTTGATGGTTTCTTCCTTGCCAGTCGATCTGGTCATCGCGGCAATTTCCTCGATGCTCAGCGCCTGCAGGTCGGCGAGCTTGTCTTTGTACTTTTGCAGTGGATGGCCGCTGATGAAGAATCCCAGAATCTCTTTCTCGGCCGAGAGGCGAGTATGCTCATCCCAGTCGGGAACGTTGGATAATTTGTCGTTGTTGGAGGCGGTTTCTTCCTGTTGAAACACGCCAAACAGGCCGTGCTGGCCCGATTCCGCGTCGCGTTGCGCTTTCTGCGCCTGCTCCATCGCTTTGTCGAGCGCGGCCATCAGCTGGGCGCGGCGGCCCAGAGAATCCATGGCGCCGCTCTTGATCAGCGACTCCAAAACGCGTTTGTTGAGCAAGCGCAGGTCGACGTTCTCGCAGAACTCGAAGATCGATTTGAATCGCCCCAGTTTCTTGCGCGCGGCGACGATCGATTCAATGGCGTTGCCGCCGACGTTCTTTACAGCGGCCAGGCCGAAACGAATCGATTCCCCGTGCGGCGTGAAGGTCGCGTCGGAAACGTTGATGTCGGGCGCTTCGACCGCGATTCCCATCTCGCGGCACTCGTTGATGTACTTCACGACGTCATCGGTCGAACCGGTAACGGAAGTCAGCAACGCGGCCATGAACTCGACGGGATAGTGTGTCTTCAAGTAAGCCGTGTGATAGGCCAGGAGTGCGTACGCGGCGGAGTGCGACTTGTTGAAGCCGTAGCCGGCGAACTGGGCCATGAGATCAAAAATCTTTTCGATTTTCTTTGCGGGATACTTTCGCTGCGCAGCACCCTCCACGAAACGTTCGCGCTGCTGCGCCATTTCCTCGGCTTTTTTCTTGCCCATGGCGCGGCGGAGCAGATCGGCTTCACCCAGCGAGTAACCGGCGAGCCGGTTGGCGATCTGCATGACTTGTTCCTGATACACGATCACGCCCAGCGTCTCCTGCAGAATCTCCTGCAGTTCCGGAAGTTCGTATTCGACTTTCTTGCGCCCGTGCTTGCGGTCGATGAAGTCGTCGATCATGCCGCCCTGAATCGGTCCAGGGCGGTAAAGCGCGTTCAGAGCGGTGAGATCTTCAATGGAGTTTGGCTGGTATTTGCGCAGCACGTCGCGCATGCCATGAGATTCAAACTGGAATACGCCGGAGGTCAATCCCTTGTAGAAAACTTTCTCGTAAGTCTCGTGATCTTCGAGCGGAATCTCTTCGAGAGTCAACGGCGTGCCGCGCGTCTGCAGAATCAACTTCAAAGCGTCAGTCAGAATCGTGAGCGTGGTCAAGCCGAGAAAGTCCATCTTCAGCAGACCAAGCTTATCGATGGCGACCATGTCGAACGCCGTAACGATTTCGTCGTTCTTGGTGCGGTGCAGCGGGACGAGATCGGTGAGCGGCCGCGGCGAAATCACAACGCCCGCGGCATGCACACCCGAGTTGCGCACCATGCCTTCCAGTTTTTTAGCGGTTTCGAACAGCTCGCGAATCTGCCCGTCTTTTTCGATGGCTTCGCGCAGCGGCGGCGAGTCTTCAATGGCCTGTTCCAGTGTGATGTTCAGCTGCGTGGGCACCATCTTGGCGATGCGATCCACGTCGGCGTAGGGGATTTCCATAGCGCGGCCCACGTCTTTGATCGCGGCTTTCGCAGCCATGGTGCCAAAGGTGATGATCTGTGCGACATTGTCGCGGCCGTATTTCTGCGTGACGTAATTGATGACTTCGCCGCGGCGGTTCATGCAGAAATCGATGTCGATGTCGGGCATGGACACACGCTCGGGATTCAGAAAGCGCTCGAACAGCAACTCATGCTGCAGAGGGTCGATGTCTGTGATTCGCAGCGCGTAAGAGACGAGCGATCCGGCGGCCGATCCGCGGCCCGGACCGACCGGAATGTCGTGCTCGCGGGCATAGCGGATAAAATCCCAGACGATGAGGAAGTAGCCCGGGAAACTTCATCTGCTGAATAATGCCCAGTTCGCGCTCCAGACGCTGCTCGTAGTCGGCGATGGAGCGCTTCAGCTTTCCTTTTTCGTGCAGTGGACGCAACGCCTCCATGCGACGGGCGAAAGCCTTCGCGCGTCACGTGGACGAAATAGCTGTCGATGGTGTAGCCGGGCGGGACCTCGAATTCGGGAAATGGGCTGGCGATTTTCTCGATGCGCAGGCTGCAACGCTCGGCAATGTCGAGTGTGCGCGTAAGCACGTCGGGTGAGTCTTTAAATACGCGCTGCATTTCGTCGAAGTTCTTGACGAAAAACTGGTTGCCTTCGAACTTCATGCGGCCGGTGTCGCGGATCGACTTGCCGGTCTGAATGCACAGCATCACATCCTGTGCGTGCGCGTCGTCTTCGCAGAGGTAATGACTGTCGTTGGTGGCTACGAGTGGCAGGCCTAGATCTTTCTCGAGCTGGAACAGGCCCGCGTGGATGCGGTGCTCCATCTCCAGACCCTGATCCTGAATCTCGAGGTAGAAGTTTTCTTTGCCGAAAATGTCGGCGAATGTGCCCGCAGCGGCTCGCGCGGCGTCGTAGTTGCCTTCGACCAAGCGTTCGGCAACCTCGCCTTTCAGGCATCCGGAAAGGCCGATCAGCCCGGCGGAGTGCTCCGCCAGGAATTTCTTGCTCACGCGCGGCTTGTAATAGAAGCCATGCAACGACGCTTCCGACGTTATCTTTACCAGGTTGCGGTAGCCCTCTTCGTTCTGGGCGAGCACCAGCAGATGATTGTAGGTATCGCCTTCGGGTGGGGCGCGGTGGTCGTCCTTCTTGCAGACGTAGAGTTCGCACCCGACGATCGGCTTCACGCCATACTTATGTGCCGCGTTGACGAAGTGCACCGCCCCAAAAATATTGCCATGGTCGGTCATGGCCACGGCCGGCATACCCAGTTCGCTCACGCGTTGGCAAAGTTTTTCGACGTCACAGGCGCCGTCGAGCATGGAGTAGTCAGTGTGAAGATGCAGGTGGACGAATTGGGACATGTTCGGTAGAGCTAGTCTACCGCAACGGGGGCAGAGGAAAAGTGCTCGCTTCTGTGGGTTTTCGTCGGACCATGGTCGCTCATAGCGGCTTCAACGAGTGAGATGGCGATGTTACGCCAACTACGGACGATCAGCGTTTAGCCGAAGAACGCATTCCTTGCTCAGATACAGCTCCACCGGCGCGGAGCTGATTGTGCCGACCCAAACATCTTCTAGAGGATAAAAGGACGCGTCCGCACCGGGGCCAGTTCTTGGTTTGAGCGTGTAGTGCCCCGCCATGCGGACTGAGGCCTCTCGCACTGGCATTTTTGGCGAGACGCGCCATGTGCCGTCGCAGAGGTAAATGTCAGTTACGAGCACTCCTCCACGGTCGATAATGACGCTTTTTGGAAAGTTCTTGTCCCAAACTCGGTCTCGCCTTGTCACCTGATAATTCTTAGTTCCCGATGCCGTCAGATCGAACGTTCTCGCGAAGTATCCCCACATATTCCATTCGTCGTACACCCTCAGACCGTCCTGCTCAGAGAAAAGCAAGAAGTGTAGATGATCTTGAGGATGGGTTGTTAGAACTTCTTGGTTCAACCGAAGTTCACAACGCAGCCTGTCAGCGGGTTTATCGGCAGTTTGCGCCGCAATCACGCTGGCGAAAGCAATCACCAGAAGGCCAGCTTTGGCATACCGATTCTGCATGGGAAAAGACTATTCCTGCGATAAATGGAATGCCAAGGAATTCTCAACTGCCGAAATCATGGCCGTTACGCTCAAAACCTCGATTTCGTGAGTCGAGCGGAGGAGTTCTAGTCAGCGCCAGCGCCGGCTCCGACAGCCTGAACTTTCTGCAGCAGGCGCCGGGTCTGGGCGATCAACTCAGCTACTTCGAAAGGCTTCACCAGATAGGGAACATTATTTTCCTGCAGGAAGGTACGTCCGTCGGCCGGTTCCACTCCGCTCGCGAAGGTGAACAAAACATGGCCTTCCATTGACGGGCAATTTGCCTTTACCCAGGTATAGGATTCTTTGGCGTTCCATTCGCCCGGCATTTTGCCGTTCATGATGATGGCGTCAAAGTGCTCGGATTGCAGCCGAGTCCTCACATCGTCGCTGGTGCGGGCCGTGACTACTTCGGCGCCGGCTCCAGCCAGTACGTCGCGCTCAAATTCGAGCACTGATTCTTCTTCCTCCACCAGCAGCACTCGACCGCTCACCGCGCCCGCGTGCGGGCGGGTCGCAACTTTGGGCGATTCCGCTTCGAGCGTGGCCGGCGCCGCATTCGGCAGCCTGACTTCGATCACCGCGCCGCCCTCTGGTGCGTTGTTGGCCGTGATGTCCCCACCATGCTCTTTCACGATGCCGTAACAGATGCTGAGTCCCAGGCCGGTGCCTTTGCCCACGCTCTTCGTGGTGTAGAAAGGATCGAAAATGCGCTTCGGATCTTTGAGGCCGGGGCCGTCGTCGGAGAACTGCGTGCACACGTGTCCATTCTGTCGATAGATGCGAACCTTTACTTTGCCGGTGCGGCCAGTTTCGAGAATGGCGTCGACCGCGTTGTTGATGATGTTCAGGAATACTTGCTCGATCTGGTGGGGATCGGCGACCACCATGGCAGGGTCGCTCGGTGCCTCGCGTTCCACGCGAATGTTATTGGTCTTCAGGTCGTAGTCACGCAGAGCAAGAGTCTCATCGAGCACCTTGCGAATGTCGACTTCCTCGCGCTGCGGCGTGCGCTGCCGTGCGAAGGAGAGCAGGTTCTGCACCACACGATGCGTGCGCTGCGCCTGTTTGAAGAGCTTGCTGACATAATCTTGCGCGCGCGTGGCCAGGCCTTCGCTCTCCAGAAGTTCGGCATAGCCCAGGATGGCGGTCAGCGGATTGTTGAGTTCGTGGGCCACGCCCGCGATCAACTGTCCTACCGCCGACATCTTCTCGCTCTGCAGCAGCTGTTCCTGGGTCTTGCGCAGGTCTTCGTAGGCGCGGCAGGTTTCTTCGTACAGACGGACTTTCTCAATGGTGGTAGCAAGCTGCCGGCTGATGGCGACCATCAGGTTTTCATCGTTGCTGGAATACTGATATCCCGCGTCATTGCACAGGCCCATGATGCCGACCGGGCAGTCTTTGCCCCAAAACAGCACCCAGATCCAGGAGCGATCGGCGTCGCCGCTCAGGAACTCAACGACCTTCGGAGGCAGGTGCGGCAAATATTCGGCGGTGACCACTTCGGCGCGTGAGCGCACTACCAGGTCGCCGAAACCCTCAGGAAGCGAAACTTCCGCGGCCCGTACCTGGTCGCGGCTGCGCGGTCCCCACGCGGCGCGGCGGCGATAAGTGGTGTTGTCGGAATCGGAGAGATAGACCGTGCCGCTCTCGGCGCCGAAAAGGGTTACGACCTGGCGCAGCGTCAGATTCAGGATTTCGTCAAGGTCGAACGATTGTGCCGCCACCACGGCCATGGCGTTGAGTGCGTTCAATTCGCGGTTGCGGCGCCGCATTTCATCTTCGGCGCGGCGCTTCTCGGTCATATCGAGAACGAAGCCCTGGTAACGCTCAATGTTTCCAGTGCCATCGCGCTTGGCGAAGCTGCTCTCGACCGCCAGCAGAAGCGTGCCGTCTTTGCGGCGCAGCGTGACGTCGAAATTGCGCACATAGTTATGCGCTTCGATCTCTTTTCGGAAATTGTCGCGCTGGTTGGCGTCGACGCAAATCTCCGAATCGAGATTCAGCACCAGCAGTTCTTCCCGCGTGCCGTAGCCCAGCATGTGCACGAAGGCGTCGTTGCAATCGATGATCTGGCCGGCCGGCGTCGCGACGTAGACGCCCTCCTGCACTTGCTCGAACAGCAGACGATACTTTTCCTCCGCTGAGCGGCGGTCGGTAATGTCGCGTACGACGTGGATGATGCCTTGCTGTGGGTTGCCTTGCTCGGTGTAGGAAGACGTGGAAACCACCGAGAAGCCGCCAAAGCAGGGGTCCGCGCCCTCGGTAAATTCCTCGTCCGCGCCCAGCGCGCAGTAAGGGCAGCCGGTCCACTCTCCAAATTTGTGCGGTAAGACGGTTTCGCAGGAACTGCCAATCACGTCAGCCGGGGCCTGACCCAAATGCTGGAGCAGAACCTGATTGGCTTTGACAATGCGGAAGTCGGAGTCGTGCGCCAGAATAATGTCGTGAATGGAGTCGAAGGTATTCATCCACTGCCGCTGCGAGCGCAGTACTTGTTCGAGCAGGCGGAAGTTTTCAACGGCAATGGCCAGTTGCAGGGCGCAGGTCTGCAGAAAGTCGAGTTCCTCGGTAGTCCAATGCCGGTTGCCGGAGTGGCCCAGCAAGAGCAGTCCGATGGGCGCTTTCTTTCCGACCACGGGCAGCATGACGACCTGACGAATCTTCTCGTTTTCCAGGCACAAAGCCGTCTCCGGGCCGGCATCGTCGCGAGTCGTGACGTGGGGCTCCGACTTCTCCAACAATTTCGAGAGATCTTCGTTAACCTCGGCGAATCCGGCATCGCGCAGAAAGTCGGGCGAGACTCCTACGGCGTGGGTCGCGACCAGATGGCCGCTTTCAAGCAGGCGGAACCACGAAGCTCGGACTTTGGTCAACCGCTGCAGTTCTTCCACCGCGGACTGCACCATGTTGCCGTATTGTTGCGCGCTCACGATGTTTCCAGTGAGCACCTGCACTACGGAGAGGCGTTTCGCCCGGGTGCGAGCCTGGTCGAAGACAACCAGCAGCATCGACAGGCCGAGCGCGATTTCAGCCGCGAAGAATGCGGCTGCGGGTATGCGGTCCGTGAAGGGTGACCACGCGAGGTGCAGCGTGGGCAAACAGAGAGCCAGCAGCCAGGCCGAGGGTTCGAAACGTCCACGGCGCGCTCGCAGCAAGGCAATCGAAGCCGTTAGAAGAATGAGGCGATAGCCGACTTCCACGGCCACACGCAGGGGCAGGGAATCCGGCCACAGGAGAACTCTGGCTCCGGCAAAGCCGACAAGGACGGGCGTGATAACCGTCAAGGGAACAATGAGGTCCCGGTTGCGGGTATAGACCAAAACCGCGCCCGCCAGCAGTCCCACGGCCAGCGCGAACGAGGCTTGCACCGCGACCTGATCGAAGGGAGCGGGGATCTCTCGCCGCGAAGCAGTGTTCCATCAGGCGCGAACCCACCAGCACGAGCCAGCCCACAACCCAGACTTTGAGGTAGTTTTCGCGAAAGGCGCGCAGAGCGAGCAGGGAAGCGCCCAGCAGAATCAGCAGCGACAGTTCTGCCGCGGTTGGCCTGGCGATGCCAAGCTTTGCCACCGAATTCAGGATCGACCCGAGGGAAGCGTTCATCGTTAATGCGCTAACCAGTGCGCTAAGGCGGACGTACCTGTTCCTCACTTTTGAATATCATGGGCGGCTCCTTTCTCGATGGAGATTCCGGACCTGGGTGATTACTTTCGGAATCTCGCCGAACGGTTACAATCGCCGATAGACTTTCGTGTATTCGCATGCCAGACCGCATCCTTGTCGTTGACGACGAAGAGCCGATTCGAGAGATCATCGATTCGATGCTGAGCGCCGCCGGATATGCCTGCAAACAAGCGGGTTCCGGCATGGAGGCGCTCGCCGTCCTCACCTCCGGCGAAGAGTTTGAGTTGATGCTCTCCGACCTCATGATGGCGGACCTGGACGGCATCGGACTGCTGGAGCGGACCAAGGAACGCTACCCCGACATGCCGGTTGTGATGGTTACCGCCGTGCATGACATTTCCGTGGCGCTGGCAGCCATTCGCAACGGCGCCTACGACTACCTTTTGAAGCCCTTCGAGCGCGAGCAACTGTTGAATACGGTCAGCCGCGCTCTTGAGAATCGCCGCCTGAAGGTGGAGAACCGCACCTACCAGACGAATCTGGAATCGCTGGTCAAAGCCCGCACCGATCAACTGCAGGCCACGCTGCGCGATCTGGAACGTTCCTACGACATCACGCTGCAGGCGCTGGGCGACGCGCTTGACCTGAAGGATCGCGAGACCGAAGGCCACTCCCGCCGCGTGACCGCCTTCACTATGGCGATTGCACGAGCCATGGGATTGCCCAACGAATCGGTGGCGACTATTGCGCGCGGCGCTTTCCTGCATGACATCGGCAAAATGGCGATCCCCGACAAAATCCTGAACAAGCCGGGCAAGCTCGACGCCGACGAGACCCTCATCATGCGCGAGCACTGCTTCAAGGGCTATCAGATCGTAAAAAAGATTCCGTTCCTGAAAGAGGCTTGCGACATCATCTACTCCCATCAGGAGCGTTTTGACGGCAGTGGCTACCCGCGGGGCTTGAAAGGGAAAGAGATTCCGCTGGGAGCGCGCATCTTTTCCGTGGCCGATACGCTCGACGCGATCACCTCCGACCGTCCTTATCGCGCGGCCCGGTCACTTTCAGTGGCGCGCCAGGAGATTCAGGAGTGGGCGGGCCGCCAGTTTGACCCGGAAGTTGTCGAGGTTTTTCTGCAAATGCCAGACGAGATTTTTGAAGAACTGCGGCGCGCGATCAGCGAACAGACCGACCCCCTCGCCTATACCGCCGGCGCCAGGGACTAAGACCCCGGGAGTTGTTTCAGCAAGGAACATCGGGCCCTGCAATTCCGAAATCCAAGGTTGTGAAATTGAGCGCATTGAAACATCCAAAATTGTGGATCGGCGCGGCATTTTTGTTGACGGCGCTGCTGGCGGCAGCCTCCGCGCTGCTTCCTCAGGGCCTGAGCCTGGCCGCGGTGAGCGATACTCGTCATCGGCGTCCTCATGCTTTCCGCGCTTCTGGTATTTACCTGGAATGGCTTTGCCAGCAAAGGCCGTATGCGCTGGTTCTGGCTGCTGCAGGCCGCGGGATGGGCTTTGTGGTTCAGCGATCAGGTGGTCTGGATCGTTTTCGATCTGGTCTTGCAGCGAAAAGTTCCTTCCATGTATCCCGCGGACGCTTTGCTATTTCTGGCGGGAGCTCCCATGTTTGCCGGGCTTTTGCTGCGTCCCCACCGGCAGCCCACGGAACGAAGTTCGCGGTTGGGCGCGCTGGATTTTTCCCTCCTGCTGCTCTGGTGGCTCTATCTCTACGTCTCGTTCGTGGTGTGCTGGCAGTACGTTTCGCCCAACGAAGACGCGTACAACCGGAATTTCGATTGGCTGGCAGGAGCGGAGTGCGTCCTTATCGTCGCCGTCGCGGCCATCTTCTGGCGCCAGAGTTCCGGGCGATGGAAAAAGTTCTACGCGTACTTCGCAGGGGCAGTGGGGTTCAATGGCATCGCGTTCTACGTTATCAATCGCGCCATCGAAAAGAACATCTATTTTACGGGCAGCTGGTACGACACTCAGTATGCCGCGTCGTTCGCGTTTTTCATCGCGGTGGGTGTGCAGGGACAGAGCTTGTCGGCACCCGAGGCTGCGCCCGACGGCTCTTACAACACCTGGATGGCAAACCTCGCTATGATGTCGGTGCTGTCACTACCCGTGATCGCTTTCTACGCGCTGCTCGATCCGCGCCTTCCGCAGCCGGCGGCTCATTTCCGCGTGCTGGTCACGCTGGCCACCATGTTCCTGATGGCGTTTCTACTCTTCCTGCAGCACCACCGCCTGAATCTGGAATTGCGGCGCACCAACGTCGTGTTGCAGGAGGCTTCGCTCACCGATCCCCTGACCGGACTGCGCAACCGCCGCTATTTCTCCGCGACCATCGAAGCCGACGTCAGCCAGGCCCTGCGCTCGCACTCCGACGGTCACGACACCCACACCCGCGATCTGGTTTTCTATTTGATCGATGCCGACAATTTCAAAGAAGTGAATGACCGCTACGGGCACGACCTGGGTGACAAAGTCCTGCTGGAGATGGCCCGTCGTCTCAGTTCTTCCATTCGCCACTCCGACGTGCTGGTGCGGTGGGGCGGCGAGGAGTTTCTGATCGTGTCGCGCTACACCGATCGCAGCGAGGCGGAACTCCTTGCCCAGCGTGTTCTCTCCGCCGTTGCCGACACTCCCTTTTCCGTGGGCGCGTCCGACGAGATGATGTACCGCACCTGTTCCCTGGGATGGGCGGCATTTCCCTGGTTTCCTGACAACCGTCGCGCAGTCAGTTACGAAGAAGTTCTCACGCTCGCCGATCGCGGCCTGCATCAGGCCAAGGAATTGGGCAAGAACCGCGCCGTCGGCATGCTGCCGGCGGCGGGAAAAATTACCGCCACAACCGTCGAGGGGCTGCACTCATCGGGTCTCCAGGTCGATGTTCTGGCCATCGCCGGACCCAGCTCAAGGACATAAGCCAGCCGCAGCCTATCGCGTGGGATAATCCCTTCGGAGGCTCCCTTATGAAATCCGCAAGCGTGTTTCTCGCTCTGTTCTTGTTCGCCGCGTCTGCGGTATTTGCGCAGGAACACCCTACCGTTGCTGCGGCGCAGAATACGATCTACGTCGGCGCCGACGGAAAGTTTGAAGCGGCTCCTGACACCGCCCAGATTCAATTTAATGTCTCCGTGCAAGATGACACGTCGCAGGTTGCCTTCCAGCGGGCCTCGAAAAATGTGGAGCAGGTAAGGGACGTGCTCCGCGTGAATGGAATTGAGCCAAAGGCGGCGGCGATTGGGTTTCTTTCCGTGCAGCCTATCTATGACTGGAAAAATCCCAGGCAAAGGGTGGTCGGATACCGGGTCACGACCGACGTCAGGCTGAAACTGAAGGATTTCTCCAAAGTCGGTCCCATCACGCAGCAACTCGCCGACGCCAACGTCAGCGAGAGCCAGACAGTGAACTACACGCTGGAGAATATCGACGAGGCGAAAAACAAAGCCGTCGAAGATGCGTACCGCCGCGCCCGCAACTCCGCCGAGACGCTGGCCCGCGCCAGTGGACGCATTCTCGGAGAACTATCCTATGCATCCATTGATACTTTCGAGAATCCGCGCCCGATTATGCGCGGAATGGCCCGTTCCATGGCCATGGCAGGTGCGGCGCCGGCGCCGCCGACGGAGGAATTTACGCCGCAAACGGTGACCGTTACGGCGCACGTGAATGCGCTCTTCAACCTGAAATAAATCTCTGAATTAAAGCTCGGCCGCTGTTAAAGAATCGCTGGCGCCGGAGTTCCTTCCGGCGGCGTTGCTCCCAGAGGATCGACCTGAACCGTCAGCCCATCGACCTTGCGGACTACGACGAGTTGACCCACGGGAAGAGTCGAGGAAGCGACCGCGTCCCAGAGTTCGCCGTGGACAAAGACCTTGCCCTGCGGCGAGAGCGTGGTCTGCGCTACTCCCGTTTGCCCAATCAAGCCCTGCGATCCAGTAACGACCTTATTTCGTCGTGCCTTGACCGCGATGGTCATCAGGAACGCCGTGATAAGGCCGAAGGGAACGCTCACGGCGATCGCTGTGAGCAGATGAACCCGCATTTCCGGAATCGGCGAATCGACCAGAAGCAGTCCCCCGAGAGTGAGCAGCACGATTCCACCAACGGTAAGGACGCCGTGGGTCGCGAACTTGGCCTCCGCGGCGAATAGCGCGAACGAGCCAAGAATCAGTCCCAGCGCAGCGAAACGCGTAGGAAGAAGATTGAGCGCAAAGGCGGCCACCAGAATGAACACGACTCCAACGGTTCCAGGGATCACCGCGCCGGGGTGGTTGAATTCAATGTAGAGCGCGAGCGCTCCGATGACCAGCAGCAGGAACGCGAAGTCAGGCTCCATCAGCGTGTCGAGAATGCTTTCCTTCAGCGTCATGTCGAACGGAATCACCGCCTGAGCCGCGAGGTTCAGCGTGGCCGGTTCGCCATTGAAGCGCTTGAAAGGCTTGCCCTGCATCTGGCGGAAGAGGTCTTCGGGACTCGACGCGACGTAGTCGATGAGATGCTGGGTGAGCGCTTCCTGGTCGGTAAACGACTTTGATTCCAGCACGGCGCTCTGGGCAACTTCGATGTTGCGTCCGCGCTTCGAAGTCACGGAGCGCATCAGCGCCGCCGTGTCGTTCTCGACCTTCCGCTTCATCTCGTCGTCCTGCTTGATCTGGACCGGGCCGATCAGGGCCACGGGATGAGCCGCGCCCGCAGCAGTTCCCGGGGCCATGGCCGCAATGTCGGCGGATTCGAGAATGAAAATTCCCGCGGACCCGGCATGACCGCCGGTCGGCGTGACGTAGACGATGACCGGCACCGTCGAGCTCGTAATCTTTTCCATGATCGCGCTGGTCGAGCTGAGTAGGCCGCCGGGAGTATTCATTTCGATCAACACAGCCTGGTCGTTGCTGCGACGGGCTTCGTCGATGGCGCGCGTAATGTACTCCGCGCTGATGGGCTGAATGGTGTCGTTGACGACGACCTTTAAAATCTGGGCCGAAGCCGGAGGATGAGAAGCAAAACGACAGCTGCGATGCTGATTGCGAGGTTAACGGTGAGTCGCAAGTTCGACTTGCTTCTGATGACGTTGATAAAGAGTGCATAGATCAAGCCTCGAAGGCCACTCGGTAAGAAACCCGGCAGTGGTTCAATATGAATTTCTTAGCGTCCTTCGCGGCTTTTCTTCGCGTACTCCGCGGTTAAAATCTTTTGATCTTGCGGTCCAGGGAAGCGCGAAACTCAAACCGAGCCACAACCAGAAATCCGGGACACATACCTATTGTCGCTCTATTTTCCTGTGCCAGTATGAATTTCTTGCGGACCCGGCTGCGCACTTGTGGATGAGGTGTGGGGATCGGCAGTCCATCCCGGCAAATAGGTGCTGCCGGTGATCAAGCGTGCGCCCCGTTCGTAGGTGACATACGACCATGCCCACTGGATGAAGACCAGCAGCCGGTTGCGGAAACCGATGAGAAAAAAGATGTGCACGAAGAGCCAGGCCAGCCACGCGATGAAGCCGGAGATGTGGATTTTGCCGAAATCGGCGACCGCGGCGGCGCGGCCGATGGTAGCCAGGCTGCCTTTATCCCAGTAGTGGAAAGGTGGACGAGAATCAAAATCCCCACCCTCTCGCGGAGTGCGCGAGAAGGGTGGGGCACCCGCTACTTCCTGACGAATTAATTTTGCAACGAAGCGGCCTTCCTGAATCGCCACCGGCGCAACGCCGGGGAGCATCTTGCCATGCTCGTCCTTCAGCGCCGCAAGATCGCCGATGACGAACACTTCGCGATTGCCGGGAACACTGAGATCAGGCGACACCAGTACCCGCCCGGCGCGATCCACCGGCGCGCCCAGCTTCTTGCCGAGCCCCGAGGCCGCCACTCCGGCCGCCCACAGTACTACCGCCGCCTGAAGCCGCGTTTGGCCCAGGTGAACTGTGCCAGCCTCAACCTGCGTCACCAACGCCGACGTGCGGACTTCCACCCCCAAGCGCTGTAGTTGCTCCTGCGCGCTCCGCGAGAGGTCGTCGGGGTAAGTAGCAAGTACGCGCGGCCCGCCTTCGACTAACAGAATGTGCGCCCGTGTCGGATCGATCGAACGAAAGTCGTGCGCCAAAACATGATGACAAATTTCCGCCAGAGTGCCCGCCAGTTCGACTCCCGTTGGCCCCGCGCCGACTACCACGAAGTTGAGCGGATTGGCGGATTCTCCGGTTGCGGTCTGCCGCTCCGCCAGTTCGAAGGCGAGCAGCACGCGGCGCCGAATTTCCAGCGCATCTTCAATCGTCTTGAGCCCCGGAGCGAACGGCTCCCAGTCGTCGTGTCCAAAATAAGCGTGGCTCGCGCCCGCGGCGACGATCAGGTAGTCATACGGGATTTCGGCGTCCGGCGTCAGAACGACCCGGCGCTCGAGATCGAATCCCGTGACTTCCGCCATGAGCACCTCAATATTTTTGTCCGAGCGGAAAATGGAACGGATCGGCGCCGCGATTTCGCCCGGCGAGAGCCCGGCGGTGGCCACCTGATACAGCAGCGGCTGAAACGTGTGGTAATTGCTGCGGTCAATGATCGTGATCTCGACCGGAGCTTTGGCCAGCGAGCGCGCGGCATTCAGGCCACCGAATCCGGCGCCGACGATTACCACCCGAGGTTTGTCAGAGTTGGTCATCTTGATGTCACATCCTGGTCACACATCCCGATCTTGCGGCGTTGCTCCCGGCCGCCCTTGCTGTTATGAGTCTTACCTCTATAAGATTCAGCGCGATGACAGAGGGTTCCAGAAGTTCTTCGTCCGCGGGCGAGGCTCCGGCATGGGTGCGCGTGGCCATGCCGTCGGTGGCCGATTTGATTTTTGTCGCGCTGCTGGCCGTGCTGGTGTTTACGCCGCTGTCGGTGCGGTTGCTGGGCGACGCCGGGATCGGATGGCACATTCGCACCGGGCAGCAGATTCTGGTGACTCGCGACATCCCGCGAGTGGATTCATTTTCTTCGACCATGGCCGGCCAGCCGTGGTTCGCCTGGGAGTGGCTGTATGACGTGGTCGTCGGTCAGTTGGAAACAAGCTTCGGGCTGAACGGAGTGGTCTGTTTCACGGCGGTCGTGATCGCGGGCGTTTTCGCCTGCACCTTCCGCCTGTTGATCGCGCGTGGTACGCAGATTGGTGTCGCCCTCGGACTTGTGCTGCTGGCCATCTCAGCGTCGACGATTCACTTCCTGGCGCGGCCGCACGTGTAGAGTTGGTTGTTCGCGCTGGCCTGGTTCTGGATTCTCGATTCTTCCGAGCGGGAATGTTTCAACGGTCAAGGCGCGCCCAGCAGACGGCTCTGGTTGCTGCCGGCATTGATGCTGGTGTGGGTCAACCTGCACGGCGGTTTTGTGGTCGGATTCATACTGGGAGGAATCTTCTGGCTGGGAGCGGTGTGGGCCCGGCTCCGAGCGAAAGAAAAGAGGATGGAGGATTCACTCCGAAAATTTGCTGCGGCGAAGCGAACGCGGCGTCTGACTTGGGTGGGATTGCTTTCACTCGTAGCGAGCCTGGTGAATCCCTACGGATGGAAGCTGCACGCGCATGTCTATTCGTATCTGTCGAACCGCTTTCTGATGGATCACATCGACGAATTCCAGTCGCCTAACTTTCATGGAATCGCCCAGAGATGTTTTCTGGTGTTGCTGCTCATCGCTCTGTGTGCGCTTGCGGCGCGCGGGCGCGAGGCGCGCCTGAGCCAGATCCTCACGGTGTTGTTCGCTGTGTCCTCCGGCCTGTATGCATCGCGCAATATCCCGGTCTCGGCTGTGCTGCTCGTGATGGTCGTAGGCTCGCTGTTCCCGTCGCCCGCATCGGCGAAGGGATTCTTTCAGAGAATGGCGGTCGTCGAGTCTGGACAGCGGGGTCACCTCTGGCCGATCCTCGCGTTGCTCGTAACCCTCCTGATCGCTGCCAACGGCGGGCGCGCCGGGTCGCGGGTCTTGATGGACGCGCATTTCGATGCCAAGCGTATGCCAGCGGAGGCCGTGAATTACCTTCAGAAAAATGAAATCCAGGGTCCGGTACTGAGCCCGGACTACTGGGGCGGATATTTGATTTACCGGCTCTATCCTCGTTCTCAAGTCGTGGTCGATGACCGCCATGATTTGTATGGCGAAGAATTCTTCAAGTCTTACTTGAGGCTGGTGCACGTGGAGCCAGGCTGGGAAGATTTTCTTCGGGCGCATGAGAATTCGTGCGTGCTTCTACCGCGGCAATCGGCATTGGCCGACAACTTGATGAAGAACGGCGAGTGGAACGCGATCTACTCGGACGATGTCGCGGTTGCCCTTGTGCGCAAGCCCTGGCCAACGACTAAATAACCACAGAGAACAGAGGGGGGCACAGAGGGAGCTCCTGGCTGCAAAACTCTTCACATTGACAGTGCCGGAGATCCCGGGATATGTTCAGTTGCCTTCGCAACTACGAAACCTAGTTGCGCGTGACCACCGTCCGCGAGTACTCCTGCGACTCTGGGCGAAACGTAAATACCATCATCCCGCATTCCTGAGGAAGACTTCGAATGAATCGACCGTTCCCTTATTTTGTTAGCCCTGATTCCGTTAGCCCTGTTTCTGTCACAGCTGGTTCTCTTCGCGGAAGGATCAAGTCCACTTTCCTGATGCTGGCTCTTCTAGCGCCAGCTACTTTCGTTTCCGCCCAAACTCCAGTCAGCCTGACTCGCATCAGCCTCGATCCGTTCACCGTGGGTCCGGGCCAGCACGCGACCGAAGTTGAGCCGCACGTTCTGGCTTTCGGCTCCACGCTGGTGGCTGCGTTTCAGACTGGCCGGATTTCTCCCGGCGGCGCCACCGACATCGGTTGGGCAACTTCGACCAATGGCGGCACAACCTGGTCTCACGGATTCCTGCCCGGACTGACCAAGGGAGAAGGAACCGGTCCCTACGATGCCGCCAGCGATCCCGCGGTGGCATATGACGCCAAGCACAACGTCTGGATGATCGCCTCGTTGCCGATTTCCAACACTTTCCAGACACCGGCGGTGGTGGTGAACCGGTCAACCGATGGCGGACTCAAGTGGGAGAATCCCGTGAACGTCGACCCCACCGCGCCCAGTTCCGACAAGAATTGGATTGTCTGCGACAGCTGGGCCACCAGCCCGCACTATGGCAATTGCTACGCGGAGTGGGACGATCCCAACACCGGCGAGATTCTGATGAGCACATCGAGCGATGGCGGGCTGACGTGGTCGCAGGCGACCGGCACGGTCAACCAGGCCAGTGGCATCGGCGGGCAGCCCGTAGTGCAACCCAACGGGAATGTGGTGGTCCCTATCGAGTCGAATTTTATGTCCGCGTTCCGTTCTACAAACGGCGGCGCGAGTTGGTCAGGGTTGGCGGCGATCGGAGTCATTCAGAGCCATACCGATGCGGCGGGCATTCGCAGCGGGCCGCTGCCTTCTGCGGCAGTGGATGGCGCTGGAACGGTTTGGGTCGTGTGGGAAGATTGCCGCTTCCGGGCGCAGTGCAGCACCAACGACCTGGTGTACAGCACTTCCGCTGACGGCGTGAAATGGAGCACGGTGCGGCGCATTCCGATCGATCCGGTGACGAGCCAGTTCGATCATTTCATCCCCGGCATCGGCATCGATCCCGCGACGTCGGGTACGGGCGCGCATGTCGCGATTCACTATTACTTTTACACGCAGAGTGAATGCGTGTTCTCGAGCTGCCGTCTTTACGTGGGCTACATTTCGTCCCCCAACGGAGGGAAGACCTGGAGTCCGCATCTTCGACTGGCCGGCCCGATGACGCTCAGCGAACTGCCCAACTCGCAGAACGGGCTGATGGTCGGGGATTATATTGCGACTGCTTTCAATAACGGAGTGCCGCATGGAGTCTTCGCCGTCGCCAGGGCCAAGGTGGGCGAACCCTACAATGAAGCGATCTTTACGGCGCAGGGATTGACCGTGCCCACCCAGGGAGCAGTGCTCTCTTCGGCGGGCGACAAGCCTCTGCACACTCTCTCGGATAAGATTGAGAAGGAGCAACCGGAAAAGGGCGTGACTCCTCCCGCGAAGCGCAAAGCAAAGTAACATTCGTTCACCACAGGGGACACAGAGGAACACAGGGAAAAGGCATTTGGAACGTTAACCCTGTGTCCTCTGTGGTTCTGGTTGACCAACTGCGGACACCATTAAATTCAAGGTAGTGGTGCCGTTTAACGGCACCACTACCAAATTCAATTGAAATTTAACCCGAAGCCGCCGATGATGAGAGTCGGCGGCTTTTGATTGCAGTTTTCTCCGCGCTCGCGGAATCAGGACGAACTTGTGACCAGAAAAAGAGTTGGTGCTCTCTTTACCCGGGCGGTGCCTGTCCTGTTGCTCGTTCTGCTGACGGTGGCCTTGGTGAGTTGTTCCGGATCGTCCTCCCCCGTCACTCCAGTGACGCCGCCAGTGAATCCCATCGGAGCGAATCTCATGCAGGTCAGCATGGATCCGTATACGGTGCCCCCAGGGCAACATGCGACCCAGGTTGAGCCCCACATGCTGGCCAGCGGATCGACGCTGGTTTCGGCATTTCAGACCGGGCGCATCATCGCTGGGGGCGGAACGGATATCGGTTGGGCGACTTCGACCGACGGCGGCGTTACTTGGACCCACGGCTTCCTGCCCGGTTTGACCAAGGGCGAAGGGACGGGTCCCTACGACGCCGCCAGCGATCCCGCAGTGGCGTATGACGCCAAGCATGGAGTGTGGATGATCGCAATCCTGCCGATTTCAAATACGTCGCAAACTCCGGCCGTGGTAGTCAGCCGCTCAACCGATGGCCTCAACTGGCAGAAGCCAGTCATCAGTGTGGACGCCACCGCCATCAGTTCCGACAAGAACTGGATTGTCTGCGACAGTTGGGCCGCCAGTCCCTACTACGGAAACTGCTACGTCCAATGGGACAATCCCGTCAACGGCGACCAGATTTTCATGAACACCTCGACCGACGGAGGACTGACCTGGGGGCCTTCCATTCTGACGGCTGGCTCCGCCTTTGGCATCGGCGGACAACCTCTGGTGCAGCCGAACGGCACAGTGGTTGTGCCGATTGAAACCAACGGGATGTCCGCGTTCAGTTCAACCGATGGAGGAGCGAGTTGGAGTGCTCCGGCAACCATTGCCGACGTACAGATACACCTGGACGCGGCGGGAATTCGCAGCGGCCCGCTCCCTTCGGCAGCAGTGGATGGAGCGGGCACGGTCTGGGTGGTCTGGGAAGATTGCCGCTTCCGCTCCGGCTGCAGCACCAACGACCTGGTCTACAGTACTTCTTCCGACGGCGTGAACTGGACTCCGGTCGCGCGTATTCCGATCGACGACACCACCAGCACCGTCGATCATTTCATTCCCGGGATTGGAATTGATCCGGCCACTTCAGGCGCAACGGCGCACGTGGCGCTTCACTATTACTTCTACTCGCAAAGCAACTGCACGCTGTCGACCTGCCAGCTCAGCGTGGGTTTCATCTCGTCGGCCAATGGCGGGATGACCTGGAATTCTCCGGTCAACCTCGCAGGACCCATGCAGCTCGCGTGGCTGCCGGAATCGCAAAACGGCCTCATGGTCGGCGACTACATTGCGACGGCATTCACCAACGGCATTCCGCATGGATTGTTCGCGGTTGCAACGGCAAACTCCGGCACGACCTTCAGCGAGGCCATGTATACGGCGCCAGGACTCACGGTGACCAAGGCGGGCCGGCAGCTATCGTCCGCGGCCGACCGGCCGCTGCACAAGCTGTCGGACAAGATCGAACGCGAGCGCCCGGAGAAAGGCGTAGTCCCGCCCCAGCGGAAGGCCAGCCGCCGCGCGAGGTAGTCTTGCTAGAAGCGGTCGTTGGTATCGACGTTAAAGCCGAGGATGGCGGTTACTGCGACCGGTTGGTCGCCGCGCATGGCTGGCTGGAATTTCCAACTGGGCAGCGCCGCCATGACTTTCGCGGTCATCTCCGCGGGGCCGGCCTCCAGTACATGCACATTCCTCAAATTGCCGGAAGCGTCGAGCGTGCACTTGATCATCATTCGGACGTGCGGCAGCCCATCGGGCAGATCGGCGCGAATCTTCATCGGGCCGGTGAGCGTCGCGCCGTACGCATGGCTCGTCGCAGCTTCATCGGCGAATTCCATCGATACGTTGCCCAGAGACGTATCGATGTAGGTGGTGTAGGTCTCGCCGTGCAGCAGATTCTTGTAGGGTTCGAAGGCTCCGCCCGAATTCGCCGTCGCCACAATGGTGACTCCGAGCGTTTGCCCATGCGCCTTGGCCGATGAACGGCCAGGAGTTTTAGGATCGCTCGCCGCGTTGTCACCAAAGCTGCTCAGATTGACCATCGTCGTCCCGCCGCTGACCGAAACTCCGGGCACCGGCGGATTGCCGCTGGTCGCGTTTCCCGCGCCGCCGGGGCCTGGATTGGGTGAGATTCCACCATGAGCGTTGGGGTCGGAGCCGTGAGCCGCGCCGGTTTTTCCAGCGCCCGAACCTGCTCCATTCAGACCGCTTCCGGATCCATCGCCGCGGCCAATGCTGGTGCCGCCGCCCGCGCCGCCGAGGCCGGATTTCTCGCCGCCGGCGGGCGACATGGAGAGCGATCCGCTGCTGGCTGCGGCCGGCAGTCCAACCTTCGGGCCGGGCTGGCTGGAGATTACGACGCCGGCGTTCGTACCGCTGCCGCCAGCGGTTGACGGCGCAACCGGAGACCCAACTTCCATCGGGGCAGCCAGGCCTGCGCCTTTACGGCCGAGGCCGGAGCCCGTCGCGCCCGATCCTCCTCCGATCGATGGTGGCGGTGGAACAACGTTGTTCGCCAGCAATGTGCCGGTCGGAGTTCCTGTTCCTCCGCCCGTGTGCCCCGTGCCCCCACCAGCGCCCGTGAGCGCGGGCGGCGGTGGAACGACGCTGGGCACCCCCAGAGCCGGTGCGGTAGATGAAGCCGAAGAGTGCGTCCCCGTTCCGTCGGGTAGACCTGCGCTGGGCGGCGGGGCGATCACATTGCTCCCGAGAGACGTGCCCATGCCATTGCGCTTGCCGCGCGGGCTGCCGCTGGAAGCGTTGGCCGCGCTCGCCGCAACGCTTGGCGGAGGCAGCACAACATTAGCCGGAAGCGATGAGGTTGATCCGCCGCTCGCGCCACTTGCATTCACCGTGGGCGGCGGCGGAACTACTTCCGCCGGACCAAAAATCTTTCCGATCAGACTGCTCATGAACGATCCACTGCCGGTTTGCGTGGGCGGCGGTGGGACCACAGCCTTCGACGGATCGGGAATGTTTCCGCTGGCCAGCCGCCGCAGATCGCGAGCCACATCCGTCGATGGTGGTGGTGCGACCACCGCGGGCGCGGGCAAGCTCAGCATGGGATCGCGTCTGCTGGTGCGCTCGGGCGCAGACACCGGTGGCGGCACCACCGCAATGTTCGCCATCTGCACCGGCGCGCTGGAGATTTCTCGGCTCACCGACGCGGGAGCCGGAGGAATCACATTGGCGGCCAGCGCCGGAGTCGAGCGTCCTTGGTCGCGCGGCGCGGTGGGAGCGGGCGCTACTACCGACGGACTGAGAGACGGCGCAATCAGCGGGTGATCGCGCGAAACGCTCGGCGCGGGCGGAATCACGGCAGGCGCGAGCGCCGGCGCAACCAAGGGATGATCCCGCGAAACCTCGGGCGCGGGCGGAATCACGGTGGCGCTGAAATTGGGCGCGGTCAGCGGCTGGTCGCGCTGCACGCTCGGAGCCGGAGCGATCGCTCCCTCGAGGGATACGCCGTTGCGCGTGTAATCGCGGATCGCATTCGGAGCGGGAGCGACGACGGTCGCCGGCAGATTGGGAGCACTACGCAGCGAGCGCAATCCCTCCAGCGGCGGAGGCCCTGGATTCGGTTTTACCGCCAGCAGGTTAGCCACAGCGTCGCGGGATGAAGGAATCTTGAGATTCGGTGCATCGACCACTCTCGGAACCAGCGATCCGCCGCGGGCGATTCGGATGGTCTGCGTCCGATGGTGGGCTTCGTCGCCGCCCGCGCGGCCAGTGGTTCCCGCCTGCGCCCCGCCGAGATCCTCGGTGCGGGGAAGTTCATCGCCCGAGTAGTAAATCACGTCGTGACTCGACAGCCGCGGCACAACATAGGGCCGCAGTTGGGCCAGCTTCACCGGAATAATGATTACTGCAAAAATCAGAAATGCCTCGAGTAGATAGGCTGGGATCGCGATCCGGTAGGGAAGCAGTCCGAAAGGAGCTTCTCCGGCGAGCCGAGCCTGGGAACGGCCGAGCGCAGGACCGATGGACGTGACAAAGTCGTGCCATCGCGACGACCACTCGACCAGCAGCTTGGGCGGCGCGAGCGGAAGCTCGATCGCCTTGGCTTCTTCGAGTTGGAGTGTTTCACTCACGAGGGCAGCACTTTACCATCTTTCCGAGTCGTGATTTCGATTTTATCCCCGACTTCCGTTCTTGTTTCCACAGCCGTGCGGCACGGCAGTTCCAATACCGTGGCTGCCTGCATTCGCACCGGGGCGAATCGCCACGGTTTCAGATCATGTTGTACGTGTACTACCGTGAGGGAGCCATCGAGATACACCACATCGATGGCGAAGCCCATGCCTAGAGTATGAACGCCATGGCAGGGGACAATCCAGAGGCCTGAACCATTACGGAAGTCATCGGGACGCAGACCCAGCAGTCCGCGCAGGCGAGTCCAGTGCGTATCGGCCACGGCGAGCGCGGTGGCGAGGAACGCCTGCCGCGTCCGATTGAAGGCCTGACCCTGCGACGAAAAAACTGCCATGAATACAGATGCTCCCGCGGTCGTGTTTCCTACGCTGCTTACTTCGCTGACGCCCTCGCCCCTGATCTCTAGCCGCTTCTCATTCAGTGGCCCGAAACCGGCCCCAGTTGCCGGATCAAGTCGATGACCGCCGGGCCGATCGTGACGAAAATGATCGACGGCAGAACAAATACCACCAGTGGGGGAACCATCTTGATGGTGGTTTTGGCAGCTTGCTCTTCGGCCCGTTGCCGGCGTTCCGTGCGGAGGGAGTCGGAATGCACCCGGAGCGCCTGGGCCACACTGGTGCCGAAGCGATCCGTCTGAATCAGTGTACCAACCAGGGAGCGAATGTCGTCAACCCCAGTGCGATCGACCATGTTGCGCAGCGCCTCGGCGCGGGGTTTGCCGGCGCGCATCTCCAGGTTCACCAGGTGAAATTCATCGCTCAGATCGGGATGGGCGTGGTGCAGATCCTGGCCCACGCGCATCAACGCCTGGTCGAGCGCCAGTCCAGCTTCCACGCAAATGACGGTGAGGTCGAGAGCGTCAGGCAGGCCGAGGCGAATGCGCTGCTGCCGGTCCTTGATCATGCGCTTGAGGATAAAGCGCGGCAGGAAGAATCCCAGGCCGGGGATGCCGGCCAGAAGAAAAACATTATCGAACCCGGAAAACAAAGCCACACCAGCGAAGCCGGCGGCCGCCATGAGTAGACGTGCGCCGAAATAATAGTTGACGTCGATGGCATCGCGGAATCCCGCTTGAATCAGCCAGGCACGCGTGCGCGACACGTCCGCCGCGGAGAGCGGGATGGCCTTGCTGAGGGGTTCCATCGCCTGCTCAATGCGTTCCCGGAGAGCGGGCTTGTTATCGCTGGCCTGCTGCTGCTGCCCGCCCAGCGCTCGCAGACGCGCACCGAGAACAGAACTGGGCGTGACCGCCGCCGCGCCGAAGGCAAACACCACCAGCACGACGGTCAGGAACACCACGATGGTCATGACTAAAGCCAGCATGCACTACACCTGAATTCGATTACACCTGAATCTTGATGATCTTACGGATCACGAAATATCCCACGGTTTGTAGAGTGATCCCGGCGACCAGCAAAGTGTGGCCAATGGGATCGGAGAAAAGCGGGCGAATGAAACTGGGATTCAGCACGAGCATAACCACGACAATGATCGGCGGCATGCCCATCAACAGGGCCATGGTGAGGCGGCCTTGCGCGGTATAGACCCGCACCTGGCGCTGAATCTTGAAGCGTTCGCGAATGACATAAGAAAGATTGTCGAGAATTTCGGCGAGGTTGCCGCCGGTTTCGCGCTGCAGCATGACCGCAGTCACAAAAAACTTCACGTCAACCAGCGGCATGCGCTCGGTGAGGTTCATGAGCGCATCGCGCACCGGCATGCCGAACTTCTGTTCTTCATAAAGCTGGCGAAACTCACCCGCAACCGGCTCGGAGACCTCGTCGGTAATCATTTCGAGCGCGGTGGTGAAGGCGTGCCCGGCACGAACCGCGCGTGCCAGCGTGTCGATGGCCTCGGGGAACAACTCCTCGAACTTCTCGAAGCGCTTGTTGCGCCGGAATGAAACCACCGAGTAAGGCAGCACGAAGCCGACCAGCAGGGCAATCCAGGCGACCTCCACGCGCTTGCTGACGATGTAGAAGACGATGGCGCCCACGATCCCGGCCATGCCGCACAGTCCAAGAAAGTTCCCGGCCCGCATCGACATGCCGGCTTGGGCCAGCATTTTCTGAATATTGGAAACGCGTTCGGAGCGTCGGAGCAGGTTATCCAGCGCCGGGATCCGGCTCATCTGCTCGTCCCGCAGCAGCGCCAGTTCTTCCTCCGGTGCGCGTTCCGGAGCCTTGCGTTCGCTGGCCAGGCGTTCCTTCAGCAGGCGGGCCTGGGCGCTGCGCTGGTTGACCAGCGAGCCCAGGGCAAAAGCCGCGACCGCGACCATAATGAAAACGAGAAACGCCATGAGCGCTGCGGTCATAAACGGTCAGACCTCCGTTTTCGATTCGAACAGGGCAGGCCGCAGCCGGGCCCCTCCGGTCGCCAGCCGTTCGGCGAACTGTGGACGCACCCCGGTCGCGTGGAATATTCCCCGCACCTTTCCGCTTTCGTCGATGCCGGTGCGGTCGAAACTAAAAATGTCCTGCATGGCGATGGATTGATCGTCCATGCCGGTAATTTCTGAAATGGTGATGATCTTGCGCGTGCCGTCGGAGAGGCGAGCGACCTGCACCACCGCGTGCACTGCCGAAGCGATCTGGTGGCGCACGGCGCGCTCGGGAATGTTCAGGTTCGCCATCGAGACCATGTTCTCCACGCGGGCCATGGCGTCGCGCGGAGAGTTGGCGTGCACCGTGGTCAGCGAGCCTTCGTGACCCGTGTTCATCGCCTGCAACATGTCGAAGGCTTCCTCGCCGCGCACCTCGCCCACTACGATCCGGTCGGGTCGCATACGCAAACTGTTGATGACCAGTTGCCGCTGTCGCACCGCGCCCTTGCCTTCAATGTTAGGCGGGCGCGTCTCCAGCCGGACCACGTGTTCCTGCTTCAACTGCAATTCGGCCGCGTCTTCAATGGTGACGATGCGGTCGGAATTCGGAATGTAGCCGGAGAGCACATTCAACACGGTCGTTTTACCTGCGCCGGTTCCACCGGAAACCAGAATGTTCAGCCGCCCCTTGACCATGGCGGAAAGCAGTTCCAGCATCGACTCGGTGAGAGTTTGGTTCTCCAGCATCTGGCGGGCAGTCACGGGATCGCGCCCGAAACGGCGAATCGACAGACACGGTCCATCGATGGCCAGCGGCGGAATAATGGCATTGACGCGCGATCCGTCGGCCAGGCGGGCGTCAACCATGGGCGAAGACTCGTCCACGCGGCGCCCCACCCGCGAAACGATGCGCTCGATGATCTGCATCAGGTGAACATTATCTTTAAACGACAGGCCCGTCAGTTCAAGCTTGCCGGCGCGCTCAATGTAGACGCGGTCGAAACGGTTGACCAGAATATCGGAAACGGTCTGGTCCTTGAGCAGCGGTTCGAGCGGACCGAGGCCGAAGATTTCATCCAGGATTTCGCGCGACAGCCGCTCGCGCTCGGCAAAGCTGAGGGGCACGACTTCGCTGTTAACGGCATTGCGAATGACGACCAGCACTTCGTCGCGCGCCGAGTCGCCGGAGGTCTTACCCAGTTTTTCCAGATCGAGGCGGTCGAGAATTTTGCGATGCAGGTCTGCCTTTACCTGCTGGTAATCGGCGCGCTCGAAGACTTTGCAGATTTGCCATTGGGCCCTAAATTCCCTATACCGGCGCACTCATACCGACTTGAACAACTTCCATTCCGCGCGCTTCACATCGACATCATTGCGCGTCAACTCCTGCGCCAGTCCCGAAAAACAGCGCGCTATCTCGGTGTTGCGCTGTTCCATCACCGGCGTACCGCGGTCAATCGCTCCCGACACGGCGAAATACTGGTTCGGAATCCGCCAGATGAGCTTCGCGCCCACCGCGGTTTCCGCATCGCTCTCGCTGAATCCGGGAACCTTACGGAAGCGGTTCAACACCAGCCGCACTCGTTCGCGGCTCCCAGCTTCACCCAGATATTGTTGCACCCGGGCCGCGCTCCACAGCGACGCTACATCCGTGCAGGCCACCAGCAGAACGGTTTCAGAAAGACTGGCAATGAGGCGGCTCGCGGCATCAAACCGCGACGATGCATCGACCACCACATAACGGTAGTGCGTCACCAGCATGTCGAAGAGCCGCACAAACTCGGCCGTCGACGGGTCGACCGCCGCCGGCACATTGGTCCCCGCCAGCAACTGCAGGCCGCCGCTATGCCGCGTCATGAAGCTTTCCAGCAGGGAAGCGTCCATGCGGTGAAGATTGCGCGTCGCGTCCGCTACGTTGAAGACCGGCTTCAGATTCATGTGCAGCGCGGCGTGGCCTAGTGGTGCCAGGTCAACCATGGCGGTCTGCCCATGCGCGGACTGCAAAGCCAATGCGAGATTGACCGCAACCGTGGTCGCGCCGTTTCCACCTTTTGCATTGATGACGGAAAAAACCTTGCCCCGCGGCCCTTCCTGCCGCACCCGGCGCTGCGCCGTGGTGAGGCGCACGAAAGCTTCCAGCAGGTCGGTGGTGTTGGTGGGGCGCTCAATAAACTCGCGCGCTCCCGCCCGCATGGCGTTGACAATGGTCTGCGGCTGGTTCAGGTTGCCGATGGCGAAAATGGCGGCCTCGGGCATTTCCTGGTGAAGCAGTTCGATGGCCCGCAGCGCCAGGGCGGTATTGTCGGCGGGAATGTCCACCATGGTTACATCGGGATTCGCCGAGCGCACCCGCCGCGTAATCGGATCGGAGCCGGCCACCGGGAAACTGGCGCAAGTGTGGACCGTGCGCGCCACACTGGTGCCGTCAACCAGCACCTGCAGCACGGCGCGCTGCTCATTGTCCGTAGCGACGATAACGACTGACAACTCTGGCATGACGACCCTGCGGTTTCATCTGTACTGCGTAAACGATCCTGCCCTGTTCTCCCGTCCTACTTGCTCTTGTCGAACTTTGCCGGGTCCATGAACGGCTGCGGATTCTTGGGCAAAGTAGCCGGCTCCGCATTGGGAGAAATCCGGTGCACCGTGCACAGGACCACAAGTTCCGAATTACTCTTCTGCAAACTCTTGCTGCGGAAAAAATTCCCCAGAATCGGAATGTCGCCCAGGCCGGGAATCTTGTTATAGATGTCGGTCACGCGATTGTCCATCAGGCCGGCGATCACAAAACTCTGCCCGTCCTGCAACTCGAATTCCGTGTCCGCTTTGCGCGTGCTGAGCGCGGGAACGGTAAATCCCGAGATGGTCAACGCGTTCGCGAAGTCCAGAGTGCTCACCTCCGGCGACACCTTCAGATGAATATTTCCATTGGGCATGATGACCGGAGTGAACTGCAGCCGCACGCCGAATTCCTTGAACGAAATCGTAACCGCCGTAAATCCCGCGCCCGGTTGGACCAGGGGAAAAGGGAACTGACCGCCCGCGAGAAAGCTGGCTGGTGTGCCATTCATCGCAATCAGATTGGGTTCGGCGAGAATCTGCAGCAGGTTTTTACTCTCCAGCGCCTCGATCACCGCGCCAAAATTAATGTCGGAGCGGAACAGAAAAAGATTCAGCACATTATTAATGGACTGGGTCGCGATGCTGGTGGTCGTGATGCCGTTGGCGGTAGTGGTGGTCGTCGGGGGCTGCCCCAGCGTCTGCGGACCGAAACCGCCGAACTGGCCGGTCGTCACCGTGCCCAGCGTGTTGCCCGCTCCGGTGGAAACAAAGTTGACTCCCATCTGCGTCATGGCAGTGCGGTCCACTTCCGCAAACTTTACCTGCAGCAGAACTTCCTGTGAGCCGACCGGCCCAAAGGTAAGAACGTTGACCACTTTCGGCGAATACGCGGCGGCCAGTTCTCCCGCGCGCTTGGCCACGTCTTCCGTGGAAACATGCCCCGAGAGCACAATCGCGGCCCGCGACGGAGTTACCGTGATTTGCTCCTCAGGAAAGACGCGGTGTTCTTCGTCAGCACAAGCGCTCACGTCGACGTCCACCCGCAGATCGAAGCTGCGCGAGCGTTCCAGTTCATCCCAGATGATCAGTGAAACTTCTCCAGGAGTCTTGCCATGAACCAGAATTTGCGTGGGCGTGATAGGTTGGGCGCTGGCAATGGCTGCGTCGGTGACCGAGATCCTCTTAAGCTGCTCCGTCGTATTAATCAGCAGTGACTTGCCTACCATCACCCGCAAGGGCGCCGATCCCTGGGAAGCCTGCTGCGACTGCGGCGGAAGGTTCGTGGTCGGGGTGCCGGTGGGCGCCGTACTCGGCTGGGCCGGGCTCTGGGCCGCGTTCTGGGGCTGAGGCGCAGAGTCTGGCTGCTGCATGATCTCAGAGACCGCGGGAAGAGCGCAGACCGCTGTGAAGAACAAAGCCCCGAGCCATGACGCGCGAACTTTCATTTTCAGATTCCTCTCCCTGCGAGGGAATTTGCCGGCGGGCAAGGGTGCAACTTCCAACTTCGAATCGATCTCCAGTCACTTCGCGTCGCCGCAATTCCCCTCCGTGCAATTCACGTCTGATTTCTTGTCCCCTTGATAGACCTCAATGCTCACGCCGGTGGATGGCGGCGGAGGCAGGTTCCGTCTTCCTGGGTACGGTGTGATGAACCGGAACTGGCGTAGGAGGCGCGACGACGGGGAGCCCGCGATAAAGACCCCGCGAACTGGAGGCCGGAACTTCGTCCTGCTTGGTGTCCAGCGGATTGCGCAGCGCCAGCTGAATATGTCCTTGCGCGCTGGCCAGAGTCAGACGCTGCGCATCGTCGGGTGAAACCAGCAGCGTAATGACGGCCGTGTTCTGGGCTTCGCCGGTCGCAGTGCGCTCCAGAGTGTGGCCGGAAGCCAGCACCGCGACATTCTGCAGAACGGTCGTCGTTTCCTGGTCGCCGCCCGAACCTGGAATTCCGGTCAGCAGCACGTCGACTCGAGTCCCCGGGGTCACGAATCCGGCGACGGACACAACTTCATTCACGCGCACCGACACGGCGCGCATTCCTGGCGGAATCAACGCCGGCAAGCCGGAACCCGCATTCTCGCCAGCCAGCCGGTTCGGCAGGATAAACTCCCCGCGGGCGATCGGGATAATCACGCCGTGTCCCACCACGTCGGATTTTCTGCGGGGCGCTCCGGGTGGAAGATCCTCCCGCGGAATCTTGATGACCTTGATGTCGTGCTCTTCGACTCTGGCGCCAACCTGAAGATCGTCGGCGGCTACAATGACCTCGATGCCGGGCTCGGAATTGCCGCCGGGCTTCTGCAAATTCCTGTAAACGTAAACACTTGCAAAAAAGCCAAGCGCCAGCGCCAAGACCCCGATCATCAACAAACGTGTTCGGTTCATGCTGCTCCCTTGAAAGCCGAAACTCCTGCCGCCCGCCTACCCGATGGCAACGGTGGTGCTTAGTTCGGCATTACTGAATGGAACTGGCGACGTTGGAGAACACGTTGTTGGCGTTCGAGCCGATCAACCGGACGGTTCCGACGACAATGACGAGAATCACCGCCAACATAACGGCATATTCCGCGATGTCCTGTCCTTCCTCATTGCTCCATAGCCTGCGCATAAGCTCCATAGCTGCTCCTCGTTGTTGCTTTGATTGTTTCGAGATCGACTGAAGCGGCTGTCCTTCCGGTTGCACCCCGAGCTTGTGCAATCGGTCACACCACTGCCCCTTACAAGCAAAAGGCCTATGTGATTAAAGCGTCCCGACTTGCCGCCCATTCGACTGGCTAATCATACCCTGCAATATAAGCCAAAGGTCGTAATTTGTTGCATACCTGCCTGAAAAACAGATTACTACCGGGTTGCCCCGCCTCCGGGTCCCCTGAGGCCGCTAGCCGAGAGATGCCTCTTCCTTGGGGGAGTAGAATCGACGAGCCCCATATGAAAGTCGGCATCGTTAGACTGACCGGATGGAGACCGGCCGGATGGAGACTGACCGGAAAGCTCTACTTGGCGGCCGTGCTTGTAATGTACTGCCTGGTCTTTTGGAATGCGCGGGAGCTGATCGCCAAGGGATACCCGGATTTCACCATCTACTACACCGCCGGCACCATGGTCCGGCAGGGAATGGGGCCCAACCTCTACGACGATGCGAAGCAGTTTGAGGTGCAGCAGCGCTTCGCCCCGCAGGTGGCAACCCGCTTGGCGGCGCTTCCCTTTAACCACCCTCCCTTCGAGGCGCTCCTGTTCGTGCCATTCTCCTTGTTTCCCTACCGCACCGCGTATCTGCTGTGGATGCTGGCGAACCTGGCCATGCTCGTCGCACTGCCCATACTGATCCGCCCCTGCGTGCCGGCGACGGCGGCGTGGCCCTCGCCGGTGTGGTCGACCCTAAGCCTCGCGTTCTTTCCCGTCTTCTTCGCTCTCTTCCAGGGGCAGGATGCGATTCTCCTCATGTTTCTCTACGGACTGGCGTTCGTAGCACTTCGGAAGCAACGCCTCGTCTCGGCCGGTGCCTGGCTGGGCTGCGGACTCTTCAAGTTTCACCTGATCCTGCCGTTCCTCTTCCTATTACTCATCCAGCAGAAGACATTGCAGCGCCGAGGCAGGATTCTATTCGGCTTCGGGCTGGTCGGAGCCTTTCTGGGCGCGGTCTCCTTCGCGACCGTCGGGATGCGGCAAATGCTTGCCTACCCGAGTTACGTCCTGGGTCTTGAGGCCACCATGGCGAGAGGCGCCATTATGCCCTCCGACATGCCGAACCTGCGGGGCGCACTCTACCTGATCGCCGCGCCACTGCGCCATTTCGATCTGCTGGCCGTGGCGCTGTCAGCTGTACTTTTTCTGGTCGCGGCGTTGCTCTCCCGTTCTCGGGTCGGCGGATCGCAGCACAACGAAGGAGAGCCCAACAGAGCCGACGACCTGAAGTTCGCACTGGCCGTTTTTGCCACCGTGCTCGTCAGCTATCACGGGCTGGGCTACGACCTGTCCATCCTGGCGCTTCCCATCCTGCTGCTATACGGCGGGCTGAAAGACTCGGTCAGTTCCGGCTCTTGGCCGCGCTCTTGGTCTCGCGGGATGATCGTCGCCAGCCTAGCTGTGTTGCTTTTCTCGCCCCTGCAACTCGTTCTTCTCATGCGTTACAACCGGCTCGCTTTGATGGGTTGGGCTGTACTGCTCGTCTTTGTGGGGATCGCCGGAGAACTGAGATCGCGCACTCGCGGGATTTTTCATTCGTGAGCTTTCACTTCGCCGGGTGCCCCATTTCTCGCGCGTTCTTTGCGCGAGAAGTGGGGATTTTCGACAGAGTGGAGCCGAAGGGATCTCGCGCGTGGCGTTACTAGTTTCAGAAGCACTACCACTGGCCATGACGACGACTGGCTGTAACATGGGTTGGCATTCTTTTCTCAATCTCTCGAAAAGGAACGCGTGCCTTCGAATTCGCCGCATCGCCGCTGGGTAGCGCTTCTCGTCGCACTGCTGGCGAGCGCCAGCACCTGGTTTTACGCGAACCACATTTTGCGGGCGCAGCAGATTGCCGACGCGGCGTTGCACAACCGGCCGCGCGGCAACCTGTCCGATCTCTATCCGCGATGGCTGGGCGCGGGCGAGCTGCTCAAGCACGGACGCAATCCTTACAGCCCCGAGATCACCCGCGAAATTCAGCAGGGATATTACGGGCGTGCGCTCGACCCAACACGTCTCGACGAACCAAAAGATCAGCAGGGCTTTGCCTATCCCGCCTACGTCGTATTTCTGCTGGCGCCGACCGTCGACATCCCGTTCGACGAAGTGCAGATCGGCTTCCGCTGGTTCCTCATCGCTCTCGCCGCGGCTACGGCCTTGCTCTGGCTGCGAGTCTTGCAGTGGAAACTTTCCTGCTGGTGGATTTTCATTTTCTGCCTGTTGATGGTCGGCTGGCTGCCCATGGTGCAGGGAATCAAGCTGCAACAACTGAGCCTGCTGGTTGCAGGATTACTGGCGGCGTGCGCCGCCTGCTTGAGTGCCGGATGGCTCTTCCTCGCGGGCGGTTTGCTGGCGCTCGCGACCATCAAACCGCAACTCGCCTGGCCGATCGTTCTGTGGCTCTTGATTTGGACAATAAACGACTGGCGCTCGCGCTGGCGGCTGGCATTCGGCTTCGGCCTGGCGATGCTGCTCCTGCTCGGCGGAGCGGAACTTGTATTGCCCGGATGGTTGCGCATGTTCTACGCGGCGATCCAGCAATATCACCGGTACACGCAAAACCAGTCGGTGCTGGCCGTGCTCTTCGGCACGATCGTGGGACGAATTCTTGAAGTGCTGTGCGTGCTGGTCGCCGCGCTCTGCCTGCGAAATGCCCGCCGGGAACCCGCCACCAGCGCCCCTTTCGGACGCGCCATCGGCCTCGTGCTGGCGCTTACCGTCGTCGTCGTGCCCATGTTCGCGCCCTACAATCAAGTGCTGCTGGCGCCGGCAATTCTGATTTTGCTGCGGTCCCAGCTTTCCTCAGAGCCGATACTCCCCGCAATCGGGCTCGCTCGCGCCGTCGGTGCCGTCCTGCTGTTTTGGCCCTGGATCGCCACCCTGGTCCTGGGCGTTGGCTATTTCTGGCTGACTCCGGACCTGCGCCAGAAGGTCTACCTGTTGCCTTTCTACGCCAACTTCATGCTCCCCGTGTTCGTCTTCGGATTGGCGCTGCTCGATACGTGGATGCACTCTGACGTTTCAACGCAGCGCGCATGAACTCAGCCCGCAACTTGCGAGACCCCGCATCGGCAGAGTACTCTGATCCAGCAGGATTGCCGCGGCTGTGAGACGGTTTGGCACATTCTCACCGCGGTTTTTCAGCGTCGGATATGGCGGACGGCGCGGCGATTTACCATTCATGACCCTAAACAGCATCAGTCACCACGGCTCCGGCTCCGGAGTGTTTCCCGCGCTCGTGTTCGTGCAGGGCAGTGAGCAGAAGAACATTGTCCTGAACCGCATCCCCTTCAGCGTGGGAAGAAAAGTCGACAAGGACCTGGTGATCGCCGATCCGCGCGTCTCCCGCGACCATGCCCAGATCATGCAGGAGGGTCAGGATTTTTTCCTGGTCGACCTGGGCAGCAAGCACGGCACCTTCGTCAACGGCGAGCGCATCCAGCGCCAGAAACTGGAGCGCGGCGACCGGCTTGAATTTGGCGCGCGCGATTCCGCCTACATCCTCTTCAATCCGGCGCACGCCACTTCCAACACGGCACGCGAATTCCTCAGCCAGATCTCGGGCATTCAGATCAAGCAGGAAGCCACGGATCTCGAAAAGCTAACCCTGTTTCTGGAAGCCGCGCGCAAACTGAACACCGCCGGCGTCTTGGATGAGATTCTGATGACCATGCTCGACGTCACTCTGCAACTGACGCGAGCCGAGCGCGGTTACGTTTTCCTGAAAGATGAAGAAGGCAAGCTCCGGCTGGCCGCTGGCCGCAACTCGAAGAAAGAGCCGCTGCTCGACGATAAGACGATTTCGCATTCCATCCTCGACGAATCGATGCGGTCGAACTCCGAGTTTCTTTTGACCGACACCAGCCAGTCCCTCGATCTCAAGGGACGGCAGAGCATTGTCGCGTACGATCTGCGAACCGTGGTCTGCATACCGCTGCGCAAGATGCAGGTGCAGGCGACGCGCGATGCGCAAACGCCCGCCCCCGGCGCTGCGGCCGCCGCTGCGGAGGCGATGGGAGTCTTGTACGTCGACTCGCGCTTTGCTTCGCGCGACATTGGTGGCGTGGGCCACGACATTTTGCACGTGATCGCGACCGAAGCCGCGTCGCTCATCGAGAACGCCCGCCTGGTGCAGGCCGAAGAAGAAGCCCGCCGCTACCAGCAGGAGTTGAGCATCGCCGCCAGCATCCAGCAGCGGCTCATGCAGGTGAAGATTCCCGAAGTGCCTTTCGCCCGGCTGCGCGGCAAGAACCTGTCTTGTAAAGAAATTGGCGGAGACTTCTTCGACGCGGTCAGCACCAAAGAAGGCCTGGCGGTGGTGCTGGCCGACGTGAGCGGCAAGGGAGTCTCGGCCGCTCTGCTGGCTTCGACTTTGCAGGGAATGATTTATTCGCACCTGAGTTCCGGTATGGCGCTGCTCGACGTGGTTTCGGCGGTGAATCGCTTCTTTACCGAGAAGCTCGTCGGCGAGAAATATGCGACGGTCTTGCTGGTGCGCCTGCGCCGCGATGGCGAACTGGAATACGTAAATTGCGGCCACGTGCCTCCGCTGCTGGTGTGCGCTGGCGAAGTAATTCGCCCCTCGCACGGCAATGTGCCGGTGGGCTTGCTGGCCGATGCGACGTTTGAGAGTTCAAGCTGCCAGATGAAATCCGGCGACCGCTTTATTCTGGTGACTGACGGCGTGACCGAAGCGGAAAATGCCATGGGAGATTTTTTCGAAGATTCCCGGCTGGAGGCGGCCGCGGTTAAATCTCCCACGCTGGAAGGAATTTTTTCCGCCGTGTCCGATTTTTGTGCGGGCAATCCCTTGAGCGACGATTGCACCGTAGTCGAACTCTGCTACAACACCGCGGAACCAGCCCAAGCGTGAGATGCCACTTGCGGCGATTTGCAGACCCGCTGCGCGGCATTGACAGGTGGGTCTGAGCCGTAGGTCGCTCCCGTTTTGCAGCCCTCAGGCGGAAAGATCAATCGATTTAACGTCGATTTTTAACTCGCGTATAATCAGCAACTTAGAAGCAGTTTTATCCACAGACGCTTGAGGCCATAAGTGTCTGTTGTGACTACTACTTGGGGGCTGATCGCACCACCGCCGGTGCACCCAACTCTTCGACGATATAGCCGCGAGGCTTCGCATCTTGACGGCTAGGCCGGCTGAAGGGATAATGCCGCCTGGTTCTGCGGTTTATCGTTTTGCTCCCCGGTTTCGGTCCCCCTCAAGTTGGCGTTACAGCCTTGGTATCGAGAAGGGTTTCAATGAAAAAGCAAATGCTTTTTGTCCTCCTAGGCATGGTCGCAATGACGATCATCTCGCCAGCGCAAACGTTCACAACGCTCGTGAACCTGAGCGAGACGACCGGCTATACCCCCAATCTCTCTTTACAGGGCATTGATGGAAACCTGTATGGAACGATGTCTGCAGGAGGAGCATACGGACACGGAACGATTTTCCGAATGACCCCGCGTGGCCTACTGACGACGCTTTATAGCTTTTGTGGGACCGGGGATTGTCCCGACGGGCGGGTCGCCTGGACCGCTGGTCCAGGGATTCCAAATTGAGCCTTATACGGGATAACAACCGCTAGGTGGTGCGGACGGAAACGGAACGATTTTTGAGTTCACGGCCAGGCGGGTGAACTCAAGACTCTCCATAGCTTTTGTTCGGACGTGAATACCTGTACCGACGGCTATGGGGCGAACGCGTTGGTTCTGGCGACGAACGGAGACTTCTACGGGTTGACGACGACCAACGCGGTCGACTGCGTCTGGCCGAACATCGGGGGGGCGTTCTTCTCAATCAGCCCGAACGGTGTGTTCACCGTAATTGCTCCGCTCTGCGTGCAGGACGCCTTGCCCCCCACTCTCCTGGCTCAGGGAAACAATGGAGACTTCTTCGCTTACAACTGGACCGATTTTATTGCACATTCGTTCACGGGTTCGGGCGCGTTTTTTGAAATTAACCCGCAGGGGATCGTTGTCGGGGGGGCGAGCCCCTGCGTCGACAAGAAGTGCGAAGTGTCCGTTCACCTGTTATCGGCGATCGAACGCCCCAACGGGGACTTTTGGGGAAGTTGGGAGGGCGACGGGTATGGCGGCATCTTCAAGATTACGGAGGCTGGAAAGTTCACGCAGGCATGTCCATGCACGGGCGTGACTTTCACGGTAGTGGGGAGCGATGGGAATCTTTACGGCAGTCAAGGCATAGCTGTGATTGAGTTTACGACTCCCCCCGCGACGATCACGCCCATCCACGCCTTTGACGGAACCAGCGGCAGTGTCCTTCTTTCAGTGCAGGAGACGAACGGGGACTTTTACGGTTCGACCTACTCCGGTGGTGCGCATAATTACGGAACCATCTTCCGCTTGTCGACTGGACTTTCCCCCTTTGTGGAAACGCTGCCCAGCGCGGGTAGGTCCGGGTCGGTGGTGTTCATTGAGGGAAACGCAATTTCAGGGGCGACCGAGGTCACCTTCAACGGCGTTCCGGCAGAATTCGTAAAGGCGTCAGCTTCTGCGCTCAAAGCGACTGTGCCATCAGGCCTACGTGGCCCAGTGACGATCGAGGTCACATTGCCCACGGGACGATTGCAAGGGAAAATTCCGTTCCGGATATTGCCGTGAGTTTGGCCGCCCCGGTGGCTAAAGCCACGCCTTCGCAACTCCCTACCGCACGACTGAAGTGCGTGCGGATTTCCTTGCCATGCTTTTCGTTACGGCGCGATTTAGATAAGTGCCCAGGTCGGGGGTAAATTCCTTCAGTTGATTCCATCCGATGGTATACGTCTGATTGACGCCCCAGCCCACGAACAGCCCTTTTACGTCGCGATCCTGTCGGGGATAGTAGGTGAGTGAAATTCCCGCTTGCCCGAGTTGGCCGAAAATCTGAGATGCGTTGAACACCGACGTACCACTATCTTTGCGAGCGATGAAGGTCCGCGACGCTGCGTAGCCCACTCGCGACAACGCCGAGCCCTTTCCTTTTCGAAAATACCGGGGATCCTGGTGCAGGAGTTGAGGCAGTACTCCGTAAATCAGAAAACTGCCGGTAAACTGATCGCCTTCCTGCCCCAGGAATCTCTCACCAAACGCTCCCCAGCCCTGTCCATAGTGCGGAATTCCCACGGCGCCTGCGAAATTGCAGCTTGAAGCACATTTCCGAAATGAGCACTTTCATCGGCGAATTGATGCCAGGCGATGGTGTACTTTTGCTTGGTGGTCAGGGGCCCCCGGTTCTCAGGTTCATCATTCGTCGTCATGAAATTCGGAATGATCCAGAAGATCCGTTTAGGTACCTCGTCGCGCGCTTCTTTCCCTTGCTTTGTCTTTGTCCGCGTCGTCTGTCGCATCAGGGGATTTGGACGCTGATGTAGCCTCGGTTGAACTGCTCTTCGGCACGGAACCCTCTGGTTTCTGCTGCGCCTGCCCATTCAGAGTGAGGAACAACAGGACAGCAAGAAACCACCCGCTCCGTAAGCGAGCCGGGTGCCTGTTCTCAGTTCCATTGTGGTGTTTCTTAGACTCTGCTTTCGTCAACTCGGCCTCATTCGGATTACCGGAGTCGGGTCATCTTACTTTGCCCGCGGTTTCTTTGGCGGGCGACTAAGTGACGGTTACGCTGTAGTCCGTGCCTTCCCAGCGATTCTCCGCGGGCCAGAAAAAAGTAAATACGGCCTTTCCCCCGGTCGGCAATAAAGCCGTGGGCAGGCTAAGTGTGTAGATGCCAAGTCCGGTGTCGTGCGCGTCGGTGTCGTTCACGGTTCTCCAGTTGTCGATGCTCCAGTGCACGCGGCCGGGCGTGAGCAGCGCGATGCGAAGGGTCTCGTTGCGCGGTATGGTCCGGGTCTTGTTGTTAAACCTCCAGCCAACGTGATGCCTGCCGTGTTTCTCGATCAGATAGCGCTGCACGGTCTGTGGCGGCTGATCGAAAATCTTGCCATCGCGAATCGAGCGGCGCAGCTTCACGTATTCCGCGTGGGCCCAGACCAGCGGACAAGCCGATCCGGTTGGCTTGCCGCGGAATAGTTCGAGCGCCGGAAGGTCGGCGGAGTCCCAGACTTGTTCGGGCAGCAGGCGGCTTGCGCCGGCGGTGGAATTCTCAATGACGGTGAGCAGCGCCTCGGCCTCGTCGCGGTGCCCGGCGGCCAGAGCAAAGTGTCCGCGCTCGCCCGCCAACAGCGGCCAGGGACGGCCGATGCCGGTGCCATCGAAGGCAGAGCCGTCCTTGTGTTCGCCGTAGCCGTCGCCGTTGTAGCGGTACCAGCACGGGCCCTGAGGCAACTGGACGCTGAGCAGGGCGTCGATGGCGCGCAGAGTATTGACAATCCGCGGATCGTCGGGCGCGCGCAAGCCGAAGCGTACGAGCGCCAGCGCGTCTGGGCTGATGATGTGATAGGCGCGTTCGCCGTCCGGCCCTCCGTCATACCCCGGCGGACGATTTTTGATGGGGACGAAGCCTTGCGTGGGCGACGCCGCGCCCGTGATATCTGTGTCCGGCGGGGCGATGCGAACGTAGTAGCCCTGAATGCCGAGTTGCTGCGCCAGATCGCCACCGGTGGCATAGACCCAGCGCTCAATATTGTCATTCCAGGCGTCGGCGGTGTCGCGCATGGTCTGCGCCTGGTCGGAGTGCCCGGTGAGATCGGCGATGTCGGCCCCGGCCAGCAGAGCGGAAATTTCCGCGGCCAGAGTGAACGGCGAGTAGCCGGCGTCTTCTTCCCAGCGGTCTTGCTGCGTCACGGGTCCATTGCGAAGAATGAAGCTGACCGCGTTGCGCACCATGGGCCACCAGCGATCGAGTCTGCCCAGGGAGTCCGGCGCTTCCCGGCGCAGCAGATCCAGCAGCAGAATGGGGAACGCCGTTTCGTCCATCTGAACGCCGCCCCAGTAAGGGCGTCCGTCGAGCCATAGATTCTGCGCCCAGTTGCCGGCCGCTTCCTGCGTAGCTTCTAGATAGCGCAGCACGCGGATGGCGTCGGTAACGGCTCCCGCAGCCAGCAGCGCACCCGCGGTCTCGACCAGATCGCGCGGCCATACCAGGTGATATCCGCCAAGATCTTCGTCGCCCTTATTGAAACCCCAAGGAATAGAGAGGCTGGCGATAATGCCGCCTAGAAAATCCTTGGACTCATGCGTGCGGAGCACCGCGGTCGAGGAACGGTAAAGATCGTACAGGCGCTTCGGTTCGTCGAGCTCCAGCAGCGTGTTCTGCCAGTTGCTCCACTGCGAAACGAAGTGCTCCCGAATCTCGGAGTAATCTTCGAAAAGAGTCGAACGCGCCTGCTGTCCCGCCTCCGTCCAAATGGAACCGAAACCCAGCGCGAGTACGAACTCGCCATTGCAGGCCGCGAGGTCGATCTCGCCGGTCAAGGCGATATTGCCGTTCTCGGCGCGGGTATATTCCCACTCCATCTGGAAATGCCGCGAGAGATCCTGCCAGCCGTCGGAGGTGCCAACGAATCCGACGGACATTTTTTTCCACGGCGCCGAGGACGCCAGGCAGAGGGTGGTGTCCTCACGCCGGGCGAAAAACATGGGGACGCCCTTGTACTCGGCGGTCCAGCCGGTGTTGCCCCCGCCGCAGTTCGCCAAATGGGGCGAGAGCAGGGCGAACAGCTTGTAGTCGGAAAGTTGCCCTTGCAGCGGCTCGAAGCGGACTTTCTGCAGAACCACGTTGCGGTAGGGATCGGTCAGCACTTCCTTGCGAATGCGGTAGCGTCCTTCGATTTCGGTGTTGGTCAACTCAAAGGCCGGGATTCCGGGCTCGAACGGGCGATTCTCGAAGGTACAGTGGCGTTTCTCCTCGGAGAAAAAATCATGGCCGTTGGTGACGATGAGTCCCAGGTCGCGAGTGCAGGCCTGATCGACACGGGGAAAATAGACTTCGTTGAGGATGCCGTGGCTCAGCGTGAACCAGACTTTGCTGTGCTGGTTGAGAGCCGTGCCCGCGCCGCTCTTGGCGCTGGAAGTCCAGCGCGGCGGGATCCCCGGCCAGCCGGGGGCGAAGCGTGCGAGCGCATCACTCATGCGGAAAGCTCGCGGCGGAAAGTTGACGAATCGGATATGTCGCAGGGAAGGACGTCATCGAACCGTTCAGTCGTTCACAGAGTCTGCAACTACGTTCCTTCTAAGGATAATCGATCCGGCGCGATCGTGGAGACATGGCCAAAATTCTCCAGTTCCCGGCCTCGCGCATTCGCGATGCATCGAGCGGAGAAATAGAACAAACCGACAGGCAATAACCAATTTCCTTCGTGAACCTTCGCGTCCTTTGTGGTTTCAGGTTTATGTGGGTTGGCCGTTCATCAGAAATTCACCCGTTTGTAACCGTCCTGTAACACTGCGCCGATAGAACGGGTACATCAATGCCAAAGGAGGAATTCTCTAGTGATGCGCAAAACTGTGCTGCTGTTGGTGTGCGTCCTTGTGCCGCTGGCCGTTTGGGGGCAGTCGAAGGTCACGCTGAACGGCGCGGGCGCCACATTCCCTTATCCCATGTACTCCAAGTGGTTCAGTGAGTACAACAAAATTCATCCCCAAGTAGAGATCAATTATCAGTCGATAGGCAGCGGTGGCGGCATCCGGCAGGTCACGGAAGGCACGGTCGAGTTTGGCGCCAGCGACATGCCGATGACCGATGACCAGCTCAAGGACGCCGCGAGCAAGCTGAAGACCAAGGTCTTCAATCTGCCCACGGTGCTGGGCGCGGACGTGCCCGCCTACAACATTCCGGGTGTGACCGGGGACCTGAAGTTTACGCCCGACGTGCTGGCCGGAATCTTTCTGGGCAGGATTTCCAATTGGAACGACCCCGCCATCGCCAAGGACAATCCGGGTGTGAAATTTCCGAATCAGGAAATCATTGTTGTCCACCGCTCGGACGGCAGTGGAACGACGTTTATCTGGACGGATTACCTTTCGAAAATCAGCCCCGACTGGAAGAGTCAGGTGGGTGCCGGCACTTCAGTGAAATGGCCGAAAGGGTTGGGAGGGAAAGGCAATGAAGGCGTGTCGGGCTCGATCCGGCAGTTGCCGGGATCGATCGGTTACGTCGAATTGATTTACGCGGTGCAAAACAACATTCCTTACGGAATCATCAGAAATTCCGCTGGAGCATTTGTGAAGGCGTCGCTGGACAGCATCACCGCAGCGGCGGCTTCGGCTCCGAAAATGCCGGCGGACTTCCGAGTGTCGATCACCAACGCTCCGGGCAAGGACGCGTATCCCATCGCGAGTTTCACTTGGCTGCTCATTCCAGCCCAGTCGAAGGATCCGGCGAAGGGAAAAATCCTGGCCGACTTTCTGAACTGGATGACAACGGACGGACAGAAGATGACATCGGCGCTGTCATACGCGCCGCTGCCCGACAGCGTGGTCGCAAAAGAGAAAGAAACAATCAAGCTGGTCAAATAGGACCCCGCGTATGCGGGGCGTACTCATTCATCGTAAGAAAAAAAGGAGAGGATGATGAAGGCTGCGTGGAAGGTGTGTGCAATTCTGTTTCTGGCGACGGCTCTGGTCGGGCAATCCAGCACCGCGACTAAACCCAAGAAGGCGAAGTCGGCGCCCATCACGGCTGCCGATGTGCAGTCGCTGAAGGACGCCATCGCGGCCCAGCAGGCTGCGATCGCGCAACAGCAGCAGCAGATTCAGGAACTGCGCGACGAACTGCGGCGCAAAGACCAGACCGTGCAGCAGGCGCAAACCGCGGCCACCGACGCCGCGGGCAAAGCCGACGCGGCGCAGGCCCAGGCCGCGCAGCAGCAGCAGGCCGTTACCGCTCTCAAGAGCGACGTGACCGACCTGAAGACCGGTATGGCCAGCGCCGTATCGACCATTCAGGAGACACAGAAAAATATCTCCGAATCTCCGATGACCCTCCATTACAAGGGAGTAACGATCACGCCGGGCGGCTTTCTAGCGGCTGAAACTGTGCGCCGCTCGCGGGCTCTCGGGGCCGACGTCAATACCCCCTTCAACTCCATCACCATGCCGGGCGCTTCGGCCAGCAACATCTCGGAATTTTTTGGATCCGGCCGTCAGTCGAGAGTCTCCATGCTGGTGGAAGGACGCTTGAGCAATGTGAAGCTGACGGGCTACGTGGAAGCCGACTTCCTCTCGGCCGGCATTACCTCCAACAACAACGAGAGCAATAGCTATACGATGCGGCAGCGGCAAGTGTGGGGCCAGGCCGCTTTCAACAACGGCTGGAGCTTCACCGGCGGACAGATGTGGAGCTTGGCGACGGAAACCAAGCATGGTGTGGACAACCGCACCGAAGCCTTGCCCATGACCATCGACGCGCAGTATAGTGTCGGCTTCAGTTGGGCGCGGCAGTATGGCGCGCGCCTGGTCAAGAACTTCAACAATAAGGCGTGGTTCGCGGTCTCCCTGGAGAATCCGCAGGCCACCCTTACCACCCACGGCAACGCCAATAACTATCTGCTGGGCTCGGCGGGAGCGGGCGGCGGACTCTACAATGGCGCCGTCACCAACTGCAGCACCAGTGGCGGGGTCACCACATGCAGTCCGGCGGCCAGCTATGCTTTCAATCCCTCGCCGGACATTATTGCGAAGTTGGCCTTCGAGCCCGGCTTCGGACACTACGAAATCTTCGGAATCTACTCCCGCTTCCGCGACCGCGTATTCCCCTGCGAAGACATCGCCTCGACCGCCACCTGCGGCACCGGCGCGCTGGGGGTGGCGAACGCTTCCGAGGCGTTTAACAGTTCCAAGAACGGCGGCGGTTTTGGCGCTAACGCCCGCTGGTCGTTCGCCAACAAGCACCTCGACTTCGGATTGCACGCTTTTGGCGGCAGCGGAGTGGGCCGCTACGGTTCCGGTGGTCTGGCTGACACCGCGATCAAGGCCGACGGAACTCTTGCTCTCATCAAGGGCTATCAAGGACTGACGACCCTCGAATGGCACGGGCCGAAGATCGACATTTACCTGAACGCGGGCGCGGAGTACGCCAGCCGCACCGCCAGCTACGATCCCATCACGAACAAGCTCGTCGGTTACGGCGCGCCAACCTTCAGCAATAGCGGTTGCTTCACCGAGACCGGTCCGAGTTCGGGCGGCTTCCTGCCCGGCGGTCTGGGCAGTTGCACGGCGGACACGCGGGCGCTGATCGAAGGCACGGCGGGCTTCTGGCTCAAGCTGTACGACGGCTCGAAAGATAAAGTAAATCGGGGCCGGATACAGTTTGGACCGCAATTCTCCTACGTCTCCCGGAACGCCTGGTCGGGCGCAGGTGGAGAGCCACACGGCATCGACGGCATGATCTTTACCTCGTTCCGTTACTACCTGCCGTAAACGTAAGGCTCCGAGCCGAAAGGTTCGGAGACGAACGCCATTCACCGGCACTCGAATAGCACAACGATGCTGTTCGAGTGCCGGTTTTACTTTCCGGACAACAGGCCGGTGGGTGGCATCGTTTATAATCGAAAAGCTCCGGCGGCACGGGGATGCAGCGGAGCAGCAAAGACTCCGATCGGTCAGAACCGATCACTCGAACAATGCAGTAAGCACGTCTGCCATGGCTCGCATTTCGCTGGACAATCCTCAGTATTTTCTCAACCGCGACACTTCGTGGCTCGCGTTCAACCGGCGTGTGTTAGAAGAAGCCGATGACGAGGGCAACCCGCTGCTCGAGCGCTTGAAATTTCTGGCGATTTCGGCCAGCAATCTCGACGAATTCTTCGAAGTGCGCGTGGCCGCCATGGCGCAGCAGATCGAAGATGGCTTCAACGAGGCTGGTCCCGACGGCCTGACCCTTACCGAAAAACGCGATCTGCTGAGCAAGCTCACCCACGAATTCGTCGACGATCAATACGACTGTTGGAACGCGCGGCTGCGTCCGGCGCTTTCGGAAAACGGGATTCGCGTGCTGGGTCTGCATGAACTGGATCCCGAGGCATTGCGTTTCGTCGACGAGTACTGCGAGAAGGAACTCGATCCGCTGTTGACGCCGGTGACCGTGGACCCGGCCCATCCTTTTCCGCGCGTGATCAACAAGGCGCTGTGCCTGGGGTTCTTGTTGCGACGCCGACGGCGTTCGGCGCTCACTTACACCGGAGTAGTTTCAGTGCCCCGAGCTCTGCCTCGGCTGGTTCCGCTGCCGTCGGAGGGAACCGCGGACTTTATTTTTCTCGCCGATCTGGTGGCGCACCACGCGGTGCGTATGTACCACGGCTACGACATTGTTTCCTCGGCGCCGTTCCGGGTGACGCGCAACAGCAATCTGTATCTCGCGGAAGAAGAAGCGCGCAGCCTGCTGGAGTCGGTGCGAGCCGAGTTGCATAACCGGCGCAAGGGCGACGCCGTGCGCATGGAAATCGAAGCCGACGCCGATCCCGAAATCATTGACCGCCTGCGCACCGTATTCGAACTCGATCCCTGGCAGGTGTTCCCGGTCAACGGGCCAGTGAACCTGTCGCGCCTGTTCAACGTGTACGAGCAAGTGAAGCGGCCCGACCTGAAATACCGCACATTTTCGCCGCGCGAACTGCGTCTCACTTCCAAGTCGAAAGACTTGTTCGAGGAACTGCGCGGGCATGACATCCTGCTGCATCACCCTTACGATTCTTACGATGCGGTGGTGAAGTTTATCGAGTCGGCGGCGGAGGACGAGAATGTTCTTTCCATCAAGCAGACTCTCTACCGTACCAACGAACATTCGCTGATCGTGCCTTCGCTCATCGACGCCGCGTCGCGCAAGGAAGTGACCGCGGTTGTCGAACTGAAGGCGCGCTTCGATGAGGCGTCGAATATCCGCTGGGCGCGCGATCTGGAAGACGCGGGTGTGCAGGTCTTCCACGGACTCGTGGGACTGAAGACGCACTGCAAACTCTCGCTGCTGGTGCGGCGCGATCCTGACGGCGCAACTCGCAGCTACGCCCACATTGGCACGGGGAATTACAACGCCACCACCGCTCGCATTTATACCGATCTGAGTTTATTTACGGCGGACCCCGAGATCACGCGCGCGGTGCACGATGTGTTCAGTTTTCTGACCGCGTACGCCGAGAACCCGAGCTACGACCCGCTTCTAGTCGCCCCGCTCGATCTAGCCGAGAAATGTATCGCGCTGATCGACCGCGAAGGCGAGCACGCGCGCCAGGGTAAGGAAGCCCGCATCATGGCCAAGATGAATGCGCTGCTCGACAAGAACATTATTCAGGCGCTGTATCGCGCGTCGCAGGCGGGAGTGCAGATCGATTTGGTGGTGCGCGGCATCTGCGCGCTGCGGCCGGGTGTGCGGGGAGTGAGCGACAACATCCGAGTGCGGAGCATCGTCGGTCGCTTCCTAGAGCACAGCCGCATTTACTATTTTGCTAATGGCGGCGAAGAAGAAATCTACATGGGCAGCGCCGACTGGATGCCGCGCAATTTATATGAGCGCGTGGAAGTGCTGGTTCCGCTGCGCGACGAGATGCTGCGCAACCGGGTGCGCCACGAAATTCTGGATGCCTACCTCGCCGACAATCGCAAGGCGCGCGTACTGTTGCGCGATGCGACCTACATTCCCGCGTGGCAGCCCGTACACGGCAAACGGAATCGCAAGCCGCCGACCGGCGCCGCGGCGTTTAGTTCGCAGGATTTCCTGATTGGAGTGGCGGAAGGGAAGTCGCCGGTCGTTCTTCCCGTACCGGTTCCGGCGCGGAAGCGCAGAGTACTAATGGGAAAGGAACGATAGCCCTCAAATGATTCTCTATTTCCTGCGCCACGCCAGTGCGGGCGAGCACTTTGCGAATCCGAAAAAAGACGAGAAGCGCGCCCTCGACAAAGAGGGAATCGAGCAGTGCGGGTATATTGGCCGCGCGCTGGCCGCGCTCGATGCTCAGGTTGACGCCATCGTCTCTAGCCCGCTGAAGCGCTGTACGCAGACGGCTTCGCTGGTGGGCAACGAACTGGGCTACGAAGGCAAGCTGCAGATGGATGCCGGGTTGCGCCCGGAGGCGGGACTCGCCGACTTCCGCAAGCTGCTCGAAAAATATGTCCGCCAGGAAGCGATCATGGTGGTCGGCCATAATCCCAACCTGAGCCAGTTCCTGGGCGCGGTCATCAGCGACTCCGGCTGCGAAGCCTCGCTCGAACTGAAGAAGGGTGCGGTTGCGAAAGTGGAGATGCGGCGCAGTTCGGGCACGCTGCTGTGGTGCGTGACTCCGAAGGTGCTGCGCACCCTTTACGAGACTGCCGTAGAGAGCTCCCGTCCGAACACTTCGCGGAAGTAATCGTGCTCCTTCTCGATCGCCCACAGTTCCAAATCGACTCCCATGCGCCGCCGCGGAACGAGCGTTAGCCTCACGTCCGCCGAACGCAGCGAGATGCGCACTTTCTGCACCGCGCGGCTGCGCCCCAGGTTCAGGGCGCGCGCCAGACGAAGCAAGAGAATCGCCTTCTGCACGTTATCGCGGTCGACCGTATCGACAAGTTTCATGGGACCGTCTTCCATCGTGGGGCGCGATTTTCCCAGGTAGCGAGCAATGGCCGCGATAATGCGCCGCTGCTGTGGCGTGTAACCCAGAATTTCAGAATTCGAAATGATGTAGTGGGCGTGGCGATGGCGCCCGTTGCGATTCACATAGTCGCCGACTTCGTACAGCATGGCCGCAGCCGAAAGCCACTCGCCATATTCCGGCGGCAGGCGGTGCACCGACCGCAGCGCCGAGAACAGGAGCGTGGCCGAGTCGCGCACATCCAGCGCATGCTTACGGTCGATGTGGTAGTGGTTGACCGCTTTCATGATCGATTCCCAGCGTTCCGACTCGATTTGCCGTCCCGAGCGCGTGCTGCGATCGTAATCGGCAGCCATCTGCGCCAGGATTCCGTCGCGCAGACCGAGCGGCGAATAGCGGAACGTCTTGAGATGAAGGCGGTCCAGCAATTCGTGATAGACCATGGCGCCGGCCACAATAATTTCCGCTCGCCGCGGACCGATGCCTTCAATCTTGCGACGCTCCGCGACCGGCAAGCGCGCCAGCCGTTTCGCGATCCGCGTCATTTCCGCGCGCGAGACCACCGGCCTCCGGCTTCCGCCACGGCGCAAATGCGTGGCCACGGCCGCCAGTGCCGCCGCTGTGCCCGAGGTCGCGATCACATTCTTTACCCTGGCCGCTGCGATACGCGAACTGATGCGCCCGACTTCACGCGCGATGAAGCCGCGCAGACGTTTCAGCTCGCCTTTTCGAGATGGATCGTGCCCCAGGAATTCATCGGTCAGCCGGACCGCGCCCAGCGGCAGGCTTACGGCGTCGCGAATGTGTCCGCCCTGCGTGACCGTCAACTCGCAGCTGCCTCCGCCCAGATCGATCATGAGCGTAGGTGAACTGTCGATGCGTGGGCTGGAAACGAGCCCCAGATGAATCAACCGAGCTTCTTCTACGCCGGAGATGATCTCGACCCGCCAGCCCGTTGCGGAGCGCACCCATTCGAGAAACGCCTGAGAATTTCGCGCGTCGCGCAGCGCACTGGTTGCGACCACGCGCACGGTGTCGGTAACGATCTGCTGCGTGGCGCGATGGAAGCGCCGCAGCACCTTCACGGTTTCGGCCATCGATTCCGGTGTGAGGAATCCGGAGCGAAACGCGCCTTCGCCCAGACGCGTGACCTCGCGATCTTCGTGCAGAGCTTTTAGTCGGCCCGCCTGCAAGCGCGCAATCTTGAGGCGAACCGAGTTCGAACCGATATCGACCGCGGCAAACGTGGGCATGGGGAAGCCTCACAGTGTACATGCAGTCAGGGAGATCGTCACCCGAGTTGAAGAAGATCGGGCAACCACAGAGGGCACAGGGTTACGCAGGGCTTGGGTTTTCTCTGCGAACTCTGCGGCCTTTCTCCGCGAGCTTCGCGGTTAAAGGCTTTTGACTTCCGTTACGCAGCAGATCCGGTCCGCTCCACCCGGATGGGAGCCGTGGCCCCCAGCTTCCGCGAATGGTCCGAGAGATTGCCGGGTACTGCCTTCGGCCCGGATTGCGCCGCGGGTGAAGCTGAGAGCGCCGCCAGCGCCCGCCGGAACTTGCCTCCGGTGACGTTATGGAGCGCCGCCACCAGCGACGATTGGCTCACGTCGCCCAGCCGTGCGGAGGCAGTGTGAGTCAGCGTTAGCCAGTCGTGCCAGTCACCGATGACATCCTGCAACTTCTGGAGTTGCTCGATCAATTGCCCCGACTCGGCGGATTTGGGCGCGAACTCGGCCGCGTAACGGGCGCGTTTGACCACCACGCGATAGCGGTGCAGCACCTGTGCGGTCAGCTGCGTTCCAGAACCGGTTGCCTGCGCCAGTATTTGGCGGGCAACCACCAGAGGATCGCTGCCGGCCTCCAGCCGGATCTCTTTCGAGGCCCGCTTCAGCCGCTTGCGAATTTCGTGGATCGTATCCTTTGTCAATAACTTACATAGCTTGCTCTCATGCTTCGCACGAAGCTCGATCAGGCTGTGCATGAGCTGTGTTTTACGCCGCGGTTCCTGAGGAATCTTGAGCGTGCGCAAGGCCGCGAGTTGCACATCGAGATCGCGCACTTTCCCCGCGCGCCTGCGAATCTGGCCCAGGAGTTTCAGCAGCTTTTTCTCATTGCGGCTGCGCCGAGGTAGAAGATCTTCGAGCAGAGTTTGCAGCCGGCGAGAGGTCGTGCGGAAGCTGTGTACCTGCTCCGCCTGCTCGCTGGAGGAGAGCTTCAGCAGATCCCGTTCGGTCTTCCGAAAAACAGCCGGCAACGCTGTGAGTTAATAGGACATAACCAGCTAACTTCTGCAGAGGGGAAAAGCACAGCAACTGCGCTGAACTTAATTGCACGGCGCTACGACAGCGGTACTCCCAAATATTGGGGTTAACCAAGGGCCCGCACAGCAGAAAAACCTGTCTGATTTTAACACCTTTGTAACAACTCTCTGCTACGGTAAACACGAATGGCCAACCCAGCATTACCTCGGCCTGATATGCCCGGTCCGCAACCCGTTGAACAAACGAAGGTTACATCCGTACCGGCGCACCCGGTCGCGCCACTGTTGAAGGCTTCCGGTGGCGAACTCTCCGACCGCCTTTTCAGGTCGGCGATGACGGCCTGTGGCCTGGCGGTGCTTGGAGTATTAGGTCTCATCGTTTTCGAGTTGGTCTCCGGCTCCCGCCTCTCGTGGCACGCCTTTGGGCTCAAATTCTTCGCGGGTAGCGATTGGGATCCCGTCAACGAGCACTTCGGCGCTCTGCCCTTCATCTTCGGGACGCTGGTCTCGTCCCTGTTGGCGCTCATGATTGCGGTCCCCCTCGCGGTTGGAGTTGCCGTCTTCACCACCGAGATGTGCCCCAAGGTATTGCGCGCGCCGCTCTCGTTCTTTGTGGAACTCCTCGCCGCCATTCCCAGCGTGATCTACGGACTCTGGGCGATGTTTGTGCTGGTTCCGCTTCTCGGTGCGCATATCCAGCCCTACCTGCAGCGAACCCTGGGGTGGACAACGCTGTTCGATGGTCCGCCCGTGGGCTACTCGATGCTGGCCGCCGGCATCATCCTGGCCATCATGATCATTCCGATCATTTCGTCGATCACACGGGAAGTGCTCATGGTGGTGCCGCAACATCAGCGCGAGGCTGTGCTGGCCCTGGGAGCCACGCGGTGGGAGATGATCCGCATTGGTGTGCTGCGTAACGCGCGCGCTGGAATCGTGGGAGGAATCATCCTCGGGTTGGGCCGCGCTCTGGGCGAGACCATGGCCGTGACCATGGTGATCGGAAACAATCCGCAGATTGTCAGGTCGTTGTTCGCTCCGGGATACACCATGGCCAGCGTCATGGCCAACGAGTTCAGCGAGGCCACCGGCGACATCTACACCTCGTCGCTGATTGAGATTGGACTGGCGCTGTTCCTGGTCACCATCATCGTGAACGCTCTGGCGCAACTTTTGGTGTGGACCGTCACGCGCGGCCAGCCTGCGAGGGGAAATGCCTGAGGTCGCCGCGACTACTCCGCGCCAGACGGTGCCGCCGATCAGTCTGCGCCGCCGCATCACCGATCATCTCATGACCGGCGTCGCCATCTTGACTGTAGTGCTCGTTCTGACGCCGCTGGTCGCCATCTTCGGTTATCTCGTGTACCGCGGCATTGGCTCGCTCAACTGGGCGTTTCTTACCCAAATGCCGAAGCCGGTAGGAGAGGCCGGCGGCGGGATGGCGAACGCCATCGTGGGCTCGGTCCTCATTCTCGGCATCGCCAGCCTGGTCGGCGTACCCTTCGGCGTAGGGGCGGGAATTTACCTGGCCGAGTTCGGCCGGAATAGCATGGGCCGGGCAATTCGTTTCACCGCCGACGTGCTCAACGGCGTGCCGTCGATCGTGGTCGGTGTGGCGGCGTACGCCATGCTGGTTCTGCACCGGCATTTTTCGGCTCTGGCGGGCGGCGTGGCCTTGGCCATCATGATGGTGCCGACGATCACCCGAACCACCGAAGAAATGCTGCTGCTGGTGCCGCAGGCGTTGCGCGAGGCGGCCTACGGACTCGGCGTCCCACGCTGGCGCACAACACTCTCGATCACTCTGCGCACCGCGACCTCCGGAGTGATTACAGGGATCATGCTGGCCTTCGCGCGCGTCGCCGGCGAGACCGCCCCCTTGCTGTTCACCACATTGGGCAATTCATTCTGGAATCTGCATATCGACCAAGCTACGGCGGCGTTGCCCTTGCAAATTTACGTCTACGCTAATTCGCCCTACGATGACTGGCATCGCCAGGCATGGGCGGGAGCATTCGTCCTGATTGTTCTTATTGTTGCCTCAATGGCAGCCGTGCGCTATGCGGTGCGGCATGGTAGTTTCGGAGCGGCATAATTTATGGGAGTTGGAATCCAAGTCGAGAGCCTGAACGCGTGGTATGGCAAGGGTCAGGCTTTGTATGACATTAATCTGAAGGTGGCCGCCAATCACGCCACGGCGCTGATCGGTCCCTCGGGATGCGGAAAGTCGACGTTTATCCGCTGCATCAACCGCATGCACGAGACCATTCCTGACGCGCGCGTGGAAGGCCGCGTACGCATCGGCGAAATCGACGCCTACAACGGAACCTCGGCGACGCAACTTCGCCGGCGCGTGGGCATGGTTTTTCAGAAGGCGAACCCGTTCCCCACTATGTCGATCTATGACAACGTGGCCTCCGGGCTGAAGCTCAACGGATTCCACGACCGCCGCAAGCTGGATGAAATCGTGGAACGATCGCTTGAAGCCGCGGCACTCTGGAGCGAAGTGAAGGACAACGCCCACAAGAAATCCGGCGCCAGCCTTTCGGGCGGCCAGCAGCAGCGGCTTTGCATTGCCCGCGCGCTAGCGGTCGAACCAGAGGTTCTGCTGATGGACGAGCCCTGTTCGGCGCTCGATCCGATTTCGACGGGAAAAATTGAAGAGTTGATCTTCCAGCTCAAAGAGCGGTATACCATCGTAATTGTGACGCACAATATGCAGCAGGCGGCGCGGGTAGCCGAGTTCACGGGCTTCTTCCTGCTGGGCAAATTGATCGAGTTCGACAAGACGGAAAAGATTTTCACCAAACCGTCCGACAAAAAGACGGAAGATTACATCACCGGTAGATTCGGGTAAGGCCGGCCGTTGCACGTTGGCCATTGGCTGGCTGTCGTTGGTCGTTAGCTGATCGCGAAGCGGGCGTGGGCAGAAAGTTTTGGCCGACGACCAACGACCAACGACCGACGACCAACGACGGTTTCACGAAAGGTTCGGATCATGCGCACGCGCTTTCAGTTAGGGCTGGACGATCTTCGACAACGGTTGCTTCGCATGGGAGGTCTCGCGGAGCAGGCGGTGGATCGCGCCCGCCAGGCGTATGTGGAACGCGACCTGACCCGGTGCCAGATGGTGCTGGAAGGCGAGAGCCTGATCAACACGGCCGAGCGCGAAATTGACGAAGCCGCTTTCGACCTGCTCGCCATGCAACAGCCCATGGCGGTCGACCTGCGATTCATTCTGGCGGTCACGAAAATTAATTCCGATCTCGAGCGCGTGGGCGACCAGGCGGTGAACATCGCCGAGCGCGTCATGGATATGGTCGAGCTTCCTCCGGCGGAGTTGCCGGTCGACATCGCCCGTATGGGCGCTGCCGTCAGCGCCATGGTGCGCCGCGCTTTGGAATCGTTCATCGAAGGTAAAGTCGAACTGGCGCAGGCCGTACTCGAAATGGACAGCGTGATCGACCGCATGCGCGACGACGCGTTCATCCAACTGGTCAAGACCATGAACGACCGCCCCGAAGTCGTACGCCAGGCTTTGGACGCGCTGCTCGTGGCGCGCAACCTGGAACGCGTCGCTGACCACGCTACCAACATTGCCGAAGACGTGATCTTCTGGGTGCAAGGCGCCGATGTCCGGCACAACGTTCATCCGGAAGAAACGCCGGCGGCGGTGCCTGAGCAGCCGACGTCGAGAGCGTCGGGCCTGTAGCAACTCACGGCCAAAATACATCAAAGTCCTTGTCATCCTGAGGCCCGCGTTCTTTGCGGGCCGAAGAGCCTGCCCTGAGCCTGTCGAAGGGACCTATGCACTGGCCGGCAGCACCGGTGCCGCCAGCGGAGTGCAGAGGTCCTTCGCGCAAAGGACGCGCTCAGGATGACAATGGGAATGACAGACTCGTTCGACTTTGACCATCCGCCCCGCCTTGCATTACGCTCATCTCCTCTTTCATTTCTGAACTGCACTCTCCGCGGAGGCACCGTGACTCGCTTTCTCCTTCGTTCCCTGGCTGTTCTTGCGCTCGCTCCGGTCGTTTTGGCCCAGGCGCCGTCCGATCGACCGCCCATCATGCTGCCCACGAGCAAGATGCTTACCGCCCCCGTGCCCGGCTTCATCGGCAACACAAACAGCTTTCCTGCGACTATGGTCGTGAGTCCTGACGGCCGCTATGCCGTGACGCTGAACGGCGGCTACGGGACACAGGAGACGCTGGCCCACCAGTCGATTTCGGTGCTCGATCTAAAGACGAATCAAATCGTCGAATTCCCCGACGCGCGCCTGGGCGACGAAGCGCACCAGAGTTATTTCATCGGCCTGGCGTTCAGTTCTGATGGAAGACATCTTTACGCGTCGATGGGTTCGCTGAGCGATCCGACAGGCGCGAAAGCGGGGGACACAGGAAACGGAATCGCTGTGTACGGATTCGTCGCCGGAAAAGTTACGCCCGAGCGATTCATCCCGATCGCGCCACAGCCGCTGTCGACCGGGAAGAAACTGGCCGTGGGACTGACGGCGCCGCCCCACACGGCGATTCCATATCCTGCGGGTCTGGCGCTGATTGCCGACGGCGGCAAGGACAAGCTTCTAGTCGCGAATAATCTTTCCGACAACGCAGTACTGCTCGATCCTGCGACTGGAAAAGTTCTGCAGAGTTTCGACCTGAGCACCAGCGATCTGGTGCCGTCGTCGTATCCGTATACATGCGTGGCTACGCGGGATGGGCGGCGGGCGTGGTGCAGTTTGTGGAATGCGTCGAAGGTGGCGGAGTTGGATCTGACGAGTGGGAAGGTGGTGCGATGGATCAAGCTGAACCAGCCGGATGATCCGCTCGCACCGGGGTCGCATCCAACGGCGATGCTATTGAGCCGGGACGAGAAGCTGCTATACGTGGCCCTCTCGAACGCCGACATGGTTTTCGTGCTTTCAACCGAAGATTACAGTGCGATCACGCATCTCGACATCACAATGCGAAATCAGAAGTATCGAGGCGATTATCCTAGCGCCCTAGCACAGTCCGTCGATGGCAAGTTTGTATTTGTGGCCGATTCCTCGGCCGATTCGGTGGCCGTGTTTAAAACACCGAGTCTTAACACGAAAAGCGCGAGTGTCAAGAACACTATTAACAGCGCCGTTTACTTTGCCGACGGTTTCATTCCTACCGACTGGTACCCGAGCGCGCTCGCGGTTCACGGCGACGATCTGATCATCGCCACGGCCAAGGGCGAAGGCACGCGCGCGAACAAGGACATGGGCAAGACATCGTACGAGATGCGGCACCGCGATCATCCTTACATTCCGACGTTGCTGCGAGGATCGGTTGCGCGGCTGAATATTCCTTCGACGCTGGAGAAACTTCCGCAGCTCACGCAAATTGTCGAGCATGACAATCTGTTGCACGCCGATCCGGGGACGATTGCGTTCGCGGGCGGGCAGAATCCTATCAAGCATGTGATTTACGTCATCAAGGAGAATCGTACGTACGATCAGATTCTTGGCGATCTGAAAGTTGGCGACAAGCCGATTGGCGATGGCGACCCCTCATTGAACATGTACGGGGCCGACATCACGCCCAACGAGCACAAGCTGGCGCTGCAGTTTGGCGTGCTCGACAATTTCTACGACAGCGGAGAAGTTTCCGGCGACGGTCATCTCTGGTCAACCGCCGCAATCACCACCGACTACAACGAGAAGACGTGGCAGATCGCGTACCGCGGACACGAACGTACTTACGATTTCCAGGGCCAGAATGCCGACGAATATCCACTGGAACACAATCTTCCCGACATCGACGACCCATCCACCGGATTTCTCTGGGACAACCTCGCGCGTAATCACGTCAGCTTCCGCGACTACGGCGAATTCGTGAGTGCGGAATGGTGCAACGAGAAGCGCAAAGCGGCGAGTCCGAAGCAGGGAACTCCGTCAGGCCAAGAGGCAGTGTGTCCGCGAACCGCGGTGAACCAGGGCGACACGCTACCACCGAACGTGGGTGATCCGCATGCCGGGCCGAGTCCGTTCCCGTGGACGGTGCCTTTGTTTAGCGGCGTAAAGCCGAGCAAGGCCGTGCTGCGCGATCACTTCGATCCGCTTTATCCGGATTTCAACACCGACTATCCCGACCAGCTCCGCGCCGATGAGTTCCTGAATGAATTTGGCGCCTACGTTCGTGCCCGCGAAGCGCATGAAGGCGCGGACTTCGAAATGCCGCAGTTCGTTCTGCTCTATCTGCCCGACGATCACACCGGGGGCACGCGCCCGGATCGTCCCCGGCCCGCCGCGTCGGTTGCCGATAACGATCTGGCTCTGGGACGCGTGGTCGATGCCGTTTCGCACAGTCCTTACTGGGATGACACTGCGATCTTTGTGCTGGAAGACGACGCGCAGGACGGCGCTGACCACGTCGATGCGCATCGGTCGATCGCGTTCGTCGTCAGCAAGTATTCGCCGGGATCTTATTCGGGAGGATCGAATTCGGGAGGATCGAATTCAGGAGGATCGGCCGCGCAGCCCTACGTCGAGCACCGCTTCTACACCACGGTCAACGTGATCCACACCATGGAGACGCTGCTCGGTCTTCCGCCCATGAATCTGAACGACGCCTACGCGCCGCTGATGACGGAGATGTTTTTTGGGGCGGGGAATCAGCCACCGTTCAAAGTGGACAAGCGCAATCTGAATAACGGCCTGATCTATGAGAGGAACCGACACGAAGCCCCGGGCGCAAAGATTTCTTCGAAAATGGATTTCTCGCGTCCCGATGCGGCAGGAGCAGCACAGCTAAATCGCGTGCTCTGGCGCGATCAGATGGGAGCGGCGCCCATGCCCGCCGCGAAGCACACCGTGTTTCCGGCGGACGGGGAGGAATAGCTTCGAGAGCCCCAGCATAGTCCAATAGAATGCTATTTACCATAATAGTATTCTATGATATCTTTTGCTGCTAGGGGATTTCATTATGAAGCTGGCAGACACGATCAGGGCCCACGGTCGCGAAAAATATGTTCTGCCAGCGCGCAAGAAACGAGTGCGTCGCTTTTCTATCCGCGCCGGGGACGTGGTGAATGAGCTTGGAATCGGCGGCAGCCGGGCGCCGGCGGTTTGCAGCGCATTGAAGACGCACCGATTCTTGCGAGAGAACGAACTGCGCCTGATTGAGGCCACGGGCCCCAAGTCCGGGCAGAGCACGACCGTGACCTACACCTACGAGTTTGCCCATTCCGAGGCATCCGCAAAATCCGGAGAGGACCCATGGTCGAGGCTACGGGGGGCTCTTAAGGACGTCTTTGCCGAGCTGGGAGGCGGAGAGGCGTATCTGCGGGCCGAGCGCGGTAATTTCTACGGTCCAGTGGCCAAGAAGTGAGCCGCATCTACTGGGACACGATGTTGTTCATTTACTGGCTCGAAGATAATCCGCAGTATGCGAAACGCGTGAAGCAGATTCAATCGCGCATGAGAGAGCGCCGGGACCAGTTGCTTACCGGCGCTTTCACTTTTGGGGAAGTGCTGGCGGGCGTCTATCGAAGGCGCGATGCCCAGCGGGCGGGCGAAGTTCGGGCGCTTTTGCAGGAGGCCGTTGCCGAGGTGTTACCGTTCGATCTGGAAACGGCGGACCATTACGCGAGAATCAGGGCCACGCTTGAAGTGACGCCGGCGGATGCGATGCATCTGGCGGCGGCCGCTCACGCGGGCACGGACCTGTTCTTAACCAACGATCGCAGGCTGCTTGGCAAGTTTGTACCGGGAATTCAGTTTGTCGCTTCGATTGAGGACGACATTCTGTAGGCCTAGGAGCGCGGATCTTCAGCAGTTTTGTCGAGAATCAAAAGACCCCACTTCTCGCGCAAAAGGCGCGCGAGAAATGGGGCACCCTCGGTCTCGTTACTTCAGGCTTATCGTTTGTGTGAGCGGCAAACTCTGTGACGAGCCGCCGACCATAAATCCGTAGTCTCCTGGAAGCAACTGCCAGCCATTTTTCTCGACGTTGAAGATGGAGAGATATTTCGCATCGACGTCGATTGTTACGTCTTTGCTCTCACCTGGATTGAGCTTTACTTTGCTGAAGCCTACCAGCCGCTTCGGAGGTTCCGCCGCCGCCGCCGGCAGAGAAGCGTACACCTCCGTGACTTCGGCTCCGGCGCGATTGCCGGTATTGGTCACGGTGAAACTCACGCGCGGATTCTTTCCCGGCGTCACTTTCAGATTTGAGTAGGAATACGTCGTGTACGACAGGCCGAAGCCAAACGGGAACAGCACGGGCTTCTTTTCCGCGTCGTACCACTTGTAGCCGACCTTCACTCCTTCGTCATAGTTCACCGGGAACGCCGTCAGCCCCGCGGCAATCTGCTTCCATACATCGTGAACCATATAATTCGGCACCGATGCGCGCGGAGGCTGAACCACCGTGGGATGCGGCAGATCCGCTTCGCTCCTGGGAAAAGTCATCGGGAGCTTCGCGCTGGGATTGACGTTGCCGAAAAGGATGCTGGCGACCGCCTCGGAGCCGCTGCTGCCCGCGAACCAGGCTTCCAGAATCGCGCTGACCTGGCCGACCCACGGCATGGTCACCGGTCCGCCGGACTCGATCACGACCACCGTATGCGGATTCGCCGCCGCGACCGTTGCGATCAACTCATCCTGATGATCGGGAAGCGCCAGGCTGGGCAGGTCCATGCCTTCGCTTTCCCACTGGTGGACGAAAACAATGGCCACATCGGAGGACTTGGCCAAAGCCGCGGCAGAAGCGGGATCCGCACCCGAATCAAACTGCACATTGGCTCCCGGAGCTTTCGCGTGAATCGATTTCAGCGGCGAAGTCGGAAACCAGATGTGATCTTGCCAGTGGGTGTTGCCCTTGCCCGGAGGCATGATGGCATTTCCACCCGGGGGGTCGACCTGCGCCGAACCGCCGCCGGAAATCATGCCCACGTCGGCGTGCGCGCCGATTACCGCAATGCTGTGAATCTTTGACGCATCGAGCGGAAGCTGGCCGCCCTCGTTCTTTAGCAGGACGGCGCTCTGCTCTTCGATTTTGCGGGCGACTTCGAATCCGCCCATGATGTCGACGACGCTCCTCTGCGGCGGATCGTCGACGACCCCCACGGCGAACATGGAGCGCAGAATGCGGCGTACGTGATCATCGAGTTCCTCGGCGGAGATTTTGCCGGACTCGACTGCCTTCTTGAAGGCGTCGCCATAGAAAATCTCGCCCGGTTGTTCGTGATCCAGGCCGGCGGCTGAGGCTTTTTCCACGCTGTGGGTCCCTCCCCAGTCGGAGAGCACGAAGCCCTTGAAGTTCCAGTCTTTCTTCAGAACGTCGGTCAGCAGATATTTGTTTTCGCAGGCATAGTCGCCCCACACGCGGTTGTAGGAACACATCACCGCCGCTATGTCCGACTCCTGCAGTCCAATTTCAAACGCCAGCAGGTCGCTCTCGCGGGCCGCCCGCTTGTCGATGGTGATGTTCACCGCATTGCGGCCGCTCTCTTGATCGTTGAGTGCGTAATGCTTGATGTCGCCGATGACGTGTTGTGCCTGCAGGCCCTTCATCACCGATCCCACCATCTTCCCGGCCAGCACAGGGTCTTCACCCAGATATTCGAACGTCCGCCCGTTGCGCGGTTCGCGGGTCAGGTTCACGCCGCCGCCGAGCGTCATGTTGTAACCCTGCGCGCGCAGTTCGCGCCCAATCAGCGCTCCGTATTCGTAACCCGCTTCGAGATCCCAACTGGCTGCGCCGGCCACGTCGGCGGGCAGAGCGGTCGAGTAGCGTCCGTTCTCGCCGCTGCTGCGCACTCCGTAAGCCGCGTCCGACATTTGAATCGGAGGAATACTCAGGCGTGGAATGCCCGGCGTATATCCCGCGCCGCCATTCGAATGGATCGCCAGCGGGCTCATGAGACTCAGTCCCGGCATGCCGGTCCCGTGAAGCAGCGTGATTTTCTCGTCGAGCGTCATCTCCTTCACCACCATCGCGGCGCGCTCGTCAGGAGAAAGACTGCGATTCATCCAGGGATGGTCTTTATCCCTGTCCCTATCCCTATCCCTGCCCGACTGCGCGAATGAGGGCAACGACGCAACCGCAAGAACAAAGATGATGAGGCCGAGAGTGAAAAATCGATTTAGTAGGGACCGGACTTGCAGGGGCATTGGTTATCCTCGCCGAGAATGTAGTTGCCAAATCGTTTATGTTACGCCTTTTTGTCAAATTCTTGGGGCTTATTTCGCGCCATTCAGAATGCTGACCGGCCCCGGCAGCCGGCAAACATAACGCGAATATTCCGCAAAAGAATCGGGGGCTTTACACTAGATAGGTGAAGATCGCCCTCGGCCAAATCAATCCCACGGTCGGAGACTTCTCCGGCAACGCCGGCAAGATTATCGATTTCTCGCGGCGCGCCCAGGAGGCTGGCGCCGGAATGATTTTGTTCCCCGAGCTGTCGGTATGTGGCTATCCGCCGCGCGATCTGGTCGAGCGGCCAAGTTTCGTTGCCCGCAACCGCGAAACCGTTGAGCGAATCGCCGCCGAGACGCAGGGAATCGCCGTCATCTGCGGTCTGGTCACCCCCGCCCACTCCGATACCGGCAAGGCCGTTATGAACTCCGCCGCCCTGCTCATGGAGGGCAAGGTCGCGTTCGTCCAGTCGAAGATGCTGTTGCCCACTTACGACGTTTTCGACGAGATGCGCAACTTCGCTCCCGCCAAGAGTCAGGATTTGTTCTCCTTCTGCGGCAATCGCATGGCTCTGACCATTTGCGAGGACGCCTGGAATGACAAGCAGTTCTGGCACAAACAGCTCTACACGGTCGATCCCGTCGAATCGCTCGTACGCGCCGGGGGGAATTTTGTGCTGAATATTTCCGCGTCGCCGTTCTGGATCGGCAAGCGCGAACTGCGCCGTGACATGCTGGCCAGCATCGCCCGGCAGCACAAAGTTCCGGTTGTGCTGGTCAACCAGGTCGGCGGCAACGACAGTCTGGTATTCGATGGCTCTAGTCTCGTCCTCAATCGCGAAGGCATCGTCATTGCGCAGGGCAAATCCTTCGAAGAAGATCTCGTCTATTTCGATTCCAGCGATCTGTCGGGAGAAATGCACGAGCAGATTGCCGGCGACGAGGCCAGCGCCTACTCCGCGCTGGTACTGGGCACGCGCGACTACATGCACAAGTGCGGATTTCAAAAGGCGATCATCGGCCTGAGCGGCGGCATCGATTCCGCGCTCACCGCCGTCATCGCCGCCGATGCGGTCGGGCCGGAAAACGTCATCGGAGTCGGCATGCCCGGGCCGTACTCGTCGCCGGGATCCATCAACGACGCCCGTACTCTTGCCCAGAATCTCGGCATCCGCTTCGAGTTGCTTTCGATCAATCCCGCCTACGAGGCGTATCGCGAGACGTTACAGAAAGTATTCTCTGGGCAGAAGGAAGACGTGACCGAGGAGAATATCCAGTCGCGCGCCCGCGGCACGCTGCTCATGGCGCTGTCGAACAAGTTCGGAGCGATTGTGCTCTCCACCGGCAATAAGAGCGAACTGGGCGTGGGCTACTGCACCCTCTACGGCGATATGGTCGGCGGCCTCGCCGTAATTTCAGACGTGCCCAAGACTCTGGTCTATCGCTTGAGCCACTATGTGAACTCTCGCCGCGCCGTGATTCCGCAGGACACGCTGGAAAAGCCGCCGTCGGCGGAGTTGCGCCCCGACCAGAAAGACAGCGACTCGCTCCCTCCCTACGAAGTGCTCGACGCCGTGCTCGAAGACTACGTGGAAGATTCCCACGCCGCCGAGCGCATCGCGGCTGACCGAGGATTTGATATCGCGGTGGTGCGGCGCGTGATCCGCCTGGTGGATCGCGCCGAATATAAGCGCCAGCAGGCGGCGCCCGGCCTCAAGATTTCTCCCAAGGCCTTCGGCTATGGACGCCGCTTCCCGATTGCCGCCAAGGGCGAGGCCTGAAACATTAATTTTGAAGTATCCTGATAGCTCGCATTCAAGATCGATCGCACACCGACGGGCTCAATTCCCAAAGACGCGAAAGGAACCATGCGCACTTTTCTGAACTCGATGTTCGTTCCCTCGATACTCATTCTCCTGATCGCCGGCAGTCTGGGCGCAGCTCAGACCGCTCCCGCGAAGCCCGTTCTCGCCAAGCGGCCGTCCCCGGAGTCCACGGGGCTTCCCACGGAAGCCACGGTCGACTCCTTCCTGCAGCAGCAGTTCGGTTATGAGCCGGAGTTGAGCTGGAAGATCTCCAGCATCGTTCCCTCGCCGATTCCCGGCTTGGCGGAAGTGACCGTCGTGCTGGCGAATCAACAGGGCCAGCAGTTGACCCGCTTTTACGTCGCACCTGACGGCCTGCACGCTCTGGTTGGCGAAATCATTCCCTTCGGCGCGCATCCTTTTGAACCTGATCGAAAGCGGCTCGAGAATGGAATCACCGGCCCCGAACGCGGTCCGAAGGATGCGCCCGTGACCATCGTCGAATTCGGCGACCTGCAGTGTCCCGCCTGCAAAGCAGCGCAGCCTACGATCGAAGCGCTGGTCGCCGCCGAGCCCAGCGCCCGTTTCGTGTTCCAGAATTTCCCGCTGGAAATGCACAACTGGGCGGCCAAGGGCGCGGCCTACGCCGATTGCGTCGGACGCGCCTCGAACGACGCCTTCTGGAAATTTATTTCGAAAACGTACGAGACTCAGGGAGACATCACCGCCGCGACGGCCGACGAAAAGCTCACCGCCATCGCCGACGGCGCCGGACTGAAGGGTTCCGACATTGCGGCTTGCGCCCTCAAGCCCGAGACCAAAGCCCGCGTAGATGCCTCGCTCGCCCTCGGTAAATCAGTGGATGTGACCGGCACGCCGACGCTTTTCATCAATGGCCGCAAGATCGGAAGTTTCGATGCGCGCCTGTCGGATGTGTACAAGAGTCTCGTCGAGTTCGCCGCGAAGCAAGGAAAGTAGAAACGGGCGTCAGGCGGCGGGCGTTAGGCGCTGGGCTTCTGGAATCGCGGCGCTAGAGGCTATCTCATAAATCGGTTTGGGAAGGGCACGGCTTCAGCCGTGCCGCCAGGAGCCAACAAGGACGCGGGCTTTAGCCCCCGAGGTACGCTCGCGGCCAACCGTTGAAGATCTGTCAGAGCCTTCTAGAAGGATTGGCACTCGAGTATTGCTCAGGATCGAGGCCCTGCCTGCCGAAGAGCCCGCCGCCTAATGCCTGACGCCCGCCGCCCGCTCTCAGCTACTTCTCGCTCATCCAGATCTCAGGCGTGTTCGCTTCGATATTGGACAGCACATGCGGAGTAATCACAATCATGAGCTCGTCGTCTTCCGTTTGCTTAGTGTTGTTCACCATGGCCTGATTGAGGATAGGCAGGAAGCCAAACCCTGGGATTCCGGTCATCGCAAGTGACTCGGTCCGCGATACCTGGCCGGCCACCACCGCCGGCTCCCCATCTTTCAGATTGATGTTGCCCTGATACTCCTGATTCGAGATCACCGGAACACCATTGGCGGAACCCCCAGTGAGCGCCCGTATTTGCAGTTCGAGGTGCATGCTCACGTCGCCATCGCGGTGGATGGTTGGCTTCGCCTTCACATTCAAGCCCAGGTCCTCATAGCTCACGGATGGGAAGGGGGGAACGTAGGTTTGATTCCCTAGAACCGCCGAGATCGCCGGCGAGTTGTAGATCGGTGCGTAGCTGGCATTCTCGATCGGATACCGTTCGCCAATATGCACCGTGGCGTCGCTCCCCTGGTTGGCGCGCATGGTCAGGTGCTCCAGGCTGCGCACCCACGATTCATTGACCGCCAGCGAGGTGGTCAACTGGTCAAGGCTCAAGCCCATGAAGGTAAGCCCGCCGCCGAACGTGGTGAGCGGCTGGCTGAAGATGGAATTGCCCTGCCCGCCCAGCTGCGCCAGCAGGCCTGAGAGGGCTGTTCCGCCCGCCTGATTAATGCCACCCGAAGAAATGAGCTGGTTGATCAGCTGCTGCAGGTTCTGGCCACCGAGCCCCGCCAGCGTCGCGGCGGGAATGTTGTACAGGTTGAAAGTATTGGGAACATGCAGCCCAATGTTGCGCATGAGTTGGTGGTCGATCTGCAGAACGCGAACTTCGATCATCACCTGCGGAGGTTGGTTATTGAGCTGGCCCAGGAGCTTGTCGCAGGCATCGAGAATTTGCGAAGGCGCGCGAATCAGCACCGAATCCAAAGTCTGTCCTGAGGTGATAAAGCGCAGATCGAACATGGTGCGCAGGGTGTTAATTACTTCGGTCGATTCCTGCGGAGTGGAATGCGGCGGCAGAAGAAACGTCCCCAACGACATGCGGTCAAACTGCTTGTGGTTTTCCGGAGTGTCGTCCGCGATCAGCAGCTCATGCGTATCGAGGGGCGTCCACATGTATTTGCTGACCTGGCACGCCAGTTTCACGGCGGTGAAAAAGTCCACGTTGTCGACGTTGAACACCACCTGCCGGCTTTTTACGGTCTCGTCAAATTCAGCGGTCACTCCGTAAGCTGCGGCCAGCTCCGTGAACAGTCCGCGAACATTTCCACTGAAATGGAACGTGGCCAGCGCATTCTTGGGCTCAATCTTGATCTGGCTGGCGAAGGCAAGCCCGGCGGGCGGGACTTTGGGTAATTCGCGCTCGGATGCGCGATTTGCTTCCTGCAGCCGCTCGATCGCAAACTGGTTTTCGGGATCGAGTTCGATCGCCGCGCGAAATTCCGCCGCGGCCTGCGCGCGCGAGTCTTCCGACAGCAGAGCGTTTCCGCGCTCGACGTGGTTAAAAACCATTTGCGCCTTCACCAGTTCGCGGGCAGTCAGAAATTGCCGATCCCGCGGCACCAACCGCGCGGCATGATCGAACTGGTCAAACGCTTCTTCGAGATGGTTTTGGCCTTCGAGTTTCACTCCGCGAGCATAGTAGCCGTGCGCCTCCTTGCGCTCCTGCTTGGTGACGACGCAATTGACGCCGCCCGGAATTCCGTTGCCACAGGAAATGTCAGGAGGAGGGGGTGCGTCGGCACCGCCGGCGAACCCAGGCACGGCCAAGCTTGCCGCCAGAACTCCGATTGCGATGATGAGGGCGGCCTGTCGCATGCGTTTGATTCTAACTGGGATTCCGCGAGTTCCGGTCACGCCAATGGACCTCGTACCTTCGGTTGCAAACTGGTTCGACGCCCGGGTATGCATCAACAGAACGAAGGATTTTCCCGGTCTTGCAGAGCCCGCCGCCTGGCAAGGAATCGAGGCTAGTCCCTACGACAACATCAGCCGCTCGATGCCGCGCGCTTTGCCAGTCTTCTCGTCGCAGTCGATCACGACCGCGCACAGCCGCACGTCCCCGGTCGCAGGCTCGAAGCGCACCGGCATTCCATTCAGGAACTTGCCCACGACCAGTTCCTTCTTCACGCCAATTACTCCGTCATAAGGCCCCGTCATGCCAACATCGGTCACATACGCCGTGCCGTTGGGCAGAACCCGCTCGTCCGCCGTGGGCACATGCGTGTGGGTGCCGACCACAGCGCTGACGCGCCCGTCCAAATACCAGCCCAGCGAGATTTTTTCCGACGTCGCCTCGGCGTGAATATCCACCAGAATCACCTTGGCCTCGATCTTCTTCAAAAGCTGATCGGCGGTGCGGAAAGGATCGTCATTCGATGCCATGAACACTCGCCCCTGCAGGTTGATCACGGCGTAAGGGATTTTTCCTTTGAAACCCTGATACAGGCCCCAGCCCGGCATATCGGCGGGATAATTTGCCGGCCGCAGCACGCGCCGCGCCGGTCCGTGCCCGTTGCCCTCGACCATCTGAAAGTAGTCGACGATCTCCCGCTTGTCCCAGACGTGGTTGCCGGTGGTAATGACATCGATATTGAGTTCGAAGAGTTCCTCGGCGAGCGCGGGGGTAATGCCGAAGCCGGCCGCGGAATTCTCACCGTTGGCAATGACCAGATCAATCGCGTGATCGCGAACAATTCCCGGCAGCCGGTCTTTGACAATATTCCGTCCCGGCCGTCCAAAAATGTCGCCAATGAAAAGAATCCGCATGTTGTCAGGACGAAATTTGATGGTAACACGCGGACCACACGCCCCTCGCCGGACCGGTTCTTCTTCCTGTTTGTTTCCATCGGGCTAAGGGATAGGGACTTCGAGCGGATCGAGTCTCAGCGCGGCAGCTTGGGGAAATCCGAGCGGGTGAGCACCGCGCCCCACGCGTCGAGGACGTAAACGTCGGTCCACTGTGTGCCGGGTCGTAGTCGAGCGGAAGGGTCCGCGAGACTGAAAGTGACCGTGGTCTTGGGCGAGGTGCAACCAGTCAGCTGGCGAACGTCAGAATCCACCCCGCGCTCGTCCGAGTCCGGCAGGCGATCGATTTCCGGCAGGCGACCGGCGTGCCGGATCTTCGTACCCGTTGGGCCGGCGTGCAGCACCACCTCGACCGCGCCCGCCAGATTCTGGCAGCGCATGGGAACCCGAATCTCCCACTCCTTCGAGCTGTTCTTCTTGACCGTTGGTTCTTCCGCAAACACCACGATCGGCGGATTGCCGCCCGGCGAGGCGTACCACTCCGGCCAGAGATGTCCGAATTCAATGCTCGCTTCGACATAGGCGCGGCTCAACTCGCGGTCGCGCTCTTCCCAGCAAGGATGCATCGCGTACAGCGATGCACTCTTCGCACCAATGCCCCGCGCGTGCAACAGGTGGTGTAGCGCCGGCACGAAGTCGGGATGATACCCCGCGCGCGCCATCAGCATCAGACCCTCACGGTCGGCATCCAGTTCCATCTGACGGCAGAATCGGCCCATGTCGGCGGAGGCTTTCTCCTCGTCCGCAAAGGACGCCGAAGGCAGACTCGGATCGCCCAGCACGATGGCCGGAGTATTCCCGCTCTCCAGACGCTTCTGGTACAGATAACGCCGAGCCCAGTCTCGCCGCACCACATGAGCGATCTCGTGCGACAGGATCGCCGCCCAAAGTCCGGAGCTCTGCCCGGCCAGCTGCGCCAGACCGGTCTCCACATAAACGGTTCCATCCGGCGACGAGTACGCGTTGAGCTGACCATCGTCGACGATTCGCATCTGCCATGCGAACTTGTTGCCTGGCGCTCCGCGAACCAATTCCACCAGTCTTTCGAATACGAGCCCGCCGATGGCATAGCGCCCTGCGGGGGCATTGCTCTGTGCCAGGAGCTGCGGCCGCAGGCGAGCTGCGGTCGTCATGTCCAGGTTGAATTGGGAGGGAACTTCCTGAGTGTCTTGCTGACTTTCGAGTGACTGCTGACCGGCAACTGGCAAGGCCGTAAACAAATTCAGGCAAACCGCAAGGAAGAAACACCCGAGTCTAGCCGCACCACACGCCACGGGACTCCTCCGCGCAGACCCTCCGCGCAGACCACGTCTTCCCTTCGATTATGCTCCTTCTGCCGAGGCGCGCAACGCAATAATGATGGGCAGTGACGGTGTCGTTTCAGTTTCGGGATTCCAGTTCGGCCGTGCGGAGAAAGTCGTAGTTTCCCGCCGGATTCAACTTCAAATTGCGCACCCGGCGCGTGTGCACCAGCACGTTGTCCAAATACCAGAGATTCACGTAAGGCAGGTCGTCGGCCAGAATGCGCTGCACCTCGGCGTAAATCGGCTTGCGCACGCTCGGGTCGACTTCACGGCGGCCCTTGTCGATCAGCGCATCAATTTTCGGATTTGAGTAGAAGACGCGGTTTGCACCATTGGGCGGAAACCTCGACGAGTGGAACGCGTACTCGAAAATATCCGGATCCTCGTTTCCTCCAATCCAGCGCAGCCCGTACATTTGAAACGCCCCGTGCTGCACGTCGGAAAAGAACGTGGCCGACTCGAAGCTGCGAATATCGAGGGCGATTCCAACTTCGCGCAACTGCTGTTGCATGACCGCTACCATGAGGCGCGTACTCTCGGTGGTCGAAGTTTTCATGGTGATGTGGAAACGTACTCCGTTCACCACAGGATATCCCGCTGCGTCGAGCAACTGGTTCGCCTTCGCAGGATCGTGATCATACGACGCTACGTGGCCGTCGTAAGCCCAACTTTGTGGGGGAAGAACGCTGCGCGCCGGCTCCGCTTCGCCGCGCCACAAATATTCGATCATCGGCCGACGGTCCAGCGCATAGGCGATGGCCTGCCGCACCCGGACATTCCTCAGAATCGGATCGCGCAGATTGAATCCCAAATACTGCACCTCTGTTCCCGGCGCGATTTCGACCGCCAGTGACGGCTCTCGGGCCAGCGTGAGCACCGTATCTGACGTCAGCGAATTAACGGCGATGTCGCCACTGCCTTTGCGCAGCTCGAGAGCCTCCGTGGTCGCGTCCGGCACCACCGCAAATCGCACTCGCGCCAGTTTCGGCTTCTCGCCCCAGTATTCATCGTTGCGTTCGATGACAACCTCACGATCGGTCTCCGCGCTGACAAACTTGAACGGCCCTGACCCGATAGGATTCCGCGTCATCTCATCGCCGCTGCCGTAAGGCACAATCCCCACCGCTCCTTCGGAGAGGTTCCACAGTATCGCGGCATCCGTTTCTTTCATGCGAAAAATCACGGTGAACTCATCCGGCGCGTCGACGCGATCCACCAGACGATACGCTCCCGCTCGAGTGCTGCGAATCTTTCCCGTCAGCAGGGAATCGAAAGTCCACTTCACATCGCGAGCCGTCAGCGGGCGTCCGTCATGAAACTTCACGCCACGATGCAGATGAAAAATATAAGTCAGCGGATCGGGTACCTCCCAGCGCTCAGCCAGGCTGGGCGCCACATTCAATTGTTCATCGCGCGCCAGCAAGTAGTCGAAAATCAGGCTGTCAATCCGTTCCGACTGCGCGTCGATTCCCACCCGAGGATCCAGATTCGTGGGGCTCGACTCGATGATCATGACCAGCGTGTTCGGGTCAGGTTTGGCGGAGCAGGAGAGCAATGTCAGTATCGCAGCCGTGCAGAACAAGAAGGATAGACCTCGCTCGATCCGGCATCGGACCTCAGACCTTGGACCTCGGCCGTCCCAGTCCGAGCTGTGTGCCCCATTTCTCGCGTGTTCTTTGCGCGAGAAAGCCTGCCCTGAGCTTGCCGAAGGGTGGGGATTTCGACGTCCAGCGCCTAACGTTGCACTCCTACGCATACGAAATCTTCCCCAGCACAGCCGCTTGTCTCGCGCCCGTAGCAGACGGAACATTCGAGGGCCTGCAATGCCAGGTCTCATACGCCAGCACCGCGAAGGCAACGGCCTCTTTGGCCTCCGAAGGCAAGCCGAACTCATCAGAGCTGCGCAACTTGATTCCGAGCGGCCCGATCGATTCCGCCAACTTGCGGACCAAGTTCGCCATTCTTGGCGCCGCCGCCGGAAAAAATCATTTCGCGAAAAGAATACTTCGCCGCCAAGCCCGATCTCGGAATCACGAACCGCCGCACCGCGTCGGCGATAGAGCGCGCCGTCAACGCCGTGGCCGTGGCGACCACATCTTCCTTTCGAGCCCGCCCACATAGCCGCAAGAATTCCCGAGCAAACTCGCGTCCGAATTCCTCACGGCCCGCAGTCTTCGGTGGTTGAACCCGAAAGAACCTTCCCCGCAATATCCGATCGATAACGGAATCGATCACGACCCCCGACGACGCAATCGCGCCATTGCGGTCGAACCGCTTCCCAAAGAGTTTCTCCGTGACCGCGTCGATCACCATATTTCCGGGCCCAGTATCGAAGGCCTGCACCTCGCTCGCATCCGCGCCCGCCGGAATCGCCGTGAGATTCGCGATACCACCGATGTTCTGCACGATCCGCCCGATCTTCGCATCGCGAAACAGCAAATAATCAAGATAAGGAACCAGGGGCGCGCCCTTGCCGCCCGCCGCGAGATCCGCTGGACGAAAATCTGAAACCACAGGCACGCCCACTCGCGCAGCAATGACAGCGGCTTCTCCCGTCTGCCAGGTCGCTGCAACCCTCCGCCCGAGAAAAACCAGCGGCTCGCCCTGATGGTAAAGCGTTTGACCATGGCAACCCACGAGATCAGCCTTCAGTCGAAATTGGCGCTCGGTTGCGAGCACAGCATCGGCATATAACTCGCCTAACAGAAAGTTGAGTCGGGAGAGATCGCCCACGCTTGCTCGCTCCGCATTCATCGCGGCGAGCACCGCCGCGCGAACTTTCGAGGGATAAGAGTACTCAGCGTGGCCCAGCAATTGAACCGTGTGGGGCGGACACTCCTGTCCGCCACTGCCGGAAGCACCTATTCCTCTGGAGCGTGAGCGCGAAGTACCGATCCGCACCAGCGCCACATTAATTCCGTCGGCGGAAGTTCCACTCATCACTCCGGCGACGATTATTGTTTTCGGCGAGGCCTTCTTCATGCGCGCGACCGCCGTTTGTCTGCCTCACGGCTGAAGGGCTCCAGCCGCACATGCTCGCCAAACTCCCACAACCGCCGCGTGAGCCGCTCAACGGTTGCCTTCGAAGGTGATTTTCCCGCATGCAGCGTCTTGATATTCTTTCTCTTGAACGCAAGCACTCGCCGCCCCGCCTCCGCCACCCCCCGCGCAAACTTCGCATCTCGCTCGGCAGTCTTAATGAGCGCCTCATGTGCCTGAAGAATGTAGTCTTCCCGATGGCAAATCAGGCACAAATCCCCGCCCGCGCGAATGAACTCCACCGCCGCCTCCCCGATCGGTGCCGCCGACAACACTCCGCCCATCTCCAGATCGTCCGACACGATCAGATTCCGGTAGCCAATTTTCTTGCGAAGAACGTCAGTGATCCAATTCTTTGAGAGAGATGCCGGCGTCCGATCGCGAGTGACTTGCGGATACGCTGCGTGGGAGATCATCACCATCGGCAATTGCCGGCGAAGGGTCCGGTAGGGAAGCAGGTCTTCAGCCCATAGGCTCTTTAAAGACTTATCAATGACTGGCAATTCATGATGGCTGTCGAGCTTGCCCTCCCCGAGCCCGGGAAAATGCTTGCCGCATCCCAGCACTTTTGCGTTTCGCAGCCCGGCGAGAAATTCGCGAGCATACGTCGCAGTCTCTCGCGGATCGGCCGATACGCTCCGCGAGCTCATCACACTGCGCGATGCCTCAAACGCCAAGTCGAGCACGGGCGCGAAATCGACATTGAATCCCAGCGCGCGGCAGTTCTCGCCGATGATCTGCCCATGCTTCCGAAAAAGTTTGCGTTCGCCGGTCGCAAATACTTCCGCCGCCGATGGTGTCGCGCCCAGCGCGTCGCGAAAGCGGTCGACCGTCCCACCCTCAAGATCGACGCACGTGAACAGCGGCGTGGCCACGCACTTCTGGCATTCGCGCAGCAGACGCCACGTCTGCTCCGGATTCTTGATATTCCGCGCAAACAGGATCACGCCCGCCGGCTGCAGTCGCGTGAGCAGGGAAGCGACGCGCGGCGTCATCTCCGCGCCGTCGAAGCCAACGATCAGCAACTGCCCGATGTTTTCGATGCCTTGAGCGTTGCGCGCCATTTGCGACGGAGCAGAATTTCCCCGTGTCCTCTGTGGTTAGATTTCCTTCTTCAACTCCGCCAGCAGATTCAGCGCTTCCAGCGGAGTCAGCCGATTCAAATCCACTTCCCGTAACCTGTCCAGCACCCGCTGCGACAGGGGGGTAAAAATCGTCAACTGCGCCGCCGGTGGATTTGCCCCTGGAGAAAGATGCGCCGTCGCCTGCGCTTCGGCAAACTCATGCTCAGTCAAGACTTCGCGCGCCCGCACCACAACTTCATGCGGCAGTCCCGCCAGCTTGGCAACTTCAATGCCGTAACTCCGGTCGGCCGCGCCGGGTTCAACTTTCCGGAGAAACGCAATTCCGCTTCCGGTCTCCTTCACCGACACGTGGTAATTCTTTACCCCAGCCAGTTGTTCCGCCAGCTCCGTCAGTTCAAAATAATGCGTTGCGAACAAAGTCTTCGCCCGCACCCGCGCATGCAGATACTCCACCGCGGCCCACGCAATCGCGAGTCCGTCGTAAGTGGACGTTCCGCGTCCAACTTCATCCAGCAAGATTAAAGATCGGGCCGTCGCCGTGTGCAGGATCGCCGCGGTCTCCGTCATTTCGACCATGAAGGTCGAGCGGCCGCGCGCCAAATTATCGCTTGCTCCGATGCGCGTGAACACTCGATCGACGACGCTCAGCCGCGCCGTCCGCGCCGGAACAAACGATCCCATCTGCGCCAGAATCACGATCAGCGCCGTCTGCCGGAGGTAAGTCGACTTGCCGCCCATGTTCGGCCCGGTCAACAGCAGAATATTGTGCGTGTCGCCGTTCAAATAAAGATCGTTGGGCACGAAGCGCTCGCTGCCCCCCGCCATTTCCTGTTGCTCGATCACAGGATGCCGGCCTTCAATAATCTCTAACTCACCAGCGTCCCTCGCTTCCACAAACTGCGGACGGCAATAATTGCGCAGCGCCGCAATGTGCGCCATCGACGCCAGCACGTCAACTTCCGCCAGCGCCAGCGCCGTCTGCCGGATGCGCTTCGCCTCGCCTGCAATCGCTGTGCGCAGTTGCGTAAACAGGCGCCGCTCGATCTCGACAATCTTCTCCTGCGCGTCGAGAATCTTGGCCTCGTACTCCTTCAACTCCGGCGTGGTGAAGCGCTCCGCTCCAACCAGCGTCTGCTTGCGTTCGTAGTCCTGCGGTACCAGATGCAGGTTAGGCTTCGAGACTTCAATGTAGTAGCCGAAAATGGAATTGAACTTTACCTTCAGCGACGAGATTCCCGTCCGTCCGCGTTCTCGCTGCTCGATCTGCGTCAGCACTTGCTTGCTGTTGCGCGATAGTTCGCGGAGTTCGTCGAGATCACGATCGACGCCCGCCGCGATCACGCCGCCGTCAGCGAAAGTAAGCGGCGGCTCGGGCACGATCGTTGTCTCTATATGTCCACGCAAGTCGGCCAGTTCATCGAGTGCATTCTGTAGCACCGCGAGGCGCGAAGCGTTCAGGCGTCCCAACGCCGCCTTGACTGCGGGAATCTTGGCCAGCGACGCGGCCAGAGCCAGCACATCGCGGGGATTCGCAGTCTCCAGCGTGACCCGGCTCAACAGCCTTTCGAGGTCGAGCACGCCGTCGAGCGCGCGCCGCAACTCCTCGCGCGCGACAATATTCTTTACTCCCGCCTCGACTGAGTCTAGCCGTGCATTGATCTCGCTCAGGTCCAGCGATGGCCGCAGCAGCCACGCCCGCAGCAGCCGCTTGCCCATCGGCGTGACCGCCGCATCAATCGACCGCAACAAAGTCACTCCCGCATCCGTACCCGCAAACAGCGGTTCGATCAATTCCAAGTTGCGCACCGTGACCACATCGAGCACCAGGCAATTCTGCCGTTCATACCATCCAATGCGATCCACGTGATCGAGCGATCCGCGCTGTGTCGAGCGCACGTAATAAAGGATCGCTCCCGCCGCGCTGGCCGCCGCCGTTCGCCCCGCCAGCCCAAATCCCTCCAGCGACAGAACGCCAAAGTGATTCTCGAGTAGAGGGATCGCGTGATCGGGCGCGAAAATCCAATCATCCAGCGGAGTCTCAGTGCAACTAATTCCTGCAGCCCGCGGCTGCGGTGCTGAAGCATGTGGGGACAGCCGCCCCCGGTTCTCCGGCCGAGCGAAGCTCGGCAAGGGTTCCTTCGCGCTGCCAGCACTCTCAAACAACGGCGCCGCCGACCCATACAGCAATTCCTTCGGCCGCAGTTGTTCCAGTTCTTCCTGCACTCGCCGCAGCGCGTCCTCACCCGAAAATTCCGTGGCCCGAAATTCCCCGGTAGAAACATCCAGCGCCGCAAATCCCACGCGCTCTCCCACCTGCGCGATCGCGGCCAGAAAATTATTTTCGTCTGACCCCAGCGACGAATCCGCCGCCGTTCCTGGCGTGACCACCCGCGTCACTTCCCGCCGTACCAGTTTCTTGGCGAAGCGTGGATCTTCCACCTGCTCGCAAATCGCGACCTTGAATCCCTTGCGAATCAGCTTTCCGATGTACCCCTCGGCCGCGTGATAGGGCACGCCGCACATGGGAATCGCGATTCCTTTTTCTTTATTGCGGGAGGTCAGCGTGATCTGCAACTCTTTCGACGCCACCACGGCATCGTCGAAGAACAATTCGTAGAAGTCGCCCAGCCGGAAAAACAAGAGTGCGGTGGGATGATCTTTCTTGACCGCGGCATACTGCCGCATCAGCGGAGTGGAGGGCTCGGTCATCTTCCTGGTCGGATCACCTGGTCGGATCAGGCTCGTCGGGATCCGGGCGGGCTTCCGCGGATTATAACAAAGCGCGCCGCTTGCCTTCTGCGGCATTTCGCATGCGTTGGCGGGAAATTATCGCGGGAAATCGCGGTTGACTCCGGTCCGCTCCCGATGTTCTCCTTTGCTGTGTTCGCCTTATAATATGGAACTCCGCAAGGATCCCATCACGCGCTCTTGGGTCATCACCGGCGACGATCCTTCCGAATCCGCGCCGCGTCCCGACTCAGCCTGCCGTTTTTGCGCCGATACTGCGGCAACTCTGCAGGTCGTGGCGAACTCGCCCAACGCTCCCGGAGTTCCGTGGTCGGCGCGCGCGGTGGTGCACCCCACGCCGCTCTATCGCATTGAAGGCGAGCCCGGCCGCCGCGGCGATGGCATTTATGACCGCATGCATGCCGTCGGCGCCCACGAGGTATTGGTCGAGAACCCGCGCCACGACCGCCATCTGTGGAACGCAAGTGATGAGGAAATTGGACACTTCCTTCGCCTCGCGGCCGAGCGCATTCTCGATCTCAAGCGCGACCCGCGCGTGAAATACGTCAGCCTGTTCAAGGACTACGGCAAGAACGCCGGGCAGGAATTCAGTCATCCCACTTCGCAAATCACCGCCACCATGTTCGTGCCGCGGCGTGTGCTCTACGAGCTACGCGCCGGCCGCGAATATTTTGTGGCCAAGGAGCGCTGCGTTTTCTGCGACATCATTCAACAGGAGGAGCGTCAGGCCCAGCGCGTCGTCGAAGTGCGCGGCGACTATCTCGCGGTCTGCCCGTACGCGCCGCGCGTCCCCTACGAAACCTGGATCATGCCCCGCAATCACGACGCGTCGTTCGAGCGCACGGGATTGAACAAGCCCGGCCTGCGCGTAAACCTTGCGGCATTACTGCGCCGCACCTTGCAGCGCGTGCGGTCCATTACCGAGGATTTTCATCTCGCGCTGCACACCTCGCCCAGCAGCATCCATCCTTCGAAAAATCTCGGCTACTGGAAGACAATTGACGACGACTACCACTGGCACATCGAGATTCTTCCAGTGATCAGCTCCAAGGCGCGGTCCTACACTTTCAAAGAGGTATATTATTCGCCGGTCAGCTCCGAGACCGCCGTGAAGCAACTGCGCGAAGCCAGAATCGATGGCTGAAGCAGGGAGTCGTGGAGGGACGGGCGCCCTCGCCCGTCCGCCGGGCGCCGCCTCGACTTTCGGAGTCAATAAGAATTCCGGCTGCTACAATCCCGCCGTCAGGAGAACCGTCCCGTGAAATTCTTTCTCTGTTACGCGCTATTCGTCGCAACATGCATGGCCCAGACCGCCGCGCCGTCCGCCGGCAAACAAAAAGTTCTCTGGCAGAAGTTAGAAGCCAGCATTGATCAGGTCGATCAGCATCTCGACGGCGTGATGGGGCTCGCCATCGAAGATCTCAACACCGGCGATCATTTTCTTTTGCACGAGGACGAGGTTTTCGCGCAGGCCAGTTCCATCAAGATCACCGTGCTCGCCAATCTCTACCTGCAAGCGGAGCAGGGCAAGCTCAAGCTCACCGATCTCTACACGGTCCAGTCGTCCGATCTCGTTCCCGACAGCGATATCATGAACGGCCTGACTCCCGGCGTGACCCGCCTTACGCTGCGCGATCTGGCCACGATGATGGTCGCGGTCAGCGACAACGCCGCAACCAACGTGCTGATCGACCGCGTCGGGACGCAGAACGTGAATGCCATGCTCGACTCGCTCGGCCTCACCCACACCCGCCTGCGCCGCAAGATGATGGACTTGCAGGCCGCAAAAGAAGGCCGCGAAAATATTTCTACGCCGCACGAAATGATGACCCTGCTCGATGCGATCTATCGCGGCAAGGTGTTGAACAAACAATCGACCGCCGATTTTTTCAAGATGTTGAGCACGAACAAAGACTCGTGGATTCCGCGCGATCTTCCCGCCGACCTCAAAGTCGCCGACAAGCCGGGGGCGCTGGAAGCGGTGCGCAACGATTCCGGCATCGTTTTCGTCGAAGGCCGTCCTTACGTGATTTGTGTGATGACGTCGTTCCTGCGCAACGAGCGCGAGGGCGAAGAAGCCATCCGCAAAGTCTCGCTCGAAGCCTGGCGCATGTTCGACCGCCTGAGCCGCGCCACGGAATATGGAAGAGTCGTCTCGCCGGGAAACGGCGTAAGGTAGCGGAAAGATTTCAGATTGAAGATTTCAGATTGTAGATTGAAAACCTCTCGTTTGGCGGTGCTCTGGCTCCCCAGTCACTTCGAAATCTGAAATCAACAATCTGAAATCTGAAGTCTGCTTTCGCTTCATGTCGCGGCTCCGCTGGCCTTCGGCGCAACCTGCTGCCGCAAGAACTGCTGCGCCGCCTTCGGGTCAAGCGGTTGAGAGAAGTAATAACCCTGCCCAAATTCGCACCCTAATTCTCGCAGCCGTTCCACTTGCCGCGCCGTCTCGATACCTTCCGCAATCAATCGCAGCTTCATCTTATGAGCCAGCGTGACGATCAACTCGACCACGTCGGACGACGCGCGATCGGTCTGCATCTCCCGCACCAGCGACCGGTCAATCTTCAGCGAGTCGACGGGGAACTGCCACAGTCCCCGCAGCGACGCCGATCCAATTCCAAAATCGTCGAGGATCACGCCAATTCCCATATGCTTGAGGTGGGAGAGCACGGTCACCGTAAGTTTCGGATCGGCGGCCGCGACGCTCTCCGTCATTTCCAGTTGCAGCCGCGAAGGATCCAATCCCGTCTCTTGCAGCGCGCTCTGAATGTCGCTGGCTAGGCGAGCGTCGGCAAACTGCCGCGCCGAAACGTTCACCGTAACATTTACCGGCTGCTCGGAAAGGTGGTTCACTTCCCACTCCCGCAATTGCCGGCACGCCTGCAGCATGAGCCAGTGCCCAATGGAAACCAGGATGCCGCTGTCCTCCGCCGCATCGATGAACCGATACGGAGAAATCAGTCCCTGCGTGGGATGCTCCCAGCGCAGCAAAGCCTCTAGACTCACGGTGCGGCGCGTATCGAGCCGCACCACGGGCTGGTAGTGAACTCGGAACTGGCGCTCGGCAATCGCCGTGCGCAAGTCGGCTTCCAGCCGCAACCGGCCGACCGCACGCGTGTGCATGGCCTGGTCAAAGACTTCGCAACGCGAGCCGCCTAGCGCCTTAGCGCGGCGCATGGCCACATCGGCATCCTTCAAAATGTCTTCGGGCCGTTCCTGCTCCTCGGAACTCAGCGCGATGCCCACGCTTACCGACGCCCGCACTTCCCGCGTACCCACATGAAACGGCTCGGCCACCGCTTCGAGAATTCTCTTGGCCACCCGCATGGCGTCGCTGGGATCGCCCACAGAATCGAGCAGGATGGTAAATTCATCTCCGCCCAGGCGTGACAGAAGCGGCTCCGTTCCGCGCTCGCCGCGCGCAACGGTATCGTCTTGCCGCATGCATGTTCCGAGCCGGCGCCCAATTTCCTGCAACACCTGATCGCCCGCTCCCGTGCCCATAGTCTCGTTGAATACCTTGAAGTGATCGAGGTTGGCGAGTAACAGAGCATATTGGCGGCCGGAGTCCCGCCGCGCGCGCACGAATGCGTTTTGCAGCCGGTCGAGCACCAGCCGCCGGTTGGGCAGTCCCGTCAAAGGATCATGAAATAAGTTGTGCTCGAGTTGCTGCTCTGCCCGCTTACGCTCCGTGATGTCGCGATTCACAATGACCAGCTTCGCGACCTGTCCCTCCGAATTGCGAATAGTGCTGGCCAAGGATTCCAGCACGCGCCAACTCCCATCCTTATGCTTGATGCGATATTCGAGTTGCTTTCCGACTCCGCTCTCGCGCGCCTCCCGGGCCGCTTCCAGAACGCGAAAGCGATCGTCGGGATGAATCTGCTCGAACGCCGAAGTCTCTCCCAGTTCCGCGGCCGAGTAGCCGAGAATTCTTTTGTAGGCCGGACTGTTGTACAGGCGATGTCCTTTCACGTCGACCAGGGCGATCATGTCAGCCGCGTTTTCAGTAACGATCTGGAACAGCTCTTCCTGTTTCTTCGCCTGCCGGTGAATCCGCAAAATCCGGAACTGCTGGTAGAGAACCAGGATGGCGAGCGCCCCGAGAGCAATCCAGAACCATGGCAGATGCATGCGAGCTTCTTCTTAGGAAATATCGGCAGGATGCGTGGGAGATTGAGTCCGAGGAGTGACTCTTTAGTTTTCAACCGCTTGCGTGGTGGTCCGCGTCGAGCCACTCAAGAACTTGCCCCGTCAACGCCGTCGATCAATGCCGATCCGCAGTAGGATCCGCCGACGACAAAACAGCAGCTTCCGTTCGATAATGACCCCATGTCCCCCAACGCTCCCATCCGCCGCCTGAAGACCTACACCGGGGCTCAGGGATACGTTTACCAGTACTACTTCGTGGGCAAGCGTGCGGCGCTGGCCGACGATCCCGAAGCGCCAGCCATCGAATTTATATTTGACGTAACCTCAGACCGCAAACTCACTTATGCGGTGAGCGTGTTTCTTTCCGATGGTGCCCGGGATACATGGAGCCAGAAGCACGGTCGTCCGTTGAGCGATGCCGAGCAATATGCGGCTGTCAAGATGCGTCTCTTCCGCGCCTTCGATGAACTGGAAGACGTGAAGACGCACGGCCGGCGACTGAGCATCGATGCGGGATTGCTGGAAGAAGTGTTGTCTGGATTAGGCGTGGAATAGAATTAAAGGCAACTTCAACCGTGCTCGTTCCCGCCAAAGACGCGCCCAGACGAAACTTGCCATGCCCTTGCGGAAGCGGTAAGAAGTTCAAGAAGTGTTGCATGGGAAGGACGGACGGGCCGGATAGTTTTGCGGCTGCGGTTCCAAGTTCCGGAAGTCCAACACGCGGAGCAGCGACGGCCCGGACGTTGCAAGCGGACGAAGCGGACCTCGATACCCATTGAGGCTGCTTCTATTGCGCTTGCTTGGCCGTCGTCTGCAACGCCTGTGCGCGGCTTATTAGCTTCTTCAGTTTCCCTTCGATCGAAGCGTCGCCAATGTGCTCATCCTGCAGTACGCCATCGGCGTCGATGGTGAAAGTGTGGGGAATCGCCTCCACGCCAAACATCTTCGCGATCGGCCCGGTGAAACCGCCGTCACGGTATTGCAGCCAGGTCATTTCGTGTTTAGTAATGAACTCCTTCCACTTCTCCTCGTCGGTGTCGAGGCTGACGCTGAGTACGACCAGCGGCTGTCCCTTGAATTTCTTGGCGATTTCCTGCATGTGAGGCAGGGCTTCACGGCAGGGGCCGCACCAGGTCGCCCAGAAATCGAGCAGTACCACCTTCCCCGCCAGGTCGTCCATCGAAACGCGCTGACCGTCCGTGGTCGTGACCGCGAAGGCCGGCGCCATTCTCGCCCGTGCCAGATCGGGTTGGCTGATGTAACGCAGGGCGCGCTGCCGGTCGGGATCATCCTCGGAACGCAGTTTCACAAACTCCTCGAAGCGTGTCTTGGCTGCGTCATCCTGTTTCAGATGCGCCAGTACAATTCCGTCGGAGTACACCGCGGCGGGAAAGTTCGCAACTGACGCCAGCGCCTTGAGCATTTCTTCGTGGGCGCGAGCGAACAATTCATCCTTACGTTTGTCGATGCCCTCGTTCATCAACACAGCGCCAAATTGGAAGTGCGCCAGGGCGAGGCCCTTAGCACCCTGCGCCTGCGCCACCATCTCGCTCGCGCCAATCTCAGCGGTCTTCCAATCGTGCAGTTCGATGCCGAACTTGATCATCCGTTTCTGGCACGCCAGGCAATGACCGTCATCCTGCTTGTCGGCCTTCTTAAAGCTGTCCAGTGCCGCATCCGTCAAACGCCGGTTCAGATATTCCAGGCCTTCCTTGAAGGTCTTCTGCGCCTTCGGATTAGTCGGCCGCTCGTCCGTCTTCTCCTGCGCTGGCACCGGCGCCACCATGCAGACCAGCGCCAGAATCATCCCCAAGCACCGCATACCAGTCCCTCCTGCTGCCGAATGCGCCCTGAAATTACCACGAATCCGCGACGGCGGCGAGCGGTATTGACAATCGCCCATCTACAAAGTAGCTTATGGGCGAGCCAAGTTAGTCCCCCTCCGTAGTTGAGTCTATTTACCCCGAATCCCCGTGTTCCGTGATGGCGCCGAAATCTGCGCCCGTCACGATCTTGCGCGGACGATCGGGAGAAAACAGATCAAGGAGAAAACTAATGACCGCCCGATCGACCCTTTCCGCCACCCGTTTTCCCGGCCACTGCAATCTGCGCAACCAGGTATCGCCTCGCTTCCTGCTTTCGAGCGGAGCAACGCTGGTACTGTTTCTTCTTTTGCTGGCGGTTTTCTGCCCGCCCGTGAGCGCCCAAACCTACCAGGATCTTTTTGACTTCGGCGGGACTCCCGGCGGATGCTGTCCGCCCTACCCATCCCTGATGGCCCAAGGGCGCGACGGCCTCATTTACGGAACCACCTCCACCGGAGGCACCGCCAACAAAGGCATGGTTTTCAAAATAACCCCGGCGGGCGTTTTGACCGTTGTTCACAACTTCGACGGAACACACGGAAGCACGCCGGTCGGAGGCCTGACGCTTGGCGCCGACGGCAATCTTTACGGAACCAGCGAGGAGGGCGGCGCCAATGGCTACGGCAATATCTTCAAAATCACGCCTGCCGGAGTGTTAACCGTCCTCTATGACTTCACGGGAAATGCCGATGGTGGCTATCCTGTATCGGCCCTCGTGATCGGGGCGGACGGAAATTTCTACGGCACGTCGTACCCCGGATATGCCTACAAGATGTCCCCTCAAGGCGTATTCCAGGTCATCACCAAGATTCCGGCGACCACTTTCGGCCCGTTGGTCCAAGTCAACGGCTCTTTTTACGGAGTCACCGAATTTGGCGGCACGAAGTCTGCGGGCACGATCTACCGAATTACCGGCAGCACCACCACGACGATCCACAGCTTTGACGGCCCGCACGGTTCCTATCCGATCGGCGGCCTGGTACAAGGTTCGGACGGCAACCTCTATGGCACCACCACGGCCGGAGGGAGCACCAACGCCGGAGTCATTTACCGAATCACTCCCGCGGGAGTCTTTACCGTCATGGTCAACTTCGACGGCGTCCATCCCCTTGGCGGATACCAGGCGTTTGCCGGCCTGATCGCCGGCGCGGACGGGAACCTCTACGGCGTCACCATCTGGGGTGGTACTTTCGGCGCCGGCGTGATCTTCAAGTTGACCACCGGCGGGGATTATTCGCTGCTCTACAGCCTCGATACCCCTTCCGGAGTCGGGGCCTATGCTACTCCCATACAACACACCAGCGGCAGGATCTATGGCACGACCACGCGAGGCGGTGTCGCTGGCAAGGGCGTGATCTACAGCTTCAATGACGGGCTTGCGTCCTTCCTGCGACTCTCCACCAACAGCGGAGTCGTGGGCAAGACCGTCGGAATCCTCGGCCGCGGCTTTTCCGGCGCTTCCAGCGTGGAGTTCAACGGAACCCTTGCGTCCTTCCACGTAGTGTCCAACACCTTCATGACCACCACGGTTCCGTCCGGAGAAACCGGATTCGTCAGAGTCAACATGGCCAGCGGCGACCTCATCAGCTCAACCGTGTTTCGCGTCACTCCTCTGCTGACAGGGTTCAGTCCGGCGAGCGGAAAAGTCGGTGACACGGTGACCCTCACCGGCTCCGGCCTGATCCAGACCATCGGCATCACCGTAGGCGGAGTGCAAGTCACCACATACACCGTGAACTCCGATACTCAGGTGTCGTTCCGTGTTCCGACGGGAGCCAAGACGGGCGCCATCGTCCTGTCCACCCCCGGCGGCAAAGTCACAGCTAAGGGGACTTTCACGGTCACACCGTAATCGGGCAGTGAATCACGTAGGGACGGACGCATTCGTCCGTCCCCGCGGCACTCATGTATCGCCCCCAAATTCTTGTCAAGACCCCAAACTTGATAAAATCCCCCTAACTCATAGCAGCAGAACGAAAAATAAATTCGAAATCCGTGCGACTTCACCCCTATCCAAAATGCTATTCTGGATATAGAGACATAAAATAAAGGCGCAGGCCCAAAAGCCCGCGCCTTTTCTCTTTTTCGATGCCCCGGAAGCGCCCTCGAACCCGACGCCCTCCAGCGTCGCGCCCAAGGACCATCCCGCCGCCCACCACCCCACCTCCCGCCCAACGCGAACTCATCACCAAGCGCCGCGGAGAACTCGCCGAACTCGCCTTCACCCTCAAAGCCACTGGCCTCGGCTTCGCCGTCTCCAAGCCCTACGGAGACAGCGAACGCTACGACTTCATCCTCGACCCCCGCGAACTAAATCCCGAGCCATCGCCAAAAAAATGTCATCCTGAGCGGAGCCAGCCGGAGAGCGAAGCGAACCGGCGGGCGCAGTCGAAAGCCTGCCCTGAGCCTGCCGAAGGGGACCCCGTGCCTGCCGGCACTACCAGCGGCCCTGAAGGGAGTTCTCACTATCCCGCCACTGCACCCCTCTGGCGCGTGCAGGTGAAATGTTCCACCCAACTCCTCAATGGCCTCTACCGCATCAACGCCCACCGCCGCATCAACGGACGCGCCGTCCCCTATCTCCCCTCCGAAATCGATTTCTTCGCCGCCTACATCATCCCCGAAGATACCTGGTACATCCTCCCCCTCGCCGCCACCCACGGAGTCACCAGCCTCCTCTTCCGCCGCCAACGCGACCCCAAACCCGGCCTCTACGACCCCTACCGCGAAGCCTGGCACTTACTCCGCCCGTGATGTCCTTCCAGTCGCCAAGCAAACCAAGAAAAATTGTCATTCCGACCGCCAAGCAACTAAAAGAAATTGTCATTCCGACCGGAGCCGGAGCGAATGCGACGGCGCAGTGGAGGAACCTTGAGTTCCGGGCCGCCGGGTGCCCCATTTCTCGCGCGTTTTTTGCGCGAGAAGTGGGGATTTTCGACAGAGCGAACCCGAGGAACGAGAGGAGACGAATGGGTCCGGCGGCCCGGAAGTATCGGGCCGCAGCCGCTTGCATTCTGTCCACACCACGGCTATTGTATATACAGATTCGCCATGACGTGGAGTTGCCGTGGAATTCACCTGGGACGACCAGAAGAACCGGGCCAACCAGCAAAAACACGGCATCAGCTTCGAAACCGCGATTCTGGTCTTCGACGATCCTTTAAGCGTGTCAACGCAAGACCGCGAGGTCGACGGCGAGCCGCGCTGCCAGACCATCGGAATGGTAAACGGAATTCACATGCTGCTAGTCGCGCACACGCTCGATGTGGATCTTGATCGGGGCCTTGATCGGGATGACGACGAGGAAGTGATTCGCATCCTGTCGGCTCGGAAGGCGACGCGCCGGGAACGGAGAATCTATGCGCAAGGCATCTAGAAAAGCGGAATTGAAACGAGCGGGACGGGCTCTGACCCCAAAACAAAAGAGGGAACTGAAAGCTCTGGCCGCCATGTCCGACGACGAGATCGATACGACCGACATCCCCGAACTCCCGCCCGGCGCGTGGAAGGATGCGGTGCGGGGCCGGTTCTATCGTCCGCTCAAACAGGCCGTCTCCATGCGCCTGGACGCCGACGTAATCGCCTGGCTCAAGAAACAAGGCAAAGGCTACCAGACCCGCGCCAACAGCATCCTAAGGCAGCGCATGCTGGACGAACTCCGCCGCGCCTGAGAATGCTCCTGTGCTAGCGCGCGAGTGGCCCACGATCGTCGTGTAGGACGGACGCCCCCAAGAGCCTGCCCTGAGCGAACCCGAGGAACGAGGGGAGTCGAATGGGTCCGGCGGCCCGGAAGTATTGGGCCGCAGTCGTCGGCAGCATCGCGTCCGACCCTTTCGGCTAAGCTCAGGGCCGGGCTCTTCAGAGTCTTGATTTCCATTACCACTATGTGGTATATGCCTCACAGTGGTATACATCGAATCAGCCGTATTTACCCGTCGCCTGCATCGGCTGGCTGGCGACAGCGCGCTGGAAGTGTTGCGCTCCATCCAGGACGACCTGCTCAAGAACCCGTCCTTGGGAGACCTTGTTCGCGGCCTCGGAGGCATCCGCAAGGCACGCTGCTCCAACCCGGCGCGAGGCAAGGGGAAACGCGGAGGCTTCCGTTATCTGTACCTGTACCTTGAAGATCGGGCGCACGTTCATCTGCTGTATTTGCTCGACAAGAACGAGCAGGCCGATTTGTCCAGCGAGGAACGCAACGCTCTGCGCGGCCTGGTGGAAGAGATCAAACGAAGCAAACGGGGGAATTCATGAAGCGCAAGCAGGAAAAGAAAAAGTCGGAAATGTTCGATGGTCTGAAGCAGTCTCTATCCGAAGCGCTGGCCTACGAGCGTGGAGAAAAAGTCTCGGTGCGCGTAAGCCAATTGCCGCCGCCTCCAAAGCCGCTGACGGCAAAACAGATTCGCGCCATCCGGCAATCGTTCCATGTGAGCCAGGCCGTCTTCGCCCGCCTCATCAACGTGAGCCTCAACGCGGTCGAGAGCTGGGAGCAAGGCGTCCGCCGCCCTCGCGAAGCCACGCTGAAGCTGCTGACCATTGCCCATAAGCACCCGGAAGTGCTGCTGTCGGCGGAATGATCCTGAGGGGAAGGTCACAGTTCGCAAGGCGCGAGAGGATGGGGCACTCCGCCCCTGATGTCTTTTCTGGCTCCAAGCAAACTAAACAAAAATTGTCATTCCGACCGGAGCCGGAGCGAATGCGACGGCGTAGTGGAGGAACCTGCTTTCCTTTCCGGCACGATGCCCATGTTGGGGCAGCCGTCCCCGGGGCGTGGAAGGATGCGGTGCGGGGCCGGTTCTATCGTCCGCTCAAACAGGCCGTCTCCATGCGCCTGGACGCCGACGTAATCGCCTGGCTCAAGAAACAAGGCAAAGGCTACCAGACCCGCGCCAACAGCATCCTAAGGCAGCGCATGCTGGACGAACTCCGCCGCGCCTGAGAATGCTCCTGTGCTAGCGCGCGAGTGGCCCTGTACCCATCCTTTACTCGTCAGCCCTCATGTTTTCCACCCGCAGAGTCTAAGACCATTCGTTTGTAAATGTCGCGATCTTTGAATGCAACTCGCTCTTTCTTCGCTCGTGCTGACGCCTTATACTGATTTCTGAGCTCACTTGAGAGCGTCGAGTCGTTCCGCCAATTAGAAGGGTCGGGTTACGATTCAAGGGTGGGAGTTTGGTGAAACGGGCATACGTCCAGTCCAGCAGCCTGCGCTCCATTGGATTCGACCCTGAGACAAGAACGCTCGAAGTCGAGTTTCAACAAGGAGAGATATACCAGTACTTGGATGTGCCAGAGCCTATATTCAGAGGATTGTTGCTCGCTCCCTCGAAGGGCATTTTTTTTAATCGGAATGTACAAAATCGTTATCCATTTCGTCGAATCCATGATTGAGTGCCAAATTGGGAGGTCCTATGTCCCAGACGATGAGAAAATGGCGGACTGATCGAAAGACTTCCGAGCGCATGAAGCGCGTAAAGCAATCCGCTACTGGTCCGGAGAAGCGAGTGCGCTCCGTCTTGCGCGAAAGCGGTGTTCGCTTCAGGGCAAATGTTCGATCTCTGCCAGGTACGCCCGACCTCTGTCACAAGGCCAACAAGTGGGCGATTCTGGTGCACGGTTGTTTTTGGCATGGCCATCGCGGTTGCACGCGAGCAACAGTCCCAACTAGAAACCGACTGGCTTGGTTGCAAAAGATCACAAGGAACAGTGCCCGGGACGTTGAAGTTGTGAAGAAACTCCGTAGAGAAGGCTACGCAGTACTGGTTGTTTGGGAATGCGAGACGCTCGATTCGGCACTGTTGCAGCGAAGACTGCGAAGTTTTCTTTCTCGCTGATATTCGGCGGGAACCATTTGCTTTTGAGATGACTATGAGTATCATTGACAACGATGCCAATCACGACTGAAATGCGAGCCAAGAGGTTAGCTCTCGGAATACCACAAGCTGATCTCGCTAGACGCGCTGCCGTTCCTGAGACGCAGCTCCGGAAGTGGGAACGTGGCTTGGAATGGCCCGATCCGAACTCTGCGGCGCGAATAGGACTAATCTTGGGCGTCAATCCAGATCAGTTGCTTAGCGTGCGGGAGCGTCATACAGGACCCGTCACGCCGGGTGAAGGTTACACTACGGCGAAAGCAGGCACCGGACAGGTGTTTAAACGAAAGGTCGAACCGAGGTCTGGTGCACGTCGCGTCCTGGATGTTTTCTGCGGCGCCGGAGGTCTATCTTTCGGATTTGAGCAATCTGGAGAATTCTTAACAACGTGCGGAATCGACTTACTTCCGGACCGCATCGAGACGTTTGTTGCAAACCACGTTCATGCAACGGGGATCGCCGGCGACCTGCGTGCATACTCTCTTCATGACTTAGAGCGCCTGACGGGAGAAGTCGAAGTAGTCGTGGGGGGACCGCCATGTCAAGGTTTCTCGTCCGTCCGCCCGTTCAGGAACCTCACTGAAGGCGATCCACGAAACTCTCTGGGTGAGCATTACGTACTGGTCATCAATCAGCTTCGACCGGAATGGTTCGTTTTTGAAAATGTCGTCGGGATTCTAACAAACGGGGACGGCAACCGGCTCTACTCGCTCTTGGAGGGCCTGCGTGACGCGGGTTACGCCGTAGATTGGCGGGTGATGAATGCTGCGCTATACGGCGTGCCCCAATACCGCGAGCGGGTAGTGATAGTAGGGAACCGGCTTGGAATTCAGTTTTTGTGGCCGGAGCCCAGCCACCGCGTCGAGTACAAGAGCATGGCAGGGTCGCGGCGCGAGGTTATCCGGACCGCCCCGCTTTTTTCCGGAGGCCTGCTCGAGGCCGTAACCCTAATGCAAGCGATCGATGATCTCCCGACTGTTTCGTCAGGAGGTGAAGCGACCGAATACCTTGAGCCGCCTCGAACTAAGTATCAGGAACTTATGCGGCTGGGTGCCTCTCGTCTGTCGTTGCACAAAGCGACAAAGCACTCTGAAAGAATGCTTGACATCATCCGGCATGCTGGCACTAACATTTCTGCGTTACCACCGGGCATGGTTTCAAGTGGCTTCAGTTCGTGCTATAGCCGATTGGATCCCGACAGGCCGAGCACGACTCTGACGGTCAACTTTGTCCACCCCGCGTCAAATCGCTGCATCCATCCATATCAGTCCAGAGCGTTAACGCCCCGCGAGGGAGCACGTATTCAGAGTTTCCCAGATCGATTCGAGTTTCGTGGCCAGAGCGCCCAGGTCGTCAAGCAAATCGGAAACGCAGTTCCGCCGCTCCTCGGTCAGCGTCTCGCTGAAGCCATATTCAATTCCGAAGACGCATGGCGGCGAACGACTCGCAGCGGGTTGCCATACCACGAAGAGTCAGAGGCTAAACTAAGTAGTTCGGTAGGTTTTGGTTAGGCCAACGATTGGGCAGCGATCCAAATCACAGTACACAACCTGGAGCGCCGCCATTCCGGCCGCATTAATAACTGCGGTCTTGCCGCTGTCGCCTTCGGTGTTACTGAAATTGAAGTGGCCGCTCAGCAATGATCCGACACGTACTTCCCAGATCCAAGGGACTTTGCCGCGCGTTTTCTTGCCTCGGACGTAAATCCCACCATCATCAGCAAGAATATAGCGAAGCGTAAGATGGGGGCCGGGCTTAATCAGGTGCCCCTTGGGTTTGTTGGCTTCCAGCGCAACCTTGATCTCGATATCTTTGCAGCCGAGAGTCTGCCCGAGCAAGTCTGGATAGGTGTGCGGTTTGTTGGCGCAGAACTTTCCACCCGAAACAAGTACGATGGCCCCACGATATAGGTTCCCTACGATTGCGGAGAGATTTGCGAGCTCGACGAGCTCTGAGAGGCGCTCTCCTCCACCCTCTAGAAGCTTCGAATCGATACTGTCGAGAAGATCATGTACACGAGTGATGCTCTTGCCGATCACCTCTGCCGAGAGGCCGAACTCGTCGAGCGTAGATTGGTGCTGAAGAAACTTCGGATTGTAAGGTCGTGACACGCGGCTCCGCGGAACCCCAGCTCACCAAGAGAGGAGTTCGCTCGGGCGAACTCGCAACGCTCGTGCAAGCCGTAGAAGGTTAAGGACACCCACATTTCGCTCGCCACGTTCGATTCCACCAATGTACGTTCGGTGTAGTCCGGCACGTTCGGCTAACTCCTCCTGCGACAATTCAGCAATGAGCCGCAGTTCGCGAACTCGTTGCCCAAATCGCTTGAGGTCAGTGGCCATCCGGCCTCAGTTCACCGCAATGATGACAATGAGTCTACAGACTATAAGTAGCGCCAGCGATCTGGCCCGCTTGCAACGGGTAGGCTTTCGGAGTGGTGGCCGCACAACTGGGTCCCGCTCTTTCCCAAGGGGTGCGAGTGGATTTCCCCACACTACCTCTCCAATGGGTTGACCTCTCCTTTACGCTCCTTCACCCCCCGTGGTACTCTGGAAACGTCACAAAGACAATCGATTAAAGACAGGAGTCACCAGGCTAGTGTTAGCCAGAGAGCACAAGAAATCCCTCATTGACCAGTACGGCACGCATCCCAGCGATACCGGAAGCCCGGAAGTTCAGATCGCTTTGCTGAGCGAGCGTATTGGGCAGTTGACGGAGCACTTCAAGACGCACCAGAAAGACCACGGCTCGCGCCGCGGCCTTCTCATGCTGGTCAGCAAGCGGCGTAGCTTGCTCGACTACCTCAAGAAATACGATTCCGAGCGCTACAAGACGGTCATTACGAAACTCGGCATCCGCAAGTAATTGCTTGCCCGGGGTCAGAATCCCCACTTCTCGCAAAGGACGCGAGAAATGGGGCACCCACAGAATGGGTTGCCCTTGATAGGGTACCCACAACGTATCCGCTTCCGGGCTATTTCTGGAAATCCGTCTCTGGAGAGACGGTCCAGCATCGAGGAAATCTCCACACGTGCGTTTTTCAAGCGCCACACACATCTCTCACAGGATTGTTGCGGGCGACGTGTGCCTTGACGGGCGGAAGTCAACATCCCCACCCTTCGGCATTCGCCTCAGGGCAGGCTCCTCTTTCGCAAGAGACGCGAAAGCAGGATGGGGCACCCGTCTCAGGCAATAGCTGACAGCTAGGAGCTGTCTTTCCAAAGGAATAAATCATGAAACCAGAAGCAACTAGCGTTACCGTTCATCTCGCCGGCGGCAAAGAAATCTCATTTGAAACTGGAAAGCTGGCCAAGCAGGCCGGAGGCGCGGCCGTGGTCCGCCTCGGCGAAAACGTTGTGCTCGCCACCGCCACCGCGAACCCCGATCCGCGCGAAGGCATCGACTTTTTCCCCCTCACCGTGGACTACCGCGAATATACCTATGCCGGCGGACGTTTTCCCGGAGGCTTCATCAAGCGCGAAGGCCGCATGAGCGAGCGCGAAGTGCTCACCAGCCGCCAGATCGATCGCCCGGTGCGCCCCATGTTTGCCGAGGGATTTAAGTGCGAGACGCAGGTCATCGCGTTCGTGCTATCGGCGGACAGCAATAACGATCCTGACGTGCTCGGCATTAACGCAGCGTCTTGTGCGCTGACGTTGTCCGACATTCCATTTCTCGGGCCAATCGGCGCGGTGCGCGTGGGATCGGTGAATGGCTCGTTCGTGGTGAATCCGACCTACGACGAAATGCGCGAAGGGCTGGTCAACATCATGGTCGTCGGAACCTCCGACGGCATCGTGATGATTGAATCCGGCGCCAAAGAAGCGAAAGAAGAAATGATCGTCGATGCCATTGAGTTCGGGCATACCGAGATCAAAAAAATCTGCGCCGCGTTGAATGATCTGCGCGCAAAGGTTGGCAAGACGAAGCGTACCGTCGCCCCGCCGGAATTCGACGACGCTTATTACAACGATCTTAAGAGCAAAGTTGGCGCCGAGCTTTCCGACGCGCTCGACACCAAGAAGCATCCCAAGGCCGAAAGCTACGCCCTGGTCAAGGACATCAAGAAGAAGCTGCAAGCGGCGATCCCCGAAGACGACAAGAAAGCGCTGGAGAAGCTGAAGCAGTACTACGAAGTCCTGCGCGAACGCATCTTCCGCGAGCAGGTCATCAATCAGAAGCGGCGTCCAGACGCGCGCGCGTTTGACGAAGTCCGCGAAATCTGGATCGAAGCCGGAATCCTGCCGAGAACTCACGGCAGCGCCATCTTCACCCGCGGCGAAACCCAGGCACTGGTCACCACGACTCTCGGCACCAGCGACGACATGCAGCGCCTGGAGGGCTTCGAAGGCGAAGCCAAGAAACGCTTCATGTTACATTACAATTTCCCCCCTTTCTCTGTAGGAGAAGTAGGGTTTATGCGGGGGGCTGGGCGGCGCGAGATTGGGCACGGGGCGCTGGCGGAGCGGGCGATTTCGGCGGTGCTGCCGACGGAAGAGAAGTGGCCTTACGCGATGCGCGTGGTCTCCGACATTCTGGAGTCGAACGGGTCGTCATCGATGGCGACGGTGTGCGGCGCTTCACTGGCGCTGATGGATGCGGGCGTTCCGTTGAAGGCTCCCGTGGCCGGCGTCGCAATGGGGCTGGTGAAGGAAGGGAACGATTATGCCATCCTGACCGACATAGCGGGTGCGGAAGATCATTACGGCGATATGGATTTCAAAGTCGCCGGAACGAAAGATGGCATTACGGCGCTGCAGATGGATATTAAAGTCGCCGGCATCACGGCGCAGATTATGCGCGAGGCACTGGCACAGGCGCAGCGCGGGCGGCTGCACATTCTGGGGAAGATGGAAGAAGTCATCTCCACCGGACGCGAGAAGATTTCCGACTTCGCGCCGCGGTTCTACACGGTTCAGATTCCGGTCGATAAGATTCGCGACCTGATCGGGCCGGGCGGCAAGATGATTCGCTCGATCGTCGAACAGACCGGAGTGAAGATCGATGTGGAAGATTCCGGGCTGGTGAAGGTGGCGTCGAGCAATCAAGAGGCGGCGGCGAAAGCGCTGCAGATTATCGGCGACATTACGGCGACGGCCGAGGTGGGGAAGACTTATCTCGGAAAAGTCACGCGGCTGGCGGATTTCGGCGCGTTCGTGGAGATCATCCCGGGAACCGATGGGCTGCTGCACATCAGCGAAGTGGCGGAACATCGCATTGCCGATGTGCGGGATGAGTTGAAGGAAGGCGATCAGGTTCTGGTGAAGGTGCTCGCGGTGGAAGGCAACCGCATCCGGCTTTCGCGCAAGGCGATTTTGAAAGAGCAGCGCGCGAAGATGGGTGGGGGAGAACCACCTCCGGCTGCTGCGCTTACGCCGGTGGCCGAGGGCGAGAGTTTTACGGCTCAGCCGGGCGGCACGCTGGTGATTGAGGGCGGCGGAGATTTTCCTGACGAGCCGGATTCCGAGCCCAACTTTAATCGTGACGGGCCGCCGCATGTGAGCGCCGGCGGAAGCGATCGGCCTCCGCGGAGCGGAGATCGTGGAGGAGACCGCGGTCGCGGAGGACGTCCTGGTGGCGGTGGTGGACGTGGGCGCGGGCGTGGCGGACGTCCCGGCGGCGGAGGTGGTGGACGCCACGGCGGCGGTGGAGGCGGTGGCCGACACTAGAAGCTTTTGCCGCGGATCTTCACGGATTCACACGGATAAGAACACGGGGCTGCCGCGAGAGTGGCGGCCCTTTTTTTTTCTGACGGCGGGAGAATCTCAACCACAGAGGACACAGGGGTCCACAGGGAGAAGCTCTAGCCTTTCCGTGTGAATCTCTGTGTCCCCCTGTGGTTGAGGGTGTGGTCGCTTACTCCTTGGTTCGTTCCGCGATTGTGACGATCCAGCCTTCGGGGTCTTCGAAGGCGAATTCGCGCATGCCGTAGAACTGTTGCTTCAGCGGCATAGTGATTTTCGCGCCTTGTTTTTTTATGGTGGCGAGGATTTCTTCGATCCCTTCGACTTCGATGAAAAGTGTGAGGCTGCCGCCGATGGGCTTGGCGCCGAGTGCGGGATAATCTTCGGCGACGGTTTTGTGGTCGTTGAAGAAAATCTCGACGCCGCCGGAGGTTACCGATCCGAAGACGTAGGGCGGCTGCTCGGGCACGGTGATGGCGGGCTGAAAGCCGAGAACAGTTTTGTAGAACTCCATGCTGGCGGCTACGTCGCGGACGACAAGATTGGGCGTGAGTTTCTGAAATTTCATACTATCTCCTCTTGATTTTGTAATGGGTGAGCGCGGCCTATGGATTCATCGGGAGGCGCGGGCACACCGGGATTGTGTGTTCGCAACGCCTCCGTCCGCGATCCTTGCGAGGGGGACGCAGGTAGGGCCGTCTCATTTTTGGTGGCGCTGGCACGTGATCAGCGCGCGGGGCCCGCGAGGTACGGAGGGCATCGTAGCACGAGAGGGAACTTGTTTGCCACGGATTTGCACGGATTGGCACGGATAGGAAGGTTGGCGAAACGTTTTGGAGTGGAAGGGATCGGCAGGGTGTAGAGAAGTGGCCAGGCCCACTTCTCGCGCAAAAGGCGCGCGAGAAATGGGGCACCCGGGGAAAGTCAAAGTCCCCACCCCTTCGACAAGCTCAGGGCAGGCTCTGTCGCACAGAACGCGACAAGGGTGGGGCACCCTGAGGGTTTCAAGTTATTGTTGATCAAGAACAATCCCCCACCCTTGCAGAGGATGCAAGGGCGGGGCTTCCCGCATTGAGGCTGGTGTACCTGGGAGGTGGGAGTTCACCGCTCTTTTCAGGCTGCGATTTGGCGGTGTCGGGTGGTGGGCAGTGAGAGCTTGTCCTGGGACTGCGAGTTACTGACTGCGGGTTACTTACTCAGCGGGATAGTGTGGCGAGGGGCGAAAACGTTTCGAGGAAAATGAGGGGATGCTCGATGGACAGAAGAGACGCGAGGTACTGGATTGAGAAGCTGGGACTGGAGCCGCATCCCGAGGGCGGATATTATCGGCAGACTTACAGGGCTGATCTGATGGTTGCGAAGGAGGCTCTGCCGGCGGGGTTCACGGGGGCGCGGGCGGTCTCGACGGGAATTTATTTTCTGCTGGAGGGGAAGAATTTCTCGGCGTTTCACCGGTTGCGCTCGGATGAGATGTGGCATTTCTATGCGGGCGATCCGCTGGTTGTGCAGGTGATCTCGCCGGAACGGAATTGTTCTGCGATTTTTCTGGGGCGCGATCTGGAGGCGGGACAAGTCTTGCAGGCGGTGGTTCCGGCGGGGAGTTGGTTCGCGTCGCATGTCGCGGATTGGAAGTCGTGGGCGCTGGTGGGGTGTACGGTGGCTCCGGGATTTGAGTTTGAGGATTTTGAGATGGGAAAGCGGGGGGAGTTGGTGCGGGAGTATCCGCGGCATAGGGGGGTGATTGAGCGGTTGACGCGGGAGGGGTAGTTTTTTGCCTCCTCGTGGTCTAGTCGGAAGTTTGCATGCTTCGATACCTGCCACGTGACCAGTAGTAGAGCACGGAACTCTTTTCGAGCCACTCCACGTTCACGGCATCCAGCTTTAGCCGCACGGATTTCGTGTCGCCGAAGTCAGATATTGTTCCGTGCATTTCCTTGGAAATGATCAAACCAGAGTCAGAGTAGGTGCTTCCATCCGCGTGATCCAGTAGTCTGACGGCGTATTCGCCTGCCACTTCGCTGAGCACGACAATTTTATAGCTCGCCGTGTGACCTGATTTCGGCACTAGCAGTATCGCGTACGCGACCCGATCCGCTTGCTCGAAATGGCCAACAGCAATTCCGGGGCACTCCCTCGGATGCGTTTCAAGCCAAAGTTTCTTGTCGTATGCACTGAGGTCCGACACATGCTTCGGCCGCCAATCGGAGAATCGTTGATCGAGTATCTGTTTCGCTGGCGAGGACAGAACATCATCTTGACAAACATTGGACTGCGCCCTTGACACTGGCGCTAAGGCTAGAAGAATCAGGAGAAATCGAAAACGCATGGCGAAAACATCGTATGAGGACACGATGCGATCGTCTAGGTTACTTCTGGCACTCTTGGGGCGGGCCGTTCCTCGGACGAATGCGTTCGGGGCTACGTGAAACTACTTCACGGCGGCGGCTTTCTTGGGGAACATTTCGCCGATGCGTTTGATTTGGGCGCCGACTCCTTTTAACTTCTCTTCGATATTTTCGTAGCCGCGGTCGATGTGGTAGACGCGGTCGATGATGGTTTCGCCGTCGGCGACCAGGGCGGCGAGGACGAGCGAGGCCGAGGCGCGGAGGTCGCTGGCGAGGACGGCGGCGGCGCTGAGCGGAGTTTTACCGCGGACTACGGCGCGGCGGCCTTCGATTTTGATGTTGGCGCCCATGCGAACTAATTCCTGGGCGTGCATGAAGCGGTTCTCGAAAATGTTCTCCGTGATGATGGACGTGCCTTCGGCCTGCGTCGCGAGGGCCATGAATTGCGCCTGGCAGTCGGTGGGGAATCCGGGGTGCTCTTCGGTTGACATGTCGGCGGCGGTGAAGGGATTGTCGCCCATGACGCGAACGGAGTCGGCGGACAATTTTGTTTTCACGCCGACTTCGTGAAGTTTGCTGAGCAGCGCTTTCAGGTGAGACGGGTCGCAGCCGGAGATGTTGAGATCGCCTCCAGTCATGGCTCCCGCGATGATGAAGGTTCCGGCTTCGATGCGGTCGGGAATGATGCGGTGCTTCGCGCCCTTTAACCTGCTTACGCCTTTCACGCGGATGGTGGGCGTGCCGGCGCCTTCGATTTTCGCTCCCATCTTCTTCAGCAGGTCGGCCAGGTCGGCGACTTCGGGCTCGCGGGCGCAGTTTTGAAGAATCGTATCGCCTTCCGCGAGGGTCGCGGCCATGAGCAAATCTTCGGTGCCGGTGACGGTGATTTTATCGAAAACAATTTCTGCGCCTTTGAGGCGATCGGCGCTGGCAGTGACGTAACCGTGCTCCTGGACGATTTTCGCGCCGAGGCGTTCCAATCCTTTGATGTGGAGATCGATGGGGCGGCTTCCGATGGCGCAGCCGCCGGGGAGCGAGACGCGGGCGTGTCCGCAGCGGGCGACCAGCGGGCCAAGGACGAGCGTGGAGGAGCGCATGGTCTTGACTAATTCGTAGGAAGCTTCGGGAGTGGGGAGCGTGGCGCAGTGGATGGTGGTGCGGTGGTGGGCGCGTCCGTAGCCGAGTTCGACTTCGGCGCCCATGGCGGCGAGCAGGTTGCGTGTGGTCTGAATGTCGCGGACCTGAGGAATGTTTTCGAGGATGACGGGTTGGTCGGTGAGCAGGGCGGCCGCCATGCAGGGCAGCGCGGCATTTTTTGCGCCGCTGATGTGGACGGTGCCGAGCAAAGGTTCGCCGCCGCGGATTACGAACTTGTCCATGAATCTATTTTAGCGGGCGATGGCGGCGGGGGAGGGTAATCGAGAGGGCACGGGCTAACGGTGGATCAACCACAGGGGACACAGAGGATCACAGAGGAAAACCCCCACTTCTCGCGCAAAAGACGCGCGAGAAATGGGGCACCCGGCACGGCGGGACAAGGGTGGCTGAGACCAAGAGTCAAAATCCCCACCCTGTCGCACAGAACGCGACAAGGGTGGGGCACCCGCAAATTCCTATGTTCGAGCTAGCGCGATTGCCTGGCGGACGTGGCCCCTTGTTTTCTTTAACGCGGCGGCGGCTTGAGGGCGAGTTACGTTCGCGGCCAGCATTACGACTGCGACTGGAGTGCGGTTGCCGGCGGCTTCGAGGGCGAGCGCGGCGGTGCCGTGATCGGCGCCCGTGGCTTGTTCGAGGATTCGGGTGGCGCGCTGGATCAGCTTTTCGTTCTTGGTCCAGACATTGACCATGAGGTTGCCGTAGACGTAGCCGAGGCGCGTCATGGCGCCGGTGGAGATCATATTCAGAACCATTTTGTGCGCGGTGCCGGCCTTCATGCGAGAAGAGCCGGCGAGAACTTCGGGACCGACTTCGGTGACGATGGCGAAATGGGCTGCGCGCTCCAGCGGGGAATTGCGGTTGCAGGTGAGGGCGATGGTATGGGCGCCGCGGTGGCGGGCGTATTCGACGGCGGCGATGGTGAAGGGAGTGCGTCCGCTGGTGGCGATGCCGAGCACGACGTCATGCTTGCCGGGCTTGCGCTTTTTCATTTCGGCGATGGCGGGAGCCGTATCGTCTTCGCTGGCTTCGGTAGAGTCGGCGAGGGCTCTGGGACCTCCGGCCATGATGAATTGCACGGTGCGTGGATCGGTATTAAAGGTTGGGGGGATCTCGCTGGCGTCGAGGGCGCCGAGGCGTCCGCTGGTTCCGGCGCCGACGTAGATGAGGCGCCCACCCTGACGGATTCCGGCGGCGACCACGTCGATGGCGCGGGCGATTTGCGGCAGAGCGCGGCGGACGGCGGCGGCGATGGTGGCGTCTTCGTCATTGATGAGGCGCACGATTTCGAGCGAGGATTTCTGGTCGAGGTCGGTGGCGGCGGGAAGCGATTGTTCAGTACGGAGGCGGCGGAGATCGGAGGGCTTGCGTTTCAAGTAGCGCCTTTCTCAGGAAGAAGGTTTGAGTCGGGTTCATTGTAGCCGCATTGCGGGCGGGATTCAGTGCGGCGCACGGTCTCCGCGGGGAGTTGCGAGTGAGATTCGTTCGAGACGGTTGCGCTCGGGTGATGCCGGCAGCGGGCCGAATTAGAGTTTCTTTTGAAGACGGTGTGGAGCGCGAGGCGTTTGGGAAAAGCCAGGGCGGTCGAGGCGCCCCGGCTTTCCATTTTGCGGTTCGTTTGCGGCTAGTGAGTGACTACTATTCCTTCGATGAAGTCTCCCGTGGAGAAGGGGGAGCCGGCGACGGCGGTGAGAACGCCAGCGGAGTTGTAGGTGTAGGCAGATATGGTTCCAGGGCTGCCGTCCTCACCGGCATAGACGAAGGTGCTCGAAGGATCTCCAACCACCGGCCACACATTCGCTGTGGAAGCGAAGGGCGACCCGGCGGTCGTGCTGAGCGATCCGTCAGATCCGATCAGGGATGAGTAAAGATGGCCGTTGCAATCGGTCGAGAACAGCACCGTTCCGCTTGCGTCGGCTGAGAGCCAGCAGTTCCCCCCGGCGTAAGTCGGAGTGCTTAAAGCGGTCAAAGCGCCGGAGGTGGCGTTGACGCTGAAGCCCTGGATCTCGCTCCCAACGGTCCCGAAATCATTCACGTAAATATACTTGCCGTCGGGCGTGCCGGTGATGGCATAGCCGTTGTCCGCGTCAGCGAAAGGCGATCCTGAAATTTCGGTGAGCGCTCCTGCCGCACTCATAGCGAACACGCTGATGGTGCCGGGGCCATCGGAACGGTCAGCGATATACACCCACTGGCCGCTGGGATCGATGAAGGCAGTTTCGGGTTGATTTCCCGAGGTTTCGGAAAACGGCGAACCGGTAACCGCGGTAAGTGACCCACTCGCCCCGATGGCGTAGACGGCGACGTTGCCGTTGCAGTAGTCGGGAGCGACGAGATACTTTCCGGAAGGATCGACGGCGATCTGGAAAGCGCACTGGGCGTAAGGGCTGCCCGACACCTCAGTGAGCGCGCCGGTACTGCCAATGGTGTAGGCATGAATCTGGTTGGCGGCTTCGTCGGGGACAAACAAGAACTTCTGCCCGGGATCGGTGGTGAGGAATTCAGGGCAGTCGAGACCACTAACCGGGCCGCTGACGAGTGCGGTGAGAGCCCCGGTAGTGGCATCGACGCTAAAGCCGTCAATGGCACCCGGGGCAGCGCCTTCGGGAACGACGCTTTTGCGGTGGGGACGCGGGTCCAGGGCGCGGCTGCGGTCGTCGGCACAAGAGCTGGCATAGAGGAATTTGGGGGTGATGGGCGGTGTAACGGCGACTTTCTTGCTGTCGTCATCGCAACCGAACATCAGGGCAAGGGCGGCAGCGGCGCACAGCGTAAGGGCGCCGCATAGGATGGAGGTGCTTTTCATGATGCTTTCTTCTCCTTCGGATTTTCAATTCGCTGGTGAGATCCGGATGCGTGGGCGCAAAACTGGCCGCCGCATGAACTCTTGCCGGCAAATTCAGAGTACGGTGCGGAAGTACAGAAGAAACGGCGCTACGACCTACGAACAGCCGGAATTGACCCGTTTTGAAATCTTGGAAAATGCTGGACGGAAACGGAATCCATGCGGGAAGTTTTCGGGAAAGGACGGCGAGATCGCAGTGGCCTTGGAGAATGCTTGACGAACAACTGACCAGGAGAATGGTGCTCAGGGGTAGTCGCGGGATAGGGTTCTTACGATCTGTTTGTCAGTTCAAGCGCTTCGAACACGGCATCATGAAACTTCGGGCGGACTTGTTTGATCGCCTGATTCGAGCCGTCGGGCCAGGTGCGGTTGGTGAGAAGCGTGATCGAGAGTTGGCGATCGGGATCGATCCACAAAGATGTGCCCGTATAACCCAGGTGACCGTAGGAGCGTGGTCCAAAATATTTTCCGGATTGCGAAGGGGCAGAGGGCGTGTCCCAGCCGAGAGCGCGGGATGTGCCTGCGGGGGCGGTTTCGCGGCGAGTGAAGAATGCGACCGTTTCACGGCGGAGAATGGGATGTCCACCATGGATCATAGCGTGGGCGAAGCGGGCGAGGTCCTCGGCGGAGGAGAAGAGGCCGGCGTGTCCGGCGACGCCGCCGAGGACGGAAGCATTTTCGTCCTGCACTTCGCCTTGGATGATTCTTTGACGGAAGGTGTGGTCGTCGGCAGTGGGAGGGATTTTGTTTCGCGTGTTGGCATGTGGGTTGAACGTGGTGTGCGCCATGGCGAGCGGGCCGAAGATTTCGCGCTGGCAGAAGACGTCGAGGGATTCTCCGGCGAGGCGTTCGAGGGCGGCGCCGAGGATGATGAATCCGAGGTCGCTGTATGCGGCGCGGGTGCCGGGATCGGCGGAGAGGGGCACAGTGAAGGCGGCACGGAGCAGGTCGTCGCGCGATTGCGCCTTGAGAAACAACTTTTCGTAAGCGGGCAGGCCGGAGGAGTGGGCCAGGAGCATGCGGAAAGTGACGTCGCGACGGCGAGGGTCGAGTTCGGCGCAGGAGTCGACGAGAGATTCGGGGATGACACCGACTACAGGAGTATCGAGTTCGAGGATGCCGCGTTCGTAGAGGATGGCTGCGGCGATTGTGGTGGCGACGGGCTTGGTCAGGGAGGCCAGGTCGAAGAGAGTGGCGGTCGTTATGTCGAAATCAAGATCCCCACCCTGTCTCTCCAAAGAACGGAGAGACAAGGGTGTGGCACCCTCCAGGTTTTCCTCATAGATGAAGCTGCCGAAAGACTTGAGCGCGATCAGGCGATCCTGATGCGTGACTGCGATCGAGGCTGCGGGGAAGGCGCGCTGGGCGATGGATTCGCGGAGAATGGTGAAGGCGGAGGAGAAGACTTCGTCCTGATGCTCGAAGGATTGGGCCAGTTGAGTTGGGGCTGCCGTGGTCAGGGCTTGTGCTCTCGGGAAATCGCCTATCTGTGCGGGTTATAGCAGAGTGAGGAGCTTGGGTAAAGCTGCGGGGGTTCGAAACAACTCTAACCACGAAGGACACGGGGAATGCACAGGGGAAATCGCGCATCCGATTCATTACCGGGGTTTGTTGAGTCGCGGGATGGAGTTGTGTAGAGTCAGAGCATTCCTTCTTCCATGTCTAAATCGAGTGTGTTGACAGCCGGATTTCTCGTGGTGTGTTGTTTTTTTGCGCGTGCCGAGGGCAGCGCGGCTGAGGGGCTGCGCCCCGCTGGACAGCCAGGAGCGGCTGTCCCCAACAAGGCGTCGGCCGACGCCCCACCGGTGCGCCTTGGCGCGGTCGATTCCATTATTCAGCAGGCGATTGCGGATGGGCTGCCGGGCGCGGTGCTGGTGGTGGGGCACGACGGGCGAGTGATTTATCGCAAGGCGTATGGGCATCGGGCGCTGGAACCGAAGCCGGAGGGGATGACGCTCGACACCGTTTTCGATCTGGCGTCGCTAACCAAGGTGATTGCGACTACGACTGCGGTGATGCAGCTAGTCGAACTGGGCAAGGTGCGGATGAACGATCCGGTGGCGAAGTATCTGCCGGAGTTTGCGCAGAATGGAAAAGAAGACATCACGGTGCGGCAGCTCATGACCCATTACTCGGGGCTGGAGCCGGATCTGGATTTGAAGATGCCGTGGGAGAAGAAAGAAACGGCGTATGCCATGGCGTTTGCCGAGACACCACAGAATCCGGCGGGATCGGGATTTGTTTACAGCGACATCAATTTTATTGTGCTGGGCGCGCTGGTAGAAAGAGTTTCGGGAGAGACACTCGACGCCTACACGACGAAACATATTTTTGCGCCGTTGAAAATGACGCACACGCGGTTTGTGCCTCCGGCGTCGTGGCGGTCGAAGACTGCGCCCACACAGTATGACGAGAACGAACACATGCTGCGCGGAGAAGTGCATGATCCGACAGCGCGGCGGATGGGGGGCGTGGCGGGGCATGCGGGACTGTTTTCGACGGCGGACGATCTGGCGAAGTTTGCGCAGACGCTGCTGAACGGCGGCGACGGAATTCTCTCGGCGGCGGCGGTGGCGAAGATGACTTCGCCGGAGCAGCCTCCGGCGGCGCCGGTGCTGCGGGGGTTTGGCTGGGATATCGATTCGCCGTTCTCGTCGAATCGCGGAGATCTGCTGCCGGTGGGATCGTTTGGGCACACCGGATTTACCGGGACGTCGATGTGGATCGATCCGACGACGCAGACTTACATCATATTGCTGACGAATGCGGTGCATCCGCGCGGGGGGAATGCGGTTGCGTTGCGGTCGAAAGTGGCGACAGAAGTAGCGGCGGCGCTGAATTTGACGACGAGCGAAAAAGACGCGCTGCGCTGGAAGACAATTACCGGATATAACGAGGCGCAGAGCGCGGCGCGGCGCATGGGGACTCGGAATGGAAGCGTGAAGACGGGGATCGATGTGCTGGAAGAGCATGGGTTTGATGTGATCGAGGTTGCGGCAACATCTGCGCCGCACGACGCGAGCGTGCCCGAAAACAGCGGACAACAAGTCAACGGCCAAAGTCAAAATCCCCACCCTGTCGCGGAAAGCGCGACAAGGGTGGGGCAACCTGCGAGTGCCGATACAACACAGGGGACGAAGACGCGGATTGGGCTCGTGACGAATCAGACGGGGCTTGATGCCGACGGCAAGCGGACGATCGATGTGCTGGCGCAGGCGCCGGGAGTTTCACTGGACGCGATTTTCAGCCCGGAGCACGGGGTTACTGGGACGCTGGACACACTGCACGTTGGAAATACGACCGACGCGGCGACGGGCATTCCCGTTTACAGCGTGTATGGCGGGACGGATGCGGCGCGGCGTCCGTCGCTGGATGTGATGAAAAATCTGGATGCGGTGGTGTTCGACATTCAGGACGCGGGCGCGCGCTTTTTTACGTACGAGACGACGCTGGGATATTTTCTGGAGGCGGCGGCCAAGGTTGGAGTGGAGTTGATCGTGCTCGACCGGCCCGATCCGGTGACGGGGTCGTTTGTGCAGGGTCCGGTGGCGGACGCGGGGAAAGAGAATTTTACGAATTACTGGACCGTGCCGCCGCGCCACGGGATGACGATGGGCGAACTGGCGAAGATGTTCAATGCGGAGCGCAACATCAACGCGAAGCTGACCGTGGTGCCGATGGAAGGCTGGCAGCGCGGGGACTGGTTCGATGCGACGGGGCTGGTGTGGGTGAATCCGTCGCCGAATTTGCGAAGCGTCTATGCGGCATCGCTGTATCCGGGCGTGGCGCTGATTGAGTTCACGAATGTTTCGGTGGGGCGCGGGACGGATACTCCGTTTGAACTGCTGGGTGCGCCGTGGATGGAGAGCAGGGAACTGGCGGCGTACTTGAACGGGCGCGGGATTGCCGGCGTGCGATTTGTGCCGGTCACGTTCACGCCAACGTCGGCGGTTTACAGCGGGCAGGTGTGTTCGGGAGTCAATATTATTGCGACGGATCGAAATGGATTCGACGCGCCGGAGTTGGGGATTGAACTGGCGGCGGCGCTGCACAAGTTGTATCCAGCGGATTACAAGATGGAGCGCATGCAGGAGTTGCTGGTGAATCAGAGTGCGTACGACGCGCTGGTGGCAGGGCAGGATCCGCGGCGGATTGCGCAGGATTGGCAGGATGGGCTGGAGAAGTTTGAGAAGGTTAGGGAGAAGTATTTGATTTATAAGTGAAGTGGCCTAGCCCCTTGAAGCACACCGCCAAAGAACGAGTGAGTACGCCTTGGGCTCGACTTAAGCTTGTCGGCGCTGGTTTCGTGCTGGGCGGATTTGGGTGGGCTCTGCAACATCGCGGGCTTCAGGTTGTGAAACATTCGAACGGTCAGCCGATGTTTTCCTGGGGATTCATTGGGGCGGGCCTATTCTGCTTTGTTTTAGCGTTGATTCCCACGTCCTGGGTCGCGAAGGCGGCGGAAATACCTGGAGCGAAGACAAGGCGTCATCGGTAGTCCGGCGGGCAGCAGATTCCTCCTGTCTCGCTTCGCTCGCGCGTCGGAATGACAATACATATTCTTGGATTCTGAAGTCTTGGGATTTTCCTCCTCCCGTAGGCAGCTTCGTCTCGCTCAGACGGCATCCTAGCGCGTGGGTGGTGGTATGCTCGGTTTTACCGGCGTGTAACGGGGTGTGGGAGGAAGCAAATGCGATTACTTTTGACGTTATTGCTGGTCTCTGGGATGGCGTGGGGACAAGCTGCGGATACGGCGAAGCCGGGGGACGCGACGGCTCCGGCGCAAGGCAATCGTGAGGCGCCCGCGAAAGATCTTAGTTCCGCTCCGGCGGGAGCGACGCTGGCGGCGGCGCCTGATCCGAACGCTGTCATCATTCCGGCGGGGACGAAGATCCCCCTCCTCCTGAAGCAGGCCATCTCCACCAAGAACGCGCGCGAGGGGGACGCGGTTTATGCGGAGACGGCGTTTCCGTTTGTGGTGAACGACCGCATTCTGATTCCGGCGGGGACTTACATTCAGGGGAAGATCGTGCATACGGAGCATGCGGGGCGGTCGAAGAAGCGGGCGGAGATTCTGATCCACTTTACGTCGATGATTTATCCGAGCGGGTATACGGTGATGCTGCCGGCGTCGGTGGAGAATACGCCGGGCGCGGACAGCAACGGAGTGAAGGATAAGGAAGGGACGATTCAGGCGGATAAGGACACGGAGAAGCGGGTCGAGGATGCCGCCAAGGGCGCGGCGGTGGGCGGCACCGTGGGCAGCATTGGCGGACTGGCGGCTGGAGGCTTGAACGGAGCTCGCTATGGCGGGCTCGCCGGGCTGGCGGGCGGGGTGGCGTGGGCGCTGCTGAAACATGGTCCGGAGGTGAAGCTGGATGTGGGGACCTCGCTGGAGATGGAGGTTCAGCGGGACATCGCGGTGGATGCGACGCGGATTCAGGTGGCCAAGGCGGGATCGTAGGGCGGGCGGCGGCCACATAATACAGTTTTCCAGGGGGCGACATACCCGAACGGCCGACAGCCTGGTTCAACCATAGGTCTCGTAAGCGGCGCTGAAGGCGATGCGCCTCCCAAAATCTTTAAGTGTTTTGCCTGCTAGACTCTCGCCTATGCAGAGGGCCGGCGTATCTGCGTGGCTCGGGATTCTGCACGGACTTTGTCCGCGATGCCGCTTGGGGAAGATTTTTCGGCGATCGATCTGGTTGTTTCCGGGGATGTATGAACGGTGTCCGGAGTGCGGGTTGAAGTTTGAGCGCGAGGATGGGTATTTCCTGGGGGCGATGTACATCGGGTATGGTCTGGGCATCGGAGCGATCGCGCTGCTGGCCGCGCTGGTGTGGAGAGTTCTGGGCTGGTCTTTGATGAAGAGCGTGGCGGGAGGGATTGTTTTGTTCTTGCCGCTGGCGCCGGTGCTGACGTGGATGGCGCGGGTGCTGTGGATTTGGATGGATCAGGGGATCGATCCGGATAAGAGTTAAGGTAGACGCCTTTCGCTTGCGTCGGCCAAGAAATCCCCACCCTGCGACAAGCTCAGGGCAGGCTATGGGGCAGCCGGCGAGAGAACTCCTTGAGGCAGATGAGAGGGCAACGGCTGGGTAGGGATCCTTCCACTGCGCGCGCCCGCTCGCTTTGCTCGCCAGCGTGCTTCGCTCAGGATGACAGATCAAGGATTCCGCCTCTCGGCAGTCCTCGCCCTTCGACTTCGCTCTGTCGAAACTCCCCACCCTTCGACAAGCTCAGGGCAGGCTTTCTCGCGCAAAGAGCGCGCGAGAAATGGGGCACCCGGCGGGGTCTGCTGGTATCGGTCTACCTCCGTTGTGGGAATCGGTTCTCGCGCATCAAGGCAAGCAACTGTATCTGTGCGCGATTTAAGCACCGCCTACTTCCTACTGCTATACAATCCGCGATAGGAGTGTTTGTTGGCGCTCCGATCGTGGAGGTTCCTGTGGAAGCTTTTGGCTTTGGTTTTACGACTATCGTTATTGTCATCGTCGCTATTTACCTTCTCAGTTCCATCAAGATCCTGGCGGAGTACGAACGCGGCGTCATTTTTCGTCTGGGACGTTTGCTATCGACTGCCAAGGGGCCCGGTATAGCTCTGGTGTTTGCGCCTGTCGACCGGATCGTGCGGGTATCGCTGCGGCAGGAGGCGCTGGAAGTTCCACCGCAGGACATCATTACGCGGGACAACGTTACGCTGAAGGTGAATGCGGTCATTTTTCTGCGGGTGATTGATCCGAATAAAGCCGTGGTAGAAGTGTCGAACTACGTCTACCAGACTTCGCAGTTTGCGCAGACTACGCTGCGGTCGGTGCTGGGCGAGCAGGAACTCGACGAACTGCTTTCGCATCGGGAAAAAATCAATCTGCGGCTGCAGAGTATTCTCGACACGCATACCTCACCCTGGGGTGTGAAAGTCACCAATGTTGAGGTCAAACAGGTCGACATGCCGGAATCGATGCTGCGCGCCATGGCGAAGCAGGCCGAAGCCGAGCGCGAGAAGCGGTCGAAGATCATTCACGCCGAGGGTGAGTTCTCGGCGGCGCAGCGGCTGGTGGATGCGGCTCATCTTCTGGCGACCGAGCCCGTCAGCGTGCAGTTGCGCTATTTGCAAACTCTGACCGAGATCGGCGTCGAGAAGAATACGACCGTGATCTTCCCCGTGCCGGTGGATTTTTTCTCGGGGCTGCAGAAGTTGCTGGGTAAGGGGGACGCGGCGAAGAGTGCGTAGGGAGCGGGTAGTTCTCGCGAGACCGTGGTTCTGAGAAAATCCCCACTTCTCGCGCAAAGGACGCGCGAGAAATGGGGCACCCGGGGTTAGAGTCGAAAAGTGGTTGCGCGCCGAAATTGTTGGGAGTGGGACTATGACTTCGTCACAGGATACAGAGATTACTCTGGGCACGGGGAAATTGCTGGTGCTGTTCTTCGGACTGGTGGGCATTTGCGCGTTGTTCTTTGCGCTGGGCTACTCGCTGGGGCGGAAGTCGGAACCAGGGATCACGACTACCAGCGCGGCCCTAACGCCTCAGCCTACGTCGAGCGCGGGCAAGGGGAGCAGCGGGGCGGCGGCGGCACAGCCCATGACGTTCTATAAGTCGGTCGAGCAGAAGGATGCGAACCCGCAGTTGACTCCCGCCACCGACACAAAGACCGAGCCTAAGACCGACACGACCGCTGCGCCGACGAATGCGACTCCGGACCAGGCGCCGGCGACGAATGCTCCCGATCCAACCACCACGCTGCCGCCGGCGGCAGCCTACTTTGTGCAGGTGGCCGCGGTCAGTAAACAGGAGGACGCGGATGCGCTGGTGGACGCGCTGAAGAAAAAACAGTATCCGGCGTTCGTGGCCGCGCAATCCGCGATTGACAAGCTTTTTCGGGTGCAGGTGGGGCCGTTCGCCGACATTAAAGACGCGGAGGGGATGCGTACGCGGCTGATTGCCGATGGGTATACGCCGATTCTGAAGAAGTGAATTCCGCCCCCTTCGCAGTGATGGGTTTTCTTACATTGACACTCATCGATTGCCGCGCTATTCCTGGTTCATCCATGTCTTCGAACGAAGAGTCTCTTGACCGCGCGCTGCACGCCATTGCCGACCCAACTCGGCGGCGAATTCTGCAGGCTCTTAAGGACGGCGAGGCCGCCGCGAAGGCGTCTGGACAGCGGACGACCGGGACCAGCCCGTGTTTGTGCGCGGGGGATATTGAGACGCGCGTGCAACTCTCACAGCCAACCATTTCTCATCACATGGCCATCCTTACCAAGGCTGGACTGGTGGAGGCGACCAAGAAGGGGCAGTGGCGATGGTACCGTCGCAACGAGAAGGCTCTTCGGGGCATGGTGAAGACGTTGCGCGGGAAGTTGTAGGCAGCCGGTCGGTTCGATCATTTCCTTGTCCCACCCCTTCGGCTTCGCGGTGTCGAAAATCCCCCCGCTTCGACAGGCTCAGGGTAGGCCTTCTCGCGCAAAGAGCGCGCGAGAAATGGGGCACCCGGATTTCCGTGACTCTCCGATTTTCTACGGCGTGCCGAGCGCCCACTTCTCCATATCTCCTGTCAAGCGGAGGACACCGAGTTGGTTGCGCTCGAGTTCGAAGACTACATCCTGAAGTGCGATGAAGCGCTCGCTGGCTTGCGTAGTGGCGTCGTCGAGATCGTGGATCGTGGCCGTGCCGGCATCCATGCGGGTTTTGACCGCGTCCAGATTCTTCTGGGCGATTTCGTATTCCAGCTGGGCGACGTCGCGTGCGGCTTGCATCTGGGTGACGGCGCGCTGCAGTCGCAGGGTTTCCTCCGAGACCTGGTTGCGGGCGGCCTCCGCTTGCTTGGTCGCTTTGATGGCATCGGCGTCGGCGGCCTGGGCGCGTGCCCGTTGCGCAAGATTCAGAAACTGAAAGCGAATGGAGACTCCGATCGTGGCGTTATTCTGGCGAAAGCCGCCGTTCGGGCACAGGAACGTGCCGAGACTCGTGGTGCAGATTTTTTCGGGAATGTAGTAGTCCTGAAAATTATTGAAGTTCGAAAGCAGGGCGTACTGTCCTGCGAGATCAAAGGTAGGCCAGAAGGCGCGGTGCTCGCCTTGGGCTCGCAAGTACTGGGCGCGGGCATGTTCGACGGCGGCTTCGACGGAGGGATTGGTGGCAGCGGAGTCCTTGGAAACGTTTTCCGAAGGTGCAGCGGCGGGAGACGCGGGGATTGAGTCCGGGTCGGTCTGAATACTGGCTGCGGGAAGTCCGGTGAGTTTCGAGAGGTGTTCGCGGAGCACGTCGGCTGCGCCCTGAGCCTCGGCGATACGCAGGCGGACGCGAGCGGCAGAGAGGCGAGCCCGGGTTCCGTCGAGTTCAGTGTCAATGCCTTCCTTCACGCGCTGCGCGACTGCGGCCTGCATCTTGTCGGCGTCGGATTCGGTTGCCTGGAGATGAGTAAGGCGCTGTTCCCACTTCGCCAGCTCAGCATAGCTTAGAACCGCGTCTTGAATGATCTGGTTGCGCTCGTCCTTGTTCTTGAGAGAAGCGACGGCGGAGTCGACTTTCGCGGCACGAGTGAAATCCCGCAGCGAGGGATTGAAAAGCGCCGACTGCATGTTGACATTGAACAGAGACGGAGCCTGCCCCTCAAGCGCAAGAGGGAAGCCGTAAGCTGGAGGGCCGAGACCGGCGCCCGCGGTGAATTGCGGGATGTAGTCGCCGCGAAGTTCGCGATAGCTGGCGGCAGCGCGTTGCTCGTCGGCCGCGGCGATGGCGGCACCAGTGGCGTGCGACAGAGCCAACTCGACGACGCGCTTGAGAGGGACCGGGTCCGCGAGCAGGGAAGTTGGGAGTAGAACGACGGACAATATCCATTTTGCGATGTGCGCAGCGCGGCACAAGGTTTTCATTGCGTCCCTCTCGATGTGATCTGGGAATGATTTTATGAACAATTGGATGCCAGCGAGATTCTAAATGTGGGATCGGCGGGGTGGAGGGATTTTCGGATGGCGGATGAGCGAGACTCCGGACTCGGAAAATCCCCACTTCTCGCAAAGGACGCGAGAAATGGGGCACCCTTGTGATCTCGGCTATCTCAACGCTCCACTCGCTTCAAGTCTTCCTGGGCGCGGGCATAGTTGTGAGCGAGGGCCAGGGCGGCGCGGAATTCTTCGGCTGCGGCGCGGCGGTCTCCTTGCTTCTCGATCAACTGGCCTAACATGTCGTGCGCTTTGAAGGCAGGCGCCTCTTCCACGGGAGAAGACAGATAGCGGCGGAGCAGGCGCACGGCCATCGGATAATCGCGCCCGGCGCGCTGGAGGACACTGGCGGCGTCGCGCAGGGAATCGGGACGGTCGACTGGACTGGACTCGAGGGTGCGAAGAGCGCGCTCCATTTCGTCGAGACGATTGGCGTGGAAAAGAAAGTACGCCAGATCGAACCAGGCGCGGGCTCCGGAATGACTGGCAACGATGGCGGCACGATATTCGCGTTCGGCAGTGGCTGAGTCTTTGTTCTTTTCGGCAATGTGAGCCAGGACCCAGTGGGCCCTGCCGGGATTAAGCGGGACCAGCGCATCGGCCTGTACGAGTGCTTTCTCTTGACCTCCGCCGACGATGGATGGAGCGTCGAAATAGAACTCGGCGAGGTCGGAGCGAGCTTCCCAGCTCTTGGGATCGAGCTCCACGGAGCGCTCAAACGCAGTACGAACTTTTTTCGCCAGTCCGGCGGCGGAGAGAAATCCGGCCCGGTCGGCTTTTTCGCCGTAGGCGCGGCCCAGCCAGAGTTGGTAAAGACTCTTTTCCGGGTCGAGGTTGCGGGCGCGTTCGCAGGCGGCGATGGCGCGGTCCCATTCGTCGAGCATGAAATAGGCGCGGCAGAGGAGGTTGTGGGATTCAGCGTCAGTGGGAGCATGGGCGATTTGTTGCTGTAGAGTCTGAATGGCTTCATCGACGCGACCGGCCGCCAGCAAATCTCGGGGAGAGGGCGCGGCTTGTGCCGCGTGCAGGAACAGGAAGATCGAGGATAGGACTAACGGGATGCCCAATTTCATGTGTTGTTCATTTTCAAACGCATCAAGAGTTGCTCTAATGAAGAGCCTATCATCATCGTCGCAGGGCCCTCAGCGGCTGAAGCCGGAATGTCCCTCGTGCAGTTTTCCGGCACGACTGAAGTCGTGCCCTTCCCAAAATGTGGATAGATCCTCACGCAGAGAGCCGAAAACTCCTACGGCACTATTTTAACCGCGGCGCCATCGACGAGCGGTTTCGACTCTTCGGCGGGCAAAGCTACTTTCGCGCCCTCGGAAAGGCCGGCGTCGATCTCGACGCGGGTGAGATTCTGCAGAGAGATCTCGACCGGCTGTCGCCTCAGGTGATCGTCGACGATCTGGTAGACGTAAGGCTTGGTGTCGTCGATATGCAGAGCGTCGCGCTGCAAGGTGAGAACATTTTCGTGTTCGGCGGCCACAATGGTCACGCCGACGTTGACGTTGGGCAAAAGGCGGAAGTCGAGGTTGTCGATGGTGCAGGTGGTCTCGCCAACATTTCTGGAACCGCGCAACTTCACGGTCGATGGAACCGTACTAACGGTGCCCGTCCAGGTGCGACCGGGAACAGCATCCCATGTGACTTCAACCTTCTGACCGGATTGCAGGCGGCCGATGTCGGGTTCGTCGACAAAGGCGCGGACCAGGACGTGGGAAAGATCCGCTTCCTGGAGGAGCAGGTCACCGGCCTGAACGAAAGCTCCCTGTTTCACAGGAAGGGAATAGACAATGCCGTCGAAAGGCGCGCGGATGCTGGATTTGCCGAGCGCGTCTTCGGCGGCGTCGTAGGCAGCCTGCGCCTCCGCAGCTTGCGCCTGTATTCTTGCGACTTCAGGTTGGGAATAGCGGTCTTTCTTTTTTTGTTCGAGCAGATTGACGTCGGCCTGGGCTCGTTGCAGATTGTCCTCCGCCTGGCGGACTTCACCCGGAGACGCTGCGCCTTGTTGCTGCAGACGGCGGAGGGCATCGAGATTACGCTGCGCCACGTCCAGCGCGCTGTGCGCCTTGACGAGTTGCGAGTTCAAGGTGAGCAGTTCTTCCTGCGTGCCGCCAGTCTTCAGAGCCGATTGGTCGGCTTGTGCGGTCTTCACCTGCGCCTGGGCGCGCGCGGCTTGGGTGCGAATATTGACGTCGTCGAGTTGGAGCAGAAGCTGGCCTTTGCGCACGTGATCGCCTTCCTTTACCAGCAGGCGTTTCACGGTGGTTGAGATAGGGGCGTGCGCTTCGAAGTTCTGGTTCTGAAGGGGCTCAATCTTGCCGTTGGTGGAAACCAAGCTACGGATTGGACCGCGCTGCACGGCGGTCGCGCGCACTCTCAGAGGTACTTGGTGGAGATACGAGTAAAGAACTGCGGCGACTGCCAGTACTGCGAGCGCGAGCCAAATCCACCGCCGGGGCGACGGCGCATTCGAATTATTGGTAGATGCCAACCGGTTGTCTTTCAGCGTGCGGCAGGAATAACTGTAAGTGGTAATTTACCATCCCGGAGGCTGCGACAGATACAACGGCAAGCTCCAGCACAGTACCATGTTGGATGCGGGCTGAGCGCTTTCAGGTGCATGGCGCCTGAGCATGCCGCCATGACGCGTCGCAGCTTCGGATGAATCCCGGCAAACGCTACAATAGCGAGATGGCAAAAGCGCCTCGCTATACGCCGGAGCACGCGGCCGCGGGTCTCGACGCGAAGTTCCCCGAGATCGAGACCTGGCCCAACCAGTTTCCCGGATACGAGATTGTGGTGGACGATCCGGAGTTCACTTCGGTGTGCCCGAAAACCGGCCTGCCGGATTTTGGAGTGCTGACCATTCGCTACATGCCCGAGAAGCACTGCCTGGAATTGAAGTCGCTGAAGGAATATCTGCAGGCCTACCGGAATCTCGGGATCTTTCAGGAGAACATCGTCAATCAAGTCCTCGAGGACGTGGTGAAGTGGGCGAAGCCGGTGTGGGCGGAAGTAAAGGGGGAGTTTCGTCCGCGCGGCGGAATTTCGACGACGGTAGTGGCGAAGTGGCCGAGACCGACGGGGCACAGGCAAGAGTGAATACTGTTGGTCAGCGCGATGCGGACGGCGCTCGCGGCTGGATTCGCTCAATCTCTGCCGATTGCTCGGCCAGCACGCGGCCGACTTCGTAAGCACCTTGCAAATTCAGCCAGAACTGCTCGGTCGTTCCGAAGAAACGTGACAGGCGAACGGCGGTATCGGCGCTAATGCCGCGACGCTCGAGCACGATGTCGTTGACGCGCGGCGCGGGAACGTGAAGGCGCTTGGCCAGTTCGTAAGCGGACATGCCGAGTGGCTTGAGGAATTCTTCGCGCAGGATCTCACCGGGGTGAACTGTCCAGTGCGGCGCGCCTTTTCTTTGAATTACTTCGTGTCCCATAGAGTCACCTCATCCTGCCTGACACCATGCTTCCAATCGCTAGTGATAGTCCGTGATCTCGACCTCAAAGGCATCGTGACCGCGCCATACAAAGCAGATTCGAAACTGGTCGTTGATGCGGATGCTGTATTGTCCCCGGCGGTCGCCGCGTAGCTTCTCCAAGCGGTTTCCGGGCGGGCATTGCGAGTCGTCCGGTGTTGCGGTGGCGTCGATCATCGCCAGTTTCCGTTTCGTGACACTGGCCGGCGGCGATCCGTGGGTCTTGCCGGTTCTCCAGATTTCCGCCGTCAACTGATCGGTAAAAGTCCTGATCACCTCGCTATAATAACGCATAGCGTTAATAATGTCCATCGTTATTACGCGGTCGTGCTATATTCGCTCGACCTGTGGCTCAGTCCGATCTCCAACCCCGTACCGCGCTGATTGTCCTCACCGCGCTCAACCTGCTCAACTACGTGGACCGCAACGTGCTGTTCGCGGTGCAGCCGCTGGTGCAGGATGAGTTTCACCTCACCAATGTTCAGATCGGCTATTTGACCAGCGCTTTCCTTGGCTTCTACATGATCGCGGCGCCGTTTGTCGGGCCGCTGGCCGACCGCTATTCGCGGAAACTCATCATCGTGCTGGGCGCATTGTTCTGGAGCGGCCTGACGCTGCTCACCGCGGTCACGCATACTTACACGGAGTTGCTGGTCCGGCACACCCTGGTAGGAGTGGGCGAGGCAACGTTTGTCACCATTGCGCCGACGTTTGTGGCCGATCTGTTTGCGGAAAAGGTGCGAGGACGGATCTTGGGCGTCTTCTATCTGGCGATTCCCGTTGGGTCGGCAGCGGGATATTTGCTGGGTGGGTACCTAGCACCGCATCACGGGTGGAGATTTCCCTTTTATATTGCGGCGGCGCCGGGATTCTTGCTGGCGCTGGCTGTGCTCTTTCTGAAGGAGCCGGAGCGCGGGCAGTTTGATTCTCTAAAGGAGACACCGGAGCGCGGAACGATTTTAGGGCTGGCGCGAAATCCTGCGTTCCTGACCGCAACGTTGGGAATGGCGGCAATGACATTTTCCCTTGGCGGCATTCAGGTATGGATTCCGAAGTTCCTGTTCAGCGACCGCCACTACACGCTGGCGGCGGCGAACCTCGCCTTCGGGATCATCATTGTGGTCGACGGCATTCTCGCGGCGCTGGCGGGCGGATGGTTGGGCGACTATTTATTGCCGCGAATGAAGAGTTCTTATTATCTGGTTTCAGCCGCCAGCATGTTGATCGGCATGCCGGTCATGGTGGTGGCGCTGTTTGTAAAAGGACCGGTCATGATACCGGCAATCGGCGTGGCGGCTTTCTTTTTGCTGCTGAATACGGCTCCGTTGAATGCCGCAGTGATCAACTCGGTCGGTGGTCACATTCGCGCGACCGCCCTTGCCGTGAATATCTTCATTATTCATATCCTGGGCGATGTGCTTTCGCCGACGATGATGGGATGGGTGGCCGATAAGCGGTCACTGCAGGCGGCGTTTGTTTTGCCGGTGATCGCGATGGGTATCTCTTCTGCCATACTGTTCTATGGGATGAGATTTGCGCCGGCGGTCGCGTCGGGCGCGTCTGCGGGAGCAGGGAAGTCCTAAGCAGGATGACCTATTTCTATTGGATTGCGGGAACGATTCTGGCGCTGGCATGGTTCTCCCGCATTGTTGACGCTGCCCTTGGCATGCCCTCGGTCACCGATGTTTCCCGGCCGGAGTGGGACCGGAATCCGGTTGCGCCGGCGGGGAATCCGCGGGTTTCGATTGTTGTTCCGGCGCGGAACGAAGAAGAGTCCATTGAGCAGGCGCTGGGTACTCTGCTGGGGCTTGACTACGACAATTATGAAGTGATCGCGGTGAACGACCGGTCGGACGATCGCACGGGCGAAATCATGGAACGGGTCGCCGAGAGTCAAAATCCCCACACTTCGACAGGCTCAGGGCAGGCTTTCTCGCAAAGGACGCGAGAAATGGGGCACCCGCCTCGAAATCAGAATCAAAGTCAAAGTCAAAACCAGAGTCAAAATCCCCACCCTGTCGCAAAAGACGCGACAAGGATGGTGCACCCGCTGCTGACGGTCATTCATCATCGTGAGTTGCCTCCGGGGTGGCTGGGGAAGACGCATGCCATGTGGACGGCGGCGAATCTCGCGACGGGCGATTGGCTTCTTTTTACTGACGCCGATGTGTTGTTCAAGCCGGACTCGCTGCGGCGAGCGCTGGCTTACGCGGAGTCGGTTCCGGCGGATCATGTGGTGCTGTTTCCGCAGATGATCATGAAACGGCCGGGCGAGTTCATGGTGATTGCATTTTTTCAGACCATGTTTATGTTCGGGCACCGGCCGTGGAAAGTCGCCGACCCCAGCACCAAGGATCACATTGGCGTGGGCGCATTCAACCTAGTGCGGCGCCGGGTCTATGGCGCGGTGGGGACGTATGAAGCGCTGCGCATGGAAGTGCTCGACGACATGAAATTGGGGAAGGTCGTGAAGAACGGCGGCTTTGCCCAGCGTAACGTGTTTGGCGGAGATCTAATTTCCCTGCGCTGGGGGAAGGGCGCGATGGGGATCGTCGATAATCTGACTAAGAATTTTTTTGCGATCTTGTCGTTTCAGGCGTGGCGCACGGTGATTTCGGCGATCGGATTGGCCTTTGTGAATCTGGGACCGTTCGCGGGCATATTTCTGGCGAATGGCTGGGCGCGGCTGCCTTATGCCGTGGCGCTGGGATCGATGTTTCTGATTTATCTCGGAATGTCGTGGCGGTCCGCGGTGCCTCCGTATTACTTCTTCCTGCATCCTGTTAGCACGATCTTGTTCATCTACACGCTGCTGCGCTCGATGATTCTCACGCTGTGGAACGACGGAATTGTGTGGCGGGGAACAAAATATCCGCTGGAAGAGCGCGCAAGGGGATGGTTTAGGACGCGGGCGCGCTAGAGTGCGGGATTGACTCTATCTTCGACGCGGTCCGCCGGGCGGCGATTACAAGAAGAAGAATCAAAGCTCCGGCAAATACCGCGTTGCCAATGCGAAAACTGAGTCCAGAGCTGCCGACCGCGGGCTGCTGAATGAATGCGTGCCACGCATAAGCCAAAGCGGCACCGCCGGCAAGCGCCAGGCGGTGCAAGGCATTCCAGCCCACGCGGTGCGACCAAACTGTAACCAGCGCAAGCGTCACCCCGTACAGGAACAAGTAAATTCCCACGGCGAGCCAGTTCCACGCTTTCGGAACGACCATGAAGATGGAGCCGGCGATCAGGGCAAGCGCGCCGACGAGCCACGGACTCGGAACTGATCCGGGGGCTCGAGTTGCTGGCTTGGGTCGCAGTTGAAAAGCCCCAATGATCGCCAGCATGCTGACAATCGCAGCTCCCACGAATTGTGAAGTCGAGGCCACAAAGTGGTCTTGCTTGATCTCAAAGCGCGTCGATGCGACGGCGACTAATAGGAACAGAAAGCTGATGACGGCGAGGCCGGGGCCTCGCAGCCATGGAGTCGTTGTTCGCTCCGGCACCAGTGCTTCCGCTAGAGCGATCGATACCGAGATGCTCCAAACGGTGTGCAGGGTAAGCACGAAGACAGTCCACCAGATGCCAATTCCAAGAGCAGGGATATATGCAGGTTCGAGAAGGTGCAAATTCAGATGCAGGTAGTTGGGATTGAAGAGTGTCTGCGTGGTGAATGCCTCTTCGAAGACGGCATAGGCCAAGGCCAGCACGAAGATGGTGGGCCAACCTCGACCGGTCCGGCGCGCGACTTCGCGAATGAGCAGCGCTCCGCCACCATACATGGGCGCCAAGATGACCAGGGTTCCCAGCATTTTGATGGGAAGATCGCCAAGCAGAAACTCAGCCACCAGCGGAGCGATGAAGAATAGGCCGATTGCTGGCGCGATGCGCCTGATCCCAGAGTTCGGCATAATCCAGTTTACATATATATCTGGCTGAATCTTCCGCGCAACGGGGACGGAGAGTGCAGGCCGACCTTATTGCGGAGGTTCGGCGCCCTCCACGTCGTTGCCGTAGGTGGCCGTGCTGTTGGGCGTGGGCTTGACCTTGGCGGGTTTCTTGGTGGGGCGAAGACGTCCGGCGCTGTAGTGGCCGGTCCTTTCCACATCGTAGTCTTTGGGCAGTGGCGGGATCAGCATGGGCCCTCCCGCGATTTGGCTGATGCGTTTAAGGATGATTTCGGCGCGGCTGTCGTAGAGTTTCACGGCGCCGCGGACTTCGATGGTGCGGCCGGTGAGCCGGCGGACGTCGCCAACATCTTTCAAGTCGCCAGCGAAGACTACGACCGTGAAGGGGCAGGCCATTTGGTCTTCGCAGAAGTCGAGGAAGTGGACGCCTCTCGCGCCGACTTTCACATGCAGGACTTTGCCGGTCACACATTTCGTTTCGCCCACATGCTGGCCCGCCTCGCGGATGGGGAGGCAGTCGGAGGCGGCGAGTAGGGACGCTGCGAAGAGGATCGTCAGCAGTACGCCGCTCGCGTTGAGGGCACAGCGAGCCGCCGGGCTTCGCCCGGCCGGACAGCCCCTTCGGCTCCGCTCAGGGCAGGCTTGGGCGGCTGTCCCCACATTCATCTGAAATGGCTTCCGTCGGAATCTGAACATATATTGATTTTAGGAATGCGGGGAGACGAACGCACGGCGGGACGAAAATAAATATCTGGAATGTTCCGGAACGGGACTAAAAACAAAGTCCCCACTTCTCGCGCCAAAAACGCGCGAAAAATGGGGCGCCCGTTGACTCGCCGCCCGCTGATTCGCTGGAACTGAGGTCTACTTGAATGACTTTACGGCGGCTGCTTCTTCGTCTTTCACATCGAAGACGGTGTAGAGCTTGGTGATCTGGAGCAGATCGTTCACCTTCTTAGTGAGGTTCAACAGCTTGAGTTCGCCACCCTGATTCTTGGTCGTGGTGAAGGCGCTGACCAGCTCGCCGATGCCAGAGCTGTCGATGTTAGTTAACGTCCTGCAGGTTCAGGACAATCTTTTTGTTGCCTTTGGCCAGCAGTTCGCGCACCGTGTCGCGGAGAATCACGCTGCCTTCGCCCAGGGTGATGCGTCCGCTACAGTCCACGATTACGACCCCATCCACTTGCCGACTACCAACCTTCATGGTCACTGGGAAGCCTCCTTGCCGCCCGCGGTTGGCCCGTGGACGTGCTTGATCAATTTAAGTTCGGTGCCCGTCTGGCTGGGGCGGATTTCCACCACATCCATAAACGAGCGCATAAGAAAAATTCCCCGGCTGGAGGTTTTAAGCAGGTTCTCCGGCGCCAGCGGGTTGGGAATCTTGCTCAGATCCAACCCGGGACCCTGGTCGCGAATGGTGATGACCAAGTCTTCGCCCGTGCGCTCAAAGGCGAGCGTAATTTTCTTGTCCGGGGCATACGCGTTGCCGTGCAAAACCGCGTTGACCGCGCCCTCGCGCACGGCCATGGAAATCTGCATGACTTCGTCGTCGGCAAAGCCGAGTTCGGTAGCAATAAGGGTCGCCTTCTCCTCTGCGTTATCGATCGTCTCCAACGAGGAGTCGAGCGTGTAAGACACCCGTTGCTCGGTCATGGCCATGGACGTAAGCTGAGAATCAGTATAAGACCGGGGACGGCTTGCGTGCCGGGAAAGCTCGCCCTCAGGCCCCTCGCCAGAAGCATTTCCCAGCGAATGCGGTAGTTTGCCTGTCGAATGGGGAAATGTCAATGCGGAGGGGAAAGTGCGGGCGTTAGGCGGCGGGCGACAGGCGTTAGGGTTCGGACGTTGAACGTCGGCATCGGGGCCGACGCCTGATGCCCAACGCCTGACGCCTGCTGACTTATAATCTGGCGGCGTGAGTGAGACACCAACACCAAACCTGAGAGTTCGGCTGCGGCGAATTTTCGTCGCCGCGGTGCTGGTCTTGGTCGGGACAGCTGCGCTCGTGTACGGTCTGGACTATGCCGTCTTCCGCGTGCGGGCCGCTGTCACGCCCAAGGCGTATGGATCGGTGGTCGTGCATCACTACACCGCCGTGCTGCAGAAGAACGGAAAGACGACTTTAACCTTCGATCCGCCGCAGCCCTGGACCTGCGTTAACGCTCTGTTTCCGCATCAAGGATGGTTGCCCTGCTGGTATCTGAGCCGGCATCCGGACCAGCGGACGGATATTTGATGGTCGAGGGCCGCTCATCGAATTGTCGGGCTATTGCCCGTCCGCACCCGGTCCCACCGCCACGACAAAATAAGTGGCCGGCGTGGTGCCGACGTTCTTAATGCCGTGCTCGTCGTTGGAGTGAACGAATCCTACCGAGCCGGGGCCCATGACATGACTCTTGCCGTTGATCGTGAGCTCTACGGTACCTTCTCGAATGAGCCACATTTCGCTGTGCACGTGGTGGTGTGGGGGATGCGGCATCCCGCCGGGCGGCAATGTGGTTTCGTGCACTTCGAGCGACTCGGACGTGGCCAGTTTGCCTTTCAGAACCGGGCGGATCTCGGCGCCGTCTGCGACTTTCATTGGCAGTTCGCCGAACGGATACGTAGTCGAGGGAAGGGAATTGTCCTGGTTCGCCAAACCCTTCAATTTAACCGCGCTCGAAACAAGTCCGGAGAGCAGAAAAAGCACGTCACGTCGAGTGGACGACACTTGGGGCCTCCTGAAAACAAAGTTCGTCGTTGGGCCGGCATGATAGCAGAGGATTGCTTGCAAATCCCCGCGCCAGCGACAATGGTGAAACGGCGATGTTACGACAAGCGAGGTGTGCTCGGACCGGGTCAGGGCTGAATGAGAGAAATAGACGCTGCCATGTCGGTACGCGAGAACTGTCCCGTCATCGTCTTCGAAGAATTATCAAAATGTTCGCTTCCCGCAACAGGACCGTGTTCTGGTCGGGGGCTGCGAACGTATGTGAGTTCCAAGGTCGGTGCGTTTTAGGAACCACCTTGGGTCGAATTTCGCGCTCAACGCTTGTTCCCCAGCCAAGTTCGTCTCATCGATTGGGCAAAATGGCTGCTGAGAGGCGCGTGCCGAAATTACTGTCAGTGTACGAGCCGAGGGCACGTCTGCATAGGCAGAGGTCTTCCGACAACGCCCGAACTGGAGGCTGGGTCGGGACTTGCTCTCCAGCACTGCGCTGAACAACAGTACTGCAATCGATTCGTTACGGAAGAATTCCAGTTTCGAATGACGACAACTGAGTCTGTGTCCCTGAGAAAACCAGCCAGATTCGTTCTTGAACCCAATTCCTTGCGGGGTTCAACATCGAAGTTGGAGAGCCACTTCGCCGTCCTAGAATCGGCAACTGCGACCTGAAGCCTTTGGGGCGGCTCGGACTCTGTCGTAATACCCACGGCGACCAAACCGCTCGTGCTATTGAAGAAGAGTGAGCAGTTGTAGACACGCCAACGGTCGGCAGGGTTATCAAGTTGCGACTGCTGCGCTCGATGTTTACGGCTGTCCTTGAGTCAAGAAAATCTCTCGGATCCCCGGTGATAGTAGCCATCGCGGAAGTGCCATCGGGAGCAAATGCGGAGCAAGCAGCTAGCACGAGGCACTTCGTCCTTGCCGTCTGGGAATAGCAGCCCCACCAGCAAAAGAACACATATCACTTTTGTCGCGGCATCAGGAAGATGGTAATAGAACTTCTTAAATTATCCAGCATAACTGTTGAGAACAGGACATAGCGCTCATTGACCCCGTCGGTACCGGAGCATGGGGTAGAATGTCTCGGCACAAGTACGCCGCCGAGGACTTTATGCCAAGGAACTTCTCTTACTGTATTAGTGGGATTGCCATCTTACTCGCCCTATCCTGTGCCGCGTTCGCCGCTGCCAACCCCTCCGACGCGCGCATGAAAAAGTCCTACCGCTTCCAGCAAGGCGGCTGGACCTACGTTCACCTCGAAGGCTCGCCCGCCGAGATCGGCTATCAGCACGGCTACCTGCTCGCGCCGGAAATTGCCGATGCCTTTGAAGCCATCAAGCTCTTCGACACGCGGGAGACGCACCGGGATTGGGAATTCTTTCGCACCTCCGCGCGGCAGATGCTTTGGCCGCACATCGACGCGGAATATCAGCAGGAGTTGCAGGGGATTGCCGACGGAGTGAAGGCGCACGGAGTCGATCTCGACGTGTATGACATTGTGGCGCTGAATGCGTTCGAGGAAGTGCCGGACTATTACGTGCCGTGGCTGAACAAGCAGCAGAAAGTTGCCGCGGCGCCCAAGCTGAAAGCTCCGGGCAATTGCAGCGCGTTTATCGCGACGGGCGGCATGACCAAAGATCATCAGATCGTTATCGCGCACAACAACTGGACGAGCTATCTGGCGGGGGAGCGCTGGGTGGTGATCTTCGACATCCAGCCGGAGCACGGCAACCGTATTCTGATGGACGGGTTTCCGGGCGTCATTACGAGCGACGACGATTTTGGCGTGAACTCTGCGGGCATCATGATTACCGAGACGACCATCACGCAGTTCGAAGGTTGGGATCCGAACGGGAAGCCGGAGTTTATGCGGTCGCGCAAGGCGCTGCAGTACGCCAACAACATTGATAACTACGTGCGCATTATCAAGGAAGGTAACAATGGCGGATATGCCAACGACTGGCTCATCGGCGACCGCAAGACCGGGGAGATCGCATATCTCGAACTGGGCCTCAAGAACACGCCGCTGTGGCGTACGAAAGATGGATATTTTGTGAGTTCGAATTTTGCCCGCGATCCCAAGCTGATTCGCGAGGAGGCCAGTGGCTACGATCCCAACGACATGTCGTCGTCGATGAATGCGCGGCACGCGCGTTGGGAAGAGGAAATGAAGGAGTCGAAAGGAAAGATAGACGTTACCATGGCGGAGCAGTTTCTGTCGGACCACTTCGACAGCTTCGAGAAGAAAGAGCAGCCCAACGAGCGCGCGCTGTGCGGGCATGTGGACGCTTCGCCGCGGGGCGTAAAGGAGTGGGGATGGGACGCCTACAATCCCGGCGGCGCGGTGCAGGGCAAGGCCACCGACAGCGCGATGGCGGCGAAGATGAGTTTCGTGGCCCGTGCGGGACATCCCTGCGGGGCGGATTTTGTGGCGGCGGATTTTCTGAAGGAGCATCCGGAGTTCGCCTGGCAGAAACCGTTGCTGCGAGATATGAAGGCGGGGCCGTGGACTGTGTTTACGGCGGGGCAGAAAGAGTAGCGAGTACTGAGTAGCGAGTAGCGAGTGCCGAGTACCGAGGAAAAGCAGGTTCCTCCGCCCCTCGCTGTCGCTCGGGGGTCGGAATGACAACATTTTTTGTTACGCAGGCATCGCTTATTGGTGATGCAAAGCATCCGACAAGGTACCCGAATTCCGAATCCCTGCCATAAGCAATTTCGATTGGACGCGAGAGCCGCGAGCCCTCTAAAGTCCTAGGGGTGCAGCCTAGCCGGACACGAACTCGTGGACTTGTGCGCCGAATGAACCCTCCGGAGGCTCCGCTCACGCTGTTTCGACCGCCGTTTCGCAACTACCAGTTTGACGGTGCTTACGACGAGATGTTCGCCGCTCCCGGAACACCCCGGGCGCACTATAAGGCTTTGTTTCAGACACTTCTGGAGCTTCCCGCCGAGCAGTTGCGCAAGACGCAGCAAGCCGCCGACCTGTCGTTTCTGCACCAGGGGATCACCTTTACGGTCTACGGCAACGACGAAGGGACCGAGCGTGTTTTCCCCAACGATCTGCTGCCGCGGATTATCCCGCACGAGGAATGGCGAAAGATTGAAAACGGGCTTACCCAGCGCATCGCCGCGCTGAACCTGTTTCTCGAGGACATTTACCACCACGGTCGAATTCTGGCCGATGGGGTCGTCCCCCGCGAACTGGTTTACAGTTGCCGGCACTTCCGGCGCGAAATGCGCGGACTCACGGTTCCGCGCGGAATTTACGTCAGTATCTGCGGCACCGATCTGGTTCGCTTGCCCGACGGAAGCTTCGCCGTGCTGGAAGATAATCTGCGCGTGCCCAGCGGCGTGTCGTACATGCTGGCCAACCGCAAGGTGTTGAAGAAAGTTTTTCCCACGCTGTTCCGTGACTACGGCGTGTGCCCGGTCGATCATTATTCGCAAGCGCTGCTGGCTACGCTTCGGGCGCTGGCCCCGGCGACTTCTTCGACGCGGCACGAGCCGAAAGTCGTCCTGTTGACCCCCGGCGTTTTCAATTCCGCATACTTCGAGCACACATTCCTTGCCCAGCAAATGGGGATCGAACTCGTCGAGGGGCGCGATCTTCTAGTGCACGACAACATCGTCTACATGCGCACCACGGCCGGCTTGCGGCGCGTGGATGTGATTTATCGGCGTGTCGATGACGACTTCCTCGATCCGCTGTGCTTCCGCAGCGACTCCAGCCTGGGCGTCCCCGGACTATTCAACGCCTATCGTGCCGGCAACGTAGTGCTGGCCAACGCGATCGGGACGGGCGTCGCCGACGACAAGGCGCTGTACGCGTACGTACCGGCGATCATTCGCTATTACCTGAGTGAAGACCCAATTCTCTCCAATGTTGAGACCTACCTGCTGACCGACCGCGCGCAACGAAGCTATGTGCTGGAACATCTGGATGAACTCGTAGTGAAGGCGGTTGGGGAGTCGGGTGGTTACGGCATGCTGATTGGGCCGCACAGCACGGAAGCAGAGAGGGAAGAGTTCCGGCGGCGAATCGAGGCCGAGCCGCGGAATTATATTGCGCAGCCGACGCTGAGTTTGTCGCGCGCGCCATGTTTTCTCGACGGCGAGGTGCAGGCGCGGCACGTCGACCTGCGCCCTTATATTTTGTACGGTGAAAATGTCACGCTCGTCCCCGGAGGGTTGACGCGGGTGGCGTTGCGCCGGGGATCGTTGGTGGTGAATTCGTCGCAGGGCGGCGGAAGCAAAGACACGTGGGTTTTGCGGGCGTGAACGATTATCGAATGAACCAGTATCGAATGAACGAAGCGAATGAACGAGCGGAGGCAAACAGTCATGCTTTCCCGGGTCGCGGACAGTTTGTATTGGATGAGCCGTTATCTGGAGCGCGCTGAGCATACGGCGCGGCTGATCGACGTGGACTTGCAACTGCGCCTCGATCAATCGCCGGAAGCGGGCGCGGGGCGCTGGTTGCGGCTGCTGGAAGCGTCGCAGGTTCCTCCGCCGGAAGATGGCAAGATTGATGCGGCGAGTCTCACCCAGGTTCTGACGCTTGAACGCGGAAATCCCTCATCAATTCTTTCCTGCGTGGCTGCGGCTCGAGAAAATCTGCGGCAGGTGCGGGAGCAGTGCAGCACGGAAATGTGGGAACAGCTCAACCGCTTGTACTTGCAGGTGAACAGTACCACGGCCAGTGAAGCCTGGTTGCTGAACACATACGCGTTTTTTCGCGCCGTGCAGGAAGGCGCCCACCTGTTCCAGGGCGTCACCGATTCGACCATGTCGCACGGCGAGGGCTGGCAGTACATTCAGCTCGGTCGCTTTGTCGAACGCACCGAAGCGCTGGCCCGGCTGATTGGCACACATTTCGGGCGGTTGCCGCATCCGCTGGATCAGGCGGTGGAGAGCGAAGAATATCTCGAGTGGGTGGGACTGCTGAAGTCGTGCGCGGCGTTTGAGGCCTACTGCAAGACTTACACGGCGGAACTTCGCCCGTTGCGCGTGGCGGAGTTTCTGCTGCTGAATCCGGAGTTCCCGCATTCCGTGCGCTTCTCGGTCGATCGCGTGCATGCCGCGCTGATTGCGATCGGCGAACTGACCGAACGCAAAGCCGAACAGCCGGTCCGACTGGCGGGCCGATTGTGTGCGACGTTGAGCTTCAGCCAGATCGAAGAGATTATGGCATCCGGTGCGAACGGATACGTCGACAGCGTGCGCTGGCAATGCGCACAGGCGCACACGGCGATCCAGCAGGTGTACTTTGATTATTCGGTCGAATCGGCGCTGGTCTCGTAGGAATCGGAGTGATGGAGCGATTGAGTCATTTGGTGATTGGGCGATTGAACGGCTTAATCGATATGCTTCTTACAATCGCCCAATCACCAAATGACTCAATGACTCAATAAATCTATGATCTTTTCCGTCCGCCACATCACCACATTCCGTTATGAGCCTGCCGTCCGCGAGAGCGTGATGGAGGTGCGCCTGCAGCCGCGCAGCGACGGCGAGCAGCGCTGCCTGAGTTTCGCGCTCAATGTGGACCCGGCGGCCAACGTTATGCAGTACCGCGACTTCACCGGAAACACGGTGCATCATTTCGATATTGCGGGACGCCACACGCAGGTGAAAGTCACGGCACAGTCGGCGGTGGAACTGCAATCCGTGCCGGCGCCGCATCCCTCTGACAGCGGCGACTGGGCCGATCTGGACGCTCTGGTCTCGGGCAACGATCATTGGGAAATGCTTTTGCCCAGCCACTTCGCGCATTCGAGCGAACCGCTGGATCGCTTGGCGAAAGAGTTAGGCTGCGAGCGCCGCGGTAATCCGCTGGTGTTGCTGACGGAATTGAACGAGGCGATTTACTCGCTGTTCGCCTACGTGCCGAACAGCACGAAGGTCGATTCGCCGATTGAAGACGCGCTGCTGGCGCGGCAGGGCGTCTGCCAGGATTTTGCCCACATCATGATCGCGCTGGTGCGCCCGCTGAAGATTCCGTGCCGCTACGTCAGCGGATATATGTTCCATCGCGACGAGGACGAACAAGACCGCTCGCTCGAAGGCGCGTCGCATGCCTGGGTGGAGGCGCTGGTGCCGGGTTGGGGATGGGTGGCGTTCGATCCCACCAACAATCTGGTCGGCGGCGACCGTCACATCCGTGTCGCCATCGGCCGCGACTACGCCGACGTTCCTCCGACGCGCGGCGTGTACAAAGGCGAGGCTCAGAGCGAGCTGAGCGTAGCAGTAACGGTGAGCCCCGCGGACAACATCGCCCCGGAACCGATCACGCCGAGTTTCGTCGTGCGGTCGAGGCCGGTGCTGGTGAGGGCGGCGGCGCGGTCGGAGCAAGAGCAACAGCAGCAACAGTAACTCCCGCCGACTTCACTGCACGATCACTTTGCCGGTCATCTTCGGGTGTACCGAACAGAAGTAGGGATACGTCCCGGCCTTGTCAAACGTGTAGGAAAACGTCTCATCCGTATCCCGCACCTTGGACTTGAACACGCCGTCGGTGCTCACCACGGTATGTGGAATATCATCTTTGTTCGTCCATGTGACGGTGGTTCCGACGCGTACCGTGATCGTCTGCGGGCCGAAAACGAAGTTATCAATTTTCACTTCCGCGTTGGCGCCGGCGGGCTGGTCGTTCGCTGTAACCCTCGCTGCTGCCCTCGGCGATCCCGCGACCAGCAGTAGGATCGCGGTGATTAGCGAAGTTGTGAAACCTGCAATCCACATCCTGTTCCGTCTCATCGTATTGCTTCCTTTCCAGTCCGTTTTTTAGCGTTTATCTTGCTTGTTTAGGTGAGTCTCTCTCGGAGCGAACTCTTAATGGGCTATGCGGAAACTGAATCAACTGCGGTCAGGTCAGGGCCATTCCTTGAAGCAGGCGCTCCGGAGTCCGCAAGTGTCGAATCCACGACTGCGAGGCTGCGACCGCTGACGAGATAGCTCACGTCGGTGATTCCCAACACTCGCTGCAACTGTTCAGCTGGAACCTTCATCGGTCCGGCTGAGGGAGCTGTCCCAGGCGCAGGCTGAGGGAAAGCGGTCGACATCGCGGTATGAAACGAAACTTTGCCTTCGATTTTCTGCATGACCTGGTGAATGTGCCCGTTCAACACCGTCACGGACCCGAAGCGCTTGACGTAAGACAAGGCTTGCTCGCTGTCGTCGGTTCCCCAACCCCAATCGGGATAGACGGTCCACAGCGGAATGTGCGCAAAGAGCACAACCGGAGTGCTGGCGGAGCGGCCCTTGAGATCGTCTTCGAGCCACTCCAGCTGTTCGTGACCGAGCGATCCCATGCCGCCGGCTTTCAGATTCGCGACATTCACGAGGCCAACAAAATGCACGCCCTTGTGATCGAAGCTGTACCACCCGCTGCCCTTTGTACCTTTTCCAAAGCGCCGCAGATATTCCTCTCCGTTGTCGCTCAGCATGTCGTGCTCGCCCGGGACGAAGTAGATCTGCTTCGCCGCCGCTCCTTTTAGTGCCTGGTCGAGCGTGTCGAATTCACTCGGTTTCGAAAGCTGACTCAGATCGCCGGTGTGAATGATGAAGTCCGGCTTGTGGGGCAGCGCGTTGATCTTATTAATTGCCGTCTGCAGAGTAGCGGTCACATCCGGGTTGGCGGGCTTGTTGAAGCCGATGTGGCTGTCGCTGATCTGGACGAAACTAAAGTCCCCGTCTTTGCCGCCACTCTTGCCGTGACCTTTAGCGAAGGCCCGCGACACTGGGATGCCTCCGCTCATGGTCCAGACCAATCCGGTGCCCGCCCATGCCATGCACTTCAGAAAGCCGCGGCGGTCAACGCCATCGTTATTGAGGTCTTGCAAGTTCTGATCGATAAGATCGTGTTTCTTGTCCATGATTTTTCCTCCGTGTTTGTCGAGTTCTGAACTGATAACTGCCGGGGGCCGTTTTTATTCCCGGAACAATTCGGTAAGAATCGGACTGTTGGCGAGGGGCCTAGCCCGGTCCGTTTACGCCGCTGAGGAAGCCGCCCAGATGTCCGGTCAACGCGACGATGCCGACTGCGAGAACCTCAAGTGCAAGGCGATATTTCGGACGCACCCCGGCGTCTCGCCGTGCGCGAAAGTGGAACCACCACACCAGCCAGATCAGCAGGGTCGAAACACACGCCAGCAGCAGATGCAGCAGCAGGACGCCCTTCAGTTTCTGTCCCTCGAGTTGGAACTGCCAGGCGAGAACGCCAGTAGCGAGAGTGGGAAGCGTCGATATCGCTGCCGCCAGCAGGTTGTAGTAGGCCGCGTCCGCCACGCTGCGGCGCTTGGACCACTGCGCTATGAAGTCGAAAGTGACTGCCGAAATGAACAGCGCGATGGGAAAATGAATGAACACCACATGCTGCGCATGCTTGGCCAAGAATGCCGTCTTAGGATCGAAAGGATCCACCATCGATGTCCGTCCGTTGCGAGATGAGTCTCGCGAGAGATAACGGACTCAGAGCGCTTTTATTCCATGGGAATTCGCAAATTGTGAACGAGACAAAGATCCGAGGGAAGATCGGCGGGGGTATGTCTCTTGGGAGGCGATCGGGACGTGCAGAAGGTTACGCTACGGTTTTCCGCGCAGGCTATCCAACCGCTGTTGGGCTTCGACCATGCCGGGAGCCAGTTGCAACGCTGCGGCGTAGGCGCTGGCGGCGGCCTGGGGTTGGCCTTTGTCTTCGAGAGCACGGCCTAGCCAGAAGTCGGCTTGGGCCATCGGAGCGATCTGGGTGGCGCGGGACAAGTCGGCTACTGCGGCGTCTAAATGTGCCTGACGATATTCCGCGATGCCGCGGCCCAGCAGGCTGTTCTGTTTGTCGGGATTGATTTGCAGCGCGGCGGTGAATTGCTGTGCTGCTTCGTTAAGATCGGCCGGGTTCGAATCACTGAGATTCAACAACAAGAATCCAAGGTTGCTGTGCGCCTGCGCGGCTTCGGTTGCGTCGGAGCTGTACCGGAGCGCCGATTCGTATTCGCGGCGGGCGGCGTCGGGATGATTCTGTTGTTGTTGCAGTACGCCGAGATTGTAGTGCGCGGTCGAAAGCTGGGGGATGAACTCGGCGGCGGCTTCGAAGTGCGGCTGCGCCAGGTCGGGGCGTCCCATCTCCATGAGCGCGGTGCCTAGATTGTCTTCGGCGATGCCGTTGTGGCTGGTGACAGCGAGCGCGTGCGAGAAAAGGGTGTAGCTGTTGTGCCAGTAATTGATTTGCAAAAATGCCATGGAGGCGTAGGCGACGAGTATTGCCGCCGTGATCGCGCCTTGCGCAAACCTCGAGAGCCTCAGTCGCGCGAATAATTCGGCGCATCCCCACACGGCGACTACGAAGAGTCCGACCAAAGGAAGATAGGCGTAGCGATCGGCCATGGCTTGCCGCCCGACCTGGATGATGCCGATCATAGGGATCATCGCCACCAGATACCAGAGCCAGCCAGCCAACAGATAGCGGTGGCGATCGCGATAGCGCCACGCGAGAACGGTAATGGCCAAGAGCAGCACCGCCGCGGCGAGCACTTTCCACACGGCCAACGATCCTTCGGGATGGGGATAAAACACCGCCAGACCGGTGGGCCAGATTCCTTTGCCGAGATATGCCGCGTAGGAGTAGATCGCATTGGCGAGGCGCTGGCTGAGCGGCAGCAATTCCGTGTTACCCAACGCCCCGCCGCTGCGCTGCGCGTAGAGAGTCATCCAGGAACTGGCGGCAGACAGTGCGAAGAGTGGAATCTTTTCCACCGCCAACGGTAAGAACGACCGGCGTTCCTCTGATTCTGACACGAGCCGTTGTAGCGGCCAGTAGTCCCACAGCAAGAGCAGCAGCGGCAGCGTGACCACCATCGGCTTGGCGGCGAGGCCCAAGGCGAAGAGCACAAAGAGCAAGACGTATCGCCCAACATTTCGCCGACTCGCGTACCATCCGTAGGCCGCGAGCGCGAGCAACAGAAATAACATCGACAGCAGCGATTTGCGTTCCGCCACCCAGGCCACGCACTCGACGTTCAACGGATGCACCGCGAACAGAGCCGCCACGACGGCACTACGCCCCACGTAACCCGTGGCACGTCGCAACACGAAAAACAGCAGCACTACGTTGAACGCGTGGAGTACGACGCTGACTACATGATGTCCACGCGGATTCGTGCCGAAAAATTTCACGTCGGCCATGTGCGAAATCCAGGTCAGCGGATGCCAGTTGGCTTCGACCGTCGCAGTGCAGGCCCACACGATATTGTTCCAAGAGAGTCCCTGCAGAACATGGGCGTTCGATGTGACGTACGCCGGGTCGTCATAGTTGACGAAGGCGCTGTCGAGGGCAGGGAAGTACAGGAGCAACGTGCCGGCAAACAGGATCAGCGAGAGCACGAGCGGCGAGCGCATCAGGCCAGGAGCGGATGGACTGCCTGCGGGATCGGGATCGGGAGCCGGCTTGGATCTGGGCACTTTGCTCGATGGTGGCTTACTTAACTGGACAGCCGGTCTGGACTTGAAAATATGGCGGAGAGGGTGGGATTTGAACCCACGATACCCGTTAAGGTATGTCCGCTTTCGAGGCGGATCGTTTCAACCACTCACGCACCTCTCCGGAAAGCAGCTGTCAGCCGTCAGCTCTCAGCCATCAGCAAGAGCAGGTTCCTCCGCCCCTTGCTTCGCTCGGGCATCGGAATGACAACGAAGTGACTTAGCCAATTTGACCTGGCCGACGACTATCGACGGTTTCTTGTCGACTAACGACGATTTCTAAAGAACGATTGCAGCATTTCTGCGCTACGGCCTGCCAGAACTCCGCTCCGAACCTCGATCGTGTGGTTCAGTTGCGGATGATTCAGAACCCGCATGACCGACACCACAGCCCCGGCCTTGGGATCATCCGCGCCGTACACCAGACGCCTGATGCGCGCATGAACCAACGCCCCAGCGCACATCGCGCACGGTTCAATTGTAACAAACAGATCGCTCTCCTCCAGGCGATGGTTACCAACGGTGGCACCGGCTTCGCGCAGGGCGATGACCTCGGCGTGGGCGGTGGGGTCGGAGTCCGCGATGGTTCGGTTCCATCCGCAGCCCACGATCTGGCCGGCGCAGACGATGATCGCGCCGACGGGCACTTCTCCGGTTTCCAGGGCGCGCTGGGCGCAGCGCAGGGCTTCCTCCATCCAGAGTTCGTCAGGATGAAGCTCGTCGGGATGAGACTCGTCAGGATCGGGCTTGTCGGCGGAGGTCGTGGGTCGTGGGTCGTCGGCCTTGGCGGGATCGGTTGTTTTCTGTGGGGGCACTCGAGTTGATGCTCCGCTCAGTATTTTAGCGGTTCTTGCAGTTGCGGAGGCGAGGGGAGGAGAGGGTGCGTCGGAAGTGGCGACGCCGTACTTAAAGCATGCTCAGTACCGTGCGCACGACATCGGGCACAACCGCGTGGATGACAGCAGGGCCAACGACTCGAACCACAGGATACGCAATCATCACCGCGGGCACGACCAGCAGCATCCAGAGATGCTTCGGCATGTTTGTAAGGTACGCTTTCATGACATCCTCTGCTGGTAGTTACGCAGGAGCCGGTGAAAAGGTTCCGTGCGTGTCGCCCGCAGCCCGGAAAAACGCTAAACCACAGAGGACACAGGGGGAACACAGTGGAAGACATTGAGACTTAGGCCCTGTTGACTCTGTGTCCCCCGTTGTTGATCGATTCATGGATACGAATCTGCGGCTCCGCCCCCTTTGGCGATTCTTTGGTTAATGGTATGCTAACGGCGTCATGGGCATGTCCAGCTTGTTTCGCAAAGTGTTCCTCGTTGACCTGCTGCAGGGGATGAGAATCACGTTCCGCAACCAGGATCCGAAGGAAATCTATACCGAGCAATATCCCCTGGAACGGCCGCAGGTGGCGGAGCGCTATCGCGGCGCCCCGCGGCTCAACGTGAACCCTGATACCGACGAGACCATGTGCATTGCCTGCGACCTGTGCGCGCTGGCCTGCCCGGAGAATCTGATTGTCGTCTCAAGCGCGCGCAACGAACACACCCGCCGCAAGGAACTCACCGACTTCACTTACGATCTGAGCCGCTGCATGTTTTGCGGCCTATGCGAAGATGCCTGCCCCGTCGACGCCCTCGAACTGACGCAAGATTTTGAACTCGCCAGCTACACCCGCGAAGGCTGGATCTGGGATCGAAAGACGCTGGAAAAGGGTCCGCAGCCCACGCAGTATAAACGCTGATGTTTTTGCTGGCCGCTGTCACGCTGGCTGCTGTTGCGTCATGCAATGCATCGCGCCCAGGCCCCAAATAAAATCTCCCGAATAAATGGGAATGATCTCTCGCGTGGGAAAAAGTTTGGCGAGAGTGTTCAGCGCGATGCGGTCGTTCGACCGATTGAAGACCGGCGCGAGCACGACTCCGTTGGCGATGTAAAAATTGGCGTAGCTGGCGGGCAGGCGACGGCCTTCGAACACGACTGGCTGAGGCATGGGGAGTTCAACGATGGTTAACTGGCGGCCGTCCTGATTGCGCGCGGCTTGCAGACGGCGCAGGTTGGCGAGCAGGGGAGCGTGGTTCGGATCTTTTGTGTTGGGCTCGACCATGGTCACAACTGTGTCTTTCGAGACGAAGCGAGTCAGGTCGTCGACGTGGCCGTGGGTGTCGTCGCCGACGATGCCGCGTCCGAGCCAGATGGTGTGCGGAGCGCCCAGGTAGTCGGCAAACGCCTTCTCATAGTGAACCCGCGTCATGTGCGGATTGCGCTGCTGCACCTTGCTGAGCAGGCATTCTTCGGTGGTGAGAATTGTGCCCGTCCCGTTGACGTCGATCGATCCCCCTTCGAGGACGATGCGTTTCCCGCCCGAGAGCGGATGAATTTCGCGCGGAGAATGGGGGTGCCCCGTCCTTCTTTCGCTTTCTTTGCGAAAGAGGGCGGGGGCTTTGACTTGAGCCATCAGCGAACCGATTTTGTCGTCATACCGCCAGTTCGAATACTTCGCCCAGGCGTTAAAGCGAAACTTGAGGGCCAGAGTTGGTTCCGGCTTTCCGCGGCAGGCAGGGCCCGCGCCACACTTTAAGAAAATGCAGCCGGAATCCCTCAGCCACACGCGGTTTGTCGGCCAGTGATGAAACCGAACGTTCGCCGAGAACGCATCAGCGCGTTCCAGAACTCGCCGCGCCTGTCTCGCTGCCGCAGCGTCGTTGACGATCAACTCGACCCGCTCGTGCTTCGCCAGATTGCGAATGATCTCGGCATAGACCCAGGGAATCGGCTCGAACTTTCCCGGCCAATCTCCATGAAAGTGCGGCCAGGCAAGCCAAGTGGCAGCATGGGGCTCCCACTCGGCGGGCATGCGGTAACCGAGAGAGGAAGGTGTGTCTCCGTCCAGAGTTAAAGCGTCGCTTGAATGTTTGCGGAGAGCCTTAGCCACGGTGGATTCTCGTCTCAGATTCTCGTCTCAATCGATCAGGCGGCTTGTGATTGGCCCGTAGGCGTCGATGCGGCGGTCGCGCAGGAACGGCCAATTGCGGCGAATGTCTTCGAGCGTTTTCAAATCGACATCGCCGACCAGAATTTCCTCGCGGTCGTGAGAGCCTTCGGCGAGCACGCGGCCGAAGGGATCGCAGAAAAACGATCCACCCCAGAATTCAAGCCCGGGCCCGGAGGCGGAATTGCCGCGAACATTGCCAGTCTCGAAGCCGACGCGGTTTACCACCGCGACATAAACGCCGTTGGCAATGGCATGCGCTCGCTGAATCGTGCGCCAGGCGTCGTGCTGCACCACGCCGAACTCGGCTTTCTCCGCGGGATGCCAGCCGATCGCCGTTGGATAAAAAAGAATTGTTGCCCCCTGCAAGGCCGTAAGCCGCGCGCCTTCGGGATACCACTGATCCCAGCAGACCAGCGTGCCCAGACGTCCAGCGCTGGTGTCGAGGGCGCGAAATCCGAGGTCGCCGGGCGTGAAGTAGAATTTTTCGTAGTAGAGAGGATCGTCGGGAATATGCATCTTGCGGTAAAGGCCGCGAAGAGAGCCGTCGCTGTCGAAGATGGCGGCGGTGTTGTGGTAAACGCCGGCGGCGCGTTTTTCAAAAAGCGAGGCGATCAGAACAACACCATAGTTTCGCGCGGCAGCGGCCAGTCGCTCGGTTGTGGGACCGGGAATCGGTTCGGCCAAGTCAAAGAGTGAGTGATCCTCGCGCTGGCAGAAATATTGGGTCTGAAAAAGTTCCGGCAGGCAGACCACGTTGGCGCCGCGTCCGGCAGCGTCCGCAAGCCGGGTGATGGCCTTCTCCAGATTCTGTTCGGGCTGCGGGCCGCACGACATCTGGATCAGGGCCACGCGAAACTTTTCAGGCGACACGCGTTGCGAATCCTCCGACGAACAATATAGCAGGAGAGAAGCTGTCAGCTATCAGCTGTCAGCAAAAACCCTGTATCGGCCCGGGGTTGGAACTTCGACTTACGGTGACCCCTTTTTCTGCGCTGCGAAAGCTCGCTTCAATCTTGGATTGCCCGCGACCAGCTCTTCCAGGCGCTTCACCACGTCCGGCGAAGGTGTGGAGCGGAGAATTGCTTCAATCGCCGCCTCGGCGTCGAGCGATTCCGTGCGGACCTGTTCCATCAGGAATTCCAGAGCGGCGTCCTGTCGAGTCAGCGAGATCGCCGAAAGCAGAACGGAACGCCACCATGGATCGTGCGCCTCGGCCCAGACCTCGCAGAGAGCTTCGAAGCCTTCCGGAGAATGAGTCCCAGCGATAGCCAGCGCCGCTTCGGCGGCATTGTCATCGGCGGCGGCGAGGAAGCGACTCGCCCACGGGATTGCCCGCAGGCCATCGATGCGCAGGACTCCGGCGTAGCAAGCGCCCAGGACTTCCGGTTCGTCCTTGCCGAGAACGGCTCGCAAGCGGAGCAACAGCACCGCCGACGGCGAGCCCACCTGTTCGATGGCTCGAACGATTTCTACTCGGACCGCCTTATCCGTGTCCGCGAGCAGCTCGACGAGATGAGTTAAGAGATCTTTTTCGGTGAGGCTGCGGCATTGCACCAGGGCCAGGGCGCAGGTAGCACGCAAGGTTCCAGCCGTGTCCGACTGTCCGCCCCAGACCGGTTCCATCTGGATGTGCCGCATGCCTCGCAGAAAGACTTCTTCGTCCTGCAACTCGAAACCTGCGAGGGCGCGGCTGAGGGCATTCTTGGCCCAGCATTGCGGATCGGTTTTGACCGGATCGTCGAAGAAGCGATCGAAGGCGGCGAGCAGTTCGGGCTCCAGATTTGCCAGGCTGAATTCGCGAACCAGATCGGCCGCTTTGCCGACGATGAAGTTGTTGCGTTGTCCCAGCGCCTTACGCAGGGGATCGGAGCGATCTTCCTGCGGGCCGTTGCGCAGCGCATCAAGTGCCGCGATTTGTTCTTCGAATTTGCGCTTGCCGGGCATGCTGGGAAGTGTAAACGAGCCTCAGAAGAAACCGGGTCGAGCTTCGCTCAACGGACAGCCTGGGGGCGGCTGTCCACAAATATTCACATGCTTCCTGTAGAGTATCTGTCGGGAAGAATTGCAGTCCGCTTGGGAGGCTTGCGTTGAAACAGGGCAATCATAATTCGCAACATGGCGGTTCGCAGCAGGGCAGTTCGAGAAATCATTCGCATCCGGGGCACGCTGCGGGCGGGGAAGGGAAAGACCGGCACCTGCATAATCCCATCGAAGACCGGTTAATTCCGCTGGAGCCGCTCGATCTCGCGAAAATCCACTCGATCGACGGACTGGTGCGGGCCATGGCCAAGACCGCTTTCACTGGGCGGCAGCTGGGCGAGGCGGCCGACGTGCTGGAGGCGATGGCGCTCGATGAAGACGCGTTCATCGTCATGACTCTGGCCGGCGCGATGACCGTCGCCAAGCAAGGGCTGATCGTTACCGAGTTGATCGATCGCGGCATTGTGAATGCGATCGTTTCGACCGGGGCGCTGATGGCCCACGGATTGGTCGAGGCCACGGGGCGCGCCCACTTCCGAGCCAATCCCGAGGTTTCCGACGAGGAACTCTACGAGCAGGGCTACAACCGCGTCTACGACACGCTGGAACCCGAGCAGAATCTCGACGACGTTGAGGAGGTTATGGCTGCAGTGCTGGAATCCTGGGATCACAACGATGTCATGTGCTCGTACAAGCTGAATCACGCGATCGGGGCGTTTCTGGCGAAGCGCAATCGGGACCAGCGCGGGATCTTGAAGTCGGCGTACGAAAAAGGGGTGCCCGTGTTCGTCCCGGCGTTCAGCGATTCCGAACTCGGCCTCGACACGGCGCTGAACAACCGCTTGCGGGAATCGACCGGAAGACACAAGATTCGCTTCGACCCGTTCGAAGACCTGGAGCATTTTGCCGCGACGCTGCTGCGGCAGAAGAAGCTGGGGATCTTCACCATCGGCGGCGGCGTGCCGCGCAACTGGTCGCAGCAGTTTGGACCGTTTATCGAACTGCGTCACCGGCGTCTGGGAGAAAACGTACCCTTGAAGCGCTATCACTACGGGCTCAGGATTTGCCCGGAGCCGGTGCATTGGGGCGGACTGTCTGGTAGTCCCTACAGCGAGGCGATCTCGTGGGGCAAGTTCGTGCCTCCCTCAGAAGGCGGTAAGTTCGGCGAGGTCTTTGTCGACGCAACGGTCGGACTGCCGATCGTCGTGGCGGCGGTGCTGGAGCGTCTGGACAAGGCTAAGAAAGGCGGCAGCGCGAAGAAAGCTGCCAAGACCAGCGCCAGAAGATAGGGGAATGCCAGGAAGTCTTTCGGCCTCAACGACTTACGCGGAGGTCTCGCACGCGGAGGAATCCTGACTGGAGAAGTCCTGGGTTTCGACTTCCGTCACTTGATCGGAGCCCTGGCTTTCGCTCCGGCGCCGGCGATAGAGAGGCGCCAGAATGCTGTTTCCTACGACTTCTGACTCGGCCTGAACCCAATCCTGCAGGGCGTGACCATCCACCTCGCCGCGGGTCTGGTACAGCTGCTTGGCCCGCGACCGCACCTTGCGCTCCACCAACTTCAGCATGAGTGCTTGTTGCTTCTTTCTGCGTGTTTCGATATCCACTGCTACTCCCGACGTATGAAGGTATATATAAGTGTCCATCTCTATAATAGCCGATCGCTGTTAACGGAGTATTACATTCGGCTAACGCTGATGATTACCAAAGTTACAATCGCGAGAGGTGCATCGGCCGCTCCGCCGCGACCAATATAACACCTTATTATACAGTTACTTAGCTGCTATTCTTGACCATTTCTGGGAGTCGGGCGAGAGGCGGATCCGAAGACGGATCGGAAGGCTGGCTTCGAGCCCTTCTTTCCCGGAGGCGCAGCATCGGCCGCTCGACGAAGTAGTAGGACAGGCAGGCGGCGGCGAGGGTGGGCAGGACCAGGGCGTAGCCCAACTGGAGTGCGGGGTTGGAGCAGAACAGTTCCTGCCACAAATAGACGCTGTAGCTGATCTTCCCCAGCCAGGCCACCGGCGACCAGTTCAGAGCTCGATATGGCACCTGGATCACATGCAAAACCAAGCCAGCGACTGATACGTGGAGCACGGGCCGCACCACAAAGAGCATGAACAGCGTTCGAACCGGGCTGGTCGCGGGAAACCAGGGGCTGAAGATCAGAACGAGGACCATCCCGGCAGCGACGTAACCGGGGATCTTGGGGAGTCGCGGGGCAAAGATTGCCAGCAGACAGCCGATCGCCAGCTGGTCCGCGTAAACGGGGAGGCTGCCAATCAGTCCGCTGTGAACCTTGAATGCATAGAGGGCGGTGCGGAAAACCGGGGCGGCCACGAAAACGCAGACCAGAATGACAGTTTTGTGGCGATGCCATTTCTTCATCGCAAAAGGCCAAAGCAGATAGAACTGTTCCTCAATGCTGAGCGACCAGAGGTGTCCGAAGATCCATGGCCGCGTAAGATCCATGTTCGCAACGTAGAGCAGCGCCGCTGCGATGTGATACCAGCGCATCTGGTGCCAGTAGAGGACAATCACAGCCGCGAGGAAGACAAAGGCCGCGGGGAAAATGCGGAATGCCCGCCGGATGTAAAAATCCCGAAGACTGATGGTCGAAGTGCGGTCATATTCGTTCAACAGAAGGTTGGTGATCAGAAAGCCGGAGAGGACAAAAAAGATGTGGACTCCGAGTTCACCGTAGGTCTGAGCCCGGGCAAGAGAAATATGCTTCCATTTCACCAGGTGGCTGAGAACGACCAGCGTGATGGAAATAGCCCGCAGGCCGTCAAGAGATGGTATCCGTCGCATGCTCACGTGGGAGGAACCCGGACCAGTCGGACTATTCCAGTCAGTATACGCTGGCTGACGCCGGGAATCGCGGCCACCGCAGCGTCCGCACAGGTGGCTAGGAGAAGCACCGGATCAGCCGCAAGGAAGTGTCCGGTTGCCGCCGATTATGCCGGGGCTCAGTCGAAGATCAAAACCGCCGAGGCGATCACTGTGGTCCACAGGCCGCGCTTGTCTCCCACGGCGGATTGGGTCACGTTGGCCGTGCGGACGATCTTGTTCGACAGACGGTAAATCTGCTTCTTTTCGTCCCAGGAGCGGTCAGGATCGAATTCCACGTTGAGTGTAGTGGCCAGCATTTCTGCAGCGAGTTCCTCGGCGTATTCGCCGGCGGCGTCTTCGGTCTCGCCGAAGGAGTGGTGCTCACTGAGATATCCGTAGGTGTTGCGATCGGCGGGGATGGCAACGCCGATCGACGATGCCAGCAGGCGATGAGCCTCTCGCGTGGAATTTTCCGCCACCACGGCAAAGACGACTTCGCCGGGGCTCAGGTATTTCACGCCTTCCTTGCGGGCGAGCAGCTTGCAATTTGGCGGGAAGATGGAGGAGACCCGCACCAGGTTTTGGGCAGCGATACCGGCATCGCGCAACGCCAATTCGAAGGAGGTCAGCCGCTCGCGGTGTTTCCCAACTCCCTTGGTAAAGAAAATCCGCTTCGGAACCATGTCTTTGCCCAATTCCTTGATCCTCCGCAAAGAAAAATGTGAGTGTGAGAATGCACAATCTAACACAATGCTTTGTAAAGGAAATATGAATTTACGCGCGAGGCGCAAAAAAATGCGGGGAAGCGCTGGCGCGTTTCCCCGCCTTAGTGCCCGGCTTATGTTCGGGGGGAGGGCCCGGGCAAACTTTTTTGGTTACTTGGCGGCCACTGCCGCGCTCACCGCGATACTGTCTCCTGTGACCGTGCCGGTGATGGTTGCGTTCTTGCCAGCCTGCTGATCAAGCAGCGCCAGAACGGTCTTATCGGTGGTTTCGAGGGTATAGATTTTATCGCCCACCACCAGCGCGTACTTCGAGCCATGCGAAACGCAGGTGTGGGTGCATTCGGCCGGAGATCCTTCCATGTGCTTTTTGCCGCACATGGCGTCGCCCACCTCGCCGGTTAGAGTTTGTTTGCCGGCTGCGATCGCCGGACTGGCTCCGAAACTTGCCGCGAACAGACCTGCCGAGAACGCCAATGCTGCGATCAGGATCGAACGCCGCCGCCAAACCTTCATCCCATGTTCTCCTTCGTAACCGATGCAGCCCGCGCCGGTCATATTACGAAACACGAAACTCCCTTACCGCGACCGACGCGAAGACTTGCGGCCCAGTGTACCAATCTCCTCTGATTTCACAAGTACTACTGGTGCAGGCGAACCTTCCCCAAAATGGGAATAGAGTACTCGCCGGGGGTTCACATCCAGCGGTCCGTCAGAATTTGTTCCAAAAACCGGAAAAGCATTTCCAGCGGGCCTACCAACCTTCGCGCCCAAGCTCTACTTTGGCGCCTTCACCGAATAGATGATGTCCACATCGACGCTCTTGTCGCGCAGGTTGGCGGTCACATGAGACGTAACATCCCAGTCGAAATTGACCGGGAGCAGCTTTTGCGCGGCGGCAAGTATTCGTCAAGATAAGTCGCGTCGTAGACCTCACCGGGGCGGATCTTCCAGGCAGCGCGGACCTTGGCCGTGAGGCTGTTGTCGAGCCCCCGAAATTCCAGTTCTCCCATGTGATAGGCATAGCCTTCCTTCACTTCGAGATGAAATACGACCGTGCTGGCGGCGTCGTCAAACTCGGCATTGGCTTTGATGGCGGCGGTGACGTAGCCGCGAGATCCGTAAAGCTTTTGCACGTCTTTCAGATTGTCGGCCAGGCGGATGGTATTGCCGGGCTTGCCGGGTTCGGCGCGGACCATTTTTTGTAGCGTTTCGCTGGGAAACTCGTGATTGCCCGACCATTCCACACTTTTTACCTTGTACTGCAGGCCCGGCGTGACCGCGAAAGTGACGTCGACGAAGGTCTGATTGCGCGGGCCGTCTTCGGCATCGGCCTCCGAGGGTTTCACGACTTTGGGTTGAGGCTCGCCGAAGGCAGCCTTCAGGTATCCCCGGGAGTAGTACACGGGGAGAAACTGGTGCTCAACCAGAAGATTCATGCGGCTGTGGGAATACTGGTGCTCGGGCAGCCTCTGGCCAGCAGCTTCCAGCGCGGGTAGTTCAGCGTCGGCAGCGCCAGTGAACTCAATATGGCGAACCCGGATGAGAACGTCGGACACGCTGTAGCTGATGGCCTCGACGGGCTGGTCCTGCTTGCCAGCGCGCACGTAGTCGACGTGGCCAGGGATGGCGTTTTCCACCAGCATGGCCTGAAGCACGTCGGAAACTTCGTCGGGAAGGCGACCGGATAATGGCAGCGATCCGTCGAACAAGGGAACGTGCTCCTTGATGCGGCGGCGCAGTTCCTCGTCGGAAAACCAGACAAAATCTTCGAAGCGGGCGGGCACGAACTTATCACCGTCGGTGACGTGGAACTCGACTTTCGTCCCCGCTGAAGAGAAAGAAAACGAATAAGCAATGTCGGTAAATGCGCCGGTGTCGCCCAGACGGCGGGCGGCCTTTTTGAAGTCGTCGTCGGTCACGGGAGTGCCCATCTGCAGGCCGGTCGCGGCGGCGATGGCTATTTCCGGAAAGCGCTTGCTTCCGGTGACTTTGATGGCGATCAACTGGCGGGCGGAGGCGGACATCTGCGCAAGCGGCTTCTGCGCGGTCTGCCTTGCGCTGGCGGCGCAGAATGCTAGAGGCAGCAGCAGGAACAGAAATCTGGAAGTCGCCCGAGTCATCGGCTTGGGGTGTGCACTAATTCTTGCGTGGATTTGTGCTTCACGGCAATGTCAATGAACGCCAGAGCGGCGCGGCTGAGAGCCTTGTCTTTGCGGAAGACCAGCGCCAGGTCGCGGCGGACCTGGGCATCGGCCATGGTGATGGCGGCCAGAACCTTGGCTTTGACATCTTCCTCGACATTGGAGCGAGCGATGAATCCGATGCCAACGTCGGCAGCCACGAATCGCTTCAGCAGTTCGCTGGAGTCGAGCTCCATGGTGAAATTGGGCTTCAGGCGGCGTTCATGAAAGAGCTGTTCGATGGCGTCGCGCGTGTGTCCGGCCTTGGGGACAATCAGCGGGAATTTGGCCACGTCGGCGATGGTGGCCGCTTTCATCTTTCCCAGCGGATGCAGCGGCGGAGCAATGATGATCAGATCGTCGCGGTGGATGAGGACCACTGTTAGCCGAGTGTCAGTCACCGGGAGCGAGACCACGCCAAAGTCAACCGTATTGTCGATGACGGATTCGAGAATCCTGGCGTAGTCGGAGCGCTTGATGTTCACCGAGACGTCGGGATACTGCTTTTTGAAATCGGCGAAAACATAAGGCAGGATGTGCAGGCAGGTGCCTTCATTTGCGCCGACGATGATTTCGCCACGAGGCACACGCTCCATCTCGGCTATCGCCACCAGCATGGCCTTGCGGGCGTCGAGCGTATCCTCCACGTATTTCTGGAACGCCTTGCCAGCCGCCGTGAGCGAAACTTTGCCGCCGGAGCGGTCGAACAGCTTGGCGCCTACCTCCTCTTCGATGCCGCGAATCTGCGACGAGATGGCAGGCTGGGTGCGGAATCGCCTCTCCGCCGCGCGGGAGAACGAAGCGTGGCGCGCGACCTCGAGAAACGATTCGAGCTGATCAAAGTCCATAAGGCAGCCTTCAGCTATCAGCAAGGCGGTTCTGCGACCGAACCAATCCGGATCAGCTGAAAGCTGACGGCTGAGAGCTGATCGCTTCAGTATAAAGTCCCGTTATTGCCGCTATAAAAACAATCGCATTGCCAGCGCTGTCGACGAGGATTACACTCTTGCGTTTTGCAGCGCGCGACCGAATTGTAGCAGGGAGCGGCGCGCGTTCCTTCCGACATATATCCACTCGTAAACCCGTACCGAGGAGTCCGCATGGCTGATGCCAAGACTGTGATCGAGTTCGCGAAGAAGCACGATGCCAGGATTCTCGACCTGCGCTTTACCGATCTTCCCGGACTTTGGCACCACATTTCCTATCCCATCGATCAGCTGACGGAATCTTCGTTTGATGAGGGCTTTGGCATCGACGGATCTTCGATTCGCGGCTGGGCGGCTATTCATGAAAGCGACATGCTGCTCAAGCCCGATCCGAATTTCCATCTGCTCGATCCTTTCACGGAAGTGCCAACGCTGGTGCTAGTGTGCGATGTGGTCGATCCCGTGACCAAGCAGCAGTATGACCGCGATCCCCGTTACATCGCGCGTAAAGCCGAGCTGCACCTGGCCTCCACCGGCATTGCCGATACAGCTTACTTCGGGGCCGAAGCCGAGTTCTTCATCTTCGACAACGTGCGCTTCGACCAGCGCGAGCAGTACGGCTTTTACTACATTGACGCCGAAGAAGGACGGTGGAATTCGGGCAGGGAAGAGAGCAACCTGGGCTACCGTCCGCGCTACCGGGAAGGTTATTTTCCGGTTCCTCCCACCGACCATTATCAGGATCTGCGCTCCGAGATGGTCTTGACCATGCAGAGCTGCGGTATGGAGGTGGAATGTCACCACCACGAGGTCGCCACTGGTGGGCAGACCGAGATCGAACTGAAATTTGATTCTCTGCTGCGTTCCGCGGACCAAATGCTGCTCTTCAAGTACATCGTAAAGAACGTGGCCAACTGCCACGGCAAGACGGTGACGTTCATGCCCAAGCCGCTGTTCGGCGACAACGGCAGTGGCATGCACACGCACCAATCGCTGTGGAAGAATGGCAAGCCCGTTTTTGCCGGCGACGGCTATGCCGGCCTGTCGCAGGCAGCGCTGTGGTATGTGGGCGGATTGCTGAAGCACGCGCCCGCCTTGTCGGCGATCATTGCTCCGACCACGAATTCCTACAAGCGGCTCGTGCCCGGATTCGAAGCGCCGGTGAATCTGGCCTACTCGCGACGCAATCGCTCGGCCGCCTGCCGCATTCCAATGTATTCGCTTTCTCCTCAGGCAAAGCGCGTGGAGTTCCGCCCGCCCGACCCGAGCTGTAATCCGTATCTGGGATTTGCCGCGATGTTGATGGCTGGACTCGACGGCATCGAAAACAAAATGGATCCAGGCCTGCCGCTCGATAAAGACATTTACGACCTGAGCCCGGAAGAGCTTGCGAGTATCCCGTCGATGCCGGGATCGCTGGAAGAAGCGCTCGACGCGCTGCAGCGCGACTACGCCTTCCTGCTGAAGGGCGATGTGTTCACCGAAGAGTTATTGCGAACCTACGTCGATTACAAGCGATCGAAAGAAGTGGACGCTATCCGCAGCCGGCCGCATCCATATGAATTTGCGCTGTATTACGATATTT
>CAVPWD010000008.1:0-66913 GCA_963709385.1 uncultured Acidobacteriaceae bacterium
GGCTTCCGCCCACCTCGATACCTGGCTCAACCGAATCCGGTGCTCAATGGCGGGCCGTTGGATCGAAACCGTAAATTCGGTCATTGGGCCGGGCGTCGCGGTTAGTTCATCGGCTCTGAACTCGGCCACAGCAAGAGCGACGGCTTCATAAAGAGAGTCCGCTTGGACCTCGACAGCGTGCGGAATTCCCTCTGCATCAGTGAATGAAACGCGGCAGCGGGATACGCCCATCCGGGAATTATACCGCTATGTTCGTCGTTTTGTTCGCCTATGAGAGAAGGGGCTTTCGCGAATTCCGCTCACACTCTGTCGGCTTGTTGTTGTAAAACCCAACAGCGGTGCACGCTCACCCAGGAGGTCGTCGGTACGTGGCCCCGCAGAACGCTTGCCTGGAGCGGGTTTTCAGGGGCAACGAATCGAAACTTTTTCTCGCACTTGAAGAAACTTTACAGAGCCGACCGGGTTCTAAGCTCATAACCACTCGTCGATTCACGAACAGATGGCAGCACGAAACTCCTGGTGTCACCCAACTCTTGAACGGGGCTTGGAGCAGTGTTCCCCCTTGTCGAAATTCGGCAGCTGAACGCGGTCGTTGTCTTGGCCGAAGAGCTGAACTTCACGAAGGCTGCCCAAAGACTGCACATCACCCAGCCTGCTCTCAGCAAACAGATAACTGATCTCGAAGCACAGTACGACCTCCAGCTCTTTCTGCGTGAAAAGGGACGGGTTTTGGATCTCACAGACGCCGGAAGAGCATTTGTGGCAGACGCCCGCGTTGCGGTCTTCCGAGCCGAACGAGCCGTCCATTCTGCTCGTGCCGCCAGCGAGGGATACGACCGGGTATTGATCGTCGGACACTCATCTCACGCGGATCAAGCTTGGTTGTCAGCTATTCTCGCGATTCGACTGCCCTCGTACCCAAGACTCAAGATTCGCTTCGCCACCCGATTCGGTACTGAGCTGGTGCGAGGCGTATTGACAGGAGAACTCAACCTCGCACTCGTAACGGCCCCACCGCCAGACCCAACCATCACGTCTGTGCCGTTTGCTTCGGCGCCTGTATACGCTGCTCTTCCCCTGGATCATCTGGGCGTGCACAAAAAAGAGCTGTTCCTGCAAGATCTCTCAAGAGATGAGTGGATTCTTTGCGTGAGAGACGCCAGTCCAATGGTTCACGATGCCATCATGGAAACCGCGCGAGTTCAGTCCATCGCACCGAAGGATGCCCACGGTATTCACACGGCGGATCAGGCAATTTACCTCGTGTCCGAACATGTTGGCGTCGCCATCATCGCGGAGCCGACAACGCCCAAGACAAACGGTAAGGGCGTTGTGATAAAACCCCTTTCCGACAAGTCACTGCAGTTTCAGACCTGCTTGGTGATGAGCAAAGATGACGATTCGCGGTTAACAAACGAATTCGCGCGTGCATTTCTCCGCCGATACGCCCCGCAGCGAGTTCCGCCGAAGCAAATGAATTTGCCTCTCTCCGAAGCCCATGGATCAGAGAGAGCTTCAGCTCGCGATGCGTAGTTGTCGGTGGACCCTTAACATGACCGTTTCCGGGATGCGCAGCGTCCTGTATCCGCGCCTGAACCGTGTCTCAGATTTTCCCCAGCACAGCACGCCCGGCTCGTGCTCAAACATGCGGCGAATTGTCTTCTCGCTGAGATCCCACAGTTTGGCAACTTCGGCGATTGAGTAGTGCTTCTCTCTGGAGAGATCGATTGATGTCACTTCCGCGATAGGGGCGCCGAAGGCGGAAGAATAGCTGGCTGGTTTCCGAGCGAACCTCGACATGGGAATACCCTTGCTCCGCTCAAAGGCTGGATTGGCTCTACCGAACGCAACGGACCTCTGTGCGCCAAAACCCTTGCCCACAGCGCCATTGCAAATGTTAACTACTTTGGTTCATGTCGATTCAAATGTCCAATAACTTTTTGGTCACGCACTATTCCGTGCGGTTATACCTCCGCACAAAATCGGTGGTCACTCGGTAGGACTCAGTTGACTTGGGCCGGGGCAGGCTTTGATCCGGTCGGAGGAACACTCTGCAAATTCGCCGCTTCCACCGCTGAATCGTCCCATGCTAGGCGGGCGTAAATTTCTAACTGCTGCTGACGTTCTTTCACGAACGGCGCGTAGTGCCTCTCTGTCACTTTGACACTGCTATGCCCCAACAGCAGGGACACACGGTCGATCGGCACTCCCCTGTTCAGCAGCTCGACCGCGAATGTATCGCGGAACATGTGAGCGTGGCATCGTTTTGGACTTCCGTCTGGCCTGTGAATCTTTGCGATTTCAAACAGACGCGTAAGCGAACGGCGCCAGCCTTTGCAAGCGGTCTGGGGATCCCCGTTTCCAGACCAAAAAAAGTATCGTTTGTTTTCGCTCGGGAGGGCGCGCAAAATATCGGCAACGTCCGGAGGAACGGGAACGTTGACAGGAACCCCCGTCTTCGCCCGATACAAAAATATCTTGCCGTCATCGCTCAACCGCTCACGTTCGAGCGTCACGGCATCTTGGATGGACAATCCCGACCACCGCATTAGCAACACTAAAGCGCGAAGACGATCCGCGCGGAAATGAAAATCGCGGCCTCCGCGCCACTCACCATACGCATAGGTCGCGTCAACGATTCGCTGGAATTCGGTCTTCGGAAACCAACCTGTCGGAAGTGAAGTCGGTGCCGAGCGCTTCACTTTCATCGCAGGGTTCTCGTTAAGCCACCCATTTTGAATACAGAACGCGAAGAACCCCACCAGACGCGAGAGCTTGCGGTTCGCCGTTAAACCATTGTTCTTCCAGGTAGCACGAAAATTGACCAACTCGGCCGACTGTTAGATCGCGCAAGCGATTTAGGCCGCGGTGCTTCGCCCAGGGAAGAAGCTGCTTTTCAAAAAGGGTCTTCGACTGTTTCGTCGTTTCTTTGGAGAGATTGCGGCCACGTTCATCAGCCATGAAAACGTCGACGGCATCGGCGATGGTCGTCACTTTCGGCTGGGGCGGCTTCGCGGGATCGGAAGCATCCTCCAACAAGCGTGCTTTGCGCTCCGCTTGTTCCCAGCTTCGAGTCTTGGCGGACTGCCGGAACCCGCTTTCCGTCAACGTAGCCGTCAATCCATTTCGGGCACCGGCAGCGCCGGTACTTGAGCTCATCCTTGTGAGCGCAATCGGGAGTGTGGCGGGAATAAACGAAAAGCATGGATGCCGATTCCCTCTTGGGGTGATGGGAATCATTGTACCCAGATGGGTACGATTTGGGTACATTTTATTGTGTACCCATCGTAGACTGGCATTTTTGTTGGGATTTATTTGGTGGAGCTAGTCGGGCTCGAACCGACGGCCTCGTCGTTGCGAACGACGCGCTCTCCCAGCTGAGCTATAGCCCCATTCCGTGGGAAGGATTGTTCACTGTCTCGACTATTTTAGCAGCGTTTTAAGAACGGCACCAAGCCGCGCGGTTACCGCGGTATCCGACGGAGAACGAATCTGCGCGAAATTGGCCTTGACGAAGTCGCCCGCATTGCGTCTAACTAAGCAGATAAACACTGTGGGTGGGGAGCCGTCCAATTTTTGCCCAACTGAATTCCGCGACCACGAACCGCCGGAGGCGCTGGCTCCGTTGGGGATCGCTCGCCGCGCACGGCCTGTTGCTGGCCTGGCTGCTGCATGCGCCCGAGCCTCTGCTGCTCAATCCGATCTCGGTTGCTCTGGGGCATAATGGCAATTCGGTCACGCGACTCTACTGGGCCACTAAGTCCCCCGACGACAGCCGTCACAGCTCCTCCGACAGCGCGACCGAACACTACCGTCACCAGCGGCTGGCTCACGAGAAGCTGCTCCTCGCACCGGCCCAACTGGCGAAGCTGGTGCAGACTCCGCCCGCCCCCACTAAGAAACAAGACAACTCCGAAATGCAAACTCTTTCCGCCCAAGGACACGGTGTACAGGCGGGCCTGCCTTACGGGACCCTGAATCGCGGCCAGTTGTATGGCGAAGAGGTTCGTCCGGCGCTGCCCGTTGCGACGTCCGATCCAGTGGCGTATCCCTGGGAACTGCCCGACTCCGAGGGCAATGTCGTGGTCGAAATTACCATCGACGAACGCGGAGAGATTATTGCCAAGACTGTCCTGCAAAGCCTCGGTCCCAAGCTCGATGAGAAAGTTCTGGTCGCGCTGGATAACTGGCACTTCCATCCCGCAACCCGCAACGGCTCGCCCATCCCTTCGAAACAGGACGCCATCTTCCACTTCCGCGCCCGCGGCTAGACCTCGCAGCGATCGACTCGTTAGGCATTCACAGATAAAACCCAGCATTCATGCCCCTAAATCCGATCTCGGCTTGATGGCGTATTCGCCGTGATGAAACTTTCAACAAAGTTTCAGAACTTCTCTGGAACCTCTGGGTTCAAACAACCGGGAGCAACAAGCTCTCAACGACATTCGGCAAGACTTTTTCGAGCGGCGCTCATCACCCTGAATGCTGGCTACCCGGCCCGTAGCCACCTCCGCCTACGTATGGAGAGAATTATGAAAACTTGCATTCGCATGACTTTCGCGCTCGCCTTGCTTTGCGCCGCTATGAGCACGGCCGCGTTCGCCTCTTCCATGTATATCGTTCAGGGGATTCCGGGACGCGACTTCGCAGCCGCCACCGATCCCGCTTTCCCGGTAGATGTGCTGCTCAACGATGAAGCTTGCTCCCAACATGGCCTCGCTTTTGGCGCCGTCACGGGCCCACTCACTTTCCTTCCCGGAACCTATAACCTGAAGATCAGCATGGCCAACACGCTGGCGCCTTGCACCAACACTCCCATGATCGACAGCGAAGTCACCATCGACGCTCGTACCGACATTTCGGTGGTTACAACGCTCAATGCCGATGGCACCCCAACCCTCTTGAAGTTCACCAACAACCTCACGCCCGTGGCGCCAAACATGTCCCGGCTGCTGTTGGCCCAGGCTGCGGGAGCTCCCGCGGTGCAGCTGGTCGTGCAAAACACAAGCACCATGAAGGTGTACACCTACACGGTCGCTCCAGGTGGACTGCTAAATGTCACTCTTCCCGCAGCCAACTACACGGTCGCGATCAACCAAGGTACAACTGCCCTGGTCGGTGCGACATCTCTCACCCTCTCTTCGCAATCGGTCAATCTGCTCTACGCGATTGGCCAGGTGAAAAATAATACGGTCGTCCTGCAGACTAGGGTCTTGCGAGACGTCATCTAGTTTTCTTTCACGCTTCAAAGGGGGCCGTCGTTTTTTGGCGGCCCCTTTCTCGTTTACTTCTGAGCTACTGCTCGGTTCGAATAGCTTGGCAAGTCGTGACTCTCCATGCATCGCGTCACACTTTGCCCATTGGCATATGCTGGCCGCAGATGCGTGGAATACTCGTACATCAGGGACACTTCGCCGTGTTCACAGCATGAGAAGACCCTACTTATTGATTTCGGGCGCATGGCTGATCCACGCGGTTTCCTGGTTCCTCCCCGCGGTCCGCGGCGTCGACACCAACCTCGCAGGGTGGCAAGCCTTTCTATTGACCGTCTGGGCGATCCTATTGCCGGATAGGGCAAGATCGTTCCAAATGTCTTTCCAAGTACTGCTCCAGGTTTTGAGTGCTCTTTCCACAGTTTTGTTTGTTCTCGTATCACCGTGGATCGTTGGCGCGGGGTCGCGTCGGTGGCTGTACGCCTCAGCTTGGGTCGCGGTCGCCGCCTTCATCGTCAACGTACAGTGGTACGTTGATTTCTCTATCGGACAAGCCGAGCGTCGGGGTCGGATATTTCCTCTGGTGGGGGTCATTCGCTCTGCTGGCGATAGGCTTGTTCGATCTCGCGCGTCCAGAGGGCGTAGTTACCCCGCTCCGCAAGACCACCTCAGCCAGATCTGATGCCCTCCGCGGATCGGCTTCTATACCCCGTCCTGCCTGCCGGCAACCCGATATAATGAATAAGTGAGCAACGTTCGTTCAGATCGCGTCCGCAGACTTTCCCACTCGCTGGGGAAACTTCCGCATCTACGGCTTTCGCGCGGAAACCGCGTCGAACGGCAAGCCCGCGGAAGAGGCCGTCGCGCTGGTCATGGGCGACGTGAAGTCCGCCCCGCCGCTGGTTCGCGTCCATTCGCAGTGCCTGACGGGCGACGTCTTTCATTCCTTGCGCTGCGATTGCCGCCAGCAACTGGAACTTTCGCTGTCGATGATTGCCGAGGAGGGCGCGGGCATTCTGATCTACGAGCAACAGGAAGGGCGCGGCATCGGCCTGATGGCCAAACTGCAAGCCTACGAGTTGCAGGACGCCGGACTCGACACCGTCGAAGCCAACGAGCGTCTCGGTTTCCGGAATGACTATCGCGACTTCGCCCTTCCCGCCGGAATTCTCAAGGCTCTGGGCGTTAACCGCGTGCGCCTGCTCTCGAACAATCCCGACAAAGTCGAGGCTCTGGAAAACGGGGGAGTGCAAGTGGTGGAGCGCGTCCCCTGCGAAGTCACCCCCAGTCCCCACGCCGAGGAATATCTCAGGACCAAGAAAGAAAAACTCGGCCACCTGTTCACCTCGAGCTAGTTCCCCAGAACAGCCAATGTGGCGAAAGCCGCCCCCGGCTAGCTTGCCCTGAGGCGAAGCCGAAAGGGTCGAGCAAAGCGCGACAGGCCTTTTGGTCAACTGAAACTCTTCCCGGGTAGTGGGTCAATTTGAATTTGAGGAATCGGCAATTATCGACAGCACCGTCTTGGGTAAACATCAAGGATGCTACTCACAAAGGACGGGGCTTGAGGAGGCATTGAGCTTTCCGCAAACATTGTTGCGCGGCTACCAGCGCCTTGCATGCTTCTTGCACAGAACCAAATCTAGTGTCACTATCGTTCCGACTGGGTGGGCGGCGGTGCCATAACTCCGGTACCATTGCTGAAGGTAGCCTCCACGATGAATCGGAGATCATTTGTCGAATTGATGGCCGCATCGGTTGGCGCGCTGCCCCTGTCTAGCGCAGCACAGGAGACTCCAATAAGCAGAACTGAGCCTATCATTGTGGGACCCGGCCAGACGCGGCACGCCGATGGTCGTTCCCTCGTCGTTCCGGATGAATTGCAGTGCAAGGTCAGGACATCAGACCTTGGAGGTCGTCTTTGCATCATGCTTGCCGATCACGCTCCATGGGAAGGACCACCTCTTCACACTCATCGCGACGGCGACGAGTGGTTCTATGTTATTAAAGGCGAATTCGTGTATGAGGTTGGAGGCAAGCTGCATCGCGTGGTTGAAGGCGGGAGTCTGGTCGCCCCTCAGAAAATTCCGCATCGGTACATCAATGGGCCTCTGCCCGGCACCTTGTTCGTAGGGCTTACTCCGGGCGGCCGACTGGAGGAATTCTTTGAAGAGGGTGCCCGCCGACGCAGGAACCCGAGCCCCATCCCTCCGAGCCGCGATGAGATGATTGCTTTCTACGCCAAATACAACGTGGATTACCTTGGTGGAAGACTGACAGAGGAAGACTTCAAGAAGGCAACAACGTAAGCGATGCTTGTCATATACGCCGGCGTTTTGAAAACTCCGTGTAACCTCTTCGGCCTGTAAGTTGCTTCCGTAACTTCGCCTCATAATCAAACTGGACCTTTTCCCGCAATCATTTTGCGCAACCCCCCGCCCCGTGCTCTAATTCGCTGACCACCCAGCGCATGCCCGCCGCCGACTCCGGAAATCGCCCCTCTTCCCGCCTCGCTAGGATCGCACTTTGCCTCGCCATTGTTGGAGCGGCGGCGATGCTCTACTACCATCAGGGTCTCTTCATTCCGCGGGCAACGGAAGTCACGGCTGCGAAGGGACTCGGAAACGGCTACTCTTTCGGGAACGATTTCTATCAGGTGTGGCTGGCGTCGCGGGAGTGCGTGCGCCGTCGCCGCGATCCCTACAGCGAGGAAATGACGCGCGAGATCCAGACCGGGCTGTACGGCCGCCCGTTGAACTCCCAGATCCCGACCGACCCTACCGATCGCCGGGCATTCCCTTATCCCGCTTTCACGCTGCTCTTGTTCTGGCCGGCGGCAGCATTACCCTTTTCGGTGGCTCGTGTCGTATTCGTCGCGTTGCTGGGCGCGATTACGTTCGCGACAGTCCTGCTCTGGCTGCGGGCCCTCGCATGGCGCCCCAGCCGCAACTGGATCACGGTAATTTTTCTTCTGACATTTTGCAGCTACCCCGCTCTCGAAGGTCTGTATGCCGGGCAACTGGGCCTGCTCGTCGCATTTCTGCTGGCTGCATCGATCTTCGCTCTGCAACGCGGCCGCCTGTTGCTGTCTGGAGTTCTCATGGCCCTCACGACAATGAAACCGCAGATAGCCCTGCCGGCGATCATCTACCTGGTTTTTTGGAGCCTGCACGACTGGCGCCAACGCGGCCGCTACTGCGTGGGGATCTTCTTTGCAATGCTTCTGCTCATCGGCGCTTCGCTTGCCGTGTGGCCCCACTGGATTCAATCCTGGACGCACACTCTTCTCGCATACCACGGCTATACCACGCCTGTGCTCGTGAATGAGACGCTCGCGTCACATCTCGGCCCAGCCGCCGTCGGACCGGCAACAATCATTCTGACCGCAGGTTTCTTGCTCGTGGCGGTTGTGACCGCGTGGCGCAATCGCGCTGCTGCCGCCGGGTCGCCGCGATTCTGGCTCACGCTGAGCCTTCTGCTCTCCATCACAACGGTCACGCTGCTTCCGGGGCAAGCGGTTTATGACGACCTGATTCTCCTGCCAGCAATCTTTCTCCTGGCCCGTCAGTGGCGGGCATTCTATTCCTCCTGGATTTCGAAATTGCTCCTGCTCACTGGCGTCGCCATTCTCTTGTGGCCTTGGTTCGCTTCATTCGTTCTGATCTCGATCCGGCCGCTGCTCACGCATCAGCAGTTCTATTCGACGGCAATCCTGTCCTTGCCGCTGCGCACGGCGGCAGTCTTTCCGTTTGTTGTGCTCGGATTACTCGCCCTGGCGGCGCGCCATGCGCAACCAGCGGTGGCGGATGCCAGTCTCGCGCCTCCGCCGTTCTGAGCAACGTCGTGATGAGCGCCCCAGGCGACCTGAGCATTTGCGAACGTTCCGCTTCATTTTGCGCCCGACCACCCGGCGTGCTCTAATTCGCTGACCACCCTTCACGAATGTCCGCACCCGATTCCGGAAACCGTCCGTCCGCGCGTTTTGCCGCCCTCGCTCTGTGCCTTGCCCTGGCGGGTGCGGCTTCAATGCTCTACTACCACTGGTGCATCTACGTTCCAAGCGTGCTGGAAGCGCGCGCGGCCAAGGGACTAGGCGGTGGCTACGCTTTCGGCGACGATTTCTACCCCGTCTGGCTGACCGCGCGGCAGTGGCGAGTCGAACGCCGCGACCCCTACAGCCCGGACATGACCCGCGAGATTCAAAAAGGTCTCTTCGGGCGCGTGCTCGACGCACGTAACCCCAGCGATCCGCCGGTGGAGTATCGTGAGTTCGCCTATCCAGCGTTTACCAATCTTCTTCTCTGGCCGACGACCGCCTTGGAGTTCTCGAAACTCCGTCTCGTGCTGGCAGTTGCACTTCCAATTCTCACCTTATTGAGCCTATGGTTGTGGCTGCTGGCCATGCAGTGGCGCATGCATCCCCTGTGGTTCGCGGTTCTAGTCATACTGGCCATTTGCAATTATCCCGTGCTCGAAGCGCTCTTCGCCGAGCAGCCCGGATTGATCGTGGGCTTTCTGCTCGCCAGTTCCCTGCTCGCGCTGAAGCGAAATCGTCCGCTTCTCGCCGGCGTCTTGCTGAGCCTGACCCTGATCAAACCTCAGATGACGCTGCTGGCGATCGCGTATCTTTTGCTCTGGAGTTTCTCTGACCGCCTCCGCATGCGCCTGGGGGCTGGATTTCTGACGATGATAATGTTGCTGGTTGGCGCTTCGCTCTGGATCTGGCCGCACTGGATCGCCCAGTGGATGAAAATCCTGCTCGGCTACCATCGCTATGCAACCCCTCCGCTGGTGACACTGTTGCCGGGCCCAACGCTGGGGACATACATCGGGCCGGCGGTGACCGTGGGACTCATGCTGCTGGGCGCCGCCCTGGCGTGGCAAAATCGACGGAAGACTGTCGACTCCCTCGATTTCTGGCTGACTCTGAGTCTGCTGCTTGCCATCACCTCTGTGACGATTCTTCCCGGGCAGGCAATTTACGATCACATCATTCTCATCCCAGGAATTCTGTTGCTACTTCGATACCGTCGGGAGTTGCTCAGCACCGGACCCGTTCCTCGCACGTTACTGGCGCTGGGCGCGCTCGTATTGTTCTGGCAATGGATCGCGGCATTGGGAGTGGTCGCCATACATCCCTGGCTCAATTCCGCGCGCATCGAGTCAGCCGCAGTTAATCTGCCCATCCGCACCGTGCCATCCCTTCCCTTCGCGATTCTGGCGCTGCTTGTCTGCGCCTGGCGGCTCAATCGGAATGAGAATTCAAAACTCGCTTGAGTGAACTCTTGTTTTTCGCTGGAAGATATCGCAGCGCAGCGCGCGCCAGAGCCACATAGACTTCACGCACGGCCGGTACAGAGCGCAGCACGCTCAGATGCCGTTTCACCGTATCAACGTCGCCGCGCACGATCGGGCCGCTGAATCCGCCCTCCGCTCCGAATGCGGCATAGTTCGCCAGCGTCTGCAGCAGGATGGGAATCATCCGCTGCTGGGCCGATTTTCGGTTCACTCCCGCCGCAGCCGCAACCTGCTCGGTGGTGGCCAGAAGCGCCGTGAACAATGGAGAAGCAAACGTTCCCCAGGCGTGGTAAGCGGCCTTATCTTCCTTTCGAATCGAATGCACGCTACCGCCCAAGTCCTTGACGACTCGTCGCGCAACGCGTAACGCCACTGCGTCGCCTTCAACCGCAAACGGTACTCTGGCCAGCGCAGGCCGCGAGCCTCGCACAAACGTCATCAACGGATGGACTGACGCTACCGCCGCTCCCCGTTCGCGCAGTGAGCCGAGTTCATCGCTGGTCAGCGCCCCACTGGAGTGGAACGCCACTTTTCACTTTCACACCGATATTCTCCGCCAGCGACCGCGCGGCTCGGCTGATCTCGGCGTCCGGCACGCAGAACCACACAACTTCAGCGCGCAGCAACGCCGGCGACCCAACCCACGCGCGAGCGCCAACCTCCCGCGCCAAGCTCTGCGCCTTTTTCAACGACGCACCACGAGAACGCGAAATCACAGCATCGATCTCATATCCCGCTCGCCGCAGCGACATCGCCAACGCGGAAGCGAAATTTCCCGCCCCGACGATCGTGATGGTTGGTCGTCCACCCATGCCCGGCAGCATAGCAAAAGACTGGCGTCGGGCGGCAGGCGGCAGGCATCCGGCTGCGGGCACGCCCTTTCGTCCCACCGCTCACGCCATAAATTCTGGGCCAGTGTCCATGTCGGGCGCAACTCGCCCAACGCCCACCGCCTGCCGCCCGTTCTCCGCTGCCCGCCGCCTGCTCTCGCCTGCTTTATATTATTTCCATGGCAAAATCCTCCGCTCGCAAGAAGTCATCACCAAAACGCGCCCGCCTCATCTCCTCCCGCACCGTTTATCAGGGCCCGGTTTTCTCCGTGACCACCGACCATGTGCAGGAGCCCGGCGGAGTCACGGCAAGGCGCGACATCATCCACCACACCGGCTCTGTTGTTGTTCTTGCAGTCGACGACTCCACGGCCACGCCGCGCGTTCTGCTGGAGCGGCAGTACCGGCACGCAGCCGGCGATTATCTATGGGAGTTGCCCGCGGGCCGCATCGATCCCGGCGAGCAGGAACTGCAAGCCGCCAAGCGCGAATTGCTGGAGGAAACCGGCTACACCGCCGCCAAATGGAAACGCATCCTGAAGTTCTACGCCAGCCCCGGATTCGTCGCCGAAACTATGTCGGTATTCCTGGCCACCGGCCTACGCGCCGGCGAGGCGCAACCGGAAGCGGACGAAATCATCTACAAACGCCTGGTCCCCCTGCCCACCGCCGTCCGCATGGCCGTGAGCGGAACCATTCGCGACGCCAAGACCATCTCCTCGGTCCTCTGGCTCGATCACATGTCGCGCGCCACAGAGCGAAAGAAAGACAGAAAGAAAACCTGAACCGGGCAGTCGCCATAGCTGAACGCTCAACGTTTGTAGCTGGTCTGCGGGGATCGGCCGGTTCACCACCCTTCGATTTTTTCCCCTATACATTCGCTTGACAGCCCACCCTCGGCGCTCCAAAATGCATCCTATTGGTACTGCGGCGCACGTCCTTGGGGCCCCCGTTAAAGGACGTGCAGAAAGAGGGGCCTTACGTGGAACGTCTGAAAGGAACCGTTAAGTGGTTCAATAACGCCAAGGGGTACGGCTTTATCGGTCGCGCGGATGGGCCGGATGTTTTTGTTCACTACAGCGCAATCACATCGGAAGGCTACAAGAGCCTGCAGGAAGGCGACCCGGTGGAGTTCGAAATCACCGAGGGCCAAAAAGGCCCGCAGGCAGCGAACGTGACCAAGGCTTCATAGATCCGCGCATTTCGAGTCGCGCCCGGGATCAGCCTTGAGTGTTCTTGTCCCTTCGTGAACCTTCGTGTCCTTTGTAGTGTGGTTTCGCTTCTGAAGCGGACGCACGCGAGCGGACAACAGTGACCAATGCTGCTCTGGCTCTCTTCCCTCCATCTCGTTTACCCTTGTTCCACGTCCATGGATAACAAGGCCATCGCCAACATTCTTACGAGACTGCCGACCTGCTTGAAATCGATGGGCAGGATTCGTTCCGCATCCGCTCCTACCGCAATGCCGCGCAGGCCATCGAAAATCATTCGCAGCAGATCAAAGAACTGATCGCGGACGACAAGCAAATCCTCGCCATCCCCGGCATCGGCAAGAGCATGCTGCGCAACCTGCACGAACTCTTCAAAGACGGCAAACTCGCCGTGCAGACCGAACTGCTGCAGAAGTACAACCCATCGATGCTGCAGTTGCTGAAGATTCAAGGCCTCGGCCCGAAGACTATCGCGCTGATCTGGAGCGCCTACAAAGTCAGCGACGTCGACGGCGTCGAGAAACTGGCGCGCGAAGGAAAAATCCGCGAACTGCCGCGCATGGGCGAGAAGCACGAAGCCAAGCTGATCAAGGCGATCGAAGACTACCGCCGCATCAGCGGCCGCTTCCTGATCGACTCCGGTGAAGAAGAAGCCGAGAAGCTGATCGCCTACATCGAGAAGTTCCCCGGCATCGAAAAGATCACGCCCGCCGGATCGCTGCGCCGCGGGCGCGAGACCGTGGGCGACCTCGACATCCTCGTCACCGGCAAAGCCTGCGCCTCCGAAGAAGGCCGCCAGCAGGCCATTGACCACGTAGCAAAATATCCTCCGCTCATGGACGTGATCGCTCGCGGTGACAATAAGATCAGTTTTCACCTGCGCAGCGGCATGCAGGTCGACGTGCGCCTTCTGCCGCCTGAATCTTTCGGCGCAGCCATGCAATACTTCACCGGATCGAAAGCCCACAACGTCGCGCTCCGGCAACGCGCCCTAAAAATGAAGTACACGCTCAACGAATACAGCCTGGCCGAACTCGACGGCGGCAAGCCGGTCGCGGGCAAAACCGAAGAAGAGATTTACGCAAAACTCAAGCTCGACTACATTCCGCCCGAGATGCGCGAGAATCTCGGCGAAATCGACCTCGCGGAAAAACATAGTCTCCCGGTGTTGATCACTCAAAAAGACATCCGCGGCGACGTCCACATGCACACCGTCGAAACCGACGGTAAGAATACGATCGAAGAAATGGCCGAAGCCGCCAAGGCGCGGGGCTACCAGTACATGGCCATCACCGATCACTCGAAAAATCTCGCCTTCGCCAACGGACTCGACGACAAACGCGCCGTCGCGCACATTGCCCGCATTCACGCGGCCGGAGAAAACATTGACGGCATCACGATTTTCGCCGGCATCGAAGTCGACATCCTGGCCGACGGCGACCTCGATCTCTCCGACGACGTGCTGGCGCAAATGGACCTCGTCATCGCCAGCGTGCACTCGGTCTTCAACCAGGAATCGGCCAAGATGACCGAGCGCCTGCTCAAGGCGATCGAAAATCCCAACACGTCAATCCTGGGCCATCCCACCGGCCGCATTCAACTGCGCCGCGACGCCTATCCCTTCGACATGCACAAAATCCTGACCGCGGCGGCGAAACACAAAGTTGCGATGGAACTGAATTCCTATCCCGACCGCCTCGACCTGAACGACGTGCATCTCCGCCAAGCCAAGCAGCAGGGCGTGAAGATCGTGATCAACACCGACTCGCACCACACTTCGCAGATGGAAAAGATGCGCTACGGAATCCTGCAGGCCCGCCGCGCCTGGCTGACCAAAGACGACGTGCTCAACACCCTGCCCGCGCAGAAATTCGCCAAGGCGATGAAGCACGGCTGGTAGAAGTCACTTGTGGGGACAGTCGCCCTTGGCTGTCCGGTCGAGCGAAGCTCGACGGCTTGTCGAGGCAAAGTCGCCAAACTTCTCGATCGGCATTCTGGACACGACGGTCGCGCTCAATCCACGCAAGCGTAGAATCGGCGTGGACGAAAACACATGCCCGATCCAACTCCCGCTCCTCCGCCAAAACCACCAGAGCCGCCTGCCCCTCCTGCCGGCCCGACCATCCACATTGGCGAAGAGTTCGGCACGGCGAAGAAGAATCTGCCACCCGTCAAAATTGTACTGATCGCGGTCGGCGCCGTGCTGGTCGTCGTCCTGATCGCTTCATTCCTGAAGCGCGCCAAGCCGCAGGCCGCGGGAACTCTCGACAACGTGGTGGCCATCGAAATTCCCGGCCAAAGCTCGACCATGGTCGCCCTCACCTTCACCCTGCACAACACCAGCGAAAAGATTCTCTACGTGCGCAGCCTTCAGGGCTCGATCAAGACGTCAGAGGAGACCTCCGCCGACGCCGTTTCGGCCATCGATTTCGACCGTTATTTTCAGGCGTTCCCCTCGCTGAAGAACGGCGCGCAGCCCGCCCTTCCGCCCGAAACCAAAATCCAGCCCGGCGAAACCGTCACTCGCACGATCATCGTCGCATTCCCCGTGACGCTGCCCGCGTTCAACCAGCGCCAGTCCATCAGCGTGATCGTCTGGCCCTACGACCAAACCGTCCCGGTCACGATGACCAAGTAGTTCTCGAACGAAGTGCATGAACCACAAAGGACACGAAGGTTCACAAAGTAAGCCGTCAGCGACCTTCGTGAAACTTCGTGCCCTTCGTGGTTCACGCTTTTCCGGGAGCACCCCGCTTGCGCGAAACACCCGGAATGCTGTTTTATAGCGGAATGAAACTTTCTCGGACTTTTCTTCGCTCCGCCGCTCTCCTGTCAGTCCTGTTCGTATCCACCATCATTGCAGCGGCCGCGGCGCCAGCCAAGCAACCCACTTATTTCTTCTACGTCGGCACCTACACCGAAGACGGCAGCAAGAGCAAAGGCATCTACGTTTACCACTTCGACCCGAACACCGAGGAAATTACGGATTTTGGTTTAGCCGCGGCGACGACCAATCCTTCATTCGTGGCGCTGCATCCCAACGGGAAATTCCTTTATGCCGTGAATGAAGTCGGCAAATACAAAGGTCCCAACAGCGGGGGCGTCAGCGCGTTCTCCATCGATCACGGCAGCGGCAAGCTTACGTTTCTGAACGAGGTTGCCTCGCGCGGGGCCGATCCCTGTTACGTCACCGTCGACAGAACCGGAAAGTATGTGCTGGTCGCGAACTACACCGGCGGCAGCGTCGCCGTGTTCCCCGTGCTCGCGGATGGCAAACTGGGCGAGGCTTCGGCCTTCGTGCAGCACACCGGCCATGGCCCCAATGCGGAGCGGCAGGAGGGGCCACATGCCCACTCCATCGACCTCTCGCCCAATAATCGTTTCGCCATGGTCGACGATCTCGGTCTCGACAAACTGCTCGTCTACAAGTTCGACAGCACCAAGGGATCGCTCACGCCCAACGATCCTCCCTTTACCAAGGTCGAAGCCGGCGCCGGCCCGCGCCACTTTGTGCTGCGTCCCGACGGCAAGTTCGTCTATGTGATCGCAGAAATGGGACACACCGTAACGGTGTTCTTGAATGATGCGGCGAACGAAAGTGCGGGTCGTACAAACCGTCCCGACTCTGCCCAAGGATTTCAAAGGCCGCAACGAAGACGCGGAAATCCAGGTGCACCCCTCCGGCAGGTTTTTGTATGCGTCGAATCGCGGAGAGGACACGATTGTTGTATGCCATCGACGGAGCAAAAGGAACACTGACACAAGTTCGAGCATTCCCACGGGTGGCAAGGAACCGCGCAGCTTCGAGATCGATCCCACCGGCACGCTTCTGTTCGCGGAGAATCAGAACTCGAACAACATCGTCATCTTCAAAATCGACCAGAAAACCGGCAACCTGACGCCGACGGGGAAAGTCCTGGAAGTGGCTTCGCCGGTGTGCTTGAAGTTTGTCGTGGAGTGACCATGTGAGGCCCTGGAATGGCAAATAAACTCTTTAGCCCGCTAGCGTCGATCGTCTGGATCGCCCGTGGGTTTAGGCGTAAACCGCAGGCCGTGAGATTCGAACGTCTGCTCGTCGCGATCATTGCCACGTCCCTGGGAACCCGACTCACTTGTCCTCTCAGTATCAGGACGAACTGGTGCTGCAGCAGTACGAAGGACACCTTGGGGACGCGAGGATCGGGCTGACGGTAAAGCACGAGGGCAGCAAGATTGTTGGAGGCCATTACTTCTATCAGAAGTACCTCCGAAACATTCCGATCACCGGGGCGACCACGAACTCCCAAGTTACACTCGCAGAATCAGGCGGAGGTACATTCCATCTGCACTTTGTTGGCAATGGCAGCGAAAAGGGGCAACCGCTCGACTTTGACAACAGCGTCGGCATGGATCGAACCTGATCCGACGTAGCCGGGAAGAAGACCTACCCTGTCTCGCTGCATGGAACAACTATTGGGGGTAGCGCAGATGAGGGGCATCGCTATCGCAACGTTACGAACGAGAGCGATGAGGCATTTGAAGGACGAGTTCAATCGCTCATCCGGGCTGTACTGCGTAGTGACAAAGCAGCAGCGGCCCGATTAACCAGTTACCCGCTGCGGGTCAACGGCCCTGGGCAGCAGCGTAAAGCGTTTCGGAGTTCTGCGGACGTTTTGGCTGCGTGGAACGATCTCTTCACACCAGCGATGCTTGCGAAGCTGCGGGCGGCTCTCCCACACGACATGTTCGTTCACGAAAGCATGGCGATGATAGGTGATGGAGAGGCTTGGTTTGACGCCAAGGGACTGGCCGTACTGAATATCCCGAGCGGCGCGGCGAGTACCGACCATCCTTGAGCTGTTCCAGAATCGCTATTAGACCATCAATCCTCTGCGACTGGTTGACGACATCGCCGCACCTACTGCTTCCTGAATCCCCTTCCTCCGTGCCAAATGCGTATTCGCGTCCGGCTTGATCTCGTCGTACTTCAGGCACGAGATCGATCCATCCGCTTCCAGCACGGCCAGCGCGACCTGATCTGGACTATTTAGGCCGTGCTCCCGCGGAGCGCGATGAAGTTCGTCCATGCTGGCGCGCTCCCGAGTCACACTTTTCGCGATCACCGCAACGCTCCCCGGTAGAACGCTCCCGTGATCAGCACGCCGTGCGTATTGTCCGCGGCGTCGGTACAAAAACCGACAATCTGCCCTTTGTTGTTGATTCCGTTCAGCACCGTACCCATGACGCCCTGGGGAGCGTCCACGTAGCTCACCTTTCCGGTGGCCAGGTTGTAAATGACTCCATGGTCGAAGGTGTCGCTGCCCACGTAGAAGCCCACCGCGATGCCCTGGTCGTTGATGCCCAGCAACTTCGTCGTCGCGCTGCCCGGCACGGCGAAAGTGGTCAGCGACACGTTCGACTTCGGCTTCACGAAGCCCAGCGTGCGGCCGGATGCGGTGGTGAAGAAACCGCAGATCATATTGTCGTTGCTGATGCCGGTGGCGGCGTCGGAAATCGCTCCCGCGACGTTGACCGGCGCAAACTCGCCCGCGCTCATCACGTAGAGGAAGCCGTGGGGCGCATTGTCGCATCGAGGTAAAAGCCCACCGCAAGTTTGGATTCGTTGATGCCCAGGACCTGATCCCAGAGGGAGTGCTGTTCACCAGCGGATCAGTCACGTCGAAATAGATGAATTTGGAAACGCCTTCGCGGACGACGCCAAAGTTCGGATCCGTTCCGGTATTCGAATTGGACCAGAAGCCGGACACATCTCCGCTATTGTTGATGCCGGTCGCCTGCATCTGCACGAACCCGGAACAGCCACGGGGGCGAACGTGGAATAGGGCGGCATGATGGTATAAGCCTGGTTTGGGTGATCCTGCGCGCCGCTGCCGTAGTACCGGCGATCACGCCAGAATCGTTGATGCCCAGCAGTTGATTGAAGGTGGGGTCCGCAGGGTTATCAATCGTCGCAAACACCGGCGATGCAGGTTCAGCGGATACAAGAGGATTGCCGGTGCCCGCGAATGCGGAAACGCTCAACAGGACAGCAATCATAGCGACGGCGAAGTGTTTGTGGCGCAGCATAGTCCGCTCCTGAGCGCGCCGGGCCTTCGAGCGCAAAGTGTGAGTCCCGGGCGCGACTTGGCATCCCAGACCGGCCCAGAAATCTCGGAACCGCCAGAGTTTGCCTTCAACAGCAAGAGCGACGTTCTAGCCGGGATTCCCTCACGGAAACTACCCTTCCGGTATGGAAATGCTTCGTCAGAGGATGCCTTGTTAAGGCACAGTCGGAACCCTTCTCCTCTGCGTCATGGCGTGAGAGAATGGTGTCATGACACGGACCAGCCTGCCCCAGCCGCATGAACAGCGCAAGATTGAGGAGCTGCTCGTAAAACTTTCGAAAATGAAACCGATTTCGGCGAAACCGGCCCCCAGTATGTTAGGAAACCCTGCAATTCGTGCTGCCTGCACATCGAACTCGCAAGTGTTTTTCTCGACGTAACGAATAACGAATAGGTCCACCCGACCGTGCTCGACAGCTCGCTCGGGAAGGGTTTTTTGGTGGTTGGAGAAACATTGCCGCTCATTGACCCGTCGAAAAAGCTACAATTGTCACAAGGGTGGAGTAGTCCGAGGTAAGTGCGATGACGTCATCATGGCGAACTGAAACTGAACGCTCGGCTTGGCACTGGTCCGAGTTCGGTCAGCGCGATCAGTACCATCCGCAGTGGATGCTGGAGAGTCGGACCCTCAGAGTGGTTATCTCCCGCCACTTCCCGATTTTGCAAGCCGCAGCCCATTCGGGGGAGTGTCATGGTTCCGACCGGACCCCACCGGATGCAACCAATCGATCTTCCTGTAAGTAAGCCCGTCCCAAGGTTATCCGGCCAAGAGCCCTCCCGTTCGCGAAATATCGCCTTTACACTCATGGGCCTCAGAACCAGATTGACACCCGACCGCTGTTCCGCCGCTACTGTTTCCTCTGAATCCCCTTCCGCCGCGCCAAGTGATTATTCGCGGCTGGCTGATCTCGTCGTACTTCAGGCACGAGATCGAACCATCCACTTCCAGCACGGCCAGCGCGACCTGATCCAGCTATTGATGCCGTGCTCGCGCAGCGCGCGATGCAGTTCGTCCATGCTGACGCGCTCCTGCGCCATGTGCGATTCGAATGAGCTGGCCGTCGTGAACCAGTAGCGAGGGCTCGCCCTCCACCAGTTTGCGAAAACGGCGGCTGACGCCCGCGACATTGGCCACCAGATAATTCAAGACCAGCAACGTGCTGGCCGCAACCGCGCCGCCCAACAAAGACGTGTCGGGCCCGGTCATCGCATTCTGTACGGAATTCGACAGCAGGAGCAGCAGCGTCAGGTCGAACGGAGTCATCTGCCCGACCTCGCGCTTGCCGCTTAAACGCACCCCTACCAGCACCAGCAGATAAATCACGCCCGTGCGCAGCACAATCTGCAGCAGCACGTGGCTCCGGGGAAAACGATTCTGGTCACGATCTAGTTCGCCGTCACCGGCACGGGTGCATTCTTCGGCGTGCTCAAATATCCCGTGGCCTTGTTCTTGTCGACCGTCCATACCACCAACTCAAACAGCAGGTGATCGCGGCCAGAGTAGAACTGAATGGGCTCGGCCACGTTGCGATCCTTTTTCTCGATCGTCTTGTCGTCGGACGTCACATTCAGCGTGAACTTGCCCTTCTTGCCGTCGGTTTTCTTCAGTTGCAGGCTCACCGTCGAAACCGGCTGCGGCTTGGCGCCCTTCAGCAGCGTGAACTCGTAGTAGTTGCGGTCGCCCTTGTGCTTCAGGATTTCCAGGTCGCCGGCCGTGTGCGCGATCAATCCGCTCTGGACGCCGAGATCGCCAATCGTGCTGGCCAGCTTGGCTTTCGTGGCTTCGAGATCGGCTTTGGTCGTACCCAAGTCGGTTTTCACTCCGCCCACGTCGCTCTTCACTCCCGAAATTTCTCCGGTGACTCGCATGATCTGCTCTTTCTGTTCTTTTCCAGGCGGCTTTCGTGGCCTTCTGCTCGGCCCGCAACTCGGCGGTCTTCTGCGCCAGTTCCTGCTTGGTCATGCCGGCCTGCTCCCAAGGTCTGTTCCGTCGCCTCGGCCGTCGGCAGGCGATTCTGCAGTTCTTTGATTTGGGCCTGGCTGGCGTTCAGGTCGCTCGCCAGTTTCTGCATTGCCGGATATGTCACGAAGTGCGCGTAAGCAGAACCCACCACCACCAGAATCGCCAGCCCTGTCAGAATCCACTTGCCGGCATTCGACTGAGGTTCCATATGAATCTGATTGCCTTCATCGGCCATACACTCGTTCTCCTCGGGAAATAACAGAGTATTGAATTGCAGGGATACAGGTGACTCTAATTGTTCAGCAGGACTACCACAGTGTCAATTGGCGCGTCGGATGCAGTCCACGCCCCGGAGCTCGTCTAGCGGCGAAGCGCCAACGCCTCCTGCAGAGCGGACTCGGGGTCGCGCCGAAGCTGACGCGGCCGTCGCACCGAGACGCTTCTCATGTTTCTGTCGCGCGGCGGCATACGGCCGGAACCGTTGGATTGGGAAGCGATTGCGTCAGTGAGTCCGATTTCACGGATGCACGCAAAGGCGAGCCGCACCGGAAAGCCGGCATCATCCAGAAATCGTCCATAGGCAAACCAGTCATGCGCGCTGGCGCTGGCATCGGCGGTCGAGTCGTCGAGCCGCAGAGCCTGCTGGTAAAGCCGCAAGGCCTCGGTCAACTTTCCGGTCTTCGATTGCAGCGCCGCCTCATTCACATCGGCCACGCTTTCCAGCTTGGCCTGCCCGGTCTGCGCCGCCAATTTTTCCGCCAGGTGATAGGACTTCACCGCGAGATCCGACCTGCGATGAATGCGCCTGGCAATCTGCCATGCGCAACACAATGGCGATGACTTTGTCAGGCGCAGGTCGATCCTGCGGCGGTTGCCGCGCAACCTTCCCAGAAAAGAGTTGTAATGCGCAGCCGCCGCTTGCGCCTTGCCCTCGCGGTCGAGTTCGTCGGCCATATACAAGTGCGCAAGCTACTGCTCGGGTCCACGGCCAGGGCCTGATCCCAGTTCGCCAGAGCCTGGTCGGCGTGCCCGCCACGCAGCGCCAGGAAGACCACGGTCGACCAGCAGATTCGCATCCTTCGGTGTGTACTTGAGCGACGCTTCGGTCAAACTGACCGCCTCATCGAACCGGTCCTGATCGATGAGCAATCGCAGCAGCCCCTGCCGCGGAGCCGGATCGGCCGGATTGGCCTGCATCGCCCGCTTCCAGGCGGCCTCCGCTTGTGGCGGTTGGCCTTCTTCCATCGCCCGATGGGCCAGCCGCATTTGCAGCGAACTGTCGAATGAATTGAGCGCTTCCGCCCGTTGCAGATCGTGCAAATCGTCCGTGTTCAGCGCCAGATAATAACGCGCCTGGTCGAGCGTACCCCAAACCAGCAGCAACAACGCCGCCCCAATCCGCAGCGAACGGGCTCCACGCTGCTGCCCACCAGCCATCTGCAAGCCGCGGCAAACTGTCCGCCAGCGTCGCCCGCCGCATCGGAAATCCGGTCCCGCGAGTTAAGTAGCAGCGACGCGATGCGTCCGTCGCGCAGCTTCCAGATCGCGCCATCCAGAATGAAGTGGTGAATGTTCACCAGCGCCGTGAAGATCAGGAAGCTCGCCGTGAAGTCATGATGAAAGGCGCGGCTGGCCAGCCACGGTCCCGGCACAAACAAAGCAATGCCGCCAACGACCAGCACCCCGAAATAGGCCAGCGGACGCCAGTTGGCCGCCCTTGCTTGTCCGATTGCGCCAGTTTCCCCGAGGCCTCACGGCGCGCATAGTAACTCGTAATCCACAAATACTGTGCCGAGTGCATCACAGCCAACACGCCCGAGCTGTAACGGTTCTGCGGAATCTCCAAACCTTTGATCAGCGAAATCGCCGCCGGCAGCAAGAACCACAGGAACTGCGAAGAAAACAGCGTGAGCGACGGAATCAGCTTCCGCCATCCGGTCGCGCGCCAGAGTAATCCGAACCCGAAGCCGAGACCAACGAACGCCACCATCAGAATAATCTGTTCCCAGCGGCTCACGAGTGCGGAATCCCAGCGAAATGAATAGCGGATCGCTCGAAGGGCCGGTATGGAAGCCGAGAAACAGAATCAGATACGAAACCACGAAAGCGCCATATAACGCCCGGCGCGTCGCTTTGTCCGGATCGGCGCCCGCCCGGCGCGCGAACATCATGAACAACCCGTAGTTCTGTCCGCTGTAGTGCCACGGGCTCCACGTCAGGTAGATGGTAAAAATCCAGGGCAGAAGCCTCAGCCAGAAATGCGACAGCAGCAGCGTCAGCACCATCAGCGCCGTGATGTGCACGGTGAAGATGCGGTATTTTTGAAAGTCTTCGCTGCGATGGTAGGCGCGATAAATCGTCGCCATGTAGTGCGGATAGTTGAAAAACAGCGCCAGCACATAGAAGACAACCGACCATGTCCGCGCTTTCGAAGCCAGCGAAAAATACGAAAGCAACAGCAGCGGCGCCGACCACGCGCCGCAGCCCACGATCAGATCGAGCCCGGATTGTAGATCCAGGGCGCGGCTTGTTCCTTCGAATTCAATCGGGAATTTTTCATGACTTCGGGCGCTAAGACTGTTTTCGTCAACGAATTGGGAAGGGCACGGCTTCAGCCGTGCCGCGGGCGTCGAAATTGCCTCGGGCTTTAGCCCCTAAGGCTCGGCTCTGTCCACGAAAACATTTTTACGAGTTCCAACACTGTGGCTTGAAACAAATTATAGGCGTGGAAAATCGCAACCACGCGTAACTGGACGATGCCGCAGGGGTAACGAAGGTAACGAGCAGTTTTCGCTATTCGAATTTCCAGCGCGTCGACTTAGTCTGAAAATGTTTCTCCCACAAGCCAAACACAACCCGCGGACGCACGGCAAACACGGGCTCTTTCATCGACAGGATGCCGTCCTTCATCGTCGACATGTCGAACTTGTATTTCTTTTCATACACAGGAAGGAACTTGCGACGCGCCGCCACATCGGCGATCTCCGCGATGCCTTCGACGATCACGGCTTCGTGCGCATGTTCCGTGCAAACGACGCAGTTTGTGTTCCCCGCCAGATTGCGCGCCTTCCGCGATTTGCTGCCAGTGCTGAACAAAAAGCGTCCATCCTGCCACAGTCCCCAGACGACCATGGTGTGAGGGGAGCCGTCGGGTTTGGCAGTCGTGGGCGTAATGGTCGTGATCCAGTAGTTGTGCGATTTCTTCAGCCGCTGCTCGGCCCAGGACCAAGGCAACAGGCCTTTCGTTCCTTTGGGAAAGCCATAGCCGGCGCAGCGATGCGAGAGGACGGGGTTTGCGGTTTGAGTTGTTCTTTTTCGCCGTTGTCACAAGAAACGCTCCTGCACGGTTTGCACAGACCGCGTCTGAGAATATGCGACTGAAGGATTGTAGCTTGGATGGACATTGCGATGGGTCGGCGATGACGACAGCGCGGTTAGTGTCCTTAGCATGCGCGGCGGTATCGGCGGAAATGATTTGAAAGTCGTGTCTTAACGCCGATCCGGATGGTTGGGGTCGGTGAACTCAAGCAACTCAATGGGTGCGCCGTTTTCGACGATGAACGCGACGCGCACGCCGTCGGATGGGCTGTTCGGCGCAATCAGAATTTCCCGGCCTACCAGCTCGGACTCAAGATCACTCACCTCAAAAGAACATGTGGCACTTGCCGGACCAAGTCGGGAATCGGTGCGTCCGCTTCGAACCGCATCCATTCGACGCCGAACTCGCTGTTTTCGTGTCCAACAATAAAGATCTTTAGACGCTCGATGTGGCGCTCTCCCGGTCTCGGTTGGCTGGTAGGAATTCCGATGTGGTGATATCGACGCATTTTATCGCCTCGGCGGCGCTAAAGCGCCGCTCTTCCACCGGTGGGTGTCCCTACACGACCATCTTAACTTAGAGGTTTTTCTTGGTCCACCGATCGATGCGGTCGAGGGCTTCGTTGAGATTCTCCAGCGAGTTGGCCACGCTGAAGCGCAGGTAGCCTTCGCCGAATTCGCCGAAGGACGCTCCCGAGAGCGAGGCCACTCCAGCCTGCTCCAGCAGCGCGTCGGCCAGCGGCTTCGACTTCCAACCTGTTCCCGTGATGTTGGGAAACACGTAGAACGCGCCTTTGGGCATGCGGCAGGAGAAGCCTTTGATCTTGTTCAGTCCGGCGACGAAGACATCACGGCGGCGTTGAAATTCGTCGCGCATGTGGTCGACCGAACTCTGATCGCCCTGGATCGCCTCGACTCCCGCCACTTGCGTGAAGCTGGCCGTACATGAATTCGAGTTGGTCATGAGCCGGGTCATGTGCGCCGCGAGGTCCGGACGCATCACGCCGTAGCCCATGCGCCATCCGGTCATGGCGTAGGTTTTCGAGAAGCCGTCGAGCAAAATGGTGCGCTCCTGCATGCCGGGCACCGACATGATGGAGAAGTGCTGGCCGCCGTCGAACAGCAGGCGGCTGTAGATCTCGTCGGACAAGATCATCACGTTGCGGTCGCCGATGGCAGCAGCGATTTGCTCGATGTCGCGGCGGTCGAGTACGCCGCCGGTGGGATTCTGCGGCGAATTCAAAATGATCAGCTTGGTGCGGTCGGTGATGAGCGACGCCAGTTCGTCAACATCGAGCGAGAAGTCGCGCTCCTCGCGGAGTTGGATGGGCACGGCGCGCCCACCCACATAGTGAATCATCGATTCATAAATCGGGAAGCCGGGATTGGGATAGATGACCTCATCCCCGTCATCAACTAATGCCAGAATCGTAAAGAAAATAATCGGCTTGCCGCCAGGCACAACCACCACTTCGTCGCTCGCGACTTTCACGCCGCGGGTGCGGCTGACGTACTCTGCCAGTGCCTGCCGCAACTCGGGCTGGCCGGCGGAGGGGCCATAGTGCGTCCAACCTTTGCGCAGCGCGTCGATCCCAGCTTCGACCACGTTCGCGGGCGTGTCGAAATCCGGCTCGCCGATCTCCAGATGAATGATGCTCTTGCCCTGAGCCTCAAGCGCCCGCGCTTTGTTCAGAACTTCAAACGCGGTCTCGGTGCCTAGCCGCGACATGCGGCGGGCAAGATGCAATTCGTACTGCGTGGTCTGAGGCATCCAACACTCCTGAAAAGGCGAACGGCAAATTATACGCCGCGCGGAAAGAGCTTCGCTTGACGGATGCTTTTGTCATGGGCTGCCTTTGATTCAGACGAAGTAAAGCTTCTAACCGCGAAGGTCGCGGAGAACGGGCGCGGAGAAAATCGCTGGCGGGGGGGAGAAGACCGAAGCTATTCCGAGACGCTGTGCTCTTCGTTCTGCGAACGAAGTACGCGGTCGACGGAATAAGGGGCGCGCCGGCTGGGTTCGTGATAGTGGCGGACCTGCATTTCTCCCAGCAGGCCGATCGCGAGCAGGTTCAATCCGCCGAGCAGCAGGCCGAGAGATGCCATCATCAGCGGACCGTGCGCGCCCATCACCGGGACGTTACGCAGGAATTTCTCCACGCCCAGCCAGAGGACGATGCCGCTGCCCGCGAAAATGCTCATCATGCCGATGCTGCCGAAAAAATGCAGCGGGCGGGAAAGATAGCGCAGCAGGAAACGGATCGTCAGCAGATCGAAGAACACGCGGAAAGTGCGCGTGATGCCGTAGTGCGACGTCCCACGCTCGCGGTTCACGTTGCGAATCGCCACTTCGCAAATCGACGCACCATGCCACGAGGCCAGCGCCGGAATGAAGCGGTGCAGTTCGCCGTAGAGCGGAACCTGCTCGAGGATGTCGCGACGGTAGGCTTTGAACGTCGTCCCAAAGTCATGAATGTCGACGCCGCTGATCTTGGCCATCATCCAGTTGGCGATGCGCGACGGAATGCGGCGCATCCAGAAATTGTCGACGCGCACTTTGCGCCAGCCGCTGACAATGTCGTAACCGGCGGCAATCTTTTCCAGGAATAGAGGAATGTCGTTGGGATCGTGCTGCAGGTCGCCGTCCATGGCGATGATGTATTCGCCGCGGGCATGGTCGAATCCGGCAGCGAGCCCCGCGGTTTGGCCAAAGTTGCGCCGCAGCTTGACCACGGTCACTCGGCTGTCGACCGCCGCAATCTCGCGCAGCATGGCGAAGGTGTGGTCGCTCGAACCATCGTCCACCAGCACGATTTCGAACGTCTCCCCGTGCGCCTCCATGACCATCTTCAGGCGGTCGTAGAGGTCGGTAACGTTCTCCTGCTCGTTATGCAGCGGGACGACAATGGAGAATTTGGGCACGGTCTCTCAATTATAGACCTAAAACGCGGTTCCCAGTTCCGGGAACTCAGTTCTCTGTAAAGATCGGGGGTAACCAACTGAGAACCGAGACCTGGGAACTGAGAACTCGTCTTTCAGCCCTGCTCTTTCAGCTTCAGCTTGGACTTGTTGTCTTCCAGGAAAGTCTTGATGTCGGTGGCCGCTCCGAGCAGGCGGTTCCATTGTTCGTAGTAGAGCGTGACCGGGAACCGGCCCAGGCCATAGACGCTGACGCCGCCCTTTTCTCCGACTTTGAAAATCAGGTCGCCGCTGCGTTTCTTGGTTTCGACTTCTTTTTCCAGTTGTGACAGCTTTGCTTTCAGTTCTTCGTAAGTTGGTTCTGCCATGCGTCCCTCGCGTTTGAAATGAGTGCGTCGCGGGCGACGGCTAACAGCGCGCCCATTTCTATAGTAACTTGCCGGGCATTGATTTGGCGCTCGATAACCGTTATAAGCTCAGAGAGTCTAATTCCCGAAGCAGGACTTTCATGCGTTCGTGGTTGCGATGGTCGGCGTGGCTCTGTCTGTCCTTGATGTTCTGGACGGCGGCGGCGGAGTCTACCCACAATCACCCCAACGCAACCGAATCGGCTTCCTGCTCGATCTGCGTGGCGGCGCACAGTAGCACCCCCACCGTCAGTAGCAGCCAAGTCCGGCCCGTGTTTGCCACGGTCGGCGTGCTGCAAGAAGAAGACGTCATCGCGAAGGCGGAGTTCGATTTCTCGAACCTCGGCATTCGCGGTCCTCCTGCCCGGTAGGGACTCCCACTGATTCGACCCCCGGCGTTCGGCGCCGGACGATCCCTACTCTCTTTTCTCTCAGGAGGAACTAATGCCTACTTCTTACAAGTGGCGCTTCGTCGCCATTTTCGCCGTCACCTTCCTCAACAGTGCGGTCTGGGCCCAATCGGGAGGAAACTCCGGATCCATCAGCGGCACCGTTTTAGACCCTACCGGAGCCGTTGTACCCAAGGCGACCGTTGAAATTCACAACCCGGTCAGTCACTTCGACCGATCCACCACTACTGATAAGGCAGGGAATTTCAGCTTCCCGAATGTGCCGTTCAATCCGTATCACCTGGCGGTCACAGCCACCGGATTCGCCTCGACTGCGCAAGATGTTGAGGTCCGCTCCGTTGTGGCGGTTAGTGTCAGCATCAAGCTGCAGGTTTCCGGCTCGACCACCTCGGTGACGGTCGAGGCGGGCGGCGATTTGGTGGAGAATGATCCAATTGGGCACACCGACGTGGATCGCGATTTGTTCAACAAGGTGCCACTCGAAAGCCAGTCCTCCTCGTTAAGCGCTCTGATCACTCAGGTGTCGCCTGGTGTGTCGGCAGATTCGGATGGTCTCTTTCACGGACTCGGCGACCACGCGTCGAACTCATTCTCGGTAGACGGCCAGCCGATTACCGATCAGCAGAGCAAGGTTTTTTCCAACCAGATCCCTCCTGATTCAATTGAGTCGCTGGAAGTAATTCCGGGAGCTCCGCCGGCGGAGTACGGCGGCAAGACCAGCTTGGTGATCGTGGCAACCACTCGCTCGGGCCTGGGCTCAAAAACGCCGCATGGCAGCGTGAATGCTTCCTACGGATCGTTTGGCTCCTCGAATATCGGCTTTGACCTTGCTTATGGCGGTGATAAGTGGGGGAACTTCATCACGGCGAACGGGCTGAATACGGGGAGATTCCTGGACCCGCCGGAATTTGCCGTGATCCACGACAAAGGCAACGAGGAAAACATTTTCGACCGGGTGGACTATCAACTCTCGACCAAGGACTCGATTCATCTGAATCTCGGCTTTAGCCGTTCCTGGTTCCAGACGCCCAATTCGTATGACTCGCAGAACGCGACGCCGTGGAACGGAGTGAGCGTCAGCAATAACGGGCTTGGTCCCGATGGCATCCCGGTCGGTCCTGCAGACCAGCGCTCGAAGATCGACACCTTTAACATCGCTCCAACCTGGACACGGGTGATCAACCCAACCACCGTGTTTACGTTCGGCGGCTTCGTCCGACGGGATGGCTACAATTACTATCCGAGCAACAATCCATTTGCGGACCTCGGCCCACCGAATCTGCAGCAGCAGACTGTCTCTCAATACCGGACACTCGCGAACACGGGTCTCCTCGCGAATGTCACTCATGTGGTGGGCATCAACAACATCAAGGCGGGAGTTACCTATCAACAGACTTTCCTCACCGAAAACGACAACCTCGGAATCGTCGACCCAAATTTCAACGCCCCGTGCCTGGATGCCAATGGTGTACCGGTTTTCGTTGGGAACCCGGGGGTGAATGACCCCGGCAATTGCGCAGGGGCGATCTCAGCGAACCCCGCTCTCTACCCGACGCCATTCGTCGCAAATCCCGGCTTCAGTTCATTGCTTGGGTGCTACGATTTAACGCGATCGACACCATCGCCGGCTGACGGCTGTGCCAATTCCACCAGCGGCTTGTATGCATATCACGGACACACCGACATAAAAGAACTCGCCCTCTATATTCAGGATTCGATCACCATAAAAAACTGGTCGTTGAATCTGGGACTCCGCGGCGATCTTTACAACGGCCTAGTGGTAGCTCGTCAGGCCGAGCCTCGCCTCGGTGTTGCTTACAACATCAAGCGGACCAATACCGTCCTCCGAGTTTCCTACGCGCGTACGCTGGAAAGTCCGTTCAATGAAAATCTGGTGCTTTCGAGCACTGGTTGCGCTAATGCAGTCTTGAATCCCCTTCTTGCCTGTTCTCAGCCAGCCTCAGCGGGGGCGACGCCGTTCAATCCCGGTTACCGCAATGAATTCCATGCTGGCCTGCAGCAGGCGCTCGGGAGGTATGCGGTCATCAGCGGGGATTACATTTGGAAATACACGCACAATGCATACGATTTCAGCGTGCTGGGGGCGACCCCTATTACGTTCCCGATTGACTGGCACAACTCCAAAATTCCTGGTTATGCCGTCCGCGTGAGCGTACCGGATTTCCATGGCTTCAGCGCCCTGGTGGTTTTCTCGAGCGTGGCGGCACGTTTCTTCACCCCGCAGATTGGGGGCGCGGGTTCGGTTCCGTCGGTGGCCTTCAGCAGTGGAAGTACGCCGTTCCGCATCGACCACGACGAGAAGTTCAACCAGACGACACACATCCAATATCAGCCCTGGAAGCGGGGCCCGTGGCTCGGCTTCAATTGGCGATATGACAACGGCTTGGTGGCGGGAGCCGCTCCGTGCTACGGGTTGGGCGCGGCCAATGACTGTCCTCAATCAACCACGCTGGGCGGACAACCGGCCGTCAATATGACGGATCCCTTCGGGACACCTCTGACTGCCGATCAGGAGTTCCAGGCTGGGTTTACTTGCGCCGGTATGCGGGCAACGCCAACGGTTCCTTTGCCCTTTACGTGTCTTGCGTCACAGTTCGGGTCGTCTCTGATATCGGTACCTGCGCCGGGGACTGAAAATGATGACCATAAGCCGCCGCGCATCGCGCCCCGCAGCCTGTTCGATATCGCCGTCGGTGACGACAACTTGTTCAAAGGCGACAATTACAGGATGGAGTCTCTACCGTGACAGCCATCAATGTCACCAACAAGTACGCGCTCTACAACTTTCTGTCGACCTTCAGTGGCACCCACTACGTAACCCCGCGAGCCATCACGGCGGAGATCGGGTTCCACTTCTGACGGCCCCAGAACGGAATGGGCGGCGTCCCTCCGCCGCCCGTTCCCTATCCTGCAAGTGCCCCTTGTGTAAACGAATGTAAAGCACCGCCGGTCTCTAGTGATTCATCCAAGACGGTTGGTAGAATGAAAACACTCATTCGTTTTAGGCCTTTTTAGCCACAGGGGAAATCATTGTCCATTAAGATCGCCTCAAGAGCCATATCTTGGCTTGCACTCGCGGGCATGGTCTCTCCGCTCTGCATCGCTCAGCAAACCACGCCGCCCTCGACCTCTGATCCCGCGGCGCAGTCTGCACCGTCGGCCCCGTCCGCGACCCAAAATGAACCCAACTCGCCGGCCAAGCCGGGCGCTAACGGGGAATCCGTTCCCGTTTCGAAGCAGCAGCCCAAACGGATCCTGGGGATCATGCCCAACTATCGCGCGGTTAGCGCCGGGGCAATCCCGCCCCCTCCCACTCCGAAGCAGGCCTTTCTCATAGCTACGCAGAACAGCTTCGACTATTCGTCGTTCATTTTCGTGGGCATCACTTCAGCCTTGGCCGAGGGAACCGATGCGCATCCTCAGCTCGGAAAAGGCATGCCAGGCTTCGGGCGATATTATTGGCGCGGATTTCTTGACAAGACCGATGGAAATTATCTCGTCATCTTCGCGTTGCCTTCGGTCTTCCATCAGGACGAACGTTATTACGCAAAGGGCGAGGGCGAGTTTTTCAAGCGCGGCATCTATGCGGCGAGTCGCATTCTCATCACTCCTGACTATCACGGAAAGAACAGCTTCAACGCATCCGAAGTCTTTGGCCGTGCCATGGCCCAGGGAGTCTCGTTGAGCTACTACCCAGCCACGATCGCACCATCGGTGCTGTTGCCGTCAAGTACGGATGGGCCATGGGGCGTGACGCACTTACCAATGTGTTTCGAGAATTCTGGCCTGACATCGCTACGCACGTATTGCACCGGCATCCCTAGGCCCGTAGGATTAGGCTTGAGACGCGGGGTCTTGGTCCGACTCTAAGACCAGGTTGGCGGTCCAGGTTGACGGCATAGGAGAATGTTTGTCCTTAAAGTTCGCGACCCATCCTTTGACTGTTTTGGTGCTTGCACCCTTCTTTTCTTTTCCCTCCCTGGCACAGCAAACTCCGCCGCCTGCGGCCCAGCCCGCGCCGCAAGACAAAACCCAGGCCGACCACGAATAAAGACGCTCACGATCCTAAAGCGAAAACATCGGGAACTTCACCGGGCACCACCTCAAGCACAACGTCGGGCACCTCAAAGGACCGGCTCTTCTACGCCCTGCCGAACTTTCTAAGTCTGGAAAATGGCGCACACGTGCCGCCGCTCAACACGAAGCAGAAGTTCGCGGTAGTGGCTCGAGGTCAATTCGATCAGGCGCAATTTGTCTGGTACGGTCTTATATCGGGTATCGGTCAGGCGGAAAACAGCGAGCCGGGCTACGGCCAGGGGTGGGAGGGATATCGGAAAGCGCTACGGCTCCAATTTCGCCGACGGCGGCATCGAAAACTTCATGGTGCAGGCTATCCTGCCGTCGATTCTGCGTGAGGACCCGCGCTTCTTTCAATCCAGCCAGGGCGGATTTTTCCACCGGTCGGGTTACGCTATCAGCCGGATTTTCGTCACCCGTACTGATTCCTCTCACGCGCAATTCAATTTCTCGGAAATTTTTGGCAGCGCGATGGCCGCCAGCATCGCCACCTACAGCTACCATCCAAAGAGTGAGTACATCACCACTCCCACCAACCCTCATTACTTCATTCCCTCAGATCGAACCCTGACCAACACCGGCAGCGTTTGGGCCACACAGGTTGGTTATGACACCATCAGGATTGTGATGAAGGAGTTCTGGCCAGATCTCCATCGCAAGCTCTCGCACACGCGCAAGAGCGACGCGGCGGCGCCGGTCGCGAATCCTTAAGGCAAACTGCGAGACGCGCGTCGGCCTTCCTTCACGCCTGGCCTTGCCTGACGGGCGCTAGCGGAGCCGCTTCGCTTCCACTTCGCGGTTGACCACGAACTCGGGATGTACCCGCCGGAAGGTTTCCGTGATGTGGCAGTTCCAGCAGACGGGGCGATGAGTCTCGAAAATCTCCGGCAGCTGCTGCGGATGGAAGGCATTCCATTCAACGGTGGTGTGGTCGGGCCCCAGCAATGCAGGGGCATGATCCACATGATGAAGCGGGCCGATCTGTTTATGGCAAAACACGCAACTTCTCCCTTCATACCACTTCGCGACGATATTCCAGACTAGACAATTCTCCGGATCGATCTCGATTTGCTGCAGGCAGTCCTGGCCGCAATCCTGACGTTCGGGCCAGCGCGAACATTCGATAAGGCGCAACGTGGGTTCGGTGAGAAAGGCTCCCACGGCGGCTTCCCCGGCGGCGACGTCGACGGCTTCCGGCTTGTGGGTCTCCGGGCAGGTGACCAGCCGTTGCCCCCGATAAATGAAATAAGCCCGCACTCCCGGGATGGCGCGAAATACAAAGAGCCCAACCGCCAACGCGAGAACAGCAAGGATAATGAGCATCGTGACCGTCATAGATCACCTCCGGAGCGGCGCGGCCTCAGATCATGGGCTTGCTCCGGGCGGCCGGACGCCGTGCAGAATGGTCTGGCTTGCCAGACCACCCTGCCAGATCAGTGTGCCGAAAATCCCGGGAAATCGCGGTGCCCCGCGTCACCCGAAAATGTGATCGTGATCACAGGGCTTCACTTGCTCAGTAGTATCTTCTTCGCCGCTTCGAGTTCCTTGCGCTTCGCATCCTCCACTTCGGGATAGGCAAGATCGAGCGACTCCAGCGTGTCGACGACCACCGCTGAAACTACAATCCGCGTGAACCACTTGTTATCCGCCGGCACGATGTACCAGGGCGCATGCCCGGTCGCGGTATTGCGGATCATCTCTTCGTAGGCTTTCTGGTAGTCGTCCCAGCAGGCGCGTTCGTGAATGTCGGCCGCGGAGAACTTCCAGTTTTTCTCCGGCTCGTCCAGACGCTCCAGAAATCGCCGCTTCTGCTCTTTTTTCGAAACATGGAGAAAGAACTTGCGGATGACCGTGCCGCTGCGCGCCATGTGGCGCTCAAAGCTGCGGATGTCTTCAAAGCGCTCGTCCCAAATATTCTTGCCGACCAGCGACGGCGGCATTTTCTGATTGTCGAGAATGTTGGGATGCACCCGCACCACCAGCACCTCCTCATAATAGGACCGGTTGAAGATGCCAATGTGTCCGCGCTCCGGCAGGTTCACCGTGGTGCGCCATAAAAAGTCGTGCTGCAGTTCCCGGTCGGAGGGCGACTTAAAGGAATAGACCTGACAGCCCTGCGGATTCACTCCGGTCATGACATGCTTGATGATGCCGTCTTTTCCGGCCGCGTCCATCGCCTGAAAGATCAGCAGCAGCGACCAGCTATCCTGGGCGTAGAGCTTATCCTGCAACTCGGCCGTGCTCGCGATGCCCTTCTGCAAAGTTTCCTGGGCGAGCTCCTTGGATTCCCAATGCCCCGTATCCGCAGGGTCAAAGTCTTTCAACCGAAAATGCTTGCCGCTATCCACTCGGTATTTCTTAGCCAGCTTCTCCGTCTTCATAGTGCATTACTCCCGTGCCGCTGAATATGAAATTGATAGGACTTCCAAAGCCATTAGAGAAGTTATCTCACAGATGACTCGCGGAGATGCAGGCAAAAATGCTGGACGATTCGCCCATCAATGATAGGATCGCTGCTGTGAGACCCCTGCCCCTGGTCGGCGTACTCTTGCTCGTGCTGGGAATATTGTCGTTCTTCGTGCCGATCCCCACGCGGGAGACGCACAGCCTAAAGATCGGCGATGCGAAATTCGGTGTACAGACTGAGAACAGCCAAAAGCTGCCGCCGGCGGCGGGAATGATTCTGCTAGGCGGGGGCGTCGCCGCCCTGGTTCTCGGATTGCGCAAGACATAGCCACGCCGGGCCTCGGCCTGGAGCCCCGACCGCCCTCGTAACCCACTTCCCACGATCACGCGCCGACCGGTTTCGTGCTCACTGCCGGCAGCTTTGCCTGGTCCCAGGCGTCGAATCCGCCAACGATGTTGCTCACGTGTTTGAATCCCGCGCGCTGCAGTAGACTGCACGCAATCATGCTGCGGTATCCACCTTTGCAGTGAACCGCGATTGGGACGTCGCGATCAATCTCCGGCGGAGAGACTCGGAAATTATCCAGCGGCCACCAGGTGGCCTGCGCAATGTGCGCCGCCTCAAACTCGGGTTCGCGGCGAACATCGAGCACCTGCACCGCACCCGATCGCAACTGCTCGTCGAGTTCATGCACCGTCATGTTGTCCAGGCTCGCCACTGGAAATGCCGCCTGCTTCCACGCCTCGACACCACCCTGAAGGTATCCGTCCAGTACTTCGATTCCCACACGCGCCAGCCGGAGCCGCGCCTCTTCCAGTTGATCGTTCGATCCCGCAATCAGCACCGGATGAGCCGACAAGCCCAGCACCGTGCCTGCCCACGACGCGAACTGTCCCGAGAGCGCGATGTTGACCGAGCCCGGCACGTGTTCCGCGGCAAACTCTTCCCCTGGACGCACGTCGAGCGCGACCTCGCCATCATCGAGCATGGTCTTCAGCTCAGCCGGTTTGATGGCACGCAGCGGGGGCAAATCGGCGAGCGCGGATGCGCCCGCGCGGTTGATCTCGGCATCTTTGAGAAAATATTCCGGCCGCGCGGGAAGATTGCTGGTCAACTGCGCCACGAACTCTTCCCTGCTCTTGATCTGCAGCGCGTAGTTGGTCAACCGCTCCGTGCCGATCGTTGACGACCGCTCCGCCCGCATATTCTTCCCGCAAAGCGAACCCGCCCCATGTGCCGGATAGACCAGAACACTGTCCGGAAGCGTCAACAGTTTCGTGTGCAAGCTGTCGTAGAGCATGCCCGCGAGTTGTACGGGAGTGTGCGCGGGCGACAGATCGGGGCGTCCAACGTCGCCGATAAAGAGTGTATCGCCGGTCAGGACGGCCCACGGCGCCGCAGATTTTTCCGCGTCGGTAACGACCAGGCAAATACTTTCCGGCGTGTGCCCCGGAGTCTCCAGCACGCGGACCCTCCCCTTGCCAAATTTCAGTTCGAACCCGTCGCCGACGGCGACGTGCGCAAACGCCGCTCCCGCCTGCGCACCCATGTAGATTTTCGCCCCCGTGCGGGCGGCCAATTCCTTGTGTCCGGATACGAAGTCGGCGTGCAGATGAGTCTCAATGATGTGCCGGATCGCGACCCCGTGCTCCGCCGCCGCTTTCAAATACAGTTCCACATCCCGCTGCGGATCCACCACCACGGCTTCCCCTTCCGAAGCGAGCAGGTAGGAGGCGTGGGCGAGGCATCCCAGATAAAACTGTTCAAAATACATTGAGCGCAACCCTCCGAATGTGCCTAGCGATGCTAAAACAAATCGGAGCACAATGCCACGGGAGGCTCAATCAGCAGGAAGTAATCTGAAGTCAGGCCGGCAGCGGAGTAATGAATTCCAGGCCGAAGCAGAAACCGTTGCGGGAGCGCACGATGGCGGGCATGCGCGAGTGCACCGGCGTGTCGAACTCAATCTCGAGCAGGTCGCCGGGATTCAGCAAAATGCCGGCGTACAACACCATGCCGCCCTCGCTCAATTCCGTACCGCGGCCAGACACCACGGTGGTAGAGAAGCCTTTTGAAGTCACGACCCGTACCGGCAAATCAACCGGCAGGCGATCCCAGCGGCGCGTGTTCGACAGGGAGAGCATTCCCCTGATGATCCTCTATCGCAACCGATTCCTTCAAATTACTAAGGTGAAATCAGCTTCTGGTCTGGAGGTCAGCGAAGTCGATGGCCGTCAGCGAGGTCAGGCCCGCATGATATTCAAACATCAGGAGGTTAAGAGATCTTAGTGTTCAAGCAAGCAGCGTTTCCGCAGGCGCCTTCAGGGCGGCAGCAGCGAGCCCAGGTTTCTGAAAACTCATCATGATGGTCGCGCCGAACCGGTCGAACGGAGGCGTGAGCGTGACCCGCATGAGAAGTAGCTCAAAAAACGCCAGCGGAGCGAAAAAGCGTGTGTAGGGCCGCGGCTGAGTTAGCCCGCGCACGAACTCAGGCTGCAGATTGGCCATCTCGCCAAGTTTGCCGAGCGCCCGCCGGTTGTTGGCGCGATAAAAAGTAGGATAAACATCTTCACCCGCGCGGTCATCTCGAATCAATTTCAGGACCAGCGACCGCGGCAGGATCTTTTTTGCCACCAGATTGGCGAAGACCAGGTAGTTGCGCGTGTTGGGAGTGTGCACCATGATGCGGCCGCCGGGCGCGAGCACTCGCGCCATTTCTTGAAACACCGGCTCAGGCTCGGGCAAATGCTCGAGCACCATATTGCAAGTGATGAGATCGAAGCTGGCATCCGGAAACGGCAGCGCACCGAGGGACGCGCAGGCACGGCGGGAGATATTAAGGTGCTTGCGCAGATGAGCAAAATCAAGATCCACGCCGACCACAAGTCCGGCGCGATTCACGAGCGCGCCTTCCAGCGCTTCCAGGTCTTTGCCTAAAAGCCGCCAGCCGCAACCCGCATCCAGCCAGCGAATCGGCCGCGCGGGATTATGCTGGGCGAGCTGTTTCTGAATGGTTTCGCCCCAGATTTCCTGATTCCATCGCAGATGAGGAACAATCCGGCGCTTCAATCCCCGCGTCGCCGCGCGCCCGAACCATTCGCTCCACAGTCGGCTTGGCATTCGTGGATCTCGGACGGAATCCTTCGGAAGTCGAAGTGGGCGGCCCATTCTGGATTTCGCATTCGTTGCGAAATCTAGAGTGGGGGGTTTCGCCTGGACTTTGCTTTGCTCTTCGTCTTGTTCCCGCCCTTAAGATTAAGCGCCACGGCCGCGCGGATAAGCTCCTTCAAGGCCGCCTCATTGATCTTCTCACCTTCGTGGATGTCGATGGCCCGCCGCACGTTCCCCTCGAGGCTGGAGTTGAATAGACGTTTAGGGTCCTTCAACGCAGCGCCTTTGGCGAATGTCATCTTGACGACATTCTTATGCGTCTCTCCCGTGCACACGATGCCACCGCGCGAAAACACCGGGACCCCCGGCGATGTCGGCTTGACCCACTTCCACTCTTCGACAATCTCCGGGTCGGCCTCGTGTATGATCCCGCGAACTTTCGCCAGCATCGTCCCGCGCCAGTCCCCAAGTTCCCTGATCCTAGCGTCGATGATTCCACCAGCTTCCACCGGGTCGGGCGTTTTCATTGGATGGCTCCATTCTCGCACCTACTCTAGCCGCACTCCACCCAACCTGCAACCCTCCGCAAGGAAGGGTCCCCTATGCTTGTTGTCGCCGGGTGCCCCATTTCTCGCGTTCTTTGCGAGAAGTGGGGCTTTTGGAAACCTGCGGACAGGCGGGACCCTTTCCTGTTTGAGCTACTCACCGACGGTACATGAGGCCGGATCATCCACTCCTTTTCGTCCGTATCCGCTCATAGCGTAGCCCGACCGATCCATTCGAGTAGCCCTTGCACTCGATCAACTTGAAATTGCGCTGCGGAAATTTGCCCGGGAAGCCGGGGATGCCATCGCCTAAGAGAACGGGACCAAGACCGAGATAGAGCTCGTCGACCAAATCTTCTTGCAGGAAACTGCGGCACAACTCGCCCCCGCCGCCCAGGTAGATGTCTTTCCCTTGGCGGCGTTTCAGCTTTTTCACGAAGGCAGTCAGCGATCCGTTCACCACTTCGAATCCGTCGCGTTTGCCCGGTTTCCAACGTCGCGAGAATACGTAGGTGGACATGCCCGGCATCTCCGGGATCTCGCCGCTTTTGCGCATTTCCGCCGTGGCCGCCGCGGTCTTGCGGCCCATGATGGTGGTGTCGATCTTGGCGAAGAAGTCCGCCATCAGCGCTTCGCCCTCTTTGTCGATCGTCAGATAATCCATGGCGCCGTTGCGTCGCGCAATATAGCCGTCGATGCTGAGTCCGAATCCCAGAATAACTTTCCGTGGCATGCCGGGATTGTAACTTATGAATATTTCCACAGCCCCTCGTGATATCTGACCTTGCGCACAGCCCCCGATCCGTTCCATCATTGCACCGGCACAGTCAGTACATGTGGCAATATGGACAAGGGCATTTCCGGCCAAGAATCGGCCCGTAAGTCCCATGCTTTCAAGATTTTGACTTATAAGATCTTTGTTATGAAGATTTTGCGAGGAATTTCGCCGGTCGTAGTCGCTAAGTTACTCATTCTAGATATTTTAACAAATAAAGGGGGGAGGGGGGTAGGGTAACTAACAGGTAAACTTACAACTCAAAGCAAGCCGGCACTTGCTACGCTCTGAGTAGTACTCCACGTTGCCCCGGTGACAACTCTCTTTTATTGCTCTTAACTGCTTTGGGCATCGCTTTCGCGATCCCTCCGATTCACGATTTTTGCGCCGCCGGAGGCGGCCAGTTCGGCGCTTTCACACCGAACTGCTCGGCGTACTCCGCGTTCAGCCGCTGCCAGCCGGCGAATTTCATGGCATCGCCGCCAGCGATGCGCCCGATGGGAGTTCCGCTGAGCAGGTAATCCAGAACGTCGAAAGAAATGTGCCACCCAGCAGCACCCATGGAGACGAAGCCGCGATTGATCTTGGTCCACAGCGTCAGCCGTGTGCCGCGGCCAGAGGCCTCGAGTTCCCAGCGCATATCGCCGTACTCCAGCGCCTTCAGAGCTTCGACTCGCGTCACTTTTGTTTCGATCGGCATGGGCGTTCCCACCCAGGTAAGCTGCACGGTTCCCACCGCGCCCAGGCTCCCATCGGTCACAAAGGGAGCCCACTCGCGCAGTTGCGCCGGATCGGTCAGCGCCTCCCACACTTTTTCCGGCGAGTGCCGCAGTTCCCGGACGAGAATGAGCGTCCACTGTTTCTCCCCGTCTTTCAGTACTCGCGCCAAGTTGGCGGGACCCGGTTCGTACAACTGAGGTTCGGTCATCTTCTTCTCCTTGCAACTGCGATCCCGCTGGTCCGTCCGCCTTACCAGCGTGCCAGCTGGGTGAGCTGAATGAGGTTGCCGCAGGTGTCGTTCAGCATGGCAATGGTCGAGCCGGTCACGTCGGTGGGCGGCATGGTGAACTCGGCGCCGCGTGCCTTGATCCGCTCGTAGTCGCCCTTCACGTCGTCAGTGAAAAAATTGGCCGCAGGCTGGCTCTGTTGAAAGATCGCCTGCTGATACGTTTTGGCCGCGGGGTTGTTGTTCAGCGCCAGCTGCAGCTCAGTGCCGTCCGGATCCTCGGGCGAAGCCACGGTCAGCCAGCGATATGGGCCATTGCTGAAATCGGTCTTTTTGGCAAAGCCCAGCACTTCGGTATAGAAGTGCAAGGCCTTGTTCTGGTCGTCAACGAATACGCTGGTCAATTTGATTTTCATTTCATTTCTCCTTTATCAGTATCAGGGTCGCGGTTTGGGCCGCGTCGTCTTCTCTCTACTTTTACTTTTACTTTGCGTTGATGGTTTTTTCTTGGTTTTGATGATCCATGCTGTTGATGGTGCATGCGGTCGCGATCCATGCGATCGAGGTGCCGTTCCAGAGCATCCAGGTGAGCGGACCAGAACCGGCGGAACTGAGCCAGCCAGGCATCGACCTCTTGAAACGGTTCGGGTTTCAGCCGGTAGAGGCGGCGCTGTGCGTCCACCGTGGACTCGACGAAACCGGCGTCACGCAACACTCGCAGGTGCTTGGACACGGTTGGCTGCGGCATATGGAGCTGACGCTCGATCTCTCCCACCGACTGCTGGGACGAGACCAGGAGGCTCAGTATGGCGCGGCGGTTCGGCTCCGCAATGATCTCGAACACAGATTCCATTCGCTTAACATACTCCGTAGCGCATATACTTGTCACGGTATATACGAAAAAAAGCACGGAAGGAGAGGAGGTCAGCGGATACTGCCCTCTCCACGCCATAAAGCAGGTTGGCCATCAGTCGGGTCAGCAGGAGAGCAGCGCCGATTCCAATGACCACCCCCGCCGGAGCCAACTTCGCACCTTGCATCAGCACCATTTGCAGCACGTCGCCACCGAGAAATCGCCCATTGCAGACACGCTGGCTGCTCGCGGGGGCCCGCAATTCTCGTGACCACGACTTCAGAGATGCCTTAGTGAGGCAGGCCGAATCAGAGAGTAGCCCCCAATGCGATCAGGGCGGTTCTCTCGATGGAAGAGATCGATAATTTCAATTTCCCTATCGTCCGCAAACACTATATGTATGAGCTGTGGGGTCAGGTCGGTCGCGATCTGCGGGGCATGCGGCGTGTGGTATCCGGTCTTGCAGCACTCAACATGCAGCACTCAACATAGGGGAAATCTTTGCTGAAACGTTCATTTCAACAGAGGAAGGCGAAGGTCTACCTCGTCGGCGCTGGACCGGGTGATCCGGACTTGCTGACGGTTAGGGCTGTGCGCACGCTTGGCTTGGCCGACGTTGTGCTGCACGATGCTCTGGTGTCGGCCGAAGTGCTTGCGCTGGTTTCGCCGCGCGCTCGGATCATAAACGTCGGGAAACGATGTGGACGAAAGAGCATCACGCAAGACGAGATCAACGGCTTGTTGCTGCGATTTAGTTTGTCTGGACAAGTCGTGGTGCGGTTGAAAAGCGGTGATCCGTTGATCTTCGGTCGGGCGGGCGAGGAACTGGACGCTCTACGGAGAGCAGACATTGAGGTCGAGATTGTACCGGGCGTGACTGCGGCGCTTGCGGCCGCCGCCTCCGTGCAAGTCTCTCTGACCGATCGCCGGACGGCAGACCAACTCCTGGTGGTCAGCGCTCACCGGGGGCATGGAAAAGATGATTCGGACTGGCACAGTCTGGTGACCAGTCGTACCACAGTTGTCGTCTACATGCCTGGGGAATATGCCAGCGTCGCCGGGAATCTCTGTAGCGCGGGACTGAGCCCCTCTACTCCATGCGCCGTGATATCGAAAGTGTCGAGCCCAGAAGAACAGCGGTACCAAACGACTCTCGGATTACTTCACCGCGCGCCGATCTTGCCTTCGCCTTGCGTCCTGATTGTGGGAGACACCTTGGCGACGGGAGCGACACCAGAACTACGGTCACTTTGTCTACAAAGCATTCCACCTGAGGGAGATTCACGCCAGCCTTCGGGGTCCCTGGCTGAGTTGTGACAATCCTTCGCCCGTTAGAGTGAACTCCGAAACATTTCAAAGGCCGACGCGCTGGCCTGCTCGTGCAATGTTTTGCGGCGGGTCTCACTGTCGATCGAGTTTTCCTGAAATAGGCGACTCCGAAGTTCGCCCAGTCTCGTGACCCAGAGAGCATATTCCTCGCCGAACCGTTCTTCCAATTCCTTGCGCAATCTTTGAGCGAGAGCAGGGCTCTTCCCTGCTGTCGAAATCGCAATCTGCAGCGGCCCGCGGCGCACTACGGCGGACGCATAGCAACTGCAGTGCTCGATGTCGTCGACTGCGTTGCAGAAGGTCCGGTGCGTTTCGGCCTCTTCGAACACGCGGGCGTTAGTCTCTGCGTCGGCGACAGATACCACAAGGAACGCATCGCGCAGGTCGCCATTGACATAAGCGCGACGTTCCCATTGCAGCCTTCCTGCCTGAGACCACGCAGCAATCTGGTCAGTGGCGGCGGGAGCGATGACGCGGATCTTGGCGTCCGTGTCCAGAAGCTCTCGAATCTTTGTCTCCGCCATCTCGTTGCCGCCGACTACAACGCAAATTCGGCCGCTTAAGCTCACGAACAACGGGTAGAGGGTACTCATACCTGATCCTCCATTCCCACAGAGTGCGGCCCGCGTTTCTGTCGAAGGATTTCGGCGCTTTTTTCTGCCGCCTCCTGCACAAGAAATCCCATCTTGGGGCGAGTACACACGATGTCGACACTCAGACCACGGCTGCGCAATTCCTCCGAGGTCAACGGCCCGACGGACGTAATCACCACCCTGGAGAGGGCATCGCGCAACGCCTCCCCCTTTGCCATTCTTTCGGCGACCTCGAACAGATGCCGTATCTGCACGGAAGACGCCACGAGCAGCACATGAACATCGCCACGGATGATCGACTCGACGGCGTTCTGAAGCGGGCTGAGATCTTCGGGCAGTGCCCACTGATAGACATTCACCAGAGTTACGATCGCGCCGCGCTCTTGCAAGCCGGCGGACAACTCGGGATTCGTCACCCCATATTCCTGTACGGCGATGCGGCGCCCCGCCACAGGAAACGAATTCTTGCTCTGGTCCAGTAGAGTCAGCAGATCACGCCACGTATTGGGCTCAGGAACCGTGAGACCGATTCTCACTCCCAGTTCCCTGAGGGCCACAGAAGGCTTGGGACCGCGAGCTACAACCACTACGCCGTTCAAATATCGTGCCAGCTCGTCTCGCGGGCACACTTTCTCCACAGCCGCCGCCAGAGCTTTGACTCCGACACCAGTCGTGAAAATGACCATATCCACCTCGCCCGCAGCTAGTCTCTGGGCGAATTCCAGGGCTTCCTGATTTGATTCGAGAGGAACTTCTCTTACGGACGGCGCCACAATCGGCACACCGCCGAGATTCGCGATGAGCTTCGCAATCTCGCGGGCGCGCCGACTCTCGAGAGCCAGGACGCAAAGTCCTCCGAAAGTGCTGTTTGCCATTGCCGACACTCTGTTCTGCGATCCCCTAGAAATGGTAAATCGTTTCCAGGAATATGAGCTGATCGTCGGCATTCATGGGACGAATCGCCGCAATCAACACCCCCGCCAGATCCGCAATCATGTTTGGCAGCAGACGCTAATCGGCGGACATGAATGCAGTCATCGGCTCAATCTCTGGCGCTGCAACCTTGGCTTCCCCAAATCGCAAAAGGAGTGAGCAGCACGAAGTGGCCGCGACGATGCTTCCCAGAATGAAGAACGCGTTCGCGCCGGAAAGGCTTTCTGACTTGAATAGCATAGCTGCCAACACCGCCCCGAAGTTTCCGCCTGCGCCTACGATGCCGGAAACCGATCCGATCGCCTGGGGGCGAATCAACGGAACCAGGGCGTAGGTTACGCCGCAGGCCATGCATACGAGCAGTCCAAACAGAAGGAAGGCCGCGGTGGCCGGGACGAGGATTGTCAGCCGCGAGAACAACACCATGAGCGCGCCTTCGACAAAAATTGTCAGCCCGAGCAGGCGAGAGCGCCCCCGCAGACCCCATCGGCTGCCGGCCCAGTCGCCAGCGATTCCGCCCAATGCCCGGGCGAAGAGGTTCATCATGCCGATGAGGCTGGCGAGAAGACCTGCTAGTTTTAATGTCAGGTGAAAAGAGTCTTTGAAATATAAGGCAGCGACATTGTCGACAGTGATTTCCACTCCGAAGCAGGCGCCGTAGAGAAGAAAGAGCAGCCAGACACGGTAGTCGCCAGCAGCTTCCCAGAAAGCCTGTCCACCAGTTCGCGGCACGAAGGGCCTGCCATCCGGAGTGTCTTCCGTGAAGCGATAGTAGGCGAAACCCGTGATGAGCATGAGAGCGCCAGGAACGATCATCGCCAATCGCCAGCTCAGGAACTTGTCGGCACCCAATCCAAAGATGGCGCCGAACAACAGTGGCATGATCCATTGCGCGACGCCGCCGCCGAGATTTCCCCACCCGGCAGTCACGGCGTTGGCGGTGCCGACCACCGATCGCGAGAACATGATCGAGGTGTGGTACTGCGTAAGGACGAATGAAGCGCCAATCAGACCGATGGCTAGCCGAAAAAACAAGAACGAGTGGTAGCTATGGGACAAGCCAATCCCCATCACTGGCAAAGCACCGAATATGAGCAGGGCCGAATAAGTGCGGCGCGGTCCGAAGCGATCACACAGCCAGCCAGTCAACAGTCGCGCAAAGATCGTGATCGCCACTGAGGCAATCACTGTGTTTCCGATCTGCGCCTTCGTAAGCTTGAGATCGTCTCGCACAATAGCCATGAGTGGAGCGATGCCAAACCAGGCCAAGAAGCTCAGGAAGAACGCGAACCAAGACAAGTGAAAGGCACGCATCGGCGCACTGTGGAAGTCCAGCAGGCGGATGCGAGTCGCCTTTCCGTCGGAATCCGGCTCCAGCGCTGCGTTGCGATCGAACCGAAAAGTTCCTTCCGCTAGAGTTGGCTGCATGTCGTTTCTCCCCCAGCAAGCGTCCCCGGCTCCGTGCGAAGTAACGGCAGATCCTCCACGCACTTTGCGTCCGATGACGTCACCTGTGCGCCGATCTCAAGGAAAATGACCCCGTGCTCCACGCGCGTGCGAAAAGTCTCCACACAACTGGACGCGCTCGCGGTGTTCAGGCCCTCTCCGGTTTCGAGGCTCATCTTCCACGCATGCAGCGGGCAGACGACAGCAGCGCCGGAGACGATGCCATCCGCCAACGGCCCGCCTTTGTGCGGACAGCGATTGTCCACGGCAAGGACTCGGTCGCCCAGGTTGAAGATGGCGATCTCGCGATTACCGACCTTCACGGCGCGGCCCTCGCGCAGCGGTATGTCGTCGCAAAGGGCAATGCGTGCCCATCTCTTTGATTCCGCTTTCGCTTCCTTCATACGAATACCTCCTCCAGCGGCTTTATTTGTATGAACTGAGTGGGGTGGCGCGGAGAATCACGCTCCAGCCAGGCATCGCTCGATCGTTCCTTTGACTTACGCAGACGCTCCTGCAGGCCGTGCTTGGCTTTATCCGGGGCGTAGACGGTTTCTTTGCGAACTTTCTCGATGCCGACCCGCTCGACGAAATCGTAAGTGCGTTCCAGGTAGTTGGCGCTCTCGCGGTAGTACTGGAAAAAAAGTGCGGCGGCGGCAAGGGCCTCTTCTGTTGTTTCGACGGTGATCAGCAGATCCGCCTTGCGTACTTTCTTTCCGGCGGCACCGCCGACGACCACTTGCCAACTTCCCTCCTGCCCAATCAGGCCGATGTCTTTGACCGTGGCCTCGGCGCAATTGCGAGGGCAGCCGACCGCGCCCATCTTCACCTTGTGAGGAGTGAACAGATTCTCAAACCGACGTTCCATCTCGATTCCGGCGCTGGTTGAGTCCTGCACCCCGAAGCGGCAAAACTCCGTGCCCACGCAGGTCTTCACCATGCGGACGCCCTTGGTGTAGGCCTGACCGGAAGGCATTCCAAGGTCGGCCCAGATGTTCGGCAGGTCCGACTTCTTCACGCCCAGCAGGTCAATGCGCTGGCTGCCGGTGATCTTGACCATGGGCACTCTGTATTTGTCGGCTACATCGGCGATGCGGCGCAGTTCGTCGGGCGAGGTCACGCCGCCGCGAATGCGGGGCACGACGGAAAACGTTCCATCCTTCTGAATGTTGGCGTGTACGCGATCGTTGATGAAGCGTGCCGAACGGTCCTCGTCGTGATCGCCACACCACAGCACGTCGAGCATGTAGCTCAAGGCCGGCTTGCAGACTTCACAACCGATTCCGTTGCCGTAGATTTCGAGGACCTCCTGCACCGACTTCAGTTGTTGGCTGCGCAGGATCCCGCGCAGCTGGTCTTCGGCTACAGGAATACACTTGCAAATTGTCCGCTTCACTTCTTCCTCAAATTCCGGCACCACCGCTTTGAGCAGCGACTGGCAAAGGCCGGCGCAGCTTCCACAGCCCGTTGAGGCGCGCGTGCATTCTTTAAGCTGCGCCAACGTGTTCACACCTTTTTCGTGAATCGCCTGAATGATCGTGCCCTTGGTCACTCCCATGCATCCGCAGACGGTTTCACTGTCGGCCATTTGAGCGATATCGATGCCGACATCCTCTGTCGGTGCGGGAAATAGAAGTTGGCGGCGAAGTGGCACCAGATCCCTTTGAGTACGCAACCAGTCCATGTAGCGATGGCTATCGGCTGTGTCGCCGACCAGAATGACGCCGGCGAGCTTGCCGCCCTTAAGAGTCAACTTCCGGTAGATGCCCAGGGCGGGATCCTCGTAACGGATCACCTCCGAGCCATCGAGCTTGTCGCCGATCTCGCCCGCCGAAAAGACATCGACTCCCATGATCTTCAGCTTTGCGGCTTGCACGCTGCCTTGATATTTCGGACCTTTGTTTCCCGTGATGGTTGCGGCCAGAACTTTCCCTTGCTCGATGAGAGGCGCAACCAGGCCGTAGCAAGTGCCGTTGTGCTGCACGCATTCGCCTACAGCAAAAATGTCAGGATGCGACGTTTCCATGTAATCGTTGACCACGATGCCGCGCTTGACCTCAAGCCCGGCCTCGTGGCCGAGTCCGACGTTCGGACGAATGCCCGCGGCGATCACGACGAGGTCGGCCGGAATGCTGCCGCCACCTTTGAATTGAACGCCCTCCACTTTTCCATTGCCGAGAATCGCGGTGGTACTGAGCCCAAGCAGCACGGTGATTCCCATCTGATTCATTTTGGCTGCGAGATAACCGCCGCCTGTCGGATCCAGCTGGCGCTCCATCAGCGTCTCCATCAGATGGACGACGGTTACTTCGCAACCTTGCACTTGCAGCCCGCGAGCCGCTTCTAACCCCAGCAGGCCGCCTCCGATTACGACGGCCTTGATCCCTGGGCGGCAGCGCTCCAACAACGCGCGCGTGTCGTCAAGATTGCGGAAGACAAAGACACCTTCCTTTTTCACTTCCTCGATTGAGGGAATAAGCGGGTTGCTCCCGGTCGCCAACAGGAGCTTGTCGAAAGAGGTGACACTGCCGTCGTCGCCGGTCACGGTCTTGGCTCGGGAATCAACGCCGGTGATGCGGACGCCGAGCCGGAGATCAATGCCGTTCTGCCGGTACCAATCGAGGCCGTTCAGGACAATGTCGTCGCTTGCTTTTTCTCCGGCCAGAACCGATGAGAGCAGAATGCGGTTGTAGTTCACGTGAGTCTCGTCGCCGAAGATCGTGATTTCAAACTTGGGCGAGTGGCGCAAGATCTGCTCCACGCAGGCGATGCCAGCCATTCCATTTCCAACGACCACCAGCTTTTTCACGAGCTCACCTCCACCGGGAGTTCTTTCTTCCGCCGCGTCTCTTTGCTGCGCCATCCTTTTGGTGAAACGCTCAATTGAACGGAAACGGCGCACTGCTTGTAGTTCGGCTCACGCGAGATTGGATCAAACGCGCTCTGCGTGACTTGGTTTGCATTGCTTTCCGCGAAGTGAAACGGCATAAATACCTGGCCGGGTGCAACGGTCTCCGTGACTCGCAACTCAACGCTCCGAACCCGGCCACGCCGCGAAATCACATCCACACAATCGTGAGGTTTCAATCGCAGAGCATGGGCGTCGCGCGTATTCATTTCCAGCCAAGCGTTCGGCGACATTCTTTCGAGGATCGGTACCTGGCCGGTCTTTGTGCGGGTGTGCCAGTGCTCTACGGTTCGGCCGGTGTTGAGCACAAAAGGAAACTGCTGGTTCGGTTGCTCAGGGAAGGGTGTCCATTCGATGCAGAACAGCTTGGCCTTGCCGTCTTCCGTGGGGAAGCGCCCGTCGGCATAAAGGCGAGTCGTGCCGACCTCGGTCGTCCCCTCCGCGAATGGCCACTGAATTCCGTTGTGCCGCTCAATCAGGTCATAGGACAATCCGGAATAATCGCAGAGCCGGCCTTTCGAGACGCGCTTCCATTCTTCGAAGGCATGCTCGGGACGCGTCCATCCGGGGAACAGTTCCTCCCGGCATCCAAGCTTATCCGCCAGCGCGAGGAAAATATCGAAATCCGATTTCGCGTCGCCAGGTGGGTTGACAGCGGAATTCACCTTGCTCACGCGCCGCTCCGAGTTGGTGTACGTTCCCTCTTTCTCACCCCAGATGGCGGCAGGCAACACCAGATGCGCGAGTTCCGTGGTCGGTGTGGGATGAAATCCATCCTGCACGACCAGGAAATCCAGCGTCTCCAGACTCTGCTGCAGGACGTCCAGATTCGGAAAGGAGACAATCGGATTGGTAGCGACGATCCATAGCGCACGAATCTTCTTGCCGACGGCGGCCTCGATGATGTCGGGATAGGCCAACCCTCTGGAAACTGGAATACGATCCGGATCGATCTTCCACAAGCGCGCCAGCTGATCTCGGTCTTCCGCATTTTCAAACTTGCGGTATCCGGGCAAGCTCGACGCGAAGCCGGCCTCGCGCGTGCCCATCGCATTGCACTGTCCTGTGATAGAGAACGGCGAAGCGCCAGCGCGACCGATATTTCCGGTAATCAGGGCAAGATTGTTGATCGCATTTACCGTCTCCGCGCCTTGGGTGCTGTGGTTCACTCCCATGGTCCATCCGATGAAAGCCGCCTGTGCACTTCCGTAGAGGTCTGCGGTTTTGATAATCAGGTCTTCACTCAGGCCCGTAATCTGTGCCACATACGCAGGGGTGTATTTCTCGACGAATCGTGCGAGGTCCGCAAATCCGCTGGTATGTTTCGCGACGTATTCGCAGTCAATCTGCCCCGTGCGAATCAGCAAATGGATCAACCCGTTTAGCAAGGCAATGTCGGACCGCGGCCTCAGCGGCAGGAACAGATCGGCCATCATGGCGGTCTTGGTGACCCGCGGATCGGCGACGATCAACGTCTTTCGGGGATTTGCTTCCAGATGCTGGCAGAGAATCGGATGGTTATCGGCGATGTTGGCGCCAATCAGAAAGATCACGTCAGCTTTCTGCAGATCTTCGTAGGCGCCCGGCGGCCCATCGCTGCCGAACGACCGTTTGTAGCCAGAAACCGCGCTCGCCATGCACAGCGTGGTGTTTCCGTCGTAGTTCTTGGTGCCGAATCCCAATTGCACGAGTTTCCCGAGAGCATAGAACTCTTCGGTGACTAACTGTCCGGTGCTGATCACACCGAGAGCGTCCGGGCCGTATCGCTCCTGCGTGGCGCAAAACTTCTCAACCATCGTGTGGAGAGCTTCGTCCCAACTCACCCGAACCAGCTTGCCGTTCTTCCTTAGCAGCGGGGACTTTGCACGGTTGGGGGCTCCGAGCGTGTAGTGCTCCGACAATCCCTTGGGACAAAGCTTTCCCAGATTCACTGGATGGCTCGGGTTGCCGCGGACGGTCACCGCGCGGCCATCCTTGACGCCGATGAACATTCCGCAACCAACCGAGCAATATCCACAAGTGGTTGGTACCCAATGGTCCGGAATCTTCTGCTCGGAGGTATGGCCGTACAGGGGATCCTCGCCGTACGCATATTTTTCCGAGAGAATGTCCAAGCCGAGCTTTCGCTTGAGGTTCATGCCGCGCGCTCCCGAACTGCGAGATAGGGGGCAGCCATGTTTTTCGGCACCACGCTCACGTAGAAGAGATAACGGCCAAGAATTTCCCCGGCCACGGCGATCGGGAGAGCCGCGAACCGCGTTAGATAGGAACCGGACAGGGGCAGGGCTATGCCGCCGACGAGCAAGAGAGCACTTCGCAACAGCAAAGGGCGCGCCAGTTTCGTAGACAGCAAGCGCGCAGAGGCTTGCAGTTCAAACGAGTCAGAACCGATCAGCCAAAGAAACCGCAGCGCCTGGTTTAGCAACTGCGCTGAAGCCGCTGCGACACCAATCAGCATCACCAAACGCCCCTGGGCGGCGCCGATTGAGACGGCAAACAATGGCCCGAGCAGTGCGCCGGTCAGGAAGAAATCAGAGACTGTGAACTTGGTATCCCATGCAGGACGTGCAGGAACCAGATAAATGAAAGCGCTCGCCGTAATCCCCGCGGCTCCGAAGATTGCCGTCACGCCGCCCAACTCCTGGCTCAAGGGCAAGCCCAGCCAGAGTGTTGCGGCATAGAGGCCAGCCATCCCGGAAAAACAGGCGAAGAGCAGAACCTCGCGGCTAAGCCACGAACGCTTCCACATCTTCAGGGCGCGATAGGCATATATCGGGCGGCCCAAGTGCGTGGTGGATGAAACCAGCGCTATTCCACCCAGGATGAGTGATCCTAGAGCGGCGACACCCAAACGCGCAGTCGCTCCCGCTAATTGCAGGAGCCAGATCGTGCCGAAGGCCCCCACGGAAAGTTGTGTCAGAACAGTCATAATTACAAGCGGCCAATGCGGAGCCTCGGGGCGCACGCGCCAGTAATCCGCCTTTCTGATGTCGGGTGGCAAGTTGTCTGGCAGGGTGATGCGGGTGGTGGAAATGCTGTCGTCGGCGGAAGGTAGCCCCGGCGCATTGGCGCTGGCGGAATATTCCCGCCTCCACTCTTCAGTTTTCACGATCTCGATGCGAATAGCACCCTCCGGACACGCGTTGACGCATGCCGGCTCCCGGCCCTCCGTGAGCCGCCCGTAGCACATGTCGCACTTGCCGACGACGCCGCGCTCGGCGTTGTATTGCGGCACGCCGTAGGAGCAGTTCCATGTGCAGTACTGACAGCCAATGCAAGTGTCGGCGCTGTGCTGGACGATGCCGGTGGCCGAATCTTTTGTGTACGCCTCGACCGGACAGCCGATGAGGCATGACGGCTCCAGGCAGTGGTTGCACCCCATCGATAAGTACAAGCGATGAGTATCTGGATACCAACCGCCCTCGATCTCTCCAACTCGGCGCCAGTTGATTTCCGCCGGGTTACCGTTTTGCTCGTTGCAGGCCACCACGCAGCACTTGCAACCGATGCACTGCGTCATATCAAAGTGAAAGCGATACTGTTCGCCGGGTTCCGGAAGGCGCTCGGGGATTCTGGGGGCGACTGCCAGTGGCTCGATTTCGTACAGGGGCTGGTGGACCGTCTGCTGCCATTGCTGGCTTAAGACAAATCGGACGCCATCGTTTTCCGCTCGCTCGATGAGAGGTAAGGACATCGCTTTCCCCAGTCGTTGACCCCACGTCAGCCTTCCAGATCGAAACCTTGCAAGATGCTTTTAGTCCAGCCTAAGCAAGGCTTCGGCAAGCAAACATGCCGACCTGCCTGCCTGCGATCGGAGCTGAGAGCTGATGGATACGACGCTGTATCCGCGGTTCGAACTATCGGGAATCGCTGCGCTTGGACCTCAACCTGGAGGTGAGCGTCTGCTTCAATCTTCAAGAGTAAAATGCACTCTGTATTGAGGGCACTCTAGTGATGCAGGAATCCGGTTGGAAATCAAAAAAATCTATGGTTGCGATTATCCAGAAGTCAACACCGAAATCCCTTGAGTTCCGCACCTGCCGCTGCTTTCCTCGCAGCTACGGAGCTAATTCTCTTATGCAAACGATCAGTTCTTTGCATTTGTCCTCCACGGGTTTCGTCGGCTATCAAAGGTAAGGTGTTCTGTTGCGGGGAGGGGTGTGGACAAAGCGTTGTCACGTCTGTCGGGAGAAACGACGCCGCTCTTCCCTATATTCCTGAAATTGACCAAGCGCCGTTGCCTCGTAGTAGGCGCAGGGAAAACCGCGGAAGAAAAGATCTCTACGCTCCTTCGATGTGGAGCAACCTGCATTGTTGTTGCTCCCGCGGCTACTCGACGCATTAAGGAGTGGGCGAGTGACGATAAGATCATTTGGCAACAGCGCCGCTTCGAACTCGGCGACTTAGACAGAATCTTCCTGGTGGTTGTGGCCACACCTCTGAAGCCCCTAAACAAAATGGTGTATGAAGAGGCGCAGCGGCGTCAGATTCTGTGCAATGTTGTTCGCGATCGGCCACTCTGCAATTTCTATTACCCGGCTGTAGTGCGACGTGGCCCGCTTCAAATCGCGATTTCGACCGCCGGCCATAGTGGGGCTCTCGCTCAGCGGCTGCGCAAACAGATGGAAACCCAATTCGGGCCGGAATGGGAGCGCTGGTTGCGCTGGCTTGGGGAAGCTCGAACTTCTCTCTACGGGGATTCAATTTCTCCGAAGCGGCGACGCACGATGTTGCATCGGTTAGCGAGCGAAAAGAAGCAGGCAGAATTTTTCGATCGCTGGGGAATCCCAATCGATGGCGGCCAACAAAAAGCCAGAAAATAGCGACGTGACGCTAACGAATTGTGACCTGAGAGGAATCGTTGTCCGTCTTTTTGAATGGAGCGGCGGTGTCGGGCTGCCGGAAGTAACTACTGGTCACGAAAGGCTTGTTCTGGCTCACGATCCGCGACTACGGCACAGCAACCTTCATGTCACGAACAAGTATCTACAGGCAACATCTGAAGACCAAACGCCCGGCACTGAACAAGTTGGTCGACGCCATTTTGCCAGCGGGTCTTTTGCCGAAGACCAACCGAATCCAATGCGCAGTTTGGGATGTTCCGGGGTGGGGCCAGTCTCACTCGGCGCTTATCGTCCCCTGACATCCCCTGATTTGCCGGACGCTAGGGTCGCAAGTGCTTGAAAGAATTGGCGGGGACGACGGGACTCGAACCCGCGGCCTCTGCCGTGACAGCGAAATCTTCACCCGTAACTAACTGAAAACACGCGGCACGGATGGCGCTACAGAAACGTTTAAGTGACACTCGGAAACAGTTCGTGGACTGTTAATGGACCATAATTATCGAGCACGCTCCGATTCGCAGGCGACACATTTAAAAGCCGGAATCACCAGCGATGCGACACTTCGTTCTACGGGAGTGGCGTACTCTGAAAGTGTATTAGTTTGAACTCTTCGGCTTCGCGCGTGTAAACCGCCACGAGGCGGAAGCGCGAGCGAAATTCCTCGCCGTTCCTGAAGGCTACGGTTCGGCTCTCACCGGTTAGGATCGCGCTTTCTCCGTTGATCCGAACATCCTCGCCGACAAGTTCTATCGACTTGAATGTCAGACCTCCGCCCTTCAGATCGTGAAGAACCGCCGCCTTATTCAGGACGGAACCGTCCGACCTCACCGGCATGTATTCGTTCGTGTAAAGATCCGAGAGCGCGCCGTAAGCCAGATCGAGGAGCGAGCGGTGAAATATGTCGCGATGCACGCGGAGCACTTCATCGGCGGTCATTAGTATCTTCAGTATCTTCCAATCAGCAAGTGACCTGCCTGGAGGCGTCAATTCAGTTAGGTGCAGTTTGACCAATCCGTCAAACAGGAGCGGATCTCGACCTGTAATTTGACGCACACGATCGGTGACGAGAAGCGCTGGCGCGGATTTTAACGCGACCGATTGAGCAACGAGGTGATCAATGCCACGGAGGTCAAAGACCTTCTCAGGGCTAGGATGAGCATACGCCATCCGCCTGGCACTCAACACCCAACTGCGCTTTGTAGCCAGAATTGCGAGGACAAACGAGGGTGCGGGGTAGCCTTTACTGTGGGCCGTTGGCCGGAGGTTGAGCTAACTCCGCAGAGGGTGCTGCGGCATTCGCTGTTTTGCCGTCGCGAGTCCCTAGCCCTATCAACATCGGCATGTCTTTCGGATAGACCACATCGCGTCCGCGCGCCAGAAAATGATAGTAGATCGACAATGCCGCTCCATACGATCCAAATCCGGCCGACACAACGCGGGAATGTGCAGCAATTCCCACAACCATCCCTACCAACTTGAATCCCGATGCACCACTTACCGCACCGCCTCCTGCTTCGCCCACGCTCTGGCCCCCCTGTCCTGCATCTCGATCCGGAGAAGCTTGCGAAGCCGCCAGCATAACTTGAATTCCTGTGATCAGATATCTCGTTCGCGGAGTGGTCACCTGCGCCCCACCCTCATCGTCGAGCTTCAAGTGTTCCCCCTTGGCGACCGCCACGCCCTCCAAAGTTGTCTCAACTTTCTGCTGGATTCCATTCGGTGGCGCCACCTCGTGAAACAGAATTCGTAACTGTCCGTTGCGTCCCATGCGCCGCGCGGGCTGCGCCTGTATCACCGAGCCCGTAATCACGCTTCCTTCAGGAAGAATCAGGTGATCCGAGATGACTAGAGGCTCGGTGATAAGCGCCTCTACCAAGTCTCCCTGTTTTGCGGTCGACGAACTCAGCGCTGTCACCAGCCGCGCATGCACCACGCTCCCGTTAGGGGGCGGCGATCCAATGTCCGTAAGCCTCGCCGGTTTCACTGCCTCGGTCCCAAAATCCAGAAGTTGCAACAAATCCGCGTTGAAGCTCGTTCCCGCATCAATATATTGCGGATGCACCGGCAACTGCGCCAGCACGATTCTCTTTACCTTGTGCATCTTTCCCGGTTCGTGGATCTGATTCTGTAAATCGTTCCACTTCTGGTGAATCGCCTGGCGCGTTGCACTCACCTGTTTGGAGGCTGCATCCTGCAGCTTGTTTTTCTGTTCTGGCTTCTCCTTCGCCGACACAAACCGCAGCACTCCATCCGGAGCAGGAGAAGCCACCGTTTGCAAGGGCACACGCCGCCCATCACCCATCACTAGTTCATCGAACTGCACATGCACCTTCCGCGCTGGAGAAAAGTTCCCATTCGCCGCCTGCATCGTTCGTACCATCTTAGGTACCGAATCGATCGCCGAAACTTTCCCGTTCACCACCGTTCCGACCGGAATCAGCAGCTTGTCGAACGCGTACACTGGTTCCGTTGTCCTGCATTGGATCGCCTGACCAACTTTCCGCACTCGTACGTCTGAGTCAATTGCCACCTTGATAGGAGTGCCAACCCCAATGCTCATCGGTATCGCCATCGGTTGAGCGCCCGCGCTTTCCGACACCCTCTGCGAGGCAGGCGTATCCTCGTTCTGCTGCTGTGGTGCCGCCTGAGGGCGCTGCTTCAACGTCTGCGCGACACTCACGGCACTATAGAAGCCAGCCGTCAGCACGATCAGCTCGAATACAAGTTGTTTCATTGCTAATAACTCCGATTGTTGTGCGCTGGGAAGGAGACAGTCCTTCCACGGCCGCGGGAAACGCAGGTCGACTATCGGAATACCGGATGCCCAGAGAAGCGAAAGGACCGTGTCTACTATGAAGCTCCAAAAACGGAGATGGTTGCAACTCCGACAGTGGTATCGAGGAAATCGTAAGCGTAGATGAAAGTAGAAAGGGGAAAATGGTCCAGGATGAACAAACTGTCATCTTCTCGAAAGGGAGCGGTAATGTTTCGGTCGTATCGTAAAAGTGGGCCGCCGGTCGCGGTGTGCCACGCCAGCGTCACTCTGAACTCGGCTTTAACATGTCCTTGTGTGTGTTCGATAAGGGTTGGGGCCGCCTGTTGACCTTGCTATTGGCGAGTATTTTGCGATCGACATTGGCCGCCTCGCAGGAGTTGCCGGACGCTCCATCAGCGGTCATGCGTACGAGCTTTTACGCAGCTAGAGACTTGGCTACTTCCCCCGATCCACCCCAATCGCCCGCGTCGGCATCTCCCGATTCGAGTCGCGGCCAATCTCTTACTCGATGGGTCAAACGTGGGCTTCGTGATCAGGCCGATATTTACACAGCTCCTCTCCATCGTTCTCCGACCGTCCTGGAGGCGAGGCCATTATAACTTTATCGCTGCCGGCGAGCGTGCTCCAAGCGGCATAACCGCATTTCTAATGGGCTTTGCTGTTGACGGCCGAACCAGCTTCGTCTTCCAATTCAGCGGGCGCAGCGTGCCATCCGGCAATTGCCGAGACAACTGGAGGAATGAGTCCCCACGGTGCTGTGTCCTGGCCGAGATTCATGTCGCTGATCTCGGGCGCGGCGAATCTGGAATTCTCGATGGAACTCAATGATCCTTATCAAGTGAGACCGGGCTCGACCTTGTTGTTGTAACCTTCACCCGGTCCAATATTTCTATCGACCGTCGCGGTTCTTGCTCGCAAGTCGGCCCACCGGCGAGGGCTCCATCGGACGGAAATCCGCGCGGTAGGTGTACCTCCGGCTACTGGTGTGGTCGCACGCCCGCGACATACACTGCAAACAATCACTTGCAGAATCGCTGTTAGGGAACGGACATCGCGAGGGGCGCGTGCACGGCAAGACCGATCGGGAAAGAGTTCACCAAGTCATTGCAGCGCGCCTGCCGCTTGGCGTGACCGGCGGCGCACGCATCGTCCTCTACGCCTTTCTCTACGTCGTTTTTCTAACCGCATTTTCGCGAGTGGCCGCGGCTCAGATTTCTCCCGGTCCGCTCGCGCGCCCTCACCAATCGCTGAATGGATCGACCAACTGTGCCAGTTGCCACAAGTTTGGCGGGCAGGCGTCGCTGAAATGTCTGGAATGCCACACCGAAATTGCAACTCGGCTCGCGGCACACCGAGGGCTGCACGCGAGCTACAACCTTCCGCCAGGCTCCAGTCAGGAATGCGCGCGCTGTCATTCCGAGCATAACGGCGAAGACTTCCCCATCATCAAGTGGGACAGCAAGACCTTCAACCACAAAGAGACTGGATATCTTCTCGAAGGCAAGCACGCTGGATTGACCTGCAACAAGTGCCACAATCCCTCTCACATCCCGGCGCAGGAACGCGCGTCGATCAAAACCAAGGACCTGGCCCGCAGCTATCTCGGTCTCTCCGCGAGCTGCATCGCCTGCCACGAGGATCAGCACAAAGGGCGCCTGGGCGCGAATTGTCAGTCGTGCCACAACGTTGAAGACTGGAAAGCGATCAACATCGCCCAGTTCGATCACTCGAAGACCCGCTATCCCTTAACCGGTCTGCACGCTCAGGTGCAATGCGCCAAGTGCCACACCAACGGGGCCGACGGCAAGCCGCAATATGTTGGAATTCCGTTTAGCCAGTGCGCCGACTGCCACAAAGACCCGCATCGCGGCAGCTTCCCGCAAACCTGCCAGACGTGCCACAGCACGAGCGGGTGGAAAAAAATCTCACTGCAGAACATGAATGAACGCTTCGACCATTCGAAGACCAAGTTCCCGCTGCTCGGCAAACATGCGGCGGTCGATTGCGCTCAGTGCCACGCCGGCGGCGACTTCAAGAAACCGCTGGCCTTCGCCAAGTGCATGGATTGCCACAAGCCCGATCCCCACAACGGCCAGTTCGCCAAGCGTCCCGACGGCGGAGAATGCGCCTCGTGTCATAACGTGCAGGGCTGGAAGCCGTCAACCTTCACGGTGAAGGAACACGCGTGCCAGCGCGTATCCGTTGCAGGGCGGGCATGCGCGGCTCGAATGCGCGCAGTGTCACATTCCGAAGGGGAAGGATACGCTGTTCAAAATCAAGTTCGCGCGCTGCACTGACTGCCACAGCGATCGTCATGCCGGGCAATTCGCAGCCGCTCCCTATCTCAACGCCTGCGACCGCTGCCACACTCTCGAGGCCTATAAGCCTTCCACGTTTACCCTGGCGCGGCACAAGGAAACGCACTTTGCGCTGAATGGAGGTCACCTGGCGACGCCGTGCGCCGACTGCCACAAGGAGTCCGCGGAATTCCAGCCCAAGCCCACCGCCATCTATCACTGGCGCAATCTGAATTGCGCCAGTTGCCACAACGATCCGCACAAAGGGCAGTTCAAAGAACGCATGGCGCAGGTGCGGGCGGATGGGGCACCTGCCGGATGTGAAGCCTGCCACACCACGAAGTCATGGAAGGAACTGTCAGGGTTCGATCACTCGAAAACGCAATTCCCGTTGCTGGGAGCGCATCGTGCGACGGCCTGCAGCGATTGCCACAAGCCGCCCAACCTCGAGACTCGCCTCATCAACGTCGATTTCAAGGCCGCTCCGACTCAGTGCGAGGATTGCCACCAAGACATTCATGGGAAGCAGTTCGCGAAGGCGGACGTCACTCGCTGCGCCGAATGCCACGACAGCATGAAGTGGAAGCCCTCGCTGTTCGATCACGAGAAGAGGACTTCTTTCCCGCTGCGCGGGGCGCACCAGAATGTCCGCTGCGCAGAGTGCCACAAGCTCACTAGGATCGTCGGTGCAAAGACCGTCCTCTTCTACAAGCCCACACCAAAGGATTGTGCGGCGTGCCATGGGCCTACCAATCCCACTCCAAAGGGCAGGCCGTCCGGCCTCTAGCAGCGTGCGATTTGCGGTCGATCGATGCCATGTACTTGTGGCGACCTGAAGTTGTACAACCCTCCAGAACTCCCGCTCGCTCGCACGAACACGTATATCTATGAGCAAATCCATACATTCTCAGGGGCTGTTTAATTTTTCTACAACGCCTTCGAAATTCGCAGAGATTAGAAAAGCCGGGGCAACGCGGCGCGTCACCTTTGACTCTCAGTAACACCGAACCGATGCGAATCTGGCCGATGGCCGCTTCAGGGGTCTGCCACGAGACCATAGTAACTTTTTGCGCCCCACTTAAACCGCTACTTTAGTTGACACAGATTGTTGCCGCTACCGCTGAACTTTACCGCTTCGGCGCAAAATTGGGGACTCTGGCAAGAGGCACGTCATGGCACGGCTTGGGGCGGTACGAAATCTTATTTTGTTTTTTCTGTTCCTGGTTCCCGGGATGTTGGCGCACGCGCAAGCCTCCGGAACCCACAGCCCCCATGGCAACCTGAATGCTCCCTGCCAGAACTGCCATACCGCCGACGCGTGGAAGCCGGTTCGCGCCGTTCCCGAATTCGATCACAATCAGACCCGCTACCCGTTGCGGGGCATGCACCAGTCGGTGGCCTGTATCCAATGCCACGTGAAGCCGGTGTTCACCAACGTGGGGCAGCGTTGCCAGGACTGCCATGCGGACATTCACAAGCGGCAACTGGGAGCCAATTGCGAGCAGTGCCACACGGTTCGAGGATGGCAGGTCTCCGTCCAGCAGATCCAGGAGCATAACAATCGCTTCCCGCTCACCGGAGCACACGCGGCCGTGGATTGCGACTCCTGCCACAAGGGCGCGGCCACCAGCGGGTTCCAGGCGATGTCGACCGAGTGCTATTCCTGCCATTCGGCGGATTTCACAGGGACCAGCAATCCGAGCCATGTGGCCAGCAAGTTTTCGACCACCTGCCAAACCTGCCATTCCACCGACAGCTGGTTGAATGCGACGTTCGATCACAACACGACGGGATTTCCGCTGACTGGCGCCCACACCGTGCCGCCGCGGATGTGCATGGACTGCCACATCAACAATAACTACAACCTGACCAGCACCACCTGCGTGACCTGCCACCTGAAAGATTTCCAGGGCACGACCAACCCGAACCACGTGTCGGGCGGGTTCTCCCAGACGTGCGAGACCTGCCACACCACGGCCGCCTGGCAGCCGGCAAACTTCGATCATTCCGCAGTGAACTTTCCGCTCACGGGAGCGCATGCGGTGCCGCCCCGGCAATGTACGGACTGCCACGTCAACAACAACTTCAGCCTGACCAGCACGACTTGTGTTTCGTGCCACTTGAAAGATTTTCAGGGCACCACGAATCCGAACCACGTCGCAGGCGGATTTGTGCAGACCTGCGAACTTTGCCACAACACGTCAGCCTGGCAGCCGGCAACGTTTGACCACTCCAAGTCGGCGTTCCCCCTGACCGGATCGCATACGGTACCACCCCGGCAGTGCACCGATTGCCACATCAACAACAACTACAACATCACAAACACAACGTGCATCAGCTGCCACCAGACCGACTACAACAATGCGACGACCCCGGTGCCGCACACAGGCTTCCCTACGACCTGTCAAACCTGCCACGATACCGTGGCTTGGACCGACGCTACGTTCAACCACTCCACGACTGGATTCACGCTCACGGGATCGCACACGGTCCCGCCGCGGCAGTGCACCGACTGCCACGTCAACAATAATTACACTTTGAACAGCACGCTATGCATCACGTGCCACCAGACGGATTTCAACAATGCGACCACGCCGGTGCCGCACACGGGTTTCCCGACCACTTGCGAGATGTGCCACGACACCGTGCTCTGGACCGACGCGACCTTCAATCACAACAACACTCCGTTCCCGCTCACCGGATCGCATACGGTGCCGCCGCGCGCCTGCACCGACTGCCATACCAACAATAACTACACGTCGCTGCCCACCGCTTGTGTAGGCTGCCATCAGGCCGACTACAACAACGCAACCACTCCGGTGAACCACGTGGCGGCGGCTTTCCCTACCACCTGCGCGAACTGTCACGATACCGTGCAGTGGAGCGATGGCACCTTCAACCACACTTCAACCGGCTTTCCGCTGACCGGTTCGCACACGGTGCCGCCGCGCCTCTGCACCGACTGCCACGTCAACAACAATTACTCGCTGAACAGCACGCTCTGCTACTCGTGCCACCAGAAGGACTACTCGGGCACTACCAATCCTGCCCATGCGGCCGCGGGCTTCCCGACCACGTGCGAACTCTGCCACGACACGACCGCCTGGACGGATTCCACGTTCAATCACAACAACACAGCCTTCCCCCTTACTGGCTCTCACACCGTTCCTCCGCGGGTATGCACTGATTGCCACGTCAACAACAATTACACGACCCTGCCGACGACGTGCATTGGCTGTCACCAGACCGATTACAACAACACGACCAACCCCGGACACGAGGCGCAGCCGCAGTTCTTCCCGACTACCTGCCAGACCTGCCACAACACAACCGCATGGACGGGTGCTTCGTTCAATCACACCCAATACACGCCGTTCCCGACCAGCCACGGCAACGCCAACGATGTGTGCTCGACCTGCCATACGAATTCGAATGACTACTCGGTGTTCCAGTGCACGGGATGCCATGGCGGCAACAACTCGAACAACTTCCACCACGACAACGTTCCGGGCTATGTCTACAACAGCATCAATTGCTATCAGTGTCACCAGGCCGGCAAGGGCGGGGGTTAGCGCCAAGTTTGCCGGAGCACGTTTGCCCGGAGTTTGAACAGAAGCAGACATTGGAATCGCAGGACTTGAGCCGGCAGATGGAGCGCCAGCGAGTGTCAGCAAACCATGACGGCAGTTCACCACCATCTCGGGATGATCGCGCTCCTGCTGTCATGCGCGGTGGGGCAGACCACTGCCGGCGCCGCAAGAGTCGAGAATGTGACCTCGTCGCGAGTGGGAGTCGACTTGCGCATCGAAATCACCCTCTCAGCTCCCGTGAAGCCCGCGGTTGAAACTGCCGAACATCCCAACCGCATCTTGCTGGATTTTCCGGAAACTACCTGCGCGGCCGAAACCAGGAACGTGTTTGTCAATGCCAATGGCGTCCGCCGGGTGCGAACCGGTCAGCACAGCACGACCCCGCTGATCACGCGCGTCGTTCTCGATCTCGATCAGATGCATCCTTATGTCGTAACTGTGGAGGGGAACCGGGTAATCCTAACGGTGCCGCCGATCACGAAATCGCGCTCGCATGGTGCTCCCGTGGCTGCGACTTCGGGCGACATAATCGGGTTGTTCCGCAAGCGTCAGAAAACCACCCCGCCAGTTCTCGATCAGTCCGCTGACAATTCGATACCGCCGCCCCCGCCGGTGCCGTCCGGACCTGCCTTTGAGCCTCCTGCCGACAAAACGACGGTCGCCGCCTTCCCTGCTCCCGCGCAACCGGTGGCCATCCCGCCGAGCACGCAAGAGGCTGCTCCCGTGGCTACTCCGTCCGTACCAACCCCGACTGAAATCGCCAGCGTCGTGAAACCACTTGAAATTGTGCCTTCGGTGCCGCCGCGTTCCAGCGAAACTGCGGTGGCATCATCCGAGGCGGCTCCCCATGCGCAGCCGGAGGAAATTGCTGCACCCGATTCTGTAGCTCCAGTGGCGGCAGTCCGACCCTCTATCCCGGCCGAAACCCACACTCTGATCGCCCGCACCGACGATCCCACACTGCGCACAGTTTTCAAAGTGAAGTATGTGGCCGAAGGCGTCGCCTACCTGGAAGGCGGACGCGCCCAGGGATTGGCTGAGGGCATGAAGCTGGAAATCGAAGATAACAACTTGCCGGCCAAACAAGGCGACAGTGCCAACGCCGCTGATCCGCGTGTCGTCGCCGAACTCACGGTGAGCGCTGTCGCGGAGACATCGGCGGTCACGGATATCCACGATCCCAAGCGTCCGGTCAAAGTTGGGGACCTCGCATATCTTTCCAGTGGTGACGCCGAAGCCCTGGTCCAGCAGCGCACTCTCAGCCCGACGCGCCAATATCCGGCGGTGATTTCCTTCACCGAAGGCGACACCCTCGACGAAGAGGCCCGGCAGGAAGTCCCGCGTCCTCCCTTGCCCTCCGTCAACCGGGCTCGCGGGCGCATCGGATTCGATGACATCGAGACCATTAGCCACGGCTCCAGTAATGTGACCAGTTCCGACGTGGGGATGGTCTTTCGAGGCGACATCACGCGCATCGGCGGCACCTACTGGAATCTCAGCGGATACTGGCGCGGCGAACTCACCAAGGCTTCGGCCGCCAGCCAGCAGACTCTCCAAAACCTGATCAACCGCACCTACCACCTCAACCTGACCTACGACAATCCCAACTCAACGCTGGTCGCGGGATTTGGCCGCCTGTATTTGCCTTGGGCGCCGAGCCTCGACACCATCGACGGAGGATATTTCGGCAAGCGCCTGGGGGGTGGCGCTACCCTCGGAATCTTCGGCGGATCTACGCCTGATCCCTCTTCGTGGGATTACAGCCCCGACCGCGTGATCGGCGGCGTCTTCGTCAACTTTGAAGGCGGAGAGTTCAACAGCTTCCACTACAGCACAACGAGCGGCGCCGGCGTCAGCCTGGTGAACTGGGCGATCGACCGGCCTTTTGTATTCTTTGAGGATTCTATTTCCTACAAACGCACCTTCGCGCTCTACGAATCGGCGCAGCTCGACGACCCCAGAGGCAACTCCATCACACCGTCCCCCGGGCCCGGGCTGGGACGCAATTTCACAACCTTCCGCGTGAACCCGCATCCTCGTGTGGAATTGGACCTCAATTACAACTATTTTCGCGACATCCCCACTTTCGATCCCAACCTCATCGGCACCGGACTTCTAGACAAGTACTTGTTCCAGGGCTTCAGCGCGGGCGGCCGAGTCGAAATCTGGAATCAAATTTGGCTTTCTACCAATCTAGGCCGCAGCAGCGGCACTGGCGATGCCAAGAGTTCTTTAAATCAGATGTACGGCATCACCTTCAACCGTGTGCCCAGGCTGAACCTGCGCGTCGACGCCCATTATTCGAAGTTCGACAGTTCCTTCGGTACCGGATCGTACGAGTCATTCTCGTTCTCGCGGCAAATGAGCGATCGTCTGCGGCTGGAAGTCCTGCTCGGACAGCAGAACTTCGCTTCCACTCTGACCACCAATACTCGCGGACGCTTCGTCACCGGTACCGTCGAGACCACGCTCGGGCCGCATTATTACCTGCAGGGAAATTTCACCACCAATCGTGGCGACCTGAGCTACGACCAGTTCATGTTTTCCCTCGGCTACCGCTTCGACTCGAAGAGGAGAGGGGAATGATGCCCGATCGACAAATCGCCCTTCGCAATGCCGGCCTCGCTGCGGCTTTGATTCTGGTCACCACTGTCTGTTTCGCGGGCTCGGAAGCGGCTTCGCCCGACGCGGAGACGCTGAACGATCTGCTCGCCAGAACTTCCGGCCAGACTGCAGCCTTCCTCGATCAATTCTCTGACGTGAAGTGCACCGAACAAGTGCGCCAGGAAAAGCTGGGCAAGGACGACAAGGTCGAACTCAAGGAAGACTCCACCTACGACTATCTGGTGATTCTCACTAACGCACAGGGCGAACTCAATCTGTCTGAATCGCGTATTCCCATACGGCAGGCCAAGCATGACCGCAAGAATACTTCCATGCTGCTGAGCAACGGATTCGCCACGCTGTTCCTGGTATTTCATCCTTACTACTCCGCGGCGTTCACATTCACACTTGCAGGTGAAGAAGAGATCGCCGGCCGGATCCTCGAGAAGATCAGCTTCCAGCACATCCGTGGCATGAAATCTCCGGCTGCGTTGGCCCTGCGCGGCCGTGAATATCCCCTGGAATTGTCCGGGACCGCATGGATCGAGCCGGAAACCGGATCCATCGCCAAAATTGAAGCAGGAATCGCCGACTCGCTACAGGATGTCGGCCTGAAAGCCCTAACTTCCGAAATCGATTTTGCTCCTTTGAAGTTTTCTGATTCGAAGCAGGAATACTGGTTTCCAACGCAGGCCCGGGTGGAAGTCGAAACGCCGCGCCAGCACTGGCGTAACTTGCACCAATTCACCGCATACAAGAAATTCTCAGTAAGCACAGAGGAACAGGTCACCAAGAAATGAGCGCAAATGCCACAGCGACGGCCCGCATTGTCGGCGCCGCCAGTACCCTGCCCGACGCAGAGAGAGGCCACCGTCTGCGCCTCTATGCTCTCTACGTTCTGGCCATTGCCACCAACCTGGCCATCTTTTTTTATGGTTTCGACTATTACAAGCTGTCGTCGATCGACCGTCCATTTTCGCCGAAACACCACCTGCTGCGCCCGAGCGGACCCGTCGGCCTCTACCTGGGATTCGCGGGCGTCGCCCTGTTTGTCGGAATCTTTCTCTATCCGCTGCGCAAGCATTGGGCCTGGCTGGGCCAAAAGGGAAGCACCCGCCACTGGCTCGATATCCATGTGCTGATGGGTTTGACGGCGCCCTTCATCGTGGCCTTCCATTCGACTCTAAAATTCAAGGGCATCGCCGGAATGGCGTTCTGGATTATGTTCGCGGTCTCCACCAGCGGCGTCGTTGGCCGATATCTCTATGCTCAGATCCCTCGCAAAGTCACCACCGCCGAACTGTCAATGAGAGAGTTGCAGGAGTTGCAGGAGAGTCTCTCGCAGCAACTGGCGGCGCAGAAGCTCCTGCCGGAGGCCGATCTGCGCGTCCTTTTGCGTATGCCAGACGCCAACCGTGTGCGGCGTCTTCCCATTGTGGTCGCCCTGGCATACATGATGATTCTCGATGTGATTCGCGTGTTCCGCGTCGCCCGGCTGCGCCGTCATGCGCTCACCTTCGGCGCATCGCTCAGGACTCTGGCTGGATTCCTGCCCACAGGGCATCGCGAGTTGGAAAAGGCCATTCACGCGGCCGCCGAGGAGGCCGCTCTCTCCAAGCGAGTTCTCTTCCTCTCCCGCTCGCAAAAAGTGTTCCACCTGTGGCACGTGGTGCACAAGCCTTTTAGCTATGCGTTTGCCGTGCTGGCATTACTGCACATCGGATTGCAATTCTTTCTGGGATATTTTTGAGCGCGCTCCATGGAAACTCTCATCACTTATGGCATCGGCGGCATCATCTGCCTCTTCTTTCTCGTCGGCTATCTCAAGAGCCTGAAGAAGCGCGAGGCGCGAGCCCGCGAAGCGGTTGAAAAAGGCAAGCTCTTTTCCGATGGCCCCAAGGCCCAGCACCCGCACATTGATACCAACTACTGCATCGGCTGCGCGACCTGCACCAGCGTCTGCCCGGAAGGCGATGTGCTGGCGATGATTGGCGGAAAAGCCGTCATTGTCAACGGACACAAATGTATCGGTCACGGCCTATGCGCCGACGCCTGCCCAGTCGGGGCCATCACCATGGTGATGGCTAGTCCCAGCATGGCCGGAGACATGCCCACCCTGACGCCGGAGTTTGAGACCACCATCCGCAACTTGTTCATCGTCGGCGAACTTGGCGGACTCGCCCTGATCAAGAATGCTGTCAACCAGGGCCGGGACTGCGTCGACACGATTGCCGCCAGGTTCAAGGGCGCGGGGCAGCCCAAGTCCGACGTCCACGACCTGCTTGTGATTGGCGCCGGACCGGCCGGCATCAGCGCTTCGCTGCGCGCCATTGAGCACAAACTCAACTACCTGACCATTGAGCGCGATGAGGTCGGCGGCACGGTCGCAAAGTATCCTCGCCAGAAACTTGTCATGACCAGCCCGGTCGAGTTTCCCATGTATGGCAAGTTCAAAAAACTGCAGCTTTCCAAGGAACACCTGCTTGCCTTTTGGGACATGATTCTGAATCGCGCCGACTTCAACGTGTCGACGGGCGAGAAGGTTGAGGACGTCCGCAAAGGCGAAGACGGCTTCTTCACCGTGCTCACCGCGACGAATCAATATCGAGCGCGCGCCGTGATCCTTGCTTTAGGACGCGCCGGCGAACCGCGCAAACTCGGCGTCAAGGGTGAAGAATTGCCCAAGGTGATGTACCGTCTGATCGAAGCCGATCATTACATCAACAAACAGATTCTCGTGGTGGGAGGCGGCGACAGTGCGGTTGAAGCCGCCATGGGGCTGGCCAACCAGGCGGGAAACAAGGTGACGCTCTCCTACCGCAGCGAGCGTTTCAGCCGCATCAAAGAGCGCAATGCCAGGCGTATTGAAGACTGCATGCGTTCCGGCAAGGTGAAAGTGCTTTTCAACTCGAATCCGGTTGAGTTCAAGGCGGAGTCGGTGCTTCTTGAAGTCGCCGGCTCTCCGCAGGAGATTCCCAACGATTATGTCTGGATCTTCGCTGGAGGCACCCCGCCCAACGCATTTCTGAAGAGGATCGGTGTGGGATTTGGCGGGCGCGACGTGACCGAGGAAGCCGGCAAAGAAGCAAGGAACGCGGCTGCTGAACGAAAACAGCTCGCCCATGCAGCCAGTGCCCCGGCCCCTTGATGGATCGAATCTGCAACCCCCAGCTTCCGGTGGATGGCTT
>CAVPWD010000009.1:0-59741 GCA_963709385.1 uncultured Acidobacteriaceae bacterium
AGCGTTTTCGGTGGAGGCGGCGAAATCGCCGCGAACTACGAACTGGTGCCCAAAAAGCTGGTCATCCTCGGCAATGGGTTCTGGAGCGACGGTGGCGCTCACTACCTGGTCGCAACTGCTCCGCAGCTGGTGGTCCGCCCTAATCTTGCCGGTACTGATGCCAATCTTTCCATGGTTCACGCCGGAGCAGGTTCGGCGGGTCTCGAATGGAGAGCGACCGCGAAAAATGCAGTCGCCGTTTACTACGGCGCTGACTATTTCGGACGAAATTTCTTCCCTGACACTACGAATACTATGCACCCCGGACGATAATTGGCTTTGGCGGACCTGGCTCCCCAAACACCAACAACCGGACCATCCAGCAGGCCACGTTCGATTGGATCAGTACGTTCTGGAGAAATCCGAGGCACGGAGCACTGCAGGCTTACACACAGTATTCTTACTTCGACTCGCGCTCCCTGATACGTAGCTACCGCGACGCCCAAGAATGACATCTTGAGCATGGTCTACGGCGGGCTGCGTTACGTTCTACCCACGACTTCAGGAACTCTGTCCGAAGTACCTCGTCCGGACTAGTCGCCTCCCGAAGGTTTGCACACTAACCTACATTGAATCTCCCCCGCCGAAATGTCCCCAGAAGACGAAGCGCAGTCAGCAGTTTCGGCACGTCGTCCTGCGTTGGCTGTTGAATGTCACGTTGCTTCAATCACCTAGACGGATCGGGATCGTGGCATTGTCGTTGCTCTTCTAATTTGCGTGACTTGCGCCTTGGAGATTTGTTCGTTTGAACTCCCTGGCGCGCACGACCAACAGGAGGAGGACCGAGCGTGCGAGAGACCTCAGTAAGTCGGAAGCGCTTTGCTAACAATTCCATTTTTCCTGCACTCCACACGCTTACACTCATGCTTGTCTATTGGGGTTCTCTCGTCGCACCTTCTCTATCGCGTGGGGCTGAGTTGAAGCAGGATACCTTGGTTTACTGGAATGCGTACATCGACGCCGCCAATCGGCAGATAGGCTCGCAGACTCCCTTCCTCTGGGTCGACCAGAAGCCCGGGCGCCTTCAGCGTGTTCGTGGTGGTGAGATTCTGGTCTCGTCCATCGGGAACGAAAACCCCAAGCCCGTGGAATCCGGGTTGATTCACGACTGGCTCGGCGCGGCTTTTCTGCCGGATACGAGCATCAAAGACGTTTTGTCGGCGGTCCGTGATTATGGCGATTATAAGGAGTATTACAAGCCCACGGTTGTCGATTCCAAGTTGCTGAACCGCTACGGGCCATGTGAAAAGTACTCTATGCGCATGGTGAACAAGGAGGTCGTGGCCCAGACCGCGCTCGATATGGAATACGAGACCTGTTGCCTCAAAGTCGACGAACTGCGATGGTACAGCATCACGCACACCACGCGCGTGGAAGAGATCCGGCACTACGGCGAGTCTAACGAGCGGAAACTGCCACCGGATCATGGCAGCGGCTACGTATGGCGGCTATACAGTATTGCCAGGTACGAGCAAAGAGACGGTGGAACCTATGTCGAGGTCGAGGCGATTGCCTTGAGCCGCGACATCCCGCTTGGGCTACGATTGCTGGTCAGTACCATCGTGCGCCACCTCTCGAGGAACTCCATCTTCACTTCTTTGCAGCAGACGAGAGATGCCGTGCGCTCGACCGAAGACGCGAGCAGAAATGCCAAGTCGCCCACGACCGCAGACGACCGTTCGCGAAACGATCTCGCTCGGGACACAGACCTCACGAAGGCTTCCGGTCCAAACGAAAAGCGTTAATCCAACTGTGCCCCGGAGCTTGCCATCCTGCGGGAGAAGGGTGCGTCGACCGCACCGGGAACGCCGCGCACGCGGACGCGAAATAAATAGGGGTATCTCACCTGTTTGAGGGGATCCGGCGCACTGCGGGCCCCGCCCGTCCTCTCAGGAGCAGTTGTTCTGGCACATCGGACAAATATCGTTTCGGGCAGACTAAGACCGCTATTCTGGCGGTGCCGCTGAACAGGGAGGTGTATCCCTGAATTGCTTTCTCTGCAAACCACAATTTCGCCGAAGCTTCGCTCTGCGATTGTGGCAATTTTGTGGCAATCGTCTGCACAAATTGCCACAAATTGCCGCAAAACCGGTCAATTTCCGTACTTTCGAGATACTCACCCGCGAGACCAAAAACGAGAGCTAAGCGGCATATTTGTCAATTGGTTACAAACTCGGTAGCGCTCGGCTTTTAGAGCCCGAAAATCGAGGGATTTAAGATTCTCAATCTTCAAACCCGGGTTCGATTCCCGGTAGCGCTACCAAAGCCAACCTATTCTCCGCACAAGAGTTACACGGTTGCAGTATTTCAGCGAGAATCGGCACTGTGCTCAAAATTGTGCTCACTGCACCGTCTCCCGATTTCTTTTCTCGATAGCATCTGCCACTTGCTGCAAGCTCGGATGCTGGTATATCCGTGCTACATCAACGCGACTATGTCCCATCACGTCCATAACAGCCATGATGTTGCCAGTCCCCTCCATCGCGTCAGTTCCGAAACGATGGCGAGCACAATAAAGCACAACCGAATCAGGCAAGCCTGCCAGCTAGGATAAGAGGGTTAGTGAATATTTTCTTTTCGCTTTGCAAAGTTAATCGTGCAGAGTGCGAAGGTTCAGTCAAGGGCGCGCTCTTGCGGCGAAGCGAACCCTTGACGGGTTCTTCGCGCTCTGCTCTACTCTGGCGGCAAAGCGAAATAAAATTGGTAAATGTTGCTGTTTACTAGCCGTGCTCGTTGCTCGGTTAGCGCCGAATTTTGGCAGTGTTAGATACCGAATCCGGTGGAGCAATGACGGTATAATCGCGGCATGGCGGACAATGTAATCCACATTTCCGAAGAGGAAGCGGCCCGCAACTTTGCCGGGGTACTGGCGCGTGTTCGTGCTGGTGCTGAGATCGTCATCGACGGGCATGAACCGGTCGTCGTGGTCTCGATGCGTCTTTCCAAACGGGAGCCCGGTCGACTGCTTTCTGAATCGATTGCGCTCGCGGAAGCACACGGTTCCACCGTAACACTTGACGGAGATTTCGGCCGCGATCTAGAGACCATCATCAACAGTCATCGTGAGCCGCTGAACCCGCCGACATGGGACTGATCCTTGACTCCAGCGTGGTAATCGCTGCCGAACGGCGAGGCGACACGGTGACCGCTATGCTTAAGCAAATTGTTGCTGCTAGCGGCGACCAGCGAGCGGTGTTGTCAGCGGTGGGCCTGACCGAACTCGTGCATGGCATTTTCCGCGCCCAGACAGTGGAGTCTCGCGATCGGCGCAATGCATTTATCCGCGAACTGCTGAACGATGTAGAGGTTTATCCCTACACGAAAGACACGGCGCTACTGGCTGGAAAGCTCGATGGAGAGCAGCAGAGTCGAGGCGTCACCATTCCGTTCGTCGATCTGCTGATCGGTGCTACCGCGCTTGAAGTCGGGTACTCTTTGCTGACTGTCAATGCGCGGCATTTCCGGATGATTCCCGGCCTGTCGGTTATGCAGATCTAGCTTATGGCGTTGAGTCCTAAGTTACTTCTCGAGAGCTATGAGGGCCTGTTGTGCGTTGTTCTGCACCTGCCGAGGCTACTCTGGTTCCGTCCGGAGACGCTTTGCAAGAACCTCCTGGGCAGCGCGAGCTTTGTTTGTCTGGACGCTTTTGATGATGCTCTGATACCGCTCTGGCGGGATACGCTCTCCGCGAGTGATCGGAGACAGAACGTTCATCAAAAAGAGCTGCACGCCGACCACTTCGGTGAAGAGAATCGGGTCAGCGTTTGCCCTCGCAAAATCTTCGCTCACAGAATGCAAGAGAACGTCTCGAGACCACTCACTGACGGTTTTGCCCGCCGCTGCCGCTGCATTTTGCACCTCGATTAGCTCGGATCGGGTCAGCTTCGCACTTACATTCTGGAGTGCGTCTTCCTCGTCCAATGAGCTTCTTCGTCTCGCACTGAGCGGGTTCCTGCACCTTCGCCACGACTGTTCCCCGTCGATTATTTTCGGTATCTAATCGGATACCGCACATCCGTAAGTCCTTCATTCGTTAAGGTCACTGACGAGATACCGAAGTATCTGGGCAGTTCCCTAACAGGGGTGGAGTGTCAAAAATTCTCCCGCCGCGCAGCGGCGCCTGCTCTCCACCCCGGAATAATCTGCACAATCGCTGCAATCTCCATTCGCATCCGCCCCGTACCTACGCACTGGCTCTCTTCAGCCGCAGAGGCTTCTCTTGCCGGTCCGCTGGCTGCGGCGTTCTCCGCACCCGCAGGCTCGGCACCGCATCTCCCGCTTCCGCCGACTTCAGATACTCCTGGAAATCGCGCCACGTCGTCCGCTGACGCGTGAATGAACGCGGCATACTTGTCCACCTGCTCCGCCGTCTTCTCTTCCAGCCGGATGGTGGCCGTAACCTGCCGCGATTGTGTGATCTCTAAGAGCGCCTTATATTCCGTTTCTCCTTGGTCCTAAGCATCGAGCCTCGAGCCTCGAGTCCACGCGCCTCGAGCCTTTAGCCCACGCTTACTGCGGGGCTTGCGTCCAAGTCGTCCTTGCAGTTCACCCGATAGCGCGCACCCGACAGGTACCCCGCTGAGTTCAATAGCACTCGCAGCGCACGCATGTTCGCTCCGCCTTTTTCGATGAGCTTTCCCCGGGCCAATTGATGTACTTCAATCTCGAAATACACTACCTTTCGGCCTGCCCCGTCGCTCGTCATTCAGATCGTAATGCGGGCCTGTTTCGGGAGGCTTACGATGAGCTTGAACGACCGGACTAATTACCCCTATGACCACTTCAATCCGGCTCACGCCACCGCTCCTTTTGCAGACGGAAATATCCGTTCCAACAGGAACTGCCCAGCCCCACGGTCGTAGCCGGCAAGCTGCATGACTTCACTCACCGCTCGTCGGCCAGGTTGCCGCTGGATGTGGATCACGAAATCCTCCCCGTCTCCGATTTATGCTTCGATACCTTCGACCGTGGCCTGCTGATGGCTTCGCATGACGAGATCTGGCATTTTACGCACAGAATGTTTCTGGATTGACCATTCCGCAGGGTCTTCGTTGATTACGATCCGTTGGCTGCTCGGGATCGACTGCGCCAGGATTTTCAAATAACGTAACCTTTTCCGGTGCCGGTTCCGCCTCGGATGAGGATGGTCTTGCCACTCCGGATTTTGTTCGGGAAAATGACCGATTAATTGGCTGTTTAGCGCACCGCAATGGATAAGGTCCTCGACCGTGAATTTGCGACTCGCAAACTTGCGGATGACATGTGCCGGAGCTGGCCGTACCACGGGGGGACTTACCGCCGCTGAGCGGCTGCCATCGGACAGTTAAGCGTTCATAACTGGCTTGTTCTCATCGAGTACCGCCTGCCGAGTTTGGTGGCGACTACTTCGATGCCAGTCTGCTAGCGGTCCGACGTGAACTAGAGCTCCCCTCGCATAACGCAATTATTCCGGCCCGCTCAAACACCAGGACCGGTCGGGCTTTGCCACCGCCTCGCCCATGCAATCGCCTGGAGGAAGCGCTTCGATTGGGCACAGACACGGCAGTATCAATTCAAAACCCCAGCAAAAATCTGTTCGGCATTTTGAGCCTTCGCAGCGGTCGTCAGGTTGCTGCTGGAGGCCCACACTAGTATCTAGTTGCATAAGTTAGCGTACAGTGTTTTGGGGTGTTTCTGGAATACGACCTGCTTCTTCCACTCGAATGGGTGGGCCGTCTGGTTGTAGGCGGCGATGAAGTCGTCCATGTGTTTGCGCAACTGGCGGGGGCTGGTGAAGCTGGCCCCCGTCAGCGACTGGCTCTGCAGAATGGAAAACCAGATCTCCACCTGATTCATCCACGAGGCGTGGGTGGGGGTGAAATGAAAGTGGACGTTCTTGTGGCGGGCCAGCCATCGGTCGCGTTTGGGCTTATGGGTGTTGAGATTGTCCAGGATGACATGAATCTCGCGGCCGGGGTGCTCGGCTACGATGCCGTTCATGAAGTCGAGGAACTCGGTGCGGCGGCGGCGCTGGTAATGATCGCCCTTCACCAGCCCCGTGGCCACCTCCAGAGCCGCAAACAGCGTGGTCGTGCCGTGCCGCTTGTAATCGTGCTGAAAGCCGGTGAGGGCCTTGCCGTTGGGCAGCTTCAGCCAGCCCTGGGCCCGTTCCAGAGCTTGAATGTGAGGTTTTTCATCCACGCTCAACACCAGCGCATGTTCCGGTGGGTTGAGATAAAGTCCCACCACGTCGGCGGCCTTGCGAGCGAAACAGGGATCGGTTGAGACGCACCAACTGTGACGTCGTTGGAGCGAAATTCCATGCTTGCGCAGCACCCGCCAAATCTGATCGTCGGAGATGTCCTTCAGCGCCGCGGCCAGCAAGGCTCCGTTCCAACGCGCATAACCTTTGGGCGGCGGTTGATCCAGTTGCGCGAGGATGCGACGCTCGCTGTTGCGGCCGTAGACCGCCGGCTTGCCTGGCCGCGGCGCATCCTGCAAACCGTCCATCCGGTGGCGCAGAAAGCGGCCGCGCCACTTGCTCGCCGTAGCCGGCCGCGTGTCCATGGCCGCAGCGATCTGCTCATTGCTGGCCCCGGAGGCTGCCCGCAAAATCACGCCGGCCCGAAACACATCCCGCGCCGCACTGCTCGGGCGACGCACTACCAACTCCAGATCAGCCTGTTCCTCCGGCGTCAGTGCAATACTGCGAGCCTTCATGGATTGCACTATACACCAATCGCTTATTTATGCAACTAGATACTAGGTGGCATAGTGGCGGCCGTCCAATTACTTTTCGGTGTCACATTATTCCTGCAAGGCATAACGTTCGGCACGCAAAGCGCGATCAGCCTTCTTAGCTCTTTAGTGGATGTTTTTGATTACCATTAACGTGTGCTAACGATCACATACAAAGCACCCCTTTAGGGCCTACCCTCTTCTTCTAGTAGCAAAGACAGGATTCGGCATTCGCGACTGACGCTCTGTCGTCGCCATCTGGCCATGAACTTCACGCACCTGCATCGGTGGGTAGAACCGGCCGCGTCCGAGGTTGATATTGCCTCCTTCCTGAGTCAATGCCCACACGCACAAGCTGAACAGCGTTTCACCTCTTGGGTTTCTACCGTGAGATGGTCGTCTATTTTGAAACAGACCGAAGCGTAGAGTGGACAGATGACGTGGAATGGGGCGATGTAGCGAGCGCAATGGACATCGCACGAGGGCTAGGCGCGAGAGTGGCCTTCCTGCCGAAGGAATTGAAACCTCACCCACAAACCAGCGACGGAAACGAAAATGAATAACTACGTTTACTCCACCGGCCCAATCACCTTCATCTTGCTCTCCACGTGCGTGCGCTGAAAGCCGGAGTTCTCGCACGACACAGAAATGTCGCGGTTGATGAAGAACAGCACGTGCAGCCGGAATTCCGTGCCGAAGCTGGTGGGGAACCACACGCCATCCTCTTGCCGCTTGTAGACTACGTTGAAGCCGAGGCCGGGGACGTCGGTTCCCAGCAACGTCCGCACCGCGAACGGAATGCGCCGCGACAGTTTAGTGAACACGCGTACGGGCTGAAACTCCGCCGCGTCAATGTAGGCCTCGCCCGCCCACGCAATGTCGTGACTGTCCTTGGGACCGAAGCCGATGTGGTAGACGCTGCGACCGTCTCCATCTTGCACTTCCTGCCCCAGCAGCGTGAACTTGTAATCTTTCTGCTGCTCGCTGGTCAGGGGAAATAGATCCTTGGCCAGGCCGTCTTTGGATTTGTCATTCAACAAGTCTTCGCGGAAGCTCCCGACCAGGCTGCCGTCGATGCCGTCGGCGTCAGGAGCCTTGTCCGCCTCGAAGGTCTCGTACTTTCCCTTGTTCCAGTAGCGGCCGGTGATGTGCTTGAGCTGCTTCTCGGTTCCCTCCGGCGTCGGCGTGACGTCGTAGTCGGCGGTCTCTTCCCGCTGAAGCCGGCCGTCTTTTGGCTTGTGAGTAACCACGTGCGTGCGCTGCCGATAGACGTACTGCTTGCGCAGATCTTCGCTGCGGTCCTGGTTCGCCGCTACGCGGGCCATGATAGCCTCCGCCGTCAGCGGCCGCGCGCTGGCTGGCTCGGATTGTGATGGTTCTGGCGCGGAGGTCTGAGCAAACGAAAGCGAAGCGAGCAGCAGGACTCCCGCAACACGCAGGAACATGGGCACACATCTCCTGCCGATTACTACGTATACGCTTCAGAAAAAGATGCAGAAAATGGAAGCCAGACGAATTCAGCTGTCAGCTGTCTTTGCGATAGAGCAGATTGCGCATCGCTTCACGACGAGCTTCGTTCGCTTCCTTCTGCGTCTTGCGGTCGACGGCGTCCATGCCACTCTTCCCGGCGGGTTCGGCGCTCTCCGGTTCGCTGCACGCCGGGCAGCGATTGGCGAATCCGGGCTTCCCCGGCTTCAGTTCGAACTCCTCGCCGCAGACGGCGCACACCTTGATGGGAAATGCCATGCAAATATTATGATACAAATCCGCGTTGCAATAAAATGCGCCTCAATAAATCAGCTTCAGCGAGAACTGAATTTGCCGCGACGTCCCCGCCGTCTTGCTTATGATGCCAAAACCGCTGCCGCGCACAATGTTCGACGGCAGCCCGAAATTCACTGCGTTGAACAGGTCAAAGAATTCGGCGCGAAATTCCACGTTGCCGAATTCCGCGTTCCCGCGATGCCCGAATGGAGAGTCTTTAATCAGCGCGAAATCGAGATCGTGATATCCCGGCCCGCGAAACGTGTCCCGCCCGAGCGTTCCGAAGCGCCCCCGATTCGGCCCCGTCCCTCCCGGAATGCCGACTGGAACATTGAAGAAGGACAAATTGTTCTGCGCCCAGCCCGAAGTAGTCATCGCGCACCGGCCGACTCGTGGAAAAATGCGGCATCGAAATCAGATCCGGACGATCGCCGCCCCCGAGTCCTGCTCCGGTCTGCTGTTCTCCGGAAAACACGGTGAACGGCGATCCCGTGGTCAACGTCGTGATGTTCAAAAACTGCCAGCCCTTGGTCACCGGCTTGCCTAATGGCTGCAAAAGCCCAATGCGATCGAGCGGCAGCAATTGAATCACGCTCACATTGAACGCGTGCGTCACATCGAACGTGGATGGCCCTTTCTCCGCCGATTGATCCCACGGATTCTGCGGCACCGTTTGCAAGATCGTCCCCGCCGTCCCAAACAGCCCGCCCAGCACCGCGCTGGTGTCGTCAATCGATTTCGAATAGGTATAGCTCGCCTGCAAGCCCAGGCCCGCGCGGGCTGAACTCTTCGCCAGGCTAGTCTGCAGTGAGTGGTAGGTCGAGTGCGAAGCACTGGTAATCAGCGACTCCGGCCCAAACCCTGCGATTGCATTCCCCGCCGAATCGAACTGCGTAAAGGGCGCAAACCCCGGCGACGCGTTGCCATAGCTATTTGGCCAGTAGACGCGTGGCAGATGAATCCCTGCGGTCGCGACGTACGACGCATTGAACTTGAAATCTCCGAAATCATGATCGACTCCGGCGGTCCAACTCCCGATGTAGCCGTTGCCAAAGTTCTTGGCGATGCCGACGCCGGTCAACAACTGCACATTCCCTGGCGTGAGCGCTTCCAACTCGTTCTGGAACCGCGGCAGATCAATCACGGTATTCGCCGGAACGTCCTGGGTGCGTCCCGTCGCGAAGATCGGCTGTCCCGCAGTGTTGTAAGCCGTCGGTAGAGGTGTGGGCACAAACGTATTCTGAAAAACAATCGGAACCGCAGGCTGGGCGTAAACGTTGAGCGAAAAAACATAGGGAATCGCCGCAGTCAGAAAATTGTCCTGCCACAAGTTCGGAATCATCGTGGTGATCGCCCCGCCCGCATGCAACACCGTATGCCGCCCCACGGCGTAGTCCAGACCCAGACGCGGTCCCCAGCCGTTCCAATCCTGGTCATACGGCGGCTGCGGATTGATCAGCACTTCCTGCGTCGCGGTCCGATCCCAGTAAGGTACAGATTTGCCGCCTGGCCCGGTGAATACCGGAAGCGAAGTGCGCTTGGTCGCCTCATGAATGCGGCTGTTTACTTCGTAGCGCAGTCCGTAGTTGACCGTGAGTTGCGGAGTCGCCTTCCATGCATCTTGAAAATAAAAGTTATAAGCCTCGCGCCGCACCCCCGCTTCGTCGAACTTGTTGCCCACCGGCGTGACGCTCGCGGCAGCCGTCACGTTATAAGAATAGGGGGATGCGGTCAGCAACTGCGTCAGCGAGTCCGGCAGCAGATCGCGAACGTGGATGTCATGCGTGCCGCTGGCTGACGGGATATACTCCGGCGAGTACGCCGGGCCGCCGCCAAAATCATAGATCCCGTTGGGATTTGTCCCAAAAATTGTCGAGTCGCGATTCGCGCGCAACTCCACTCCGAACTTGAGTGCGTGCGCACCTCGCGTCAGCGCCATGTCTTCTTTCAGTTGGTAGAGATTCGAGTAGGATCCGAAGATCGATCCGGCGGGCTGGTTGTACGCCTGAAACAAGCCGTCGCCAATACCGATTCCCGGCTGCGTGTGGTTCGTCGCCGGAAAAAACGGCGTGCTGCGAATGTAGCCCAGCGACGTTTCCGAAATCAGGTGCGGAGTAATCGTCCGTGTATATTTCACGCCCGCATTCCGCTGGTGATCGAAGAACTGCACTCCGAAACTGGGGTTGATCGCCGTCTGATCGGGATTGGTCAGCGGCCCGGTCACCTGATTCAAACTGAAGCGCGTGAGCAGTGACGCTTTATTCGAAATCTGGTGGTCGATGCGGATCGAGAACTGATCCGTGCGCGTCACCACCTTCGACGAGGCGGCATAAGTCCGATCCCCAAACGGTCCGTTGGGCTCGTTCGGCAGCGGATAGCCATTGAGCACCTGCGCCGCACTGGAGTTCAGCGGAAGCGGAACCGTCAGCGTGTCGCCGGGATAAGTCGTGGTGTCGATTCCCTGCCGCTCCGCCGCCGTCGGCACCGGGATAACCTGCGTCGTCCCCAGCACCTGCCGGAATCCCTGGTACTCACCGAAATAAAACGTGCGATTGCGCCCGTCATAGATTTCCGGAATCACGACCGGGCCGCCGTTGGTGAATCCAAATTCGTTGCGCTGAAACGGAGGAATGCGCCGCTTCCCCGTCGGATCTTTGTAGTCGAAATAATTGCGCGCGTCGAGCGACGCATTGCGCAGAAACTCGAACACGCTGCCATGCACCTGATTTACGCCCGACTTGGTCTCCACATTCGTATAGCCCGCCGCGCCATGCCCGATCTCCGCCGGCATCACTCCCGAACTCGACTGCACCTCCTGAATGGCATCGACATTGAAATTGGAAAAAGTCGCCCCGCCCATTTCCGGATCCGTCGTATCGACGCCATCGACGGCAAACACGGTCGCCGTGCCCCGCTGCCCGTTCACCGCAAACTGCTGCGTAAAATTGGCAGCGCCGTTGGCGTCGGTCATGGTGCCCGCGGCGAGGAGCAGCAACTTGCTGAAGTCGCGCGCATTGAGTGGAAGACTCGAAACCTCCGTGCTCGAAAGGTGCCCGCCGCCGCTGGCTTGTGTGGCAGTCTCGCTAGCAGCGGGAACAATGCGAAGTTCCTGTGGAACTTGCCCGGGCGCAGAAATCTGCAGAGACATGGTGAGGATGCTCGCGTCTTCGACCACGATCAGAGCCGCCGCTTTCCAATCTTTGTCGGCGCTTCGCACAGAAATTTCGTAGCGGCCCACGGCGATATCGGCGAACACGAACTTGCCGCTCGCCGCGCTCGTGGCGGCGTAGTCGTGGTTTCCGGAAGCTGAATGCAGCATAACGATGGCTGCGGCCACGGGCTTTCCCGCGGAATCGCTGAGCACCCCATTCCACGACGCGCCAGCGGCACATGTTGCCGAAACCGCAAGCAAGACGACGATCAGGCATACGACTTGAATGCGCCTTCCCGAGCAAATAAGCATTGCCGGAAATTATAACGGCGCAGGTCGGGGGCCGACTTGGCTGAATCCAGATTCCTAAAGCAGGTGTCCGCGGGTCAGTACAACGAGGTCGTTTCAATCTGGAACAGATCTCAAAGAAATTTCCTGTCTTGTGACGCAAATCACAAGAGCCGACAGGGCCTTCCGGCTAGACTGCGCAGAATCGCAGGCGGAGCTTAGGAGGACACTCCCAGTGGGGGTACTGGGCACGCCCGCGAAGCGTTGGACGGCTGGAAGCAGCCAGAGGGGTTCGATTCCCCTGTCCTCCTCACTCCCCGTTCAACCAACTTAACTCGATGCCCTGCGGGTACTTTAGGAGTATTGACTCAGTCCCAGGCTTGCAGTAGGCTGAAATTGCTTTGCAGGCGTGCCCAGGCGACTCGGGCATTGGGAGTTCCAAGAGCCCCGCTCTTTGCGGGGCTTTTGCTTTAGTCGAGGTTTCCCGTCGCTGCAATTGGCCAACCGAGTCTCACCCCGTGTTAGCATTTCCCTGAAGCATGTCCCTCCGCGGCAGCCAATGCCTCGCGCCCGCTCCATTCCGCTGTGCCTCGCACTGCTCGCGTCGATCTGCTGCCTACCCGCCCTCGCCGCTTCCGAACCTCCGTGGCTCGAAATTCACTCCACGCATTTCACCGTTATCACCGACGCCGGCGACAAGAAGGGCCATGAAGTCGCGCTGCGCTTCGAGCAGATGCGCGCCGTCTTCGCCACCTTGCTGGGCAAAGACCGTCTCAACCAGCCCGTCCCGCTGACCATTCTCGCGCTGAAGAATGACAAGTCCTACTACCAGGCCGCGCCCCTGGTTCACATTCAAGGCCAGGCCGAAGGTCAGCCCACCGACGCCCCCGGATTCTTTCTCCCCGGCGAAGATCAGGACTTCATCGTGCTGAACCTGTTCGAAGAGCAGCCCTGGCGCGCCGTCGCCCACGACTTCGCCTACATGCTGCTCAGCTGCAACTATCCTCCGGCTGAGGGATGGTTCGATGAAGGCCTGGCCGAATATTTCAGTTCGATTCGCGTCGACAACCGGCAGGTCGAAATCGGCGGCGATCCTGAACTTCGCCCCAGCGTCACTCAGGACCTGCTCGGCAATCAACGCGACCTGCATCCCGCCAAGTCGCTGACTGAGTTGCTCGGTGCACAGGTCTGGATTTCCATCCCAGACCTGTTCGCGATGAAACACGACGCATCCACCAATAACGAAGGCACGCGCCACACCCTGTACTACGCTGAGTCGTGGATGGTGATGCACTACCTGCTCCACCAACAAAAGCTCCCGGAAACCGGAACCTATTTCGGCCTCGTGTTGAACCAGCACGTCCCCGTCGAGGACGCGATTCAGCAGGCCTACGACATGACCTCCGTGCAGTTCGAGCAGGCGGTAAAAGATTATTTCCACTCCCAGACCGCGCTGCTCACCGCGCTTGACGCCGCGCAGCAGAAGAATCCAGATCCCAACCATTCCGCCGCCACTCCAGACCAGGCCTACCGCTTTCCTGTTCCGGTCGGTCCTGACGACTCGGCGATCACCTCCAAGCCGCTGCCCGAGGCCGATGCTCGCGCCCTCTACGCCGAAATTCAAATCCGCATTCCCGAGCGCCGCGAAGCTGGACTGAAAGAATTGCAGGCTCTCGCCACGACCACCACCTCGGCTGACCGGAAAGCCGAGGCGAAAGCGCAAAAGAAACCCGACGACGACACCGCCCAACTGCCCAGCAACTCGATGGGCAATGCCATGGCTCACCGCATCCTTGCCTGGGATCACATTCAGCACGGCGAATTCGAAGAGGCGATCGCAGAACTCGGCGACGCTGCCGCGCTCAATCAAGGTGACATGTGGGTGCGCTACTACCTGTCAGCGCTGAAATACCGCATGGCGCAGGCCAAGCACACCGACACGCGAGGTCTGGCCAACATGATGCTCGATCTCAAGGCCGTACTCGACTGGTATCCGGAATTCGCCGACGCCTACGACTTGCTGGCCGTCGCCCGCAACGAAGGAGGAAGCACGCCCGCCGCCATGCAGAGTGAGCGCGCTGCCATCACGCTCAGTCCGCGCAACGAGTACTACGCCTATCATCTGGCGCAAATCTACATCTCCGGCAAGAAGTATGACGCGGCCAACGCGCAGCTTGAACGCCTGAAAGCCAGCAGCAATCCTCAAATCGCCACGCTGGCGCGGGAGTTGCTCGATCGCGCTGGAGCCGAGCGCAAATACGGAATCCCGTTGGGCGCATCCGCCGCGCAAACGAAGCTCGCGCCGCAGAAATCGCCCTTCGATGTGCTGGAAGAAGACGCCGCCAAACGCGCCGCCGCCGAAAATGCAGCGCAATCCGGAGGACCGGAAGACAAGCGTCCGCCAAAATTCCTAAAAGGCCGACTCGTTGACGTTGACTGCTCTCAGTCTCCCGCCGCCGTTTTGACTGTCGCCGCCGCAGGAAGAGAATTGAAACTTCGCGCCGCCGACTACAAATCCCTGCTGCTCATCGGCGCGGACGATTTTTCCTGCGAATGGCACGACCGCCAGGTCACGGTCAACTACAAGCCCGGCGGCCTGACCGACGGCGATCTGGTCTCGCTCGAAGTAAGGTAAACGTGCTTGGCGGACACTCCTGTCCGCCAAGCTCAGAGCAGGCTCGTCCGCCAAAGCCAGCTCGATTTTGATTTTCTCCGCGAATTCTGCGAAGTTCTCTGCGCACTCGGCGGTTAGACGCTCTTGCCTTTGCCTCTTGCCGTAGAGAAAAAAGAGTTTAACCGCAAGACCGCGAAGGGAAGCCGCGAAGTTCGCGGAGAAATGCGAACTGAGCCGCAAGCTCCTCGAACCCTGCGCGATTAGGATAAGATGTTCCCGTTCTTCGACGTGATTCCGATTCCGCCGTCCCAGGAGACCCCATTGGCTCGTGGCAAAAGTCTCGTCCTGTTCACTTTGTCCCTTCTGTGCCTCTTATCTCTCGCGCCCGCGTCGCACGCACAAATCGACGACGCCACCAGAAAGCTCTCGCACGACATCTTCAAACAGCTAATCGAGATCAACTCCACCGACTCGGTCGGCAGCGTGACTGCCGCCGCCGAAGCCATGGCGCAACGCTTTCGCGACGCCGGCTTCCCCGAGTCCGACATGCAACTCCTTGGTCCAAACGATCGCAAGAAAAACCTGGTCGTGCGCTTCCACGGAACGGGAAAGCACAAGCCCCTTCTCCTGATCGGCCATCTCGATGTCGTCGAGGCTCACCGCGAAGACTGGACCGTCGACCCCTTCACGTTCGTCGAGAAGGACGGCTTCTACTACGGCCGTGGCACGCAGGACATGAAAGATGGCGACGCCATCATGGTCACCACCCTCATCCGTTTCAAGAAAGAGGGCTTCACGCCCGATCGCGATATCATCCTCGCCCTGACCGCCGATGAAGAGGGAGGCAAGTCCAACGGCGTCGACTGGCTACTCAAGAATCATCGCGAACTCATCGACGCGGAAATGGTCTTCAACCACGACGGCGGCGGCATCCTGAGCGACAAGGGCAAGCCCGTGATGATGACGGTCGATGCCACGGAAAAGCTATACGCCGATTTCCAGCTCATCGTGACCAATCCCGGCGGCCACAGTTCGTTGCCGCGGCCCGACAACGCCATCTATGCTCTCGCGGAAGCACTTACCCGGCTCGAGCATTATCAGTTCCCCTTCGAACTCAACGAAGTAACCCGCGCGTACTACCAGCGCACAGCCGCAAAGGAAACGCCGGAGCGCGCTGCCGAAATCAAAGCCATGCTGAAGACTCCGCCCGATATGGACGCAGTCGCGCGCCTCTCGCAAGATGCCATCGACAATTCCACCATTCACACCACCTGCGTCGCCACCCGCCTCGCTGCCGGCCATGCCAACAACGCCCTGCCCCAGCGTGCCGAGGCCAACGTGAATTGCCGCATTCTGCCCGGACATTCCGCCGAAGAAGTTCGTCAGGATCTGATCAAAATACTTGCCGACCCAAAGATCAGGGTTCACTCCGTCGACAACCCGAGCAGCGACTCCGACGCCGCTCCCGACCGCGAGAGCCTTCCGCCGCCGCCGCTGCGCCCCGACGTTTTCGGGCCTCTGGAAAAAATTACTTCCGAAATGTGGCCGGGCACCCCTGTGGTTCCCGACATGGCCACCGGCGCCTCCGACGGCAAATACACCATGGCCGTAGGCATTCCAACTTACGGAATTTCCGGCACCGCCATCGACCGCGACGACATCCGCGCCCACGGCCGCGATGAACGCCTCGGCATCGACTCGTATTACAAAGGCGTGGATTTCTACTACCGGTTTCTGAAGGCAGTCACATCCGAGTAGACCGCCATGAGAAGCATGAGAAGACGCAGAATTTGGACATCTCCATGATCACCCGCTCGGACGATTACGTAGAGTATTGTCGCGAGACCGCAAAACGTGCCCGCGATCCGCACGACCTGGCCCTTCGCGGCCGGGAAAAGAAGGACGTCACGAAGCTGGTTCACCAGCAGATCGCCGAAGCGGTCGATCTGCATTTCGGCGACGACCTCGTCGATATAGGCTGCGGCGATGGCACCATGTTACGAATTGCGGACGCCGCGGGCGCAAAAACCGCAATCGGCTTGCTGGCCACCGAAGAAGAAGTCGCCGTCCTCCGCCGGGTCGGCCTCAACGCTCAACAAGGACTCACCAACCAACTCCCGCTTCCCGATGCCTGTGCTTCCGTCATCGTCTGCAATAGCGTACTGCTGGTGGTTCCCCGCGAACAAATTCCAGCCAGCCTGCGTGAAATCCAGCGCATCGCAAAACCGAGCGCCCGCATCTTTCTGGGAGAAATCCCCTACCAGGAACAGCACGACCCCACGCCCCAATTCACCACCCGGCAGGAATTACTTTCCTACCTCTACCGTAAACACGGACTTCGAACCTGGTTCGGAATGGTGCGCCGAATGGCCTACCGCCAGCTCACTGGCCAACCCGCTCTCATCAACAGTGGAACGGCGATTTCCTTCTGGGCCACTGCGGAAGAGTTCATCGCCATGGCCGAAGCCGCAGGCCTACAGCATGTACGCACCTGGCAGTGCTGGCACTACCCCACGCGCAATAACTATCTGCTCCGAAAAGCAGAATAGGGTGGCAATGACTTTTCCTTGACTCCGCGTTACTCTTGCTGTTCAAGTTTCCCGCAGCGAGTCACGCGTGAGCACTCTTTCCGTCACTTCGAAGAAACGTTCGGTTGTGTCGCGCCTTATTTTCCACGTCGAGCTGGTGCTCGTGGCCATCGCGTTCGTGGTCTATGCCCTTTTGGTTTCGATTAACCACCCCGCTTCTCTGTGGGTCATCATGGTCGCGACCCTTACGGTCGGCAACCTCGTAGTTCCGCTCTCTTTCGGCAGCCGCCGCTTGTACGTGGGGCGGCCGCTCCCCTGGAACTGGGTTGTGTTTTTCCCCATCCAAGTCATTTTCGGCGTGATCTGCGCCGTGAGCTCGATACTGTTCCTACAGCTGACCAAAATCGAGCCCGAGCCATTTTGGCTTCTCTTTTCCAAAATCGGTTATTTCTGCATCGTCGTCGTGGTGGTCGCCAACGTTATCGCGTACGGTGTCGAAGAACTCCAACGAAAGCTGAAACAACGCAATCGACAGCTGGAGCAGACTGTCGAGAAAGGGACCATCGCGCTGCAGCAACAGGAGGAAGAACTCAAGCGAGCGCGCGAGATTCAGCAAATGCTGCTGCCCAGCACGTTGCCGCAGCTTCCCGGAGTTCAGATTGCCGGAGCCTGGCAGCCTGCGCGTGAGGTCGGTGGCGACTACTTCGACGTGATTCAACTGGATAACAATCGCCTTGGCATTTGCGTGGGCGATGTCGCCGGAAAAGGAATCACCGCCGCGTTGCTCATGGCGAATCTCCAGGCATCCTTTCGCGCCTTCGCCACCACCGAGGCATCGCCTCAGGTGGTCTGTACCAAACTGAACAAGTTCCTTTGTGCAAACATCGCTTCGGGAAAGTTTGTAACTTTCTTCTACGCAGTGCTCGACGCCGACGCACGCACGCTCACCTACGAAAATGCCGGACACTCACCTGGACTTCTGTTGCGAAGCAACGGCACAACAGAAACTTTGCAAGGAGGAGGAGCCGTGCTGGGTGCGCTGCCTGATTGGACCTACCGGGACTACATCGCGCAACTTCAACCCGGCGACCAACTGCTGCTCTCAACTGACGGCATCACGGAAGCCGAGAACGACAAACTCGAAGAGTTCGGCGACCAGCGCCTGCTGGAAGCCGCTCGCGCGCGCCACGGAAGCGCGCTCGAAGTTCAACGCGCCATCATGCAGCAGGTCACAGCCTTCTGCGGTGGAAATTTCCGCGACGACGCAACCCTACTTGTTCTACGAATCTCTTGAGCGACGCCGGGAATCCACGCCCCGATCATCCGGGGCGAGAGCAATAGAGGGTTTCGAAGTATCGAGCCGCTGCTGATTAACTAGACAAGTGAGCCGGAGTTCCTAGGAACCGACCATACCCGCGAAAAGTAAACATCTCGATCTCATGGCCAGCAGCTTACGCCAAATCTCCCGCAATTCCAGACGATGGACGAAATCAGCCATAGCGCTCATTGAGGAGTTTCGAGCGTAATTGGGGATCTAACTCGCGATGCCCAGGGTCACAGCCCCCCATGGAGCCGTGCGAACGCGTGAGCAAGCATGAGCGACATGATGAGGATGCCCGCCCCAAGGACGAGCGCGTGCTCGGTCTTGCGCAGATTAAAGCTGCCCACACGACAAACGAGCAGGTAGCCGACGGCAAGGTTGAACAGGCCCCACAAGACATTGACCATCGAGGAGGACAAGCCTACCCCAGGCGGTGATGCAAAGGGGCTCTGGAAGGCGTGCCCCGAGACCCCGTTGCCGAGATGGGGCAGGGCGTTCGCCAGGAATGCGCCCCCAAAAAAGTAGGCCACGTAGTGGTACCAGCGCATCGTAGCTCCCTCCTTTTTGCCAGCCCGATGGTAGCGCAGACGGCTTAAAAACTAAACCGCTGTGAATCAACAACATTTTACGCGAGGCGACGTTGAGCAACTGCGGTCAGCAGGTGATACAGCGAGTTTTCATCAACAGCGGGAACCCGGTCCCCGTTTCGTCGATGCAAGGTTACCCTTGGAAGGTTCCGTTGCTGCCCTCTCCAGTGTTTAATTAGAGGATGAAGCGCCTACCATTCTTTGTCTTGCTGATGGGTTTGTGCAGCATCGCTGTCAGTCAAGACGATCTCAGAATCGCCTACCGCGATGGACTCTACGGATATATCGACCGCTCCGGAAGCTGGGTGATTACACCTCGTTTCATCGAGGCGAGTGGATGGGAAGACGGCGCTGCCACTGTAAGGCTACCTAACGGCGATTTTGCCTTTATGGATAGCAATGGCAAGTACCTAATGCGGCCACGACAATTCGACCGCCTCGGCGACTTGAGCGAAGGTTTGGCTCTCTTCGAACCGAAGGGCGCGAGCTATGACACTGACGGATTTGTTAAGAACGTCGGATTCATTGATGTGACGGGACGCGTCGTGATCGCACCTCGCCTCTTCGCCGCGTATGACTTTTCCGAAGGAGTTGCCGCTGCAAGCGTCAAGTTCAACACTTGCGGGTACATCGATAAGCAAGGGAATTTCGTGATTAAACCTGCATTTGAGTTTCCGAGTTATCAAGCCTGCGGGCCTTTCTCTGAGGGACTGGCGCATGTGATGAAAGGTGGGAAATTCGGCTACATCGACCACACGGGTTCCTTTGTCATACGGCCCCTTTACGACTACGCCTACGACTTCTCTGAGGGTTATGCCGTGGTTGGGATCGGGTCTAGATACGTATTCATTGACAAGAGCGGTGCCGTTTTAGGTACCTCTTCGTATGGCTTTGCTAGAGCCTTTTCTGAGGGGCTTGCCCCCGTCGTGCCGAATGACAAGTGGGGTTTTATCGACAAGTCGGGGGCTTTGGCAATCCCCACCAAGTATGAGGAAGTGGGCGACTTTTCGGAGGGGCTTGCATGGGTTCGAATAAACGGGAAATGTGGCTACATAAATATGTGACCTGCCCCCAGTTTTCGTTCACGTAAGAATACGACAACTTTCTGCTGCTCCCTCTTCGGGTTGAGCCGGGATGGGGGAGCGCGAGGGGCAAGGGACGGCGTTTGAGTCCCTTGCCTCTCGCTCAGCTGTGCAGAAGCCTGCTGCCTGCGCCGCGGCAAACTCTTTCGGGGTTTTGTATCCCAGACTGCTATGCGGACGGTCCTCGTTGTAATCGATCCTCCACGCTGCAATCTTCCTCTTCGCGTCGAACAAATTCTGAAACCAGCTCACCGTCAAGCACTCATCCCGTAGCCGCCCATGAAAGCTTTCCACGCGCGCGTTCTGCGTCGGCTTCCCCGGCTGAATGTGCAGCAACTCGATCCGCCGCTCGACACACCATGCCAGAAAATGCCGGCTCGTCAGTTCCGGCCCGTTGTCGCAACGGATCGCCAACGGCTGCCCGCGTTCCGCCACAATCGCATCCAACACTCGCGTCACTCTCCGACTGGCAAAGCTGGTGTCCACTTCCAAAGCCAGACACTCCCGCGTGTATGCATCCACCACGCTCAACACCCGGATCGCCCGTCCGCACTCCACCGCGTCGTGCACAAAGTCCAGCGCCCACTCCTGATTCGCCGCAGTCCGCGCCAGCAGCGGCTTTCCCTCGCGCACGCAATGCTTCCGCTTCTTCCGCCGAATCATCAGTCCGGCTTCCCGATACACGCGATGCACCCGCTTGTGATTCACATGCTCTCCCGAGCGGCCCAGCAACACATGCAGCCGCCGATACCCGAAGCGCGGCTTCGACCGTGCCAGCTCCACCAACTGCGTGCGCAACGGCTCATCGTTGCGTGTCGTCCGGTAGCGGTAACTCGCTACCGCCATCTCCATCAGCCCGCAAACCCGGCGCTGGCTCGCTGCGTATTCCGACCGCAGCCAGTCCGCGTCCGCCCGCTGGTTTACGAGCTCCATCCGTTTTTTGCGATCAGCGCCTTCAGCATCTCTTTGTCCAGGCTCAGATCCACCACCAGCTTCTTCAGCTTCGTGTTCTCATCCCGCAACTGCTTCGCTTCCTGCGCCTCGCTTACATCCATCCCGCCATACTTCGCTTTCCAGGCGTAGATCGTGTGCTTTGACACCCCCACTTCCCGCGCCACGTCCTCCGCCTTCCGCCCCGCCTCCAACTGCTTCAGCGCCCCGATCATCTGCGCTTCCGTGTGCCTGCTCTTTGACATACCCCTTCCCCTTTCCTTCGTCCGAAATCATACTCGGACTTGTTCGGAAATCGGGGGGCAGGTCATATGCACGGCGATCTGGTTGTGCCGCCCAAATACGATAGAGCGTATGACTTCTGGAATGGCATGGCGGATGTAATAGAGAATCAAACGCCCGAGGGTGATCCAGAGGTTCGGACAATCATCGACACCGCTGGAAGTCCCGTTCGCTTAGGGAAGAGATAGACTCAGCTGTCGAAACCATGCCATTACACTCAAAAACCTCCCCGCTCCTTCCCAGCAAAAAACCCTCCCGCTGGGAACGGGAGGGTTTCTGGAATGGTTCGCAGGTTATGCGCGGACGACGTTTGCCGCCTGAAAGCCTTTGGGGCCCTTCAGCAAGTCAAACTCCACGGTCTCTCCTTCGTTGAGCGTGCGGTAGCCGTTCTCCTGGATGGCAGAGAAGTGCACGAACACATCTTCCCCCGTGGAGCGCTGGATAAATCCATAGCCCTTCGCCCCGTTGAACCACTTGACTGTACCTTTCTCTCTCACGGAAAAAACTCCTTTCACCAATCGCGAAGAATATTCTCCAGCTTTCTCGATCGTCGCCCCGGTCGATTGAAGCCCCCCTCAAAGAAGCCGGTAGAACTCGGTTGCGTCTATGACGTGCGGAAGAACTACTCCCAAAAACGAAAAGACTCCTCAGTCCCGGCCACGGTGTATCGCCCGCAGCGTGAACTTCCGGAGCCCGACAATTTGGCGCGTTTCCACCACACCCAACAAACGTTTCAACCTACGTACTGGTCTCACCACCGGACCATTTCCCGGTATTGAGCAACAGATAATAAGCACTATTAAAACGATTCGCAAGGGGAATTAGAAGGAAATCGCAATATGACTACAGGTCATTCTGGATAACTTTAACAAAGATTAAGAAATACCCCGGTAACCTCCCCGGAAACTTGAGTTTCCGCGCCGGTCGCGGTGTTTGGAGCCTTGGCCTCAGTTGGGTCTTGGGGCGTGCGCGACGCCCAACGCCCGCCGCCCAACGCCCGAAGCCTGAGGTCTGAAGTCCGACGCCCGAAAGCCGAGACCCACGACCAAGGACCTAACCCCTAAGACCTGAGACCCAAGCTCCAATCCGCCCTCTGGTACGATGAATCGACTGCCGTGTCCATCACTCCCATTCCAGCGCTGCCCAAAGTCGATCCCGCTTCGCCACCGCGGCCACCGCGCCTGCCTTCATCGCGGCCTTCCGGCCTGGTACTTTCCACGCTGAAATACCTGATGCGGACCGATGTCCACACCTTCGCCTTTTCCGTCGCCGCCAATTCCATTCTGTCGTTCTTTCCCTTCGTCGTGCTGCTGATGACCGTGATCCGCCGCGTTTTCCGTTCGCGCGTCATGGCCGACGTGATCGTCCAGCTCCTGCGCGACTACCTGCCCGCCGGTCAGGACTTCGTCATTCGCAATCTCAACGCCATGGTCAACTCCCGCCAGCGCATCCAGGCGGTCTCGCTGGTCATTCTGTTGGTAACCTCGTCGGGAGTATTTCTGCCCCTGGAAGTGGCGCTGAACCGCGTGTGGCGTTTCGAAAAGAACCGCTCGTATCTGGGCAATCAGTTGATCTCTCTTGGGTTGGCCTTCGCCTGCGGCGTGCTGGCTTTGCTTTCGATCGCGCTGACTGCGGGCCCGGTCGAGTTCCTGCAGTTCGTGCTGCGCGGCTACGGCACCGGCTTCGTACGCCTCGTAGGATTTCTCATGATGAAAATCTTCGCCATCCTGGCCAGCATCGCCATCTTCTTCCTGATCTACTGGCTGCTGCCCAACGGAAAAGTTCCGGCGCGAGCGGTGCTGCCCGCAGCCATCATCATGGGATTGCTTTCCGAAGCCCTCAAGTACGCCTACATCCTGGCGCTGCCGTGGCTGAATTTTCAGGAAGTCTACGGCCCCTTCGCGCTCTCGGTGAGCATGATGTTCTGGGCTTTCCTCTCGGGATTGCTGCTGTTGGCGGGAGCGAATCTCTCCGCGGAAGAACATTTGCAGCACGCGCTGTGAGCGGATGGGTCTTCGGTCTTCGGTCTTCGGTCTTCGGTCTTCGGTCTTCGGTCTTCGGTCTTCGGTCTTCGGTCTTCGGTGTTGGGCGGGATGGTGTTTAAGTCTTTACGCAAGACCTAAGACCTAACACCTAAGACCCGCCTCTCTAATGCACCGGAACATTCGAAAACGCAATTCCACGCCGGCGGTTGATGCGGCAGATCACATTCTCCAGCATGGTGGGCAGCAGGTTCACTCCCTGACTTGGCATCACAGCGCTTTTTTCCAGGTAGTCTTCGGCGCCCGCCTCGATCAACCTTTGGCGATTCTTTTCGGAGAGGCTGCTGACCACAACCACAGGGATCGCGGCGGTTGCGGGATCGATCTTCAGCCGCAGCAGTACTTCCGGCCCGCTCATTTTGGGCAGAATCATGTCCAGCAAAATCAGGTCGGGCTTCTCGTCGCGCGCAAAGCGCAGTGCCGACTCGCCATCCACCGCGCACACCACGTCATACCCTGCTTTGAGCAGAGCTTGCTCGTTTTCCCGCCGGATGGGCTTGCTGTCCTCCACTAAGAGAATCTTCACGAAGCTTCCCTCCCTCGCTGCCCTCTCTATCGGCAATCGAGGCTCCGTGGTTTAGCCCAGTGTTTTGTCCCCAATTCGGCTCGGCCAATCTCGACGGGCGTCATCCCGAGCGCAGCCGTTCTTGCGGCGTAGTGAGGATCTCGCGTGGCCAAAACCACCGCGCTTGGCGACGACTTGCTTCCGCCTGCAACACTGTCGTAGCATTCGCAAGCATGAGCCACCACATTGCGAAACAGGTTCACGATAAGTTCAAGATCTTCAGCGGAGAATTAGCCTCGGATGGAAGCATCGGCAAGCTGGCCGACGTCGCCGCCTTTGCTAAGAAATCCAAGATCGCGGCGAAGAGCATCGGTGTCGCCTATCTGGAACACGGCAAGCGGCTGGTGATCACGCTGGGTTACGTAGAAGACGACGCACCCTACCCCATAAAGCTCCACTGCATTCGCCTGGGCAAGATTGAGGTGAAGGCAGGCGATTTCAGCACGCTGGAAAAGAAAATCTCCGCCGCCAGCGCCAAGCACCGCAACATCATTTGCCACGAACTTTATGTGACCGGCGAAAACGATTTCACCCTGGTCGTGATGACGCATCAGGCGGAATAAAAGAGAGGCCGCCTGCGCCAGCAGACGGCCCGATGAAACGCCGTGACGTTTGTCCTTCTGAAAGCTGATGGCTGATAGCTGCTCTTACTTTTTCTGTTCGACGATCGAGAGCAGTTCCACTTCGAAGATGAGCGTCGACCCGGGAGGAATGTCGTCTCCCGCGCCAGCGTCTCCGTAGGCCAGATCCGAAGGAATGAATAGCTGCCACTTCGATCCCACCGGCATAAGCTGCAACGCTTCAGTCCAGCCCTTGATCACTCGGCCCACGGGAATCTCCAGGGGTTGGCCGCGTTTGTAGGAGCTGTCGAATTCCTTTCCATTGAGCAGCGTGCCGCGGTAGTTGCAGGAAACCGTGTCGCTGGCCGTGGGCTTCGGTCCCGTGCCAGCAGTCAGAATCTTGTATTGCAGACCGCTGGGTAGCGTGACCACGCCGTCTTTGGTTTTGTTGGCGGCCAGAAACGCTTCGCCCTCTTTGATGTTCGGCGCAGCCGCTTCGTGCGCCTTGGCCTGCTGCTCCTGCATCTTTGCCTGCATTTCCTGCTGCTGCGCCTGCATCTTCTGATTCATTTCGGTCTTCAGTTCAGCGAAGGCGGCTTTTGCCTCGTCGTCGGTGAGCAGAGGCTTGGCGCCGGTCATGGCGTCCCTGAGACCTCGGGCCACGATGGCCGGGTCGACCGGGACTCCCTGGCGCTTGAACCCGCTGCCAATGTTCATGCCCAGGGCGTAGCTGGCTTTCTCTTTTTGCGTCTTGAGCGTGAGCGTGGTGGCAGGCTTGGCGGCCGTCGCGGGCTTCTTGGTAGTGGAAGGGTGCGCAGCCTTGGCTGGAGCGGCTGTCTGGCCAGCGGCTGCCGGAGTGGATGGTGTCGACGTGGCCGCCGGAGTCTGCGCCAGGGCGTTGCCCAGTAGCATCATCCCGGCCGCAAGTAGTGGAGTCACAGCGGTGAGCGATTTTCGCATATGAAGGTATTGTCCCATTGTGTGGGAGAGATGGGCAAACGATCCGGTGCGCGGTTTCACGCAGTGTTCCTGCGGGAACACTGTGCAAAAAGTCAAAAATCAGGGTCTGCAAGTGACTGATTGTGGGAGGCTTCTGGCACCGCCATTTGTTTTCAGCGGGTTGGACTGTGGAAAAAGTACCCGCTTTTTCGGCCGAAAATACCTACTAAAGTGGACTTGACAGGCTCAAACGAGGATCGTACGTACAATGCTGTATGTATGAAATGGGGCGGAGGCGACGGCGAGCTAGTTCTTCGCTGTGGTGGTCAGCGCGGCTAGTTCCCGGCGCGCTTCCTGGGCGGGGATGAAATCGGCGTCGGCGTTCTTCCAGAGATCGAACAGCTTCTGGTAGCTCGCAATCGCCGCCGCTTTGTCGAACGTCGCCTGCGCTCGCGCTGTGCCCAGCAAGGCGAGTACATAGTCGGGGGCTTGCGAGCTGCCGCCTCCGCCTTCTTCCAGGGACACGCCGCGGTAGCGCAGTCCTGGCGCAAAATCGGAGACAGCCTGCTGGCCGTTCTTCATTTCCAGGGACGCGAGGCCAAGAAGCTGCGGCGCCTTTGACACCAGGAGGTAGGTCAGGACTGAATTCAACAGTCCACTCACCTGCTCCGGATGGTGCTGCGCCAGAGCGCCAGCAGCTTTGACCTCAGCGACATAGATCTCGTTCACCAAAGTATTCGTCGGCGCTTCGGCGGCCAACCGTTGTATTTCTTTCAAGGCGGAGGCGCCATCGCCGCACAACGCAAGCGCGAGGTCGGCGTCGGGAAGAGTCGCGATCGAATGGTCGAGGGCCAGTCCGCGGCGGGCCGCGTCCTTCGCCCCGGAGCAGTTGGAAACCAGAGCGTCGTGTACCGCCTTGAGCGCGTAGAGCCCGCCCGCGGCGTCCGGAAGGTGCTCCTGTTCCGCCCTTTGAGCGGCGTGCTCCCAGGCGTGATCGGCATCATGCATCTTGCCCTGAAACATGTAGACCATGCCCGCCGCCGCCTCTACGTTGAAGCCGTCGGGACGGCTGGCAGCCCACTGCAGATGCTTCGCCCAGTCTGCCTTTCCCGAGAGGAATTCGTCGACCATGGCGGTGCTTTGATAATTGATGTCGTCTCCTCCGCCCTGCTGCACCGCCTCTTTCAGATAGCGCTCCGCCTCCGGCAGCCGGTCCATTGCAAGCAATGCGCTGGCGCTGTTGCTGGCCGCCACGTTGTCCCACTTGGCGATGTCCCAGGTCTTTTCGAAACCCACGGCAGCCTGCTCCAGGTCGCCGACGTTCGAGTAGACGATCGCCAGGTTGTTCCAGGCTGCGGCGTCCCTAGGATAGGTCGCGGCAAACAGCTTGTAGGATTCTAGGGCCTTGGGCAAATCGTAGAGTTGCAGTGCATACTGCGACTCGATGTACATACGCTCGCGCTCGGTGACCCTCTCGCGCAGATCGTAGGCTTTTTTCATGCATTCTTGCGCCTTCGCGAGCGAACCCTGGGTCGAATAGGTCACACCCAGCCGAGCATAGGCCATGGCAAACTTTGAATCGAGCCGGACCGCGTCCGCGTAAAACGACAATGCCTGGAAGTCTCGTCCCATGCGGTGTTCGTCCTCGCCCAGCGAAAACGCATGAAACGCCTGGAGATTGGCGGTGGTCACGTTGGTGTAGGGAGTGGTCAGCTTCTGGATCGAGGCCATCGACTCGCCCAGCCGCGCCCGGATGGCCGTGGCCGCTTTCGAAACCGCCTGCAGCACCGCCGTCTTGTCGGGAGCGGTCTCCTGCTCGCGAGCGAATACTTCTCCGGTCGCGCAGTTCACCGCGTTGATGGAAATGACGTAGGACGGGCCCAGGCTGGCGATGGTCCCGGCTAAATAAGCCTTTACGCCGAGACGCTGTCCCAATTGCTGCGCCAGTTCTGGCGTGATCCTCTGCTCCGCCGACTGACCCAGATACTGCAGATTGCTATGCAGCTCGGAGTCGCTGACCAGTTGCAGCAGAGGCGATTGCTCGAGCTGAATCGCCAGCGCCTCTTTTAACGTGGAATCGAAAACGCTGTCGCCCGTCTGGTTGGTGAAGTCGGCGAGGATGAGCTGGTCTTTGTCGGTGAGTTTCACAGCGGGAGGTTGGCGCAGGTACAATCCGCCCGCGATCGCAAGAATCAGCACCACCCCTGCCGCAATCGCCTGTTTGACCCAGCTCCGTTCGACCCAGCTCCGTTCGACCCAGCTCCGTTCGACCGAGGACCGCGAAGGCTCTGAGGGTACCGCCGCGCCGGCCGACGATCCCACCCCAACCACGGGCGCGGAGCCACTGGTTTTCTGCGATGCGGCCGCAGGCGGGGGCTCTGGAATCTGTGGAGCGCCGGACACCTCGTCCGAGGAAGGCGCCTGGGAACGGGCCGGGGAGATTGCCGAACTCCGTCCTGACTCCAAATCCCGTCTCAGCCGGAGCAACTCTGACTTGATGTCGACGGCATGCTGGTAGCGCAGGTCGCGGTCTTTCTCGAGGGCGCGGTTGATCACGTCTTCGAGCTTGATCGGGAGACTGGGATTCAGACGTATCGGTGCAATCGGCGCGCGGTTCATGATCCCGTCGAAGATGACTCCGGAAGTTTCACCGCGGAACGGCATCGCTCCGGTCGCCATTTCGTAGAGGACAATGCCGAAGGAGAAAAGATCGGTGCGGGCGTCGAGCGGCTTGCCCCGAACCTGCTCTGGCGACATGTAAGCGACCGTACCGAGCGCCGAGCCGGGACTGGTCAAGTGCTGCGCGCTCACGCCTTCGGTCTTTGTGACGTCGGAAGGATCGAGCGTGGGGCTGGCTTCGGCGGTGACCTTGGCGAGACCGAAGTCTAGAATCTTGGCGGCGCCGCGCGCGGTCACGAAGATATTTGCCGGCTTGATGTCTCGGTGGACAATCCCCTTGGAGTGCGCCGCATCCAGGGCGTCGGCCACGTCGATCGCGATTCCCAGCAGCTTTTCGATGTCGAGCGGGCGCACGCCGATCATGTGCTTCAGCGTTTCGCCTTCCAGATACTCCATGACGATGAAGGCCTGATCGCCCTCTTCGCCAATGTCATAGATGGTGCAGATGTTGGGATGGTTCAATGCCGAGGCTGCCTGGGCCTCGCGACGGAACCGGCTGAGAGATGCCGGGTCGCGGGTGACGTCCTCGGGAAGGAACTTCAGGGCCACGAAGCGCCGCAGGCGGGTGTCTTCGGCCTTGTAGACAACACCCATCCCGCCACCGCCGAGTTTTTCGATCACTCTGTAGTGCGAGACGTTTTGGCCGATCATTTTTTTCGCAGTGGCGCTGCCCGTAACATCGAGCCGCAATTTTTCAGGTGAGCTATCTTAGGGGGCGATGGAATCAAAGTCAACGAACGCCGAAGACGGCAGGTGAGGGCGCGGAGGCCTGAAGAAGCTACGGCCGCTTCATCACCGTCTGCACCAGGTCGCCGAGTTGCTCGGAGGTGAACTGGTTGCCTTCGAGGTTGGCGAACAGCTTGCCCTCGCGATCGATGACGACGGTGTGAAAGGAGTGGGTGAGAAATCCCTCATCGCTCCAGAATTCCATTCCGAACTGGCGCGAGATGCGCTGCACTTCCGGGAGCGGTCCGGTCACGAAATGCCAAGTCTGCGGATTGGCATTAAACATTGCCGCATATTTGTTGATGGCGTCATTTTGATCGTGGTCGGGATCGATGATGATAGTCAACAGGACCAAGTCGCTGCCTAGATTTTTCGCGAAACGTTTCTGCAGCTGTCCGAGGTGATTGGTGAGCCGGTAACAATATGCAGGATTGGGGCACTGCACGTAGGCGAAGCTGATGGCGACCACTTTGCCCTTCAGGTCTGAAATAGTGACTTTCTTGCGGGTCTGGTCGGTCAGGGCGAAATCGGGTACGGCCTGCTGCAGGTTTAACGCGCTTGCTGCGGCCGCTGGATTCGCCAGCTGACTGACGATGGCCAGCCGCCGGGCTTCCAGAGGCTCCTGCTCCAGATTCTGATAGGCGTGGATGCGGATGTTTTCCGCGTAGGAAGAGTCGCCGTTCACCACCAGGGTGAAATCGATAGTGGTTCCCGGCTTGATCCCGTCGAGCAGCTTGGCGTCGCGCACGTCGAATGGCATGGTCATCGCGTCCATGTAGCCGGGAACGCGGTTGCAGGAGACGGTCATGGATTTGTGGGTCGCGTCGACCGTCAGCACCAGGCCGGAGAGTTCGTGCTTGTCCGCGGCCCAGGCGTGAGCGGCCAGCAGCGAGAAGACGATGAGCCCGGCTCCAAGTTTCATAACGCCACGATTCGCGATCGATGAGAACCACGCATGGAGCTCCGGACGCCCTCGTCCGGGGTTCTTGCGGGCGGACCCTTCAACTTCGCTCTATCGAAAATCCCCACTTCTCGCGCAAAAAAACGCGCGAGAAATGGGGCACCCAGGATTTTCATTTCCTTTGGTGGCTGCGTCCGCCGCTCCACGAAACCAGCTTCTCATAATCTACTGCGGTCGCGCTGGCGGAACCTTTCTCGGGCCGCCCAAGTGTACCGCCGCCCGCTTGAGCGGAGTGAAATCCTTGGCGAACTCTTTTACTTCGATGAACTGGTTCGAGGTGACGTTCGAGAAATTCTGCCGCGTATCGCTGGTTGGCCACCAGATCTCCAGATTCGAGATCTTGGCCGACTTGCCGAGCCCGATATGCTGCTCCATGGGATTCGCGCCGAATGAACCTCCGCTGCTTACAGTGCGGTAAATCGAGCGCTCGGGCTGACCTTGGTCCTGCACCGTGACTTTGATGCGGGCTCCGATGGCGGCGCGGTTGGTTTTGGCTCCGACGAGGCGCACGTTGAGCCAGTCGTTGCCGCTGCCGCCCGGGTTTTTGAAGACGCGCAATGCATGCGCGTCGGAAGGGACGGCGCCGCCGATCTGCGCGATGATGTCTTCATTGCCGTTGCGCGCCAGATCGGCGAAGGCGATGCCGTGTCCCTTGTGCAGTTCGCCGGTTCCCGAGGAAGCCGTGATGTCCACAAACGACTTCCCATCTTTATTCAGCAGCAGAACATGGGGCAGGAGGCCGGCAAATGAAGTGTTTCCCGAACCTAAATAGATATCAGGATAGCCGTCGTTATTCACGTCGCCAAAATTCGATCCCATGGGCATGAACACTTTGTCCATGCCGACTTCTTTGGTGACGTCCTGAAAAGTGCCATTGCCCAGGTTCTTATAGATCTTCGCGGTCTGCACAGTGTGGGGCTGGTCGAGGTAGGTGCGCATGACCTCCTCATCGCTGCCGTAGTAACTGCTCACGTAGAGATCGGGCCAACCGTCGTTGTTGTAATCAAACCACCACGAGACGAAGGTGCGCTGGGCGTCCTGCACGCCAGCCTGTTTCCCGACTTCGGTGAAGGTGCGGTCATGATTGTTGTGGTAAAGAAAATTCCCGCCGAAATAGTTGCTAACGTAAAAATCCATGTAGCCGTCTTGATCGTAATCGGCGGCGACCACGCCTTTGGTGAACGCGACTTTGTCGACGCCGGCGGCGTGGGAAATATCCTCGAAGGTTCCGTCTCCTTTGTTGCGGAAGAGCTGGCTGGGGCCATTTTCGTTGCCGATGAACAGATCGACGTAGCCGTCGTTGTCGATGTCGGCCCAGGCCGCGGTTTGGGTCGCGGTGATGCTGGCGCCAAGACCGCTTTCCTCGGTCACGTCGGTAAAGGTTCCGTTGCAGTTGTTGCGCAGCAGAGTTTTCGGCATCGGAACTTCCCATCCGCCGCGCAACACCAGAATGTCCATGCAGCCGTCGTTATTGTAGTCGGCCTGAATTATGTTCAAGCCGCCCAATATGTCGGCGAGGCCGGCCTGCCGGGTCCGTTCGGTGAAAGTTCCATCGCCGTTGTTGTGGAAGTAGTGCATCGATTCGCAGTAGTCCTTACTAGAGATGACCACATCCAGCAAGCCATTGTTTTCGAAATCATCGACGATCACTCCGCCCGCCTCGCCAAAAAACTTAAGTCCAGCCGCGGAAGCTACATCCGTAAAACGGCCGATATTCTCCTTCGAGCCAAAAATGGAAGGCGCAAGCAGATATTTCTGCGGCACGCCCCGCGGATATTGCCCCAGGGTCATATAACTCAGATTCAGCATCCACTTGACTTCCAGGTCTTCCGGTTTCTTCGCCAGATATTGCAGAAAGTACTCCACCGCCTTTTCGGAATCCTCTTTCTTCAGGAACTTGGGATAAGGCACGTCCGGCTGCGGCGGGAAAATGCATCGGTCGCCCGGATCTCGATACACCCCATTTTCCATCTCGGACTTGTGCAGGTAAGCGACCCCCAAGGTCTCTTCCATCATGGGCATCGCATCCGGCACGCTGGCCTTGGTGATCTGTTTCGCGATGTTCCATTCCTCCATCGCCTTGGCCATTTCTCCTTCATAGGCGTGCAGCTGAGCCGAGGCATAATGCGCCTGCATCAGATCGAGCGGGGACACGCGCAGGGCTTGCGGACTCTTCGGGTCTAACGCTTTATCAAGGCGATCCAGCGTAACGGGAACAGCGACGCGGTCGATGGCGCAGATTTGCTGCAGATCGCGGTTCCAGCCCTCGGACTTAGGGAAGTCGCGGTAGATCGCGATGGCCTCGCCAAAACCGGAAACGAGTATGGCAGGATGCACAGCACAAGCAGCGGTGGCCCACGGAAGCGGAGTGGAATTCACGTTCCCCGGCGGCACTTCCGAGTCGGGCAAGACTTTGAGAATCGCATATCCCGCCGGCACTTGAACGATGCCAGTAAATTCGCCCGGGGCGATTCCCTTCAGCGCGTCTTTCAGTTCAGTGCAGAGCGTGCCCGGATCGGGGCGGCCCATGTAACCCCCGTTGGCGGAGGTCGGATCCGTGGACTTGGCCTTGGCCAGTTCCGCGAAGTCGCGGCCCTGCTTGAGTTGATCGAGGATTTCCTGGGCTTTCGACAACGAAGTTACGACAATGACGCGAATTCCGGATGGGGTCGCGGGCGAGGACGAATTCTGTCCCGAACCGACGGCAACGCAAAGGATTGCCAGCTGCGCAATCCCAACCTTCAGAGCAGTCGTCGGAAAACGCATTGGAGTAGGGTGGAAGTGCGGCTAGTGGTGTGGCGGAAATCTCTTCGTGTTCTTGCGGTCCTTCTTGATCATCTTGTTCTGCGCTTTGCGCTGCGCCTTCAAGTACTTCCGCTGCGCTTTCTGCTGTTTCTTCTCCGCCTTCCGGTTAGCGCGCGATTGTGCCCTGGGATTATTGCCCGCCAGCGCAGGCACGCAGCCGCCGACACTCAAAACGCCCAGCAGGACCAGCGCGGGAAGTCTTCTCATAACATTTAGCCGAAGCCGTATTCTCCACTGATTTTACAACACCAAGAAACGCGCATAGCTATGCAAATGATCCTTTCGTGAACCTTCGTGCCCTTCATGGTTGGTGGTTTACGTTCGCTGGGAATCCAGCTCTTCCCGATTCCGACACTGAACTTTCAGGGAAACCGGCCGCACCTGCGGGGGTGGCCTTCGCCACCACATAAACGGTGTAAAGGGTTAGGGTACCGCTCGGCGTGAAGATCCGGCCTTCCCACGGAGGGAAGGCCGGGCGCGCTTATGCTGCCACTGCTTGACGTTGCTTGATGAACGCGAGCAGATCGGCGTTGATCTGGTCCGCGTTGGTTGTGGGCATCCCGTGCGGGAAACCGGGGTAGGTCTTAAGCGTCGCACCCTTCACGAGTTTTGCGGACTGCAGGGCCGCCGCGCCGATTGGCACGATCTGGTCGTCTTCGCCATGAAGTATGAGGGTTGGTACGTCGAAGTTCTTGAGATCTTCGGTGAAGTCTGTCTCGGAGAAGGCCTCGATGCAGTCGTAGCCCGCCTTCATCCCGCCCATCATCCCCTGGAGCCACCACTTGTCCCGGATGCCTTCAGAAATTTTGGCGCCTGGCCGATTGTAGCCGTAGAACGGGAGAGTTATATCGCGGTAAAACTGCGGCCGATTCTCGACGTACGCGGCCCGCAGTCCGTCAAAGACCTCAATCGGCGAGCCAGCAGGATTCTTGACTGTCTTCACCATGAGCGGCGGTACGGCGCTGATAAGCACCGCCATCGCGACGCGTTTCGATCCATAACGTCCGATATAGCGCGCCACCTCCCCGCCGCCGGTGGAGTGGCCGACATGGATAGCGTTCTTCAGATCGAGCTTTTCAGTGAGCGCCGCGAGATCGTCGGCGTAGGTGTCCATGTCGTTGCCATCCCAGGTTTGGGTGGAACGGCCATGGCCTCGCCGGTCAGCCGCGATGACGCGATAACCGCGCTGGCCAAAAAACAACATCTGTCCATCCCAATCGTCCGCGGTAAGCGGCCAACCGTGACTGAACACGATGGGCTGGCCTGTTCCCCAGTCCTTGTAGAAAATCTGCGTACCATCTTTCGTGGTGATTGTGGGCATACTCTTTATCTCCTTGGCTGCGATCGTTTGTTCTAAGAAGCATCGAAAGACAAATGAGCGTTCGATCAGGCCGTTCGGTGTTCGACTAGGTGAGACAAGGGTATTCACATTCCGATTTGCGAGAAACCTCAGAAACCACAGAATTCCACCTAGATTTTTCTGCAGGTTGAACGCGGGTCGAGGCGAATAGTTGCGGCCACTCAGGAATTGGCTTAATTGAGCTGTTCGCTTTGAGCGGGGCGGCGATCGTGTCTGCACAGTCGCATCCTCGGTTTATGGCATTCCTGATCAGAGTCTAACCCGCCGAGTTTTCCCAGGTGCGACAGATTATTTGACTTTTGCAGACATTTCCTTGTATTACGAATACTTGCGTTCAGTTTCATTCGCTGTTCTTTAGGCATGGCGCCGATGCTTCTGTCGGGAGGACTAGCTTGAAAATTTTGTCCCTTGCTCTTTTACTTCTGTGCGTCTCCGGGGCCTTTGGCCAGTCCAACTCCTCTTTCTACGTGTCGACTACCGGGGATGATTCGAATTCTGGCACCCAATCGGCGCCTTGGCGGACCGTTCAACATGCTGCAGACACGGTGCATGCGGGCAGTACCGTCAATGTACGGGGCGGAGTCTACGAAGAATTCGTAACCATCAAGGCATCCGGCAACGCGACTGATGGATACATTACTTTTCGAAGCTATCCCGGCGAGACGGCGGTCCTCGACGCGGAGCATTTCGCTCCAGATAACAGAAGCGCCATATTGACCATTCACAACAAGAGTTACGTTCGAGTTGAGGGCTTTGAAATTCGCAACTACCGCACTGCTGAACATCGGCTGACCCCGTTGGGCATAAGCGTAATGGGGGCCGGCTCCCATATCGAACTGCTGAAGAACAACGTCCATCATATTGAGCAGACTTTTCCTGGCCGTGATGCCCCGGGAAGTGGCGGCAACGGGTTTGGCATTGCCGTATACGGTACCGACGCCAAAACGCCCATCAGTGAATTGGTTATTGACGGCAACGAGGTGCATCACCTCAAGACCGGTTCGAGCGAATCGTTGGTGGTGAACGGGAACGTCACGAACTTCCGCATTACGCACAATGTTGTCCATGACAATAACAACATTGGAATCGACGTTATCGGTTTCGAGCGCACGGCACCTGATCCTGCCGTTGACCAGGCTCGCGACGGAGTGGTAAGCGGCAATCTGGTTTACAACATTACATCGCGCGGCAATCCGGCATACCGCAACGATGAATCTTCCGACGGGATTTACGTGGACGGGGGCACCAGGATCCTGATCGAGCAGAATGTCATCCATGACGTGGACTTTGGGATTGAGCTGGCAAGCGAGCATCGGAACCGGGCCACGAGTTTCGTCACCGCGCGAAACAACCTTATCTATCACTGCCATACCGCCGGCGTTTCCATTGGGGGTTATGCGCCTGAGCGAGGACGGACCGATCACTGCTCGGTGGTCAACAACACACTCTACGACGACGACACGTCGGGAACCGGATCCGGCGAGTTCCAGATGCAATGGAACATGGCAGACAATATTTTCGAGAACAATATTGTCTACGCAGGGGCCCGCTGTCTTATCGCGGTGAACAAATCGCAGGTTGACAAGAAACAGCCGCCCGCCGCCATCGATCACAACCTTTATTACTGTGCCTCGGGAGCGAAGGCGAGCGCGTGGATCGAGTCTCCTGGCACTGTGACAGGATTCGACAAGTATGTTGAGTCCACGGGGAATGACCGTCATTCCCGTTTTCTGGATCCACATTTTGTTGATGCAGCCGCGAAGGACTTTCACCTGCGATCAGATTCTCCCGCGATCGCTGCCGGCACCAGTGAGGGAGTGCCGGTCGGAGAGCGGGATCTTGAAGGCTCAGCGAGGGTCAGATCTGGAATAGACATTGGCTGCTACCAAAGACAGTAGGAGTCGACCAGGTTGGAATCGGAGGTGAATCGCCGCGAATTCCTGAAGGTCGCGGCTGCATCCGGCGCAGCCTTGGCCATACCAACCTTGGGACAGACTGCGGCCTCCTCCAAAATGATCGGCATCCAGGTCGGAGCGGTTTCGTTTGTGGATGAAGGTACCGAGCAAGTCCTCGATGTGCTTCAGGAACGGGCCTGCGTGAATACCCTGTTTCTAGCGGTATTCACCTACGGTCGAGGGATCGCCGGAAGACAGATTCCGGGACAGCCGCTGCCCGATCACGGCAAGCAGGAGTACGATCTCAATTTTCACGGCGGGAATTTCGCCACTCCACATCCCCAGTACTACGAAAACACAGTTCTCAAGAACACTCGTGCGCCCGACCACGGTGACCTGGATATCCTGACCGAAGTGCTGCCCGCGGCAAAAAAGCGTGGGATGAAAGTCATCTGCTGGCTGGAGGACGTGTTTCGCACCGACTTGCCAAACATCGACAAAGTGCAGGAGAGAGAGCTCCACGGGCGGAATGCCGAGACGTTGTGCGTCAATAATCCGGACTACCGAAATTTCCTGACCGGCCTGGTCGAGGATTATGCCCGCTCCTACGACATCGACGGAATCATGTGGGGATCGGAACGACAGGGCGCACTTTGCGATAGCCTGGGAGCAACGCACGACACGCCGCCGGTCGATCCGGGGAGTGTGACTTGTTTCTGCCAGTTTTGTCAGAGCAAAGCTGAAGAACGCGGCATCAATGTAGAGCGCGCCCGGCAGGGATTCCTGGAGTTGGAACAATTCGTTCGCTCGGCGCGCGGCGGCAAACCTCCCGTGGACGGCTACTACGTTCAATTCTGGCGGCTTCTATTGCGGTATCCCGAACTGGCCGCGTGGGAAATGCTCTGGACTGACAGCCTTCGCGAGACTTACGCGGCGATCTACAAAACGGTAAAGACGGCGAAGCCGACGGTGCCGGTCGGTTGGCACATCTGGCACAACAATTCTTTCAATCCGATCTACCGCGCGGAACAGGACCTTCATGAGCTCTCAAATTATTCGGATTTCATAAAGGTAGTTATGTACAACAACTGTGGTGGCGAGCGGATGGCGCTGTATGCGGACAATATCGGCTCGACGCTTTATGGAGATCTCTCGAAACAGAGTCTTATCGACCTGAACTACGCGCTGATGGGATTCAAGGAGGGCAGCTACGAGCAGATTCCTCACGCGGGACTTTCCGCTGACTACGTCTACCGCGAGACGAGACGCGCGCTGGCGGGCGTTGCCGGCACCAAGACTTTGATCTGGTCAGGCATTGATATCGATATCCCGACCGAGCCGAACAACAGTAAATGTACGCCGCAAAGCGTGAACGAGGCGGTTCAGGCGGCCTTCGGCGCTGGCCCTTCTTTGCCGTGACAAAGCCAGCAGTTCATGTTCTGGAACAGGTCCGCGCCCCGCTTCACGCTTTCCTCCGAGTTGGGCGGCGCCGGCGGCATGGGCAGTGGCGTTCCCGGCTTTTCTTCGTCGAAGCGGGAAGAGAAACCCTTGACGTAAGCGACCAGATCGGCCCTCTGCTGCCGAGTCAGCGGTTTCCACGAGGGCATCCCGCTGCCGTGAACTCCCCGGCTGATGGTGTCGTACAGATCGCTGTCGAGCGGCAGCGTTCCGCTCGGCGTCGATCGGCATTTGAACGTGGACTTGGTGAAATCGCGGGGTTTTGGATTGAGATATGCCGCGTTCTCGCCTTGTCCATCTCCGTAAGGACCATGACAGAAGATGCAGTAGCGCTGGTAGAGCGCCTTGCCCTGCCTCGAATTTCCGGTCGTCTTTCCAATGTGGCTCTGCTGCGCAAGGCTCGCCACGCCTGACAAGAGAAGCACCAGGAGCACCGCGCCATTGATCAAGACAATCTTCGTGCGCATCGGTACTTCTCCTCAGAAGTCGAAGTCGAATCCCATCAGGTAACTGCTGGTGCGCTGATCGGTCCCAAGAACTGGAGCCGTTCCCACGGTGAGAAGACGGGAATATTCCTGGACCCAGGCCATGCCCGCGCGGCTGTTCATGAATGGATACCAGCGATAGCCCACCGTCCAGGCATCGAGGTTTCCAAAGTCGCTCTTGGTGGCAGGGTTTGCCTGCCGCGACATTCGAACCAGTTCGTATCTCCCGATCAGTATGAGTCGAGGATTGTAGGTGTAGTGCGCTTCGGCGAAACCGCCATTCCAAGCCGGCCCCGCCGCCCCGACAGGCAGCAGCGACGCTTGGTTGACCGGCACACTGTTTCCCAGGAAGACGTTGTCCTGTCCATGTTCGTAAAGGGTGCTGAAGTCGAACTTGCCGACATACCACAGCCCGTAAGCGCCGGCGCGATAGAAGCTGCGGTCGCCGGTTCCCGTTCCCGGGATGCGCACTCCTCCACTGGTTTGGTAATAGGTTGGCGCCTGGCCGAGATATCCGTAGACGCCTACGCGCTGCAATCCCAGCCGCGGCAACTCGAAGCCTTGCGTAAAGTGGCCATAGAGGTTGTAACTCGAGTTGGTGGTCAATCCCGTTCGTCCGTCGCTGCTGCTCGCGAGCGCAATCGAGTAGCGCGTATAGCTGTTGTCGGAGTGACCGAGCAATTCCACACCGAGTTGATGGTCGCCAATACCTCCGAAGAGGTTGTCGTCGCCGGCCGGACGGAAGTGATAGTTGTAGTAGCTCCCGCCGGTATTGTTCAGCGTCAGCGTACGTTCTTCGGAAATCAGCGTATCTAGTTCGAATTTTCCAACCTTGACGTTCAGCCATCGCGAACCCGCGAGGTTGTCGAACCGGACAAACATTTGGGATATGAAAACACCGCTGTTGCTCAAGAACGGCTGCGCCATGAACGATATGTTGTTGTTCAGCGTACCCGCAGCGACCAGATCAATCGCCGATAGATCGAAGCCCGATGTCGTGGTGGTCGAGGGCACTGTCCCGCTGCCGGCGTTACCTGGAATTTGATCGACAGCCTGTGGGTTCACGCTCTCGCGATGCCACTGCGGCGTCATGCGAAACGTGATCGGCCAATATCCCGGCTCCTGATAAATGGGAGCGTCACGCCCTTTGCCCAACTGGTAGCCATTGTCGCGAAAGTTCTGACCGAAGTTGTTCAACTTGGGCCAGGCTTCATGGCAGGCGGAGCAGGGCAGCCCATATTTGCGGGCGAATGCGGGAATGCAAAATGCAGGCTGAACACCCGCCAGTAGGATCCCTATCGCCACCAATTGCATTCCGATCTTTTTCGCGCGTCCCGTTCCCATGCTCGTTCTCACCTTCCCCAGCTGATCACCGGTCTCGCCCACACGGACATCACCCTGCTCCGGCCTGCGATTTGGCCGATCCCTAGTGGCCTTTCGCGGCTCCGCGCGAAACATGCTCCTGCCAGACGGGCCGCAGGCTGCCATCGGGAACAAACTTGTATCCAATTCCGTGCACGGTCAGAAGATATGCAGGACGTGTGGGATCACTTTCGATCTTCTGCCGCAGCCTCGCGATATGGTTGTCTACCGTCCGGCAACTGGAACGCTTCCGTTTTCGCCAGACAGCTGTAATCAATTGTTGGCGTGAGACGACAATTCCCGGTCTGGCGACAAAAAACCTCAGCACCTTGAACTCCTGCAGGGTCAGATCAACAGGTTGATCCGCCCGCAGTAGTTCCATCTTTCTGAAATCCAGAGTGATCTCACCGAACCGAGCGCCCTGGCTGATTCTCTTGACTTGTAAGGTCCCGCATATCCGGTTTTGTGCTCTCGGAGAAACCAACGTCGCCGCACAAACTTAGGTCAGGACCTAGACGGACTTGTCACCGATCTGTCACATTGCTGTTAAATCCACGTATCTGAAATGTTGGTCGCGGGGTTTTTCGGGCAGGACTTTTTGACAGGACTGGTGATTGCCAAGTTGCGTGGCCGACCCCGCCTTGGCTTCGGCCTGGTTAAGAGCTCTTTGCCGAGGATCGGTTCTTGCGCGAACCGTTAGCGTCGAGCTTGTGCGGCGAGTAATCCAAAAAAAGTCAGAATGTGGGCGGGCGGCTGATTGTATGGAACTGCCGCAAGAGCGACTAATTCACCATGTTGCTCTCTGAAGCAGCAACTAGCGAAACCGGGCTCACTGAAATCGACAAGCTAGACAGCGGGGTCGCGGCAGATTGCCGCCAAATCATCAATCAGTTCGCTCCCTGCGTGCCAGTGAGGCTGCAATGGAGTCCCCTCGGCAGTTGCTGCTCAGCGCTGAGAAAGCTTCAGAAGAATAACTTCAGTCCGAATTGAAATTCCCTCGGGTCAAACGCAGACGTAACGGCGCCAAAGTTGCTGGCTCCTTGATTGATACTGATGCCGCCGTTGTTGGCGTCACCCTGGAACTGCGTATGATTCCATGTGTTGAAAGTTTCCACCCGGAACTCGACCCGGCTGCCTCGCTCCTCACTGATGATGAAATTCTTGAAGAGCGAAAGGTTCCAGTCGTCGCGGCCGGGACCTCGCAAAGCGTCGAAGCCCAGATTCCCGTAGCAGTCGGGGCCCGTGGCGCAAGCTGGGGCCGTGAATGCGGACGGATTAAACCATTGATTGGCCGTCTTTGGATAGGAAATACTTCCGTTCAGATCAGGCCGGTTTCCGGAAAAACCGCCAGGAAACAGATTCTCCACGTTTTTGCCGCTCACTCCGAGATTGATGGGAGCTCCCGATTCCATCGTGACGATCCCCGAAAGAGCCCACCCACCCGCGGTTGTTTTCAGAAGGCGGTTGCTGCTGTTCCTTAAGAGCGGGATCTGATACACGAAATTTACGAATGCGATGTTGGTGCGGTCGAACAGAGACGGCCCAACGTCGTAGCGCGGCCCTGCGTAAGGATTGGTGATGGACTGCAGATCGCCGCCGCTGCCTACGCTCACGGAAGAATCCACAGCGCGCGAAAACGTGTAACCGAATTGGAGTTGCAGATCGTTTCGCACCTTGGCGTGCAGGTCAACCTGCAGTGAGTTGTAATGCGAGTTGGCCTCATCTTCCGACAGCCGAATTGCACCGTACCCGAGATAATTGAATAGCTGGTTGATGCCAGTTCCGCCAGAGCTGACTAGAGCCGGCAGGTCGCTCGCAGGTGGAAGATTGACCTCCCGATAGTCGTTCTCGTGCCGGCCCTGGCTTCCGACATACGATATGCCCAGCACCGACCGGGGTCCCAACGCCTGCTGAACACCGATACTGTACTGGTAGCTCACCGGTGGCTTGTAATTGAGCGCGATGCCACTGATACCGACGGGCAGAACGGGCAAATCTGCTGAACTGATCGCGTTGCCGTTGCTGAGCTGAACGCCCGGGTTAGACAAAGAGACGTTGTGCAGCGTAGGGCTGGCGTCGAACGGTGTGTTCGTCGCTCCGTTATACATATCGTTGCCCTGAACGCGGTCGTACATGATGCCGAAACCACCCCGTAGTATCGTCTTCGCCTGGCCAGTCAGGTCATAGGCGAAACCGATGCGGGGGCCGAAAGCCGGCCAGTAGTTGTTGGTGAGACCTTTGGGAACTCCGCTGACGCCGCCAACTCCGATTCCGTTCTCATAGAACTGCAAACCTGCCAGGATCGGGCTAGGGCTCGTGCCCAGACCAGGACTTTGGCTGCTGCACGGAGGATTGGACACAGCGCTGCAAATGTTCCCGGTCGAGTCAAACGTTGCCGCTTTGGCGGGGTTATACAGATTGGGATAAAAGTTCGCCGACTGCTGGTTCGCTTCGTAAGTATGCGGCGCTCCGTCCCAGCGCAAGCCGAGGTTCAGCGTCAAGCGGTGGTTCACCCGCCAGTTGTCCTGAACGTAGGCGGCATAGGAGACGTTGTTCCAGTGGCCGCTGGAATGGACCGCGTCCTCTTCATAGCCTTGCGCATAGCCGAGCAGGAAATCGGCAAAGTCATTCCCGGTAAAGCTGCCGTTAAAGTTGAAGTTGCCTTGAGTGAGTGCGAAATAATCCTGCACTTTCTTGTAGAGCGCCCAACTGAATCCGAACTTGAGCTGGTGTGCGCCCTTTGTCCAGGAAACGTCATCGCGGATCTGGTAGTCGTTCGCCGTATTGTTCCATGGTTCCCACGCCGAAGTGTAGTCCGTTCCCGTACTGCCATTCAGGTTAATCGACGGTATGCGGTTGTCGGTGTTTGGCCCGGTAAACAGCCGGTTAAACGTGAAGCTCGATGGGGCTGAGACCACGCCCTGCGGAAGGATGTGGATACGGTTCCCGTCGTAGTTGAAAGCAGTTTCATTGAGCAGCGTGGGATTGATCACGTAAGTGGTATGAATCACGGCGCTGTAGGAGGGATTGCCGAAGGTGTCGAAGACCGTGGGCACATTGTCGGGAACCCACTGAGCGGTTCCGTAGGTCTGCGCAACCTGCTCCGAAACCCAGTGTCCGAACACTGAGAATTTGCTGCTGAACTGATGATCGACGCGGGCGATTTCCTCTCGCAGATTCGTCGGCGAATTATTACCCCCAATGAATTGCGCACCGCTGGTCGGCTTGGGGAATATGCCTGCGCCGAGCAAGGCTGCGGCGTTATTGTCGATCAGGCAATCAGGAATCGTATTGTTCGGGAAAGGCGTGCCGGGCGCGGGAGCAACGCCAGGAGCACAGTTGGCGCCGTAGCCGGCAATCCCGGTGGGAGCCGTGATGATGTTCGGCTTGCCGTTGGGAAGCGTGGTCGGAATCACCGCGCCAGTTCCAGCACCACCCGCGTCCGGATATTCACTGGCGAGAGGCACGGTTTGGTTGAGCAAGCCCCCCTGAATGATGCTGCGCCATTCCATGTTGTAGAAGAAGAACGTTGGATGCTCCTTCCACATGGGAACCTGACCTCCGGCATTGAAGCCGTAAACGTTGAGTCGCAACTCGGCGACTTTGTTTGGCGCGGGGTTGAAATAATTACGCGCATCGAAGGCGTCGTTGCGATCGAACTCCCACGCGGAAGCGTGAAACTGTTTCGTCCCTGATTTGACGACTGTGGTGATGGTTGCGGCTCCGGTCAGTCCGTACTCGGCGCTATAGTTCGAATTGAGGCTGCGGAATTCTTCGATGGCGTCAAGAGACGGCATGACAGCGGCTTGACTCCCTCCGCGATCCAAGTTTTCCGAGCCATCGAGGAGTTGCAGGTTGTGGCCAGCTCGTTGACCGTTGATGCTGACATTGTTATCTCCACTGACGGGAGTGGCAATCATGCCCATCCCCTGGATGCTGGAGGCGCCCGGCGACAGGGCGTACAAGTTATATAAGCTGCGTCCGTTGGTCGCGAGTTCCGTGACCTGTTGGCCGGTGATTACGCTGCTGACATCGCCAGAGTCGGCTTGCACGGCGACGGCATTGGCTTCGACCGTGACGCTCTCCGACACGGACCCCACTTGCATCACAAAGTCGATGCGTGTGCGGTCGTTCACATTCAGTACGATGTTCTTCTTCTCGGCAGCCTTGAATCCAGTGGCTTCGGCCCGAACCATATAGTTGCCGATGTTAAGGTCGGGCGCGACATATTGCCCGGCATCGTTGGTTTTCAGACTGCGTGCCTGCCCGGTGTTGGTGTGGGTCACAATGATCGTCGCGTTGGGCACGACTAATCCCGACGAATCAGTGACGGTCCCAACGATAGTCGCCTCCTGACCGAAGGCCGGAAGCCCAAGAACCATCAACACTCAGGAACAACAGGAGGAAAGCGACGAGGGGCCAGTTGCGGGGTTTGGCAGCGTCCAGGCTCTGAGTGCACGCCGGGCGAGAAACGTTTCATTGCAATCCTCCAGATCAGCGACAACGATTTTGTCAAGGCTGAACCAGGAGGTGGTTTGTAGCAATACCCATTTGACGTTGATCTAGTATGACCATTATGATTTTGCGGAAATGAAGAAAACTCCTTCGGGAATTTCCCCCATCATCGTGGTCGATCGGAAAGCGCCGACTCCTCTGCACCGTCAAGTCTATGAGGCTTACAGGTTGGCGATTGTGGATCGCAGTTTGCGCGGCGGTCAGCGCGTTCCATCCACTCGCGTGCTCGCCGCGGAACTCGGGATCTCACGCATTCCTGTCCTGAACGCGTACGCTCAACTCAGCGCCGAAGGATATTTCGAGAGTCACATCGGAGCCGGAACCGTTGTCTCCCGGTCTTTGCCGGACCAGGTCGCGTTGGCCGAATCGACCGGCGGTCAAAGAACGGGGATTGGCGCCGGATCGCGCCGGGTGTCGAAGCGCTCTTCTAGCCTTCTCCCGGTCACGAATGGCCCCTGGCGCCGCGGTTGGGGCGCGTTCGGCGTGAGCCAGGTAGATTTTGGCCAATTTCCGTTTCAAATCTGGAACCGCCTCGTGACGCGTCACTGCCGAAATACGTACGCGAAATCTCTTGACTACGGAAACCCCATGGGGCTGGAGGCTCTCCGCGAAGCAATTGCCATCTATCTGAGAACAGCGCGCGGAGTACGTTGCGAAACCGAGCAGATCATGATCGTCAGCGGTTCGCAGCAGGCGCTGGAGATCTCGACCCGCGTTCTCCTCGATCCTGGCAGCCGAGTCTGGATGGAAGAACCGGGTTATCGTCTGGCGCGAAACGTCTTCGCCTTTAATGGCTGCCGGGTCATTCCTGTTCCCGTCGATTACAAAGGAATGAACGTGGCCGCCGGCATCAAGCGATGCCGCACTGCGCGGGCCGCGCTGGTCTCTCCCTCTCACCAATATCCGCTTGGAGTCACGCTTGAGCGCGTCGCGTCGTCTGCAGCTGCTTGACTGGGCGCAGCAATCCGAATCGTGGATTATCGAGGACGACTACGATAGCGAATATCGTTACGACAGCAGGCCCATCGCATCTCTGCAGGGACTCGACAGCTACTCTCGCGTGATCTATATCGGAACTTTCAGCAAAGTTCTGTTCCCTTCTTTACGCCTCGGTTATCTGGTCATTCCTTCTGACCTCGTCGAGGCTTTCTTGGCCGTGCGCCTCGCCATGGACATTTGCCCACCCGTTTTCTATCAGGCGGTGTTGGCGGACTTCATCAGCGAAGGTCATTTTTCACGCCACATTCGAAGAATGCGCCTGCTGTATGAGGAACGCCGCAGTGTGCTGATCGAGAGCATCCGCAAAGAACTGGGATATGGGGCGGATGTGACCGGAGAACAGGCAGGCATGCATCTTTCCTTAACTCTCAAAGGAGTCCGTGATGGCGAAGTGGCCGATCAGGCGGCCCGCCAGGGCCTTTGGCTCGTACCTCTGTCGTCTTCTTACTTGGGCGAGGCCTCCCGTCGGGGATTCATCCTGGGTTTTGGCAGCACTGCGGTCGACGAGATCCCCAAGGCGGTCCGCAAGCTGCGAACCATTCTTACCTCCCAATGAGTGCTCCGGCTGGGAGGTTCTCCCGATCGGAGTCGGGATCTTGAAAATCCGGAGATCGTTCGAAAAACCGGGAAACGTTGCGTCTGCCCCCTGTTTTCCTGTCACTGTTTCAAGTAACGAAGGGCAACACATCCTGATTTAAAGGTCTTTGACTCAACAAGTTTTAATTGGCGCTCCTCGGGCAGGTTGACACCTTCGAACAACCGTCTCCCTTCGCCAACAATGACTGGCGAAACGACAAGACGATATTCGTCAATCAGGCCAAGCTCCATCAGTTGTGACGGAACATCTACACCGCCGACCAAAATATTTTTACCCTGTTCTTGCTTCAGTTTAAGAATTTCATCGCGGAGGTTCGCACGAACAATTCTCGTATTTTCATCTTCAGCGCTGGCCAACGATCGTGAAAAAACAATCTTCTTCTTGGAGACAAAAGCTTGAGCAAATTCGATATCCTCTTTTGTCTCGGCCTGGCTTCTTGCCACATCAGGCCAATAAGGAACCATCAATTGATAGGTTTTACGCCCATAGACGAGCAGGCCAGCCTCCTCTCGCAAGAGGTGCGTGTAATGTTCAAGTAAGTCGTCATCGGGCTTGAACTTGGCATGGTCGCAACAGCCATCCAGGGTAATGTTGATTGCGAAGATTAGGTTTCTCATTTTGCTTGTCCTGGCGCGTTTTATGTACCTGCGCTTGTGAGAGTTTGAGCCCTTAGGTGAATCGAAGGACTACGCCAATAAGCCCCCGCGAGTTCCCGAAAGCCCATGATGCCTACGCGGAATACCGAGCCGAGATTCAACTGAGACTCTACCAATTACTTCGCTAGCGCATCGCGATTCTGTTTTGCCCAATCGCTATCTGGCGGCACAGCCTTCATAGGCGGCCCACCCTCGGTTCCACAGGCGCACGGTCCTTCCATCTTGGCTTCAGTCATGCAGGAGCAGGATTTCGTCTTCAAGCAGGCACAAACGTAAACCACCTTCCCCTTATTCTGTGGCTGGCTCTGCGGGTCGGACATGGGTGCGTTATGTGGCTGATTCTGTCCGCCGCTAGAGCTAATGAGGACTAACGACAGCAACAGTGCAAAAACAGGCGCAGCAAACCTCGTTCGGCTTCTCATTGCTCATCCCTCTGGTAATTAGCGTTCCAGCAGGAGAGTGACATTGGAAGTCGTGTAAGACAATATCCACTTGATCAGGATCGTGTATATCCACCAGGCTCAGCAACAGAGGTGAAACGCAACCATCCCGATTCTGGTGGCATCCTGGGCGCTGCCGTCCGACGTAGGTACGCGGTGGACTATCGGGCACCCGCACCCGGTCCCATGGCCACGACAAAATTAGGAGCGATAGTCGAAATGACGATCCTACACAGCGGTCGTCGTGGGTGGTCGTTTCACTCCCGATTCCAGCCCCAGGTAGTGGCGGGCATTACTGAAGCAGATCTTCTCAATAATCGAACCGATCAGTTGTTCGTCACTCGGCAATTCACCCCGTTCCATCTCGGCGCCGAGTAGATTACACAGGATGCGACGGAAATATTCGTGCCGGGGAAAAGACATGAAAGAACGGGAGTCCGTCACCATGCCCACAAAGCGCGAGAGCAGGCCGACGGCTGACAGCGCATTCAATTGCCACTCGATGCCTTCCTTCTGGTCGAGAAACCACCAGGCGCTGCCGAATTGAATCTTGCCAGCGGTTGCCGAATCCTGGAAGTTTCCGACAGCCGTTGCGAACGCGTAATTGTCGGTTGGGTTGTTGTTGTAGACGATAGTCTTCGGCAAGGCATTCTCGCTCTCCAAAAGATTGAGGTACGCGTTAAGCGTTGTCGCCTGGGGCCACGCGCCGATCGAATCGAATCCCGTATCCGGCCCGAGTTCCTGCTGACGGCGCATGTTCACATTGCGCAGCGCGCCCAGGTGCAGTTGCTTCGTCCAATTCCTGGCTGCATCGAGAACGTCCGAAAAACAGCATCATGAAAGAAGCGAACCCTTCATGTTCCTCCGGGCTGGCTGCGATGCCGGACCGAACTTTGGCAAAGATCGAGGCTGCGCGCGCTTCGCTGCAAGGGGTTGCGTAGCAATGATCCAACCCGTGATCAGAAAGCCGGCAACCACCGTTGTGGAAAACCGTATGCCGAAGCTCAAGAGCCCGCAGGAAAGCTGCAAAGTCGGATATCTCCGTGTCGCTGGCGTCTTCCAGACGCTCCACCCACGGATTGAAAAGGTCAGGGGCCGTTACTCGAAGCGCACGATCCGGGCGGAATGTCGGATAGAGGCGAAAGCCGCAATCGCTGCCATTCACCGTCAGATGATCCTGAAGAGTGTCGCAAGGATCGTCGGTGGAACACAAGACTTGCACGTTGAACTTCCTGAGAATACCCCGGGTCGTCAGATCGCCCTTTGAGAGCATGGAATTCGCCCGTTCCCAAATGGTTTCCGCAGAGCGCTCGTACAGCAGTTCTTCGATTTCGAAGTAACGCTTCAGTTCCAGGTGCGTCCAGTGATAAAGCGGATTCCGGATCGTCGAAGGCACGGTACGCGCCCAGGCGAGAAATTTTTCTTTCGGCGATGCATCGCCGGTGCAGTAGCGTTCGGAGATGCCATTGGCCCGCATGGCCCGCCATTTATAGTGATCGCCTTCAAGCGCGATTTCGAAAAGATTGCCGAAGCGGCGGTCTTGCGCGATATCGCGGGGGGACAAGTGCGAGTGATAGTCCAGAATAGGCTGCGATTCGGCATAATTTTCGTAGAGCCGGCGAGCCGTCTTCGAATAGAGGAGAAAATCGTCATTGATGAAGTTCACCGAGGTCTCCATTTCTGCGGATTCGAAGCTCCCTTGCGGGCGTTGCGGATAAGCGCCAGGCTTCGATTCGCATCCGGGTTGGCAGCAGACCGGAAACTCATAACGAATACCTGGGGAGAGTCCGGTTCATCGGAGCCGACGCGGCGGCTAGCGGCACAACTCGTTCACCGGTTCACTCCGCTGGCGAGGAAGCCACCGGCTACCGCAAACAAATGACCCGTCACAGACTCGACCGGTCAGCCACATCGCACGGATTACGAGCGAACCCCCGCCCGCTCTCCTGATCTCGTCGGCGACTGATTCTACCAAGTCACGGCGCCGTCCCGAGGGAATCAGGTTCGCCCCGGCTGCTGACAAGCCTCGCCCGCAGTTGGGCAAGCTACATTTCGGGATCCTGATTGTCGAGGGTGCTGACTCGGGCGTAGAAGTCCACTTGGGTGATGGGGCGACTGGACTCTCGAAGGAGAGTGGTGCTACGGTGCTATCTAGCCATTTGCCTCCTTATCGGCTCAACGTCAACACACGTATAGTCGCGGCTACATCCGAAGCGCTGATCGGCCGACAGCCTGGGCTATTATTCTGACATGTGACTGAAAAGCCAGACGCACCACCCCCCAATACTCCGCTTCGCAAAGGTTTTCTCCGATCCTTTGTTCGATGGCTTGTCATCGGTGTGGTGCTGGTTTGGTCGCTTGCCGCGCTGATGCTTCTGTCGGCCCGGTGGATCGATCCACCGTCAACCGCAGTTCACATCCAGCGTCGGCTGCAAGCCTGGAGTCACCACACTCCGTATCATGAGAGCTACAAATTCATTCCGCTCAGCCAAATCTCGCCCGATCTCCAGCACGCTGTGATCGCCGCGGAGGACGCGCGCTTCTACCAGCACCATGGGTTCGATTGGCACGAGATCCAAATCGCCGCCGAAGGCGATGTGGAAGGCGATCGCATTCGCGGAGCTTCCACGATTACGCAGCAACTTGTAAAGAACCTGTTTTTCGGAACGGGCCGCTCCGTCCTCCGCAAGGGTGTGGAGTTCACACTGGTGCCGGTAGCCGAGTTCGTCCTCGGCAAGCGGCGCATTCTGGAGATCTATCTCAACGTGGTTGAATGGGGCCCTGGTATTTATGGTGCGGAGGCGGCGTGTCGTTATTACTACGGAACCGGGGCCCGGAATATCGATCGCGAACAGGCGGCACGGCTCGCCGCGATCCTGCCGGCTCCCCTGAAGCGAAGGCCTGAGCGCATGAATAACTACAGCATGCTTATCCTTGAGCGGATGCGTCAGATGAACTGGTAGTCGCGCACTGCATTTCACCAATGCGGTGCCGTTACTGTCGAGTTTCGACTACTAATTCCTAAGTCTTCCTCACAAACCCGTCCTCGCTCCACTCTTCCGAGCCCACGCCGTTATGCACAAAAAACAATCCTGTTGGATCGTATTTCTTTTTCACCGATGCCAGCCGTGCGTAGTTACTTCCCCAGTATGCTTGCTGCCAGTTCTCCTGGAAGAAATTGCTCTCCGAAACGTACGCTCCGTCGTCCGCCGTGATGGCGCGCAACTCATTTACGCACTTATGGATCTCTTGCCGAGATTTTCGTCCGGCCTCAACGTCCGGCTCATGGCCGCGCACACCAGGATATCCCCCGCCTGCGTCGCCCACGATGGCCAGTGCAAACGCATTCAGGACCGCGGGGTTCGTCGCTGTATCGCGTGTCGCCTCCAATGCCTCGCGCGGCCCTCCCGCCAACCCTTTGTTGAAATGCAACTCGATGGTTTTGTGGCGCGAACCGGCGAACAATGCCTGCGCGAGCCGCTCCTGCGAATTGTCTTCGAGCAGAGACGCCGGCATCCACAACGATTCGTATCCGTAAAGGAACCACGCCACTTGCCCGGCGTCTCCCGTCCACCATGCGTTGTTTGAACTCGCTCCCGGCCGCTGGTCCAAATTAAAAACTGTTTGATGGTTCTGCTTCCTCCACTCCACGTCCCACCAATGCCGAGCCGGCATACTGCCCAGAATCGGTTGTCCCTCGATCGCGTAAGCGGCCGGCGAGCGCGCCACCCAATCCAGAAAGGGCTGCCATATCTTTTTTACCTCTTCCGTACTTAGATCGTGACACACCATCAGTAAGTCGAGCACATTGTGGCTCGTAATCCGCGCGTGCTCGCCCCAGTGATCGTTGAAGAGATGCTCTCGATAAAAATCGACGAAGTAGCGCAACAAACGCCGAAAGGCCTCGTCCGACGCGGCCTTCACGGTAAGAATCGCCGCACCCCAAAACTCCGGCAGTTCCCGTACGCGCAGCGTCACTTTGCTCACTGCGCCGAATGTTCCTCCTCCGCCGCCCTTCAGCGCCCAAAACAGCTCAGGGTTCGTACATGCATTCGCAATACGCACTTTCCCATCCGCGGTCACTACTTCCGCCTCCAACAATCCCGCCGCCGCGGTTCCATAGTGCTTCGAAAAACTTCCGAAGCCTCCGCTCTGAACCAGGCCCGCCACGCCGACCGTAGTGCAGCCGCCGCCTTGCACATACGCGCCGCCTCTTGTCGTCACCGCGTCGTACGCTTGCATCCAAATCGCACCAGAGCCGAGCGTCACCGCGCGTTGTGGGGCATGCCTGCCCTTGCATCCCTGTGGAACAAAGGTTTCATGCATGGTGATGTCGTGCATGCGCCGCGTCCACACCAGCAGCGAATCGGCCGCGTTCGAAGTTCCCTGATAACTGTGCCCCCCGCCCTTCACCACCAGCCGCAAATCATTTTCCCGTGCGAAGTTCACCGCCGCCGCGATGTGATCTGCATTGCTTGCCGCCACGGCGTAAACGCTGGGTTTGCTCACCCACGCGTCCACCCATCCCAAGGTTTGCGTCAAACCGGGCTGGTCTCCGATGTAATAGGGATTGTGAATATCGTTGAACAAACTCTGGCAAACGGCGCTTCCCGTGTCTTTGAGGCAAGCCTCGATCGGAAACTCTACGGGAATCAAATTTCCATCGACCTCATCATGCAGCCGCTTCCACGCTGCCTGCGAGGGCCAATTCGCATCCGACGGTCGCCGCCGCCGAATCCCGGCAGCTGCGCGCTCGGGATTCTTTACGGCTCCCCATAGCTCGCGCGCCCCCAGCGGACCCAGAGCCGCCATGCTTGATCGCTTTAAGAATGTTCTTCTGTCCATAGAACTATGAATCGTACGGCTTGCAAACTACGCCTCTGAGCCTCTATCGGCGGCCTTCCATATTAGAAGAATTCCTCTCGCCCGGCCATCTCCGGCTTCTATCGGCATTCGCTCTGCCTCAGTTGGTACGTGGAATCACACCCCGCACTGGCTAACTTTTCGCCTGCAAGATGGCTCTTTGCAGATTGCGTACATTCTCTTCGAGCACCAGGGCGCGCTCGTATTCTCGTCCCCGGATCTTGCCCATCGACAGGCGCAGGTTGTGGTGGCGCATCGGACTGGGGACCGGAGTACTTAATCCCACATGAATCTCGCGGACCCCGGTGCGCTCGATGATGGCAGCGGCGTCGTGGTGGCCAATGCCGCCGCCGGCCATGATAATGATGCGGTCGCGCGCCGACTCGGCAAGCCGGGCGATGGTTGCGGCGCCTTGCAGGCATTTTTGTTCGCCGCCTGAGGTAAGAAGCCGGTCCACCCCGGTGGCGCAAACGTCTTCGAGCGAACGGAACAGGTCAGCGGACATATCGAAGGCGCGATGGAAGGTGACGTTGAGTGGGCGCGCCAACTCGACCAGGCGGCGGGTGCAGTGGACATCGACATGACCATCGACATCCAGGATGCCGAGAACGACGCCGTCGGCGCCCAGTTCCTTGGCGACGGCGATGTCGCGCCGCATGATCTCGACTTCTTCTTCGGAATAGCAGAAGTCCCCCCCGCGGGGGCGAATAATGACCTGCAGGCCGATGGAGACACGGGCACGGACCATGCCGATCAGTCCGGCACTGGGAGTGATTCCTCCCTCAATCAAATCGCTGCACAACTCGATCCGGGTCGCCCCGCCCCGCTGCGCGGCCACTGCCGACGCTACTGAGTCGACGCAGACTTCAATGAGAACGTGTTTGGTCATGGCGTGAGGCCGCCATCCCTGGAAGGGAAGGCGGCCAGTACGGTTAGAAGGAATATACCGCGCTCAACTGGATCGTGTGTCCCCTGCCAGAGGTTGTCGCGGGCCCACTCCGCAGCCGGAATTGTGTCGGCCGAACGCTGCTGGGGTACAAGCGATCCAAAGGTGGAGGACCCAACGCTGCCATTAAGGAGCCAGGCAAAGTGGTGCCAAGTTGAGCCAGCATGCGCGAAACCGGTCAAGTTGGAGTCCTCTCTACAAGGGCGGCTATTCTGAGGATCTCCGCCGATGAAGAAGCCGATCATAGGCGTAACAAAATGGCTCGGCGACATCCCCGTGGAGGCCAACTGCAAGCTCGTGTCCCGGCGTCGTCTTCAGAGCGAAGAGTTCGAGCCATCGGCCAAACCGCGAGAGTATCAGAAGTCTCTACAAGAGCAGGTCGACTCACACTGCAAGGCGGTACACTCGCAAGAGTAATTAGCAGGCATTTCATAGTAACGGATGAGTAGACGGGGCGGGGCTCAGGTTTTACCGGCTACAGGTCGAGGGTGTGCTACCATGCCGGGCAAAGTTCGAGGTTGCCCGAGAGGAGAGTTATGACGACAGCACTCAGGCCCTTGAGTACGGGAGAACTGCTGGACCGGACGTTCTCTCTTTATCGCAGCAACTTTGGTTTGTTCCTCGGTATCTTTGCTCTTCCGCACCTCATAGTTCTTGCCTTCCAGTGTCTTGGAGTCGCGGTTAGATCTCCGGCGAACCAGCTTTCAAATATCCTATCGACATTTTTCTTTAGCTTGGGAGCGGCGTTCCTGACGGTGATTGCTGCTGCGGCTTCACAAGCCGCAACGGTGGTCGCGGTTTCGCAGGTTCACCTCGATCGCCCGGCCAGCGTAATGGATTCGTTCTCGCGGGTGAAGGGCGAGATTGGTGGCGTAATAGGACTCTCGATCCTCGTCGGGTTGGGCGTAGGGTTAGGTTTCATCGCCTTGATTGTGCCGGGCGTTTTACTCGCGTTGATGTGGTCTCTAGCCGTGCCAGTGAAGATCCTAGAGAACAAAGGCGCCACGGATGCGATGTCGCGAAGTTCTGACCTTACGAAAGGGGATCGCGGCCGCATCTTTGTCATCTGGCTGCTCTTTATCGTGCTGAGCTTTGCCGTGAGCTGGCTGTTGCAGTGGCCGATACTGCTCGCGGCGGGCATCGGCGCCCGTGGGATGCGGGGTATGGCGAGCGGGTGGCAGGTGGCATCCTTGGTGGCAACTTTTGTTTCGCAGTGCCTGGTTGGGCCTCTCGCCACTATCGCCTTCTCCCTGGTGTACTACGACGAGCGGGTGCGCAAAGAAGCGTTTGACCTGCAACTGATGATGATGACGCTGGACGCACAGGCACTCCCAGGCTCTCCCGCACAAGCAGGCGCATGACTGCAAGGCGGACCTACGTCTTGGCGTGCTTTCTGCTGGCCGCCGTGTGGTGCCGGGCGGATTCGGCGGGAGGCGTCGCGCTCACTGCCGTGGAATATCGCACGGAGTTGGACCGGCTGCTGTCGGTGACGCAGCAACTGGACAGCTCAGACGGCCCCACTCCACAACCATTGCGCGATCTGCCGCAGAGCTGGCGCGTCCGCACGGATCAGCATGAATTCGACGTATCGACGGAAGGACTGCAACGGGAGATCCGGCGATATGAGAAGGAAAAGAACCTAGCGAGTGCGACGGCAATTCGCGCATGGGTCCAGAGTTTGCGCCATGATCTGGATGGATTTGAAGAGCCTCCCGTCGACGTTTCGGCAAGCCGGGCAGAGTTAACCTCGATTCTTTCGCGTCCGGAGTTTCGCGACGTGCAGGGGCCAACCTGGGTCGATCGGTTCAAGCAGCGGTTGCTGGCACTCATTCTTCACCTTATGCAGCGCCTATTCCGATCATCCTCCATTCCGACCATCGGCAGGTTTTTCGTCTACGGGCTGATGGGTCTCGCCGTACTCGCCTTGGGATACTTCGCTTATCGCACGATCTGGCGCGGGAATGAGATTGAGGGCGTTGTGCTGAAGGACATCCCAATTTCGGCGAAGGAGTGGACCATCTGGCTGGCTGAAGCACGCGCGGCGGCGGTTCGAGGAGAGTGGCGCGAGGCGATTCATTTGGCGTACTGGGCCGGGATTTCCTTTCTGGAGCGCCAGGGGACGTGGAAGCCGGACCGGGCGCGAACTCCGCGGGAATACTTGCGGCTGCTTTCGAGTGCGAGCGAGCATCGCGAGACGCTGACTGCTCTCACCCGCATGTTCGAGCTTGCGTGGTACGCGAAGCGGGATGCCGGTGAAGAAACCTTTTCAGAGACGCTGAAGGAACTGGGGAAGCTGGGATGCCACTGAAGGTCGACCCCAAGGATCGCAAGCTTTTGCTGGCTGCAGTATGCGTCTTCGTCCTGCTGATTGCTGGAGCTGCGGTGTTCGGCGGCGAGGGAGGAACGAAGGCGGAATTCCCCAGCAGTTACTCGACCGCTTCCGGGGGAGCCAAAGCTGCATACCTTCTGCTGTCTCGAACCGGATACCGGGAGGAGCGCTGGGAAAGGCCGCTCAATGAACTCCCGCAAGCGATGGGGAAGACGCTCATTCTGGCTGAGCCGATCGAGGCTCCTACCCGTGATGAGCGGGAGCGACTGAAAGCGTTTATCTCCGAGGGCGGACATGTGATCGCGACGGGGATGTTTGCCGGTACATTTCTTCCCGAGAATGAATCCGTGCCTGACATTTTTGAGGGAGGAACCTGGAAGAACGCGTCGGCCGTTTCGCCTTCGGAGATCACTCGTGCGGCCCCGGAGATTGTCCTGGCGCCGCAGTCGCACTGGCAGACCTATGCCGCGGTGTATCCGCTGTACAAAGAGGGAGACCACACAGTGGTTGTGAAATATCCCTACGGCCGCGGGGAAGTGCTGTGGTGGGCTTCGGCTACGCCGCTGACGAATGCCGGGCTGACGGAACAGGGAAATCTGGGATTCTTCCTTGCGAGCCTGGGCGACGCGAAGAGCGAGGTTTTGTGGGATGAATACATACACGGCTATCGGGAGACGCTGGCTTCCTCGATCGTGCACTCCCCGCTGAGGTGGCTGGGGCTGCAGTTGTTGCTTCTGGGGCTTGCAGTACTGGCTACGTTTTCGCGGCGGAGCGGGCCAATCTGCAAGCCGGCTTCGGAGGTTCGACTGTCGCCCCTCGAATTCGTGCAGACGCTGGGAGGACTTTATGAGAATGCGGGTACCGCATCGGTTGCGGTGGACATCTGTTACCAGCGGTTTCGCTACTGGCTGACCCGGCGGTTGGGGGTCGCGAGCAACATTTCCGTGGCCGACCTGGAGCTGGCCGTACGGGATCGCTGGGCATTCGTTGATGATCATTTCGTCGGGGTTCTGCGGCGCTGCGAATCGGCGAAGACCGATCCTTATCTGCATCCGCCGGCGGCGCTGCAACTCGTACAGGAACTCGATGAATACGTGGTTCGCCTGAAACTGTTTCAGGGCGCCCGGAAGGAGAAAGGTTAATGAACGCGGTTCCAGAGCTGGTGCGGCACTTACATGAGGAGATGAGCAAGGTCGTGGTTGGGCAGGATGAGTTGCGCAACCAGTGCATCGTCGCGTTGCTCTGCCGGGGGCACGTGCTGCTGGAGGGAGTTCCCGGAATTGCAAAGACACTTACGGTGAAGGCGCTTTCACGCCTGATGCGGCTGGAGTTTCAGCGCGTGCAATGCACCTCCGACTTGATGCCGGCCGACATTGTCGGCACCAACATTCTGAACATGGCGACCAGCGCGTTTCAGTTGCATCAGGGCCCGGTGTTCACAGACCTGTTGCTGGTAGATGAGGTGAACCGCATGCCTCCGCGAACGCAGGCGGCGTTACTGGAGTGCATGGAGGAGCATCAGGTTACGATCGACGGTAAGACGTATCCGCTTTCGCAGTTTTTCACCGTGTTTGCCACGCAGAATCCGATTGAGTTTGAAGGAACGTATCCGCTGCCGGAAGCGCAACTCGACCGTTTCCTGCTCAAGCTGCGAGTTACGTATCCAGCGGCACAGGATGAAGTTATGTTGTTGGCCAATGTGCAGAGGGGATTTGAATCTCGGGAACTGGAGAAGATGAACTTGACTCCGATACCTCCGGGGTTGCTCCAGCAAGCGCAACAGGAGGTCAAGTCGGTGACAGTGGAGGAAGCACTGTTCAGCTACATCGTGCAGATCGTGCGCCGGACCCGCGACTGGCCATCGCTGTCGCTGGGAGCGAGTCCGCGAGCCGCGGTCAGTCTGATGGCGGTGTCGAAGGCGTTCGCCGCGATGGACGGGCGCGACTATGTGATTCCCGATGACGTGAAGGCCTGTTCGCGCCCGGTCCTGCGGCACCGGATCATGCTCCGGCCGGAGGCTGATCTCGAAGGCATAACCCCGGATCAGGTGCTCGAAGATGTGCTGCGCGCAGTCGAGGTTCCAAAGTGAGCGATCTGGGCCGGCTGGTTCCACCCGAGGTTGAGGCGGAAGTGAAATCCTACAAGCGCCTGGGCGTGGCGTTCGGGGATCGATTTTTCATGTTGCTCTTCGTCGGACTTGTCTGGCTGGCGCCGGCGTTCTTCGATCTGCGATTTGTGTATGCTCTGCTGGCGTGGGATGGTCTCGTGTTACTGGCGTGGCTTGTCGATCTGGCGCAACTGCCCAAGCCTGCACAACTCAAGGTGAGGCGATCGTGGCGCTCGCCCGCGGCATTGTCGGTTTCATCGGACGTGGATGTCACGCTGACGAATTCCTCGGGCACCAGCATCCACGCCACGGTGATCGACGCCGTTCCCCTGCAGTTGAGGGATAAGCCTCCGACGCTCGCGATTCGGGGGAGGGCGAGAAATGAAGGGACGGAGAGCTATCGCATCCGTCCAGTGCAACGAGGAGACGCCAAGCTCGGGGACGGCTATGTGCGTTACCAAAGTTTGTTGCGCATTGCCGAGAGATGGGTGCGGGCTCCCCTTGGGCAGACGGTGCGGATTTATCCGAACCTTGACGAGGCCAAGCGGCAATCGATTTATTTGCTGCGCAGCCGTCATGTTGCACTGGAGAAGCGGCTTGCGCGCGTGTGCGGGATTGGCCGCGAGTTCGAGAGCCTGCGCGAGTATCGGGAAGGAGATGAATACCGCGATATCTGCTGGACCGCCGCGGCCCGGCGCGGCAAGCTGGTCACGCGCAAGTACCAGATCGAGCGCAGCCAGGCAGTGTGGATTGTGATTGATTCAGGGCGATTGATGCGGGCGCGCGTGGGCGCCTTCAGCAAACTGGATCAGGCAGTTAACTCGGCGCTGAGCCTGGCGCAGGTTGCGTTGTACTCCGGCGACCGAGTGGGACTCATCGCTTATGGGCGCGGGATTCGACAGCAGCTTCCGGCGGCCAAAGGGAGCTCCCATTTGCGGCAGCTGATTGAACAGCTGGCGTTGGTACACGAAGAGGCCGCCGAGGCCGATCACTTTCAGATGGCGGGCCGGCTCCTGACAGATCAGAAACGTCGCAGCCTTGTGGTGTGGCTGACCGACCTGGCGGAAACCGCGATGACTCCGGAAGTGATCGAGGCCGCGTCGATGATGATGCCGCGGCATCTGGTGTTGTTCGTGGTGATCGGGCAGCCAGACTTGGGCGAACTGGCCGCGAGAACACCGCGGAGCGAATCCGAAATGTATAAGGTGGCAGCGGCACAGGAGATGGTTCACCGGCGCGAACTGCTGTTGGCGCGGCTGCGGGAGCGCGGGGCGCTGGCGATGGAAGTGAGTTCGAGCGCCGTTTCCGCCGCGCTCGTGAACGCGTATCTGCAGATCAAGGAACGGAATCAACTCTGAGTTTGGCTGGGTTTGCGCGACATCCCCAAGAGATAGACTCCCAAAAGCACAAATAACGCCGCGGCCATCGAGAACTTTAGCGCGACCGGAAGGCTGGTCGGGGAGACGAACGCTTCGATCAGACCGGCCACGATGAGAATAGGGATGGTTCCGAGCAGAAGTTGCACGGCCTCGATGCCAGCTTGCGCCAGTGAATCTTTCCGGGGCAAGACTCCGGGGAATAATAGGCCCTGCGCGATCCGCAGTCCTGCGCCACCTGCGATGAAGATGGCGGGCAATTCCAGCACACCGTGCGGCGCAACGAAGCTCCACAACTGCAGGCTCATGCCGGAGAGCCAGCACGCCATACCGATGACCCCGATCAGTAGCCCGTTGAAGGCCATCATGTAGATCGTTCCCAGACCTGCGGTGATGCCGAGCGCGAAGGTAGTGAAGCCCACGCTCATGTTGTTGGTCATGATGGCGCTGGAGGCCAGCGGCTTGATACCCACGATGGAATGCGTCCACATTTCGTGGCGATCGATCGTCTCAACCATTTGCGGCCCTAGCAACTTCACTTTGAAATCAGGATTCTGGTAGGTGAGAACCGCGCCCACTAGTCCAGCCACGGCAAAAATCAGAGTCGCCAAGAGGCAGTGTTTGAGGTTCCGGCGAAAAGCCCTTGGGTAGGTTTGCCAGAAGAACAAAAAAAGTGCTTTGGGGCTCGCCCGGTGCCCGGAATAGATGGTATTGTGGGCGCGCACGAGCAACTGGTTGACGTAGCGGGCAAAGTGCACGGAGCCGCGGTCTTCGCGGATGGCGGCCAGGTCGGCCGCTGTCTGGCGGTAGAGCAGGCTCAGTTCCTGCAGATCGGAACGCGAGAGCGACTTCAAGCCCCCTTTGGCGCTTTGATTGAGCAACGACTCCAGCTTGCTCCAGTGCGGTTTGCGTTTCTCCAGCCAGCGAGTGGAAATCATCGTCGTTAGTCAACGCATGGACTCGTTCGAACAACTCGATATTGATACTCCAGAGCAAATTGCACTGGAACTGCCGCTTGCGGGAATCGGAAGCCGATTCCTCGCAATTGCCATTGATACTTTAATCCAGGCGGCGCTCTATTTCATAACGGCAATTATTTTCATGATCATGTTGCCGCTGGGGTTTTCGGCATTCAACTTTCTTCCACGCCTGATCGGTCCGGCCATGGCCATCTTTATTCTGTTCGCCGTTTACTGGGGATATTTCGCGATCTTCGAGATTCTCTGGAAGGGACAAACGCCTGGCAAGCGATATGCAGGCATCCGAGTCATCAAAGAGTCCGGCAGACCGATCAACGCGTTTGAAGCGGTGGGACGAAATCTGATGCGGGCCGTGGACGTGATGCCGGGAATCTACGGCGTCGGTCTGGTGTGCATGATGTGCAACCGGCAAAGCCGTAGGCTGGGTGATTTTGTCGCCGGCACGGTCGTGGTGCATGAGAAGCCGACCGAAGAACTGCGGCCATCGTGGAGCACGTCTGCCCAATCGAGTTCGACCGCACCCGGAGCGGGGCAAGCGACGGCCGACGAACTCGTTCTGATCGAGACGTACTTGAGCCGGCGGTGGGAACTAGATCCGGGGGTTCGTCTGGATACCGCGAGTAAGATTGCGGCCAGGATCAAAGGGAAGACTGGATTAGAAACACAGCCGGGCCAGCATGTCGACGACTTCCTTGAAGAAGCGGCACGAAAGATCCGGGACGGCGGACGCTTCCGTTAATGATTTCAGACCGCTTGTAGCCAGACATCCTG